>NZ_JACHCO010000001.1:266039-1550657 GCF_014207165.1 Rhodanobacter sp. MP1X3 | reverse complement strand
TTCGATATCTCCGCCGGTGGCAATCAGGCGATCGGCGCACTGAATGGCGTGGGCGGCAGCAATGTCACGCTCGGCGGCAATACGCTGACCCTGGGCGGTATTGGCAACGCCAGCTTCGCCGGCGTCATCGCCGGCACCGGTGGCCTGATCAAGAATGGCGCAGGGATACAGACCCTCGATGGCGCCAATACCTTTACCGGTGGGACCACCATCGACGCCGGCACACTGGCCCTCGGCGCCGGCGGCAGCCTTGCCGCAACCGGCGCAGTTACTTTAGGCAGTGCTGGCACGCTGGATCTTTCAGCCGGCGGCAATCAGGTGATCGGCTCGCTGGCCGGTGCCGGCGGCGCGGTGAACCTGGGCGCGAACACGTTGAGCTTCGGCGATGCCAGCGACCAGACTTTCGCCGGTACGATCGCTGGTAGTGGTGCACTGACCAAGAACGGCAGCGGCGTAGAGACGCTAACCGGCGCCAGCACATTCAGTGGCGGTGTCGATCTCGACGCCGGTGGCCTGCTCGTCGGCAACAATACGGCGCTCGGCACAGGCACGCTGAGTGTTAACAGCTCAGCTTCGCTGGATGCGAATGCACCGGTCAGCCTGGCCAACAATGTCAGCCTGGCCGCGGGGACGACCCTGGATGTGCTGGGCAGCAACGCGCTCACCGTAGGCGGTGCGATCTCCGGCACCGGCGCCCTGACCAAGGACGGCAGCGCGACTCTGACCCTGACCGGCGCCAATACCTTCAGCGGTGGCACCACTATCGACACGGGCACGCTGGCACTTGGTGCCGGCGGCAGTTTGGCGGCGACCGGTGCGGTCACCCTGGGCACCGCCGCCACGTTGGATATCTCGGCCGGTAGCAATCAGGTCATCGGTTCGCTGGCTGGTGCCGGTGGCGCGGTGAACCTGGGTGCGAACACATTGAGCTTCGGCAATGCCAGCAACCAGACTTTCGCTGGCACGATCGCCGGCAGTGGCGGCCTGACCAAGACCGGTACCGGCGTGCAGACGTTGACTGGCGCGAATACGTTCAGCGGCGGCGTGACGCTTGATGCCGGTGGCCTGGTCCTTGGCAACAACGGCGCACTGGGCACCGGCGCACTGACGGTCGCAGGCTCGGCCACACTGGACAGCAATGGCAATCCGTTGAGCCTTTCCAACAATGTCGATCTGGCCAGCGGTGCGGACCTGACCTTGCCGGGTAATAGCGCAGTGAATCTTGGCGGCACGATCTCCGGCACTGGCGACCTGGTCAAGAACGGTACGTCGACACTGACCCTTGCTGGCGCCAACAGCTTCAGTGGTGGGCTTACCGTCAACAGTGGCGGCCTCTTGCTCGGCAACGATGCAGCCCTGGGTACAGGCGCACTCACGATAGCCGGTACGGCAACGTTAGACGCCACCGCTCCAGTCACCGTGGCCAACAACATCGCACTCAATGCGGCACTGACCGACACCGGTAGCCAGGCGCTGACCCTGGGTGGTCAGCTCTCCGGCAGCGGCAGCCTGACCAAGAGCGGCTCTGCCGCGCTGACGTTGAACGGCGCCAACAGCTTCAGCGGTGGCACCACGGTGACGGGCGGCAGTTTGATCCTGGGCAACAACAATGCGCTGGGTACCGGTGCACTGGCGATCGATGGCGCCACCTTGCAGGCGGGAACAGCGGTGACCGTAAGTAACAATGTCAACGTCGGCGCAACTGGCCTGACCGTACAGGGCTCGCAAAACCTCGGCTTGACAGGCAACCTCGCCGGCACTGGCGGGCTGGACAAGGAAGGCAGCGGCACATTGAACCTGGACGGCTCGCTCAGTGGTCTCAGTGGCGCGCTGACGGTTAACGGCGGTGTGTTGAACGCAAGCAATCCCTATACCGGTGGCATCAGCATAGGCACTGGTGCCACTGCCAGCCTCAATGGCAGCGGCAGCGCGGCAACAGCGAACGGGCTGATTGCCGGCACGCTGAATCTGGGTGGCAATAGCAGCCTGAATGTCAGCTACGCCAATCTGGCCGGCGTCACCGGTACGGTGAACGGAGTGGGTACCGATACCACCTTGAACATCACCGGTGGCGGTGACAGCACCCTGCCCGCCGCATCGTTCAGCAATATTTCCAACCTCAATGTCGGTGCCGGCACGCTGACGATAGCCAGCGGCACCACGGCCAGCTTTGCCGGCGGCACCACGGCAGGCGGCAACCTGGTCGTGAACGGAGCCCTGAGCGGACCGGCCACGATAGCCAGTACCGGCGCTCTGGTCGGCGGCGGCAGCATCTCCGGCCCGGTCACGGTAAACGGCATCCTGGCGCCCAGCGGTGTCAGCGGAGCCAGTGGCTCAGCAGCAGGCACCAACATGCCGGGCTCCACCCTGACCCTGGGCGGACTCACGAGCAGCGCGGGTTCCTCCACGCAGATTCGTGAAAACGACAGCGGCAGCAGCGACCATATCCAGGTCAATGGCACTGCCTCACTCGGCGGCCAGTTGATTGCCCTGCCCTCCGCCGGAACATATGCGGCAACGAACACCTACACCATCCTCAACGCCAGCGGCGGCATCACTGGCACGTATGCCGGCGTAACGCAAAACGTGCTGCCCTTCCTCAATGCCAGCGTGGCGAATCAAGGCAATCAGGTGATTCTGACGCTGAGCCAGGTCGGTGGCTCTGGCGGCGGCACCGGCGGCACGCCGTTCAACCAGTTCCCTGGCCTCAACAGCAACCAGTACAACATGGCCAGTGCCTTGCAGAAGATCGCCACCAGCTCCACGCAACTGCCTACCCTGCTCGGCTATGCGCGCGGCCTGACCGCGAACCAGGTGGTCAAGTCGTTCGGCACGCTCACCGGCGAAACTTACGCATCGGCCGCGCAGGCCGAGTTGAGCGGCCAGAGCCAATATCAGGATACGGTGTTCGACCGACTGCGGCTGGCGCGCGATACCGATGAACAGGGAACCGCCGTCTGGGCCGAACCCTATAACGCCGACAGCGGCTTTAGCAGCACCGACAATGTCGCCGCGACCGACTACCAGATTCATGGACTGATCGTGGGCACCGATACACCGGTCCTGCCTGACCTGCGCCTGGGTCTGAATGCCAGCGTTGCCAACTCACGCACCTCCGTCGATCAACGCGACGACCTTACCAAGGTCGACCAGTACTCGATCGGTCTGCACGCGCTGTACTACAACCCGCAGCAATGGTGGGCCGAGGGCCTCGCATCCTACGGTTGGCAACACGCCAACGGCAGTCGGCAGATTCAGGTCGGCTCCCAGTTCAGTCCTACTGCCAACGGCAGCTACGATGGCAACGCGATCAATGCGGCCCTGGAGGGCGGCTACCGCTTCCAGTTCGAGAACATGCATCTGGAACCCTTTGTCGGCGCCTACTACGCAAAGGTCAGGTATGACGCCTTCACCGAGCAGGGCGCCGGCGATGCCGATCTCAACGTGGGCCGTTCCAACGCAAGCAGCATGGAGTACGGCGTGGGCGCGCGACTGATCGGCGACTTCAACATGTCCCCGGACGGGGCCCTGATCCATCCGATTCTGCTAGTGCGTTATCTGCACAACACCAGGGATCAAACCGTATCGATCGACAATGCCTTCGCTGGCGCTGCTTCGGACAGCTTCGCTGTCCAGGGTACGGCACCGGTGCGGAATCACTGGCAGGCCGGGTTAGGTATCAGTATCAATATCACGCCACAGGCCAGCACATATATCTACTACAGCAACGACATCGCCAAAAACAGCACCAGCAATGCCGTCAATCTCGGGTTCCGCTGGAGCTTTGGCAAGCCGGCTTCGGCGCCAGCCTTCAGCGCACGGCAACAGTCGGTGCCCATGCCCGCAGCAATGCTGCCGGACCATGCATCCACCACGCGGGCAAACTCATCGCCTGCGATCGGGACAGCGGCCATCGCCGCCGGTTTGGGCGTGGCGTCGGTTGCCGCAACCCCTACCACCGCCATCCCTGCTGCTGCCACGACGGCGACGACGCCGGAGGCGGGAACGCCACTCGGTCAATGCAAACAACGTCATGGCGCGGCATCCGGGATCACGGCGATGCACAAAAAACATGCACTGCTAGCCAATCATCCCCAGAGCACGGTCGGTGCCCCCGGCGAAGCAATCCATCACCGGACGCATCCGCTATTGGCCAAGGAAAAAGTCCCGCATGACCCGATGTGCAGCGGCTGAGCCTGAGAGCCTGTTTACGCCGGCCGCTTCATAGCGAAGCGGTCGCGCGTAGTCGAATACCAGCTGCCGCTGAGGCGACCGACCAGGTCAAGTTTGGCCGGATCAACATGCCGGCCATCCGCCATCACAGCGTCATCGATATGCGCCAGCAGCACGCGAGCGAAGATCAGAAACTGGCGTGGGTTTTTCGCGGGATACGGAATCACTTCAGCCAACGTGCACTCGAACGCCACCGAGGCAGCGGCAATGCGGGGTGGTTTTACGCGCACGCTGGGCACCGTGGCGATGCCAACGACTTCGAACTCGCTATCGTCATGCGCGAGCGTCGCCGACGTAGCGTTCATGTGCTCCGCCTCGGCCTTGCTGACCAGATGGATGACCAGTTCGCCGGTATCGCGGGCGTTGCGCAAGGTGTCTTTCAGCTCACCGCTGGCACGCAGCCCTACGTTGACCATCAGTGTCGGCGGGTCATCGCAGATCACCTGGAAAAAACTGAATGGCGCGAGGTTGGTCACCCCATTAGTCGATAGCGTGGAAACCCAGGCGATTGGCCGGGGCGTCACCGTAGACGACAACCAGCGATAGGATTCGGCGGCATTGAGCTGACTGAAATCAAGCTGCATGGTCTCTAATTCCTGATCACACTGGACGGAGCGCCAAAGCACCGTGAGGCCGCTCTGGAAAGAGAATTTGTCCGAGCATTTTGCATGTGCTGCGTCGACAACGCGTGGCGAAGGGCAACAACTGAATCACCGGCCTGCAGAAGGCGTGTTGTTTTACCTGCCCTTAGAGCCTGTTCACGACCTTCACGTGGCCCACGCCGGGAGCGGTTTGCGCACAGGCCAAGGAAGAACGAGGGAGTGTACGTCGGTACACGACCGAGTGATGACGCCGGCATGGGGGCAAACCGACCCGGCCCGAAGGGTTGAGTCGTGGCGGCCATCCGGCGGCAGCGCTTGCACCTTTCTCGGTGGGTGGTTTACACCTTTCTCGGTGCTTGACCTGACCGGCAGTCAGACGCTGCGCCACGCACTACCACCAAACAACCGCCACGGCACAACGCGGGCTACGTAGAGATCGTGAACAGGCTCTTAGGCAAGATCAGCATCGCATCACCGTAAGAGAAAAAGCGGTACCGCTGCTCCACCGCATACCGGTACGAATCCAGCATGAAATCACGCCCGGCCAGCGCCGAGACCAGCATCAGCAACGTTGACTGTGGGAGATGAAAATTGGTAACCAGCGCATCGACGCTGGTGATGCGATAACCGGGGAAAATGAAGATCTGCGTCTCGCCGGCGAACGGGTGCAGCTCGCCATCCTTGGTTGCGCTCTCCAGCGCGCGCACGACCGTCGTACCTACCGCCACCACACGGCCACCCGCCGCGCGCGTCCGGCGGATTTTTTCCACCAGCGCCGCACCGACATTGAGCCACTCGCGGTGCATGACGTGATCTCTCACGTCTTCGGCGCGCATCGGCTGAAACGTACCCGCGCCCACATGCAGGGTGACGTAGCCGAAGTCGATGCCCTTGTCGCGCAGCTGGGCCAGCATCGCTTCGTCAAAATGGAGCCCGGCCGTAGGCGCAGCAACGGCGCCGGGCTCGCGCGCGTAAACCGTCTGATAACGTTCCATGTCGCTGGCGTCGGCGTGCCGTTCGATATACGGCGGCAGCGGCATCTCGCCCAGTTTCAGCAACAATTTTTCCAACGGCTCAGCGGATTCGAACCGCAGCCGGAAAAAAGCCTCGTCACGACCCAGTACCACGGCGAAGCTGCCGTCGGCCAGCTCGATCCGCCCGCCCTCCTTCGGCTTTTTGCTGACGCCCAGTTGCACCGTGGCTTCGTGCGCGCCGGTGATGCGCTCGATCAGAATCTCCACTGCACCGCCGGTGCTCTTGCGCCCGTACAACCTCGCCGGCAGCACCCGCGTATCGTTGAACACCAGCAGATCGCCAGGCCGCAGAAAGTCCGGCAGCTCGCGAAACAGCCGATCCTCGCGCGCATGCTTTTCCACATCGAGCAGCAGCAGGCGGCTGGCCGAACGCTCCGCCAGTGGCGCCTGCGCGATCAGCTCGGGCGGTAACTCAAAATCGAAATCGGACTTCTTCAAGACGTTGAACTTCTCGGGAGCCACGCCGATTGGCAAACGAGCGGCGCGGTATTGGCGATGAGGGATGGCAGCGGCGCATTATCGCGCAGCTGGAGCGCCTCGTCCTTTACCGAGAGGCAGTCAGGCCACCGCATTACGACGGCGACGACGCATCCACCATCCGGCAAGCCCTGCAACCACCAGCACAAACGCGGCTACTTCATACGGCATCCAATGCCTGACTAAATGCTTGGCCTTGACGATGCGCTGATGGCGCAGCAGGAGCCGCGCGCGATCGAAATCCGGCTCTTCGCAATCCGCGCCGAAGTTGTCGTTCCAGCTCACGTAAGCGCCTTGCTTTACGTAGTGCTGGTAATAGGCAGCAACGCGACGCTGGGCTTCGGAAGGCCCGGAGGGCTTGGTATCGCCGTACCCCTGATAGTGATCCTCGTAATCCGGTGGCCCCTCACGCATCCAGCTAGCTGCCTTGCACATCACGGCAGCGAAAGCTTGCGAACGCGGCGGCAAAAGATCGGCCGCCGCCGAGGCCTCGTCCGCGGCGATGTAGCGGTAATGGAAACGCCAATCCAACTTCGCGGCACTGTCAGCAAAGCGCTGACGCTCGCCATCGGTGACGAAGGTCTGCTTCAGATCAGCGGCAGAATGGCCGCTGCCGCCCTGGAAACCACCACCACTGTCGACGTAGTCCGGTCCCTGCTCGAAGCCGAGCAGCTCCATGCCGTTTTCGCGGGCGATCACCGCCGCGGCATAACGCGCCTGCGCCTTGCCGATGTCGGTCCAGGCGCTGTCGGCCTTGTGCATATCGCTGGCGTACTCGTTGGCCTTGGCGCGGAGGTCCACATTACCGAAGCGCGGATCGCTACTGGCCGGAAAATAAGCCTGCGCTTCGTCGTATCGCGCCGCGCGCATCAGCCGCCGCGCCAGCAGCCAACGCAAGCGGCCGGCCAGCGTTCCGATGCCGTCCTTGTGATCCTTCTCGTTGCTTCGGGCCGGTACTGGCGTCGCAGCAGCATGCGCATCGACGAAGGCCTTCAACTCATCAATGGTGAGCACGCGCTCGGCGACGTAAAACGTGTCGTCGGAATAACCGATGCCGTCATCATCGTCGCCAACGTAAAACCTTTCGTCGGCATCGCCTATGCCGCCATCATCGCCGGTATAAACGTTGCCATCGCGGTCATCGCGGTTTGCCGCGTCATAGAGATGGCCCATGGCCTCGACGTATTCACCGCGCGCCAGTGCCAGCACACCTTGTTCGCCACCGATGAGGGGCACGTTACTCGGCTGGATAGCCGCCTTCGGATCATCCGACTTGGGAAATGCCTTGGCGGCATCCGCGTACGCAGCGGCTGCGGCTGCGAGATCGCCCTTGTGCAACGCCAGTTTCGCGTCGACCCAACTGGCCAGCGGACCCGGCGCCTTAGCCGCCAGCGTTGCCGCCAGGTCATAACGCCCACTGCGATACGCCAGGGCAGCGAGGCGATCGGCACCGGCCACATGATCGAGACCCTGCTTTTCGATGGCCTGCACCAGTGCCGGCAGCGCCGGATTGAGTTTGGCTGGGGATGGCGCTGCTGCATCCACTTCAGCCATCGAGTCATCGTCCATGCGTGCCAGCGCGTAAGTCACCAGCAGCCGCTGCGAAAGTGGGCCATCCACCAACGCGGCAGCACGGTCATCGTCACGCAGCACGTTGCCTGCGAGGGTCGCCAGCGACTGCACGGCGCTGTCCGAACCGTGCCCGGCCTGCGCGGCGTACAGCGCGATCGCATGCTTCAGATCGGCCGCGGCGATGCCCGCGCCACAATCGTTATTGTCGACATAGAGGCTGGCCCAGTTGCACTGTTGCTTGCCGTTGTAGAGATACAGCCGCGCCTCTTCGCCGAAGCTGGACACGGCCAGACCTTGCGTGTCCGATGCTCCGGCCACCGCGCGCGCGCGCGTCAGCTGAAATGCCTTGGCTGCGGCATCTCGCTCGCGCTTGAACGCGGCGGCATCGTCGATCGCTGCATTGGCGCGCAGCGCGTGAATGCGGCCCAGCATGTATGCCGCCCATACCGAACGCAGCGTCGCCTGCTCGGGCGGCAGTGCAAGCACTTTCTCGAAACTGGCGATGGCAAGGTCCGTCTTCGCCTGATCGGGTTTGTCGCATGCGGTGGTCGCGGCAGTCGAAGTCGGCGAAGCGGCCGCTGTCGTCGCCTCGGCCGGGTTCACCGCGGCGGCGCACGCCTTGTTGGCGGCGGCATAGTCGACCGCACCAGCGACGTACAGGCGCAAATCCTCGGGCAGATCCTTGCCATCGTCATACGCCTTGTTGCCATCCACCGACTGCCGCAGCGTAAGCACCCGCTGCCACTGTCCTGGCGTCATGCCCTGCGACTTGGCTTCATCGACGGGCTTGGGCGTGTCATAGGGCGATGCTTCCGACTCCTGCGGCCGCAACGTGTCGGTTGCGGGGAGCAGGTGCGCGGCCTCCCACGCAAAACTGTTCTGTGGCGTGGCCTTCAGGGTGGCGTCGCGATGGTCCAGTAGCTGGCTCGGGAAATCTGGACCGCAGGCCCACACGGCACCGGCCGCAACTGCCGTGGCAATACAGGCACTCAAGACGACATTACGGTTCCACATGCAATTGCGCTCCTTGTGTGGCGCAGCGCGCCCATCCAATGACTCGTTGACTGTGTCCGTGCAGCAACCCCGGCTGCAGACGCTTGATGCTTAGTGTGTCGCGACTCGACTCAAGTGCATAGCCGTTGATGCCATCGGCCAGTGCGCAGGCCTGCGGCAGCGCGACCACCTTGGGCAACGACATATCCAGTTCGCCGGGATTCTGCAGCAGCAGATCCAGCGTGCCTGGCGTGCTGCTGGGGCGAGCGGTGGCCGTGATTTCGCCATGCGATGGCTGCTGCCGGATCACCGCCAGCCATGTAGCCAGATTCCATGCGCGATCATCCTGCATGGTCGGCAGCCGGAACCAGACAATGCCGACCAGGTGCGAGGGCGGATCGCGTTGCAACTGCTGCAGAAAACCGGCGATGTCCTGCGGCATCGCCAGCAGTTCACGGCTGTCGTCACCCGCATCCAGCACGCCGGCTTCACTCTGCACACTGGCCAGCCGACCCTGTGCATCCCAGCTCACGCGTGAACCGTAGGTCGGCAAGGCGATGCGAAACAGTTTGTCGCTGCGCTGTGCGTAGTCGTCGGCCCAATGCAAGGCCAGCGCGCTGTCGAACAGGCCAGCGTGCGGATCGCGCACCGCATGCACCTGCAGCACCGATTCGTCGACCTGCGCCAGCACCGTAGATAGATCCGGCGAATGCAACCACGCGGGCAACGCGGTGATCGACAGCGTGGCGCCCTGCAACAGCGGATGCAGCGCGGCGAGGTAGTGTGCGTAGGCCGGCAGTCTCGCCGTGCCGCAATCGTGATCGATCTCCAACCCCGCGATACGGATATCGCCGCCCTGCCAGTCCTTCCACAAAGCCTCGGTATCCGCCAGCAACTGCGCCTCATCCCACTGCACCAGCTGGCCGTCTATACGCACTACCAGCATCACCTGCTTACCGCTGGCCAGCAGCGCCGCGCGATCCGGATGAAACACCCGCAACCGCCCCGCACGATCGGTCTGCGCCGCCAGCACGCGCCATGCGCGGATATCGCCCGCACTGCCCTGCATTGCCTGCGTCACCGCTGGCGTCCACGCACGCTGCCAGATGTAGGCGTCGTGCGTCAGCGGGCGGGACGGATGGCTGCAAGCCACCAGCCACATCGACGCAGCAAAAAAGACTGTGCGAAGAAGCGCCGCAAGGCGAAACCGGATAACGATCATCAACCCAACGCCCCTGCGTCGCCGCACGATGTGAAGCCCATTCTAGCTATCCCCTGATCGATCGCTCATCCGCTGGAATGACAATCCGCGAGTGCCGATTTTCAAGGACACAAAAAAACGCCGCTCACGAGGAGCGGCGCCGCTTGCTACAAACCTAACGACAACATGGATTTCATCCCTTTACGCAAAGCACCTGACGCAAGGTGTGTACCACCTCGACCAGATCGGTCTGTGCCGCCATCACCGCGTCGATCGACTTGTATGCCGCCGGCGACTCATCGATCACGGCCGCGTCCTTGCGGCATTCCACATGCGCCGTCGCCTCGCGATGCTGGGCCAACGTGATCTGCTGGCGCGCCGCGGTACGACTCATCACCCGACCCGCACCGTGGCTGCAGCTGTGGAAGCTGTCGGCGTTGCCCTTGCCACGCACGATATAGCTGCACGTGCCCATGCTGCCGGGGACGATCCCCAGTTCGCCTTCACGTGCGCTGACCGCGCCCTTGCGGGTGACCAGCAGTTCATCGCCACCGTGCATCTCCTTCTGTACGTAGTTGTGATGACAGTTCACCGCCATCTTGGCGAGCTGGAATGTGGGCAGACGGTGACGCATTTCCGCCAGCACACGCGACATCATCGCTTCACGGTTGGCGCGAGCATAATCCTGTGCCCAGGACACGGCTTCGACGTAGTCATCGAACAGGGCTTCACCTTCCATGAAGAACGCCAAGTCCTTGTCCGGCAGATGGAAACCCAGCACGCGATGCGCCAGTTGCTCGCGCGCCATCTCGATGAAGTAGCTGCCGATCAGGTTGCCGGTGCCGCGCGAACCCGAATGCAACATCACCCACACGACATCCGACTCATCCAGGCACACCTCGATGAAGTGATTGCCGCCGCCCAGCGTGCCGATCTGCTTGTCGACCTTGTCGGTGCGGATCTTGCGATGCTTGGCCTTGATCAACTCCAGCCTGGCAACCAGTCCTGACTGCGCCAGCCGCGTTTCGATGCTGTCGGTCATGCGTCCGTGATCGCCGCCACGACCGTTGCCGACCGGCACACCCCGCTCGATGCTGGAACGCAGTTGAGCCAGGTTGTCGGGCAGATCCTTCGCCGTCAGCGTGGTCCGCACAGCGGCCATGCCGCAGCCGATATCCACGCCGACCGCGGCGGGGATGATCGCACCCCGGGTCGGCACCACCGAGCCCACCGTGGCGCCCTTGCCCAGATGCACGTCCGGCATCACCGCAACCCACGGGCCGACAAACGGCAACGCGGCGATGTTCCGCAACTGCTGCTTCGCGGAATCTTCCAGCGGCACGCCGTGTACCCAGCCCTTGATCGGCGTGGTACTGCCTTCGGCATGTAGCAGTTCGTAGTTTTGCTTAACCATGATTCTTTCCTTGAATGAAATCGTGGTGATCGCATCCGTGCGATCGCCACGAGGTTGTTACTTCAGACTGACCAGCTGATTCAGCACGCCATCCAGGCCGCCGAACACGGTCAGCTTGTCGATCTTCTCGGTGACCTTCTCCAGCGCCTCGAGCTCCTTGAGGCGCATGAGGGTGGGGCTCTCCTCGATCAGACGCGCCGTGTTGAGCAGCGAACGCGTGGCGTTCGACTCCTCGCGACGACGGATGACGTTGGCCTGAGCCGCCTTCTCCGCCTGCACGACGCTGTTGAGGATTGTCTTCATCTCACCCGGCAGGATCACATCCTTCACGCCGACACCGAGCACCTCCAGGCCCAGCTCGCTGACGCGGCCACGCACGTAGGCAAAGATGTCCGCATCCAGCGAGGCCTTGTCGCCGAGCAGTTCGTCCAGCGTCTTGTCCGAGACTGCCTTGCGCAAGCCATACTGCAGCTCGCGATAGAGGTAGTCGCCGTACTTGGCCACCTTGGTACGCGCAGCGACCGGATCGGTTACACGCAGGCTGGCGGCCAGATTCACACGCAGACTGACCTTGTCGCGCGTCAACAGCTCCTGACCCGACACCTCCAGCGACTGCACACGCAGCTCGATCACCTCGGCAGCCACGTTCTTCTGGAAATTCCAGAAGGCGTAGGCACCCGGCACCAGCGTGCGCAGCAGCTTGCTATCGACGAACAACAGACCCGCCGACTCCACCGGCACATCCACCGTCACCGCCACCTTGCCGAGCAGGCCCAGCTGACGCAAACGACCGGCCACGCGCGCATCGACCTCCAAGGAGTCGGCCAGCGACACCGCTTGTACCTCGACAGGCACCAGACCCCTCCAGTACAGCTTGCGGGTACCCGGTGCGAGCACGTCCTCCAGCTTGCCGTTCTTCAGCACCAGACCGACCTGCGACGTGCCGATGTCGGCCACGATGAAGCACTCGGCCAGCGGACCATCCATCTGCGCCATCAGCACATCGGCATCCGCGCCGACGTACTCGGGCTTGGCAAGATTGTGCACGTTCACGGTCACCCGGTTGCGCGGATCAAAGATCCGATACACGCCCGCAGGCAGTACGCGCTCGAAACGACGGTTGCGATACAGCAAACCGCGCTCGCCGTCGCCGATCACGATTTGCTTGAGCCAGAACATGATGATTCTCCTTTTGGTTATTCTTGTTTCGACCCGATATATAATCCGCATGCGTCGCCGGATCGTTACAGCGCATGCGTCCATTTGATAATCGGAAGATCCGCAATAGAACCTCCCTCACGGGATAATCGATTCGCTATTAACAACGCCTCGATTAAAAAATAAGTTGGAAACGCCTCCCGACGTCAGCGGAGCGAAACCTGCGTGCGTTCACGGGGAATCAGTCACCTCACCGGAAACCTGCGATATTCCGCAGAGCCATCCGTCGAGATACCCGATCGCCCGACTTCAGGACGTGGGTCTGGCTCCGCCTCCGCTGCCCTGCAATGCACATCGCCTTCCATGACGTGTATGCCCTGCAACGCACGAGGCGTTTCCTGGTCGGAACTTTCGTTCCTGTTGTCATGACGTAACAGGTCATGGCGTTGGAGCGGGAGTCGAACCCGCGACAATCGGTTTATAAGACCGATGCTCTACCCATCTGAGCTATCCAGTGGTTGACGTGCCGGAGTCGAACCGGCGGCCAGCAACCGCGAGGCTGCTGCTCTACCTCTGAGCTAACGTCAGCTTGCGGAACACCGCCTGGCAGGCTCTGGCATACGCTATCGGCATGGCCGCGCGCACCGGATGGGGCTTGAGCCCATACCGCGGGAACCTGTTGGTTCGATGCTCCTGATTGCCGGCTGTCGCCAACCGGCAATACGTGTGGACAGACGCGTCGCAACTTTGGCTGCGCTTGTCCCATTCCTTGAATCCGTTTCCCGCACAGCTCGCGCCGAAGCATCAGGACGCAGCGCAGAGGCGCCCGTCGCAGCCGCGCCCCTGCCTCGGCTGGGAGCAGCCGGATGCTTCAGGGCGAAACGCATTCCATAAACATTGGTCGATTCATGAATTCCCTTGCGAACGCCAAAAACAAAACGCCCCGGGGTTGGCGACCCGAGGGCGTTCGCGTTGCCTCGGGAGATCGGGGTGACCGATCTCCGCAAGCGGAATCAGTCTGGTGAGTGGGAGAAATCTTTTGCAGTTACATATTCCATGCACGCGCGCCGGCCGCCATCACGCATTAGCGGCGATGTCTTTGGCGTAGCAACAATGGCGAGATGGAATGACATGGAATGAGATGACTCGGTTATCGCCAAGAGTGGCGAGGTGACGGAGAATACCCGCGTTTATTTTTAATCGCAAGCACTTTATATAAATAATCAGAATTATTTGCTCTGGATTATTTACAGCCAGCCTTTTTGTCGCGCCATCCGATACGCCTCGATGCGATTTGCCACGCCGAGCTTGCCGATGGCCTCGGAGAGGTAATTGCGTACGGTGCCATGCGAGAGATTCAGCTGCGTAGCGATATCACCGGCCGACTGGCCCTCGCCAGCAAGGCGCAGCACCTGGCGCTCGCGGTCGTTGAGTGGATCAGCTTCCGACCACGCTTCGAGTGCCAACTGCGGATCGATGGCGCGACCACCACGATGCACGGTGCGTAGAGCCTCGGCGAGATTTTCGGCAGGCGCATCCTTGAGCAGATAACCGCCCACACCCGCGTCAAGCGCGCGGCGCAGAAAGCCCGGACGTGCGAACGTGGTCACGATGATGACCTTGATCGGCATGGCGTGCCGCTGGATGCGTTGCGCCAGCTCCAGCCCGGTGAGGCCGGGCATTTCGATGTCGGTAACCAGCACGTCAGGCTTCAAACGCTGCAGTTCGCGCCAGGCGATCTCGCCATCGGCAGCAGAGCCCAATACCTCGATATCCGACTCCAGATTGAGCAGCGCGGACAGCGCGCCGCGCACCATGGCCTGATCTTCGGCCAGCAGAATGCGGATCATGCGAACACCTCGTGGTTCGGGCAGAACGCAGCAGAGGACAATCGATTCATGCGGCAGGATTTCCTGAAACGGTTGAGTTCAACGTCGGTCCAAGCGACAGGTCCGACGGCACACGCGAGGTTTCGACCAGCCGCAGGATCGGCACCGGCGCCACAATACGCAGCCGGGTTCCGTGGCCACGCGGCGACTCGATGATCAGCGTGGCGCCCAGCGCTCGCACGCGCTCGCGCATACCGCACAAGCCGTTGCCGTCACCGTTGATGCCACCACGACCGTTGTCGCTGATCAGCATGCGCACGCTGGCATGCTCGCGGATGATGTCGATTTTTGCAGAGCTCGCCTCGGCATGGCGCGCGATATTCGTGGCCGCTTCTCGCACGATCAGCGAAAAGCCGCGCTCGATATCACCCGGCAGATCGGTTGGCAGCTCACCGTATTCAAAATGCACACGCGACGATTCCAGCAGCAGTCGCGCCGAAGCCAGTTCGGCCGCGAGGTCGGTCGCACGAATGCCACTTACCGCGCTGCGCACTTCCGCCAGCGCATGGCGCGCCACCGTTTCGGCCTCTTCCATCTCGCGCCGCGCCGCTTCGCTGTCACGATCAAACAACTTGCGCGACAGTTCCAGCTTCAGCGTAATCAACGACAGCGTGTGGCCGAGCAGATCGTGCAGATCGCGACCGATGCGCTCGCGCTCGGCCAGGCCAGCGAGACGGCGCACCTCGTCCTGCGACAGTGCGAGCATGGCGTTGCGCTCCTTGCTGATGCTCTCGACCATCACAATGGTGCAGATGATGAAGATCGTGCCCGGCATGATCACGATCATTACCAGTGGATAGCCAATCCACCAGGCCAGCGCCACGAAGACAGCGTTGATGGCCAACAAGGCAGCCATGTATTGACGCCGTCTCATCTTGCAGTGATAGAGCATGATGCAACCGAAAACTAGATAGCTCACGCCACTCGGAAACCACGGCATGGATGCAAAGCACAGTGCAATCATGCCCAGCGGAAACCACTGCACGTATCGACGGCTAACCAGTTGCACCTTGATGAACAGGAACAGGAACAACGGATAAGTGATGGCCGTCATGAGCAACCACTGGCGTGTGTAACCCGTCAGGCCGTGGTCGAACATCGGCGTGACGAAAATCCACAAAGACCAGAGCAAATGCACGCTGTCCGTAAACGGATTTCTCCCTTGCCGTATGTCGTCGGCAAAACCCGAATCAGGTGCCAGAGCAAACCATCTCACGAGCAGATTGGACGTCATGCGGCGATCTTCCGTTGGTGCGTCGTTGTCGGTCATGCTACTTCAACCGTAACGGCGCAGCCGTCGCGTCGCCAGCAGCAGGAAGCCGACCGCGAACCCGAGCAGCACCAGCACGTGCGGAAGCAACAGCTCGTTGTTGAGGCCCACCGCCGCCATGGCAATCTTGTCCAGGTGATAGCTCGGCCAGATCGGCGCGATCTGCTGCAGGAACTTCGGCAGCATAGGCAGCGGAAACCACAGGCCGGAAAGGAAGGACATCGGCAGGTAGATCAGCTGCAGCATGCCGGGTGCGCCCTGGCCCTTGAACACCGTACCGATAAACATGCCCAAGGCACAGAACGGCAGCACACCCAGCACGCCGGTCAGAAGCAGCGCTCCGGCTTGCGTCGGCAACAGCGCCACGTGCGCGAGTCGCGACAGTGCCAGCAGCAGCAGGATCACCACCGCGGCAGCACACATCGCCATCAACATCTTGCCCAGCAGGTAGGCGCCCGGCGGCATCGGCAATGCACGTTTGAAGGTCAGCAGGCCGCCGTCACGCTCCAGCGCCAGCGACACGCCGAAGCCGAACAGTCCCGGGCTCATCACACCGAACACGCCGTAACTGGCAAGCAGATATCGCGCAGCATCGGCGCCTTCCGACTTCGCCATGAGCACGCCGAACACCAGATAGAACAGGCCCGGGAACAGCATGATCGGCAGCATGAAGGCCGGTGCGCGCATGTAGCGCACGCACTCGCTGCGCGCCTCGGCCAGATAAGCGCCGAACACACGGCCGCGCGACATCGAAGCGGGTTCCGAGGCAAGGACGGAGATGACGGTTTCCATTTCAGGCAGCCTCGCGCTGGTCGTTGGCGGATACCTCGTCGGCATCGCGGGTGAGTTCTGTGAAGGCTTCGGCTAGACCCGCGCGCTGTACTTCCAGTTCGCGCAACTGCGCATCGGCGCCGAGCAAGTGGCGCACCACGGTCTCGGCGTCGGCGGTGGTGATGTGCAGACGCTCACCGTCCAGTCGCGCCTCGGCAACATCCGGCCAGCCGCGTACTTTTTCGATGGACGTTGCCGTGACGCAACGAATTCGCTTCAACGCGACGCGCGCGCGCAACTCGTCGACGGTGCCCTCGTGGATCATCCGGCCATGCGCCATGACGCAGACCCGATCAGCCAGCACTTCAGCCTCTTCCAGGTAATGCGTGGTGAGCAGCACGGCGCAACCTTCGGCGATCAGGCGACGAATCGCCGACCACAGCTTCTGCCGTGCGTCGATATCCATACCGACGGTGGGCTCATCCAGAAACAGCAGTTCGGGACGGCCGCACAGCGCCAGCGCAAACTGCACGCTGCGCTGCTGGCCGCCGGAGAGTTTCGCGTAAGGCCGCTTCAGCAACTCGCCGATGCCAGCCAGTTCGGCGGTTTCGGCCAGCGGGCGCGGCGACGGGTAATAGCTGGCCGTGAGTCGCAACAGTTCGCCAACCCGTAACGTGGGCGGCAGCACGGCGTTCTGCAGCATCACGCCGATACGGCGGCGCGCCTCGATCTGTTGCGGATTCCGCCCAAACAGCTCGACCGTGCCGGCGTCGGCGCGGATCAGTCCCAACAGCAGCGCGATGGCCGTGGTCTTGCCGGCACCATTGGGACCGAGCAGCGCCAGCAGTTCACCGCGGCCGATCTGCAGGTTGGCCCCGTCAAGCGCGGTCAGTCGGCCGTAGGTTTTGATGGCACCGTCGAGGCGTGCGATCGATGTGGTCGTGAGTGACATGAGGGCTCCTCTTGTGCTGCTCATGCTGCGCGTCGCCGTGCATGGCTGGCAGTCGCTGGCGTCAGTGATTGCGGGTGACAGCCGTCATGCCAGGGGGTACCGGAGAATCCGGGCTCGCGCTATGCTCTTCATCTGCCTATGCCCGCCAGCCCTTGTGCGGCGGTGCACCAGAGGGTTTAAGGCCTGCGAATAGGGCCTGGGAATGCGCAACCGTTTCGGTGCGGCAAGCCCAACCCCGGCGTTCGGATCGAAATTCAAAAACCTGGCGGCCTGCTTTGCGTTAGGAGCGAGGCGCCGACGGGGCGAGGAGAAGCGTCATGCGAATGATTGAACAGCTGCGCGAACTGCGCGAATTCGGCGGCAAGCCGCGTACCGCCGGCCTGGACGACGCCAGCATCGAACGTATGGCCGCAAGCGACCCCAAGCTGGTCGAGGCAATTGCCGCAGCCGTGGCGCGCCATCGCGAGCTGCGCACCGACATGGCCGATTTCCTGAAGCTGGACGAAGCCGAGCAGTTGGTCAAGGCACAGGCCGGCTTCATCAATTTCTATCCCGATGACGCGATCAACCCGTACCTGCCAGCCGCCGCCAGCGGCCCGTGGGTGGTCACGCTGAAGGGCGCCGTGCTGCATGACAACGGCGGCTACGGCATGCTCGGTTTTGGCCACAATCATCCCGCCATCGCTGCGGCGATGGCGAAGCCGCAAGTGATGGCCAACGTGATGACGCCCAGCGTAGCCCAGCTTCGGCTAAGCGCAGCCTTGCAGCGCGAGCTCGGCCACACCCGCGGCGGCGGCCCGTACACGCACATCATGTGCTTGAATTCGGGCTCCGAGAGCGTGAGCCTTGCTGGCCGTCTGGCGGACGTCAACACCAAGCTGATGACCGACGAAGGTGGTCCGCATGCTGGCCGTGCGATCAAGCGCATTGCCGTGCGCGGCGCGTTTCACGGCCGCACCGAATTGCCGGCGCTGTATTCCGACTCGACCCGCAAGACGTACCTGCAGCATCTCGGCAGCTTCAAGTTTCACAACGATGAGCTGCTGATCGTGGAGCCGTACAACGTCGAGCAGTTGAAGAAAACCTTTGCCGAGGCCGATCAGAACGGCTGGCATATCGAGGCGATGTTCCTGGAACCCGTGATGGGCGAAGGCGACCCCGGCCGCGCCGTGACGCCGGAGTTCTATGCCGCCGCCCGTGCGCTGACGAAAGCTCACGGAACCCTGCTGCTGGTCGACTCGATCCAGGCCGGCCTGCGCGCGCACGGCGTGCTGTCGATCGTGGATTATCCGGGCTTCCAGCACTTCGAAGCGCCGGACATGGAAACCTATTCCAAGGCGCTCAACGGTGGGCAGTATCCGATGTCCGTGCTGGCCGTGACCGAACGCACCGCAGCGCTGTATCGCAAGGGTATCTACGGCAACACGATGACCGCCAACCCGCGCGCGCTGGATGTCGCCTGCGCTGCCCTTGGCCTGCTGGACGAGGCCCTGCGCACCAACATCCGCGAGCGTGGCCGGGAATTCATCGACAAGCTCAATGCGCTGAAGAACGAGCTCGGCAGCATGATCACCAAGGTGCAGGGCACCGGCCTGCTGTTTTCCTGCGAGCTGTCGCCGGACTACAAATGCTACGGCGCCGGCTCGACCGAGGAATACATGCGCGAGCGAGGCGTTGGCGTGATCCACGGCGGCGTCAATTCGCTGCGTTTCACACCGCACTTCAACGTCACCAGTGCCGAAGTGGATCTGATCGTCGCGCACCTGCGCAAGGCGCTGCTGGAAGGCCCGTGCAAGGCCAGGGCTGAAGCCGCCTGATCACGCGGGTTGCGGCGATTTCCGGAACACATCGCCGCAACCTGCCAGTCCTCGCCATCAGAGTGTGGACGGATGGTCAAAAATTATAGGACTCCCCCACTGCCAGTATCCCGGCCAGAGGCATAGACTGGCGCGGCCGGCGCTCGCCGGTCACTTAGGGAGGACTCCACGATGTCGATGTCACTTCGTCTGTTGGCTATCAGCGCGGCTTTCGCTTTTGCCGGTGCCGTGTTTGCGTCTCCGCAGTCCAGCATGACCGGTCCAGCCGCCAAAACGCTCACCCCTCAACAGCAGCGCATGAGCGACTGCAACAAATCCGCTACCGGCAAGAAAGGCGATGACCGCAAGACCTTCATGAGCAGTTGCCTGAAAGGCCAAACTGCTGCGACGCCGATGGCTGCGCCGACAAAAATGACCCAGCAGCAGAAAATGACCAGCTGCAACGCCGACGCCAAGACCAAGGCACTCGCGGGTGCCGATCGCAAGACTTTCATGAGTTCGTGTCTGAAGAGCGCACCGGCGACTCCGTAACACACGTGGGCATCATCGACCCCGCCTGCGCATCCCCGACATCGAGGTGCACAGGCGGGGTTGCTTCGTTAAGCTCGGTGGCAATCGCGAAAGAACGCCGTGTTGACGAAGAGCATCGAGCATGAAAATTGTTGAAGTCCGCCATCCACTGATCCAGCACAAGCTTGGCCTGATGCGTCGCGCCGGCATCAGCACCAAGGAGTTCCGCGAGCTGGCCGCCGAAGTCGCCGCGCTGCTGACCTACGAAGCCACCGCCGATATGGAAACCGTCGAGGAGTCCATCCCTGGCTGGGCTGGCGACCCGGTGCAAGTGCAGCGCATCAAGGGCAAGAAAATCACCATCGTACCGATCCTGCGCGCCGGCCTTGGCATGCTGCCCGGCGTGCTCGGCATGATTCCCGCCGCCAAGGTCAGCGTGGTCGGTTTACAGCGGGACGAGCAGACTCTGCAGCCCGTGACCTACTACGAGAAACTCAGCGGTCGCATGGACGAACGCATCGCCCTCATCGTCGACCCCATGCTCGCCACCGCCGGCACTCTCGTCGCCACCGTCGACATGCTCAAGGCCGCCGGCTGCAAACGCATCAAGGGCATCTTCCTCGTTGCCGCTCCCGAAGGACTCAAGCGCATCGAAGCCGCCCACCCCGACATCGAAATCTATACCGCGGCCATCGACGACCACCTCAACGAAAACGGCTACATCCTGCCCGGCCTCGGCGACGCGGGCGACAAGATTTTCGGCACCAAGCAGTTGTCCGACGCAACCTGACCTCGCGGCTATCGCGTACCCACACGCTCAGGCCATTGCCCACGCAAACAGAACGTGGCTCGCCCTCTGTAGGAGGGTGAAAGCGCTTTATCGGGTAAACCCCATAACCCGTGCTTCGCCACTGGCGGACTGGCTCCCAACGACCTGGATAGCGCTGTCTATAAACACTAGCCACGGCCAAGGCCTATCGTCGCCCACCGGCCCGGCTCAGATGCTGCGTGGGCACAGTCTGCGCCCTGCCGGGCGACGGATGCCAAAATCTTGCGCAAAGCGGCAAAAGGGCTATTTGCCAGGATTGAATTCGTAATTTATTGCCCATCGGGCGGCAATAAATCGCTTGCTGGACAAGCGCATGTCAATCCGGTAAAAAATTTATTGCAGCGCAACATGCAAGACGCTGTCGGCCCGCCACGTTGGCCGGTCCGACCAAAGGGTATCCATTGTGGATGGTACGAAGAGACTGCGCCATAACGCGGTTTCGGGATGTTTCAGATAAATCCAATATTCGTCCAGGGAGCCACTGCGATGGCACCTCGGCTATTTCGTCACCTGTTCAGGGGAAGGGGATCGACCACGCATGAATACCGCGACCAACCAACACCATAAAAACATTCTCTGGCTGGCCCTGGCCTTCGCCCTGGGAACAAGCGGCGCCGCGCACGCCCTCGACCCGCCTTCGGTCGTGGACAACTCGCAACAAGCCACGGACAGCGATGCGACGTCGAGCGATACGAAGAAAGTCGCCAAACCGCCCAAAAGCACTACGCTCTCCTCGATCAACGTGAGTGCACGAGCCCTGGCCGGTGGCCGCATGGCCGAGCAGGATCAGCCCAAGCAGGTATCCACGATCACCGCGCAGGCGATTGCCGAAGTACCGATCACCGCCGACTACACGCAGATGATCAATAGCGTGCCGGGCGTCAATTCCGCCTCCAGCGACGGTTTTGGTCTGACCGACGCCAGCAGCTACACCATCCGCGGTTTCAACGCGAGCGAGATAGGCGTGACGCTGGACGGTGTGCCGGTGAACGATGCGGGCAACTACGCGCCTTACGCTTCCGAATATGGCGAAGCGCGCAATTACGAATCCATCACCGTGTCGCCGGGCTCGGCCGATCTGGATATGCCGGACCTTGGCGCCGTTGGTGGCCACATCAGCTTCGTCACCAAGGCGCCTACCAGTGACTTCAACGTGTTCTTCGGTCAGACCTTCGGTAGCGATGATGCGCGCAGTACGTTCCTACGCCTGAACACGGGCGATATCGGTCCGGTGAGCAGCTGGATCTCGGTGTCGCAGGACTCCGACGACAAGTGGCGCGGCGCGGGCCAGGATCAGATCCACCGCATCCAGGCCAAGTCAGTGTGGAAGATCGACGACAACAACAGCATCACCTTCAACCTCAATTACAACCACGAGCGCAACTACGATTACCTGTATCCGACCAAGTCGCAGTTCGCCGAGGATCACAACGTCGATTACCTCACCACGTGGGCGCCGACGCCGGCCGGTGGTTTTTCCTCCGATGAAGCTTTCGGTGGCACGGCAGCTTCCGCTGCACAAGAGAATTACTACAAGCTGTTCCAGAACCCATGGATCTCCTACGTGGCGAGCCTGGACGGCGAGTTCAAGATCACGCCGGATCTGTCGCTGTCGGTGATTCCGTACTTCCAGTATGGCGGCGGCACGGGCACTTACTCCGGGTTCCTGCCGTTGAGCAGCACAGGCACCTCACCGGTGCAGGCGAATCAGTATTCCGCCGGCCCGTACTACAGCGTGCTGGAAGCTTTCCGTGGTTACACCTATCGCCCGGGTATCAATGCCAAGTTCACGCTGAACCTGGGCTTGGACAACACGCTGGCCTGGGGCTTCTGGTACGAGCGTTCGCGTCAGACCGAAGACTATCCGGCCATGTACGTCGATCCGAACACCGGCACGCCGGCATCGATCTGGGGCGACAAGAATCTGCTGACGTATAGCAACGGCTTGCCGTGGATCAACAATGGGGAATCCGACCTCACGACGGTCAAGAAAGTCTTCGTGGAAGACAGCTGGAATCCCACCGAGCAATGGACCCTCAACGCCGGCGTGGCCTATCTGGATACCCAGCGTCAGAACCAGTTCGTGATGTATCCGAACAATCCCGATCCAGCTGACTGGACCTACAACGTCAATTCGGACGAGCGTTACCACCGCTTCCTGCCGACACTCGGCGCGTCGTGGCGACCGGATGAGAACAACCAGATCTACTACAGCCTCACCCGCACCTTCCGCGCACCGCAGGATTCATCCACCTTCGGCAACAGCCTGCTCGGCCTGCCCCCACCGATGCCGGAAAGTGCCTGGTCGAACGAAATCGGCTGGCGCTTCACCGATGGTCCGTTGACCTTGAATACCAACGCCTACCTGTCCAACATGGGCAACCGCACGGCTTCGGGCACCGATTACAACACCTACGTGTCCTACTACATCAACGCCGGGCCGGTGCGCATGGCAGGTGTGAATGCAGAGGGCAACCTGGATCTTGGCCACGGCCTGAGCCTGTACAGCTCCTACACCTACACGCAGTCCAAGGTGAAGGATGATCTGAACCTGCCGGCCGGCACCGACCTCAGCGGTGGCAGCGTGGAGGCGGCCTCCTATGCGACCGCGGGCAAGCAATTCCCCGGTACGCCACGCAACATGGTTTATCTGGGTACGCGCTGGGCTGATCGCGGATTGGTGTTGAACCTCAACGGCAAGTTCACCGGCAGCGAATACGGTGACTTCATGAACACCGATCGCGTGCCTTCCAACTTCACCTTGAACGGCAGCGCCAGCTACGAGTTGCCGGACTACGGCGTATTGCACAAGACCACCATCGCGCTGAACGCACTGAACCTGCTCAATCGTCACTATCTGAGCCTGCCCTATGGTCCGACCATCGATGCGGCGGAGAGCTCGCCTACCTACTACGTGGGTGCTCCACGCCAGTGGTATCTCACCATCAGCACGACGTTGTTCTAAAGAACCGCCCATTCGGGTGGCTCTGCCGCCACCCGAATGGGTCTATCACTCTCGCCGCAGCTCCACCACTCAACTACGGAAGTAGTCCGTGGCTTTGATCAGCTCATCGGTAATCCCAGGCTCGAACGCCGAGTGGCCGGCATCCTGCACGATCTTCAGATCCGCTTCGGGCCACGCACGATGCAGATCCCAGGCGCTACGCATCGGACAGACCACGTCGTAGCGTCCCTGCACGATCACCGCCGGGATATGGCGGATGCGATCGACGTTGCGCAGCAGCTGATCGTCGTGTTCGAGGAAGCCGCCATTGACGAAGTAGTGGCACTCGATACGAGCAAAGGCCAGTGCGAACTCGTCCTCGCCGCTGGAGGCGATGTGCGTGCGGTCCTGCCAAAGATAACTGGTCGCCCCCTCCCACACCGACCAGGCGCGCGCTGCAGCGACGCGCGTTTTCGCGTCAGGGCTGGTGAGGCGGCGGTAATACGCGCTCATCATGTCGGCGCGTTCCACCTCGGGAATCGCATCGCGATAGGTTTCCCACGCATCGGCATAGAGCGAGTTGCAGCCCTCTTGATAGAACCACTCCAGCTCTTTCCGGCGCAGCAGAAAAATGCCGCGCAGCACCAACTCGGTCACCTTGTCCGGATGAGTCTGTGCATAGGCCAGCGCCAGGGTCGATCCCCATGAGCCGCCGAACACCTGCCAGCGCGCGATCGAGAGACGCGTACGTAGCCGCTCGATATCGGCAACCAGATCCCAGGTAGTGTTGTCGGTGAGTTCCGCATGCGGCGTGGACTTGCCGCAGCCGCGCTGGTCGAACAACACGATGCGATAGATGGCTGGATCGAAAAAACGCCGACATTTCGGATTGGTACCGCCGCCCGGACCGCCGTGCAAAAAAACCACCGGCTTGCCCTTCGGATTGCCACTCTCCTCGTAGTACAGCGTGTGCAGCGGAGAGACCGCCAAACTGCCGCTGTTGAAGGGCTCGATCTCGGGATAAAGCGAACGCAATGTCGACGGCATGAAGGCTCCAGGAGGCATGCAAACTCAGCGCACAAGGCTACCACGCAAGGACTTCAGAGCTGATCTCAGTTGTCCATGAAAAGCTTGCCGGGGTTGAGAATACCGTTGGGATCGAACACTTTGCGCACGCCTTTCATCAACATGATTTCTGCTGCGCTGCGGGTGCTTTCCAGATACGCACGCTTGACCAGTCCGATGCCGTGTTCAGCCGAGATGCTGCCGCCGTGACTCTGCAGAGTGGTGGCCAGCAGCCTGGTGACGTGATCGCACTGCGCGACGAATGCCACCTCGTCGAGATCATCCGGCCGCAGCACGTTGATGTGCAGGTTGCCATCACCGATATGACCGAACCAGACCACTTCGATCTGCGGGTACTCGTGCGTGAGCAACGCCTGCATCTCGTGCAGAAATGCCGGCACCGCACTGACTTTCACCGAAACATCGTTCTTGTAGGGCCGATGCGGCGCGAGGCTTTCGGTGATGCCTTCGCGCAAGCGCCATAGTGCAGCCGCCTGCGCATCGCTCTGCGCCAGCACGCCATCGCTGACCCAGCCCTTTTCCACCGCCTGCTCGAAGGTCGCCAACGCAATCTCCTGCGTTTTTTCGTCGACAGCGTCGAATTCGGTCACGACGTAATACGGATAGTCGCCGTCGATCGCTCGTTTCGCGCCGTGCGCCAGTACGTGATGCAGAGCGTGATCGGTGAAAAACTCGAATGCCTGCAACGAGAGTCGCGAACGGAATAGCGCAAACACCTGCATCAACGCATCCATGTCCGGCAGCGCCAGCAACATGACCTGCGATAACGGCGGTGGATCGGTGAGTTTCAATGTCGCCTCGACCACGACACCTAGCGTGCCTTCCGAGCCGATCATCAGCTGGCGAAAGTCGTAGCCGCTGGAGTTCTTGATCAGGCCGCGGTTGAGTTCGAGCAGTTCACCATTGCCCGTAACGACTTTCAACGCCGCGATCCACTCGCGCGTGTTGCCATAGCGGATTACCCGAATGCCGCCCGCATTGGTGGCGATATTGCCGCCGATCGAGCACGAACCGCGGGCGGCAAAATCGACCGGATACAACAAGCCATGTCCGCGCGCGGCATCGTGCACGGCCTGCAGGGTGATGCCCGGCTGCACGGTGAGTGTGCGATCCACCGCATTGAAATCGAGTACGCGATTCATCCGTTCCAGGCTCAACACCAGCTCACCGTTGGCCGCCACCGCGCCGCCGGATAGACCGGTGCGTCCGCCGGAAGGCACCAGCGCAACACTCAACTCGTTGGCCCAGCGCACGATTGCCTGCACTTCATCAACGCTCGACGGCAGCGCGATGGCCAACGGCGTGGGCGTCCATCGGCGGGTCCAGTCGCGGCCGTAATGCTCCAGATCGCCCGGCCCGGTCAGCAGGCGTAGTTCGGGCAGGCGTTGAACCAGTTCGGCGAGCGGACTATCGGACATGCGGGGCTCCAAAGGATCAACAAAGCCTGCCAGCCGCCCGCCATCGCGTCCAGTGCTGCATTGCCACACGACCTGCTGCGCTCTGGCATAGTAAGCCCTCTCATCTGTGTGGAAGGCTGCAATGCAA
Organism: Rhodanobacter sp. MP1X3; assembly: GCF_014207165.1. Classification (NCBI taxonomy): domain Bacteria; kingdom Pseudomonadati; phylum Pseudomonadota; class Gammaproteobacteria; order Lysobacterales; family Rhodanobacteraceae; genus Rhodanobacter; species Rhodanobacter sp. MP1X3. The sequence continues at coordinate 1,524,360 of NZ_JACHCO010000001.1, read as the reverse complement.
ACCTCGTATCCCCGCCAAGACATCAAGGTGCTGTTGCTTGAGGGCGTCAGCGCCAGCGGCGTCGAGGTTTTTCATCGGGCGGGCTATAGCCATGTCGAGCTGCACACGAAATCACTGCCCGATGCCGAGCTGAAGCAGCGTATCGCCGATGCGCATATCGTCGGCATCCGCTCGCGCACCCAGCTCAGCGAAGACGTGCTGACGCACGCCAAGCGGCTGATCGCGGTGGGCTGCTTCTGTATCGGTACCAATCAGGTCGATCTCGGCGCCGCGCGCAAGCTAGGCATTCCGGTATTCAACGCGCCCTACTCGAATACTCGAAGTGTCGCGGAACTGGTCATCGCCGAGGCGATCATGCTGTTGCGTGGCATCCCGCAGAAGAACGCGCTATGCCATCGCGGCGGCTGGACCAAGTCCGCCGCTGGAAGCTTCGAAACGCGCGACAAGGTGCTCGGCATCGTCGGCTACGGGCATATCGGCACCCAGGTCGGCGTGTTGGCCGAGGCGCTGGGTATGCGGGTGATCTTTTATGACATTGAAGCCAAGTTGTCGCTGGGCAATGCACGTGCCGTGCACAGCATGGACGAGCTGCTGGAACGCGCCGACGTGGTGACCCTGCACGTACCGGAAACACCAGCGACGCAGATGATGATCGGTGTGGAACAGCTGGCGAAGATGCATGCCGGCGCGATGCTGATCAACGCCTCGCGCGGCACCGTGGTGGATATCGACGCACTGGCCGAAGCGCTGCGCGCGGGTCACCTTGCCGGTGCCGCGGTCGACGTATTCCCGATCGAGCCGAAGGGTAACGACGATGCGTTCGTCTCCCCACTGGTCGGCATGGACAACGTCATCCTGACTCCGCACATCGGCGGCAGCACGCTGGAAGCACAGGACAATATCGGCATCGAAGTCGCCAGCAAGTTGATCCGCTACAGCGACAACGGCTCGACCCTGTCAGCGGTAAATTTCCCCGAAGTGACTTTGCCGGAACACCCGAGCAGTCGTCGCCTGCTGCACATTCATCGCAATGTGCCAGGCATACTGTCACGCATCAACGAGCTGTTCTCGGCCGGCAACATGAACATCGACGCCCAGTTCCTGCAGACCGATGCCGAGGTGGGCTACGTGGTGATCGATGTTACCGCCGACGCGGCCCAGGCGACCGCGCTGAAGGAAAAGCTGGCCGCGATTCCGGGTACATTGCGTACCCGCGTATTGTATTGAGCTGGCATTGAGTGGGCAAAGGCTTCGCATGGGAGCGAAGCCTTTGCGGTCATCAAGTGCCTTCGTTATATCACCACGGCGTAGCGACGAATCCGTGGTTATTGCCGGCCGCATCAGTATATTGGCCGACTGCCACGCCGAAATTATTGATGTTGGTGACATACGTCGTCGCCGCGCCAGGCACGTCGAGACTCTGGTATTGGCCACGCGTCCGCACGAAGCCGTGAATTCCTCCCGATGTGTCGAAGTACTCGCCGGCGATCTGGCCTACATCGTTGATCGCATACACGATCGTGGCAGCTGTTCCCGCGATCGGCACGTCGATCGATGTAATCTGCCCGCCCAAACTGCGATAGAAACCATGCACATCGCTTTGACTGGTGTCCCAGAAGCCGACCATCTCGCCGCTGCCGTTGTTACCCAGCGGATATGTTTCGCGCGATCCGGCGACGTCGATCAGCGTGTCCTGGCCGTCCTGGCGCAATATCCCATGGGCATAACCATGGTCGCCCCAGTACACGCCGGTTATGGCACCGGAAAGACTGACGCCATCGACGTTTGAGCTAGGGTGCCCCGGAAAATCGATCTTTGTGACCTGCCCCCACTGCAATAGCAACCCGTGCTGTAGACCCGATGTGTCGGCATAGTCGATAAAGATCACGCCCAAATTGTTGGGCCCGCCGGCGGCGCTGAAATTGTTGCTACCGATCAAACCGCCCGGATTGAGTGCCTCGAAATGACCAAGGCGATAAAGCATGGCGTGTGGCTGGAGACCACTCAGATTGTATTGACCGGTTATTTCGCCAAAATCGTTGATCCCAAATAGAATCGTATCCGAGGCACCCGGATAGTCGAGCGTCCGATAGGTGTAGTGCGCCTGGTGTGCAGTGACATTCGCGCCAGCGCTGGGGGCAGGAACGGTCGCACTGGCGGATCCGGCAAATACGAAAGTAAAGACAGCGGCTGTCTGTGCAAGACGACGGCATAAAGTACGGTGATTCGACATGGCTTCAATCCTTGGCTGAAAGAAAGTGCGACGGCGCTCCGAAGGCGCGCTGCCTTCCGAAACTTCACCATCTCTTACTAAAGCGCAAAAACACCATCGATACCGACATGCGGTTGATGCACCGTGTCGGCGGCAGTCCATTGTTAGACTGCGCACACAAATGAACATCACGGAATTCCTCGCACGAGCCGTGCAAGGCAACAATGCGGCAATGGACGCATTGATTTCGAAGGTCTATCCATCAATGCGCCAACTTGCAAACCGCTAGCGCGTGCGCGAAGTGGCGCATACCGGAACGCTGCGCAGCCGGGTGCTCTATTGAGCTAACCCGGGCACGGAAACAGAGGCCGCAACGCTATTGTTCCCCATTTCACGTTTTCAATAAAAAAGCGCCCAAGGGCGCTTTTTTATATACCAGTCACTGTAATGGTCGGGGCGGCGGGATTCGAACCCACGACCCTCTGCCCCCCAGGCAGATGCGCTACCAGGCTGCGCTACGCCCCGACGAAACAGCAAGTCCGAAATTGTAGCAGCTCACCGGACATTGCCGGTAGCTGCCGATGCGATGGATTTCAGCGACGCAACAGCGTCAGCACTTCTTCCAGTTCCATCCGCACCTGGCGCACGATCTGGTGCGAGATACTCGCCTCCATGCGCGCCTGCGGACCTTCGAGCCGCGCACGTGCGCCAGTGATAGTGAAACCCTCGTCGTACAGTAACGAACGGATCTGCCGGATCATCAGCACGTCGTGTCGTTGGTAATAGCGACGATTGCCGCGACGCTTGACCGGATTGAGCGCCGGAAACTCCTGCTCCCAGTAACGCAACACATGGGGTTTTACACCGCACAACTCGCCGACTTCACCGATGGTGAAATAGCGCTTGGCCGGGATGGCAGGTAGTTCTGTATTATTCCCTTGATCCAGCATAGTCGTTATTCCCTTGGTCCAGCATAGCCCTCGACTCTTACCTTGAGTTTCTGCCCTGGACGGAACGTCACCACACGTCGGGCGGAAATTGGAATCTCCTCACCGGTTTTCGGGTTACGCCCAGGCCGCTGGTTTTTCAAACGCAGATCGAAATTGCCGAAACCGGACAACTTCACCTGCTCCCCGTTTTCCAATGCTCCGCGAATTTCCTCAAAGTAAGCATCCACGAATTCCTTCGCTTCACGCTTGTTGAGACCTACTTCGAGGAATAGCCGCTCGGCCATCTCCGCCTTGGTCAGCGCCATGTCATCCTCGCAGCTTTGCCTTGCATGTCAGCTCCAACGCAGCTATCGCTTCTCGTACGCAACGGTCCGCGTCGTCGTCAGTAAGGGTGCGTGAAGCGTCCTGTAAAATCAAGCCCATAGCGAGACTTTTTCGGCCGGCTTCGACACCTTTGCCGCTATAACGGTCAAACAGCTGCAGTTCCTGCAGCCGCGTACCCAGCGTGATGCGGACTATTTGCTCGATCTGCGACCAGCTGACTTCTTCGGGCAGATCCATCGCGATATCGCGGCGGACCGCAGGAAATCGCGATATCGGCAGGCCTTTCGGCAGGCGTCGCGCCAGTACCGGTTCCAGCGCCAGCTCCAGCACGTGCACGTCGGCGCCCAGATCGAGCGCCTTGGCCAGTTGCGGATGCAAGGCACCCAGATACCCCACCGTTTCGCCATCACGCACCACGCGTGCCGAGCGGCCTGGATGCAGCCAGCCCGGCAAGCCGTCCGCGTGCACCGACCAGCGTCCCGGTTCGCCACCCCATGCGATCAAGGCATCGAGATCACCCTTGATGTCGTGAAAGTCGAGCGGCCGCGACGGCTCGCCCCACTGCTCCGCACGAGCGTTGCCGCAGGCGACGATGGCCACGCTAGGCGTTTCGACCGGTGGGTTACCCGCTTCAAATACTCGCGCCACTTCGAACAGACGCACCCGGCCTTGCTGCCTTGCCCGATTGTGACGCAAGGCTTCGATCAAACCCGGCAATAGCGATGGCCGCATGATCGCCAGATCCGCGGACAACGGATTGGCCAGCGGTACGAGCCGATCAGTAAAACCCCACTGCGCCAGCAGATCCGCCGCCACGAACGACAGATTCACCGCTTCGTAATAGCCACGTGCCGCCAGCTGCTCGCGCAACGCCAGTTCGTTGATGCGCGCCTCTGGCTCAACCGCCAGCACCAAGGCGCCGGTTGGCGTATGCGTGGGTATATTGTCGTAGCCGAAGATACGCGCGATCTCTTCGATCAGATCTTCTTCGCGCTCGATGTCGAAGCGACTGCTCGGCGCGGTGATGCTCCAGCCCTCACCATTCGATTCGACCCGCATGCCGAGCGCGATAAAAATGCGCGCCACTTCGGCGTCAGCGACTTCAACGCCGAGTACGCGCTGCAGGCGCGAACGACGCAGAGTTACCGCAACAGGCTGCGGCAGATCGGCAAGGTTTTCGGCGACCAGCACGGGACCAGCCTTGCCGCCAGCAATCGACAGCAGCAGCTCGGTGGCCCGCTCCAGCGCACGCAGCGGCAGCTCGGGATCGACGCCACGCTCGAAGCGGTGCGAAGCATCGGTATGCAAACCCAGTTTGCGCGCGCGGCCCATGATCGCGGCCGGCACAAAATGGGCAGACTCCAGGAATACGTTCTGCGTGGCGTCGGTAACGCGCGAATCAAAACCGCCCATCACACCGGCAACAGCCAACGCATTGTTCTCGTCGGCGATCAGCACAAACTTTTCGTCAAGCTTGGCCTCGCTGCCATCGAGCAGCTTCAGCGTTTCACTCGCCCGCGCGTGGCGCACAACGATGTCGCCTTGAAGCTTGTCGTTATCGAACGCATGCATCGGCTGACCCAGCTCCAGCATCACGTAGGCGGTGATATCGACAACAGCGCTGATGGAGCGCAAACCGGAGCGACGCAAACGCTCGGCAAGCCACAGTGGACTGCGCGCTGCCGGGTCGATGCCCTCGACGATGCGCCCCAGATAACGTGGCGCATCTCTGCCAGCCTCGAGACGAATACCGCGGCGCGCATTACTCGTTATCGGAGCAGCTGTCTGATCATTGACCTTCACGGCACTGCCGAACAACGCGGCCACATCGTGCGCCAGACCAACCAGGCCGAGGCAATCAGGGCGGTTCGGCGTAAGCTTCAATTCGAAGCTTGCATCGGGCAGGCCAAGATAATCCGCCAGTGGTTTACCAACGGGCGCATCGACTGGTAGCTCCAACAAGCCGGACGCATCGGCGTCAAGATCCAGCTCTTTCGCCGAACAAAGCATGCCAAACGATTCCACCCCACGCAGCTTCGCCGCCTTGATCGCGATGCCGTTGGGCAGGCTCGCACCGACCTTGGCCAGCGGAACCTTGATACCGACACGCGCGTTCGGCGCTCCGCAGACGATCTGCAGTGTCTCGCCCCGCCCCGCATCGACTTTGCAAATCTGCAAACGGTCCGCCTCAGGATGCTTTTCGGCAGCGACGATCTTGGCCACAACGACGCCGCTGAGGCTTTCACCAAGCGGCGTCAACTCTTCGACCTCAAGCCCGGCCATGGTCAACGCGTGAGCAAGCTCTGCGCGGTCAGCTTTGATCTCGACAAGTTCACGCAGCCAGTTTTCGGAGAATTTCATAGATGCTCACTGTGTTCGAAGAGCAGGTCGAGAAACGAGTAGCGAGGACGCAGAATCCAACCTTGCGTTAGCGGCAGCGCTAAAGCCCTTACTACTCGCCCCTCATCTCCCGTCCCTTTAATGCTTTAGGCAAACTGCTTGAGGAAGCGCAGATCGTTCTCAAAGAACGCGCGCAGATCGGAGACGCCGTAGCGAAGCATCGCGAAACGCTCCACACCCAAGCCGAATGCGAAGCCCGTGTAACGCTCCGGATCGATACCGCAGTTTTTCAGCACGTTCGGATGCACCATGCCGCAGCCCAGCACTTCGAGCCAGCGCGTGGAGCCGTCCTCGGCATCCCAGCGAATATCGACTTCAGCCGACGGTTCGGTAAACGGGAAGTAGCTCGGACGAAAACGCATCTCGAAGTCGCGTTCGAAAAACGCGCGGATGAATTCGGCCAACGTGCCTTTGAGATCGGCAAAGCTGGAGGTTTCGTCGATCAACAGGCCTTCGATCTGATGGAACATCGGCGAGTGGGTCTGATCCGAATCGCTGCGGTAGACCTTGCCGGGCGCAATGATGCGGATCGGCGGCTGCTTGTCCTCCATCGAACGGATCTGCACTGGCGAGGTATGCGTGCGCAGCAAACGGCCGTCACCAAAGTAGAACGTGTCGTGCATCGCACGCGCCGGATGATGCGGCGGGAAGTTCAGCGCCTCGAAGTTGTACCAGTCGTCCTCGATCTCGGGACCATCGGCGCGCTGGTAGCCCAGTCGCGAAAAGATCGACGCAATGCGTTCCAACGCCCGGGTGATCGGATGGATACCGCCGCGCTCGCCATCGCGACCAGGAAGACTGATATCCAGCTTCTCTGATGCCAGCCGGCGATCCAGCTCGACCTGCTCCAACATCTGCTTGCGCGCTGCCAGCGCATCGGCCAGACGGTCCTTGACCGTGTTGACCTCGGCACCGCGCGCCTTGCGGGCATCGGGCGCCAGAGCACCAAGTTCTTTCAATGCAGCGGTGACGATGCCGCTCTTGCCCAGCAAGCTGACACGCAGCGCGTCGAGCGCGTCGAGCGTATCGGCTTTGTCGATTTCGGCCAGCGCCTGTGCAGCGCGGCTTTCCAGGTCGTCCATCAATGCGACTCCGGTGTTGCCTAATGAAATGGATCCAGCGGTGGATCCGATGATTCCCCAACGAACCTATTCCACAAACACGGTATTCCACAAACAAAACGGGGAAGAGGTTTTGGCCTCTTCCCCGCTTGACGTTGCATCATACCGCGCTGGCGCCGAAGCACCCGACGATCAAGCGGCCAGACTGGCCTTGGCTTTCTCGGCGATCACTTCAAATGCCTTGATGTCGTGCACGGCGATGTCAGCCAGCACCTTGCGGTCGACTTCGATACCGGCCTTGGTCAGGCCATTGATCAGGCGACTGTAGGACAGGCCGAACATGCGTGCCGCGGCATTGATACGGACGATCCACAGCGCGCGGAACTGACGCTTGCGCTGCTTGCGGCCGATATACGCGTACTGACCCGCCTTGATGACGGCCTGGTTGGCAACGCGGAAGACCTTGCGGCGGGCGTTGTAATAGCCCTTGGCACGACCGATAACTTTTTTGTGACGACGACGGGCGGTAACGCCACGCTTTACACGAGCCATGGTTTATCTCCTCGTCTTACAAGTACGGCAACATGCGCGCTACACCCTTGGTGTCACACGCCTTGAGATGATTCGGTGCACGCAGACCACGCTTACGCTTGGTCGACTTCTTGGTCAGGATGTGTGACTTGAAGGCGTGGCCGCACTTGATCTTGCCCGACGCGGTCTTGCGAAAACGCTTCGCCGCCGCCCGGTTGGTCTTGATCTTGGGCATAACTGTTTCCTTGTGTGGGAACGCCTGTTTGAGTTGGCGTCCCGGTTTCTGACTGATCTGGCGGTGTCTCGGACTCAGAGGAATCCGGCCACGCTTTCCGTCCTGCCATGATCGGTGCACGACCCATCCGGCGGGTCGAACCGCGAATTGTACGGGTAAACCCGCTTTGATGCCAGCTAGACATGCAAACGCAGCCGCATGTGGAAAAGGCAGCCTGAGGCTGCCTTTTCTTTTACTGCTTCTTCTTGGGGCCGATCATCATGACCATCTGGCGCCCTTCCAGCCGCGGGAAGGACTCGATCTGGCCGTTCTCGCCGACGTCTTCCTGAATCTTCTTGGCCAGGTTCTGGCCCAGATCCTGATGCGACATCTCGCGACCACGGAAGCGGATGGTGACCTTGACCTTGTCCCCTTCCTCAAGGAAACGCAGCATGTTGCGCAGCTTGATCTGGTAGTCGCCCACGTCCGTGACCGGACGGAACTTCACTTCCTTGATCTCGACCTGCTTCTGCTTCTTCTTGGCGGCCTGCGCCTTCTTCTGGGCTTCGAACTTGAACTTGCCGTAGTCCATGATGCGGCAGACCGGCGGATCGCCGTTCGGCTGGATCTCGACCAGGTCCATGCCCGCTTCCTGCGCCAGCGCCAGCGCCTCGTCGCGGGTCAGAATGCCAAGCTGTTCGGCTTCGGCACCAATCACACGTACCCGTGGCACACGGATTTCTAGGTTGCGACGATTGCCTTTGTTGTCGGTGGTTGCGATACCACGATCCTCCAGAAGAAGTAAGAAAAACTGACCGCCAAAGCTGAGTGTTTGGGCTCAGCGCTTGGTTTCGGTCACCAGTCGTTCGGCAAAGTCGGCCAGCGACATGCTGCCCAGGTCCTCACCCGAACGGGTACGCACGGCTAGGGTACCCGTTTCTTTCTCGCGGTCACCGACCACGAGCAAATAAGGCACTTTCTGCATCGTATGTTCGCGGATTTTATAGCCGACCTTCTCATTGCGCAAATCGGACTGCACCCGGAAACCTTTATCGACAAGGGTTTGCGTCACTTCCCGGACATAATCGCCCTGCGCGTCGGTGATATTGAGCACCACCGCCTGTACCGGAGCCAGCCAGGACGGCAGCAGTCCCGCGTGATGTTCGATCAGGATGCCGATGAAGCGCTCCATCGAGCCGACGATGGCCCGATGCAGCATCACCGGGTGCTTTTTCTGCGAATGCTCGTCCACGTACTCGGCGTCGAGGCGCTCGGGCATCATGAAATCCACCTGCATGGTGCCCACCTGCCAGGCGCGGCCGATCGAATCCTTCAGGTGGTACTCGATCTTGGGCGCGTAGAAGGCGCCCTCGCCCGGCAGCTCCTCCCACTCCACGCCGGCGGCACGCAGTGCCCGGCGCAACATTTCCTCGGTGCGATCCCAGAATTCGTCCGAGCCAATCCGCTTTTCCGGTCGCAGCGCCAGCTTGATGGCGAGGTCGGTAAAGCCGAAGTCCGCATAGACCTTCATGGCCTGCAGATGGAATGCCGTGACCTCGGCTTCCACCTGTTCCGGCGTGCAGAAAATATGCCCGTCGTCCTGCGTGAAGGCGCGCACGCGCATGATGCCGTGCAGTGCGCCCGATGGCTCGTTGCGATGGCAGCCGCCGAATTCGCCGTAGCGGATCGGCAGTTCGCGATAGCTGTGCAGGCCGGTGTTGAATACCTGCACGTGGCCAGGGCAGTTCATCGGCTTCAATGCATACGTGTGCTTTTCCGACTCGGTAAAGAACATGTTCTCGGCGTAGTTGTCCCAGTGCCCGGACTTTTTCCAGAGCGACACATCCAGCACCATCGGGCAGCGCACTTCCTGATAACCGCTGCGCTTGTAGACACTGCGCATGTACTGCTCGACCTGCTGCCAGATCGCCCAGCCGTTGGGGTGCCAGAACACCATGCCCGGGCTTTCTTCCTGCTGATGGAACAGGTCGAGCTGCTTGCCGATCTTGCGATGGTCGCGCTTCTCGGCTTCTTCCAGCTGGAACAGGTAAGCCTTCAAATCCTTGTCGTTGAGCCACGCAGTGCCGTAGATGCGGGTCAGCATCGCGTTGTTGGAATCGCCGCGCCAGTAGGCACCGGCCACCTTCATCAGCTTGAACGCGCGCAGCTTGCCGGTATTGGGCACATGCGGGCCACGGCACAGGTCGGTGAACTCGCCCTGCGTATACAGCGACAGCGCCTGATCGGCCGGAATACCCTCAATGATTTCGGCCTTGTACTCCTCGCCCATGCCGCGAAAAAACGCCACGGCTTCGTCGCGCGATTTGACGTCGCGCGTCACCGGCAGCTGCTCGGCAACGATCTTGGTCATCTCCGCCTCGATCTTCGGCAGATCGTCGGGCGTGAACGGTCGCTCGTAGGCGAAATCGTAGAAAAAGCCGTTGTCGATCACCGGACCGATCGTCACCTGCGCGCCGGGATAAAGGCGTTGCACGGCCTGCCCCATCAGATGCGCGGTGGAATGGCGCAGGATATCCAGCGCCTCGGGACTCTTGTCAGTGATGATCTGCAGGCTGGCGTCATGCTCGATCGGAAAGGCGGCATCGACCAGTTGGCCGTCGACCTTGCCGGCCAGCGTCGCCTTGGCCAGACCGGCGCCAATCGAGGCGGCCACGTCCTGCACGGTAACGGGGTGATCGAACGGCCGCTTGCTGCCGTCGGGTAGCGTGATTTCAATCATGGGAGTACCTGGGCATTCGCGCTTGAAGCGTGCGTTGATTAAAAAGTTGGCCTGAAGGCTGTCTTGGCAACCCGTCCAGACAGTGGACAAAAAGAAAGGGCATAACGCCCTCTGTTTTTGGAAAACAAGGCGTTGAGAATCAGCGGTGGTAGCGGGTAGTTGCCATGTCGCACGCTCGGCCGGCGCAAAGCGCGGGCCACCTTGTCTCGTCGGTTATTTTGTTGGCGATCAGTTTAGCGCAAATTCGCGGCCAAACCTCGTCTACGATGCCCCCGCCGCCATCTCAAAACGGCTTGGCGACAGCCAGGTAAAGCACACCAAGCAGAAGCAGCACCGGTAGTTCATTGGTCCAGCGCAACGCTTTCGACGTGGGCAGCACGCCGCCCGCGGCCGCACGCTTGAGCATGCGTCCGCACAGGATGAAATAGATCAGCAGCACGATCACCAGGGTCACCTTGGCATCGATCCAGTGCATCGGTCCGACCACGTTCGGTAGCGCAGAGGGAAACACGCGCCAGCCTTGCCATAACGTCAGCCCCATGACGAAAGCGAGACCAAACATGATGTGACCGAAGCGATACAGTCGGCGACCCATCAGCTGCAAACGTGCCTGCACCGGTGGCTGCCCCACTGTCTCAGCCATGTTCACCAGGATCCGCGGCAAGTAAAAAACCGCTGCCATCCACGCGACAACAAACAACAAATGCAGCGTTTCTATAAACGTGTAGGTCATGGCTGGAGTGCGAGTGGCCGCTGCGATGTGCAGCTATCACGATGATAGCGCGGACGTCATGCCGATCAATCCCGCACGGGGCCGATGCTGGACATCAGCGCTTGCAACAGCCTCCCCTGCTGCACGGCGTTCAGCGGCGCGTTGTGACGGTCGGTGATCTGGAAAAAATCCTCCACGCGCTCACCGAAGGTCGCGATACGCGCGTCGTGCACCCGCACTTCGGTATTGAGCATGACCTGCGCCACGGCAGCCAGCAGACCCGGGCGGTCCGCGCCGACCAGCGCGAGCTGGGTTCGGTCACCGGCGGCATGGAAGCTGATTCGCGGCGGCGTCTGGAAGTGCTTCTGATGGCGCGTCATGTTGCGCTTGCACGGCTGCATTCCGGTGGGATGTTCCAGTTCGCGCTGCAGCCGCTGCTGGAGTTCCTGAGCCCGAGCCGCGCTGGCCGGCTGCTGCGTGTCGGCCTCCAGCAGCAGGAACGTGTCCAGCGCCATGCCAGTCGGCGAACTCAGGATGCGCGACTCCATCACCGAAAAACGCAGCCGGTCCAGCACGGCGGTGACAGTCGCAAACAGGCCATCGCGATCGGGCGTGTAAACAAATAGCTCGGTGCTTCCACGTACCGAAAAGGGCTGTACGGCCACCAACGGAACTGCGCCGTTTGCCACCAGGATCGCCCGCGTTTGCCAGGCGATCTGCTCGGGTCGGTGACGCATGAAACTCAATTGCGGGAAATCGGCCCATACGTGGACAACGTCGATCTCGGCGTAGCCCTCGTTCATCAGCAACGCCAGCGCGTGTTCGGAGCATTCACGCACGCGTTCATTGGCATCACGCGGCAGGTTGACATCGCTGCGCAGCGCATAACGAGTGGCGGTATAAAGATCGGAAAGCAGCCGATCCTTCCACGCGTTCCACAGGCGCGGACTCGTACCGATGATGTCGGCGATGGTCAGCAGATACAGCTGACCGAGGCGTTCCCGATCGTCGACGAGATCGGCAAAGCGCTGCACCACATCGGGGTCGGTAATATCCTGGCGTTGTGCGGTAGTGCTCATCAGCAGATGCCAGCGCACCAACCAGGCCACCCGCTCGGTATCGGCGCGAAGCAAGCCCAGCTGCGTGCAAAACGTGCGGGCATCCTCTTCGCCAAGCGTGGAATGATCGCCGCCACGACCTTTCGCGATGTCGTGGAACAACGCCGCCAGCAGCAGAATTTCCGGCTTCGGCAACGCGCGCCAAATCGGACACGCAACAGGGAACTCCGTTTTTGCCGCCGGCTCTGCAAAACGCGCCACGTTGCGAAGCACGCGCAGCGTATGCTCATCGACCGTATAGACATGGAACAAGTCGTACTGCATGCGACCGAAGACCATGCCAAAAGCCGGCAGAATCGCCGCCAGCAAGCCGTGCCGGTTCATGCTCCACAGTGCGTCGACCGCGGGCGCGCCGCGGCGAAGCAGGATCAGAAATGCATCCAGTACACCGCGATCGGTCGACAGCAATTCGCCATGCGAAGCGGTTGCCTGATGGATGCGACGCATGGTGTCGGCAGTGAAGCCGATGACCCCAGGCTGATCGAGCCGCTCGATGAATATGTCCACCAACGCCGAAGGCCGTCGCATGAAAAGCTGCGGATCGCGCGCGGCCAGACGCGTGCCGTAACGCACAAAGTCGACGCCCGCAGCCTGGGCTTCGAGAGGTGTTTCCAGCATTTCCTCGAAGCGCTCGGCCACTTGCACCCCGAGACGCTCGATCTGGGTCGCAGCGCGGTAATAGCCCTGCATGAACTGTTCGACGCCCAGATTTTTTTCGTGTTCGTCCTCGAAGCCCAGTCGCGTGGCCAGCCCACGCTGGTAATCGAACAACAGACGTTCTTCGGCGCGACCGGCCTCAAGATGCAGGGCGTAGCGATAATGTTGCAACGTCGCTTCGGATTCTTCGAGCGCCAGTTGCTCCGCAGCGTCCAGCAAACCCTCGGTCACCAGATCAGCAAATCCGTTCGCATGTGCCAACCGTCGACCGAGCCAGCGCAGCGCGTCGAGCGTGCGCAGACCGCCCGGACCATCCTTGAGGTTGGGTTCCAGATTGTGGGCCGTATCGTCGTAACGGGCATGACGCGCATCGCGTTCGGCCAGCCGCGCCGCCAGATATTTTGTCGGCGGCCACAGCTCCGGGTCGTCAATGATTCCGCGTAGCCGGTCGCCCAACAGCTGATCACCGGCCAATCGACGTGCGTCCAGCAGGCTGGTGAACACACTCAAATCCCTGGATGCCAGATCACGGCATTGCGCCGTATCGCGTACGGCGTGTCCTACCTTCAGGCCAACATCCCACAGCGTGGCGAAAAACTGTTCCAGCGCGCGCAAGCGCGCAGGCGCCGGCGCTTCGACCAGGGCCAGCAAATCCACATCCGAATACGGAAACAACAGGCCACGGCCAAACCCACCCACGGCAAACAGCGCCGCGCCGCTGACATCGCCCAGGCAAGCCATCCATACGTGCGCGACCACGCGTTCCACCGATTCACCACGTCGACGTGCCAGCAACGTGGCATCGCCACCATCGCGAAAGGCCGTGGTCAGGGTGCGATTGACATCACCCAGCAGCTGTCGCAATGCCAGGCGCGCCTCGGCCGATACGCCAGAACGAGGCACAGCCACCGGCAAGCGCGGCAGCGGTGGTAAATCGACGAGCGTGAAACGGGATGCTTCGATGATTGCGACTTCCAGTACAAATCAGCCAGTAAAAATCTAAGTCACGCCACGCTGTTTTTTGCGAGAGAGGATTACAAACAATCGAGAAAGGATTAGACCCAACACACCCGTCACGATAGTGACAAAAAAGCTATCAATCACTGGGTGAGCCGGCTTGATTAAGCGAATTAGCGTGAATGAAAGGCTAAAATTAGCTGCCCCCATCAACAATAGCGCGCTAACCAACAGCGACGTGTACAAACGTCGTGACAGGCGCCGTTTTTGCTCGTCAGCAACTTTAATACTGACTGGAATCCAAAAAATGATCAGATGAATCATCAGCAAAAACGCCAAGGACACGGGGAAAAGAATTTTCCACATGTTCTTCCTGGACCACATGCTCCTAGCATGCTTCATAGCTCAAACCGCGTCGGGCCACGCTGTGAGTATCTCGAAACCATCGTCCGTGACCGCGATGGTGTGTTCCCACTGTGCCGAGAGCGAGTGATCCTTGGTCACCACGGTCCAGCCATCCGGCAACTGGCGGGTCTGCGGCTTGCCGGCGTTGATCATCGGCTCGATGGTGAAGGTCATGCCTTTCTTCAATTCGACGCCAGCGCCCGGCTTGCCGTAATGCAGGACCTGCGGCTCGTCGTGGTAAACCTTGCCGATGCCATGGCCGCAGTACTCGCGCACTACGCTGAAACCCGCCGCCTCGGCATGCTGCTGGATCGCATGACCGACATCGCCCAGTGTGGCGCCGGGGCGCACGGCCTTGATGCCATTCATCATCGCTTCGAAGGTCGTATCGACCAGCCGCTTGGCCAGCACCGAAGGCGTGCCGACGAAATACATGCGGCTGGTATCACCGTGCCAGCCGTCCTTGATCACGGTGACGTCCAGATTGACGATATCGCCATCCTTCAGCACCTTGCCCTCGTTCGGAATGCCATGGCAGATCACGTGGTTGACCGAGGCACATAGCGTCTTGGGAAACCCGTGATAGCCAACATTGGCCGGAATCGCCTGCTGCACGTTGACAATATAGTCGTGGGCGAGACGATCAAGCTCCTCGGTGGTCACACCGGGCTTGACGTGATCCTTGAGCATGGCAAGCACATCGGCGGCCAGTTTGCCCGCGACGCGCATGCCTTCGAGGTCTTCGGAATTTTTGAGGGTAATGGCCATAGTCATGCCTAGATGGCGCCTCAAGTACGGCGGTTCAACCAATGAATCGCCACAACTTGCTGCACTGCCGGCGCACCGGCTACAATTCGGGAGTTTTGCTGACCTGACGTAGCCGTTTCATTGGATCTGCGCAGCGCAAAGCGTACCGGGATTGTAACCGCCAAGCGGTTCAATACCCAACCAACGCCACACACGTATCGGCACCGCCTTCGGGGTGCTGCGCTCGATCCCTCCACTCAATGGGACGTTCGCGGTCGAAGTCGGGGGTACGTGGAGGTCCCAACCCCCAGACCTTTTAAGGTCATTGCAAGGAGTTTCACCATGGCACAAGTCACCATGCGTCAAATGCTCGAAGCCGGCGTCCATTTCGGTCACCAGACCCGTTACTGGAACCCCAAGATGGCTCCGTACATCTTCGGCGCCCGCGGCAAGATCCACATCATCAATCTGGAAAAGACCCTGCCGCTGTTCACCGACGCGATGAATTTCCTGTCGGCGCTGGCGCAGAAGCGCGGCACCATCCTGTTCGTCGGCACCAAGCGTTCGGCTCGCGAGCCGTTGGCTGAAGAGGCTGCACGCGCCGGTATGCCGTATGTCACCTCACGCTGGCTCGGCGGCATGCTGACCAACTTCCGCACTGTCAAACAGTCCGTATCGCGCCTGAAAGAGCTGGAAGCCGCCGAGACCGACGGTTCGTTCGAGAAGCTGGTCAAGCACGAAGTGCTGTCCCGCCGTCGCGAGCGCGACAAGCTGCAGGCTTCGCTGGGCGGCATCAAGGACATGAACCGTCTGCCCGACGCGCTGTTCGTGGTCGATATCGGCCATGAAGACATCGCCGTGCAGGAAGCCAAGAAGCTCGGCATCCCGGTGATCGCCGTGGTCGACACCAATTACAACCCGGAGCTGGTCGATTACGCCATCCCGGGCAACGATGACGCCATCCGCGCGATCCAGCTGTACGCCCGCGCCGCCGCCGACTCGATCCTGGAAGGCAAGGCCGCTGCTCCGGCTGCTGCCCAAGGCGATGCCAACGATTTCGTTGAGCTCGACGAGGAAGGCAATCCGGTCGCCAAGGTAGACCGCAAGCCGGCCGCTCCGCGCCGTGATGCCGCTCCCAAGAAGGGTGCCGGCGCTCCGCGTCGCGAAGGTGGTCGCGATGGTGGCCGTGGCCCGCGCGATGGCGCCTCAGCCAAGTAAGCCAGTGCAGCGACGGCTTCGCGCCGTCGCGACACCCTAGAAATATTCGCGCCGCTGCGGGCAACCGTTGCGGCGTATCCAAATTTTTGGAGGACTACCCATGAGCACTATTTCCGCCCAACTGGTCAAGGAACTGCGCGAGCGGTCCGGCGCCGGCATGATGGAATGCAAGAAGGCGCTGGTCGAGAACAACGGCGACATCGACACCGCGATGGAATGGCTGCGCAAGTCCGGCCTGTCCAAGGCCGACAAGAAAGCCAGCCGCGTCGCTGCCGAAGGCCGTATCGTTGCCGCCCAGGCCGGCAAAACCGCCGTACTGGTCGAAATCAACTGCGAAACCGATTTCGTCGGCAAAGACGCCAGCTTCCTGAAATTCACCGACACCGTCGCCGATATCGCCCTGAAATCCGGCGCATCGGATGTCGATGCCTTGAAGGCAGCCGCCTACCCGGGCGCCAGCAATGTCGAAGAAGCGGCCAAGACCCTGATCGCCACCATCGGCGAGAAGATCGACGTGCGCCGCATGGCCCGCGTCGAGAGCGATGACGTGATCGGCAGTTACATCCACGGTGGCCGCATCGGCGTGTTGGTGTCGCTCAAGGGCGGCTCCGAAGAGTTGGCCAAGGGTATTGCGATGCACGTCGCCGCCATGAACCCGGCGCATATCCGCGCCGAAGACGTCCCTGCCGAGTTCGTCGCCAAGGAAAAAGACATCGCGCTGAGCCAGATGACCGAAAAGGACAAGGCCAAGCCGGCCGAAATCCTGGAAAAGATCATCGCGGGCAAGATCAACAAGATCGTCTCCGAAGTCACCCTGCTCGGCCAGCCCTACGTGCTGGACACCAACACCACGGTGGCCGAAGCGCTGAAGAAGGAAGGCGCGGACGTTGTCACGGTCGTGCGTCTGGCCGTCGGCGAAGGCATCGAGAAAGTGGAAGAGGATTTCCACGCTGAAGTGATGAAGCAGGCCGGCCTGGCCTGAGTTTCAGCGTCATTCGGCAAGCATCAAAAAAAGCCGCGGGGAACCGCGGCTTTTTTACATCTGTATAGCGAATAGTCGACACAAATAAATCGCAACGTGGCAAACGCTCTCCCAGCCACTTCCAGCAGCCAGTACAATGCAGCTGTTTTGCCACACATAATCCGGAGATTCCATGAGCACCCCGCTGAATTACGGCCGTATCCTGCTCAAATTGTCCGGTGAAGCACTGATGGGCCAGGCCGACTACGGCATTGATCCCAAAGTCATCGGCCGGCTGGCCGACGAGATCATCGAGGTCCAGCGCGCCGGCGTGGAAATCGGTGTAGTCATTGGCGGTGGCAACATCTTCCGCGGTGCCGGGCTTGCCGCGGCCGGTATGGATCGCGTCACCGGCGACCACATGGGCATGTTGGCCACTGTGATGAACGCGCTGGCGATGCAAGACGCGATCGAAAAGCGCAACGGCATCGCCCGCGTCATGAGCGCCATCCAGATTCACGACGTCAGCGAGGATTTCGTGCGCCGCCGCGCCATCCGCCATCTCGAAAAGGGCCGCGTGGTCCTGTTCGCCGCCGGCATCGGCAACCCGTTTTTCACCACCGACTCCGCAGCTGCGTTACGCGCGGTTGAAATCGGTGCCGACCTGTTGCTCAAGGCGACCAAGGTCGATGGCGTATACACCGCCGATCCGGCCAAGCACAGCGACGCGGTTCGCTACGACAGGCTTGATTACGATGAAGTGATCGAGCGCAAGTTGGCGGTCATGGATACCGCTGCCATCTCGCTATGCCGTGACCATGACATGCCGCTGCGCATTTACGACATGACCGTGCCAGGCAACCTGATGCGCATCATGCATGGCGAGCCGATCGGCACCCTGGTTGACGGCGGCTGAGCGACGCACTCACCTCTCGCTTCAACGCATACAGCTCGCCGTAACCCGGCTGCTATAATCATCCGCTTGCCAGATTCACCGGGAAACGTTTCATGATCAACGACATCAAGACTGATGCCCAGACCCGCATGGGCAAGAGCATCGACTCGCTCAAGCACGATCTCACCCGTATTCGCACGGGTCGCGCCAGTACGGCGCTGGTCGATAACATCAAGGTGTCCTATTACGGCGCGGACATGCCGCTGACCCAGGTCGCCTCGGTCTCTCTCGCCGATGCACGCACCATCATCATCACGCCGTGGGAAAAGCCCATGGTCGCGCCGATTGAGAAGGCCTTGATGGCGTCGGATCTCGGCGTTACGCCAACCACCGCCGGCACTGTGATTCGCCTGAACATGCCGCCGCTCACCGAAGAGCGTCGCCGTGAGTTGGCCAAGCACGTTGGCCATGAAGGTGAGAATGCGAAAATCGCGATCCGCAACGTACGTCGTGATGCACTTCAGCAGATCAAGGATCTGCTGAAGGAAAAGCTGATCACCGAGGACGACGAGCGCCGCGCCGACGACGAGATCCAGAAGTTCACCGATCGCTCGGTGAAAGACGTCGACGCCGTGGTCAAGGCCAAGGAAGAGGAGCTGATGGCGCTCTGAGCGCCATCGCAACCCCATGTCCGGCGCCGAGGCCAAGGGATGTCCTGATCTATTCAGCGCAGGCGGCATGATATCCAGAAGGTTCGCAGGTGGAAGTGCGTGGCGCAGGCAAGGCTGGCTGCCTTGGCAAGCCGCGCGCCACCGCATGCGCGCCTTCTGGATATCACCCCATCATCATAATTTCCCAATCGTTGGGGCCGGCCCTGTCTGTCCACATATCTGCGGCGCGCCTCCTCGACAGGCGGACGCCTGTTTTCGTCCGCACACCACAAATCTGCGAACAGACAGGGCCGGTGACGCCTGTGCTGAATAGGGCAGGACATCCCACGGTTCCGCGCCACATCGCCATCGTCATGGATGGCAACGGCCGCTGGGCCAAAGCCCGGCATCGCCCGCGCAGCTTTGGCCACAACGCTGGCCGCAAGGCCGTACGTGAAGCGATCGAGTCCTGCATGCGCGAAGGCGTGCAGGCGCTGACGATATTCGCGTTTTCCAGCGAAAACTGGCAGCGACCGCCAGACGAAGTCATGGCACTGATGAACTTGTTCGTCCGCGCATTGGACAAGGAAGTGGACGAGTTGCACAGCAACGGCGTGCGCTTGCGCTTCATCGGTGATTTGAGCGCCTTCGACGAACCCTTGCGCGCACGCATGCAGGCATCGATGACGCGAACCGCCGGCAATGACAAGCTGCATGTCAGCATTGCCGTGAATTACGGTGGTCGCTGGGATATCGTGCAGGCCGCACGTCGGGCGGCCGAAGCCGTGGCGCGCGGCGAACTGCGCGCCGAGGACGTCGACGAAGCAAGACTGGGTCAGTGGATGAGCCTGGCCGAGCTGCCGCCGCTGGACCTTTTCATCCGCACCGGCGGCGAATATCGCATCAGCAATTTTCTGCTGTGGCAGGCTGCATACGCCGAGCTGTACTTTACCGAGACGCTGTGGCCCGATTTTGATCGAGCCTGCCTGCGTCGCGCCATCGAAGACTATGCCCGCCGCGAGCGCCGTTATGGCCGCACCGGTGAGCAAGTCGCCGCCACTAGTTAAGGATACCGATGCTGCTTCAGCGCACCCTCACCGCCCTGGTGCTCGCACCGCTGGTCATCCTGATCATCCTGTTCGCATCGACGCCGGTGTTCACGCTGGTCGCAGCCGCTGCGTTCCTTGCCGCACTGTGGGAATGGTCGCGCTTGAGCGGACTGAAAAGCGCTGCGTGGCAGATCGTATGGCTGGCGGCGGCAACGGCGGTGTTCGTGATGCTGTGGCTGGCCCGCGCCACCGTCATGATGCCCATCGTGCTGATCTTGGGCGTGGCCTGGTGGTTGCTCGCGTGCGTGTGGCTACGTCACTTCGCCTATGGCGCTGCACCCACCCAGGAAAATCGCGCGCTCAAATTGCTGGCCGGCGCATTCGTGGTGTTTCCAGCCTGGGTTGCGATGATCAGCATCCATGCAGGACAGCCGCACGGTCACGGCTTTACCCTGCTCGCCTTGGTGATCGTCTGGGCCGCCGATATCGGCGCCTATTTCAGCGGCCGCACCTTCGGCAAGCGCAAACTGGCCCCGCAGATCAGCCCAGGCAAGACGTGGGCCGGCGCGTATGGCGCGCTGATCGCAGGCGTGGCGGTAACCACGCTGGGCGGCTGGTGGCTGTTCGACGTACGCGGCGGCCAGCTATTCGGGCTCGCGGTGCTGGCCATCGTCACCGTCGGCGCATCGATCGTGGGTGACCTGATCGAAAGCCTGATGAAGCGCCATGCCCAGGTGAAGGATTCCGGCACCATGGTGCCAGGCCACGGCGGCCTGATGGATCGCCTGGACAGTGTATTTGCCGCGTTGCCGATCTTTGCCGCCGGCCTGATGTTGCTGGGCTTGTGACATGAAGAACGTTGCCGTACTTGGCGCCACCGGCTCGATCGGCGGCAATACACTGGACGTGATAGCCCGGCACCCGGAGCGTTTTCGCGCCACCGTGCTGACCGCGCATCGGCAAGTCGATGCGCTCGTCGCGCTGTGCGTGCAGCATCGCCCCGAACTGGCGGTGATCGCCGATCCGGCTCTGGAAGCCGAGCTGTCCCGCAAGCTCGGCGCTGCTGGTGTTCCATGCGACGTGGCCAGCGGCCACGATGCCCTAACCAAAGCCGTGGCGAGCCCTCTGTGCGATACCGTGGTAGCGGCCATCGTCGGCGCCGCCGGACTGGAATCCACCTTGGCGGCCGCACGCGCCGGCAAACACCTGCTGCTGGCCAACAAGGAAGCCATCGTGATGGCCGGCCCGCTGCTGCTGGATGCGGTCGCTGCCGGCGGCGGCGCGCTGATTCCGGTCGACTCCGAACACAATGCGCTGTTCCAGTGCCTGCCTGCTGAAGGCCTGGCCGGCGGCAGACCGATGCTGCACAAAGGTGTTCGACGGCTAACGCTCACCGCTTCGGGTGGCCCGTTTCGCGGTCGTACGCGGGCTGAACTGGCCGACATTACCCCGGAGCAGGCCTGCAAACACCCCAACTGGGTGATGGGCCGCAAGATTTCGGTCGACTCGGCCACGCTGATGAACAAGGGCCTCGAGGTGATCGAGGCGCATCACCTGTTCGGCGCCGCAGCCGATGCGATCGGCGTGGTGGTGCACCCGCAAAGCCTGGTGCATTCGCTGGTCGAATACGTCGATGGCTCCGTGCTGGCTCAGTTGGGGAACCCCGATATGCGCACCGCGATCGCTCACGCACTGGCGTGGCCTGAGCGGGTCGATGCCGGCGTCGCATCACTGGATCTGACCGCCTGCGCACCGCTAGC
This sequence comes from Rhodanobacter sp. MP1X3, assembly GCF_014207165.1. Lineage (NCBI taxonomy): Bacteria > Pseudomonadati > Pseudomonadota > Gammaproteobacteria > Lysobacterales > Rhodanobacteraceae > Rhodanobacter > Rhodanobacter sp. MP1X3. The sequence goes on along the minus strand of NZ_JACHCO010000001.1, from coordinate 1,502,799 downwards.
CTTCGAACCGCCTGATCTGGTGACGTTCCGTTGCCTGGCGTTGGCGTTTCAGGCGCTGCGCGCTGGCGGCGACGCACCTGCCGTGCTGAATGCCGCGAACGAGGTCGCCGTGGAGGCATTTCTGGCCGGCGCACTGCCGTTTCTTTCCATTGCCGACGTCGTGGAGTCGGTTCTTGCGGAACTGCCAGCGCAAGCCGTGGTCGATATTCAGATCTTGCTTGAACGTGATCGGGTGGCCCGGGAAGCCGCTCGGCGCATTCTGCGCAATGCTTGCTGATATTCTTGGCGTGATGTCACTTTTCAACGGCGATTGATGAACTCTTTTTTCGGCTCGGTTTTCTGGTTGATCGTCACGCTTGGCGTGCTGGTGACCTTTCATGAGTTCGGCCACTACTGGGTCGCGCGGCGCTGTGGCGTCAAGGTACTGCGCTTTTCGGTAGGTTTCGGCAAGGCCATCTGGAAACGCACCGGCCGCGACGGCACGGAATACCAGATTGCCTCGATCCCGCTCGGCGGCTACGTCAAGATGCTGGACGCACGCGAAAGCGACGTCGATCCGGCCCTGCGCGATCAGGAATTCACCAGCAAATCCGTGTGGAAGCGTATCGCCATCGTTGCCGCAGGACCCGGTTTCAACGTGATCTTTACGCTGGCCGCATTCTGGCTGATGTTCATGCTGGGACGGCCGGACTATGTACCCGTCGTCACCGCCACGCCGCAGAGCATTGCCGCCAAGGCAGGCATCCTGCCCGGCGACCGCATTCTCAGCATCGATGGCCAGACCGTTATGACCATGGGCGATTCCCTGGACGCGCTGGCGAACGGGTTGCTCGGGCGCGCGCCTCTGCCGATGACCGTCCGCGGCACAGATGGCCGTTCTCGCCAGCTTGTGCTTCCGCTGGACCAGCTACCGGCCGGACAGCCGGTTGAAAAGTCTTTCGATGCCTTGGGTCTGAAGCCAGCGCCACCACCGGCGATTGCCGCATCAGTGACGCCAGGCATGCCCGCCTCCCTTGCCGGCATGCAAGGTGGTGATCGTCTGATCAGCGTCAACGGCCAGTCTGTCAGTGATTTCGAAGCTTTCGGCAAATTGGTACAGGCCGATGCGGTCAAATCACCTACGCTCACCGTAGTGATCGAGCGCAGCGGTCAGTCGAAAAAACTCAGCGTCGTCACCAAGTGGGAGTCACTGCAGGGTCAGCCGCAAAAGTGGGTGATGGGCATCGGCGCTCCAATGCCCGAAGAAGCCATGGTGCGCTATGGACCGATCAAGGCTTTCGGCGCATCGCTGCAGAGTACCTGGCACAACGCCGCACAGACATTTGCCATGTTCGGCAAGCTGATTACCGGCGAAGCCTCGACCCAGAACCTGCACGGCGTGATTGGCATCGCCCAGGTGGCGAACGCCTCGGCCAGCATGGGTTTTGCGTCATTCCTGCAGTTTCTTGCACTGGTGTCCCTGAGTTTGGCCATCATCAACCTGTTGCCGATTCCCGTCCTTGATGGTGGGCACCTGCTGTATTATCTGATCGAGCTGATCAAAGGCAGTCCGGTTAGCGAGCAGACGATGGTTGTTGGTCAGTACATCGGCATCGCTCTGCTGTTTACCGTGATGGGGCTGGCGTTTTACAACGACATCCATGGCATTTTGCTGTCGTGATGGCGATGACAGGCAAATCGGATGTATCGGTGAGGAGCTCCGCTGCTCTTGATGCAGCAGATCGATGTGGTGCGTTACGCGATGTGCTCCCGCAGAGCACGTACTCTTTTTCGAAGCAGGGTATTGCCCTGTTTCATGTGTTGATCGGGGCGGCCACGTTGGCTGCTCCATCGAAATAACCCAACGGAACCGACGATGAAGCGTATCGCCGCGCTGATCCTGCTTGCCTCCCTCTCCGCCAATGCGTTTGCGTTCGACCCGTTCGTGGTGTCAGACATTCGTATCGACGGCCTCAGCCGCATCGCTCCTGGTACGGTTTACACCTATCTGCCCGTCGGCAAGGGTGACCGCCTGACCAACGACCAGGCCCAGAAAGCCATCCGTGCTTTGTATCAGACCAAGTTCTTCAGCGACGTGGAAATCGATCGCGAAGGCGACATCATGGTGATCAAGGTGGTCGAACGGCCGTCGATTGCCAAGTTGACGATCCGCGGCAACAAGGACATCAAAACCGATGACCTGAAGAAGGGGTTGAAGCAGATCGGCCTCACCGAGGGCGAGACCTTCGACCGCCTGGCGTTGGACAATGTGCAGCAGGAGCTGGTCCGCCAGTATTACAACCGCGGCAAGTACAACGTCTCGGTCACGCCGCACGTCACCACGCTGGAACGCAACCGCGTCGCCGTCGATATCGAAATCCGCGAGGGCAAGGCGGCCAAGATCGAAGAGCTGAACATCCTCGGCAACCACGCATTTACCGACAAGGAAGTGCGCACCGGTTTCGAGTCGAACACACCGGGCCTGATGTCCTGGTACTCCAAGGACGACCAGTACTCGCGCGAAAAACTTTCCGGCGACCTGGAAAAACTGCAGTCGTACTACATGAATCGCGGTTACGCCGATTTTGGCGTTGACTCGACCCAGGTGAGCATCGCGCCCGACAAGCGCTCGATGTACATCGACGCCAGTGTGAAGGAAGGCGATACCTACACGATCTCCGACGTCAAGCTCCTCGGCACCTTGATCCTGCCGGAGTCCACGCTGCGCCAGCTGCTATACGTCAAAAAGGGTGAGCTGTTCAATCGGTCGGCCATCGAAGCCAGCGGCAAGTCGATCAAGGCGATTCTCGCCAACATCGGCTACGCCTACGCCAAGGTCACGCCAATTCCGAAACTGGACAAGAACAACCATACCGTCGACCTGACCCTCTTCGTCGAACCAGGTCAGCGCGTCTATGTCCGCCGCGTGGTATTCCAGGGCAATACCCGCACCGAGGACGATGTGCTGCGCCGCGAAATGCGCCAGCTCGAGGGCACCTTTTATTCGCAGGCCGCTCTCGACCGCTCAAAGATCCGCCTGCAGCGCCTGGGTTATTTCAAGACCGTCGACATCGACAAGAAACTGATACCGGGCTCGCTGGATCAGGTCGATGTTACGGTCAAGGTCGAGGAGCAGTCTGCTGGCAGCCTGCAGTTTGGTGTCGGTTATTCCCAGTACTCCGGCATCATCCTCAACGCGTCGGTGTCGCAGAACAACATCTTTGGTACCGGCGACAGCGCATCGATCAGCGGCGAGCGCAGCAGCTACTACACGAAGTTCAGTGTCAACTACTTCAATCCGTATCTCACCGATAGCAATGTCGGTATCGGCTATAACGCCACGTATTCCAAAACCGACTACGGCGACACTGATTTCGCCGACTACTCGACCAGCGACAAGAGCTTCTCTACCTATCTCAGTATTCCGATCACCGAAACGGACGGCGTGCGCGTCGGCTTGGGCATCAGCAGCGACAAGGTCAGCCTGATCCCAGGCTACAGCCCGCAGGTGTTGATCGATTATCAGAATGAAATCGGCAACGACACGATCCACACGTGGACCGGCACACTGGGGTGGAACCACGATACGCGCAACGCCTACTTCTCCCCGACGCGTGGTGGCCTGATCTCGGCATCGGCGGACATCGCATTGCCGGGCTCCACCATCCAATACTGGAAGTTCACCGCCGAAGCCAACCATTACTGGCCGATCGGCAAGGGCTTTGTGCTCTATCTGGATGGTCAGGTGGGTTACGGCAAGACCTATGGCAGCAATGGCATCAGCGATAGCGACTACACCACCCTGCAGAATGCCGTCACCGACCACACCCTCGTCGATATGCGGCAGGATTTCCCGTTCTTTGAGAACTTCTATTCAGGCGGCGTGCGCGACGTGCGCGGTTTCCAGGACAACACCTTGGGGCCACGCGTCTGTATTGCCGATGTCCCTCAGGCGAAAAATGGCTACTGCCCGGACGGCAATTACGCCGAGCCGATCGGCGGCGCGTTCAAGGTGCTAGGCACCACCGAAGTCTATCTGCCGCTGCCGTTCCTGAAGGACATCAACACAGCGCGCGTATCGGTATTTATGGACGTCGGTAATGCCTACCAGAGTTTCTCATCGTTCACGGCAAGCACCCTGCGCGCATCAGCCGGTATCTCGGTGCACTGGCAGGCGCCGATCGGTCCGCTGATCATCAGCTTGGCGCATCCGTTCCGTACCCAGGCTGACGACAGCCATTACGAAGAGAAGATCCAGTTCACCTTCGGCAGCCAGTTCTGATGATCAAGCCCGGCGCACCGGCGTCCCGCCGGACGCCGATGTGCGGAGCATGCTCTTGAGCGAATTGTCCTATTCAGTGGCCGAGCTAGCTGAACGTTTCGGGCTGTCGTCGCACGGCGACGGCACGCACCGTATCGACGGCGTCGGTACGCTGGCTGGCGCCACCGCCAGTCAGCTGAGTTTTCTCTCCAACAGCAAATACGATGCCCAGCTTTCCGCTACGCACGCAGGCGTGGTCGTGCTGCGCGAGGAAAATCTGACCTCGTGCCCGACAGCTGCGCTGATAGCCAAAGACCCTTACGTCGCCTACGCCAAGATTGCCGCGTTGTTCGAACGTTTACCCTCCGCTCCGCCGGGCATTCACCCCAGTGCGGTGGTTGCCGCGAGTGCGCGAGTGAGCAACAGCGCCAGCATCGGACCCTGCTGCGTGATCGAGGATGGGGCCGTTATCGAAGACGGCGCGATACTGGGCCCGCACTGCATGATCGGTACCGACTGCACCGTCGGCGCGCAATCGCGCCTGGTCGCGAGGGTCACGCTGGTGATACGCGTGACCCTCGGCAAGCGCGTCCTCGTGCATCCAGGCGCGGTAATCGGCTCGGATGGTTTTGGCCTGGCCTTCGACAAAGATCACTGGATCAAGCTGCCACAGCTCGGCGGCGTGCGCATCGGTGACGATTGCGAGATCGGCGCCAACACCACCATTGATCGCGGCGCGCTAGACGATACCGTGCTCGAGGAAGACGTGCGGCTGGACAATCAGATCCAGATCGCCCACAACGTCTATGTCGGCGCGCACACCGCCATGGCTGGCTGTGCCGCGGTGGCAGGCAGTGCAAAAATCGGCCGCTATTGCATGATCGGCGGCAACGCTGGCGTACTCGGTCATCTCGAGCTGGCCGACCGGGTTACCATTACCGCCAAGAGCCTGGTCACCAGCTCGATCCGTGAGCCGGGCGAATATTCGTCGGGCGTGCCGCTGCAGCCCAATCTCCCATGGCGCAAGAACGCAGCGCGTTTCAAACATCTTGATGAGTACGCGCGCCGACTGTCGGCGCTGGAAAAGGACAAGAATCATGAGTGACAAACCTGCCGCCATCACCATGCCGGTGAATGTGGAGCAGATCCAGGAACTGCTTCCGCATCGCTATCCATTTCTACTCGTGGATCGCGTCATCGAGATCGTGCCTGACGTCAGTGTGGTCGCACTGAAAAATGTGACTATCAACGAGCCGTTTTTCCAGGGCCACTTTCCTGGGCATCCGGTCATGCCCGGTGTGCTGATCGTCGAAGCGATGGCGCAGACCGCAGGCCTGTTGACGCAGATCAGCAGCCGCTTGAAAGGCAACGCCGGCAGCCCGCTGTTTTATCTGGTCAAGGTCGACAACGCGCGCTTCAGCGCTGTCGTCGGACCGGGTGATCAGCTGCGAATGGAAGTAAGCTTGAAGCGCCTGATGCGCGGCATGGGTATCTTTGTCGCGCGCACTCTGGTCGATGGCAAAGAGGTAGCCAGCTGCGAGCTGATGTGTGCCGCGAGGTCCGAGAAATGATTCACGCAACGGCGTTGATTGATCCCTCCGCGCGCATTGGCGAAAACGTCAGCATCGGCGCCTACAGTGTTATCGGCGCTGATGTGGAAATCGGCGATGGCACGGTCATCGGTCCGCACGTGGTGATCGAAGGACCGACAAAAATCGGACGTGACAACCGTATCGCCCAATTCGCTTCACTGGGTGGTGATCCGCAAGACAAGAAGTTTGCCGGTGAGCGCACCGAGCTGGTGATCGGCGATCGCAACCTGATTCGCGAGTTCGCCAGCATCAACCGCGGCACCGGTGACGGTGGCGGCGTTACCCGCATCGGCAATGACAACTGGCTACTGGCCTATGTGCATATCGCGCACGATTGTCAGGTCGGCAACAACATCGTGTTCTCCAACTACTCGGCACTGGCCGGACACGTGGAAATCGGCGATTGGACGATCCTGTCGGGCTATTCCGGCATCCATCAGTTCTGCAAGGTCGGCGCCCATGCCTTCATCGGCATGGGTTGCCTGGTCGGCTCGGACGTGCCGCCCTTCGTGATGATGGCGAACGAGCAGCACGGTCGTCCACGTGGCATCAACAGTGAAGGCCTGAAACGTCGCGGTTTCGATGCCGCGCGTATTTCCGCAATCAAACGTGCCTATCGCACCCTCTACATGGCTGGCCTGTCGTTGCCCGAAGCCCGCGAACTGCTGACAAAACAGGCAGGCGAGAGTGAGGATGTTAACGCCATGCTCGATTTTCTTGACCGCAGCAATCGCGCGCTAGCCCGCTGATATGCGCCCTCATAAGCGCTACGCGCTTATGAGGGAATCAAGATCGCGCTCTGACTCCCGCTTTGCTTAGGAGACGAAATGCAAAACATCGACGTCTCCACCAACACCCCACTCATCGCACTGATCGCCGGTGAAGATTCCGGCGACCAGCTCGGCGCTGACCTCATCATCGCTCTGCGTCAACGCTATCCGCATGTGCGCTTCGTCGGCATTGGCGGTGCCCGCATGCAGGCACAGGGTTTCGAATCCTGGTATGACATCCACGAACTGTCGCTGTTCGGTTTCAGCGAGGTCATCAGCCATCTGCCGCGACTGTTGCGACTGCGCCGCGCACTGATTGCGAAATTGCTCAAAGTGCAACCCGCGATCGTCGTCGGCATCGACGCGCCGGATTTCAATCTTGGCGTCGAGCAGCGCCTGAAGCAGGCCGGCCTGAAAACCGTTCACTACGTCAGCCCGTCGGTGTGGGCGTGGCGCGAAAAACGCGCGGAGAAAATCGGCCGCAGCGCCAACCGCGTGCTGTGCCTGTTCCCTATGGAGCCAGCGATCTACGCCAAACACGGCATTGATGCGCGCTTTGTCGGGCATCCGCTGGCCGATCGCTTTGCGCTGGTGTCCGATCGAGTCGGCGCGCGCGAGTTTCTGCAGTTGCCGCAACAGGTGCCGATCCTGGCCCTGCTGCCCGGAAGCCGGCCATCCGAACTGGCGCGGATGGGCCAGATTTTTATCGACGCGGCAACCCGTGTTGCTGCAGCACTTCCAGGTCTGCGCATCGTCATACCCGCGGCCAACCCGCGGGTCCACGCCAGGCTCAAGGCGTTGCTGGCAAAACTGCCTCACGATGAAACCGGACCGCTATTGCTGGACGGCCATGCGCACGAAGCCATGTTGGCCGCCGACGTAGTGTTGCTGGCCTCGGGCACAGCAACACTGGAAGCCATGCTGGCCAAACGACCGATGGTAGTCGGCTACCGCGTCGCGCCGCTGAGCTATCGCATTGCACGCGCGTTGAAAATGCTGAAAACCGACGTCTACGCGCTACCCAATATCCTGGCGCGCGCCAGCGGTATCCAGGGCGAACTGCTGGTGCCGGAGTTCATGCAGGATGAGTGCACCGCCGGAAATCTTGCCGTTGCAACGCTGATGCTGTTTCAGGACAGCGAACGACGCGGCTACATCGTCAGCGCGTTCGAGCAGTTGCATCAAGCATTGCGTAGCGGTCTGGAAGGCCACGCGGGTGAACGCGCGGCGGCGGCGATTGCCGAGTTGGTGGATGGTACTGATGGCGACTGATTTGTTTGAGGCAAGTGCCGCCGGCACCCCATCCCAACCGAGCCCTCGTGAGGGGGACGGGGCAAAGGCAATAAGCTTTTTAGTGGCGGGCGTCGACGAAGCTGGCCGTGGACCGCTAGCGGGTCCGCTTTCTGTGGCTGCCGTCATCCTTGACCCTGCCCGCCCCATTGTCGGTCTCAATGACTCGAAGAAACTCAGCGAAGCGAAACGCGAAGCGCTGTATCCGCAGATCATCGAACGAGCGCTGGCCTGGTGCGTGGTGCTTATCGAGCCGAACGAGATCGACCGGCTGAATATCTTCCAGGCCACCATGACCGGCATGAGCCGCGCCGTGGAGGGTCTTGCGATCGTCGCCGACGAGGCGCTGATCGACGGCAACCAGCTACCGAAGGACCTGCCCTGCCACGGCCGCGCGATCGTTGGTGGCGATGCATTGGAGCCGGCCATCAGCGCTGCCTCGATTCTCGCGAAAGTCACCCGTGATCGATTGATGGTGACGATGGAAGCGAAGCATCCAGGCTACGGTTTTGCCATACACAAGGGCTATCCCACGCCGGCACACCTCGCTGCGCTGACGCTATTGGGCCCGTGCCCGCAGCATCGCCGCAGCTTTGCACCGGTAAAGCGGCTGCTCACGCCATAGACACTGCTTTCTTGTGCTCGATAAATCATAGCTTTTGCCTATGATCGACATGGGCAAGATCACTTCGACAGCGGCGCCTCGGAGGGGTCCAATGGATCCATCCGAACCATTGCTTTTCATCAATTCGTGACAAGCTCGTGGTCATCAGCTTCCTGGCGACCTGATGCATTTACTGCATGAAGTAGATGACCGAACCTTCCGCACTGCCCGCTTCTTGCTGCTCATCGGCAGCCCCAAAAGCGGTTACTGTGGTGGATTGAGCGCTGCTTCCGCCAACCGTAACGGTTCGTGGAATATGCGCGTAAGTCAAACCTTGTCGGTGCGCAGTCGGACGGGTAGCCTTCATGGACTCGCCGCGTGAGTTCCATGACCACCCGCTTCGTCCACCTGCATCTGCACAGCGAGTATTCGCTGGTCGATTCGACCATCCGCATCAAGGGGCTGGTTGACGCTTGCGTGCGCGCCAACATGCCGGCGGTAGCACTCACCGACGAATGCAACATGTTCGCGCTGGTGAAGTTCTACAAGGCCTGCAGCGCGGCGGGCATCAAGCCGATCAGCGGCTGCGACCTGTGGATTTCCGCACCCGACGACCCGCGGCCTTGGCGGCTCAACCTGCTGTGCCAGAACCGCGATGGTTACCTCAACCTGTCGCGTCTCGTATCGCGCGCCTGGCGCGAGGGTCAGCACAGCGGCCGCGCGCTGATCGAAGCTGGCTGGCTACATGCCGACGCAGCACATGGATTGATCGCCCTGCTGGGACGCGAAAGCGAGATCGGCCGCATTGCCTTGAATCAGGGCATCGATGCAGCACTGGCGAAACTGCGGCCGTTGATGCGTCTGTTCCCGGACCGCCTGTATCTGGAGCTGACCCGCTGCGGCCGCGAGGGTGAGGAAAACTGGAACACCCTCGCGCTGGCGCTCGCCGGTGAACTCGATCTGCCGGTGGTCGCCAGCAACGATGTGCGCTTTCTGCTGCAGGACGACTTCGAGGCGCACGAGGCGCGCGTATGCATCAACCAAGGGCGTGTGCTGGCTGATAACAAGCGCCCGCGTGATTACAGCAACCAGCAGTATCTGAAATCGTCAGAGGAAATGGAGGCGCTGTTTGCCGACATTCCCGAAGCGCTGGAAAACACCGTCGAGCTGGCCCGGCGCTGCAATGTCGAACTGAAGTTCGGCACGTACTACCTGCCCGACTTTCCGGTGCCCTCGGGGCACGATCTGGCCAGTTACATCCGCGAGCTGTCGCGCGAAGGCCTGCAGCAGCGCCTCGTCGCTGCGCCGCTGGCCAACGGCCGTACACCCGCCGATTACCAGACGCGGCTTGAGCGCGAGCTGGACGTCATCATCGAGATGGGGTTTCCCGGTTACTTCCTGATCGTGGCGGACTTCATCAACTGGGGTAAGGAACACGGTATTCCGGTGGGTCCGGGTCGCGGTTCGGGCGCCGGTTCGCTGGTCGCATGGGCGCTGAAGATCACCGACATCGATCCGCTGCAGTTCAATCTGCTGTTCGAGCGATTCCTCAATCCTGAACGCGTGTCGATGCCCGACTTCGACATCGACTTCTGCATGGATCGCCGCGACGAAGTGATCGACTACGTGGCGCGTAAATACGGCCGCGACCGCGTCAGCCAGATCATCACCTACGGCTCGATGGCGGCGAAGGCCGTGCTGCGCGATTCCGGGCGTGTATTGAGCATGCCGTACGGTCAGGTCGACAGGCTGGCCAAGCTGGTGCCGCCGCGCCCGCTCGATCTGACCTTGTCCGATGCGCTGGGCCGTTCGGAAAAATCGAAAAAAGAAACCGATCGCGTCGTCAAGGAATTCTGCGAAGCCTACGAGCAGGATGAAGACGCCCGCGCACTGATCGACCTGGCGTTGAAACTCGAAAGCCTCACCCGCAACGCCGGCAAGCACGCCGGTGGCGTGGTGATCGCGCCAACTGCGCTGACTGACTTCGCGCCGCTGTACTGCGAAGCGGGCGGCGGCGGCGTGGTGACCCAGTTCGACAAGGATGACGTCGAAGCGGTCGGCTTGGTGAAATTCGACTTTCTCGGCCTGCGCACGCTCACCATCATCGACTGGACGGTGAAGGCGATCAACGCACGCCGTGTCGTCACGGGTGAGGCACCGCTGGACATCGCCAAACTGCCGCTGGATGACGCGACGGCGTACGAGGTGTTCAAGAAAGCGCAGACGGTGGCGATCTTTCAGTTCGAATCCGCCGGCATGCAGCGCATGCTCAAGGACGCGAAGCCCGACCGCTTCGAGGACATCATCGCGCTGGGCGCGCTCTATCGTCCCGGTCCGATGGACCTGATCCCGAGCTTCGTCGCACGCAAGCACGGCCGCGAGGAGGTCGATTATCCCGACAACCGCGTCGAACCCATCCTGAAAGAGACCTACGGCATCATGGTCTATCAGGAGCAGGTGATGCAGATGGCGCAGATCGTCGGCGGTTACTCGCTCGGCGGCGCCGACCTGCTGCGTCGCGCGATGGGCAAGAAAGACGTCAAGAAGATGGCCGAGGAACGCGCCAAGTTTCGCGACGGCGCGGCGAAGGATGGCCTGCCAGGCTCCAAGGCCGATGAAATCTTCGACCTGATGGAGAAATTCGCCGGCTACGGCTTCAACAAGTCACACGCCGCCGCGTACGCACTGGTCAGCTACCAAACCGCATGGCTGAAGGCGAACTACCCCGCCGAATTCATGGCCGCGACGATCTCGTCGGACATGGACAACACTGACAAGGCGGTGACCTTCCTCGACGAGTCGCGCGCCATCGGGCTCACCGTGCTGCCGCCGAACGTCAACGCGTCGGACTACATGTTCGTCGCGGTCGAGTCCGACGCGTCATCCAACAGCTCGCGCCGCGGCGCTCGCACGATCCAGTACGGCCTCGGCGCAATCAAGGGCGTCGGTCAAGGCGCGTGCGAGGCGATCGTGGCCGAACGCCAGAACGGCCGTTACACCGACTTGGCCGACTTTTGCCGCCGCGTCGATCCGACCAAGCTCAACCGCCGCGTGCTCGAGGCACTGATCCATTCCGGCGCACTGGACTCACTGGCGCCCACACGCGCCAGCCTGATGCTGCAGTTGCCTGACACCATCAAGGCTGCCGAACAGCATTTGCGCGATCGGCAGTCGGGCCAGAACGACATGTTCGGGGCGGCCTCGGGCGCGCTGACGCCAGTGGTGCACATCGACCTGCCCACCGCGCCGGAATGGCCGCTGGAACAGCTGCTGCAGGGCGAGCGCGACACGCTGGGGCACTATCTTTCCGGCCATCCCACTGACCCGTGGAAGGACGAGCTGGCGCAGCTGTCAACCTGCCCGCTGGGAGAGATTTCCGTGCGCTACCAGCCGCCCAAGCCGCGCAAGAACGACAATGACGACGGCAACCGCTTTCGCCGCGGCCCGGACACGCCGTGGACGATCGCCGGCATGGTCACCGCTGTGCGCAAGCGTGGCGACAGCGACGCGTTCGTGCGCATCGAGGACGGTACCGGCAGCATCGAAGTGAGCTTTTTCGGCGAGCTGTATCAGCAGATCGCGCCATTATTGACCCGCGACGAAATGCTCGTCGTCGAAGGTGGTTTGCGCATCGACGATTTCTCCGGTGGCGGCTTCCAGATTCGTGCACGCAGCGCGACCTCACTGGCCGACGCCTGCCGCAAGCACGCGCGCCTGCTGCAGCTGAAATTGAATGGCGTCAAACCCGATTTCGTCGAGCAGCTCCAGCATGCGCTGGCCGGCTACCGCGGCGGCCGCGCCACCGTGGTGCTGCATGGTTATCACAACCAGAATGCACAGGCCGATCTGGAACTGAGCGATGCCTGGCGCGTCGACGCGATACCGGCGTTGTTGCGTACGGTGCGCGCGCTGCCCGGCGTGCAGGCGGTACGGCTGCGTATCGTCAAGCAAGCGGACTAAGCTCGACGCTTCTGCAGCCCTGACTATTTTTTGCCGCCGCGCTCCATCATCGCTTTCAAGTCGGCAAACGGATTGCCGGTGGCTGGCGCCACGTCTTCCTGCACGTTGTAACCGCCACCGCGCACATGGTCGATGTGGCGCGAATGCTCATTGTCATGGCAGTACACGCACAGCAGCTCCCAGTTACTGCCATCAGCCGGGTTGAAGTCGTGATCGTGGTTACGGTGATGCACCGTAAGTTCCGAGAGATTGACCCGGGTGAACTCACGCGCGCAGCGGCCGCAGATCCACGGATACATCTTCAGCGCCCGCTCGCGGTAGCCGAGCTCGCGCTGCTCGGCATTGCGCCGCGCCTCGGCCACGATGCGGTCGAGCTTGTTATTGTCGATAGGTGGTTGGATCGGCATGGTCTGGTCCAGCGAAAAGCGCATGTTGGCGCGGACAATAGCGTAATCGGTTGGCGTCTGGTGCCTGCCTGTCCATCGAATTTCAACTCTTGTCGCCATACGGCGCCGTTCTCGCCCTTACGCGCGTAACGGTATACTGCGCCGCTCTATGTAACGAAATGTCGCGAATGAACCCCAACTTCCTCGATTTCGAACAACCGATCGCCGACCTGGAAGCGAAGATCGAAGAGCTTCGGCATGCCAGCCAGGGCCAGGCGTTCAATATCGAGGATGACGTCAGCCGGCTGCGCGAGAAGCTGAAGATCAAGACGGCGGAAATCTTCCGGAACCTCAATTCCTGGCAGATGACCCAGCTCTCACGCCATCCGGCACGGCCGTACACGCTGGATTACATCGGCGTGATCTGCGAAGAATTCCACGAGCTGGCTGGCGACCGCATGTATGCCGAGGACGCCGCCATCGTTGGCGGCCTCGGTCGCATCAACGGCCGGCCGGTGGTGATCATTGGCCACCAGAAGGGCCGCGACACCAAGACCAAGGTCCGCCGCAACTTCGGCATGCCGCGTCCCGAGGGCTACCGCAAGGCGCTGCGCCTGATGAAGATGGCCGAGCGCTTCCATCTGCCGCTGCTGACCCTGATCGACACCCCCGGCGCCTACCCCGGCGTGGGCGCCGAAGAGCGCGGCCAGAGCGAGGCGATCGCACGTAACCTGATCGAAATGGCCGGCCTGAAAGTGCCGATCATCTGCACGGTGATCGGCGAAGGCGGCTCCGGCGGCGCACTGGCCATCGGTGTCGGCGACCGCACGCTGATGCTGCAGTACTCCACCTATTCCGTCATCACGCCCGAAGGCTGCGCCTCGATCCTGTGGAAAAGCGCTGATAAGGCCCGCGATGCCGCCGAAGCCATGGGTATGACCGCACCGCGCCTGCTCGAACTGGGCCTGATCGACAAGGTCGTGCGCGAGCCGCTGGGAGGCGCCCACCGCAATGCCCGTTCGATGGCCGTGCGCCTGAAAGCCGTGCTGCTCAACCAGCTCGACGAGCTCGAAGCACTGCCCGTGAGCGATCTGCTCGAACGGCGCTACAAGCGCCTGCGCAGCTACGGCGCGTACCAGGAATAACCCGCATGGCAGGTGTGCGCAGACTGGATCACATCAATCTGCGCGTACCGCTAGAGCTGCTCGAACCGGTACGCGCCTTCTACATCGACCTGGTTGGCCTGCACGACGGCCCACGGCGGCCGGTCGCTTCCGGCTCGCACGGTTACTGGCTTTACGCCGGCGATGCGGCTGTGCTGCATCTGAGCACCGGCAATGCCGGCGGCTCGGTCAGCCAAGGCAATGGGTATTTCAGTCACGTCGCATTCGCCTGCACCGATCTGGCTGCAACCCGCGAGCGGCTGGACGCGGCGGGAATCACCGCGCGAATCCAGGTGCTGGATGAGGGGCATCAGGTGCAGATCTTCGTCGTCGATCCAGCGGGCATCACGGTCGAGCTGAACTTTCGCCGCTGAGTTTCGCTGGGTACAAACCCGGACAGACACAAGCAGCGCTACCATCGAAGCACACAACACCGCGGGAACCGCCATGGCCAACGACACCACCAAGCTCGCCGTACTGATCGATGCGGACAACGCGCGGCCGGCGATCGTCGAAGGCCTACTCGCCGAAGTGGCCAAATACGGCACCGCGCACGTCAAACGCATCTACGGTGACTGGACCAAGCCCGACCTCCACGGCTGGAAGGAAGTGCTGCTGCGGCATTCGATCCAGCCGATCCAGCAGTTCCGCTATACGGTCGGCAAGAACGCGACCGACTCGGCCATGATCATCGACGCGATGGACCTGTTGTACACCGAGCGCTTCGACGGTTTCTGCATCGTCTCCAGCGACAGCGACTTCACCCGGCTGGCTTCGCGTATCCGCGAATCGGGACGCATCGTCTATGGCTTCGGCGAAAAGAAGACGCCGGAGCCTTTCCGCACCGCCTGCGACAAGTTCATCTATACCGAAGTGCTGGCAGGCTCCGCCGAGGCTGTTTCCGACAGCGCGCCGAAGAAGCGCTCCGCCAAGGAACTGCGTGGCGACACGCACCTGCTCAATCTCCTGCGCCATGCGATCGAGGCCGCCTCGGATGACACCGGCTGGGCCGGGCTCGGCGCCATCGGCAGCATCATCAACAAGCAGTCGCCCGACTTCGACTCGCGCAACTACGGCTACGCCAAACTCAGCGGACTGGTCAACGGCCTCGGCCTGTTCGATACCGAAGAGCGACATATCGGTAACGGCAAACATTTCTACGTGCGCCCCCACGTTGGCAAGAAATGAGCGATACGCTGCGTCAACATCTCGTCGCAACGCTGGCGGATGCGCCATCGATACCGCTATGCGTCGCCTTCAGCGGTGGCCCGGACTCCACCGCGTTGCTGCACGCGCTGGCGCAGCTGCCCGAGGCACGAGCATCTGGCCTGCGCGCACTGCATGTCGATCATGGACTGCACGCGCAAAGCACAGCCTGGGCGGAACATTGCCAGCGCTTTTGCGCCACGCTGGATCTGCCGTGTGACGTGCTGCGTGTGCAGGTCGATGTCGGCAAAGGTCTGGGGCTGGAAGCGGCTGCGCGCCATGCCCGTTACGATGCGTTTGCCGGGAAATTACATGCCGGCGAACGGCTGCTGCTCGCCCATCATCGCGACGATCAGGCCGAAACCGTGTTGCTGAAACTACTTCGCGGCGCGGGTCCGGAAGGCCTTGGCGGCATGCAGGCGCTGCGCCCGTTCGCCCATGGCCTGCTCTGGCGACCACTGCTGGCGCTATCGCGGAAACAGCTTCGTGACTATGTGGATGCACACCAGCTGCCCTGCATCGACGACCCTTCCAACAGCGACACCCGGCTGGCGCGCAATCATCTGCGCCTCGAGATTCTGCCGCGGCTTACGCGACACTGGCCACAGGCGGTGGATTCGATCGTGCATAGCGCCGCGCTTAGCCGCGCTGCCGCTGATGCGCTGCAAGCACAATGGCTGGCGGCATTTGATGTACTGCGCGATCCGGCCACGGACAGCCTGGAAGCCTCCGGCTGGCTGGCACTGCATCCTGCGCTGCGCGAACCCCTGCTCGACTACTGGCTGCACGCACGCGGCCTGCCCGCACCGACAACGGCGCAACGCCAGCAGATCGAATACCAGTGCGGTGCACGCGCCGGCCAGCAACCATGCATCCAATGGTCTGGGGCTGAATTGCATATCTGGCGGGGACGACTGTGGGCCATATCGCCAAGATCAATGATCGAAAACGACTGGCAAACCCACTGGCACGGCGAACCGTTGACGCTACCCGATGGCGGCACGTTGTCGCTGGTCGATGCCAATACGCATCTGATCGAACCACTGCATGTGCGCCTGCGCCAAGGTGGCGAACGCATCAAACCCGCCGGCGATGCGCATACACGCGAGCTGCGCGACCTGTTCCAGCAGGCCATGATTCCTCCATGGCGGCGCCTCGGCGTGCCGCTGCTCTATGCCGGCGATGAAATCATCGCCGTGGCCGACCGCTGGATCACGGCACGTGGCAAGGTGATCTTCCAGCAGGCCGGCACGCTGCCCCGCTGGTTGCCACCGCGCTGACTGCATCACATGCAGGTGCTTTCGGACCATGTGCAGATTGATTCCGCGCTGACACTCGGTTAGCGTTGCTGTCCATGGCCAAGACCGCTTCCGTCAAAACCCCACCCGCCGTGGATTTCGAGCATTCGCTGGATGAACTCGAACAGCTGGTTGCGAAGATGGAAGGCGGCGAACTGAGCCTCGACGAGTCGCTGGCCTCCTTCGAACGTGGCATCGGCCTGTATCGGCACTGCCAGCAATCGCTGGAAAAAGCCGAATTGCGTGTTCGCCTGCTGCTCGACCCCGATGCTCCCGATAGTGCCGAACCGTTTGAACCCGAACTCTGAGCTTGGCCCTGCACTGCAAGCATTGATCCGCCGCGCCGAACAGGCCTTGGAACATCGCCTGCCGCCTGCCGAACAATCCCCCTCTGCCCTGCATGGCGCGATGCGTTATGCCGTGCTCGGCGGTGGCAAGCGGCTGCGTCCGCTGCTGGTCTATGCCGCGGCGCATGCGCTTGGCGAAGACGGCACGCAGCTCGATGGCGCTGCGTGCGCAGTGGAACTGATCCACGCCTATTCACTGGTGCATGACGATCTGCCCGCGATGGACGACGACGCCCTGCGCCGCGGCCGACCCACTTGTCATATCGTGTTTGGCGAGGCGATGGCCATACTTGCCGGCGATGCGCTGCAGGCTCTGGCGTTCGAGATCCTCAGCGAGGACAAAGGCGATGCCGCTATCGGCATGGAAAAACAGCGCGTACTGAGCCGTGCCTGCGGTGCCGAAGGCATGGCCGGCGGACAAGCGCTGGATCTCGCTGCCGTCGGTCGCACACTGACTCTCGCCGAGCTCGAACATATGCACGCCTGCAAGACCGGTGCACTGATCCGCGCATCGGTGCGCCTGGGCACGCTCAGCGCAGGAACAGATGCCGCCACCCTGAACATGCTGGATCGCTATGCTGCCGCCGTCGGCCTGGCTTTCCAGGTGCGCGACGACATTCTGGATGTGGAAGGCGATGCCGCCGTGATCGGCAAAACCGCCGGAAAAGATGCCGCCGACGACAAGCCGACCTTCCCCTCAACTATTGGCCTCGATGCCTCACGAGCGCGTTTGCGTGAACTGACGACACTCGCGCTTGACGCTATTGCACCACTAGGCACACCCGGCGTGCTGCTGCAGGAGCTG
This sequence comes from Rhodanobacter sp. MP1X3, assembly GCF_014207165.1. Taxonomy (NCBI): domain Bacteria; kingdom Pseudomonadati; phylum Pseudomonadota; class Gammaproteobacteria; order Lysobacterales; family Rhodanobacteraceae; genus Rhodanobacter; species Rhodanobacter sp. MP1X3. Next base: position 1,485,138 of record NZ_JACHCO010000001.1, on the reverse strand, counting down.
GCTCACTACGCGGCACATCGCAGCAGCTGATCAACAGACTCGCGACGCCTGCCGCAAAGTACAAGGGCAGCCTCAGCTGCCCTTGTACTTACCTGATGACTCAGATCGCAGGCGGCAATTCACCCTTCGGATCCGGGCCGTATTGGTTCGATCCGCGAGTTCCTTCGGTCGCAAAGAAGATGATGAGCACTATGGCCCCGATGAGCGGAATCAGGCCGATCAGTAGCCACCAACCGCTTTTATCCGTGTCGTGCAGCCGACGCGCGCCAACAGCCAAGCCAGGAACCAGCACAGCCAAGCTGTAAAGATTTGCCACCATTGGCAAATGGATAATACGGAAAATAATGAAGACTACGATCGCGACAAGGATATTCACCAGAGTGAACATCCAATATTCAGTGCGACGCGCGCGCCCCTCAAAGTCCGCGTAATGATCCTTAATGCACTTCAGGTACCAATCAAAGAAACCCATGAACTACTCCTTGGTTGTGATTTCAGTTTGCGAAAGCAAATAAGCACCGACGCTACCCGTCAGGAAAACGTTTCAGCCACCAGCTACAAGGACTCCCCTGCCCCGTCGAGCATTGTAGATGCGGAACGTCGATTACAGCTACGGTGCCGACAGATCATCTTATTTTGAAATCATCCCGAGAGCCTTTGCAGCAGACCAGAAATAACGTCCGATACTTCATCGCTATCGGATAGTGGCTTATCCGCAATACGGCACACCGCAATTGGCCACTTAAAATATGACCGCCTAGTCGCCCATAAAAAAAGCCCGCAAAACGGGCTTTTTCTTTTATGAAATGTCGCCTACGACACTGACGTTTTCAGCTTACTAGACGAAGCACAATGGGATAGCGATAGGTTCCTTCGGAGCTCACCTTTACCGCCGCGACGATGCAGAACACGAGATTGGCGATCCACAGCACCCAGCTCAGGAAAAAACCGATAAGGATGATTTTGAGAATCCAGCAGATGACGTAACCAATCAGCACGGTGATCTGAAAATTCAGCGCTTCTTTCGCCTCGCTGACGAGATAGGCCTTTTCGACCCGGTCCTTGTACATCAGCCAGATAATCAGCGGCACGACGATGTTCAGAATGAAACCCGACAGATGCGTGAGCATTGCCAGGTTTTTATCGTCGGTGGAATGACCGACGACCTGCGGCTCCGGGGCTACCGGCGGAAATTCATCGGGCGGTGTATTCATGGACCTTTCGCTCCCTGGTAAGTGGTGCCGTAAAAACCTTCGAGCGTCATATTCAGCCTTGTCGCAGGCCACCGCAAGGTGACCGTTGGCCTATTCGCCAGCGATGGTCATCTGGTCCAGCAAAATGGAGCCGGTAAGAATGGCCGAGCGCACATCGACATCCGCGCCTACCGCAAGAATTCCGGTAAACATCTGCCGAAGATTCGCCGCGATGGTGATCTCCTCCACCGGATAGGCGATCTGGCCGTTCTCGACCCAGAAACCCGCCGCGCCGCGGGAGTAGTCGCCGGTGATGGTCGACACACCCTGTCCCATCACTTCGGTCACCAGCAGGCCGGTGCCCATGCGTTTCAGTAGCGCCGCAAAATCATCTTTGGAATTGTCGACACTGCCCGGCTCGACGATCAGGTTATGGATGCCGCCGGCATTGCCAGTCGACTCCAACCCGAGCTTGCGCGCCGAATAGCTGCCCAGGATGTAGCGCGAGAGCACGCCACCCTCGATCAGCGAACTATCGCGCGTCGCTACGCCCTCGGCGTCAAAGTTGCCCGAGCCCTGACCGCCAATCAGATGCGGCCGCTCGTTGATATTCAACCACGATGGCATCACCTGCTTGCCGACATGATCAAGCAGAAAGCTGGCCTGGCGATACAGCGCACCGCCGCTCACCGCACCAAGCAGATGCCCGATCAATCCACGCGCCAACTCCGGCGGGAACAGCACCGGGCTCTGCCGGGTCGACAGGCTGCGGGCCCCCATGCGTGCGATCGTGCGCTCGGCGGCACGATCCGCCAGCGTCTTTACGCTGATGAAGTCGCCAGCGCGACGCACACTGTCGTACCAGTAGTCACGTTGCATGCCGGCTTCGTCCCCGGCGATCAGCGCCAGCGAGAGCGAATGCCGCGTGCCACGCTCACGCCCGACAAAACCATGCGAGTTCGCATACACCGACACACCCTGCCCGGCCTGCACGCTGGTGCCGTCCGAATTGGTGATGCCCGCATGTGCGCGGCCGATGTCCTCAATTTCGATACCCAGCTCAATGGCGCGGGTGCTGTCGATATCCCACGGATGCCAAAGGTCAAGATCGGGAAAGTTTGTCGCCATGCGTGACGCATCGGCCAGACCGGAGGCCGGATCGGCCTCGGTATAGCGCGCGATCGCGCAGGCCTGGTCGAGCGTGGCCTGGATCGAATCCGGATGCAGGTCGGCTGTACTGGCCGAACCCTTGCGCTGGCCGAAATACACGGTGAGGCCGAAGCCGCGATCGCGCGTGTGCTCGACCGTTTCGACCTCGCCAAGCCGCACGTTCACACTCAGTCCGCTATCGATGCTGGCGGCCACCTCGGCCTGACTGGCGCCGGCGGCACGGGCGCGACGAATCACGTCTTCGGCCAGTTCGGACAATCGATCAAGTTCTTCCAGGCTGCGATCTTGATTGATGGCGTTCTGGTGAATAACGTCCTGGCTGATAACGACTTCGCTCACGTTGGGCTTCCTGAAGGTTTGACGCGTAGAATAGTGGCTCGCTTAAGTCGGCTTGCCATTCAACGCGATCCCGAAACGGGTTCAGACTCGGAGATGGGGTCGCCGCGGCGAAATGAAAAGAGCCGCGGAGAACGCCCATGCAACCCGTCCCCGGTACTTATCGCCACTACAAAGGCCAGCGCTACCGCGTGCTGGGCACCGCGCAGCACAGCGAAACGATGGAACCGCTGGTGGTCTATCAGGCGCTCTACGGCGACTATGGCCTGTGGGTACGTCCAGCGGCGATGTTTATCGAAACCATCGAGCTGGAGGGCGAACCGATCCCGCGCTTCGCTCTTGAACAGGCTGACCCGCCTGACGCAGCTACCGAACGTGATACGCAAGCCTGATCCTCAAAGCCCGATCTTGGAATTGAAACCGTGGAATTGAAACCGTGAGCCCGAGCCGCAGCCGCAACCAGACCGAACTCGACGAAGAGGACTACGGTCCCAGCCGCACCCAGCAGCGCCGCGAGGCGCTGGCCGTGCTGGCGCTGGCCAGCCAGCTTGTCGAGATGCAGCCCAGCCGGCTGGCGAAGCTGGAGTTGCCCGACGACGTCCGTGACGAAATCACCCGCACACGCAACATCACCGCGCATATCGCGCACAAGCGCCAGCTCGCCTTCCTCGCGAAAGTCATGCGTCGCTACGACGACGAAGCTTTCGCCTCCGTGCGCGCCGAACTCGGCGAAAACCGGGAAAAGCAGCGCCAGGAAAACGCGGCGATGCACCGCCTGGAAGCGACCCGTGATCGGCTGATCAGCGAAGACGAAGCCGCCTTCTCCGAGCTGATCAACGAAAATCCGCAGGTCGATCGCCAGCACCTGCGTTCGCTGATCCGCAAGGCGCGCATCGAAAAGGAAACCCCAAACAAGCCACCGCGGGCGTATCGGGAAATTTTTCAGCTATTGAAGGATCTGGCAGCGAGCAAAGATGCCGACGGCGAGCAAGCCTGAATCGAGCGCTTCGCAGCTGCAGCACTAACCGCTGATAGCACTGCCGTCGAGAGCACTAAAGCGCGCACATCGATCGTCCGGCGACACCAGCCGATCGTGCAACACGCATAGCCGGCTTTCACAGATGCTGGCACCGTAGGCCGAACCGAACACGGCCAACCCCGAAACCCGCCGCTCGATTGCCTGACGATCATCCAGCCGATGGTGGCAGTCAGCGCAGCGGGGCGTTTCCATGGGTTGGCGACGAGCCTGGACGACAACGTCCGTGCTGGTCGCGGACACCCGGCTCATCAGTGACCCACGCTATCCCAATACGCCGCGAATACATGGACCGACAGCACGTAGCCGATGATGATGTTGATTGCCACGCCGGCGGTGAACGCCACGAACGGCTTCCATCCAGCTTTGCTAAGCGAACCAAAGCGTGTCGTCAAACCAATGCTGAGAAAGCAGAAAGTGAAAGCCCACGTGCGCAGCGCGGTGATCGGCGCGACCAGGTCAGGTGTGACGACCTTGCGGTAGTCCGCCAGCGAGTACGCGCTGGCAATCCAGGTGATCAGTGCCGAGGCGATCACAAAGCCGATCACGAATTTCGGAAAGCGTGCCCAGATCTCGCCGACATTGACCTTCTTTGCCTGCACGCCATCGTCGAAAGCATCCCAGCGCGTCGAGGCCACCCAAGCCAGCACGAACGCCCAGATACCGATCCAGATGTCGCGTCCCACCACCTTCATCAGGGTGAAGTTCTGCAGCGCAGCTTCCGGTGTTCCAGCAATCGCGCCACCGGCGTTGCGGGCAATGTCGCCATATGCCTGGGCCGCGGCAATGCCCGCCGCGTCGGCAAACTCAGAGGTGCCAATCCACGCACCGGCCACGCCAGTCGACAAACCCAGCGCATGCGAGGTGAACGGCAGCACGAAAATCATCACGATCGCCCACAACACCACCAGCGTAATCGCCACCGAGGCCTGTTCGTGTTTGGCGCGCACAGCGCCGGCAATCGCGATCGCCGCCGATACGCCGCAGACCGCGCCGCCAACGCCGAGCACCGCAGCAAAACGCCGATCCAGACCAAGTGCGCGGCCGGTGAAAAAGATCACGAAGAACGTCAGCAGCGATACCACCGTCGCCTGTCCGACCGCTACCGGCCCGGCCCATACCAGCAGCGTGAACGGTAACGTCGCACCAAGCAGCACGATACCGACCTTGATGAAAAACTCCACCCGCAAACCAGCCAGAAACCACGCAGGCAGACGCACAACATTCGATATCACCAGGCCAAGCAGCAACGCCACTAACGGCGCCTCGAGGTTGTAGTGGGATGCCTGCGTCCAGGCTGCCGTTTCGAAGATCAATAACGAGACAACAAACAGAACCAGAAACGCCGGCAGAAAGTGCGCGAGGCGCTGCTTCAACACCGTAGAAGCGATACCGAACAGCAGCGCAAAAACCACGAACAGCACCGCATAGTTCGGCAAGTGCGCGGCGATATCCGCGCCGGCCTGCGCCACGCTCGACCATTTGGCCGGCGCTGCGGCAAGCCACTTGATACTGCTACCGGATGCAAAAACCAGCCAGGCGATCACCACCAGCAACAAGCCGATCCACACCGACCACCAGTCCTCATTTGAAAACACGCCGCCGCGCGCCGTTTGCGTCGCAGCGGAAACGGATGGCCGAACACTCGCCGGCAACTCGCTCCTCACTTGATTCATCGCCTTGCCCCTGACTGAAATCAGCGGTGCGGTATGTCAAAAAGTGAGACAGACGGCCAAAATTGGCGATCTGTTTGAAGCTCACCCCCTCGCACCTTCAGCGCCAAGTGTTGACGCGCGAGCGGTGAGAACAAAATGATCTTTCGTTTTATCGTTATGCCGGATCGTGATGGCCGGCCAGCAGGATTTGAAACTTATTCAGGTTTTCTTCCACAGGGTGCACCGTGGCTTGCAAGTAGCGGCGTGTCCACGCGCATGGTTGCTTGAATTCAGAATACACGCTCCGCGCTTTATCGCCTTAGTAGCGTGAAATCCGAAAATTCCCACTTCTTGATGGCAATGACGGCACTGCAGCCGTTCCGTGCGTCGAGTGGCAGTCTTGAATCTTGGCGTGCAAGTTGTTCAAACTCCTCCACGAGATGCGCAATAGCCACTTTCATGCGTGCGCGTGAGGCTTCCGAGAGGGTTCCTCCGACGAAGTGAAATGCATCGCCGGTGCCTTCGAAGGAGCCGTTGAAGAACTCCGGCAAAACGCGGGAAAGGAAGAACACTTGAACGGGGCCATCTTTGCGCCAGGAGAAATTGCGTGCAGTGAGTTTCTTGATGCGACGCGGTGGCCGATATTCGATGACCCGTAACTTGTCCAGCTTCAACAATAGCGATATCAGCTCATTCTCTTCGATTCGGAACGTAGACATCATTTCGCTAAATCGCCAGTCGTTTACGATCAGGTAAGTGATCAGTAACAGTTTGGAATCGACCACGAGGGCCGCTTCCTGCTTTTGACTGAGCTCGGTTAGCGTATTGATCAGCGGGCGATCATTGCGGACTAGGTCCTCCACGGTGACGCCGAGGACATCGCAAATGCGATCAAGCCGACTTAGCGAAAAATCGCCTCGCCCCAGGTCCCGCTTGACGGTCGGCTCGCTAACACCCATCAGGTCGGCGAGGTTGCGATAGGTGATGCCACGTTCGCGAAGAATGGCGCGGATTGCTTGCACCACAAGCGCCGAGCCAGCCATATCTATCTCCATGAGGGCACCAACGATGCCAAGAGTATCAATATATGATACCCAAGGGCTCAAAAAGTGTTGGGTTGGCATTCCGATTTGCACCATGTTTGCCAGCGCAGCACGCTTCACCGCAACGGATGCATCTGAGGGCAAGGATCGTGCAAATGACAAATATCAACTACTCGCTTCCCATCAGGATTCTCGGCACGGGGGAGCATCTTCCCGGTAACTGCGTCGAATCGCACATACTCGATGAGCGCTGGAAAAAAACGTCGGGCTGGACCCTCAAACATGCGGGCATCGAACGGCGCTACTACGCAGACGATGGCGAGACTTCGTCGTTCATGGGTGCCATGGCCGCGCGATCCGCGCTCGCGGCCGCTGGCATGGAAGCACACGAGCTCGATTGCATCGTTTCGGCATGCAGCGTTATGGAACAGGCCATACCGTGTTCGGGTGTACTGATCCAGCGCCAGCTCGGTCTTGGAGAAAGCGGTATCCCGGCGTTCGACATTAACGCTACCTGCCTGAGCTTTGTCGCGGCACTGGACCTGTTGAGCGCCGCGATGGCTGCAGGCAGGTACCGGCGCGTACTTATCGTATCCAGCGAGATCGCCTCGGCCGGCCTTCGCTGGGACGATCCCGAAACCGCCATGTTGTTTGGTGACGGTGCGGCCGCCGTGATACTTGGACAAGCGGCTGAAGCGGACGACTCGAAAGTTTTTGGCACACACTTCGAAACGTTTTCGGTCGGCGCCGAGCTATGTCAGGTGAAATCCGGCGGAACGCGCATTCGACCACGCACCCAGATGGAAGAATTCCTTCGCGGTGCCTGTTTCGAAATGCAGGGACGGGCAACCTACCGGATGGCAGCACAACGCCTGCCCGCTTTTCTCGAGCGGCTATTTCAACGTGCAAACATTGCGCTTGGGGAACTGGCTTGCATCGTCCCCCATCAGGCAAGCGCCAAGGGACTCGATCATCTGGAAGCGACATTGGGACTGCCGTCGGATCTACTGGTGCGCGTGCTAGCTCACCGCGGCAATCAGATGGCCGCCTCCATTCCTGTCACGCTGCATCACGCCATCACTTCCGGTCGCGTACGGCGGGGCGACCTGATAGCGCTGGTAGGTTCCGGAGCGGGCCTCTCCTTCGGCGGCACGGTGCTGAGGTACTAGATCATGACGCGTATCCTGGTGACGGGCGCCTCCGGGTTTATCGGTTCCCATGTAGCAAAGCATTTTCACGCGCAAGGGCATGAGGTAATCGCAACAGGTCGGGACGTGGCTCGGCTCGACGTTCTTTCCCGTGCGGGATTGCGCTCGTGGGTCCGCGATCTTTCGAGCGACCCTTTGTCGCCACTGACTGACGAGACCGACGTGGTCGTGCACTGCGCCGCGTTGTCATCACCATGGGGTAGGCGCGAGCAATTCATGGCGGCGAACGTGCTTGCCACCAAGCGATTACTGGATGCATCCCGACAGTCTGGTGTTCGACGTTTCGTACATTTCTCTTCGCCCAGTATTTATTTCCGCCTCGGCGATCAGTTCAATACACCCGAGGCTTTTGAACCGCCCCGCAAATGGATCAACCCCTATGCCGAAACCAAATGGCTGGCTGAGCAATGCGTGAGGGAGGCGGTATCGGCAGGGCTTCCCGCCGTAATTCTTCGGCCGAGGGCAGTGTTTGGTGAGGGCGATCGCGCCATATTTCCCCGCTTGCTTGGATTGGCGCAGCGCGGGTGGTTTCCAAGGATTGGCGACGGAAAAGCACTGATTGATGTCACATACGTGGCCAACGTTGTAGCAGCCGTGCAAGCCAGCATGGAATACACCGTGCCTGTTGACGGTCGCGCATTCAACATCACTAATGGTGAATCCATGCAAGTGCGTGAATTGTTGCACCATCTCTTCAGCGCATTGGACTTGAAGGTAAGAATGATTCCATTGCCGCGCAGTGTTGCTATCGCCCTCGGCGGCGCGGCCGAGACGATTGCCAATGTAATGCCGGGACGTCCAGAGCCTCGCTTGAGTCGCTACGGTGTGGGCGTCCTCGGCTTCTCACAAACGCTGGATATTTCTGCCGCACGCCAGCAGCTGGGATACGCGCCGACGATCAGCGTTATCGAAGGCATCGCCCGTTTTGCCCAATGGTGGAAGTCTCGTGTCCAATATTGAATGGCATATCTATGAAGCGGGTTATTGCACGCATGCCGAATGCGCGACCCGGAGGGGCGCCCCACTCGCGGTAGCGCGTTTTCCCGCATTGACGTTTTTCCTCGATCATCCGCAGTGGGGAAACATACTTTTCGACACGGGTTACTCGGAGCATTTTCTTCATGCCACGAGGCATCTTCCGGAGCGCCTTTATCGCACAGTCACCCCTGTGCAATTGCAGGACAGCGGGTCGTTGCGTTCGCAGTTGACTTGCGCAGGCTTGTCGCCCCTGGACATCAAACACATCGTGCTATCGCATTTCCACGGCGACCACGTCGGCGGACTATTGGATTTTCCTGAGGCGGCGCTCATTTGTTCTCGTGCGGCCTGGGAAGATCTTTGCTCGCGCACCCGTCTGGGTTCGCTCCGGGTCGGACTACTACCGAAGCTGCTGCCCGATGATTTTCTCGAGCGGGTCAGCTGGATTGAAGATGCTCCGCTGCGTGATCTCCCTCCCGAGTTGATCGAATTTGGTCGCGGACACGATCTCTTTGGTGACGCGAGCATGCTTGCGGTGTCGTTGCCAGGTCACGCGGCTGGCCACTACGGCTTGTTGTTTGAGGATGCAAAAGGGAAGTCTATATTTCTGGTTGCAGACGCCGCCTGGTCGTCTCAAGCCATCCGCGAAGGGGTGCCACCCCCATCACTCGTCACCGGCTGGTTGGGAGATACGCGGGTTTACCGCGATACGTTGCAGCGACTGCATCGGCTAGCAGTCAATGCGCCGGAGATCCGCATATTACCCTCGCATTGCAATGAATGGATGCAGTGGTGAGCCGCGTGACCGAAGGATTGGGATTGCTATGGCAATACGCCTCGGCCCGACGCCTACGACGGTTTCGAAGCCGTGCGGATGTGGTGAAACATCAGCAGAAGCAATGGCGCCACCTGGCGGATCACGTGCTGACGAAATCTCCCTTATACGCACCGTATGGCCGGCGACAATTTCACGACTATCCGCTCATCGACAAGCAGCAATGGATGAAGCATTTCAATGACATCAACACTTTGCATGTCGTGCTGGAGGACGCAATGCGTGTCGCCGAGGAAGCGGAACGTACGCGCGACTTCAATCCCATGCTGAAAGGTACGGCCGTTGGCATGTCGACGGGTACGTCCGGTGCCCGCGGCATTTTTCTCGCCAGTCGATCGGAGCGGTTGCGTTGGGCGGGCACCTTGCTCGCGAAGCTGTTGCCAGCGGGCATCTTCGCGCCCGCGAGAATCGCGCTGTTGTTGCGAGCGGGTAGCAACCTCTACGAAACCCTTTCCGGCGGCGTGCGGCTTCGTTTTCAACACTTTGATCTGGCAATGCCATTCGATCAGGTGATTGCAAGACTTGACCATTTCCAACCGACAATTCTGGTGGGGCCGCCAAGCGTTATCGCACTGGTCGCCGCTGCCGTGAAGTCTGGGCAAATAAATATCTGTCCCACGCGCATCATTGCTGTAGCCGAAGTGCTTGATCCGCTCGATGCGGCGCGCGTGACCGATACTTTCCGCGTGCCCATTGAGCAGATCTACCAGGCGACCGAAGGATTTCTCGGCCATACCTGCGCACAGGGAGTTATCCACCTCAACGAGGATTGCCTTATCGTCGAACGAGACTGGATTGATCGCGCGACGCGTCGTTTCGCTCCGATCATCACGGATCTTTATCGCAGTACCCAGCCTGTCATCCGCTATCGTCTAAACGACATTTTGGTAGAGCGCGAGCAAGCTTGTCCGTGCGGTTCGCCATTTATCGCACTCGAACGGATCGAGGGGAGAGAGGATGACATTGTGTGGTTACCCAAATTTGCAGGCACAGGCGTTGTGCCGATGTTTCCGGACGTCCTCTCACGTGCACTGCTGAATGCCATTCCGTCGGCGGATCAATATCAAATCGAGCAATGCGGACCCGCCACACTACGCATTGGCGTAAGCCCTACTCTCACGTCGACCCAGCAGGATAACGTCCGAGAAGCACTCGTGGAATGCACTCGGCGTATTGGCGCTGCGGTTCCTCAAATAGAGTTCGACGTTTGGGCAGAACGTCCTGCTACGCAGAAATGCCGGCGGGTTCGCCGTTTGATTGACGTCCCTGGGGAGTTTCATGCCTAACGTACTCATCTTGGGCGGGCGGGCTCCCGCCGCGCTGGACCACGCACGACGTTTTGCGCATCAGGGCTGGACGGTGACGATCGGAGACAGCATCCCCTGCAGGATGTCAGGGTGGTCTCGCTCAGTTACGTCAACTGTAACGCTACCATCAGCGCGCTTTGCATCCCGCGCGTATGTTGACGGCCTCTCCCACGCCATCCGTACCCACCGCATTGATCTCGTCCTACCGACTTGCGAGGAAGTATTTTATCTCTCGCGCTATCGTGCGTTATTGCCGGAATCCGCACGAGTCGCCGTCGGCGTGTTCGATACGATGGACACGTTGCATAGTAAATGGCGATTCCTTGAAGCAGCGCAAGGTTGTGGCGCTGTCGTTCCCGAGAGTGCATGCGTCGATACACTTGAGCAGGCGCGGAGCTGGGCAGGTACCGACCCGGTGGTACTCAAACCGGAATACTCCCGCTTCGGCGTGCATGTACGCCTGCACCCGAACGGTATCCCAGCCGATGCCAAGCCGTTCGACGTCCCCGGGCGATGGGTCGTCCAGCGATTTTGCCATGGACGCGAACTGTGCTCTTACAGCGTGATCGACCGTGGGCGCTTGCTTGCCCATGTCACCTATCGTCCCAGCTACCGGCTTCAGGCAAGTTCCAGTTTCTTTTTCGAAGCCTGTCCCTCACCAGCCATCCAAAAGTTTGTCGATATGTTCGCACGCAAGATGGACTACACCGGGCAATTATCGTTCGACTGGATCGAAGCCGATAACGGCAACGCACAAGTGCTGGAGTGCAATCCACGCGCGATCAGTGGTGTTCATCTGTTCGGCCTGGACGACGCATTGCCGGCCGCGCTGGCGGGTGCTGCCACCGATTGCGTCGTTCCGGCGAATCATGCGGCACGGATGATTTCAGCCGTGATGTTAGTCGCCGGTGGTGCGCAGGCATTACGTGATTCGCGTGTCGGCCTCTGGTGGCAGGATTTCCGACGGGGGGTTGATGTGATCGCAGCGCCGCGCGATCCGCTGCCGTTCTTCGGCGGGCTATTGGACTTTGGTTCCTACGCAAGGCTGGCAGTGCAGAATCGCTGCAACCTGCGTCAAGCGGCTACCTGTGATATCGAATGGGATGGCGACCCACTGGCTGCGCTATGACCGCCGTACCTGTCGTAAAGCTGGACGAGTTCAATGCCAAAGCGGATGCGTATCTGCGTATTCACCGGCGACGACCAACACGACCTTTTATTGCCAACGTCCAGACTGAGGTTGATGCCATCGAAGCGGGTGGCGCATTGTTTCCCGTGACGGTTAACGACGCCGAGCCCGATAACGCATGGGTCTGTTCACCCTTGACGACCTACGCGAGCTACGCCATGGAGGAGGTTGAACGCCTTGGCCATCCGCTGATCACTGCACCGTTGAAAGGGCTCGCCAGAGGAGTTGGCAGTTGGTTGCGCCACGCATCTATTGATCGCGCCGTAGCGATAAATAACTGGCTGGTTTCCACCAATGCGTATCCCGACCTGGGTGGGGTTGGGCTTGACCAGGTTTTGGCAGAGGCAATGCGTCGTTATCCGACGCATGCGATCTGGTTGAGGTCGCTCAACAGCGCCCATCACGCCGACTGGCTACGCGCGCTGTCCGACCGTGGGTGCATCATGGTACCCAGCCGCCAGGTCTACCTATTTGAGGATGTTGCCAAACTCGCACTGCACAGAACGGATTTGAAACGCGACCTCGCGCTGCTGCGCCAAACTGATCGAAATAACCGAATCGCCCGTGATTTTGATGATGCGGATTTTCGGCGAATCGCAGAGCTCTACGCAGATTTGTATATGCACAAGTACTCCGCGCTCAATCCGTTTTATGACTGGACACTTATCAAGGCGTGGTCGCAAGGGGGGCTGCTGGAACTTAGCGGCATACGCGATGAGGCCGGGGTACTCCAGGGGGCCGTGGGTATCATCCGCTTTGGCAATCTCTTGACCTCGCCCATCGTTGGCTACAACACGTCGCTACCTGCAAAGCTTGGTTTGTATCGCATGCTTTCGGCACTCGTGATGCGCCAGGCAGCTACAGACACATGCCTGGTTAACCTCAGCGCTGGCGTAGCGCACTTCAAACGACAGCGCGGCGGTCAACCGGCGATTGAGTACAGCGCCGTGTTCGCAAGCCACCTTCCCCAACGCACGCAGGTTGCGCTCAAAATCCTGGGTGCGGCGACGCGTCATATTGGCGTGCCCATCATGAGGCGGTACAAGCTATGACTTCCTGGCCCGCTGAGCTGTATCAAAAATGGTTTGTTGTCGGGCGTGCGGATCGCATCGGCACGAAGCCCGTCGCGGCAATACTGCTCAAGCAACCCATCGTCCTCGCCAGAGTAGACGGAAAGAACGTCGTCGGTTACGAAGACCGTTGCCCGCATCGGCAGGTTCCCCTTTCAGCCGGGCGCATTGTTGACCGCACGCTGCAATGCGCCTATCACGGCTGGCGTTTTGATCCATCGGGTACGCTCGTCGAACTTCCGGGAATGCCCGTCGGTAATTGTCTGCCCAATGTTCGCGCGCGTGCGATCGACGTCATGGAAAACGGCGGGTTCGTATGGGCGAGACTGGAGCGCAACAACGACACTAGCATTCCTCCAGCCATTCAGAGCCTTGCAGATGAAAATCGACGATTTATATGGCAGTCGACATGGCACGCGGGCGCAGCGGACATCCTGGAGAATGTGCTTGATCCCCTGCATACGCACTTTGTCCACCGCGGCCTTATCCGCTTTTCCGCGACACGACGCGATACGGTCGCGTCGTGCTCGACAACAGCCAGCGGCTTTACGGTCGACTACAAGGGCAATGCGCAGCAATCGGGCTTGATTTATCGACTGTTTGAATCACCACGCGAGTTCGAGCGCGCGCACTTCTACGAGCCGGGTTCCGTTCAACTGGACTATGGTTACCGCAACGGCAGCCGCGTACGCATATCAATCCATGTGTCCCCGGAGTCCAGCCATCGAACCAACGTATTTGGCACACTGCATATCGATGGCCGCTGGGCGCCGGCATGGGCCGTTCGATTATTCGTATGGCCACTGATTCGCAGGGTCGCTAACCAGGATCGAGATATTCTCGCGCTGCAGGCCGCAAATATCAGACGCTTTCCAGAACGAAAAGACGCGGTCACGCCGTTCGATCTCGTTAGGCGAAGGATAGTGGCACGGTGGGACGCGAATTTTGTCGACGCTAACGGTAACTCCGCTTATAGCGAAACGTTGATGAAGCTTTGACGGAACATCAAGCAATTGCGGGCATTCTTAGCAACAGAGGCAAGCGCCGAAATCCGCAAATTGCCATAAGGCCCCCGGCATCGCACTCACTCTTCAACTGCGCTTAAATTCAAGACAAACCAAATTCCATATGCGTTACGACGCCGTGCCGCCTACCGTCATACCGTCGATCTTCAGCGTCGGTTGACCAACGCCCACCGGCACGCTCTGACCATCCTTGCCGCAGACGCCGACGCCTTCGTCGAGCTTCAGATCATTGCCGATCATCGAGACGCGGTTGAGCACCTCGGGGCCGCTGCCTATCAGCGTGGCACCCTTCACCGGACGGGTGATCTTGCCGTCCTCGATCAGGTAGGCCTCGCTGGCGGTGAAGGTAAACTTGCCGCTGGTGATGTCGACCTGACCGCCGCCGAAGTTGGGCGCATACAGACCCTTCTTGACCGAGCGGATGATCTCGGCCGGATCGTGCTGGCCAGCCAGCATGTAGGTGTTGGTCATGCGCGGCATCGGCAACGACGTGAATGATTCGCGGCGACCGTTGCCGGTGGGCGCCATCCCCATCAGTCGTGCGTTGAGCTTGTCCTGCATGTAGCCCTTGAGGATGCCGTCCTCGATCAACGTGGTGCACTCGGTCGGCGTGCCTTCGTCGTCGATGCTGAGCGAGCCGCGGCGACCCGGCAGCGTGCCGTCGTCGACGATGGTCACGCCCTTGGCAGCCACGCGCTGGCCGATGCGGCCAGAGAAGGCAGAGCTGCCCTTGCGGTTGAAGTCGCCCTCCAGGCCATGGCCGATCGCCTCGTGCAGCAGCACGCCGGGCCAGCCGGGACCGAGTACCACCGTCATGTTGCCAGCCGGTGCATCGACGGAATCGAGGTTCACCAGCGCCTGGCGCACGGCTTCGTCGGCAAAGGCCAGCGCGCGGCCGTTCTCGATCAGCTCGCGATAACCATAGCGGCCGCCGCCGCCGGAATGACCCTGCTCGCGGCGGCCGTTCTGCTCGGCAATCACCTGCACGTTGAGGCGTACCAGCGGACGCACGTCGGCGGCCAGGGTGCCATCTGAGGCGGCAATCAGAATGGTGTCGATGGTGGCGGCAATGCTGACGATCACCTGCTTGATGCGCGGATCGCGCGAGCGCGCGTACGCATCGACCTCGCGCAGCAGCGCGATCTTCTCGGGATTGGGCAGGCTGTCGACCGGATCGATCGCCGGATACAGCTGACGCGCGCCATTCAGGGCCAGCGGCTTGCCGGCGCCGTTGCCATCGTGGGCGATCGCGCGCGCCGCGCGCGAAGCATCCAGCAGCTGTGGCATCACGATTTCATCGGAATAGGCGAAGCCGGTTTTCTCGCCGCTGATGGCGCGCACGCCAACGCCTTGCTCGATCGAGTGGCTACCGTCCTTGACGATGCCCTCTTCCAGCAGCCACGACTCGCTGCGCGAATGCTGAAAATACAGGTCGGCCGCGTCGATCGACGGGCCCATCAGCTGGTTGAACACGCGGTCGAGGTCGGTGGCGGCAATGCCGCCTGGCGCAAGCAGGCGGCGCTCGGCCTGGGCAATCAGTGAATCCATGGGGTCCTGCCGTTTCTGGTGCAGTTGAATTGCTTACTAGATAAGGTCAAATCCTGCGGCTTAAAGCCTGCCGCCGCAAGCCCGGTCAGCATCGATATCGCGGCCTGCACTGACATGACCACTGCCCAAACTTGGCGCTACCATGCGCTAGACGGCCGGATAGGCCGTCGCACATGCACTCTTTGACGCAGGAACGCTGATGACGCATCCCTCACGACGCAAGTTCGCACACAAGCTGGTCAATGTTGCAGTGATCGCGCCCGCCGAGCGCATCGGCATCGTGGTCGACGACACCCGCGAAATGTTCCGCGGCAGCGGTGAGCTCGCGCCCGGCAAGGCGATGGTCACCACTGCGATCGCCATGTCGCTGGCGATCCTGTGCCTGCTCGGCGTACTGGCTTTCCACTTTCCGCAGTACCTCACCACGCCCGAGCTACGCGTCAAATACTCGGTAGATGTGCTGCGTCAGGCACTGTTTGGCGCACTGCTGATTGCCGGCGCACTGTCGCTCGGCAACCTGATACTCAACCGCCAGCGCAACATCAATATCACGTCGTTTGTGCTCGTAATCGCCGCAGTGGCGCTGGGCGGCTCGCGCGTGCCAGTCGGCAATTTTCCGGATCACACGCCGTATATCGGCCTGGACTGGTTCATCCTCGACCTGCTCGGTTCCACATTGATCTTCGTGGTGATCGAAAAACTGTTTCCGCTGTACAAGGGCCAGGCGATTTTCCGGCCTGAATGGCAAACCGACATGAAGCATTTCGCGGTGAATCATTTCATCGTGGGATTGGCGTTGCTGACAGTGAATTTCCTGCTGCACCACTTGTTCGGCTGGCTGGTACGCAGCGATTTCCAACAATTCGTGCAGCACATCTGGTTCGTGCCGCAACTGCTGCTCTGCGTACTGGTAGCGGACATGGCGCAGTACTGGACGCACCGCGCGTATCACGAGGTACCGTTCCTCTGGCGCTTCCATTCAGTACACCACAGCGTAAAGACGATGGACTGGCTGGCCGGCTCGCGCCAGAGCATGCTTGAATTGATCGCCACCCGCGTCTGCGTGCTGGCGCCGCTGTACATACTGGGCTTCAGCGAGTCAGTGATGAATGGCTACATCCTGATCGTGGGCTTCCAGGCGGTGTTCAACCACGCCAACGTGCACCTGCCATGGGGGCCACTGAAGTACCTATTCGTGACGCCCAACTTCCACCATTGGCACCACGCCTCCGACGATATCGCGATCGACAAGAACTATGCCGCGCATTACGCCTTTATCGACTACCTGTTCGGTACCGCGGTGAAGACGAGCGACAAGTTTCCAGCCCGTTACGGCGTAGTCGGCGATTACATGCCGGACGGTTTCATCAACCAGCAGCTGTTTCCGTTCCGCGGCAGCACCAAACCGGCTGAGCCGGTCGCCTGATCCTGATCTGCCTGATCAGAGCTGGCCTGATCAGTGTCCCGCTGACTGCGCCGATGCCGGCTCGACATCTTTGGATGCATTGATCGGCATCGGCGCAACGGGTGCCGGCCCCAACACCGGCGCCGTATGCTTTTCGAGCAGGGTCATTACGGGTTTATCCCAGCTACCAGTAATTTTGTAACGCGCGCCGACCGCCTTGTTCAAACCGTGACCCAGCAAGCCCTGTACCGCGAAGCCTGCTGCTGCACCGATCGGACCGCCCACTACTGCGCCGACAATCGGCAAACTGTTGCCCGCGTGCGGCACCACGACAATTTGCTGATCGAATTTTTTCGCGCGCAGATCGGTACGGCCGGTAATGCTGATTTCCGCTGCAGGGCTATGGATCTTGAAGTTATTGGTGGTCGCTGTGCCGTTGGCCAAACGGAAATCACCGATCATCGAGTCGAACGCCAGCCCCTTGCCGAACACGTCACCGAAATCCAGCGTCATGCGGCGGGGCAATTCGGCCAGCGAAGCCAGACCCAATAAACGCCCCGCGCCCGGTGACGACACCTCGGGAATACGTCCATCATTCACATGCACGCTCAGCGTACCGTCCATGCTGGCCAGTGTCAGAGCGTTTGGCGCGCCAGGCCAGCTCGCATCGAGTTGATCATTGGTCTTGCCGCCGTTGACCAAGCCTTCGAAACCGAAAGCGCTGAGCATGCCACCGAGGTCTTCCGCCGCGAAGCTGATTTTCATATGGGTGTGGCTATCGGTAGCCGTGCCATTCCAGTCGCCGCTGGCGTTTATCTGCACGCGGCTGGACAGCGCACGCAACTGCTCAATATGCTGCCCAGCTGGTGTGGGCCAGGTTTCCAAGCGCGCTTCACCGAGCTTGGCATCGCCCAGACGCAGGTCTCCAAGCCACAGATGGAACGGTGGCAGCGCAGCGGGATTGATGCCAGTGTTCGCCGGATTGCTCAGCGGCGTATTCGCTGTTGCCGTAGTTGCCGCGGTTGATCCGTTTGCGGCGGTTGTCGACGCACTGACGGGCGGCACAATAATTGGACGTCCTTTTGCGTCAACCGATGCCACCGCATCCTTGGGCCAGTACAACTTTTGCAGCCGGGCGGTGATGCCGCGCTTGTCCAGTTCGCGGGTCGGTATATTGAAATTGCCGCTCATCGTGGCGGCATCGACGTCCACGCTGAGCGCATCGGCCTGTGGCTTGGCCTTGATCTGCATTGCGCCTAACGAGTAACCAAACAGCGTAGCCTGCCCCGCACTGATGTCGATACTCTCCAGTGACGGACCATCGCCACTACCGCCGGCCACTGCGCGCTGCACCCAGCCGGTAACGTCCATTTGATCGGTATGTCCGCGAATACGCAGACCCTGCGCAGGCAAGTCATCCGGCATCACGCTGCCCAAGGCCAGGGTGGCCGCCAGCGGTTTCTGCGCGCCGTCGCTCAAACGCAGGTGTCCGCGCATCGCCTGGCCAAGCCCCAACTGCACATCAGCCCCTGCAACCGGCAGACGAATCGCCACGTGCAGAGGCAGGGTTTCATCGGCCGACTTTTTTAGCGGCACGGGCAGATTCAGTGCGATACCGTTGAGGGGGGAATCAATGCTGAGGTTCTGCGTTAGCGCATCGCTACCGGGGGCATGCGCAATCGTGAAGCCTACGGTGAAATCGCTGCGGCCATCGGCCAGCTGTGCAATCCACTTCAATGAGGGATAATCCTGCAGCATTTCGGTGAACTGATAGCTGCCGGTCAATTGCGCTGAAAAAGTCGTGTTCGGATCGGTGTTGCCGCCGGCGATGGCCAGCTGCAGCTTGGACGGCTGTCCGCGGAAGCTGGCATCCAGTGGACCACCCTCCAGGCCATGCAGGTCAAAGCGCAATGGACCGCTGATCTTGTCCAACTTGAGGTTCCATTCCGGCGCGGTGAAGTCCGTGTCCTTCAGCTGCGCTATACCGTTCAGTTGCGCGTCGGCGGGTTTGTTCAAAGGCAACGCAAGATGAAAATCGACGGTGCCGCTGCCGCCAAGGTTCAACTTGGTCAGGATATCGGCTTGACGATTGCCGATGGGGCTTTTGCGCACGAACTCCATCAGGTCGGCACCGCTACCGCTGCCCTGCACGTTCAGGTCGAGCAAGGGCGTGGCAAAGTCGGGGATCAACGCAACCGCCTTGTCCGATTTGACGCCGAGCGCATGACCGGCGCTGGACTCGACCAACAGCCCGTTGTTGACGAAGTTGGCGACCAGATCCAGGCCTTCTGCACGCGGCCAATCCTTGCCATAGTCGAACGTCAGATCGCTGATCGCTGCGCGCACCTCGAAACGACCCTCGTTATGTCGGAACGGCCAATCGGCCAGACTACCGCGCAACAGCGCCTGCGCCTGATCGATATTGCCCGCCACCAAGGCGTTATCCAACCACGCAACCGTGGCGGGCGGTAACGCATTGATGGGCAAATACTGCTTTGCCACCGGCAAGTCGGCATGGTCGAGATTCGCATACATATCCACGAAAGGCGGCCCACCCTGCGCAGGCAAAGTCACCTCGCCACGCGCGTCACCGGCATAGCCAGTACCGGCAAAGTCCAGTGCATCCACGCCGATATGCCAGTCGCCATTGTCTGGCCAGAACGCCAGCGTGCCGCCCAACGAGGTCAGGGAAAACGGCTGGCGGAAGCTCTGTGGAAATTGCAGGGTGGTTGCCTGCGCCGGCAACTCCAACGAGAACGCTTCGTCGTCGCCACGCAGTTCGCCATGCAGACCACTCACTCCGGGCAACTTGCCTACGGCATCGATGCCCAAGCCAGCGAACGCCAGATCGACTGCCTGCACGCCGTCGGTCTGATTCCAGTGCAAGGCAACGCGATTGAGATCGCCACGCGGATGTCCGCTGCCCAGCCATTGGGCCATCGGTAGCCCGAGGTCCGGCTTCAATGCAAGCCAAGGTAACAGCGGCGCCAGCTGCAGTTCACGGGCGGCAATGCCCACGCTGACTGGCTGACCCTGGGGCTGATGCAGGCTGAGCGCCAGCAGGCTGCCGTCGTCGCCGGCCCAGCGCAGGTCATAACCGTCGGCGATGCGGCGCAAGCCGGCAACCCCGTGCAAGGCCGAAACGCTGGCACGTGCTCCGTCGGCGTGGGACACCGCCAGCTGATCGAGGTCGAAGCGGATCGTACTGCTGACCAGCTTTCCGCGGCGCCAGTCGAGCCATGATGCCAATTGACCGTGACCTTGCTCAGCCGTATAGCCGTCCAGATCGATTCCCTGCAGCAACGGCTTGAGATCGACGCCATGAGCACCGAGCCACAGATGACCTGAGCTGCCGTCCTCGCGAAAACGCCCCGCCGCATGCAACACGGTAGCAGCACCGTCACGCCGCAGAACGCCGCCGAAACGAATATGGTCGCCCTGGCGGCTCAGACGCAACTGCTGAGCGAGCAGCGTGTAGCTTTTAGCGGGCTTTGCATCGGTGATGACAACTCGCAGATTCTCCAGCCAGATATCCATCGACAGCGGACCCATCGACAGCGGCTGCTGATTTCCGCCACCTGCCACGCCGATACCGTTGACGTGCCAACCACCGTCGGCGTCACGAGCCAGATCCAGCTCCAGGCCGCGCACGTGCAGGTTGACCAAGTGCCGCGATGGCGCGAGCCAGCCGCCAAAATCCAGCTTCAATTCGGACTCGGGAATCTGCAGCGGCGTATCGGTTGCGCCTTTCAATGCACCGACAGTCACACCATGCATCACGAACAGCGGCCCGGACGGCGTCCAGCGCCCTTCCATCGAGGCAAAGCTGACTGGCCGCTGCAACCGCTCGCTGAGCTGCGCAGCCACCCATTCAGGGTGACGGGCCAGTAGCGGCAGCAGCAGTTGCGTCAACGCCATCACCACCGCCAGCAGGATCACCGCGACACCGCTGATCCAGCCCACTGCACGCGCGCAACCATGCAGCCGCCGCTGCCACAACGCCTTCACGCGCAGTAATCCGGGCCGGATTTCGGGACAGACTTACAGCAAAACCACATCAAACTGTTCCTGCGAATAATGTTCTTCGGCCTGGAAGCGTATGCTTTTCGAGATGAACTCTTCCAGTTCAGCCACTGCGCCGGACTCCTCTTCGAGAATGCGGGTAACTACCGACTGGCTGGCCATCACCAGCAATTTCTCGGCGTTGAACTGGCGCACCGCACGGGTGATTTCGCGAAAAATTTCGTAGGTCACCGTTTCGGCGGTCTTCAGCTGCCCACGACCGTTGCAGGTGGCGCAGGGTTCACACAGCTGGCGCGCAAGACTTTCCGTAGTGCGCTTGCGGGTCATCTCGACCAGACCCAGCGCCGACATCGGATATACCGTGGTCTTCGCGTGGTCGCGCGCCAACCCCTTGTTCAACATGCGCAACACCTGGCGCTTGTGCTCCTCATCGATCATGTCGATGAAGTCAATGATGATGATGCCGCCGAGGTTGCGCAGGCGCAGCTGCCGCGACGCCGCCTGCGCCGCTTCGAGGTTGGTCCGGTAAACCGTCTCTTCGAGATTGCGCGTACCCAGATAGGCGCCGGTATTGACGTCGATCGTGGTCATTGCCTCGGTCTGGTCCACGATCAGATAGCCGCCGGATTTCAGCGGAACTTCCTTTTTCAGCGCGCGCTGCATCTCGTCTTCGACGCCGTAGAGGTCAAAGATCGGCCGCTCGCCGTCGTAATGCTCGATGCGGTCGTCCAGATGCGGCATGAACTTGTGCACGAACTTCACCACTTTTTCGAACGTTGCGTGCGAATCGATGCGTACTTTTTCGATATCGTCGTTGAGCATGTCGCGCAAACTGCGCAGCGGCAGCGAGAGTTCTTCGTAGACCCTCTCGCCGACCTTGGCCTTGGCGATGTTTTCCTGCACTACGCGCCAGACTTTACTGAGATAGGTCACGTCGAACGCCAGTGACTCGGCGCTCTGCCCCTCCGCGTTCGTGCGCACGATGTAACCCAATGGGTTTTCGCCAATCAGCGGTGTCAGCACGTCCTTCAGTCGCTGCCGCTCGGCTTCGTCCTCGATCCGGGTGGAAATACCCAAGGTACGCGCGTACGGCAGCAGCACCAGATAGCGCGAGGGAATCGACAAGTGCGCCGACAGCCGCGCGCCCTTGGTGCTGATCGGGTCCTTGACCACCTGTACGACAATTTCCTGGCCTTCGTGCACCAGCTCATTGATCGAGGGCGTGTGGCCGTTGCCGGCCGACTCGGCGCCATCAACCGACGGCGCCGACATCGGGCGCACGATGTCCGAGGCGTGCAGAAACGCCGCACGCTCCAGCCCGATCTCCACGAACACTGCCTGCATGCCAGGCATCACGCGCTGCACGCGACCCTTGTAGACGTTGCCGACGTAGCCGCGCTTGGAGGCCCGTTCAACGTGCACCTCCTGCAACATGCCGTTCTCGACCACGCCGACCCGCGTCTCGCGCGGCGTCACGTTGATCAGAATTTCTTCACTCACCAGATACTCCCCAAATTGAGCTTCTTTATAGCGGCTGCGGCGGTTGACTGTCGATGAACCATTTTCACGGCAACCGGCAACATAGTGATTTACAGCACCCAATCTACCCAACAACACCCGGGCCAGCCCGGTGCATCATGCCCAACTGCACCCAACGTTCCTGATCCCGGACATCCATGATTGACATAAGCGCAGTTTGGCGGCTGGGGCGTACATGGGGTGTAGGCAACGGGTACATAGCCCGTTCAATTCCCGACACCGCATCGCGTAAAGTAGCGCCATGACGGCAACTCCGACATTACTGGCCTGGAGCGGTGGCAAGGACTGTTTGCTGGCGCTGCAGCGGCTGCTGGCCGATCCGCAGTGGCGGGTGGTTGGCCTGTTGACTACGGTCAATCGCAATTATTCGCGCGTGGCCATGCACGGCATCCATCGTGACATCCTGTTGGCGCAAACGGCCGCGCTCGGGCTGCCGTTGATCGAAGTATTGCTGGACTGGCCCGGCAGCAACGACGCCTATGAGGAAGCCCACGCCAAAGGGCTGGTCGAAGCGCGCATGCGCTGGCCCGGTATTCGCCATTGCGCCTTTGGCGACCTGTTCCTGCAGGACGTGCGTGATTACCGCGTTCGCCAGCTCGGTCGCGACAACTGGCGCGCGGTATTCCCATTGTGGGGTGAGGACACCGCCGCACTGTCGCGACGCTTTGTCAGTGAGGGACATCGCGCGATGCTGTGCTGCGTGGATACCCAGCAACTGGATGCTGCGTATTGTGGCCGCGAGTACAACACGGCCCTGCTCGACGAACTACCTTCCGGCACCGATGCCTGCGGTGAACGTGGTGAATTCCATACGCTCGCTTTTGGTGGCCCCTTGTTTGCCGAGCTGTTGAAGCTGCGCCGAGGCGAGTCCGTGCTGCGCGACGGACGTTTCCAGTTCACTGATTTCCTGCTTGATGGTGTCAGGCCGCCTAATATCAGGCTTGATGATTGACGATGCAGAATTCCATGCACGCGGATGACGACCATGTGCTACCCGACGTGCTGCAGGCGGGACTCACGCTGGTGTTCTGCGGCACTGCCGCCGGCAGGCGCTCGGCCGCCGAAGGCGCGTACTACGCCCATCCCGGCAACCTGTTCTGGCGCGCGCTGCATCAGTCGGAGCTGACGCCACGCTTGCTGGTGCCGGCGGAATTTTCACAGCTGCCGAATTACGGCATCGGCCTTACCGATCTGGCCAAACATCACATCGGCAATGACAATCAGCTGCCGCGCGATGCTTTCGATGCCGCCGCACTTGTCGCCAAGATCGAATATTACGCACCGCGCCTGCTCGCCTTCACCAGCAAGAACGGCGCGCGCGCCGCGCTCGGCCACGCCGTCGATTACGGCCTGCAGCCAGGCACTATCGGCGAAACGCAAATATTTGTGCTGCCGTCACCGTCGGGACAGGCGCGCGGCCACTGGAATATCGCGCCGTGGCTGGCACTGGCTAAGCTGCTGCACCAGCCGGTGCCAGCTCAAGCAATCGTGTGAACGGCGTGGGCCAAACGACAGTCCACTGAGCTTGCCAGCCCCGTCAAAGCCAACGCCAAATCTCGGCACCCTGCCCAGCCCGAAATGGATCATATAGTCGAACCATTTCAAGCCGCCCTGCGATCGCTGGTCCTTGCATACGGGCATGGACGAAATGCCGTACGGCACCAACTCGCCAACCAGCCGTTTCGCCAGGCCAGCCTTCATCGTCCCATCCAACTTGGCATTCGCGTGCGTGGCATCTGCACTCCCTTGCCGTAGTTATTCGAAGACAGCCTTTACGCCAGGCGTGCTGACGTCCACGAGGCCTACGCAATCAGCCGAGGGACAGCGACGCGACTTTGCCGTCGGCATCCAGTCCGAGCGAGAATTTCAGCCGGCTGCCCGGACCGAAATAGATTACGTAGTCGGACCAGCGCCGCTTGCCTTCCGTGCGCCTCCCCCTGAAGACGAAAGCCGACGGCCGACCGTACGGAAGCAGCTTATCGCCCATCCGTTTGGCCAGCCCGGCCTGCATCTTGGCCGCCAGCTTCGCGGACAATTGCGCCGCGTCCGGCTCCCCGCGCTGCCACTGCAGGAACACCGCCTTCGCCGCCGCCGTCGCGGCGACGTCCTCGCCAGCAGCCGGGCGCGCCGCCGCGACTGCTAGTTCGGGATAAAGCTCCTCGAACACCGCCGTAGTGATCCGTTCGCCGGGCTCGGGGGCGTCCTTGCCATTGGTGAAGGCGATGATCTGTACGCCTTGCTTGGGGTAGTACTCATTGGCTGTGGTGAAACCGAGCGAACCGCCGGTATGACCGATGCGCAGCTGACCATTGGTTGTATCGATGAACAGGCCGAAGCCATAACCGGCATTACCGTCATCCGTAGTCTTCACCGAGGTACCCATCAAGGCATAGTCCGCCGGGGTGACGATCCGGCCGCCTTGCAACGCCAGGTTCCACTTCTGCAGATCACCGACGGTCGAGACCAGGAAACCTGCCGGCCCACCCACTGAATCGCTGATCGTCCCTGCGCGCTCGATGCGCCCGTTCTCGCGGCTGTAGCCGAGCGCCATGTCTGGCAGGTGCGCCTCGTCCCCCACGGTGAAGGTTTGCGTCATCCCTGCCGGATCGAGCAAGTGGGTCTGCACATAGTGCCGAAAGGATTCGTGCGAGACCAGCTCGATGATGCGGCCCAGCATGGCGTAGCCGGTATTGGAATAAGTCCAATGGCTGCCCGGCGCAAAGTCCAGCGGCTTGCCGGCGATATGCGCCATAAGCTGGTCGAAGCTGGCCGGCTTGCCAATCGTGTGGTCGGCATCCATCGCATCGAGATATTCCGGCAGGCCGCTGGTATGCGAGAGCAGTTGCCGCAGCGTCACCTCGGCCGCATGCGGTACATCAGGAAGATAAGTTGCCACTTTGTCATCGATGCGCAACTTACCCGCTTCCTGCAATTGCAGGATCGCTGCAGCGGTGAACTGCTTGGTGATCGAACCGATCTCATAGTGAGTGTCTACGGTGGCTGGCAAGCGCTGCTCACGGTTGCGCAGGCCGTAAGCGTGGCTGTAGACGATATGGCCATCCTTGGCGATAGCGATGCTGGCGCCAGGGGCCGTGCTGTCATGCAGGATCGCCATGACATCCGCGGCGATCCGCTTCGTCTGGTCGCTGGTAACGGCATCGCTGGCGATCGCTGCGGTGGAAGCGCCAAGGCAAGCGAGAAAGAGGAGGGTGCGCAACATGGAAGACTCCGGTTTCGGAAGAGGTGCCCCAGCGGGCATAACAACTGTCTAAGGCAAGAGCCGTACCAGCCAGCAAGCCAAAAATAGTCCTTTGATTTCGGTGATTTGCAAATAAATCGCCGACTTCGACATAGTCCGCGGACACCTGCGGCGGACAGCCGGACACTATCGCAAAAGATCAATCCAGCGACCGAGCACGCCCCTTGCCGACCTCCCGTTCCCGCATCATCTGACCGGACGCATGGCTGGCAGCATTAAAATCACGGCGGTGAAAATTCGGCGGTTAATGGCGCTCGAGGGCACATTCAATTTGACGTGAACATTCATCCGTGCATTTTCATCGATAAAGTACGCGAGTACCCGCGTAAAAGGAGCGCAGGCATGCAGCGAAGCAACAGCCTGTGCCATCAACAATATCCGGAGTGCGTCATGATCCGTTCGATTCTCGTCTGTGCCCTGTTTAGTGGTGCGGCCTTGGCCAGCACCACCTCCGCTGTGCAGGATGAAACCGATGCCTATGCATCGATCGCCCAACTGCAGCAGCAGATGGACGCTGGAAAACTCAGTAGCGCAACTCTGACTCGACAATTTACCGCACGCGTTCAACAGATCGATCAGAGCGGACCAAGCTTGCGTGCCGTGCTGGAAGTCAATCCGGATGCAGCGAGTCTTGCATCTGCGCTCGACAAGGAGCGCAAAAAAAAACACGGCCCGCTTTACGGCATTCCTGTGATGCTGAAAGACAATATCGACACCGGTGACCACATGCAGACCAGCGCCGGCTCACTGGCGCTGGTAGGTGCACCAGCGACGCACGATGCCGCCTTAGTCACGCGGCTGCGCGATGCCGGTGCATTGATCCTGGGCAAGACCAATCTCAGCGAATGGGCGAACTATCGTTCCGACCACGCCAGCAGCGGCTGGAGTGGTCGTGGTGGGCAGACGCGCAATCCCTATGCGCTCGATCGCAACCCTTGCGGGTCTAGCGCAGGCTCGGCCGCTGCAGTGGCCGCCGGGCTGACCACGGTGGCGATCGGCAGCGAAACCGACGGCTCGATTATCTGCCCGGCATCGATGAACGGTCTCGTCGGCATCAAGCCGACGCTAGGTCTGGTCAGTCGCAGCGGCATCGTGCCGATCAGCCACAATCAGGACACTGCCGGCCCCATTGCACGCAACGTCGCCGATGCCGCGGCCCTGCTCAGCGTCATCGCCGGTAGCGATGCCAAAGACCCGGCCACGATCGATTCGAACAAGCACGCCACCGACTACACCCGCTTCCTCGATCCGAACGGCCTGCGCGGCAAGCGCATCGGTGTGGTGCGACAGCTCGGTGGTGCGGAGCCAAACGCCGATCGCGTGCTCAATCAGGCGATTGCGGTGATGAAGGCAAACGGCGCCATCATCGTGGACCCCGTTACGCTGCCGCATCTCAGCGAGCTGGGCGCGCCGGAGACGACCGTGCTGCTGTATGACTTCAAGCACGACATCAATGCCTATCTGGCGACGCGCAGCGGCCTCACCGTACACACGCTGGCCGATCTGATCACCTTCGACAAACGCGAAGCGGCACGCGAGATGCCCTGGTTCGGGCAGGAGCTGTTCGAGCAGGCCGAAGCAAAAGGCCCTCTCACCGAAACGGCATATACGCAGGCTCTGGAAAAAGCGAAGCGGCTGGCAGGCCCGGAAGGTATTGATGCGGCGCTGAAGGCGGATCGCCTCGATGCACTGCTGGCGCCGTCATGGGGGCCGGCCTACATGACCGATCCAGTGCTGGGTGACCACATCGTCAGTGGTGATCCCACCGTGGGCGGAGCCTCGCAACCGGCAGCCGTTTCCGGCTATCCATCACTCACCGTACCGGCGGGCTGGGCGCACGGTTTGCCTGTGGGCATCGTGTTGTTTGGAGCGAAATGGAGCGAGCCAACGCTGATTGCCATCGGCTATGGCTTCGAACAGCACACACATGTTTGGCAGCCGCCGAAGTTTCTCGCTACCGTTGCCGGCAAAGCGCAGGTCACCGACTGATCATCCGTACCATGCCTCGATCAGAGTCATTCCCGCTGCAGCGCGGGATCCGAGTGGAGCGACTTCGGTCGCGACGCGTGCCCGTTTAACGCCCCAAATGCGACGACTCAGCGCCACCCCTGACTAGCACAATCGCCTCACTTTCTTTTTGGGGAAACCTATGAATGTGCGAATCGCTCTGGGCATCATCACGCTGTCCGCGTGCTGTATCACACATGCCGCGCTAAAAACCAAACCAGAAGTCTTCGACAAGACTGCCTGGGAGCAGCCGCAAAAATCATTTCGCATCTACGGCAATACGTACTACGTGGGCAGCAAAGGCTTGAGCGCTATCCTGATCGCCTCGCCGGATGGCGAGATCCTGATAGACGGCACGTTGGCGAAAAACGCGCCGATGATCGAAGCGAATATCCGTGCTCTTGGATTCAAGCTGAAAGACATCAAGCTGATCCTAAATTCACACGCGCATTCCGATCACGCCGGTGGAATCGCCGCGATTGCGCGCGACAGCGGTGCGCCGGTTGCGGCAAGCGTGAAGGGTGCCAAGGCCATCATGCTCGGCGGTGACGACCCGGATGATCCGCAGCACGGTGACGCACCGCTTTATCCCAAGGTCGACAGCGTACGCAGCGTGGCAGATAACGAAACGGTGCATGTAGGTTCTCTCGCTGTACAGGCCCATTACACGCCGGGACATACGCCGGGCAGCACCACATGGACATGGACATCATGCGAGGGCAAACGCTGCCTCTCGATGGTCTACGCGGACAGCCTCAGCTTGTTGAGTGCCGATGGATATCGCTATAACGACCCGGCGCATCCGGAGCGACTGGATGCATTTCGTCAGGCATTGAAAACCATTGCGGCCCTACCCTGCGACATCCTGATGGTTCCACACCAAGACGCCATCGATTTCCTGACGCGCGCCATGCGTCGCAGACCTGGCGAAAAAACTGACCCGTTGATTGATCCGCAAGCCTGCAAAGCTTACGCGGCGACTGGCCAGGACAACCTGGAAAAGCGGATAGCCAAGGAAGCCGCTGAAGCACCTGCGCACTGACAGGCGCAGGGCAAGCTATCAGCCCATACCGCCGGACTTGCGCACGATCAGCATGGCCAGTTCCAGCGACTGCTCGTAGTTCAGACGCGGGTCGACCATCGACTTGTAGGCGCGATCCAGATCGGTTTCCGACAGATCGCGCGCGCCGCCCATGCACTCAGTGACGTCTTCACCGGTGAGTTCCAGATGCACACCACCGAGCCGGGTTCCCGCGGCGGCATGGATATCGAACGCCTGATCAAGTTCGCCCGCAATATTGTCGAAGCGACGGGTCTTGTGACCGTTCGAGGTACTCTCGGTGTTGCCATGCATCGGATCGGCTACCCAGAGCACGCGGCGCCCCTCACGCTTCACTGCATCGAGCAGCGGCGGCAGTGCATTAGCAATCTGCGCGTTGCCCATCCGATGAATGAGCGTAAGCCGGCCCGGTTCGTCATGCGGGTTCAATGCGTCGATCAGTGGCAGCAGCCTCTCAGGCGTGACACTGGGACCGATTTTGACTGCGATCGGATTGCTGATACCACGGAAATATTCCACGTGTGCACCATCGAGTGCAGCCGTGCGCATGCCTATCCACGGGAAGTGCGTGGACAAGTTGAACCAGCCGCGATGACGTGGCACCTGGCGCGTCAATGCCTGCTCGTAATGCAGCAGTAAGGCTTCGTGCGAAGTGAAGAAATCCACGCGTGAGAACCCGGCGATCGGTCCCGCCAGCGTCTCCATGAAGCGCAGCGAATCACCAATGTTGGCGACCATTTGCCGGTACTCGGCCGCCAGCGGCGAGCGCTCGACCCAGGCCAGATCCCAGTACTCCGGATGATGCAGATCGGCAAAGCCGCCGTCGATCAAGGCACGTACGAAGTTCATCGTCAGTGCCGAGTGCGCGTGCGCCTGGATCAGACGCTGCGGATCCGCGCGGCGCGCCTCAGGCGTGAACGCCTGACCGTTGATCAGGTCGCCGCGAAAGCTGGGTAGCGTCACCCCATCGCGCGTCTCACTATCGGTCGAACGCGGCTTGGCGTACTGCCCGGCGAAACGACCCACGCGCAGCACTGGCTTCTTCAGTCCATGCACCAGCACCAGGCTCATCTGCAGCAGCACTTTGAGACGGTTGGAAATGATCGGACTCGTGCAGTCGCCGAAGCTTTCCGCGCAGTCGCCGCCCTGCAGCAGGAAACGATGACCCTCCTGTGCTTCTGCCAGCGACTGCTTCAGCGAAAGTACTTCCCATGAGGTCACCAGCGGTGGCAAACGCGCAAGGTGAGCTCCGGCCTCTGCAAGTTCGGCAGCATCCTCGTAGCGCGGCTGCTGCAACGCCTCATGCTGCTGCCAGGAATCGGGTGCCCAGTGTGACGCCTCGGGCAAAGCCGGCAAGGTGGAATCCGTCGACGCCGCGTTCAACTGTCGGACATTCATCTCAAAACACTCCGCCGACGCGTGGCGAAGATCGTCAGTATGGCCAGCAACACGAACCACAGAAGACTCCATGCGGGCATCGGCAAACCGAGAATCGGCTCGACCTTGGCGCACTCACCGGAACCGGTAAAAACCAGTTTCAGCACTTTCGCGAATGGAAAGGCGCCGAACATGTAATCCAAGGGAGGGCCGCATGAGGGGATCTGGTCGGCTGGCAACGACTGGATCCACAAATGCCGGCTGGCCACGCCGATGCCGAAGATCGCCCCCAGCAGCGCGCCGCCCGTGCAGATCCATCGGCCACCCGCTCGAGGACCGAAAATCGCGCCCAACAAAAAGAAAGCGCCCATCACCATAAAGGCGATGCGCTGGAAAATGCACAGCGGACAAGGATTCATGCCCCACTCGTGTTCCGCATAGAGCGCGAAACCCAGCAACCCGATGCAGATGAGAAATCCGAGCAGAAAACTGAGGCGATACGACCAGCGAAATGGATTCATGGCATATAGGCGTGTTGCAGGGATGACGACATTACCTGCTCATTGTCCCACTGTCAGCAGCGCAGCGATATCGCGCTGAATTTTGCTCGGCAAATCCAATCAACAAAAAACCCGGCAAGCTGCCCTGCCGGGTTTCTATATCGACACAACTGGGGCTCCATAGCCCCACCGATTACTCGGCGTCGACTGCCTCAACCTGCGGGCGACCGACGAGTTCGACGTACGCCATCGGCGCATTATCACCGGGGCGGAAGCCGCACTTCAGGATGCGCAGATAGCCGCCGGGACGCTCGCGGTAACGCGGTCCCAGCTCGACGAACAGCTTGCCTACCGCTTCCTTGTCACGCAGACGCGAGAAGGCAAGACGGCGATTGGCAACGCCGTCGGCCTTGGCGAGCGTGATCAGCGGCTCGGCCACACGGCGAAGTTCCTTCGCCTTGGGCAGGGTGGTACGGATCAGCTCATGCTTGATCAGCGAGGACGCCATGTTCTTGAACATGGCTTCGCGGTGCGAGCTGGTGCGGTTGAGTTTGCGTCCGGATTTTTGGTGGCGCATGGCTAGTTCTCTGATGTCTGTTGTTATGAAAAACCGGCGCTTGTGTCCGGCTTCCCGCGGTTACCCGCTATGAGGAGCCTTTTTAGAACAGGCTCTTAATTAGAGTGCGGCCACGGATGGCCACCTTTGGCGGTTGGCAAAGCGAGTCGCCTAACCGAAATAATTCAGCGATCAAGAAGGATCGCAAAAAACAATCACGCCCATGGATGAACGCTTCTGGCGCCTGGCGAGAGAGCAAAGCTCAAACTCGCCAAAACACCGGTACCGCAGCGATCAAAAACGATCGCAAAAATCAAATATCAACCCAACTGCATACCGTGGGACAAGCCCGGCGGCGGCCAGTTCTCAAGCTTCATGCCTAGAGCAAGACCACGTCCGCCCAGCACGTCCTTGATTTCGGTCAAGGACTTCTTGCCAAGGTTCGGCGTCTTGAGCAGTTCCACTTCGGTCTTCTGAACGAGATCACCGATGTAGTAGATGCTCTCGGCCTTGAGGCAATTGGCCGAACGCACAGTCAGCTCCAGATCGTCGATCGGGCGCAGCAACAGCGGGTCGAAACCACTCTTCTCGGCCTTGTCGGTCGCGCTTTCGCGACGCGAAAAGTCACCAAACACGGACAGCTGGTCGTTGATGATTTCAGCCGCCTTGCGGACTGCATCTTCAGCGCCAATCGTGCCGTTTGTCTCGATGTCCAGAACCAGCTTGTCGAGATTGGTGCGCTGCTCAACACGAGCGGCGTCCACTTCGTAAGCTACGCGCAACACCGGCGCGAACGACGCGTCGAGCTGCAGGCGACCGATCGGACGTGCCTCGTCATCCGGATGCTGACGCGTGCTGGCGGGCTGATAGCCGACGCCGCGACGCACCTTCAAACGCATGTTGAGCGCAATGTCCTTGGTCAGGTGGCAAAGCACGTGCTCCGGGTTGATGATTTCAACCGTATGATCGACCACGATGTCGCCGGCCGTGACCACACCCTTGCCCTTTTTGGACAAGGTCAGAGTGACTTCATCGCCCGAATGCTGGCGAATTGCGACATCCTTGAGGTTGAGCAGGACTTCGATCACGTCCTCCTGCAGACCTTCAAGCGTGGTGTATTCATGCAACACGCCGTCGATTTCAACTTCGACGATGGCGCTGCCAGGAATCGAAGAGAGCAGCACGCGACGCAGCGCGTTGCCCAGGGTATGGCCGAAGCCACGCTCGAGCGGCTCTACCACGACCTTGGCGCGATTGGCTCCGAGCTGTTCGACGCTGAGGCCCCGAGGCCGCAGCACACTAGTTGACGAAACTGCCATGCAGAGCTCCGGTAAAATTACTTCGAGTAAAGCTCGACGATCAGGGCTTCATTGATATCGGACGGCAGGTCACTGCGATCCGGTACCGACTTAAACGTACCTTCAAATTTCTTGGCATCGACTTCGACCCAGATCGGACGCAGATCCATGGTGTCAAAGATCGTCGACGCTTCCTGCACACGCAGCTGGGTGCGGGCACGCTCGGTCAATGCAATCGCGTCGCCCGGACGAACCTGGTACGAAGGGATGTTGACCTTCTTGCCGTTCACCAAGATCGCCTTGTGGGCAACCAGCTGGCGAGCCTGGGCGCGGGTAACCGCAAAACCCATGCGATAGACGACATTGTCCAGACGGCTCTCAAGCAGCTGCAGCAGGTTCTCACCCGTGTTGCCCTTGGTCGTTGCGGCTTTGGAATAATAGTTGGCGAACTGACGCTCGAGCACACCATAGATGCGCTTGACCTTCTGCTTTTCACGCAGCTGCACAGCATAGTCCGACATGCGCATGCGCTTGTTGGCGCCATGCTGGCCGGGCTTGTTTTCCAGCTTGCACTTGGAATCCAGCGCGCGCGCTGGACTCTTCAGGCTGAGATCTGCACCCTCACGACGGGCGAGTTTGCAGGTAGCTCCACGATAACGGGCCATGGGTATGCTCCTTAGACTCGACGCTTCTTGGGGGGACGGCAGCCGTTATGCGGAATCGGCGTAACGTCAATAATGTTGAGCACCTTGTAGCCCAACGCGTTCAGCGAACGCACGGCCGACTCGCGACCCGGGCCTGGGCCCTTGATGCGCACTTCGACCGTCTTTACACCGTAATCGCCAGCGGCGCGGCCTGCCTTTTCAGCAGCAACCTGAGCAGCGAACGGAGTCGACTTGCGCGAACCACGGAACCCGGCGCCGCCGGCTGTGGCCCACGACAGAGCGTTACCCTGACGATCGGTGATGGTGACGATGGTGTTGTTGAAGGAGGCCTGCACGTGCGCCACGGCATCCGTGACAACGCGCTTGATCTTCTTCTTGGTTTTAACCGGCTTAGCCATATTCGAAATCCGTTACTTCTTGATCGCGCGACGGGGACCCTTGCGGGTACGTGCGTTGGTACGCGTGCGCTGGCCGCGCACCGGCAGACCGCGACGATGGCGCAGGCCGCGGTAGCAGCCCAGATCCATCAGACGCTTGATGGCAATACCCACCTCACGGCGCAGATCGCCTTCGACGGTGTACTTGGCGATTTCGTGGCGGATTTTCTCCACCTCGCCTTCGCTGAGTGACTTGATCGGCGTGGTCGGAACCACTCCGGCATCCACGCAGACTTTCTTGGCCCGGCTGCGGCCGATACCGAAAATGCTCTGCAGCCCAACCCAGACATGTTTCTGGACCGGCAAATTGACACCCGCAATGCGCGCCATGATGTGTTATCTCCGATGCTTTCGTGCGCGGTAAACGCGCAATTCTAACCTGAATTACCCTGACTGGAAAGCCCTGTGGCATTCACCGCCACCACGCCTCCCACCTTTAGCCGTCTGTTTGCAGCCCTAGCTGCGGCGCAGATTGGCCTTCTTAAGCAAACTCTCGTACTGGTGACTGACCAGATGCGCCTGCACCTGAGCCGTAAAATCCATCACCACCACCACCACGATCAGCAGCGATGTGCCGCCGAAAACAAACGGTACGTGCCAAGTGGCCTGCATGAACGACGGCACCAGACACACCAGCACCAGATACAGAGCACCGACACCGGTCAAACGCGTCATTACCGAGTCAACGTAATTGGCAGTGGCACGACCCGGGCGAATACCCGGAATCAATGCACCTGACCGCTTCAGGTTGTCAGCCGTCTCTTCGGCGTTGAAAACAATCGCCGTATAGAAGAACGCAAACGCAATAACCAGTACCGCAAAAACAATATCGTGCAACGGATTGCCCGGACTCAGCTGCTGCGTCAGATCCTGCAACCAGCGCGACTGATGATTCGTACCGAACCAAGCCACCGCAGTCGCCGGAAACATCAGCAAGCTGGAGGCGAAGATTGGCGGAATCACACCGGCCATGTTGATTTTCAGCGGCAGATGCGACGTCTGATTCATGTACGCGCGCTGCCCACCAGAGCGGCGTGCGTAGTTCACGGTGATGCGCCGCTGGGCGCGCTCCATGAACACCACGAATGCCGTCACTGCCAACACCAGCGCCACCACCATCAGCAGCTTCAGCACCGTCAATTCGCCGTTGCTGGCCATCCCGAGCGTATGCACCACTGCGGCAGGCAGACCCGCAACAATACCCGCGAAGATCAGCAGCGAGATACCGTTACCAATACCGCGCTCGGTCATCTGCTCGCCCAGCCACATCAGGAACATCGTGCCGGCAGTCAAACCCACAACCGACGACATGATGAAACCGAAACCTGGCGTATAGACCACCGGCGCGCCGCCAGCGGCTACCTGACTCTGCAGTGCGACCGCGATACCGAATGACTGGAACGCCGCCAAGCCCACCGTGGCATAGCGCGTGTACATCGTCATCTTGCGCTTGCCGGACTCGCCTTCCTTGCGCAGGCCCTGCAGGCTCGGAATCACCGATCCCATCATCTGGAAAACGATCGATGCCGAAATATACGGAATCACACCGAGCGCGAACACCGAAAAACGTGACAGCGCACCGCCGGAGAACATGTTGAACATGTCCATCAAGCCGTTGCCGTTAACCAGGTTACTCATCGCCTCCGGATTGACGCCGGGTACCGGTATGAAAGAACCCAACCGGAAAACCACCAGTGCCGCAATCACAAAGAAGATGCGCTGACGAAGCTCCGTCAGCTTGCCGAGCTTGCCGAGCGAGTTGCCCTTGGCTTCAGCCACCGTCGATTACTCCACGCTTCCGCCGGCCGCTTCGATCGCTGCCTTGGCGCCGGCGGTAGCCAGCAGACCAGTCAGCTTCACGGCGCGACCGATTTCACCCTTCAGCACAACCTTGACCTTCTTCGCGCGGCTGCTGATCAGGCCAGCTTTGTGCAGCACAACGATGTCGATCACTTCGTCTTTGATATTGGCCAACTGATACAGGAACACTTCCTGGCTCTCAGCCTTCTTCAACGAACGGAAGCCGACCTTCGGCAACCGGCGCTGCAGCGGCATCTGGCCGCCTTCGAAACCGTACTTATGGGTACCACCGGCGCGGGCATGCTGACCCTTGTGTCCACGACCTGCGGTCTTGCCCATGCCCGAACCGATGCCGCGACCGACGCGCAGACGCGTCTTGTGCGAACCGGCATTCGGCTTAAGTGTATTGAGATGCATGACTTACTCCTCGACCCGGACCAGGTAATAGACCGTGTTGATCAGGCCACGCACCTGCGGGCTGTCCTTCAGTTCACGGACGTCGTTGATCTTGCCCAGACCCAGCGCCTTGACGCTGAGACGATGACGCGCCTGCACGCCGCGCAGGCCCTTGACCAGACGCACGCGCACGGTCGTCTTTTCGGCGGTTGCTTTTGACTTAGCCATTGCCCAGCACCTCTTCCAGAGTCTTGCCACGCTTGGCGGCGATCTTCTTGGGCGAGGCGACAGCCTGCAGGCCCTTGATGGTCGCGCGCACCAAGTTGATCGGGTTACGCGAACCGACCGCCTTGGCCAGCACGTTCTTCACACCAACCACTTCCAGCACAGCGCGCATGGCGCCGCCAGCAATCACGCCGGTACCTTCCGAGGCAGGCTGCATGTAGACGCGGGCCGCACCATGGTTGGCCTTGATGGCGTACCACAAGGTGCCGTTGTTCAGTTCTATGTTGACCATCTGGCGGCGGGCGCGCTCCATCGCCTTGGAGATGGCAACAGGCACTTCACGCGCCTTGCCATAACCAAAACCGACCTTGCCCTCGCCGTCGCCGACGACGGTCAACGCGGTAAAGCTCATCTGGCGGCCACCCTTGACGGTCTTGGCCACGCGGTTGACGGCAATCAGCTTCTCGAGCAGGCCATCCGAATTTTCGCGATCGTTAGAAGACATGTTCTTTTCCATGTGCCCGGCAAAACCAGGACTTTGCTTGCGGCTTGGCCGCTTGGAGTTTTAGGTGACTCTATGGAGCAAATCCAGCCTCGCTCCGGTACCGCTAAACTTTGTTGCTTAGAACTTCAGACCAGCTTCGCGCGCTGCATCGGCCAAAGCCTTGATGCGACCGTGGTAGCGAAAGCCCGAACGATCGAATGCGACCGACTCGATACCTGCCGCCACAGCGCGCTCGGCAATGGCCTTGCCCACGGCAGCCGCGGCTTCACGGTTTTTCGTGCCCTTGAGGCTTTCGGCAACCGATTTCTGCACGGTGGAGGCAGCAGCCACCACGTTCAGGCCGGAAGCGTCGAAGACCTGCGCATAAATGTGCTGCCCGGTGCGATGCACCGACAAACGCGGCACGGCCAGCTTGCGGAT
The DNA here is from genome assembly GCF_014207165.1 of Rhodanobacter sp. MP1X3. Classification (NCBI taxonomy): domain Bacteria; kingdom Pseudomonadati; phylum Pseudomonadota; class Gammaproteobacteria; order Lysobacterales; family Rhodanobacteraceae; genus Rhodanobacter; species Rhodanobacter sp. MP1X3. The sequence goes on along the minus strand of NZ_JACHCO010000001.1, from coordinate 1,448,073 downwards.
GTGACTCCGCGTGGACTTGGCGCGGCGAATGCGATTTTCGTTCTTGGTTTTGTTCATGGTTAATTCCTCGAAAGCGGATCGGCTTGAGCTGGTAGTCGTGGCACTTTGTGAAGAGTGCGGCCATGGATGACCGCTCCCACACGCAGGGACAGCGTACTAATTCACTTACGCCTTCTTGGCTTCCTTCAGCGTGATTTTCTCACCGGCATAACGCACGCCCTTGCCCTTGTAAGGCTCTGGCGGACGGAAACCGCGAATTTTTGCCGCGACCTGGCCCACGATCTGCTTGTCCGAACCCTTGATCAGAACTTCGGTCTGCGTCGGGGTCTCGATGCTGATGCCTTCCGGCGCGTCGAACAACACCGGATGCGAAAAGCCAAGGCTCAGATTCAGCGACTTGCCCTGCATGGCAGCACGGTAGCCGACGCCGACCAGCTCAAGCTTGCGCTCGTAACCATCGGAAACGCCCTTCACCATGTTGGCCAGCAGCGCGCGGGCAGTGCCGCCGAACTTGTCGTCGGTGCCTTCGGCCAGGCTGATGTTTGCTACACCGTTGTCCTGCGTGATGGACACGCCCGGCAGGTGATGCATGGAAAGCTTGCCCTTCGGACCCTTGACGGAGATGTCGTCGTTACCGACAGTCAGCTCGACGCCCTTGGGCAGGGAAATAGGTTGTTTGGCTACACGTGACATCGTAGTCTCCTTACGCCACGCGGCCGATGACTTCGCCGCCGAGACCCTTTGCACGGGCCTGAGCGTCGGTCAGCAGACCGGCCGAAGTCGAGATGATCGAAATACCGAGGCCACCAAGCACTTTGGGCAGCTCGTCCTTGCCGCGATAAACACGCAGGCCGGAGCGGCTGACACGGGCAATGGTCTCGATGGCCGGCTGGCCGTCGAAATACTTGAGCTTGATCTCGAGCACCGGCTTGCCTTCCTCGCTGGAAGTCTTGGCGTCGAGGATATAGCCCTCGTTCTTGAGAAGGTCGGCAATTGCCACCTTCAGTTTCGACGACGGCATACTCACGACCGGCTTGCCCATAGCCTGGGCATTGCGGACGCGCGTAAACAGATCGGCGATGGGATCAGTCATGCTCATGAAAAGTCCTTCCTGAGTGCACCGATATCCGATAAAACCGGAAATCAATTAGATTGTGAGCCGACCGAGAACGTCAGCCTGCCTTGCGCAGACCGCCGACTATATCAGCATTACCAGGTTTTAGCGAGTATCAAGTGCGGTAGTCGCATATAACGGCGGCAAACACACCACCAGTCGAATCGAAATCTGCCGTGAGCAGACTTCGATTCTGTAAGAGTTTTATTACCAGCTAGCCTTGCGCAGACCCGGCACATCACCGCGCATAGTTGCTTCACGCAGCTTGTTGCGGCCGAGGCCAAACTTTGCATACACGGCGCGCGGACGGCCGGTCAAAGCACAGCGCGTACGTTGGCGCGATGGGCTGGCGTCACGCGGCAGCTTCTGCAGTTTCGCCTGCGCTTCCATCTTCTCCTCGTAGGAGGCGGTGGCGCTCAGCACGATCGACTTCAGTTCGCCGCGCTTGGCAGCGTACTTCTTGACGAGCTTGGTCCGCTTGATATCGCGGTTCACCATTGATGTCTTAGCCATGGATATCGCGCCTATCAGTTACGGAACGGGAAGCTGAACGCGGCCAACAGGGCCTTCGCTTCTTCATCGGTCTTGGCGGTGGTGGTAATGGAAATATCCATACCGCGCAGCGCGTCAACCTGGTCGAAGTCGATCTCAGGAAAGATGATCTGTTCCTTGATACCGAAGTTGTAGTTGCCACGGCCGTCGAATGCACGCGCCGACACACCACGGAAGTCGCGCACGCGCGGCAACGAGATGTTGATCAGACGATCCATGAATTCCCACATCTGAGCGCGGCGCAAGGTGACCTTGCAGCCGATCGGCCAGCCGTCACGGATCTTGAACGAGGCGACGGACACGCGAGCTTTCGTCGTGATCGGCTTCTGTCCGGCGATCTTCGCCATGTCGGCCACGGCGTTCTCGAGCACCTTCTTGTTGCCGGCAGCTTCGCCCACGCCCATGTTCAGCGTGATCTTGGTGATGCGGGGAACCTGCATCACGTTCTGGTAGCCGAACTGCTCAGTGAGCTTGGCAACTACCTGCTCTTTATAAAAATTTTCAAGGCGGGTCATGATCGTGTTCCTTACGCGTCCACGACCTCGCCATTCGAACGGAACACGCGGACCTTGCGCCCATCTTCGAGCGTTTTGGTGCCGACGCGTTCACCCTTGTTCGTGGCGGGGTTGAACAGCTGCACATTGGAGAGATGGATCGAAGCTTCACGTTCGACGATACCGCCGGCCTGATTGGCCTGGGGATTCGGCTTGGTGTGACGCTTGACCAGATTCACGTTGGAGACGAATACACGATCGTCTGCAACACGCAGCACATCGCCGCGCTGACCCTTGTTTTTACCGGTGATCACGAGGACCTGATCACCTTTGCGGATACGGTTCATTTCTTAAACTCCGCTCAGAGCACTTCGGGAGCAAGCGAGACGATCTTCATGAACTTCTCGCTGCGCAGCTCGCGGGTGACCGGCCCAAAGATACGGGTACCAATCGGCTCGAGCTTGTTGTTGAGGAGCACCGCTGCATTGCCGTCGAAACGGATCAGCGAGCCATCGGGACGACGTACACCCTTGGCAGTGCGAACCACCACGGCATTGTACACCTCGCCTTTCTTTACCTTACCGCGCGGAATCGCATCCTTCACGGTAACCTTGATCACATCACCGATGGCGGCGTAACGGCGCTTGGAGCCGCCGAGCACCTTGATGCACATCAGTTCTTTCGCGCCGCTATTGTCCGCTGCGGAAAGCGTGCTTTGCATCTGGATCATGGCTGCACCCTCCCTTAGACGTTGGCGCGCGTGATGATTTCAACCACGCGGTGATGTTTGGTCTTGGACAATGGACGGCACTCGGCGATACGAACCACATCGCCCTCGTTCGCACCGATATCGTCCTGCGCATGCAACTTGGTCGATCGGCGGATGATCTTGCCGAGCAGCCAATGCTGAACCTGACGCTCGACCAGCACGGTCACTGTCTTGTTCATCTTGTTGCTGGTCACGCGACCCTCGAGGGTACGTGCCTGTTTCTTGGTTTCTTGAACCTGAACTTCTTGATTAGCGCTCATGTCAGCCGTCCTTACTTCTTGCCGCCGAGCACAAACTTCGTGCGGGCGATGTCACGCCGAACGCGGCGAAGCTGGTGCGGCTGAGTGAGCTGACCGGAACCTTTCTGCATGCGCAGATTGAACTGCTCCTTGCGAAGGTCCAGCAAATGCTGCTGCAACTCGTCGGCCGACTGGTTGTTGATATCTTTGGTGGCCATCACATCACCGCCCTGGTCACAAACTGGGTCTGCACGGACAGCTTCGCTGCCGCCAGACGGAATGCCTCACGCGCCGTCAATTCGTCGACGCCTTCGATTTCATAAAGCATACGGCCGGGCTGGATGGGGGCAACCCAAAACTCGACACTGCCCTTGCCGGCGCCCATGCGCACTTCGATCGGCTTCTTGGTGATCGGCTTGTCCGGGAACACGCGGATCCACAACTTGCCGCCACGCTTGACGAAACGGGTGATGCAACGACGAGCTGCCTCGATCTGGCGCGCAGTAAGCGCGCCGTGCGTGGTTGCCTTCAGGCCATACTCGCCAAAGCTGACGAGATTGGAGCACTGGGCCAAGCCGTCGTTACGGCCCTTGAACTGCTTGCGGTATTTGGTTCGCTTGGGTTGCAACATGGCAACTCTCCTTACTTGGCCGTCCGCTCGCGGCGGCCGTCACCGGCCTCGCGACGCGAATCATTACGACGACCTTCGCCACCTTCGCGGCGCGGCTGCGACGATGCCGGCTCATCCTTCTGTTCCTGGCTGGCAGCAGCAAGATCAAAGATCTCGCCCTTGTAGATCCAGACCTTGATACCGATGATGCCGTACGTGGTTTTCGCTTCGGCGGTACCGTAATCGATGTCGGCACGCAGCGTATGCAGCGGCACGCGACCTTCACGGCTCCACTCGGAACGGGCAATCTCGGCACCGTTCAGACGACCGGACACGTTGATCTTGATACCCAGGGCACCGAGGCGCATCGCATTACCGACCGAACGCTTCATGGCGCGGCGGAACATGATGCGACGCTCGAGCTGCTGCGCGATCGACTCGGCAACCAGCTGCGCGTCCAACTCCGGCTTGCGCACTTCGCTGACGTTGATGTGCGTCGGAACGCCCATCATGTCGCTGACTTCCTTGCGCAGCTTCTCGATATCCTCACCCTTCTTGCCGATCACCACGCCCGGACGGGCGGTATGAATCGTCACACGTGCGGTTTTGGCCGGACGCTCGATCTGGATGCGGGAGATACCGGCAGCAGCCAGCTTCTTCTTCAGCATGTCGCGCACTTTGATGTCGGCGACAAGGTACGTCGCGTAATCACGCTTGTTGGCGAACCACTTGGAGTTCCAGTCCTTGGCAATGCCGAGGCGGATACCGGTGGGATGAACTTTATGACCCATCGTCTCTATCCTCGGTTAGTTGCCAACAACCACAGTGATGTGGCTGGTGCGCTTGAGAATGCGTGATCCACGGCCTTTGGCGCGGGCATGCATACGTTTCATCGCCGGACCCTCATCAACGAAGATGCTGGACACTTTCAGCTCGTCAACATCAGCACCGAGATTGTTCTCAGCGTTGGCGACGGCCGACAGCAGCACCTTGCGAACAAGGATGGCGGCTTTTTTGTTGGTGTAGGTGAGCACGTCACTGGCCCGGCCGACGGGAAGCCCGCGGACGAGGTCAGCTACCAGGCGTGCCTTTTGCGCCGAAATGCGGGCGCCACGCAAGATCGCTTTGGCTTCAGTGCTCATCACTTGCCCTTCTTGTCGCCGACATGGCCCTTGAACGTACGGGTCACCGCGAACTCGCCGAGCTTGTGCCCGACCATGTTCTCGTTGATCAGTACGGGTACGTGCTGACGGCCGTTATGAATTGCGATGGTCAAGCCAACCATTTCCGGCAGGATCATCGAGCGACGCGACCAGGTCTTGATCGGGCGCTTGTTATTGGCGGAAACCGCAGCTTCCACCTTCTTTACGAGGTGGAGGTCGACAAACGGACCTTTTTTTAGAGAACGCGGCATGTCGGTTTCCTATTACTTGCGACGACGCACGATGAACTGCTGCGTGCGCTTGTTGTTACGGGTCTTGTAGCCCTTGGCCGGCGTGCCCCATGGGCTGACCGGATGACGACCACCTGAAGTCTTGCCTTCACCACCACCGTGCGGATGATCGACCGGGTTCATCACCACACCGCGAACGGTCGGGCGAATACCGAGCCAGCGCTTTGCGCCGGCCTTGCCGAGCTTCTTCAGGCTGTGCTCGCCGTTACCGACTTCACCGATGGTGGCGCGGCACTCGACCGGCACCCGGCGCATTTCGCCAGAGCGAAGACGCAGCGTGGCGTAACCAGATTCGCGAGCAACCAGCTGCACCGATGCCCCGGCGCTGCGGGCGATCTGCGCACCCTTGCCCGGACGCAGCTCGATGCAGTGAATCGTGCTACCCATCGGAATGCTGCGCAGCTGCATGCAGTTGCCGGACTTGATCGGCGCTTCACGACCGGATAGCAGCACGTCACCAACCGCCACACCCTTCGGCGCAATGATGTAACGACGCTCGCCGTCGACGTAGCAAAGCAGCGCGATGTGTGCAGTACGATTCGGATCGTATTCGATCCGCTCGACCTTCGCCGCCACGCCTTCCTTGTCACGCTTGAAGTCGATGATGCGGTAATGCTGCTTGTGACCGCCACCGCGGTGACGAACAGTGATGCGACCATGATGGTTACGACCACCGGTGCGCGACTGCGATTCGGTCAACGGCGCATACGGTGCGCCCTTGTACAGACCTTCGGTGCGAACGCTTACTGCGTCACGGCGTCCCGGCGAGGTCGGCTTGTGAGTAATTAATGTCATCTCAAAGAACTCCTGGCTCAGGCCTTGGCGGAAACGTCGATGGTCTGACCATCGGCAAGACGCACATAAGCCTTGCGCTTGCCCTGGCGGCTGCCAGCGCGCTGACGGAAAGCCTTGACCTTGCCCTTGGTGTTGACCAGGTTCACCTGCTTGACGGTGACGTCAAACAGCTTCTCCACGGCAACGCGGACGTCGGCCTTGGTTGCGGTAGGAGCAACCACGAATACGTACTGGTTGTGCTCGGCCAGACGGGCCGACTTCTCCGAGATGTGCGGAGCGCGCAGCGTATCGAGAATGCGTTCGTTGTTCATGCCAGCCACTCCTCGATCTTCTTCACGGCGTCAACCGTCATCACCACATGATCCGAACCGACCAGGCTGACCGGGTTCAGCGCCATCACGTCCAGCACATGGATGTACGGAATGTTGCGCGCGCCCAGGAACACGTTCTCCGAGGCATCTTCCGACACCAGCAGCACGCGTCCAGTCACTTTCAGCTCGGCCAGCTTGGCAACCATCGTGGTGGTCTTGGGGTTGTCGATGCCGAAGCTCTCGACCACTTTCAGACGACCGGCACGGTTGAGCTCGGCCAGGATCGAACGGATCGCAACGCGATACGCCTTGCGGTTGACCTTCTGCTCATAGCTACGTGGCTTGGCAGCAAACGTACGGCCACCGCCAACGAAGATCGGAGCACGGTAATCGCCGTGGCGCGCACCGCCGCCCTTCTGCTTCTTGAATTTCTTGGTGGTACCGGACATCTCGCCGCGCGAAAGCTGCGACTGGGTACCGGCACGGCCAGCAGCCTGGTAGGCAACAACCACCTGATGGATCAGGGCCTGCTTGAACTCGGCACCGAACACTTCGTCCGATACGCTGAGCGGCTTTGCGCCAATAACGTTAAGTTCCATGGCGTACTCCTCAGCTCTTCGTCGTCGGACGGATGATGACGTCGCCACCGGTTGCACCCGGTACCGCACCCTTCACCGCAATCAGATGACGCTCGGCGTCGACCTTGATCACTTCCAGACCCTGCTGCGTACGGTTTACCGCACCCATGTGGCCGGACATTTTCTTGCCTGGGAACACGCGTCCTGGCGTCTGGCGCTGACCGATGGAGCCCGGAGCGCGATGCGACAGCGAGTTACCGTGGGTGGCGTCACCCATCTTGAAGTTCCAGCGCTTGATCGTGCCCTGGAAGCCCTTGCCTTTCGACACGCCGGCAACGTCTACGATCTGACCGACGGTGAAAACTTCATCCGCCTTGATCTCGTTGCCCACGGCATACTTGCCGAGATCATCGGCAGACACGCGGAATTCCCACAAACCACGACCTGGCTCAACCTTGGCCGAGGCGTAATGACCTTTCAGCGGCTGCGTCAGCAGGTTTGCACGCTTGGTGCCAACCGCGACCTGGACAGCGCTGTAGCCATCGTTATCTTCCGTCTTCAACTGGGTCACCCGGTTCGGCGTCGCTTCAATCAGCGTCACCGGAATCGAACGACCATCTTCAGTGAAGAGTCGGCTCATGCCGCATTTGCGGCCAACCAATCCGATACTCATCTTCGTATCCTGTCTATCGCTCAACCGAGCTTGATCTGAACATCGACGCCAGCGGCGAGATCAAGCTTCATGAGCGCGTCCACGGTTTTGTCGTTCGGGTCAACAATGTCCAACACGCGCTTGTGAGTACGGGTTTCGTACTGGTCGCGTGCGTCTTTGTCGACGTGCGGAGACACCAGAATGGTGTAACGCTCGATCTTGGTCGGCAGTGGGATGGGGCCGAGAACCGTTGCGCCAGTGCGCTTGGCTGTCTCGACGATCTCGCTGGCTGAGCGGTCGATCAAACGATGATCGTACGCCTTCAATCGAATCCGAATCTTCTGGTTCGCCATAACCGTGTCCTGTTGTCGAAAGAACGTAATGTGAAACGAAACGGCTTCTCACCATTTCGCACAACCCTTTACCTTTACCGCCACATCGGAAGTCGCGATTGCTCGTGACTTCAACTCAAAAACGCCAAGCGGACTCACTTAGAGTCGCTAGGCGAAAACCTTGAAAATCAAGCAAAACAACGACCACCAGAGTCTCCCCTGCGATCACGGTATTGCGAGGGCCATCCCGGCCTGCGAACTCGAAGCACATCCTGCGCCTCATTTCGCGGTGTACCCATCCCAGTAGCGAGATGAGCAAGTGAGCTACGGAGTATACCGGTAAATTTCCACTTAGTGAAGTGGTCCGGCAATAATTTTGTTACGTGCTTTTATTTCAGCCATCATCCCTGATGGCAGAGCTAAGCCCGGCATCCATGCCGGACTCTTCATAAGTGCAGCTTACTTCAGAACTTTCGCCACGACACCGGCGCCGACGGTACGACCGCCTTCACGGATGGCGAAACGCAGGCCTTCGTCCATCGCGATCGGGTGGATCAGGCTCACCACCATCTTCACGTTGTCACCCGGCATCACCATTTCCACGCCCTCAGGCAGCTCGCAAGCGCCGGTGACGTCGGTGGTACGGAAGTAAAACTGCGGACGGTAGCCCTTGAAGAACGGCGTATGACGGCCACCCTCGTCCTTCGACAGCACATACACCTCGGCCTCGAAGTCCGTGTGCGGGGTGATCGTGCCCGGCTTGGCCAACACCTGGCCGCGCTCGACGTCGTCACGCTTCAGGCCGCGCAGCAGCAGACCGGCGTTGTCGCCTGCCTGACCCTGATCCAGCAGCTTGCGGAACATTTCCACGCCGGTCACGGTGGTCTTCTGCGTGTTGCGGATACCGACCACTTCGATTTCGTCGCCGACCTTGATGATGCCGCGCTCGATACGGCCGGTCACCACGGTGCCACGGCCGGAGATCGAGAACACGTCTTCGACCGGCATCAGGAACGGCTTGTCGATCACGCGCACCGGCTCAGGGATGTAGCTGTCCAGCGCATCGACCAGCTTGATGATCGACGGCACGCCGATTTCGCTCTGATCGCCTTCCAGCGCCAGCTTGGCCGAACCGTGGATCATCGGGGTGTCGTCGCCCGGGAAGTCGTACTTGGTCAGCAGCTCGCGCACTTCCATTTCGACCAGCTCGAGCAGCTCGGCGTCGTCGACCATGTCCGCCTTGTTCAGGTAGACCACGATGAACGGCACGCCCACCTGACGCGACAGCAGAATGTGCTCGCGCGTCTGCGGCATCGGGCCGTCAGCGGCCGAACACACCAGGATCGCACCGTCCATCTGCGCCGCACCCGTGATCATGTTCTTCACATAATCCGCATGGCCCGGGCAGTCGACGTGCGCGTAGTGACGCAGCGGCGACTCGTATTCCACGTGTGCGGTCGAGATCGTGATGCCACGTGCCTTCTCTTCCGGCGCCGCGTCAATCGCGTCATAGGCCTTGAACTCGCCACCGAAACGTTCTGCACCGACTTTCGTCAGCGCCGCCGTCAGCGTCGTCTTGCCGTGATCCACGTGACCAATCGTGCCGACGTTGACGTGCGGCTTGGTGCGTTCGAATTTACCCTTTGCCATGACCGAAAAACCTCTAATTTGAAAACACGGAACTTTTAAGAACGGAATTTTATAAAAAGTGCGGCCATGAATGGTCGCTTCTTGATCTTCGCATTCAAGGACGAATGCAAAAACGATGGTGCAAAAACTGAATCATCAGGCCCGCTTCATGACCTGCTCGGCAATGTTGGTCGGCGCTTCGGCGTAGTGATCGAATTCCATGGTGTACGTGGCCCGACCCTGGGTCTGCGAACGAAGACTCGTGGCGTAGCCGAACATCTCACCCAGCGGAACCGTTGCATTGATCACCTTGCCCGAGTTGGTGTCTTCGGATCCCTGCAGCACGCCACGACGGCGGCTCAGATCACCCATGACATCACCCATGTAATCCTCGGGTGTCACCACCTCAATCTTCATGACCGGCTCCAGCAAAACCGGACTGGCTTTGTGGAAACCTTCCTTGAAGCCCATCGAACCGGCAATCTTGAACGCCATTTCGCTGGAATCGACCTCATGATACGAACCGTCGATCAGACGGATCTTGATGTCGACAACCGGAAAACCCGCCAGCGGACCGGAGGTCATCGCTTCCTGGATACCCTTGTCGACAGCCGGGATGTATTCCTTCGGAATCACACCGCCGACGATTGCATTCTCGAACACATAGCCCTGCCCGCGTTCCTGCGGAACAATTTCCAGCACCACGTGGCCAAACTGGCCCTTGCCACCGGACTGGCGAATGAACTTGCCTTCTTGCTTGACCTGCTTGCGAATGGTCTCGCGATAGGCCACCTGTGGCTTGCCGACATTCGCCTCGACACCAAACTCGCGGCGCATGCGGTCGACCAGGATATCCAGATGCAACTCGCCCATGCCAGCGATGATGGTCTGGCCGGACTCCTCGTCAGTGCGCACGCGGAAGGATGGATCCTCCGACGCGAGGCGGCCCAACGCGATACCCATCTTCTCCTGGTCGGACTTGGTTCTCGGCTCAACCGCCATCGCAATGACGGGTTCCGGAAAAACCATCCGCTCCAGCGTGATCAGATGATCCTGAGCACATAGCGTATCGCCGGTTGTTACATCTTTCAGGCCGACTGCTGCAGCGATGTCACCAGCGCAGACTTCCTTCAGTTCCTGACGCTCGTTCGCATGCATTTGCAGCAGGCGACCGATACGCTCTTTCTTGCTCTTGATCGGGTTGTATACCGCATCGCCCGACTTCAGCACGCCCGAATAGACGCGAAAGAAGGTCAGCGACCCGACGAATGGATCCGTCATGATCTTGAATGCCAGTGCGGCAAACGGCTGGTCATCACCGGCGGTGCGGGTGATTTCCTGCTCGTCTTCGTCCAGACCCTTGACCGGCGGGCGATCGGCCGGCGAAGGGAGCAACTGCACCACCGCGTCGAGCATGGCCTGCACGCCCTTGTTCTTGAACGCCGTACCGCAGAAAACCGGGATCAGCGTTGCTGCAAGGGTACCTGCGCGGATGCCGGCGAGAATGTCTTCCTCAGCCAGATCACCCTCTTCCAGGTACTTGTTCATCAGCTCTTCGGACGTTTCCGCCGCCGCCTCGACCATGAAGTTGCGCGCCTGGTCAGCAGCATCTTTCAGGTCGGCCGGGATTTCCCGATAATCGAACTTCATACCCTGGGACTCCATGTCCCAGATAACCGCTTTCATCTTGATCAGATCGACAACGCCTTCGAACCCCTCTTCGGAGCCGATCGGCACCTGCATGGGCACCGGATTGGCACCTAGGCGGGATTTCAGCTGGCTGACCACGTTGTCGAAGTCGGCACCAGTGCGGTCCATCTTGTTGACGAACGCCAAGCGCGGCACCGAATACTTGTTGGCCTGACGCCAGACAGTCTCGGACTGCGGCTGCACACCACCCACGGCGCACAACACAAAGACGGCGCCATCAAGAACGCGCAGGGATCGCTCAACTTCAATCGTGAAGTCAACGTGTCCCGGCGTATCGATGATGTTGAAACGATGCTCCGGCATAGAGCGATCCATGCCTTTCCAGAACGCCGTCGTTGCCGCCGACGTAATGGTGATGCCCCGCTCCTGCTCCTGCTCCATCCAATCCATCGTTGCCGCACCATCATGCACTTCGCCAATCTTGTGACTGACACCGGTGTAGAACAGGATGCGCTCCGTTGTCGTGGTTTTCCCGGCATCAATGTGGGCCATGATGCCGAAATTACGATAACGGTCGATGGGAGTGGTGCGTGCCACGGAGTTGACCTCAAAAAACCTGCAGCGTCTGCAGACGACCAGCAGCGCTTACCAACGGTAGTGCGAGAACGCCTTGTTGGCTTCAGCCATACGATGCGTTTCTTCACGCTTCTTGGCAGCACCACCACGGCTTTCCGAGGCTTCCAGCAGCTCGGCAGCCAGCTTGCGCGGCATCGAGGTCTCGCCGCGCTTGCGCGCCGCGTCGATCACCCAACGCATCGCCAGCGCCATGCGGCGACCCGGACGAACTTCGACCGGCACCTGGTACGTGGCACCACCGACGCGACGTGACTTCACCTCGACGGCAGGCGCGATGTTGTTCAGTGCTTTCTCGACCAGCGCTACCGGCTCGCCGTTCTTCTCACCAATGTGCTGCAGTGCGCCGTAGACGATGCTTTCGGCGACCGACTTCTTGCCGCTCTTCATCACCATGTTGATAAAACGGGCGATGAGCTGGCTGCCGTGCTTGGGATCCGGCAGGATCAGACGGGCGGGATGTGAACCTTTACGCGACATGTTTCTAGTCCTTTACTTTTTCGGGCGCTTGGCGCCGTACTTCGAACGCGATTGACGACGCTTGGTGACACCAGCGCAATCGAGGCTGCCGCGCACCGTGTGGTAGCGCACACCAGGCAGATCCTTGACGCGACCGCCGCGGATCAGAACCACCGAGTGCTCTTGCAGGTTATGACCTTCACCACCGATGTAGCTGATGATTTCGAAGCCGTTGGTCAGGCGCACCTTGGCGACCTTGCGCAAGGCCGAGTTCGGCTTTTTCGGGGTAGTTGTGTATACGCGCGTGCAGACGCCGCGACGCTGCGGGCTGCTCTGCAACGCCGGCGACCCACTCTTATAGGTCTTGGGGCTGCGGGATTTGCGCACCAATTGATTGACTGTCGTCATGCGAAGCTGATCCTGAAAACATAAAGGCAGCCCGAACAAGCTCGGTCTGCCAAGAAGCGGAAATTTAACATGGGCAGGCCACCAGAGGCAACCAAGATACCCAGCCATCCATGACCCGAACACGAGGCGCATCCATGCGCCTCATTTCGTATTTCAGCGAGCAAGGCCTTGAGCAGGCTTACTCGGCACCATCATCATTACCGGCCGGAGCCTCGGCAAAGGATACGACCGGGGTGGAGCCGGACAACGCGTCCAGTTCCGAATCGGTCAAACCGCCCTGGCGACGACGCGCTGCATGGTAAGCCAGGCCCGTTCCTGCCGGAATTAAGCGCCCGACAATAACATTTTCCTTAAGGCCGCGCAAGGTGTCACGCGTACCGCGAACGGCTGCCTCGGTCAATACGCGGGTAGTCTCCTGGAACGAAGCGGCCGAGATGAACGACTCGGTGGCCAACGACGCCTTGGTGATACCCAGCAGCACCGACTGATACTCGGCCGGACGCTCACCCTTGGCGATCGCACGATCATTCTCGCCATTGATGCGCACCCGCTCAACCTGCTCGCCACGCAGGTAATGGCTTTCGCCTGGCTCGACGATCTCGACCTTGCGCAGCATCTGGCGAATGATCGCTTCGATGTGCTTGTCGTTGATCTTCACGCCCTGCAGGCGATACACGTCCTGAATTTCCTTGACCAGGTACGAAGCCAGCGGCTCCACACCCAGCAGGCGCAGGATGTCATGCGGGCTTGGCTCGCCGTCGACAACGGTTTCGCCCTTCTCGACATGCTCACCTTCAAACACGATGACCTGACGCCACTTGGGAATCAGCTCCTCGTGCTCGTTGCCGTCGACGTCCTTGATGATCAGACGCTGCTTGCCCTTGGTGTCCTTGCCGAAGCTGATGATGCCCGAACGCTCCGCGAGGATCGCCGGCTCCTTCGGCTTGCGCGCTTCGAACAAGTCGGCCACGCGCGGCAGACCACCGGTGATGTCGCGGGTCTTGGAGGTTTCCTGCGGGATACGTGCCACCACGTCGCCCACGCCCACTTCCGCACCGTTCTGGATCGACACGATGGCACCGGCCGGCAGGAAGTACTGCGCGGCGATGTCCGTACCCGGCAGCTTGAGCTCGCGGCCCTTGCTGTCTTCCAGGCGCACGATCGGGCGCAGATCCTTCGCCTGCGCACCGCGACGCTTCGGATCGGTGACCACCGCCGACTCCAGGCCGGTCAGGTCGTCGGTCTGACTCTGCACGGTGACGCCATCGAGGAAGTCGATGAAGCGCACCACACCGGCCACTTCCGTGACGATCGGATGGGTATGCGGATCCCAGTTGGCAACGGTCTGGCCCGGCTTGACCGGCGCACCGTCCTTGACCGCGATGATGGCGCCGTACGGCACTTTGTAGCGCTCGCGTTCACGGCCGCTGGTGTCGATCACGCTCAGCTCGCCTGAACGCGACACGGCCACCAGATGGCCCTGCTTGTGCTGCACGGACTTGAGGTTGTTGAACTTCAGCGAGCCGGTGGTCTTCACCGTCACGTTGTCCACCGCCGCCGCACGCGAAGCCGCGCCGCCGATGTGGAACGTACGCATGGTCAGCTGGGTACCGGGCTCGCCGATCGACTGTGCGGCAACCACGCCCACGGCTTCACCCATGTTGACCAGGTGACCACGGGCCAGATCACGGCCATAGCAGAATTTGCAGACACCGTGCGCCGCGGCGCAGGTGATCGGCGAACGGACCTTGATGATCTGTACGCCAGCCTTGTCCAGCTTCTCGACCAGTGCCTCGTTGAGCAGCGTGTCGCGGGTAACGATCGGCTGATCGTCGTCGCCGGGGCCGTAGACGTCCTCGACCACCACGCGGCCAAGCACGCGCTCGCGCAGCGGCTCGACCACATCGCCGCCTTCGACGATCGGCTGCATGATCACACCGTTCTCGGTGCCGCAGTCGTCCATCGTGATCACCACGTCCTGCGCCACGTCGACGAGGCGACGGGTCAGGTAGCCGGAGTTCGCTGTCTTCAACGCCGTATCCGCAAGGCCCTTACGAGCACCGTGGGTGGAGTTGAAGTACTGCAGCACGTTCAGACCTTCGCGGAAGTTCGCCTTGATCGGCGTCTCGATGATCGAGCCATCGGGACGGGCCATCAGACCGCGCATGCCAGCCAGCTGACGAATCTGCGCCACGGAACCACGGGCGCCGGAGTCGGCCATGATGTACAGCGAGTTCATCGACTTCTGATTGACCGTCTTGCCGTCGACGTCCTTGACCTTTTCGGTACCAATGCCGTCGATCATGGCCTTCGCCACCAGCTCACTGGTGCGGGACCAGATGTCGACCACCTTGTTGTAGCGCTCGCCAGCTGTGACCAGACCCGACTGATACTGCTGCTGGATCTCGACGACTTCCTTCTCGGCTTCTTCCAGGATCGGCTTCTTCTCGTCCGGAATCAGCATGTCGTCGATGCCGATGGAGATGCCGGCACGCGTTGCGAAACGGAAGCCGGTGTACATCAGCTTATCGGCGAACACGACCGTTTCCTTCAAGCCCAGCAAACGATAGCTGGAGTTGATCAGACGCGAGATCGCTTTCTTGGTCAGCTCGGTATTGGCCAGCTCGAACGGCAGACCCTCGGGCAGAATCTCGGCCAGCAGGGCACGGCCGACGGTGGTGTCGACGATCTTGGTTTCGTTGGTGCGGGTGCCGTCTTCGGCAATGTTCACCAGCTTCAGGCGAACCTTGACCTTGGCGTGCAATTCAACGGCACGGTTGTCGTAGGCGCGGCGCACTTCGGCGATGCCGGAGAACACCATGCCGCCGCCCTTGACGTTGATCAGCTCGCGGGTCATGTAATACAGACCCAGCACCACGTCCTGCGTCGGCACGATGATAGGCTCACCGTTGGCGGGGCTGAGGATGTTGTTGGACGACATCATCAGCGCGCGCGCTTCGAGCTGTGCCTCGATCGACAACGGCACGTGCACGGCCATCTGATCGCCGTCGAAGTCGGCGTTGAATGCCGTACAGACCAGCGGATGCAGCTGGATGGCCTTGCCTTCAATCAGCTTCGGCTCGAACGCCTGAATGCCCAGACGATGCAGGGTCGGCGCGCGGTTCAGCAGCACCGGATGCTCGCGGATCACCTCTTCCAGGATGTCCCACACCTGCGCTTCTTCGCGCTCGACCAGCTTCTTGGCCGCCTTGATGGTGGTGGCTTCGCCACGCGCCTGCAGCTTGGCGAAGATGAAGGGCTTGAACAACTCAAGCGCCATCTTCTTCGGCAGACCGCACTGATGCAGACGCAAGGTCGGACCGACCACGATCACCGAACGACCGGAGTAGTCCACGCGTTTGCCGAGCAGATTCTGACGGAACCGGCCCTGCTTGCCCTTGATCATGTCGGCCAGCGACTTCAGTGCACGCTTGTTGGTGCCGGTGATGGCACGACCGCGACGACCGTTGTCGAGCAGCGCATCGACCGATTCCTGCAGCATGCGCTTTTCGTTGCGCACGATGATGTCCGGCGCATTGAGTTCGAGCAGACGCTTCAGGCGGTTGTTGCGGTTGATCACGCGACGGTACAGATCGTTTAGATCGGAGGTCGCAAAGCGACCACCGTCCAGTGGCACCAGCGGACGCAGGTCCGGCGGCAGCACGGGCAGCACGGTCAGCACCATCCACTCCGGCTTGTTGCCGGATTCCAGGAACGCCTCGATCAGCTTGACGCGCTTGGTCAGCCGCTTCAGCTTGGTCTCGGAATTGGTGGAGGTGATCTCTTCCTTCAGGCGGATGACTTCGCCCGGCAGGTCGAGCGACTTCAGCAGGTGGAAGACGGCCTCGGCACCCATGCGGGCATCGAACTCGTCGCCGTGCTCTTCGGTCGCTTCCAGATACTGGTCTTCACTGAGCAGCTGGCCGCGCTCAAGCGCCGTCATGCCCGGATCGATCACCACGAAGGCTTCGAAGTACAGGATGCGCTCGATGTCACGCAGGGTCATGTCGAGCATCAGGCCGATGCGCGACGGCAGCGACTTGAGGAACCAGATGTGCGCGGTCGGGCTGGCCAGCTCGATATGGCCCATGCGCTCGCGACGCACTTTGGCCAGCGTCACTTCCGTGCCGCACTTCTCGCAGACCACACCACGATGCTTCATGCGCTTGTACTTACCGCACAGGCACTCGTAGTCCTTCACCGGTCCGAAGATGGCGGCGCAGAACAGGCCGTCACGCTCGGGCTTGAAGGTGCGGTAGTTGATGGTTTCCGGCTTTTTGACTTCGCCGAATGACCACGAACGGATCAGCTCAGGCGACGCCAGCGCGATTTTGATTGCATCAAAATCCGGTGTGGCGCGCTGCTGATTGAACAGATTGAGCAGGTCTTTCATTGCTTGGCTCCTGTATGCGCGCGGGTCACTTGATCTCTTCCAGATCGATATCGATGGCGAGCGAGCGGATTTCCTTCACCAGCACGTTGAAGGATTCCGGCATGCCGGCCGACATCTCGTGGTTGCCGTCGACAATGTTCTTGTACATCTGGTTGCGGCCCTGCACGTCGTCGGACTTCACCGTCAACATTTCCTGCAGCGTGTATGCCGCGCCGTAAGCTTCCAGTGCCCACACTTCCATCTCGCCGAAGCGCTGGCCGCCGAACTGCGCCTTGCCGCCCAACGGCTGCTGGGTAACGAGCGAGTACGGACCGGTGGAACGGGCATGCATCTTGTCGTCGACCAGATGGTTGAGTTTCAGGTAATGCATGTAGCCCACGGTGACCGGGCGATCAAACGCCTCGCCGGTGCGGCCGTCGTACAGCATGGTCTGACCGGACTCGGGCAAATCAGCCAACCTGAGCATCGCCTTGATCTCGGACTCTTCGGCACCGTCGAACACCGGCGTCGCCATCGGCACGCCTTCCTGCAGATTGGTAGCGAGGGTGAAGATTTCCTTGTCGGTGAGCGACTTCAGGTCGACGTGCTGCACGGCACCGGCCACATGGTGGTTGTAGATCTGATCGAGGAATTCGCGGACCTGCGCCACCTTTGCCTGTGCCTCGAGCATCTTCTGGATCTTCTTGCCCAGGCCCTTGGCGGCCCAGCCCAGATGGACTTCCAGAATCTGACCGATGTTCATGCGCGACGGCACGCCCAGCGGATTCAGCACGATGTCGACCGGCACGCCATCGGCGGAATACGGCATGTCCTCGACCGGCACCACGTTGGAAACGACACCCTTGTTGCCGTGACGGCCAGCCATCTTGTCGCCCGGCTGGATGCGGCGCTTCACGGCCAAAAACACCTTGACCATTTTCAGCATGCCCGGAGCCAGATCGTCGCCCTGCGTGATCTTGCCCTGCTTCTCCTTGAAGCGCTTGTCGAACTCCTCCTTGTGGCGCTTGACCTGATCGGCCGCGCGCTCGAGGAACTCGGTGACATCCTCGTCCTTGACGTTGACCTTGAACCAGTCGTCCTTCTTCAGACCGTCGAGGTAGGCATCGGTGATTTCCGTACCGCGCTTCAGGCCGCCCGGACCGCTCATCGCGGACTTACCGACCAGCGCGGTGCGCATGCGGCTGTAGATCGCACCTTCGAGGATGCGGAACTGATCGTCCAGATCCTTGCGGACCCGCTTGATCTCGGTCTCTTCGATCTGCTTGGCGCGCTTGTCCTTCTCGATGCCGTCGCGGGTGAAAACCTGCACGTCGATGACGGTGCCGTCCATGCCCGGCGGCACGCGCAGCGAGCTGTCCTTAACGTCGGACGCCTTCTCACCGAAGATCGCACGCAGCAGCTTCTCTTCCGGCGTCAGCTGGCTCTCGCCCTTCGGCGTGACCTTGCCCACCAGAATGTCGCCCGCCTTCACTTCGGCACCGATGTAAACGATGCCCGACTCGTCGAGCTTGGCCAGCGCCTGCTCGCCCACGTTCGGGATGTCGGCGGTGATTTCTTCGGCGCCCAGCTTGGTGTCACGCGCAGGACAGGACAGCTCCTCGATATGGATCGAGGTGTAGCGATCTTCCTGCACGACGCGCTCGGAGAGCAGGATCGAGTCTTCGAAGTTGTAGCCGTTCCACGGCATGAAGGCGATCAGCATGTTCTGGCCGAGCGCGAGCTCGCCCAGATCGGTCGACGAACCGTCGGCCAGCGTGTCGCCCTTCGCCACCACGTCACCGACGTTCACCAGCGGACGCTGGTTGAGGTTGGTGTTCTGGTTGGAGCGGGTGTACTTGGTCAGCGTGTAGATATCCACGCCGGCATCGTTGTCGCCAACTTCTTCCTCGTTCACGCGCACCACGATACGGGCCGCATCGACCTGGTCGATCACGCCGCCGCGCTTGGCGGTGGCAATGACGCCCGAGTCACGCGCCACGGCGCGCTCGATGCCGGTACCGACCAGCGGAGTCTGCGAACGCAGCGTCGGCACGGCCTGACGCTGCATGTTCGCGCCCATCAGCGCGCGGTTCGCATCGTCGTGCTCGAGGAACGGCACCAGCGCCGCGGCGACCGACACGGTCTGCATCGGCGAGACGTCCATGTAATCGACTTCGGACGCCGGACGCAGCTCGGACTCACCGCGGAAGCGGCAGGACACGAAGTCCTCAATGAAACCGCCATGCTTGTCGAGCGGCGAGTTCGCCTGCGCGATCACGTGATCGCCCTCTTCGATCGCCGACAAGTAATCCACCTTGTCGGTGACCTTGCTGCTGGCAACCTTGCGGTACGGCGTCTCGAGGAAGCCATAGGAGTTGGTGCGGGCGTACACAGCCAGCGAGTTGATCAGGCCGATGTTCGGGCCTTCCGGTGTTTCGATGGTGCAGACGCGGCCGTAATGGGTCGGATGCACGTCGCGCACTTCGAAGCCGGCACGCTCACGCGTCAGACCACCTGGCCCAAGCGCGGAAACGCGGCGCTTGTGCGTGACTTCCGACAGCGGATTGTTCTGATCCATGAACTGGCTGAGCTGCGAGGAGCCAAAGAACTCCTTCACCGCCGCTGCCACCGGCTTGGCATTGATCAGGTCCTGCGGGGTCAGGCCATCGGCCTCGGCCAGCGACAGGCGCTCGCGCACCGCACGCTCCACGCGCACCAGACCGATGCGGAAGGTGTTCTCGGCCATTTCGCCAACCGAACGCACGCGACGGTTGCCCAGATGATCGATGTCATCCACGGTACCGTGGCCATTCTTGATGTCGATCAGTACCTTCAGCACGTCGAGGATGTCGGACGTCTCGCCCTGCTCCTTGACCAGGTTCTGCGACGCTTCTTCCTTGCGCTCGCTGAAGAACTTGTGGTCGTACAGCACGCCTGGGCCGAGGATTTCCTTGCGACCCACACGACGGTTGAACTTCATCCGGCCGACGCCCGACAGGTCGTAGCGATCGAAGGTGAAGAACAGGTTGAAGAACAGGTTCTGTGCCGCATCCTTGGTCGGCGGCTCGCCCGGACGCATCATGCGATAGATTTCCACCAGCGCCTCGAGTGGCGTCTTGGTGTTGTCGATGCGCAGGGTGTGCGAGATGTAGGCGCCACGATCCAGATCGTTGACGTACAGCGTCGGCACGATCTCGATACCGGCCTTACGGAAATTTTCCAGCTGCTCGGCCGTGATCTCGTCGTTCGCCGACGCCAACAGCTCGCCGGTGGCCGGATCAATGATATCGGTCGCCACGATGCGGCCGACCGGATAGTCGTCCGGCACTTCCAGCGCCGTGATGTTCTCGGCCGCCAGCTGACGCACGTGACGCGCCGTAATGCGCTTGCCGGCTTCCACCAGCACCGTGCCGCCAATGGCCAGGTCGAAGCTCAGCGTTTCGCCACGCAGACGCTCGGCGACGAGCTCCAGCGTGGTACCACCCTTCTTGCCGAGGTGGAACACGTTGTGCTCGAAGAAAATGCCCAGCATTTCCTGGTTGTTGTAGCCGAGCGCGCGCAGCAACACGGTCACCGGCAACTTGCGGCGACGATCGATACGGGTGAACAGCGCATCCTTCGGATCGAACTCGAAATCGAGCCACGAGCCACGGTAAGGAATCACGCGCGCCGAGAACAGCAGCTTGCCCGAGCTATGCGTCTTGCCACGGTCGTGATCGAAGAACACGCCCGGCGAACGATGCAGCTGCGAGACGATCACGCGCTCGGTGCCGTTGATGATGAAGGTGCCGGTGTCGGTCATGAGCGGAATTTCGCCCATGTAGACCTCCTGCTCCTTGATGTACTTGACCACTTTCTTCGAGGCCGGGCTGTCCTTGTCATAAATGACCAGGCGCACGGTGGTGCGCAGCGGCGCACCATAGGTCATGCCGCGGTTGCGGCACTCGCGTTCGTCGAACGCCGGCTCGCCGAGGCGATACTCGACATATTCCAGCGCGGCATTGCCCGAGTAGCTGGTAATCGGGAACACCGATTTCAGCGCAGCGTGCAAACCCTTTTCGCCACGCTGTTTGGGCGCGATATGTTCCTGCAGGAACTCGCGGTAGGAATCGGTCTGGATGGTCAGCAGGTTGGGTACGCCCAATACGGGCGGACGCTTGCCAAAGTCCTTGCGGATGCGTTTCTTCTCGGTAAACGAGTAGGCCATGATCGGGAGCGCCTCGGTTCGCAGTGACGCCGGTGGTGCACACACCGGCTAAATGGTAAGAACTGTGGATGCCGCTGGTGACCGGAAAACGATGACTTGTCCGCCGGCACGTCAAAAGGCATGAATCAAAGATCGCGACTGAAGCTGTCGATCTCTCAGTGCTGACTTCTGACGGTATTACTGGTGATTCTTGACGCTTACGTGTTGATGCCTGAACACGGTTTCGATGTCACGGACTCGGTGAAGTTCACCGTTAACAGGCAAAGCCCGGGGGCTTTCGCCCCCAGGCTTGCTTGACGTCAAGTCGAACTATCGGCGCGCAAACGCCGATTACTTCAGTTCGACAGTGGCGCCGGCAGCTTCGAGATCCTTCTTGAACTTCTCGGCGTCTTCCTTCGACACGGCTTCCTTCAGGACGCCACCGGCCTCGGTGAGGTCCTTGGCTTCCTTCAGGCCCAGGCCCGTGATGGCACGGACGGCCTTGATCACGTCGACCTTCTTGGCGCCCGCGGACTTCAGGATCAGGTCAAACTCGGTCTGCGCTTCAGCAGGGGCAGCAGCGGCAGCGGCCGGACCGGCAGCAGCAACCGGGGCAGCAGCGGACACGCCAAACTTCTCTTCAATCGCCTTGACCAGCTCCATCACTTCCATGAGCGACTTGGCGGCAACGGCTTCAACGATCTGTTCGTTGGACAGGGACATTTTATTTACCTCTGGAAATGGGTTTCAGTTTGAATAGAAATCGAACTTAAGCGGGCTCGGCTTCGACCGGCGCTTCGACGGCAACTTCGCCACCACCGTCCTGCTTGTCGGCCACGGCCTTGATGGCGCGGGCGAACATCGCAGCAGGCTCGGCCAGCACGCGTGCCAGCATGGAAAGCGCCTGTTCGCGGGTCGGCAGCGAGGCCAGCACATCAACGTGCTCAGCCGCAAACAGCTTGCCTTCGACCGAGACGATTTTCGCCTTCAGCTTGTCGTTACTCTTGGAAAATTCCTTGATCAGACGACCGGCAGCACCGGGTTCCTCTGTCGAGAATGCATAAAGCAGCGGACCAACCAGAGAGTCTTTGACGACCTCGAATTCGGTACCAGCCACAGCGCGCGAAGCGAGCGTGTTCTTGACGACTCTCAAGTACACGCCGGATTCGCGGGCTTGCTTGCGCATCGCGGTCATCTGCGCGACCGTGGTGCCCGCATATTCGGCAGCAATCAAGGAGTGAGCCTTCGAGGCAACTTCTGCCAGTTCGGCAACTACTTCTTGTTTCTGAGAAAGATTTAGAGCCATATCACTCCTCCAAATGAACTCCGCTTACGGCTCCTGCCGCTTGCGGTCCTGGGCGACGCCGTCCTTGACGTCGGGGGCGCGGGCGCCCCGGGTGTCGGCCTTTCCAGAACAAATCGAACGATTCCAGAATGGGCAGCACCATCTACGCTGGCCGGATTTGAACAATCCGATTAAGCGACCTCGCTACCGATAACGGCGATTCCTTGCCATTGCGAGCCTCCTGCCCGTCGTCGTCGTGCGCTGGTCACACCTGCGGTCTTTGACAGCCGTCCCGGCCTTCATGCGAAGTCGGAACTGCCCTCAAAAACTGCCTGCACCGGAATACACCGGCACAGGACTTGATTCTTTTACTTGGCCGCTGTGGTCAGCGTGGAGGTGTCGACGGCAACGCCAACGCCCATCGTGCTGGACAATGCAACCTTCTGCAGGAACACACCCTTCGCCGTGGACGGCTTGGCCTTCAGCAAATCGACGATCAGCGTGTTGAGGTTGTCCGCAAGCTGCGAAGCCTCGAAACTGGCCTTGCCGATGGTGGCGTGGATGATGCCCGCCTTGTCGTTGCGGAACTTCACCTGGCCGGCCTTGGCGTTCTTGACGGCCGTGGCGACGTCGGCGGTGACCGAACCATCTTTCGGATTCGGCATCAGACCACGCGGACCGAGCAGCTGGCCGAGCTTGCCGACCACGCGCATCGCGTCCGGCGTGGCAATCACGCGACCGAAGTCGAGATCGCCAGCCTGCATGCGCTCAGCCAGATCATCCATGCCAACCGCGTCAGCACCAGCGGCCTTGGCGGCCTCGGCCTTCTCACCCGGTGGGCAGAACACGGCAACCTTGACGGTCTTGCCGGTGCCGTGCGGGAGCAGCGAGGAGCCGCGCACGCCCTGGTCGGATTTCTTCGCGTCGATACCCAGACGCACAGCCACGTCCACCGACTCGGCGAACTTGGCCTTGGCGTTGTCCTTGATGATCTTCAGCGCTTCATCCAGGCCATAGAACTTGCCCAGCTGCACCGCACCCTGCGCGGCCTTCATACGTTTTGTGAGCTTCGTCATGTCTTAACCCTCCACTACCAAGCCCATGGAACGGGCGCTACCGGCGATCGTACGAACCGCAGCTTCGAGTTCAGCCGCTGTCAGATCCGCGCTCTTCTGCTTGGCGATCTCTTCGAGCTGCGCCCGACTGACCTTGCCAACCTTGTCGGTATTCGGCTTGGGCGAACCCTTGGCCGTGTTGGTCAGCTTCTTCAGCCAGAAAGTGGCGGGAGAAGTCTTCATCGCGAAGGTGAAACTGCGGTCGGAGTAAGCGGTGATGACGACCGGAATCGGCGCACCAGGCTCCATTTTCTGCGTGGCAGCATTGAACGCCTTGCAGAACTCCATGATGTTCAGGCCGCGCTGACCGAGGGCGGGACCCACCGGCGGCGACGGATTGGCCTGACCAGCCTTGACCTGCAGCTTGATATAACCAGTTACTTTCTTTGCCATTGCGTTTTTCCTCGCGAGTCCAGGCGCCTTGCGGCTCCTCGCTGTTCACCGATCCATGGATGGAAGGAAGGTTCGCCTCTTGCAAACCCTGAAACACGGGCACGCCGAGATCGTGAGACCTCGACGTGAACCGCGCAGTATAGAGATTGATAAGGCTTTCAGCAAGCCCCGTGCCAAGACACGCCTTTGGTGATCAGACCGGCTTGATCAAGCCGGCTTTGATCAGGCTTTCTCGACCTGACCGAATTCCAGCTCAACCGGGGTCGACCGACCGAAGATCAGCACCGCAACGCGCAGGCGACTCTTCTCGTAATTGACTTCCTCGACAACACCGTTGAAATCGTTGAACGGACCTTCGGTGACGCGAACCATCTCGCCCGGCTCGAACAGCACCTTGGGTCGCGGCTTCTCGACACCTTCACGAACCCGGCTGAGGATGGCCTCGGCTTCGCTGTCCTTGATCGGCAGCGGACGATCAGCCGTACCGCCGATGAAGCCCATCACCTTCGGCGTTTCCTTGATCAGATGCCAGCATTCGTCGTCGATCCGCGGCGATTTGCCTTCGGTATTCGTCTCGATCTGCACCAATACATAGCCAGGGAAGAATTTGCGCTCACTGCGACGCTTCTGGCCGCCGCGCATTTCGATGACTTCTTCGGTCGGCACCAGCACTTCGCCGAACTTCTCTTCCATCTCGGCGCGCTTGATGCGCTCGTCAAGGGAACGCTTCACCTGATTCTCGAAACCCGAATAGGCGTGCACCACGTACCAACGCTTGCTCATGTTTTCCACCTCAGGTACCCAACTTGAGCAGCCAGTCGAGGATGACCGACTTCAGAATCAGATCGATCAGACCCAGCAACAACGAAAGAACCACTACCACGACAATGATGATGCCGGTGGTCTTGATTGTCTCGTCCTTGGTCGGCCAGACGACCTTGCGCAATTCGAACTGCGATTCGCCGATGAAATTGCGCACCCGCCGGCCCAGCGCCGTAAATGCCGCAATGGCCAGCGCAATGACCAGCGCTGCCAGCACGCCAAGCAAGCGCACGGACGATGGGATGCTGGCGTCGTTGCCGAACCAGGAATAGGCAAAGATGCCGCCAACCAGTATCAGCCCCGCCAGCACCAGCTTGGCAACATCGGCGGCATTCGTGCCTTTGGGCTGCTGTTCTGCCTTGGTATTCATGCACAGTGATCAAGTGTCAGCAGCATGCCGGCCCATGCGGGCGGCCTTGCCATCGTCACCCGTCATCGATCCTCGGGAAAGTGGCACGCCAGGAGGGACTTGAACCCCCAACCTGCGGTTTTGGAGACCGCTGCTCTGCCAATTGAGCTACTGGCGTACATGACTTGAACTTTAAACACGACAGCGAGCGGCTTTGAGTCCGCTCGCCCCGTGAAGAGATTTAGTTTTAGCCATCATCCCTGATGGCAGAGCTAAGCCCGGCATCCATGCCGGACTCTTCATAAGTGCAGCTTACTTCAGAACTTTCGCCACGACACCGGCGCCGACGGTACGACCGCCTTCACGGATGGCGAAACGCAGGCCTTCGTCCATCGCGATCGGGTGGATCAGGCTCACCACCATCTTCACGTTGTCACCCGGCATCACCATTTCCACGCCCTCAGGCAGCTCGCAAGCGCCGGTGACGTCGGTGGTACGGAAGTAAAACTGCGGACGGTAGCCCTTGAAGAACGGCGTATGACGGCCACCCTCGTCCTTCGACAGCACATACACCTCGGCCTCGAAGTCCGTGTGCGGGGTGATCGTGCCCGGCTTGGCCAACACCTGGCCGCGCTCGACGTCGTCACGCTTCAGGCCGCGCAGCAGCAGACCGGCGTTGTCGCCTGCCTGACCCTGATCCAGCAGCTTGCGGAACATTTCCACGCCGGTCACGGTGGTCTTCTGCGTGTTGCGGATACCGACCACTTCGATTTCGTCGCCGACCTTGATGATGCCGCGCTCGATACGGCCGGTCACCACGGTGCCACGGCCGGAGATCGAGAACACGTCTTCGACCGGCATCAGGAACGGCTTGTCGATCACGCGCACCGGCTCAGGGATGTAGCTGTCCAGCGCATCGACCAGCTTGATGATCGACGGCACGCCGATTTCGCTCTGATCGCCTTCCAGCGCCAGCTTGGCCGAACCGTGGATCATCGGGGTGTCGTCGCCCGGGAAGTCGTACTTGGTCAGCAGCTCGCGCACTTCCATTTCGACCAGCTCGAGCAGCTCGGCGTCGTCGACCATGTCCGCCTTGTTCAGGTAGACCACGATGAACGGCACGCCCACCTGACGCGACAGCAGAATGTGCTCGCGCGTCTGCGGCATCGGGCCGTCAGCGGCCGAACACACCAGGATCGCACCGTCCATCTGCGCCGCACCCGTGATCATGTTCTTCACATAATCCGCATGGCCCGGGCAGTCGACGTGCGCGTAGTGACGCAGCGGCGACTCGTATTCCACGTGTGCGGTCGAGATCGTGATGCCACGTGCCTTCTCTTCCGGCGCCGCGTCAATCGCGTCATAGGCCTTGAACTCGCCACCGAAACGTTCTGCACCGACTTTCGTCAGCGCCGCCGTCAGCGTCGTCTTGCCGTGATCCACGTGACCAATCGTGCCGACGTTGACGTGCGGCTTGGTGCGTTCGAATTTACCCTTTGCCATGCGCGCTAAACCCCGATGGAGTCAATCAATTGAAGGAAAAAACCGTCCGTATATGGCCGAAGCTTCTACGGTCGCAGTGAAATGGTGCTCATAACAGGAATCGAACCTGTGACCTCTTCCTTACCAAGGAAGTGCTCTACCGACTGAGCTACATGAGCGTTTTTTAACGCAGCGCGAGAGCCAATGGAGCGGAAGGCGGGAATCGAACCCGCGTAATCAGTTTGGAAAACTGATGTTCTACCATTGAACTACTCCCGCCCTGCGCGGAACTCGCTTGATAAAAAAGATCGATCGCCTGGTCCGCCACGAACCAACCAACCCAGCTCCTTCATCCGGGCCGCGCCGCTTTCGCGTCGCGATCAAGATTGCTTCCATGCAACCCTGTTGAATCTTTTCTCTTCATCGCGACCAAGGTCGCTTTGTCGAAAACTTTAACTTTTCGCCACTCTCGAACTTTCAGAGTGGTATCCAAGCTGGTGGAGGGAGGTGGATTCGAACCACCGAAGGCGTAAGCCAGCAGATTTACAGTCTGCCCCCGTTGGCCGCTTGGGTATCCCTCCAACAAAGAACGCGTATTGTGTGGATCGGGCCTTGAGCTGTCAACACCTTGCGCACTCGGATACGCATGATTGGCGCACTATTTCAGCCCAGCCAACGCAGAAATCAGCCTGCTGACGACGCCTGGATATCGATCAGCTGCTCCATTCCCTTGGACAATTCCAGCAGCTGTTTTGCCTGCAGCTGCAGGCGGCGCTCGTTGTCGTCGCGCGGCTCCCAGCGCGGCACAGCCGTGGGCTTGCCATCGGGACTATCCAGCGCCACGAATACCATCACGCAACTGGTCGCCAGACGCTGTTCATCCTTGCGCAGATCGCGCGCCAGCACATCCACCGCCATGTGCATGCTCGATGTGCCGGTATGAATCAATCGCGCCCGCACGGTCACCAGGTCGCCAATCAGGATCGGCGCCACAAACTGGATGCCACTGACCGACGCGGTGACGCAATACGCCCCGCTCCAGCCTACCGCGCAGGCGTAGCCGGCCTGATCGATCCATTTCATCGCCATACCACCATGCACCTTGCCGCCGAAATTCACGTCGGTGGGTTGGGCGAGAAAACGGAACGTTACTTCGTGCTGCTGGCCTGACATGAAAACTCCGGCAGATGATCGAAAAGAATTTACCTACGACTGAGGCAGATCAAACGTTGAACAGGAAGTTCAGCACATCGCCATCCTTGACGACATAGTCCTTGCCCTCGGCGCGCATCTTGCCCGCTTCCTTGGCGCCCTGCTCACCGCGATAGCGAATGAAATCGTCGAAGCCGATTGTCTGCGCACGAATGAATCCGCGCTCGAAATCGGTATGGATCACGCCCGCCGCCTGCGGCGCGGTATCGCCGATATGGATGGTCCAGGCGCGCACTTCCTTGACGCCGGCAGTGAAGTAAGTCTGCAGCCCAAGCAGCCCGAATGCGGCGCGCGCCAGCCGATTGAGACCCGGCTCCTGCAGGCCCATTTCCTGCAGGAATTCCGCCTTGTCGGCATCATCCAGCTCGGCCATGTCCGACTCGATCGCCGCACAGACAGCAACCACCGGCGCACCCTCGATCGCCGCGTGTTCGCGCACCTTGTCGAGCAGCGGATTGTTCTCGAAGCCGTCCTCGGCCACGTTGGCCACGTACATCGCCGGCTTGATGGTCAGCAGCGACAGCGGCTTGAGCGCGAGCCGCTCTTCATCCGACAGCGGTGCGGAGCGCGCCGGATTGCCCTGATCAAGATGTGGCACCACTTTTTCCAGTGCGGCGACCATCAGCTTGGCGTCCTTGTCGCCAGCGCGGGCTTTCTTTGTCTCACGCTGCAACGCCTTGTCGGCCGTGGCCAGATCCGCCAGCGCCAACTCGGTGCCGATGACGATGATGTCGTCGAGCGGATCAATGCGACCGGCCACGTGGATGATGTTGTCATCGTTGAAACAGCGCACCACGTTGACGATGGCATCGGTCTCGCGGATGTTGGCCAGAAATTGGTTGCCCAGCCCCTCGCCCTTCGATGCACCCGCCACCAGTCCGGCAATGTCGACGAACTCGACCACGGCCGATACCACTTTTTGCGGCTTGACGATCTCGGAAAGCTGAGCCAGTCGCGCATCCGGCACCTCCACGATGCCCACGTTGGGCTCGATGGTGCAGAACGGATAGTTCGCCGCCTCGATACCTGCCTTGGTCAGCGCATTGAACAGGGTGGATTTGCCAACGTTAGGCAGGCCGACGATGCCGCATTTGATGCCCATGATGATTCCGTACCGTGAAACGTGAGGCGCAAATCGATCCGGTGGCTCGGCTTGCGTATCGCGTCTGCTATTGAGTGAAGCCTATTTTTTCGACTCGACGTTTTCTGCACTGTGCAGCTGATGCATTGCCTTCTCGAACTCACCGCTGACCGCCAGCGGCAACACATCCAGCGCACGGCCAATGCCGACAAGCATCGCATCTTCATCCGCCGCCGATGGCCGGCCCAGCACCCAAGGTGTGACTTGATCCCGATGTCCGGGATGACCGATACCCACACGCAGGCGATGAAATTTGCCGTGTCCGAGATGCGCCATGATGTCGCGCAAACCATTCTGGCCGCCGTGACCACCGTCGAACTTGAGCCGCACGATGCCAGGAGGCAGATCCAGATCGTCATGCGCCACCAGACACTGCTCCGGCTCGATCTTGTAGTAGCGCAGCGCTGAGACGACCGCGATGCCGCTTTTATTCATGAATGTCGCCGGCTTCAACAACCAGACCGACTCGTTGCCAATGCTTACCTTGCAGGCTTCGCCATGCAGCTTGCCGTCGAAACCGAAACGCTGGCCTTGGGCATTCGCCAGGGCATCAACAAGCCAGAACCCGGCGTTGTGCCGGGTTCGGAGGTATTCGGCACAGGGATTGCCCAGCCCGACAATGAGTCGCAGACCCGCCATGACGGAAGGCAAGCAGTGCAGCCCCGCACCAGCGAAGGTGCGGGGCTGCAACGGCTTACTTCTTGTCGTCCTTCTTGGCGTCGCCAGCAGGCTTGGCGGCGGCCGGCTTGGCAGCAGCAGCGTCGCCTTCAGCGGCTTCCGGCGTTTCGTCCACTTCTTCCTGCACGAACATCACGGTGACCACGGCGATATCGTGATCTTCGCCCAGCGCCAACGCCGGAATCTCGACGTTCGCCGGCAGCGTCAGCTGCGACAGATGGATGATGTCGCCTTCCTTCAGCTTGCCCAGGTCGAGCTCGATGAACTCCGGCAGATCCTTCGGCAGGCAGGAGACTTCGACTTCCGTCAGGTTGTGCGAAATAACCACACCGGAGGTCTTGCCGGCGGGCGAGGATTCCTGATTGAGGAAGTGCAGCGGAACGTTGACGCGAATGACTTCGTTCTCGTTGATGCGCAGGAAATCCATATGCATCATCAGCTGCTTGAACGGGTGCTTCTGCCAGTCACGCACCAGCACCTTCTGCACCTTGCCATCGACGTTGAGGTCGAGCACCGAGGAGAAGAACCACTCATGCTTGGCGGCAAGCAGGATGGTGTTGTGTTCGATCTGGATGCTCTCCGGATCCTTGCCAGCGCCGTAAACGACGGCAGGCACAAAGCTCGCATGACGCAGGCGGCGGCTCGCACCTTTCCCCTCGTCCTTGCGGCTCTGCGCCTTGATTTCGTGTGTCTTAGCCATGTTGATATTGCCTTAGTTGGGTAATGACCGCTTCGCAGCGGCCGATTGACTTTCCCGCGACCAGAAAAGTCGATGGTGCGGTGACCGATGTCACCGCGTTTGAAGCCGGATAGTGTGAATCAACTCGTGTGAATCAATCCACGTACAGCGAACTCACCGACTCGCCAAAGGCGATTCGGCGAATGGTTTCTGCCAGCAGTTCGGCAACCGAGAGCTGGCGAATCTTGGCGCAGGCCTGCACTTGCGGGCTCAGCGGCAACGTATTGGTGACAATCAGCTGATCGAGCTGGGAGCCTTCGATATTGCTGACTGCCGCGCCCGAAAGCACCGGATGCACGCAGTAGGCAACCACCTTGCGGGCACCACGCTCCTTCAGCGCAGCGGCTGCCGCGCACAGCGTACCGGCGGTGTCGA
Source organism: Rhodanobacter sp. MP1X3 (assembly GCF_014207165.1). Lineage (NCBI taxonomy): Bacteria > Pseudomonadati > Pseudomonadota > Gammaproteobacteria > Lysobacterales > Rhodanobacteraceae > Rhodanobacter > Rhodanobacter sp. MP1X3. Next base: position 1,417,246 of record NZ_JACHCO010000001.1, on the reverse strand, counting down.
CGATGTCGTCGATCAGCACACAGGTCTTGCCGTTCACGTCACCGATGATGTTCATCACCGTCGCCACATTGGCCTTCGGCCGACGCTTGTCGATGATGGCCAGATCCGCATCATCCAGCCGCTTGGCCAGTGCGCGAGCGCGCACCACGCCGCCCACGTCCGGACTGACCACGATCACGTCGTCCATGCTGTGGTGGCGCCAGATATCCGCCAATAGCACCGGTGAGGCATACACATTGTCGACCGGAATATCGAAAAAACCCTGAATCTGGTCGGCGTGCAAATCCACCGTCAGTACCCGATCGATACCTGCGGCGCCAATCATCCGGGCGGCCAGCTTGGCGGTAATCGGCACGCGCGCCGAGCGGGGCCGACGATCCTGCCGCGCATAGCCGAAATACGGAATCACCGCCGTCACACTCATGGCTGAAGCGCGCTTCAGCGCATCGGCCAGCGCCAGCAACTCAAACAGATTTTCCGCGCTCGGTGCACCGGTGGGCTGGATCACGAACACTTCCTGCCGCCGAACGTTTTCCTCGATTTCGATCTGCACTTCGCCGTCGCTGAACGTGCTGACCAGCGCCTTGCCCAGCGGTACGCCCAGGCGATGGGCAACATCCTCCGACAGCGCGCGGTGCGCATTGCCGGTAAACAGCATCATCGGGGTGGACGTGTCCACAGTATTACCTCAGAACTCAAGCCATCAGGAATGGCTGGGGCGGCAGGATTCGAACCTGCGTATGCGGGAATCAAAATCCCGTGCCTTAACCAGCTTGGCGACGCCCCAGTATTAGGTGTGTTCGATTGTGCTTTTGTTCGTACTCGTTTGGCTTCGCCATGCCGCCAGCGATTGCCGAATTATTGTTTCACCCGGTACGCGCCCGATGGCGCGCCAGAGCTTGCTGCAATGGGGAAACATCGACACCTGACGCCACATGGGCCGTGAAGGCTGCCGGACATTGCCCGGCGATCGATACCGCCCGCTCGAATGATTTCACTTCCAGAAACACGCACCCACCGCTACCGGAGAGTCGCGCCTGACCAAAACTGCCCAGCCAGTCGAGCGCCGCGGCCACCCGCGGATGACGCGCGCGTACTACTGGTGCAAAGGCATTTTCCGTCGTTTCGCCAGAAGCAAAGGATGAAATTGTCGCCCGCGGTGCATTTCGTGTCAATTCAGATGCCTGGAAAAGTGCGACGGTTGGCACCGATTCGTGCGGATCCAGCACCACATACGTTCGTCGAGGCAATGGTAGAGGCGTGAGCCGCTCACCGATGCCTTCCGCCCAGGCCGAACGCCCGCGTACGAATACCGGTACGTCGGCACCCAGCTGGCGACCCAACTCAGCCAAGGTATCCTCATCCAGATCCAGCCCCCACAACCAGTTCAGCGCAACCAGCACGGTCGCCGCGTCGGAACTGCCACCACCCAGGCCACCACCCATCGGAATGCGTTTTTCCACGTCGATATCGACACCAACCTCAATGCCGGTGTGATTTTGCAAAAGCTGCGCCGCGCGTACCGCCAGATCGGTATCTTCAGGCACTCCGGGCACGTCATGCAGTCGACGAATGTCACCGTCGTCGCGCAGGCGCAGGCGAATCTCGTCGCCCCAGTCGAGAAGTCGAAATACCGTCTGCAACTCGTGATAGCCATCAGGCCGGCGCCCGGTAATGCGCAAAAACAGATTCAACTTGGCCGGTGCGGGCCAAGCCGTCCAGTCAACGTGCGCGGGCGCAGGCAGAAACCGGCTCATGAATACCCGCAACTGATCAGGAAAACCATTTTCCCGGTCGCGCTGGCGAGCAAACGCAAACACGGGATCATTCTTGTCGACCACTGCAAACCCATGTTTGGCATAGAACGGGGCATTCCACGGCACATCGACCAGCGTACCCAGATCGATCCGACGGTAGCCGGCAGCACGCGCCCACTCACAGGCATGCTCAAGCAGGGCCGCACCGATACCGCGTTGGCCGTAGTCAGGCAGCACGTCGATTTCAGCGATGCCGATCGCAGCGCCGCCCACATCCAGGTCCAACCAGACAAAGCCGATAGGCTCCGCCGACAGGTTCAGCGCCACCCACACCAAACCGCGACCGATCGCCTGCTGCAGCAGCTCCGGCGGAATCGACACCACCACATACGCTGACCACGCCGGATGGCCACGAAAGAGCTGCACTGCCTTACGCTCGATCGCACAGAGCGCGACAACCTGATCTGGCCGGGCGCGCTCAATGGAAAAGGACGTTGCGATTGAATGATCGGCCATGACAGATCGCACGCTTCAGCGCAGGGGCGCAGCAGGCAGGTCGACGCTGGGTGGCCGATCTTGCAACGTCACTGGAACTGCCACGACTCGATCGACAGCTTGACCTTGTACGGCGATTTCGAGGCGTACACCTTGGTTGGCAGCGCGGGCTGCCGGCTCGTATCCCATTCACGGTATTCGACCGCCCAACCGTCCTGCAGCAGCAGCGAGGGCAGCTTGTTGTCACCAAAGCGCACGTCGGCCGGGCCACTGTCCGCCCTCAAGCCAAGCACCCAGGCGCGCAGGTCGCGCAGCGGCACTTCCCAGCCCAGCGCCTTGCGCATCAGCGCATCGGCGTCGGGGCCACGAATCGGGCCGGACTTGAGACCTTCCAGCAGCGCACCATCTGGCCCGCCGCTCAAGCGAAAATCCGCACCACTGATCGCCGGCCCACGCAGCACAAATTCATATTGATCGCCGTTCTGCGTCCAGCTGAAGCTGCCACTACCGCCATCCTTGCCACTGGAAACGCCGAGCCGACCCTGCATCACCCAATGGTCGGCCTGCGCCAGCGACTGTTCACGCGACTGCTGCGCCGCAAGCTGTCCGGCGTCACCTTTCATGCGCACCGCTGGCGCGGGCGCGCAGGCCGCGAGCAAGAGCGGCAACGCGACAGTCAGGAATCGAAGACCCTTTTTCAATCGAAGACCCTTTTTCATCAGTACCGGTTTCATGCGTGCAGACGCTTCAGCGTGTCTTGCAAGCTTTTATTCGTTGGATCGAGCTTGCGCACGTCGTCGAAAACGCGCTGCGCCTCCTGCTGACGACCTTGTTTCCACAACACTTCGCCCAGATGCACGCCAACATCGGCATCCTTCTGCGCCTGCCAGGCACTGCTCAAGACCTGCGCGGCCTGGTCCAGATGACCAAGCCGGTATTGCAGCCAGCCCCACGAATCGGCGATGGCCGGATCATTCGGCTTGGCGGTGCGGGCGGTCTGGATCAGCCGCTCAGCCTCGGGCAGATCGCGATCGGCATCGGCCAGGGTAAAGCCGAGCGCATTGCTGGCATCGACATCGCCGGGCTTGAGCTTCAGCAGGCGATGAAAATCCTTGACGGCCAGATCGACGTTACCCGCTTCAGCGTAGGCAAGCCCGCGGCCATACAGCAGATCCGGATCATCCGGCACCACCTGCAGCGCCCGGCTAAAAGCCGTCACCGCCTGCGGGTATTTCTGGTCCCGCATGTAGAGTTCGGCGTCGACCTGATAGGCCTGACGCAGCTGCGCGGGTTGATCGAGGTAGTCGATCTGCATCTGTTCCAGCGCCTGATGCGCCTCGTTTTCCTTGCCCTGCGACTGCAAGATCACGGCGCTGCGCAAATCCGCCTCGAACGCGTGCGCGTCGTCATCGTCGACCTGGCCGTACCACGCCAGCGCCTCGTCGTTGAGATGCTGCGCCTCGGCCAGTTGCCCAAGCAGATAGGCGCTGTGTTCGCGCACACCAGGCGGTGCTTTCTGCAACTCCCGGTAAAGCGTCGCCAGACCGGTGCCGTTGCCGCTCTGGGCCGCCAGCGCAACACGCAGCGCATAGGTATCGGCATTCTGCGGACCGTGGTCGAGTACTTTGGACGCGCCCGCGTAGTCGCCGGCCTGACTCAGCATGCCGGCATAGGCCAGCCGAAGCTGGATGTTGTCAGGCGCCTTGGCAATGGCTTTCTGCAGCAGAGCGCGGGCACCGTCGTGATCGCCGTCCTTGAACTTCATCTGTGCCAGCCAGGCGTAGGTTTCGGCGCTCTTGAAACGCTGCATCGCGCCTTCGGCGATCTGCAGTGCGTAAGCGTGCCGGCCAAATTTGTCGCCCAGCTCGCTCATTGCCAACCAGGCATGTGCATCGGCCGGCAGTCGCTGCGGCGTGGCCAGTTCGACCAGCAGATTGGCCGCCTGCGCCTGATCGCGCGCGCCAAGCATCACGCGGCCGAACTGACGCCAGGCATCTTTGTCGCCGCTGCTGACCAGAATGTTCAGCTGGCGCCTTGCTTCGTCCCCATCGCCGCGATCCAGCGCCAACTCGGCACGCGCTTCGGCCATGCCCACCGGCGTGGCACCGAGCACTTGCCAGCGATCCAGCGCGCGTTGGGCCGCGGCATTGTCATGCACGGCAATCGCCAGCCGGGCAGCGCGTTCGGCCACTTCGGGGGCTTGGCTGAGCGCCGCCGCGTAGCTATAGGCGACCGAAGCCGAGTTGAGGTCATTGCGACTTAGCGCCATTTCGCCAGCCAACAGCTGGGCCAGCAAGTCGTGTTCGGCGTCCGGCGTAGCAACCACCAGGTGAGCCAGCGGCTGCGCGTCCACGGAAGCCTGCCGCGACGAACGCTGCGACATCTGGGCGCACCCGCACAAAACCAGCACCGACGCCGTCAGTACCGTAAAATGACGCAGTTGCTTGAACTTGGTCAACCTGCTCCGCACATCACTCTCCAAACATTTGCCTGTCGTTGGCCCGGTTCAGCCATAGCCCGTAAGCTATTGCCGACAACGGCACCGTACGCACACTGCAGCAAGCTTAGCCTACGCCGCTGAAGACGACGTGCTGATACCCACTGTCGAGATCTTGTCACCCTCATGCCGCTGATCGCCCTCGGACTCAACCATCTCACCGCGCCGGTCAGCCTGCGCGAGCAGGTGGCGTTCGATCCCGACGACGCCAACGAGGCGCTGCTCGAGCTGACGCGTGAACCCGGCGTGGAAGAAGCCATGATTCTTTCCACCTGCAACCGCACCGAGCTTTACGTCGGCGTGGCAGCAGGCGCAGAAAGCATTCCGCAAGCGTGGTTGAGTCGTCATCATCATCTGACTCCCGGCAAGCTGGACGAGTTCCTCTATCGGCACGATGAACAGGATGCCGTACGTCACATGTTCCGCGTCGCCACCGGACTGGACTCGATGGTACTCGGCGAACCGCAGATCCTCGGTCAGGTGAAGGATGCCTACCAGCAGGCCCGCGAAGCACAGTCATTGCGTGCACCACTGGATCGATTGCTGCAGCACACGTTCGCGGTCGCCAAGCGGGTGCGCACGGACACGCGCATCGGCGCGTTCACGGTGTCGGTTGCGTTTACCGCGGTACGGCTGGCCGAGCAGGTGTTTTCGGATCTGTCCGATGCCTGCGTGCTGCTGATCGGTGCCGGCGACACCATTGAACTGGCCGCCAAGCATCTGGCCGAGAAAAAGGCCCGTCGGCTGATCGTCGCCAACCGTACGCTGGAAGCCGCGCAAGAGCTGGCCGGCCGCTATGGTGGCTACGCGATCGCACTGGCCGATCTGCCGCAGCATCTGGCCGAGGTCGACATCGTGATCTCCTCCACCGCCGCACGGCAGCCGATACTGACCCGCGCCATGGTCGAGAAGGCGATGGCCACGCGCCGGCGCAAGCCGATGTTCATGGTGGATATCGCGGTACCACGCGATATCGAAGCCGGTGTCGGCGAACTGCCAGACGTCTATCTTTATGGCATCGATGACCTGCGACAGGTGATCGACGACAACCGCCGCTCGCGCGAAGCCGCCGCGCACGAAGCCGCCACGATCATTGACCTGCAGGTCGATCGCTACATGGCCTGGCGGCGCGCGCTGACCCTGAAGAATCCCGCACTCGACATGCGCCAGCACGCCGAGGTCTACCGCGATGAAGTGCTGGACAAGGCCCGCACCATGCTTGCGCGAGGCAAGTCGGCTGATGAAGCGTTGGCATTCCTTGCCAACACGCTGACCAACAAGCTGCTGCACCACCCCAGCGCACGCCTGCGCGAAGCGGCCCTGAGTGGCGATCTCGATCTGCTGCATGCGGCCGGCCGACTTTACGGGCTCGATGAGACACAGACGAGGAACAGCTCCCAAGCGCTGGATAAGTCCCTGGAAGGGGACGAGTCCCTAAAAAGGGATAAATAGCGAGGGCGGCTTGCTGCCGCTTGTCGAATGATTCTCCACGCAGTACTGGCGCTCACGCCCTTACTCGCCTCTCGTCTCTCGCCATTTGTCCCTTTTTTGGGATTTATTCCTCATCGGGATCCGTTCACGCTCATGACTCCATCGATCCGCCGCAAGCTCGAAGCACTGGCCGAGCGCCATGAGGAAATTGGACTGCTGCTCAGCCAGCCCGATGTGCTGGCCGACAACACGCGTTTCCGCATACTGTCGCAGGAATATGCCCAGCTCGAACCGGTCGCCACCTCACTGCGTGAGCACGACCAGGCCGAGCATGAACTGACCGAAACGCGCGGGATGCTCGATGATCCCGAACTGCGCGACATGGCCGCCGACGACATGCAACGGCTGGAGCAGCGGCTGCTCGATCTGGACAGCGAACTGCAGTTGCTGTTGCTGCCGAAAGATCCGCGCGACGAAGCCAACCTCTATCTCGAAGTACGCGCTGGTGCCGGCGGCGACGAGGCCGCGATCTTCGCCGGCGACCTGTTGCGCATGTATCTGCGCTACGCCGAGAGCCGACGCTGGCATGTGGAAATTCTCAACGAACACGCCGGCGAGCATGGCGGCTACAAGGAAGTCGTCGCCCGCGTCGAAGGCGCTGGCGCGTATTCAAAACTGAAATTCGAATCCGGTACGCACTGCGTCAAGCGCGTGCCGACGACGGAATCGCAGGGTCGCGTACATACCTCCACCGCCACCGTGGCCGTGCTGCCCGAGCTGGATGAGATCGACGACATCGTCATCAACCCGGCCGATCTGAAAACCGACACCTTCCGCGCTTCCGGTGCCGGTGGCCAGCACGTCAACAAGACCGACTCGGCCATCCGCATCACGCACATCCCCACGGGCACTGTCGTGGAATGCCAGGAAGAGCGCAGCCAGCACAAAAACCGCGCCCGCGCGATGAGCCTTTTGAAGGCGCGTCTGCTCGATGCCGAGCGCAACAAGCAGAGCGCCGCTCAGGCCGAGTCACGGCGATTGCAGGTGGGTACGGGTGACCGCAGCCAGCGTATTCGCACCTACCGCTACAAGGACAATCTGGTGACCGATCACCGGATCGGACTCAATCTTTATCGCCTCACCGAAATCATGCAGGGCGACCTGGCCGAACTGGTCGACACCCTGACCCGAGAGCACCAGGCCGACGAATTGAAATCGCTGAGCGGCGGCTGATACCAGACCCTCGTGAAACCCGTGCTTGGCGTCCCTACGACCATACGTTAGCGTGAGCAAATGACTGATCTCTTTCAATCCGAACTCGACGGCTACCTGGCGCGTCTGACCTCGCTACTCGAAGCTCGTGCGTTTACCGACGCCGTGCCGCTGGCCGAAGAAGCCTTGAAGCGCTTCTCGGACTCGGCCGAACTGCTGCGCATCTACGCCATCACGCTGCATCAGCTCGATCGACGCGACGAAGCATTGCGCCTCCTATACAAGGCCGAAAAGCTCACCCCCGACAGCCTTGAGGTGCAGTGCAATCTGGCCAGCCTGGAAGTTGCCGACGGTCGTGCCGATGAGGCGATCGAACGCATGCGCGCAGCGCTGCGCCTCATGCCAGGTCACCCGATCATCCTGCTGACGCTCGGCAACGCGCTGATGGCCGCCGCCAGGTATGCACAGGCACGCGATTCCTACGCCATGGCGACCTATGGTGCACCCAGTCACCCGGGTCTGCGCCTCAACGTCGCTGCCGCCGAACTGGCGATCGATCACCCCGAACAATCCGCCATTCATGCCCAGGAGGCGCTGCAGATCGCGCCGGGAATGGGACCCGCGTACGCCATGTTGGGGCATACCCATCGCGTACGCGGCCAGTCTGCCGAAGCACTGCAGGCCTACCTGTGCGCTGAAGAACTGGAACCGGCACAAAGCGAACATCCCTATCACGCCGGCATGATGCTGGATGACCTCGCGCGTTTCGATGAAGCCCAGATGGCCTATGCGCGTGCACTGGAACGCAATGCCGGTCACGGCGCCGCGCTCAGCCAGCGCGTATTTACCCTGCGCCGGCTCTGCCAGTGGAGAGAGCTTGAAACCCTAAGCGCGCAACTGCGTGTGGCCGTGGCGGAAGGCATGGCAGGCATCACGCCCTTCGGTTTTCTGGCAGAAGATGCTTCGGCCGGTGAGCAGCGCCACTGCGCTGAAACGTTCGCCGCGGCCATCGACACGCAGATGGCGCCGCTCCGTCGGCAGCTCGCCTTTGCGCACTCGATGCCGGCACCCAAAACGCCGATACGGGTTGGCTTCGTCTCCAACGGATTCGGCGAACACGCCACTGGGTTGCTGATCGTCGCCATGCTGGAAGCACTCGCGGGTAGCGAATTGGAGCTGCACCTTTATGCCACCGCGCCCAACGATGACGGTGCCATCCGCGCTCGGCTTGAAGCGGTCTGTCATGTGGATGACGTCAGCGGCCTCAGCGAGGCACCGCTAGCCCAGCGCATCCATGCCGATCGGATCGAACTGCTGATCGACTTGACTGTTTTCTCCAGCGGCTCCAACGCCAAGCTGTTTGCGTTGCGTCCGGCACCGATACAAGTTAATTGGCTGGGCTATCCCGGCACGTCCGGTGCGCCATGGATGGACTATATGCTGGCCGATGCCGTTGTACAGCCGGATAGTCTGCGCGCCACTGTCAGCGAAAAGGTGGTTCGCCTGCCGCGCTGTTTTCAACCCAACGACCCCAGTCGGAAAATTCCAAAGGCACCGTCGCGGGAGAAATGCGGCCTGCCGGCACGAGGCACAGTGTTCGCCTGCTTCAACGCCAGCTACAAAATCAACCCGCAGGCGTTCAATCGTTTTCTCGGCATTCTGGATCAGACACCCGACAGCGTGCTGTGGTTGTTGAGCGGCCCGGAAAATGCCGATCAGCGCCTGCGCGAGCACGCCGTGCAGGCTGGTATCGCCGCCGAACGGCTGATCTTCATGGCCAAGCTCCCGCATGCGGAATACCTCGCTCAATACGAACACGTCGACCTGTTTCTCGACACCCTCCCCTACAACGCGCACACCACTGCATCCGATGCGCTCTGGGCCGGCTGCCCAGTACTTACCTTTGCCGGCGAAACGTTTGCCGGTCGCGTGGCGACAAGCCTGCTTCAGCATGCCGGCCTTCCCGAACTGGTGACCGAGGACGAAGCCAGCTTCGTCGCGCTGGCGGTGAGCCTGGGCAGCAATCACGAAGCCTTGCAGCTGTTGCGGCATCATCTGGCGCATCAACGCAAGCACGGCAAGCTGTTCGACATGGTCGGCTATGCATCGGATTTCCGTCGCGCGTTACAGGCCATGGTGGCGCGTCGACGGATCGGTCGGCCGGCCGCCGATATCGATATTCAATAGACTTCCGGAATTCGCATGGGCAAGCACGCCAAACACCACTACCGAAAAGCCATGAAAGAACTGCAGCTGGAGTTGATCCGTCTACAGCATGGACTACGGCGCAGCGGCAAACGGCTGGTGGTGATCTTTGAAGGGCGCGACGCCGCCGGCAAGGGCGGCACGATCAAGGCCATCACCGAGAGTCTGGATACGCGAAGCTACCGCATCGCCGCGCTGTCCAAGCCAAGCGAGCACGAATCTACGCAATGGTATTTCCAGCGTTACATCGCCCATCTGCCGAGCGCCGGCGAATTCGTGCTGTTCGATCGCAGCTGGTACAACCGTGCCGTGGTGGAGCCAGCGATGGGTTTTTGCAGCAAGGATGAGTACAAGGATTTTCTCGACGCCGTGCCCACGTTCGAAAAGCTGCTGACCGACGATGGCATCATCCTGCTGAAGTACTGGCTGGCAGTGGACCAGGAGGAGCAGGAAGAGCGCTTCAGCCAGCGCGCCGAAAATCCGTTGAAACGATGGAAGCTGTCGCCGGTGGATATGGCGGCACGCCAGAAATATACCGAGATCGGCAAACTTCGCGACACCATGATCAAGCGCACCGATGCCAAACATGCACCATGGTTCGTGGTCGACTTCAACGACCAGAAACGCGGCCGCGTGAATCTGATCCGGCATCTGCTGCAACAACTGCAGTTCGACGATGAACCGATTGCCGAGGTAAAACTGTCCGCGCTCAAGAGCCAGCCCGCGCATGAACAGCTTACCGACAAGGCGGTGTGGGTACCCGATACGTTTTAATGGTGCATCGGCCGCAAGCAAGAGCTAGCAGATATGGAATCCCTGCCCGTGCCTTTCGACCACATCATCCTCGGGCACATTTTCGCGACTCACCGACTCGACCCTCGCTGCCGGCGGACCGCGATTCAACCATTGCTCCAACGCATCCATAGCGGCGACATCGCCGACAACCAGCACTTCGACGTCGCCACTCAGCAGATTTTTCGCATAGCCGGACAGGCCCAGACTTGAAGCCTGCTCGCGGGTGCTGGCCCGATAGAACACGCCTTGCACCCTTCCGCTGACGAGAAACTTCGCCGCCGGCATTACTTGCCGCCAATCGCCGCCTTCAGCAGCGCCGGAGTCACCGGGCCCACGAAGCGCTTGGCCACCTTTCCATCCGGACTGATCAGCCAGGTCGTCGGCAGGCCACGCGGCTCGTCGAAGTCTTTCACCGGTTTATCGAGCGTGACCTGCGCAATTGGATAGACCACCGGATGCTGGGCCACGAACGCCTTGATATCGGCCGGCTCGCTGTCGTCGAAAGCAAGTCCGATAGCGGCGACGTTCTTGTGGGCTGCGACAAAGTTGGAGATATCCGGCATCTCCTTGATGCACGGCACACACCAGGTTGCCCAGTAGTTGACGATGACCCACTTGCCGCGCTCGGCAGCAAGATCGAACGTCTTACCGTCCAGCGTGGCAACTTTCAGCGTCGGCCGCGCAGGCATGTCGGCATGTGCCGGAATGGCAGCGACCACTATCAAAGCAATCGCGGCAAATTTCAATTTACGCAGCAACAAAGTCATGCAGAGAGTTCCTTGGTATCGGCCGCGCGATTCGCGTCCGGGGGATAAACGGTGTTGAGTCGGGTAGCCAATGTAGTCGCCACTTCGTCAGCCAGCGCGGCCAGCAGGGCGAGTAGCGGCGATGGTAGTTCGATACCCAACTCCGCTGCCTCTTCTACCGGATTCAACGGCAAACGATAGCGGGAATGTTCGTATACACGCAGCAGGTCGGTGCTATCCAGGCTTCGGCACAGCAGCCAGCTACCCAGCTCGCTTTGCTTGATCAGGTCGGCCTGTTCCAGTTCGAAAAAATAGTCAGCGATCGTGCCGCGGTGCAAATACGGTTCACACAACCGTACCGTGGCCTGATCCACCGTGTCACCGCTGCGCTGTGCGCTGATGAAATGCCCCAGCACCACCAGCAGACCGAGAAACTCGGCGCCCGCGGGCAGACGCTCTTTCGGCGCATGGAAATCGAACGCCGAAACCGATGCCGCAATCGACGCGGACAGAATCACGATCACCCACGACAGATAAATCCACAGCAGGAAAATCGGAATCGCCGCCAGCGCACCGTAGATCTGCTGATACGTCTGCGCATGCCGCACGAACATGGTGAACCCCCAGCGCACGATCTCGAACAATATCGCGCCGAGCGTCGCACCAATCAGGGCATCGCGCCGGGATACCTTGCAGTTGGGCACCACCGCATACAGCAGCCACAGTGTGAGAAAGGTCACCAGGAAGGGCAGCACGCTGAGCAGGCTATGACCGATGCCGGTCATCTGGGTCGCCGCGCCTTGCAACAAGGGCAGCGCCGTCACGTAGGAGGTCACCGCGATGCCGCCAACGATCAGAATCGGCCCCAGCGTCAACGCCGCCCAGTACAGCAACAACCGCGAACCCCAGGCGCGCGCCCGGTGCACGCGCCAGATCTGGTTGAGGCGATCCTCGATGCTGATCATCATCGACAACGCGCTGAACAGCATTACCAGAATACTGATGCCGGTCAGCTTGCTGGCGTTGCTGGCAAAGCCTTGTATCGCGTTCTGCACCGTTTCACCGGCCGCCGGCACAAAGTTGTCGAACACAAAATCGACCAGCGTGGCGCGAGCACCCTCGAACACCGGAAACGCCGAAAACATCGCGAACACCGCCACCGTCAGCGGTACCAGCGACACCAGCGTGGTGTAGGACAGCGCACCCGCGGTCTCGAAACATTTGTCGTCGAGAAACCGTTGCCACAGAAAGCGGCTGAAATGTACAACGCGGTTGCGGTTGAAACGCAAGGCCATCGGCTCTCTCGAATTTAGCGGCGCTTGAAAGCAGCCATCGTCGTCGGTATCGGTAGGTACACTAGCGTATCGCCCGTGAAAGCCTCAACGCACCAGCCCATCACGTGCACCTAAGAGCCTGTTTGCGATCTCCACGTAGCCCGCGTTGTGCCGTGGCGGCCGTCCGGTGGTGGTGTGTGGCCAGCGCCTGACTGGCGTCAGGTCAAGCCGCGCGCTGCCGCCTGGCGGCCGCCACGACTCAACCCTCGGGCCGGGTCGGTTTGCACCCATGCCTGCGTCATCACTCGGTCGTGTACCGACGTACACTCCCTCCTTCTTCCTTGGCCTGCGCGCAAACCGCTCCCGGCGCGGGCCACGTGGAGATCGTAAACAGGCACTAAGGATCACTGCATGAACCACGACATCCTCGTTCTCTACTACAGCCGAACCGGCCATACGGCACAGCTCGCGCGACTTATCGCGCGCGGTATCGAAGAGGTACCCGGCATACGTGCGCGCCTGCGCCAGGTGCCGCCCGTCGCACCGGTCACCGAAACCGCACAGCCGCCTGAGCCGGAAGACGGTGCGCCCTACGTGGAGAAGCGGGACTTGCTTGAATGCATCGGTTTGGCCATGGGCAGCCCCACGCGCTTCGGCAACATGGCCGCGCCGCTGAAATACTTTCTCGATAGCACAGGCGCCGAATGGGCCAACGGCACGCTGGTCGGCAAGCCGGCCGCGCTGTTCACCTCCACCAGCAGCATGCATGGCGGTCAGGAATCCACCCTGCTGACCATGGCGCTGCCGCTGCTACACCACGGCATGCTGCTGCTTGGCCTGCCTTATACCGAAGCCGCACTCAGCAGCACCCAAACAGGTGGCACGCCCTACGGCGCCAGCCACGTCACCGGCGGCAAGGGAGACAACCCGATCAGCGATCACGAACGCGACCTGGCCCGGGCCCTGGGCCGACGGCTCGCCGACACCGCCCGCAAGCTGGCGGCCAGCGCATGAGTTCGCACCTGCCTGCCGAGCAACGCTGGGGACTGTTTGCCTGGGCCATGCTGGTGCTGCTGCAGTTCGTCTGGCATGCGTGGCTGGTACCGGCGCAAACCGTTCCAGTGTGGCTGATGCTCGCCATCACGGTCGTGCCGCTGCTGTTGCCGCTGCTGGCCATTCGCAATACGCGACGTGCCCTGCTCTGGGTCGGCATCCTCAGCCTATTCTATTTCTGTCACGGCGTTGCCGAAGCGTGGAGTTCAGCCGGCGAACGTTGGCTGGCACTGATCGAAGTAGCGCTCACCCTGTTATTGATAGGTACCCTGGGTGCCGGTGTACGGCGACGTCCGGATCAACCCGAGAGGTCGTCGTTGCGTTGATGCCGTGGAGGCGGGAAGCTTGTAAATTCCAACGTTGATAGCATCAGCAGGTTGGGCATCGCTTTGCTCAGCTCAACCTACAATCAGGCACCCACACTTGTGAGCCCAGGCTGGCTCGTCTCGTCGCAGTCGAGCGGCATGTGAAAAGCGAATCGCGTTGCTGAAGCATCCGAGGCAGCCTGCAGCGTGCCGCCATGCGCTTTCGCGATCTCCGCAGCGATGTACAGGCCGAGCCCCAGACCAGGTCGTGGTGAGGCGGATGTGCCTCGCGTAAACGGCTGGAAGAAACGTTCGATCTTGTCCCCCTCGATCGGCTTGCCCGCATTTTCCACCGCAAGCTCGAAGGCGGACTCCGTGCTGGTCATGAAAACGCGCACTGGCGCCTTGTCCGATCCGTGGGTTATCGCGTTGGAAAGCAGGTTGCCGAGCAACTGGGCGATGCGACGGCGATCGCAGCGAAAGGTTCGATCCAGCGACATGGTGACTTCGATCTTTCGATCGGGATGCACGCGCTGGATTTCCGATACGACATGCTCCAGATCGCCGGCAAGATCGTGGCTACGTTCAAGTGAAACCGAGATACCTTCACCCAGCCTGCCGCGTGCAAAATCCATCACGTTGTTGATCAACTCCGACATGCGCTGGCAGCTGCGCTGGATATGCTTTGCGACACGCCGCTCGCGTCCGTCGGGCAGATCGCGCTCCAGCATATCGGCACCCATGCTGATCGACTGCACGGGATTGCGAAGATCATGACCCAGCACAGCAACAAACTGATCGCGTAGTCGCGCGGTCGACTGCGCATCAACCAATGCCAGCTCGGCAGCATCCCTGCGCTGCTCGGTCTCGTACTGCGCGGCAATCAACTGGGTGAAAAGCTGGAGCGTCTTGAGAAGTTCGGGATCATCGAGCTTCGCGGGTGCAGGGTCGATCGCGCACAACGTCCCGAAAAAGCTTTCGTCCGAAAGAAAAATAGGAATCGAGATATAGCTTTCGAATCCGTACAACTTGGGTGTCGGATGGTTCGAAAAAAGCGCGTGCTCGCTGGCGCTCCCAAACAGCACTGGCTGATGATGCCCACGAATTTCGTTGCAGATGGTGGACTCGAGCACCAGTTCGCCACCGGGCTTCAGACCAAACTCGATGCGGTCGTAGACGGCGCAGGCAGTCCACTGGGTATCGGTGACTCGCGCCACCGCGGTAAAGCGCATGCCAGTTGTACGCGCCACCACTTCCAATATCGTGGGTACCGCGTCCGATCGTGAGATCAGTGCAATGTCGCGATCAATGGGAGATCGGTTATCCATGAATTGCTCAAAAGTAGTAATACCAAAGCAACCTTCGGTAATCGCGTCGCTCGAGTAATCACGTTGCTCGCTATTGCCCCAAAACCAACACGCTGGTTGGTCATTCGACAGCTATCGGTCCCGTTTAATGGGGCCAATATGCATGGAAACGCGGCTTTTACCTAGACTCATGATCAAAACGTCGGGCCAGCACGCTGTCGCTTGCAACGACACAGTCGTAAACGGCAAGCGAGTAACACGCTGCATGACTTCCGGACGGATGGCAGGTGAATAGCTGCCACGGGCACGTCCTGGGTGGGCGAAGGAGCGGCTCGCACTACCTCAGCCGAGACCATCCAGCACTTCGTCCCACCGAGCGCCGTTGCCTACTTATCGACCAACACCACGACCTTGCCGCGCACCTGACGTTTTGCAATGCGTTGCAGTGCATCGACAGCGCCAGCCAGCGGCAGTTGTTCGGTCACCGGCGGGGCAATCTGTTGATTGCGAAACCAGTCCAGCAACTGCAATAGATGAGCTTGCTGAAGCTTGGGGTTACGTTTGGCCCAGTCACCCCAGTAGACGCCCAGAATCTCGCGCTCCTTGAGCAAGGCGAGATTCAACGGTATCCGCGGAATCTCGCCTGTCGCGAATCCAACGACCAGCAGGCGTCCACCCCAGCTGGTCGCTCGCAGCGCAGCCTCGCTGTAAGCACCGCCGACTGCGTCATAGACCACATCGACACCACGTTTTTCGGTCAGCGCATCCACGCGCTCGCGCAGATCGTCACGCACGTAGTCGATCGTTTCATCGGCACCGTGCTCTCGGCACAGCGCGAGCTTTTCCTCGCTCGATGCCGCAGCGATCACGCGCGCGCCCATCAACTTGCCGATCTCGATCGCCGCAATGCCGACACCGCCGGATGCGCCGAGCACCAGTAACGTTTCGCCCGCTGCAAGCTTCGCCACGTCCTTCAGCGCGTGCAACGACGTGCAGTAAGTCAACAGCAGCGCCGAACCGGTGGCGTAATCCATGTCATCGGGCAACGGAATCACGCCGCGCGCGTCCACCGCGCATTCTTCAGCCAGCCCGCCGTGCGGCACCAACGCCATCACGCGCTCACCGACTTTCAGGTGACTGACTCCTTCGCCCACGGTTTTCACTACACCCGCAAACTCGGCGCCTGGCGAAAACGGCAACGCCGGCTTGACCTGATACAACCCCTGCACGATCAACGCATCAGGGAAATTGAGCGCCGCCGCCTTGATGGCAACCACCACTTGCCCGGGGCCAGCGGACGGCGATTCAACATCTTCAACTTTCAGATCTTCGATCGGACCGAATGCGTTGCAAACAAGAGCTTTCATGAAAATCCTGACGACTTGTGAAACGATCGAATAACTTATTCAGCGGCGTTGAACTGGTCTTGCGACATTTCCGTGTTGCAGCGGTTTTTCAGGTATTCGGCGTTGTAGGACTTGTCCTGGGAAATCATCGAGATTCGCGCCTCTTTAAGTTTCAAACCCAGATCACTGCGCAGCTTGGTCTTGTCGAAGCGCTCGTCTTCTGCGGCGTTCGCATGCTCGGTGTGCTTTTTGGCTTGGTCATAAAGTTGAAAGCGTTCGGACGCGGCCACGCACTGAGTCTCACGCAGGATCGACACATCGTACGTCTCGCTGCCCTGATGATCTTTGCCACAACCAACGAGAACAAGGGCGCCTGCCAAAACAAGCCAACGTGCTTTCATGAGATTTCCTCTTCAAGTCAATGTTCTTTGAATGAAGCTGTTGCGGAAAGACCGACCATACGGTCAATGAATGTGACGCCGAATGCAAGATCGCCCTAGTCCGGCATGCAGCCTTCGTTTAGCGCACTTCACCGCGATACCGTTTGAGCTGCACCTCGTGATCTGGCTCCGTTGGTCGAATCGCCGGCACACCGCGCTCTTCGCGCCAGACCGAGAACTGCATGTGGCACGCCGCGCAACCGCACTCGCCGCCGCAACGCGACCGGCATGCCGGGGTGCAGGTGCACGGCTTGTCCAGATCGGGAAACAGCTCAATCGCCGGCAGCTCGGGAAAATAGCCCTCCGTACGCGGGTATCGCCGCACACCTTCAGCAGTCGGTACCGTCACCGGTTCAGTCATCACCATCTCCATGTGTTCACTCATACGTATCACGGCAATGTGTCAGGCGGTGGGACAAAAGTGCGTGATGGCTTCAGGCGTTGACCAGTACAAAACTACGGCGTTACTTTGCCCGCCGTAGTAAATGACACGGCCTCAGCGCCTTCAATCTCGCGACACGCATCCGCGATGGCGGCCAGCTTGTCGGCCGGAAAATCCGCAGCGAAACGGATGATCACCCGATCCTGACCGTCGGCATCCCGGCGCAACAGCATGTGATCCACCGGCGTATGAAAGCTTGCGAGTACCGCTTCGACCGCCGAGAGCGCCGAGCCTTGCGTCACTGCTACCTGTATCGACGTGTACTTTCGGCGAGGCCGAACAAATCGTCGCTCGATCGGCTTCAGCAGGGCAAGGATGACCCATAGAATGGCAGTCGCGAAAACAGCGGGAAAATAAAGGCCGGTGCCGGCAGCCAGGCCAACAGCGGCCACTGCCCAAAGACTCGCCGCCGTGGTCAGCCCCTTGATCACCTGTTCTTTCTGCAGAAACAAGATCGTACCCGCACCCAGAAAGCCGATGCCGCTGATCACCTGTGCGGCGATGCGGGAAGGGTCCAGTACCACGTGATCCTGTTCGATTGCGTGGCTGAATCCGTAAGCGGAAACAATCACCGCCAAGGCAGCGCCCACGCTGACCAGCATATGAGTGCGCAGCCCCGCCGCCCACTCGAGCCGACCGCGATTGACACCGATCACCGAACCCAGCACGGCGGCGGTCAACAGTCGAAGCACTACGTCAATATCTGAAATCAAGGCGGGAACCTCTGGCTTTGGCTTGGCAAATCACGAAGGTGGCATCGAGTAGCGAGTCGACCCATGGCACAGCAACCCGTGGCGATGATGCCGATTCAACACTATCGAGACTACCTGCCATTACGTGTCTTGGGCGTCGCCGTACTCCACGCAATCAGTGCAAGCAGCGCGGCCTGCATCGGCAGGCGCAAAATCAGCGCCCAGTACGGAACGCCAAACAACTCCGGATACTGCAGCATGTAGATATGTGCTGGCGTCACCGCCAACGTCAGGATGAACAGGCCAATACCCGCCGCGCGGCGCGTCCTGCCCCAAAGCAACCCGGCAGCACCCAGCAACTCGAACACACCACTCACCAGCACCGCCGCTCGTGGCCACGGAATGTAAGGTGGCACGATCCGCATTTCCGTTTGGATGGCCGCAAAATGCGCGATGCCGCCCAGGAAAAACCACAGGAATACAAACACAATCCCGGCGATTCGCCAGCGACTCAGGCCGGCCAGTGATGTGAAGCGAGACATGGCAGATGGCGGGTATGAGGACATGAAATACTCGATACGCTCAGATTCGTATGAGCGTGAGCCTACAACGGGACAGGCGACACGCGGAAAGTCCCCAGTCTTTCATCCAAACACAACCATGCTCTGCCTGCTCAACGCCACTGGTTCGCCGCGTGGTCCCCATAGCATCACGCCTTGATTGGTATAGCCGTCGCGGGCGGCGATGAGCTCGGCGTCGACGCGCCAGTCGTCGAGACCGAGCTCATCGTAGCGGTCGCGCAGCAACTCGATCATCCAGGTGAGCGAACTGCCCGGCGTGGGCTTGTCGAACATGCCCAGTGCGATCGGCGGTATGAAATCAGCGAAGGCCAGCACATGTGTCTCATCGGGCACGCCTTCGTCGCGCAGTGAAATCTGTAGCGTGCTGTCGCGCTGCCGGCCACCAGTGAAGGGCAGGTCGCCTCGCAGCCAGCGCGCGTGGAAATGCTGCGTGAAAGCAGGCATCTGGCCTTCCACATAGCGCAGCTCGCGCGATACCTTGCTTTCGACGGCTGGCTGCTCGGGCTGAAAGTTGAGCACCGAAGGTCGCGCGCTACCGAACACGCCGACCAGCCGGCACAGGGTCTGATCGCCGTCGCATAGACTTGCCTCGATCTGGACCGCACTGCGCCCTTCGCGCAGGCAACGCGCGTGAATGGTGATTTGACCTTCCGGCACCGGCGCTACAAAGGTGGTCTGCAGGCTGCGCAGCGGTATGTCTGCACTCACCAGTTCGCGCATCGCGCGCAAAGCCAGTGCCGCCTGCATTCCGCCGAAGGCGCTGCGCCCCTGCAGCCAGTCCTCGCTGACTGTGGCCTGCCAACTGTCGCCGTGTCGGGTGACAGATTGCATCGCTTCGGAAAATCGCATGATCGTTACCTGCACAGTGAAGTTGCCTTCGATGATGCCAGCACAGCCAGCCAACTGCTTGCATGCCTATACTTTGGCACTTCGACTCTGGATGGAGAACGCCATGGCCTTCCTGCAGGATGCCCCGCAACTGGCTCACCCTTATCGCAGCGACCGCTTGTTACGCGCACTGCTTGACCGCGCACTGCCAACTGATCGGCGGGTCGCGCTGGATGCCGATCTCGATGCCTTGGGTGATTACGCACAGATGGCATGGCAGCGTGTGGGCAACAGCACGCGACGCAAGCCCGTGCTGACGCAATGGGATGCATGGGGCCGTCGAGTCGATCGCATCGAGTTGACCACGGCCTGGCTGGAAGGCCCGCAGCTCACTACGCGCCATTCCGTGCTTGCAGCCGGCCATGCGAACCACGAATACGCACGACTGGAACAGTTTGCCCGCGTGTATCTGTACCACGTGGCCAGCGAGTTCTACACCTGCCCGCTGGCGATGACCGATGGCGCGGCTACTGCGCTGAAAGCCTCCGGCAACAAGGCGTTGATCGACCACGCGCTGCCGCATTTCCTGAGCCGTGAAGCATCAAGCTTTTGGCTCAGCGGTCAGTGGATGACCGAGAACGCAGGTGGTTCCGACGTCGGCAACACCGAAACCATCGCGCGGCGGGACACCGATGGCCAGTGGCGGTTACACGGCCGCAAATGGTTCAGCTCTGCGGTAGTCGGTGAAGCCGCGCTGGCGCTGGCGCGGCCCGAGGGCGCGGGTGAAGGCACCGGTGCACTGGCGTTGTTTTTCGTCGAGACGATGGATGGCGCGCAGCGCAAGCCGCAGCTGGTCATCGATAGACTGAAGGACAAACTCGGCACGCACGAACTGCCTACCGCGGAAATTCATCTCGATGGCCTGCCCGCTTGGCCGCTGGGTGAACTGGCCAACGGTGTGCGGCAGATCGCGCCGATGCTCAACGTCACCCGCACCTGGAACGCAGTGTGCGCCATTGCGAGCATGGCGCGTGCGATCAGCCTGGCGCGCGATTACGCGGCGCGCCGCGAATCGTTTGGACGTCCATTGATTCAGCAGCCCTTGCACGCCCAGACGCTGGCTGACATGCAGGCGGAGTTCGAGGGCGCCTTTGCGCTGACGTTCGAAGTAACGCATCTACTCGGCCGCGTCGAGCAGCACATCGCCGCTCCACACGAAACGCTGCTGCTGCGTCTACTGACGCCGCTGGCCAAGCTTTGGACCGGCAAGCTGGCGGTAAAGATCTGTTCCGAAGTACTGGAATGCTTCGGTGGCGCCGGCTACATCGAGGACACCGGCCTGCCGCAGCTGTTGCGCGATGCACAGGTGTATTCGATCTGGGAGGGCACTACCAACGTATTGTCGCTGGACAGCCTGCGCGCATTGGCTGGCGGCAGTTTTGCCTCCCTGCGCACTGCGGTCGATGGATGGCTGGACGGTTGCGAGGATGCGCGTTCGATCAACACGATTTATGCAGCGCTTGATGACGCGGCGACGTTTCTGGACACTCAGCGTGCGAGTCGTGACTCGCTGGAAGCTGGCGCGCGTGGTCTGGCAATTACGCTGGTGCGATGCGCAGCGGCCGCGTTGCTGGCGCGTCAGGCGACGTGGTCAGCCGCGCGGGGCGATGCCAGGCCAGCAGCCGCGTTACGGCGTTTTGTGGGACATGGTTTATTGCGGTTGAGTACGCAGGATGCGGCGGATACGGAATTGTTGCTGGCTTGACCCTTGTTATGGCTCTGACAGCGAGGCTTTTCGTCTCAATCGACTGATCAAAACCAAAGAGCTGAAGGAACAAAGTTGACAAGCACTACTTGGCCGCACCAGCTAAAATAAGCGAGTCATCAACCCTGGCCCATCCCTATGCAGCATCTCACCATCGTCACCACCGGCGGCACCATCGACAAGATCTATTTCGACGACAAGTCGGATTACAAGATCGGCGCACCGCAGATCGGCGAAATTCTCGCCCAACTCGGCGTGGCGTTTCAGTTCGACGTGATTCCGATCCTGCGCAAGGACAGCCTGCACATGGGTGCAGAAGACCGCGTACTGGTGCGCTCGACGATCGAGGGCCAGGCGCAACGGCATGTGCTGGTGACCCACGGCACCGACACGATGGTGGAGACTGCCCGCGAGCTGGCGCATATCGAGGGCAAGGTGATCGTACTGACCGGCGCACTGAACCCGGCGCGATTCCAGGGTTCCGACGCGGTGTTCAATATCGGTTGTGCGGTGGCTGCCGTGCAGACCTTGCCCGATGGCGTATACATCGCGATGAATGGTCGCATATGGGATCCAGCCAAGGTGCGCAAGAATCGTGATGCGAATCGCTTCGAGGAAGCAGCGGACTGAGCCAACTCTGTTCTGTCGAGCAGCAGAAAGCACTCTTGCCGTCTGTGCGAGACACAACAAAACGGGCCCGGCGAATAATGTCGGGCCCGTTTTGATTTATCCCTTTCGGGGTTGCGGATCTTCCTTGTCCGCGGCAGGACTTACCAGCTGGCTTTCAGCGAAACACCCGAGAAAGCGGCGTAAGCGTTGAGATTGATGTAGTACGTGCCGGACGGCGCGCTGAAGGTACAACTTTCGGCATTGCCAGTCTTGTATGGGCGGCAGTCGTAGCTGCTGGTAGTCGGTGCCGAACCCAGCTTTACGTAGAGATCAGCGTCTCCGGTGCCACCGGATATGGCGATGGTCAGGGTGCCGGAGCCTGAAGGCACGGTCACGGTGTAACTCAAGACACCACCCTTGGCGGCGGCAAGTCCAGTCACGGCCACACCATTCTGCAAACCGCCAGTACTGCCGCCACCGGTGCCCGGGCAGGTCACGTCGACGCCGGCGAACGCGGCGATCACGTCATCCTTGTTGTAACCCAGATCGGTCGCTGCCGACTCCACGCCGCAGGCGCCGGAGTTGAAGGTTGAAGTGGCAGTCCAGTAGACCTTGTTGGCCAGCGCGTAGGCCTGGAACGCTTTCTTGGTATCCCAACCAGAGGTCTTGGCCAGCAGGCAGAACGATTTGTTGTAGACGCCGCTGGAGTAATGGACGTCAAGACTGGACGTGTAGTTGGCGGCGTTGTCGATCGAGCCGCCATCCTGCGGCGGGTTGCACATATAGCGCAACGCCGTGCCATTCTTAATGATGTCGGCGCCGACCAGAAAATCATTCTTGCCGCGGTCGAAATACTCCGATGCCTCACCGGCGATATCCGAATAGGCTTCATTCATGCCGCCGGACTGGCCGGTGTACTGCAATGCCGAATGCTGCTCGGTGTAGCCGTGGCTGATCTCGTGGCCGGTCACGTCGAGCGATACCAGCGGGTAGAACGTGGTGGCACCGTCGCCGAAGCTCATCACCGACCCGTCCCAGAAGGCATTCTCGTAGCTTTTGCCGTAATGCACTTTCATCACCAGCGGAAAGCTCAGCGGGTTGCCGCCGGTATATCCCTGATACATGTCGTGCACCACGCTACCGAAGTGATGCGCATCATTGGCCGGCGAGTAAGCGCCGTTGATGGCATCGGTATTGCTGGTCGGACAGATGAAGCTCACCAGGGTGCCGGTCCCGGAGGTGGCATTTTTGAGGTTGTACGTACTCACGTCGGTGTTTTTCAACGTGCAGGTCGTACCCGACTGCGTCACATTGAGCGCGGCGTATTCGGTGCCATAGGTGTACATACCGGTCTTCGTGTTGCCACCGGGTCCATTGGCCGTGGCGTCGGTCAGGCCGTTCCAGCTCTGGATTACCTCGCCAGTGCTGGCGTCGATGATCGCAGTGGGCCGGGTCGGATTTTTCGCGTCATCAACAAAGTACGAGACGCGATAGACCAGCCGCGTCGGACCGTTGTCCTGCGGATAGACGAACAGATCAGTCTGCTGATTTTGGATGAATGCGCCGGCAACCACTACGGTATGTGCATGTCCTTTCAACACCGCAAGCGCCGCAGCTGGCGTCAGCGTTGGAACGGCCGAGATCAGGTCGGATGGTGTGCCCCGCATCAGGTCTCCGGTGGCACGCAATGCATTGCCGCTGGCATCCTGCACCACGGCGATGCTGCGCCCGTAAACCGGCACGCCGCGATAGAACTGCTGCTGACGGACAACCTGCGTACCGTTGGCGAGCGGCACCGCGCCGCGTGCCACTAGCGTCATATCCTGTCCAAGGTTCAGACGTGTGGCCAGCGAACTGACCGGCTGAGCGCCGAGATTTTGAGCACGCAGGGTTTGAGTAGTGGCAGCGGTAGCCGTGGAGGCGGCGACCATGCCAATCGTTGCAACCATAAGCTTCGAACGGAAAGTGTTGAGCATTAGGGTGAGAGCTCCACGATGTATTGGGGACAAGACCGCCCGATGCGGCCATGAGGACCCCATTCAAATTCGCCGTGCTGGCGGCACGGCTTCGCACTCGGTGACTGCCCGGCGAGGCCGGGGTTCTGCTCGCGTCCCCTGGCCTTGGCACGCAAGGCCGATTTCAAACGCGGTGCTGACCGGCGGCGGTAACTTGATGAGCAGATCTATCGATCAACCGACCGTCAGCCAGACCATTAGACGTTATTACTTACGATATTAGTAGGCAATACGAATATTTCTTACGACCACCGATTAGCTCACAGATTTGGCTAAAGATAGTAGAAAGCCGGAAATACCACGGAAAACCGAGCCTGCGGGCCTGAAGCACCTTGGGCGAATTCGCGATATTTCGCGAATTGAAGCGAGCCTGAGATCGCCATGTCGTTAAAACTTACGCCTGATTAGCCGCTATGCGCGCTCAAAGCATCCCGGTTTCGAGCTTGGCGGCATCGGACATCATCGAATGCGTCCACGGCGGGTCGAACACGAGGTCAACATCCGCCTCGATGATCGTGGGGATCATCTCCAGCTTGGTGCGTGCGTCGTCGACCAGGATGTCGCCCATGCCACAACCCGGTGCGGTGAGCGTGAGCTTGACGTAGACCTTGCGCTCGCCGGATTCGGTGTGTTCCAGGCTGAGATCGTAGACCAGACCGAGCTCCACCACGTTCACCGGGATCTCCGGATCGAACACGGTACGTAGTTGATCCCACGCGACTTTTTCCACATCCGCGTCGGTGGCGTTGGCGGCCACTTCGATCGGTGGCGGCAACTCCTTGCCCAACGCATCGGCCTCCTTGCCGGCAATGCGGAACAGGTTTCCTTCGACATACACAGTAAAGCTGCCACCCAGCGCCTGCGTGATATAGCCGATCTGGCCGGCCGGAAGTTCCACCACATCGCCCTGGGGCACCATCACCGCGCTGCAGTCGCGCTGCAGAGTGAAAGGTTCGCTGCTCAAACTGAAACCGCTCATGCCACCTGCCAAATACGCTGTCTGCGAGAAAACATCACCAAGTACGGCGTAGAACGCCGCGTCGGGTTGCCTATTATGCCGTCCGCGAAGCGAACTGACCCCAGAAAGATCAGGCCAAAATCGTGGAACTCAAGAATTGGCCGTGGGCCAGCCACGCTATGATGGCTGCTTTGCCCGATGGATGGATGCTTGATGGCGCACTGCACGATCCAAAGCTGCCCAATGCAGCAGCCCTTGCCTACCCCTTTTTTGCCGCGTGGCTGCCGATGAGCGTGCGGTCCATCGCCAGTCTGGTCTTTTCCGCCTTCATTGCCGCGATGCTTGGGCTGGCTGCCGGCGCACTGTGGATGGTGGTGACGGTTTATCAGCGGCAACCGATGCCATGGTTGGTGTTGCCCATTGCCGCCATCCTGGCCTGGACCATCCGCAACAGCGTGCGCAAACCAGGCAATGTTGCCGCCGCGCTGGCCGCGCTGGCCACCTTGCTGGCGTCGATCTACGTCAGCATGTTGATTGCCGCGGCGCAGATTGCCGGCAGTATGGGCTTGGGCTTCGTCGATACCCTGCTTACCGCCGGCACCGGCATGCTTTGGCAGCTGGCGCGCATCGGCTTCTCGACTTCGGACGTGGTGTGGACGTTGCTGGCCATGCTGCTGGCAACCTGGCTAGGCCTGCGCCCGTTGCCGATCAAGAAACAGCCGAAATAGTCAGGCGTCCAACGACTTCAACTCGGTCACCAGCTCGCCCGCCGCCGCCTGTCCATCGCCATAAAGCATGCGGGTGTTATCGGCATAGAACAGCGCGTTCTCGATGCCCGCAAAACCGGTGCCCTTGCCGCGCTTCACCACAATCACGTGCCTGGCGTTGCTGACGTCGAGAATCGGCATACCGTAGATCGGTGAGGCCGGATCGGTCTTGGCCAGTGGATTGACCACGTCATTCGCGCCGATCACCAGCGCCACGTCGGTCGCCGGGAACTCCGGGTTGATCTCGTCCATGTCGGCGATCAGATCGTACGGCACGCCGGCTTCGGCCAGCAGCACGTTCATGTGGCCCGGCATGCGGCCGGCCACCGGGTGGATGGCAAACTTTACTTTCACGCCGCGCTTGATCAGCAGCTGCGCGAACTCCCACACCTTGTGCTGCGCCTGTGCTACGGCCATGCCGTAACCGGGCACGATGACCACGCGCTCGGCATAGGCCATCATCACCGCTGCGTCAGCCGCATCGACGGGTTTCTGCGCACCGTCAATGGCCTTCGCTTCGCCACCGGCAGCACCGAAGCTGCCGAACAGCACGTTGCCGATCGAGCGGTTCATCGCCTTGGCCATCAGCTGGGTCAGCAGCGTACCTGCCGCGCCCACCACCGTACCGGCGATGATCATTGTCTCGTTACCCAGCACAAAGCCTTCGAAAGCCACCGCCAAGCCAGTAAACGCGTTGTACAGCGAGATCACCACCGGCATGTCGGCACCGCCAATCGGCAGCGTCATCATCAGGCCGAAGAGCAGCGCCAGCGCGAAAAATGCGGCGATCAGTGGATAGCTGGCGTAGCCGCTGACCAGAAGAATGCCGACCACAATCGCCACGGCCAGCAACAAGAGGTTGACCGCACGCTGGGCCGGAAACACAAAGCGCCTGTCTAGCCAGCCCTGCAGCTTGGAAAACGCGATCAGCGAGCCGGAGAAACTCACCGCACCGATCAGCGCACCGAGCACGCCCAACGTCAGCTCGATCGGCGACAGCGGCACTACCGGGATGACCGGGTGCGGTGCGTCGATTGCCCAGGCCTCCGGCCGCAGTGGCGAAGTGTCGGGAATACAGTGGGAGGCCAGCAGGTTGCGCACGTAGCCGATCAGCTCGACCGCACCGATCGCCGCCGCCGCCCCGCCGCCCATGCCGTTGTACAGCGCTACCATCTGCGGCATGGCCGTCATCGCCACACGCCGACCGCTCCACCACGCGGCGCCTACCCCGACCACTACCGCCGCGATGATCAATCCGCGGTTGTGCATGTCCGGCAGGAAGAATGTGGCCAGCACCGCCACCAACATGCCGTAGCCCGCCCATACGATGCCACCGCGCGCGGTGCGCGGCGAACTCATGCGCTTGAGACCCAAGATGAACAGCAGTGCGGCGAGAAAATAACAGGCCTTGATCAGGCTCGGCAGCCAGATCATCACTTGGCCTCCTTGCCGATGGCCGATTTGCCCGCGTCAGGCTTGCTGGACTTGAACATCTCCAGCATCCGCTCCGTCACCACATAGCCACCGGCAGCGTTACCCGCGCCAAGCAGCACACCAATGAAGCCGATCGTCATTTCCAGCGGTGTCTGGGCATGGCCTAGCGCGATCATGGCCCCAACCAGCACAATACCGTGCACAAAGTTGGATCCCGACATCAGTGGCGTATGCAGGATCACCGGCACCCGCGCGATGATTTCATAGCCGGTAAATGCAGCAAGCATGAAGATGTACAGCGCCAGGAAACCGTCGATCATGACCCCACCCCGCCAGGACTTAGTTATCCGCACACTATACGGTTGCCAGTCAACCCGTGCGAGCCTGCTGCGTTGATTACAGGAGTCGAACCGCTGGAGCCTGAGCATGCATCAACTGACGATGCGGACGCAGTGGCCATGAGCACGGTGGCCGGTACCTTGGAAGCCGAGCTGCTGCTGGACAGTGCACGCGAAACCCCTGCCACGCTGGACGCCTTTCTGGCGCAGGTCGAACGGCGCGCCTTCCGCATGGCCGAACTCAATCTGCGCCATCGCGAGGATGCGATGGACGCGGTGCAGGACGCCATGCTGCGGCTGGTCAAGCACTACCGTGAAAAGCCTGCCGCCGAGTGGCCGCCGCTGTTCTGGGGCATCCTGCGCCGACGCATCGTCGATCTGCAGCGTCGCCGCAAGGTGCGTTCGATCGTGGTGGGCTGGCTCGGCGGTGGTCGCGATGACGAAGGCGACGAGATGCCCGTCTGGGAGCCTGCCGATCGCGGCCCCGGCCCGCTCGACCGGCTGCACGATTCGCAGTCGTACGCGGACATGGCCGACGCTGTAAAAAAGCTGCCGCAGCGCCAGCGCGAGGCTTTCATGTTGCGCATGCTGGAAGGTCTGGATGTCGCGGAAACGGCCCGTTCCATGGGCTGCTCCGAAGGCAGCGTCA
This sequence comes from Rhodanobacter sp. MP1X3, assembly GCF_014207165.1. NCBI lineage: Bacteria > Pseudomonadati > Pseudomonadota > Gammaproteobacteria > Lysobacterales > Rhodanobacteraceae > Rhodanobacter > Rhodanobacter sp. MP1X3. The sequence goes on along the minus strand of NZ_JACHCO010000001.1, from coordinate 1,389,305 downwards.
AAACACATCTGTCGCGCGCGATGCATCATCTGCGCGACCAACTGGAGGACTGGCGATGACTACGCCTGGCAACAAGACATCCGATCATCAACCCGGTGATCAGGCCGATCAACGCGATGAGCGCATCGCGCAACGTGCCCGCGAGCTTTTTCGCGAGGCCAGCCAGCGCATCGACCCGGTTACGGCCGGGCGCCTGCGCGCCGTGCGTCGACAGGCGCTGGATGCCGCCAAATCGCCACCGCGCCACACTGCCCGCTGGTTGATCCCGAGCAGCGCATTCGCTGCTGTCGCCTTCGCGATGCTGATGGTTTGGCAGCCGCTGTCGCGCGGTCCGGCCGTGCCGACGAACCACGCCATCAACGCTGCCGATCAGAGCGCGGATGTGGACAACGACCTGCCGCCCGATGCGGAAAAGACCGACCCCAATCTCTACCAGAATCTCGATTTCTACGGTTGGCTGGCCGCCAACAATGCATCGAACAATCAGCCGGTGAATCGCTGAACCATGGGCCGATTTTTTTCACTGGGGGTTGCGATGCTGCTGGCAGCGCTGCTTGCTGGCCCGATCGCCACGCCGCTGCACGCGCAGGATTTTCCACCGCTGCCACAAGATCAGAATTTGCCGCCTCCGCCGCCGCGGCCATGGAGCAGTCTGAATCCCGCGCAGCGCGACGTGCTGTCGCCGCTGCGGGACAAGTGGGACACGCTGCCGCCAAGCCGGCAGCAGAACATGCTGCAAAAAGCCGAACACTGGGTGACCCTGCCACCGGAAAAACGTGATGAAGTGCGCCTGCGCATCGCCCACTGGCAAGAAATGACGCCCGACCAGCGCAAACAGGCACGGGCCAACGTGCAACAGTTTCGCCAATTGCCACCGGAGCAGCGCGCAAAACTGCACGCCGCGTTCGAGCGCTTTCAGGAATTGCCGCCGGAGCAGCGCGATCGGCTGATGCAACAATGGCAGGCGATACCACCCGGTCAACGCATGCATTGGTCAGAGCATCAAGGATTGCCGCCCGCTGGTACCCCAGAGCACTAACAACCAAAGGCCCCGCCATGTGCGGGGCCTTTGGTTTTACGGCGTGCTATTTCAGGGTCTGTTGTTTCAGCCAGCGAAACGCGTTTCGCCGGCGTGACTCAAGCAGCTTTTTGCCACCAGCTCGTCATTGAAATCCGGCTGCAGCGCACCGTCGTGTACCAGCAACTCGACGAAGTTATAGACGTTACGCGCGTACATTTCCGACGCATGCAGCGGTGCGCCGGCCGACAGATTCAACGGTCCGAGAATCACCACGCCGCCGTGCTCAACCCGCTCGCCCGGTCTGGTCAGCTCGCAGTTGCCACCGCTTTCGGCAGCGAGATCGACGATCAGCGCACCCGGCTTCATGCCGTCGACCATGGCCGCAGTGAGAATCTTCGGCGCCGGCCGCCCCGGCACCGCCGCGGTGCTCACAATCACATCGACCGTTTTCAGATGCTCACCCAACGCCTGCTGCTGCGCGATACGCTCCTCGGCGGAAAGCTCGCGCGCATAACCACCGCTGCCCGCCGCGCTGACACCCAGCTCCAGAAACTTGGCACCCAGCGATTCGACCTGCTCACGGGTTTCCGGCCGCACGTCATAGCCCTCCGTCTGCGCGCCGAGCCGACGCGCTGTGGCAATCGCCTGCAGTCCCGCTACACCCGCACCGATCACCAGCACTTTGGACGGCCGAATGGTGCCTGCTGCCGTGGTCAGCATCGGGAAAAATTTGGGCGACGACTCGGCTGCAATCAGCATCGCGCGATAACCGGCGACCGCTGCCTGCGAACTCAGCACATCCATCGCCTGCGCACGGGTAGTGCGCGGCAGCAGCTCCAGCGAAAACGCCGTGAGCTTGTGCGCGGTCAGCGTTGCAACGCGCTCAGGCGCACCATATGGCCGCAGCTGACCGACCACGATAACGCCCTCACGCAACTGCGAGAGCACCGCATCGTCCGGCGGCAGCACGCAGGCCAGCAGGTCTGCTTGTGCCAGCACACCGGCGACATCGGCAAATTCGACATCGATATAAAGGCTGTCTGGAAACCCGGCCGCGCGCCCCGCGTCATGTTCGAGCAGAATGCGCAGACCCTTGCCACGCAGCTTCTTGGCCATCTCCGGCGTGATCGCGACGCGGCGTTCTCCCGGTGCGGCTTCACGCAAGGCAGCTACGGTGATCGGCATGAGGCAGTTCCCTTCATATGGTCCAGCTATCTTAGCGGCACTCGGGTGCTTGGGTTCTGCCAGGTTTGCGGCGCGCTACCGGCAGAGTAAGCTGGCCCGCCGGCATTGATGGTATGGATCGTTCGGGGTCACCGGAGATCGCGATGTCTGCACCGAATTCATTCGATTCACTGTTGGCAGCGGCACACGCTGCGCGCGAGCTTGCCTACGCGCCCTACTCCCACTTTCTCGTCGGTGCCGCCTTGCTGACCAACGACGGCCGCCAGTTCAGCGGCTGCAACGTGGAGAACGCCGCTTACGGCCTGTGCAACTGTGCCGAACGCACCGCACTGTTCAGCGCGATTGCCGCCGGCTGCAAGCCCGGCGACTTCGCCGCCATCGCCGTCGTTGGCGACTGCTCCGGCCCGATCAGCCCCTGTGGCTCCTGCCGTCAGGTGATGGCCGAACTGTGCGACGACGCCATGCCGGTGCTGCTGGCGAACCTGCGCGATGACAGGCATCAAACGACGGTGGCAGCACTGCTGCCTGGCGCGTTCAAGTTGTCGGAGTCAGGCTGATCGTTCCGGTCCTGTCGTGGACATGGCGTAGGCGAAAATCGAAATCGTCAGCGATCACAGTTGCAGGATCAGGGCGCCAATACTCAGCAAACTTTTGAGAACACCGGACCATGTTCGACTACGCGCTGCATTTCATCCCGCTGGCCTTCGCCGCGCTGCTACCGATCGTCAATCCGGTAGGGTCGGCGCTGATCTTTCTGGGCATCGTTGGCGTGGAACCGCCAGCGGTATATCGCCAACTGGCTTTGCGTATCGCGATCAACATGTTGATCTTTATCGCGGTGGTCGAGCTGCTTGGCGCCTGGATACTGAAATTTTTCGGCATTTCCCTGCCGATCCTGCAGGTAGGTGGCGGCATTACGCTCGCAGCCATGGGTTGGAGAATGCTCAATGCTCCGGATGCCGCGACCCCTGCTGCCGCAGCCATCGAGCGCGACAGTAACGCAGCGATAGATAAAGTCTTCTATCCACTGACATTTCCCCTGACTGTTGGTCCCGGCACGATCGTGGTCGTGCTGACGCTCAGTGCAAACGCATCCGGTCACAGCTGGGCGGACATTCTTTTGGCGCACGTCTCCATTTTTGTGGCGTCTGCGCTATTGGCTGTGCTGGTTTTCCTCAGCTATGGCTATGCTCCCGTACTGGCGCGCAAGATTCCCGAGCATGCGTTCAACGGCGTACAACGCCTCATCTCTTTCATCCTGCTCTGCATCGGTGTTCAGATCGCCTGGGGCGGCCTCGATACGCTGCTTCGCTCCCTGCCGCATTGATGATGGGATATTGATGGGGTGATTACGGTCAACCCCTAAAATTCGAACAGTCCTTCAATAAAAAACGGCGCATGTAGCGCCGTTTCTTCGATCAGGACCGAACGATCAGGATTTACTGATACTCGGTGCCGTTAACCACAACGTAGCCGGCATGCGGCCACGAGCTGCTGGTTCCATGGTGGGTCCAGTCGATACCCTGGCTGTCGTCGTTATCGTAGTAGTAACGACCCTGCACATAGGTGGTATCGCCTACCGCAACCCATGGCCACTTCGGGGCATTCATCTGATCGAGATCGGAAACGATTTCGATGGTAACGCCCGAGGCAACCTGCACGTAGAAATAGCCGTGATTGCCGCTACGGGTTTTCTTGGCAGGCAACACGGCCGTCACCATGCCACAAACGTCCTCAAACTGATCGGCGCTGATTTCGCCGTTTTCGAATTCCTGCTGGTCCTGCAGAAACTGCGAGTTGTTGCATGGAAACGACTGCGCCTTTGCCTGCTTGAATATGCCGCTGCTGTAGTTGTCCTGGGCATGCGCTGCCGTGCCAATCATCAATGTCGCGCCAAGCAGCGCGAATGACATGTAACGAAGCTTCATGACTACCTTCCTTTGTGCATGTTGTCCCCCTGCACTGACCACCATAGGAGAACTCTGTGGCGTTTTCTTTAAGAAAAAAAGACATGTAGCGAAAAAACACAACGACAAGCCAAATGCTACCCACAACACAACTGCCAAACCGGCTATTGGCCTGACGTGGCCGAAAGTCGCCAGAGAACGTTTCGCCAGTTAGCATGAGCTTCTTTGTATCACCGAGTTGCATCATGTCCGATCCGCTCTCGCTGCTTCTGCAGCGCCACTCCGTTCCCTCAAGCCAACTCGGTGAGCCAGCGCCAGACAAGGCGACTTTGCATGCATTGCTGAAAGCAGCCGTTCGTGTACCGGACCACGGCAAACTGGTGCCGTTTCGTCTGATCAAGCTGAAAGGCAAGTCGAAGCAGCGCTTCGGCGAACAGGTCGCTGACATTGCCATACGCAAGGATGCGGATATGTCCGACGCCAGGCTGGACAAGGAGCGTCGGCGCTACACGTTCGCGCCGCTGGTGCTGGTGCTGGTGGCATGCATCGACAAGCACAGCAAGGTACCGGCGATCGAACAGCAGATGACCGCTGGTTGCGTCGCACAGAACATCCTGATCGGCGCGTACGCGCTTGGCATCGGTGCACAGTGGCTGACCGGCTGGGCCGCGTACGATCCCGACGTGGCGGCGCTGCTCAAGTTGAAGGAAAACGAACATGTGATCGCCTTTATCCACATGGGCACGCCGCAGATCGACGTACCCGATCGCGATCGCCCGGCACTGAAAGGCCTGCTCAGCACATGGAAGCCGTAAGTCCGGCAACAAAGTCCACACGCACGGCGCACCTGGTCGACGGCAGCCTGTATGTATTTCGCGCCTGGCATTCGATGCCGAACGAATTTTTCGATGTGGCCGGCCATCCGATCAACGCGGTGCATGGCTACACCCGCTTTCTGTGCGAACTGCTGGAACGTGCACAACCCGAACATATCGCGGTCGCGTTCGATGCATCGCTGACCAGCTCGTTTCGCAACGCGATCTATCCCGCTTACAAGGCCAACCGCGAATTGCCGCCGCCGGATCTCGAACGGCAGTTCGTGCAGTGCCGCGCCATCACCGAAGCGCTCGGCATCCACCTGATGATCGACCACAGCTTCGAGGCCGACGACCTGATCGGCAGCACCGTGTGGAATCTGCGCGCCCTGGGCTGGCGCAGCGTGATCGTGTCCGCCGACAAGGACTTCGGTCAGCTGTTGGGTGAACACGACGAGCAATGGGATTACGCACGCAGCCTGCGCTGGGGACCGGCCGGCGTGCATGAGCGGCTCGGCGTTCACCCCCATCAGGTGGCCGACTACCTCGCGCTATGCGGCGACGCAGTGGACAATATTCCCGGCGTACCCGGCGTGGGGGCGAAAACAGCAGCCGCGCTGCTCACGCATTTCGGCAGCCTGGACAGCTTGCTCGACCGCATCGATGAGGTGGGTTACCTGCGCTTTCGCGGCGCAGCCGCTTGCGCGTTGAAGCTGCGCGAACACGGCGAAAAGGCGCGGCTCTATCGACGCCTGACACGCATTGCGCTGGACGCGCCTGGAGCCAGCGCCGCCGATACGCTGCTGCGTCGGCCCGATGCACAGAACCGTCTCGATAATCTTTGCGACGAGCTGAACTTCGGCGCCTTCACCCGCAGCCGACTGCGCAGCCTGCTGCGCTGAGCAGACGCTGGGCCGAATGGGCGGTTTTCACCCATACTCCGAACCATGCCGCTCGGAATCCTCTACGCCCTGGCTGCGGGCTTGATGTGGGGTCTGGTCTTTATCGCCCCTTTGTTGCTGCCTGATTACCCCGCCGCCCTGCTATCGGTCGGGCGCTATTTTGCGTTCGGCCTGATTGCGCTGATGCTGGCCTGGTTCGACCGCGCCGGTCTGCGTCGACTCAGCCGTGGCGATTGGCTGAAGGCGCTCAAGCTCGCCTTGGTCGGCAACTTGTTGTACTACCTGTGCCTGGCCAGCGCGATCCAGCGCGTCGGGGCGCCGCTACCGACGATGATCATCGGCACTTTGCCGGTAGTGATCGCGATCTGCGCGAATCGCCGCAACACGCAGCGCGACGGCAGCCTGCGCTGGCGCCAGCTGTTGCCTTCGCTGCTGCTGATCGCCGCCGGCATCGGTTGCGTCAATCGGGTTGAACTGCTCAACCTGCAGCAACAGACGCCCATCGATGGCAGCAACTATGCGCTCGGCGTTGTGCTGGCCATTGCAGCAGTTACCTGCTGGACCTGGTATCCGCTGCGCAATGCCGATTGGCTGCGCGCGCATCCCGATCGGCATCCGCGCGTTTGGAGCACGGCGCAGGGCGTCGCCGTGCTGCCGCTGGCACTGGCCGGCTATGTCCTGCTATGGCTGGTCACTCGCACCACCAGCCACCCGCTAGCGTTGCCATTCGGCCCGCGGCCCGGGCTATTCATCGGGCTGATGGTGACCATCGGCTTGTTCGCTTCTTGGCTGGGCACATTGTGCTGGAACGAGGCCAGCCAACGCCTTCCGACTAGCGTGGCCGGCCAGCTGATCGTGTTCGAGACCTTGTCGGCATTGGGCTATGCATTCGCGCTACGCGGTCAGATGCCTGCACCATTGACACTACTCGGTATCGCACTGCTGATCGCCGGCGTCGCGTTCGCGGTACGGTTGAAACCGGTGCCCGTGGTCGCGCAGGAGCACAGCGCCTGATCGCCCGCACGGTTGTCGTGCAGGCCCGGACACGGCAACATGCCGAGGCCCCAGATCAGACCTCCGATGAAGCCCAACACTCATCCGCTACCTGCCGACGCTCATGCATCAGTCGAAATGCTCTATCAAGGCCGCTGGCTGAGCCTGTGCAAGCGCGGCCGCTGGGAATATGTCGAGCGCACCAATCCCGCCGGCGCGGTGATCATTCTGGCAGTGACTCCCGAGGACGAACTGTTGTTCGTCGAGCAATATCGCGTACCGATTCAGCAGCACACCATCGAGATGCCCGCTGGTTTGGTCGGCGACATCGCCGCGCAGGCCGACGAGGGCGTGTTACTTGCCGCTCAGCGCGAACTGGAAGAAGAAACCGGCTATCGCTGCCAGCGCCTGGAGTTCATTCACCGCGGACCATCGTCGTCGGGGATGAGCACCGAGATGATCGCCTTTGTACGCGCATACGATCTGGAAAAGGTCAGCGCTGGCGGCGGCGATGAAACGGAAAACATCATCGTGCATGCGGTGCCGCGCAATGAGGCTGGCGCATGGTTGTTTGCGCGTGCGGCAGAGGGCTATTCCATCGACCCGAAACTGTTCGCCGGACTATGGTTCATCGAACACGAGAACCTGTTCAAAGCGAAATAAACAGACGTCCAAATGATTGTCGTGTTCAAAGCCTGTCGGTCGCCCGACGCTTGTGCCAGCGCAACCGCCAGACAGCCAAGGCCATGCCAAGCACGGTAACCAGCAACCAGGCGGTCATGGTCCACGTATCGTTACCGAGCCAAAGCACGGTGGACACCACGCCAACCACCAGAGCGCCCAGACCCAGGGCCAGCAGCGGATCACGGCGGCGATTGCGCGCCACCAGCAATACAAAGGCACCCAACGCAGCCAGCAAAACGGCAGCTATCCGCCGAAACACCAGATAGTCCGGTGGCATCGGCATGTCGGGGAGCATATCGAGCAGAGGCACTTCGCCGACCTCGATATCGTAGCCCTTGCCGTCGGCGACGTCGGTGGCCGGCACCAACCGATCGCCGTCGATGCGCGCAAAAACCGTCATCTCCCGCAACGGAATTTCGTCCCAGCTCACGCGCACATCACCCACTCTTGGGCTGTCCGGTTGAGCGCTGGTTGTCAGGTACTGCTGATAGGGACTGAAGCTTGCCGCGAGATTGGCTGGCAGCGATTTCATATCCGGTTCAACGGTCGCGGAACCGGGAAGTGCGCGCACCAGTTCAGGCGAGAGCCTGAAACCGCCGATCTGCACCAGTGTCGCGTCGAAATTCTTGCCGCTGATAGGGAAACTGGCGGGATTGGCGTGACCCACCGGCTGGTCAAAGCGACTGGCATCGAGCAGTCGATCCATCCAGGCGAGCTCGTAACTGACCGCGTTGCCAAAGTGAAGCTCGCGCCACTGGAACATTTCCACGTGTCGCACAAGCACCGGCGTATTGACCTTCTGACCGAACTCCGGATCGCTCGGTGGCTCGACTACGCCCGGCGTGCCGACAACTCTTGCCATGTGGCCATACTGGCCAATCTGCAGGCTGGCATCGCTACCCAGATCCATTATTTCGCCACCGTGCCGATCGGCAGCCAGGCGGTAATTCATCAGGCTGTGCGCGGTGAGCGCCACCAGCACCACTCCGGCGAACATCAGCAGGACGCCGACGATGTGCAGCACCACGCAACGCATCGACGCACCGCTGAATGGGCTCATCAAGCGAATCCGGCCGCAAATCGCGGCAATGCATGACGGATAGAAGCTTTCGCGGTCACTCGATCACTGCACCTTGCCGAGACCGGATGGATGGCGCGGATCGCTGGCCGCATCGAGCTGGTTGGCCTTGCGGTCCCAGGTAACCACGTTCATGAAACCCCACGACTCCCGCTGCTTCAACGCATAACCCATCTGGGTCAACGCGTCGCTGGTGGACTGGTCAAACGTGCCGGTCTCCACGTCGACTTCGTCGGGCATGTACTGATGGTGATAGCGCTTGTCCGCGACGATCTGCTTCGCACTCTCACCATCGATGAAATGGAGGATGCCTTCAAGCACCTGGGTGATGATGGTCGAACCGCCCGGCGAGCCTATAACAGCGGTGCGATCGGCACCGATCACGATGCTCGGCGACATCGACGAGAGTGGGCGCTTGCCACCTTTTGGCGCGTTAGCCACGCTGCCCAGCAAGCCATAGACGTTGGGCTTGTTCGGCACCAGGGCGAAGTCGTCCATCTCGTCGTTGAGCAGCACGCCGGTACCGGCAGCGACGAAGGTGGAGGCCAGCACGTAATTCACCGTCGAGGTGATACCGACCATATTGCCGTCTGCATCGATGATCGAAAAATGCGTGGTGTGCATGCCTGGCTCGCTGGCTTCGGCGGCCGGCAACATCGACGATGGCGTGGCCCGATCCGGCAGAATGCTCTGACGCAAACCATCGGCGTAGAACGGCGACAGCAGCATGTCCAGCGGCATGGTGACGAAATCCGGATCGCCCAGGTAATCGTTGTGATCGCGAAACGCACGACGCATCGCTTCGACGACGTAATGCACGCGATGCGCCTGATCGAGCTTGTCCAGATCGACACCAGACAAAATATTGAGAATCTCGGCAATCGCCACACCACCGGACGACGGCGGTGGCGCGGTCACAATGCGGTATCCGCGATAGTTGACCGTGATCGGCGTGCGCTCCTTCGCGCGGTAATTGGCCAGGTCAGCCAGCGTCCAGTTGCCGCCTGCCGCGTGCACCGCGGCAATCAACTTGGCCGCCGTCTCACCGTGATAAAAACCTTCATCGCCCTTCGCAGCGAGCAGTTCGAGCGTGTGTGCCTGATCGGCATCGCGCCAGATGGCGCCCTGCACCGGCGGCGCACCATTGGGCAGATATTTGGCAGCCGAGGCGGGCCAGCGCTGCAGATCTTTCTGCTGCTCATTGATTGCACCCAGCAGACGCGGGTCCGGCTGAAAGCCATCACGGGCAATGCGGATCGCCGGCGCCAGCGACTGCTGCAGCGGCAGCTTGCCGTAACGTTTGGCGATCAGCACCAGGCCTGCCGGTTCGCCGGGAATGCCGGCCGACAGCGGACCTTTCAATGCCGCATCGCGGTTCGGGCTGCCGTCAGGATTGAGGTAATCCTTGCTGTTGACCGCCATCGGTGCCGTTTCGCGAGCGTCGATAAACGTGTCGTGGTCGTCCTTGGCCCGATGCAGCACGCCCATGAAACCACCGCCGATGCCGGAGCTTTCCGGCTCCACCACCGACAGCGTCGACGCTACCGCGATCGCTGCGTCAAACGCATTGCCGCCCTTGGCCAACACTTCGAGGCCGGCATTGGTGGCGAGAAAATTGGCGCTGGCGATCGCCGCATGACCCGGGCGTTGCTGGGGGGCTACAGACTTGATCGACGTTGAAGGCGAATCTTTTGGTGAACCATCGGCGGCACAGGCGACACTCGTCACTAATAACAGGCTGCACGACAATGCGCGCCAGCGCAGGGATACCTTCATGCAACAGACTCCTTGGCCATCAGGTGCTGGTATTTGAGATCGAGCTGCTCGTGCGACTCGACGTTTTCGGGATCAGTGATGATGCATTCGACCGGACAGACCACCACACACTGCGGCTCGTCGTGATGACCGATGCATTCGGTGCACAGGTCCGGATCGATCACATAGAACTCCTCACCCAGCGAAATTGCCTTGTTCGGGCAAGCCGGTTCGCAGACGTCACAGTTGACGCAGGTATCGAGGATTTTGAGAGACATGCATTCAATAATACATGCTGGGCGCGTGATTCCCGGGGTAATGGTCGAGCTGACACGCAGAGTTTCGTCACTGCGGCGATACGGCCGGGAGCAGCCCTTTGTTCATCCCTATCCGTAAACAGGGAAGCCCGCGAGCTGTGGCCGCGAGACGCGGCCACAGCTATTCGCGAGGTCTTACATCGCCACGAAGTGGAACGTCGCACCCGTTGGCTTGATCACGTCGGTCACGCGCTGCTCGTCGGCCTTGTCGCCGATGAACAACACGATCACGTCCTTGAACGAACCCGGCTTGGCATCCTTGAATGCGGCGACGAGCAAGTCGGCCGTCTTGCCGGAATTGGCGCCGGCAAAGGCCATCAGGTTACCCGGCAGCACGCCGCGAGCCACCGAGTCCTGCACGTTCGACAGCTGCCGCTGATTGTTGGCTTTTGCCTCGTCGGTATCACCTGCATCAACCAGATAAGCGAACGGCTGGCTGGCGGTCATGCCCTGCAGGTTTTTCTGCACGAGGTCGCCAAGGTAGTCATTCCACCCCTTGGCGTCGTTCGGGTTGGTGGGCTTGGGCACCTGCTGTGCCTGCGCCGGGCCGGCCTGCTGGTCGTCCTGCTGTTTGTTGCAGGCGCTCAGGGACAGGGTAGCGGCCAGCGCGAGGGCAGCGATGAGAGCGAACTTACGCATGGTGATCACCTTCTATTTCGGGTTGCTTGTGGGAGCCAGCTCGGCTCTTTTGCCAGCGCTGCCGCATGGCCTGTTGTACCGCCGGATGGACGAAACCGGAGATGTCGCCACCGAGGCGGCCGATCTCGCGTACCAGCGACGAGGAGATAAAACTGTATTGCTCCGCCGGCGTCAGAAACAGCGTCTCCGCCTGCGGGATCAGATGGCGATTCATGCTCGCCAGCTGAAATTCGTATTCGAAATCCGACACCGCGCGCAGGCCGCGGATAATCACGCCAGCCCCCACTTCCTCGACAAAGGTCGCCAGCAGGCAGTCGAAGCCACGCACTTCAACATTGGGCAGATCGGCCAGCGCCAGCCGCGCCAGAGTGATGCGCTCGTCAATGCTGAAGCCAGGCCCCTTGCTGGAGCTGTCGGCCACCGCCACCAGCACACGGTCGAACAATGGTGCGGCACGCGCCACCAGGTCGGCGTGACCGTTGGTGATCGGATCGAACGTGCCGGGATAAACGGCAAAGCGCGGATTGCCCAAAGGTTTGTTCACGAGACGGAGTTCTATGAGACGGGGAAGGTCGATGAAAAGTCCGCGTAGCTTAACGGAAGCCGCGCGGTGGTGGATCACCGAGCCAGGCCATGCGTAGGCGCATGGATTCGAAGCACCAACCGGCAATAGAGCGCAAAGCGCACCTCACCGGCATGACCTTCTCGGTGCAACTGCCAGTTCGGCGGCAACGGGGGAACCATGGCACGCGGCGACTCGACATAGATGATGGCCCGCGCGGTCAGCCAGCCGCCCTGCTCCAGCTGCTGTGCCAGCCCGCTCCAGAGATCCAGGGCAAACGGCGGATCGAGAAACACCAGATCTGCCGGCTGCGGCGAGCCGCCGAGGAACTGCTGCGCGTCGGTGGCGGCCACCTGGCCGGCAGTTGCCTTCAGCCTATCGAGGTTTTGCCGCAACGCCTGCACCGCACGCGCATCGCGCTCGACGAATTGCACGCTGGCCGCGCCGCGCGACAGCGCCTCAATGCCCAGCGCCCCGGTACCAGCGCAAAGATCGAGACAGCGCGTACCTTCAATCGTCGGCGCCAGCCAGTTGAACAGGGTTTCCCGCACTCGCTCGGGCGTCGGTCGCAGCCCCGGCAGATCGGGTACGTCAAGCCGGGAATTGCGCAGGCTGCCGCCGATGATGCGGATGCGCCCGGGCCCGGCGGCGCGCGCCGCGCTCACATGCGCCTCCGCGGCACGGAATCCTCAGCGGGCAGTACAGGTTGGGGTGATAGCATGCCCGCCATTGTCTTTGAATCGCCGCCGCAATGCTCAAGTTCTGGAAGAAGAAGCCCACCGAGACCACGTCGGAGCCGATTACCCCTCCCTCGTCGGCTGATGTCGCCACACCGGAAAGCAGCGAGGCAATGCTGCGCGAGGTTCTGGCGGAAGTTCCAGCGAGTATCGAGCCACAACCGGGCGATCAAGATAACGTGGGACAGCAGCAGGCCGACAACCCTGCTATCAGCGTCATCACCGAAGATCAGGCACCTGCCAAACGCAGCTGGCGCGATCGACTGTCCGGCAATGCGTTTTCCCGCGGGCTTACCTCGCTGTTCGTGCGTCATCCCAAGCTCGACGACGATCTGCTCGACGAACTCGAGACCACGCTTATCAGCGCCGATGTCGGTATCGAGGCCAGTACCGAGTTGGTCGAAAACCTGCGCAAGCGCATGCACAAGCGCGAATTTGCCGACGCGCCGGCGTTGCTGAAAGCGCTGCGCGAATCGCTGGTCGCCATGCTCAAGCCGATCGAGAAGCCACTGGATGTGACTGGTCGCAAACCCTTTGTAGTGCTGACCGTCGGCATCAACGGTGCAGGCAAGACCACGACCATCGGCAAATTGGCCCGCCGCTGGAGCGACGAAAAACATTCGGTGATCCTGGCCGCCGGCGACACCTTTCGCGCCGCCGCCGTCAACCAGCTGAAAACCTGGGGCGAGCGCAACCAGGTGCCGGTGATCTCGCAGGGACAGGATGCCGATTCGGCCAGCGTGATCTTCGATGCATTGCAGGCCGCGCGCTCGCGCGGCGCCGATGTGTTGATCGCCGACACCGCCGGCCGTCTGCATACGCAGGGCGGCCTGATGGATGAGCTGGGCAAGATCGCCCGCGTGCTGAAAAAAATCGACGTCGATGCACCGCACGAGGTGCTGATGGTGATCGACGGCACCACCGGCCAGAACGCCGTGAACCAGGTGCGGCAATTCCGCCAGATCGTGGGCGTCACCGGACTGGTCGTCACCAAACTTGACGGCACGGCCAAGGGCGGCGTGATCTTCGCGCTGGCGCGCGAGTTCGGCCTTCCTATCCGATTCGTCGGACTCGGTGAAACCGCGACGGATCTGCGCACCTTCGAAGTCGAGGCGTTTGTCGACGGCCTTTTACCCACCAGCCTTGGCCAGGATGAGCGCAGCCATGACTGACCACCGGCAATCACGGGGCTGATCGATGCCGCGCCGGTGGCGACTGATCCTGCTAACGCTCGGCGGCCTCGCGCTGACGGTTGCACTCGTCGTGGTCACAGCCGTCTATTTGCTGCTGCAGCCGGATCGTTTCACTGCCATGCTGCAAGCTCAGGCACGCGCGGCAGGGCTGGAGTTGAACCTCGCCAGCCCTGCCAGTCCAACGCTGTTTCCGCGCCCGGCGCTGGATCTCAACGGCATCACCATCAACGCGCAAAATGCCAGCGTGCCGATCCTGCTGGCCGCGCACGGGGAGCTGGAGCTACCGTGGCGAACATTGCTTGGCGGCCCAACCGTCATCTCGCAACTGCAGATTGATGCACCCCGAGTCGACCTCGAAGCGCTGCAAGCGTGGCTGACCGCCTTGCCCGCTCAACCGCAAAGTGCACCGACCAATATCCCTCGTATCGATACCGGCGTGAACATCGTGCGCGGCAGCATCGTACGCGGTGATCAGCTACTGCTTGGCAACGTCTGGCTCAATGCCGGCAGCCTGATCTCGGGCCAGCCATTTCCGCTGAGCCTATCCGCCACTACGGCGACAGGCGTGCCACTGCAACTTCGGCTATCGGCCACGCCGCGCATCCACGAAAACTCGCTGCAACTGGACGATGTCGCCCTGCATCTCTCGCAAGGCAACTTGCTGGTTCTCGCATTGAACGGCAGCGCGCGCTGGCATGGTGCTGCCGATGCAGCGGCCAACCTGACCGGCACGCTCGACCAGGCCAATGCCGGGCAATACGCGATTTCGCTGGTGCTTACGCCTGCCGACCAGACCAATCCGCTACTGCTCGCACTGAAACTGGATGGACCGGGCAACCACGCCGACCTGCGCTTGCCGCCGCTGGCGTTGGCCAGTTGGTGGAATCAGCTCGGCGGTGAACAAGCGCTGCCGCTCAATGCGCCCCCCGTCAACGGTCACCTTGAAATGGCCAAGCTCCAGGCTGCTGGCGTCACCATCGAAGGGCTGACACTGGATACCGGCGACAACGTGCCGGCCGCAGCCAGCACGGCGGGCGTCGCCAAACCCGCCGCCGCCCAACCTGCGGTCAACAAAAAACCATGACATTATCCGTGGCAAAACGGCTGCTGCGCTGGTTCGACCAGCACGGCCGCAAGGACCTGCCCTGGCAGCATCCGCGCGACGCCTACCGCGTATGGTTATCCGAAGTGATGCTGCAGCAGACCCAGGTAAGTACAGTCGTCGGCTACTTCGAACGCTTCGTCACCGCGTTGCCGACACTGCGCGATCTCGCCGAAGCCGATGAAGACACCGTGCTGGCCTTGTGGTCAGGCCTGGGCTATTACCGTCGCGCCCGTTTTCTGCATCGCGCGGCACAGATTTGCGTCGCGCAATACAGCGGCGAGATGCCGCGCGATTACGACGCGCTCGTTGCCCTGCCCGGCATTGGCCGGTCGACCGCTGGCGCGATATTGGCACAGGCATACGGGCTGCGTTTCCCGATCCTCGACGGCAACGTGAAACGCGTGCTGACCCGCTATCACGGCATCCACGGCCACACTGGTCAGAGCACGGTGGAGAAGCAGCTGTGGAAGCATGCCGATGCCCACACACCCGCCGCACGCGTGGCCGACTACACGCAGGCGATCATGGATCTGGGCGCCACGGTTTGCGTGCGTTCGCGCCCTCAATGCGAAGCCTGTCCGTTAGCGGGCGACTGCATCGCCTATCGCGACAACCTCACTGCACAATTGCCCAGCCGCAAACCGGCCAAAGCCATTCCAACACGCACTACCGCAATGCTGATTCTGCGCGATGCGCGCCGACGCGTACTGCTGGAGCGCCGCGGCCCGCTCGGCGTTTGGCCTGGCCTGTGGAGCCTGCCTGAAGCGGCCGATGCAACTACCGCGTGGTCGACTGCGCAAAAGCTCGCGCAGATCGACGACGCGCAGACGCTCACTTCATTCGTGCACGTTTTCAGCCACTATCGATTGGATATCGAGCCATTGTTGTTTGATGGGGCGACAGCACATCACGGCATCGCCGATAATCCGCAACAGCGTTGGTGCACCGCCGACGAGCTCGTCACACTCGGCTTGCCCGCGCCGGTGCGTGAGCTGCTTCTGAAGATCAATGACCTGGCCTGAGTCTGAGTCCAGTGACCGGCTGGCGCACCCCTTGCACCAAATATCTTCCATAACTGTTGTCTGCAAAGCCGTAACCGCCGAGGAGCACCCATGAGCCGCACCATTCACTGCAGCAAGCTCGACATCGATGCCGAAGGTATGGATTTCGCGCCATGGCCTGGTTCCCTGGGTCAACGCATCTATGCGGAGATTTCAAAGCCGGCGTGGCAGCAATGGCTGAGCCATCAGACCATGCTCATCAACGAATACCGACTCAACCCGCTCGATCCGAAAGCGCGTAAGTATCTCGCCGAAGAAATGGAGAAATTCCTGTTCGGCGGCGACTTCGCCAAACCCACTGGCTACGTCACTCCTGATACTGAGTCTTGACGAAAACCCGCGTATTCGGTTTAATGCGCGGCTCTACATGGAACGAACAACCCGCGCGGTTGTGTATCTTCGGCCGGGTAGCTCAGTTGGTAGAGCAGGGGATTGAAAATCCCCGTGTCGGCGGTTCGATTCCGTCCCCGGCCACCATGTAGAACAATGACTTAGCCCACTCTAACGAGTGGGCTTTTTCGTTTTGCGGCCCCTCTCGGGGTGGCTGTTTTGAACCGCCCGTTTAGGGGCCTGGTCCACAAACAAGGGCACCGAGCTACGGGTTTTGCCCCAATAAAATATGTAGTAGCTGCTCTTTTTCGTCGAGCGATGTGCCATTGGACGGTCTACGGCAGTTGCGAATACCGCCTATCTTTTCTTGAGACGCTTTTCCTCTGCAGCTGCAATGAGCTGCTGCAGATACGTTATCCCGTCCTCTTCAGGAAAGAATGCCACTACATCTGCCACGGTGAGCCCATACCTTCTCTTCAAAGTAAGAAATTCTGCCTTGGCATGATCCAGTCTGGACATCGGTGGTGTCTTCGAAGACTTCGGATCAGATTGGCTATCCAGCGCGGCTAATTCTTCCTGAAATTTTTTGAAGGCGTCTTTTGAAACGGTCATAGCAGAATTGGGGTAGTCAGCATGGAAAGCTATTGTCCCACAGGGTGCGAAAGCCAAGGTCGCTTCTGAGGTTTCCTGGCGGGGAAATGGTTTCACAGTACGTGATCAGCACGGATGTCGATCCGTTTAGCTATTCGTCGTTGGCCTTGGCAAAAGTCCTCCAAGGATAATTGGCACGAAAATGCCGCGATATATGCCGTCGCACTGTGGTTTTCTGCCATTACACAAGACCGTACTGAAGACACCCGCACGCCAAATCGGCGTAATCCCAGGGGCGGCTCATCGCAACGAGCTGAAAACAATCAGGGGCGCGCGACGCCCGATAGCTCGACGCGACGGTTGGGAGAAAGGCATTTGATCAATACAGCGTGATTGGCGTCAGAGCATTGCACTACCGGGTCGGCATTACCCTTACCCGTGCTGTGCATCGCCGTTGCAGGGACGCCGCCCTCGGCGAGATAGCGCTGCACCGCATCAGCGCGATGCTGGGAGAGCGACAAATTGTAGCTATCGCTGCCGATGCGATCGGTGTAGCCGACGATCGAAATATCCTCGACCTGGCTCGCCTGCTGTATGCGCTGCAGGAATTGACCAAGATTCTGCCGGCCCTCATCGGTCAAGTCCGCGCGGTTGAACGCAAACAAAGCATCCCCTGACAGCCGGATTGGCTCTTGTGGCAAAGGTGCAGCGACGTTTGCCACTGCTGCGGGTGCAGCCGCTGGCGTGTCGAGTTCGGATTTGCAGGATTCCGGCTTCCAATAAACGGCTTGCGAGTGGTGGTCTTTGCCAAAAACAACCTGGTACTCACAGCGGGAATAGTCAGCCACTCCTCCCGCATTGCGAAAATCGAAAATATAGGTCCACTTTTTCACTTCAAAGACACCTTCGTTGAAGTCCGGAGCTCCGAGCAAGTCGTAAAGCTGGTCTTTGGTCATGCCGGGCTCAACTTTTCTGAGGTTCGCCAGATTGACAAAGGTACCTTCAGGCCTGGTGGCCTTGGCTGGATCAGGAAAAGTCACCCCTTCCGTAGCACCGCTGTCTGCAGCAGCATGCCTGGGCACCTTGCTGCAGCCGACAATCGCCAGTAACCCGGCAAAGACGACTGCCAGAGCTTTCCATCCGTGCGCTTGAAACCGTGGCATCTTGCACCCCCCAGATAACTATCGATAAGAGTTAGCGTTGGCTTGGGCTTGCATCGGGCATTACCACTGCATGCCAGCGCCAATCGACATGCCGCCGTCTCCGCGGGTATCGACAGATCCAGTCAACTTGTAGACCCAACGCCCACCTTCGGAGATGGTTGAGACACCGACGGCAATGCTGGACTCACTTCGGAACGTGCCTGCCGCTACCGCAGCCATGCTCTTTCCAGGCTCATAGGCTTGCGGCAAGCCGGCCATCGCCATGGCTGCTGCAACGCCTGCGTTGGCCCGATTGCCTACCTGCTGGATCTCACTGCTGAGCGCGCCAACACGCTGATCGGTGTAGCTGCTCGCCCAGTTTTCCGCCTGCTGCACGCCCGTATTCACCTGCCCCACATTCGCCGCATCGGTATCTGAAGTCCCTGCAGCAACGTTGGTGATCTGTCGTTCGCCACCAGCTGTACCCACAGAAACCGTATTATCCCTATTGGCAAGAGACCCCGCGCCCAGCGCCACGGAATTGTCTGCAGTGGCTGATGCGCCATTACCCACCGCCACGCTATTGGCTCCACTGGCGCTAGCCACTGGGCCGATCGCAACACTGTTCGTGCCGCCCGCTGTGGCACCGCCCAGCGTGGAATTTACCTGGACGTATTTACTGTTTCCGCCGCCGCCCTGCGTGGTGAGACTGTTGAAGTCGTTGTACAGGCTGTAATTGCTGTACATGTTGCTGGCGTTCTGAGTCCAGTTCCACAGCTGCGAGCCATTCACGGCATCCGTACTGGCTGCTGTTTCGGCGCCTGCAGCGACGTTCGTGATACCGACAGGCGCGCCACTTCCATTGCCAGTAAGGGTAATCGTATTGGTTGGATTGCCAGAGGCGTCGGCATCGTAGAGCACGGCACGATTGCTCGTACCGCCGCCGCCAGCCGTCGATACGGCCTCCAACTGCGCCAGGTTCACCGCATCATCCGGAGCGGAGCCCGCCGCAACACCGGTGATCTGACGATTGCCCACGTTCAACTCGCCGGCCGATGTCTGGGGCGCCGAGAGACCGTAGGCGGTGTAGTTGACAAGTGCGCCAACGACGGTTGCCGATCCGGCACCCAGCGCGATGCTATTCGCAAAGCTGGCATTGGCGCCGTCGCCAACCGCAAGCGCGTCCGAACCGGACGCCACAGCGGTCGGACCGGCCGCTATTGCATTGGTGCCCGTGGCCTGAGATGCGGCCAGCGTGGAGTCGACGGCGTAATACTTGCTGCCAGCCGAATTGTTGATGTCGTTGTAGAGGCTGGTATTGCTGTATTGATTGGCGGGATTCAACGTCCAGTTCCACAACTGCGCCCCATTCACAGCATCGGTGCTTGTCGAACTCACGGCACCTTGATGGAGGTTGGTCAAGGTGGTTCCGTTAGTCACTCCGCCATCCGTACTGGTTACGCCCGCCAGCGTAATCTTGGTATGCGTTGTATCGTCGTATTGCACCGAATCGCTCGTATCAGCAGCGACAACACCTTCCAATTGGGCCACGTTCACTGCATCAGTTGCCGCACTGCCAGGCGCCACATTGGTGATCTGTCGCTCCTGACCAGGCGAGCCAATCGAAACTTCACCAGCCGAATTCTGGAGTGCGGTAAGCCCATAAGCCGTGTAATTGGCCAACGGTCCGCGATTGGCTATGGACTGGTAGCCGAGCGCCACACTATTGACTGCATCCGATGTCGCCTCCGCACCGAGAATCGTCTGTGCATTCGCGGTGCCCGAGGCCGAATCGCCAATCACGACCGAGTGCCCGAGGCGCGCCTCGTAATCGGCTGTCGGCACACCGGTGGGATCCGTGGCATCGTTGACGCCATTACCCGGGAATGCCGTATCGGCATTCACCAGCGGCAAAGTGTGGCTGGCGTTGGTGCCGATCACGACCTCTTTCGAACCGTTCGCGGTGGCACCGTCACCGACCAACACCTGATAATCCTGAGCCGCATTGATGCCGTAACAGGCCACCTGAACCACCAGCGCATTCAGACAGGTTGAAGCAAATGCCGGCGCTGTATTCGGCAAGAGGAGACCGAGCACTCCACCGGGGTTGCCGTTGTTGATGTTGTAGATATAGCTGTTGGAAGTCACGCCGCCCAGCAGGGTGAGATGTGAATTCTCACCCGTGCCGCCTACCAGCGCGCCAGTGGTCGATGTCAGAAGGGTACCAACAGGATTAAGCGTGAGCAGAGGAATGCCCAGGACACTGACAACGGAATAGCCCTGGCTGAAATTGGAATTGATGACTTGCAGGGAACCGTTGCTCACATAACCGTTGCTGCTGGAGAAAAGACTATTGGTCGTGGTGCCGAGCAGTTGGCTCGCCGCTCCCACGAGACCGCCATTACCAACGATAAGGCCAGTAGGCAAACTACTTGGCGTTGGAAACACTGGCACGGCCGCAGTCACCGGTGCCGCCTGCGAAACTGGAGCTTCCAACGACGACAGCGACGTGGCCGTTGCAACCGAACTCAGCGGTGAGAATGCCAAGGGAGATACGCCGGTCGGAGATGCGTTCGCAGCAGCAACTTCTGATGTATCGGTATCGTCAAAAGCATCCGTGGATTTGGTCTGCCCCGTATCATTCGCATCAGTGCGATGCTTAAGACGACGATCGGCGACCTCACTCGTCGAAGCCATCGGACCTGACAAGCTGCTCTTCAACGCCGCATCCGCAACTACACTCGCTGCGATGGACGCTTTCGGTACCGGTGTCGACGAGGTGGCCGTTGTCGGAGGCGTTGACGCAGCGGTCGCTGCAAGACTCAAGGAAACGGGAGGTATCGCCTCGACCAAACTTACCTTGTCCGTCGCAGCAACCGTTAACGCAACCGGCTGCTCTGGCCGCTTGATAGCCGGGACCGGTGCGGCAACGTCAATAGCCTGCACGTCACTCGGACTATCTTGGGTTTTTGTAGTACTCGACTGCTGCGCCAGTTGAGCGCCTACAACCTGCGTAAGCTTTCGATCAGTCGTGTCAGCTGCCTGAAAAACAGAACCCTGCGCACTGTTCGGGCTCGCTGATGGGGTCGCTACGGCCGACTGTAGCTGCTGTTGTGATGCAACTGATGCTTTGGCGAAGACGACTGGCGTCCGACTTGCCACGGTCGACGGAATATCCGCCAATGCGGGGGTAGCCGCGGCAGTGTGGGCTTCACGAGTGGCCGCTGACGCAATCCTGGACTGGACGACTGCGGCATGTTTCTTCATTGCGGTTGGCAGTGCAGTGGCAATCGGAGCTTCGTTCGAGACAGAGCTGTTGTTGGCTGCAATCCCGCTGGAGGCCACCACCTGAGTCGGGGCTGCGCTGGCGTGGCTGGTATCGTATTTCGTAATCAACAGCTGCAAGTCATCCAGCTTTGCATCGCCAGCCGATTGAGCCGATACACCTGATGCGAACAACATGCCACTTGCGCCGATAAGCGCAACTAGCAACAACCTGCTTGTCGATCCAGGCGTGCGTCGATCGATCTTGCCTGCGCCGCTTGATGAGCTGCCGTGGCAAGAGGAAGCCAGCTCCGACGCTACCACCAGAATCTTGCGCGAATGGCACCAAACCAGCCGATATATACGATTCATTTGCTGCCCCTGATCACTTATCGATGCAAGACGGCGGAATAGCCTCTATGCAAATGGAAGAGCACCCTATGCGACTCCCATTCGGCGAAACTTGATATGACGCACTCATGCTCTATCGGAGTGCAAATTGCGACTCGTCGATAAGCCGATTCGGCAAGAGACTAGACAAATTCGGCATGCGGGCGGCAAGGCGGCAGAAGAAAAGCATTCGCTGACCACAACATCACCATCGAACACTTCAGCCGAATGAAAACCAGCCACAAGAATTTGGCCAAACTTTTAAATCTGGACTCCAAATTCAGCCACAGGCCATTTCATGCGCTCCAAGAGATGACGTGAACTCACCCGGAGGTGCGCGCATCAACGTGTCGCGTGGCAACTCGCCGAACGTATGTCGGTAGTGATCAGCGAAGCGGGAAAGGTCCCATAGTCCACAGCTCAATGCGACGGATTTCACCGAACGCCGACTGGCATCGGCGACAGACAACGCCCGGAATGCCGTACAAAGCCGCAGCATGGACAGGTAGCGATTGGGCGACAGACCTAACAGGTCGTCGAATGCATAGCGCAAGGCGCGCTCGCTTACTCCTGCAGCGGCGCATAATTCATCGAGATAGATCACGCGCCGCATGTTTCCACGCATATATTGCTCGGCGCGCTGCACGATCTGATAGTGAGCGCGACGCCCTCGTGAGCACTGTGGCCGATCGTCTGCCTGCGCACTAAGGCCGGCCAGCAGATGATTTTCCAGCAGCATATCGATCTCTTTCTCGATCACAGGATCGGATCTCACAGATCGCTGATCATGAATCAGATGCTGATGCACCTTTTCATAATGCGCGGAAAGTGTGGTTCCCTGCTGGGTACTGCTCAGACTAAAAAGAGCGAGCATTCTTGCGGGAATTTCCACATCAGGATGCACGAGCCGTGCAAATTTAAGCTGGATCTGCCGCAACGGCACCAGCATAAGAACGACGTGGCTACCGGCTCCAAAAACGAATTCGCTAATTCCGTTGGGCAAAATGGTGAACGCCGTACCGGAGCTTACCGGTGTGCCGTTGCATCCGCTCGCTTTGGTTGTGTGTTGCAAACAACCGATCACGCACCAGTCAGCCGGAATCGTGAAACGACCTCGGAAAGAAAAATCCGTTTCGATATTACAAAATATCGACTCCCCCACGATCTCGGAATCAATCGTCGCCCGCCGGAGGTGGGCGCCGAGAACCACGGTCTCCATATCGCAGACTTTGAGGACTCCACTCAGTGATATGAGATCTTGTGGAAGCAACGCTTGAGCGTTTTCTGCAATCATGATGCCCTGCTCCATTTGGCGACCAATTCATGTAACTGGAATCGACTCCGATTAAATCTCGATCAATTTCGTTTTCCAAAAACGACATAACGAGGTTTTCTACGAATCAGGTTGATTTCGGTTAGATTGAATCCGGGTACACAGAGCCAGAATGCGCAAATTCGGCAATATTTCGCTCCTTGCAAATTTAAATGTCAACAGATGTGATTTACATCACAAAAAATAGGCGCGCTGATTTCAATTTTGCGAAATAGCGCACTTTTGTTTGGAATCTTTTGGAATTCAGAAAATAAAGATGCAAATCATTTGCAAGCATAAACCTACGCAAGTAACCAACCATCAAAACAAATCGACCGTCGCCAATAGCCTCTGCTGTATGCCGGCAAGCGCTACTTGACCCGCCGCACCGCACCATTAGACTGCGAGTGTTGGGGCTGCACGTTTGGGCCCTTTGGCAACCGCAGACCTGGTTTCGTCGCTGGTTGTCACTTGGCCAGTAACGCAAGGGGTTGAATCCGATGATTGGCAGCGAGAACGTTCGGCGGTTCTTGAGGTTATTGATTGCACTGACTTTTATGGCTGCTTCAGCGTGCACCACCCAGGTGCACCCTTCCAAGGCACCAAATGTCCAGGCGCCACCTGCCCAAAACAACGCTTCGGGCGGAACAGTGTTTTACCTTCACCAGTTGATGGATAGCCACCAGCTGACTCAGCTGCGCACCACGTTCAACGGCACCTACGGCGCGACACTGTTCTTTCAGCCGGAAAAGCTCAGTTACTACGTCGCCATGTTTCATGGCGACGTGTACTGGCGTGTCATCCAGACCGATTCGGAGACGGATGCCGAATCCATCTATCGTGCTTTTTCGCAACAGTCGGAAAAGCTGGCCGAGGTGGATATTGACGCGATGCGCCTCAAAGCCGGCAATATCTACGCTGAGCGGATGGTCGCGATGAATCAACAGCGACTGCAGAACCTGCAGCAGGATGCCAGCCTTCAGCGGCAGCAGGCACAGCAAGTAGCAGTACAGCAGCAACAGGCCCAACAGCAGGCCGTGGCTCTATCCAACGATTTGCGTAACAACAGCAATCAGCTTGATGCGGTGAAGGAACGTATTCGGACACTCGAAGCACAGCAGGCCAATCCGGAGCTGATTCTGCCAACACCGCCACAGCAAGCCGCGGCGGCCAATTCGCCAGCTCAAACCACTCCGTCAAACTGACTCTGTTTGTGGGTCGCCCAACTTGTGTTTTGGCGTAATGGCCACCAAACGCCTCGCTATGGCACCTACATCGATGGCACTGCACGGGGAATGTAAGCACTTCAACACGGTCCGTTCGATGCACGTTGCGCGCTCCGTGAAGCATCGGCACTTTTCTACGACTCCGCTCCATCGCCTGCGCCGGCATTGCCCGGCGTCTTCCGACTTATCATGACGTAACTCGGCGGCTTCACACGTCGAATGTTTCCATGCGCCCGTTGCGCGACGAACCCGTTCACGATGAGCCGATGCCTGACCACTCCATGACCACCATGATTTCTGTCAGCGAGGCGGAAGCGCTGATTCGCTCACGTCTGGCCAGATTCCCGGCCGAGTCACGGCCGATCGATAGCGTTGGCGGTGCCATCTTGCGCGAACCCATCATCGCCGAGCGTGACCAGCCCCCCTTCGACCGGGTAACGATGGACGGCATGGCTATCCGCTTCGACGATTTCGCGCACGGCACTCGTAGCTTCGCCGTGACAGGCATGCAAGCAGCCGGCATGGCACCAATCTCGATGAATCAAGACAATGCATGCATTGAGGTCATGACCGGCGCGGTGATGCCCGAAGGCTGCGATACGGTGATTGCGGTAGAACAGACCCGGCGCGATGGATCGCAGCTCACGATCTCGATCGATCATCAACCCCGGCAAGGGCAATTCATCCACCGCCGTGGCAGCGATTGCGGTGCCGGCGAAACGCTCATCGAAGCCGGCGCGACACTGAGGGCACCGGAGATCGCCGTGATTGCCACCAACGGCTGTGAAGCAGTGACCGTATCGCGACAGCCACGGGTAGCCATTCTTGCCACCGGCGACGAGCTGGTGGATGTGGGTGCTCCGATAGAGACTTGGCAGATCCGTCGATCAAACGATCGCGCGCTCGCTGCATTGCTTGCCAGCCGCGGTCTGTACGATGTCCGGCTTGAGCATGTGGTTGACGATCGCGACGTGCTGAAGTCATCGATCGAGCAACAATTGAGCACGCGCGATGTGTTGATCCTGTCCGGCGGCGTATCGA
The DNA here is from genome assembly GCF_014207165.1 of Rhodanobacter sp. MP1X3. Taxonomy (NCBI): domain Bacteria; kingdom Pseudomonadati; phylum Pseudomonadota; class Gammaproteobacteria; order Lysobacterales; family Rhodanobacteraceae; genus Rhodanobacter; species Rhodanobacter sp. MP1X3. The sequence goes on along the minus strand of NZ_JACHCO010000001.1, from coordinate 1,364,055 downwards.
TGGGCCAACGCGACTTCGTGCCCGACGTACTGCGCGAGCTCGGCGTCGAGCGCGTCTTTCACAAGATCGCTCAACGCCCAGGCAAACCGATGTGGTTTGGTATCGGGCCGCAGGGGCAGATGGTGTTTGCGTTACCTGGCAATCCCGTGTCGGCGCTGGTATGCGGCACACGCTACGTACTGCCAGCACTGCTGGAGGCGATGGGGCATGTGATGGCGCCACCTCAATGTGTCCGTTTGGCTGCGCCGATGGATTTTGCTGCAGCGCTGACGTATTTCGTGCCAATCCGGCTGCAGCCGGATGCCTCGGGCATGCCGGCGGCCATGCCGTTGCCACCGCAGACTTCCGGCGACTTTTCAGCCCTCACGCAAACCGATGGCTTTGTCGAGTTACCCGCCGACCAACAGCACTTTCCCGCTGGTTTCATCGCCACCTACTATCCTTGGTAGAAATGAACAACGCCGACTCCCTGCCTGACACGCTGCGCGCCAAGCTCGTTGCACCATTGGACATGCTTGGCCGACAGCTGCACGACCTGCGAATTTCGGTAATGGATCGCTGCAACTTCCGCTGCCCGTACTGCATGCCGGAGGCGAAATACGGCAAGGATTTCGCTTTTCTGCCGAGCGCCGAACGGCTCGATTTCGACGAGATCGTGCGCCTGACCAGGCTGGCAGCCCTGCTCGGCCTGCGCAAGGTACGCATCACCGGCGGTGAACCGCTGTTGCGGCCCAACCTGGCCGAACTGATCAGCGAGCTTCGATCTATCGAGTCGATTACCGACATCGCCCTGACCACCAACGGCGTGCTGCTGGGCCAACAGGCGCCGGCACTGATGGCAGCGGGCTTGAATCGCGTCACGATAAGCCTGGATTCGCTCGATCCCGCCGTGTTCTCGATCATGAACGGCGGACGCGGCGAACTGCAGCGCGTACTGAAAGGCATCCGCGCCGCAGGTGATGCGGGATTGACCCATTTGAAGGTCAATACGGTTGTGCAACGCGGCGTCAACGATCACACCCTGCTCGACATGCTCGACTATTTTCGCGGCAGCGGCATCGTGGTGCGCTTCATCGAATTCATGGATGTGGGCAATCTCAACCACTGGTCGATGGCCGAAGTAGTGCCGTCCGCGGAATTGCTACAACAAATCGAGCAGCGCTGGCCCCTGGAGGCACTGCCAGGCAACTACAAAGGTGAAGTTGCACAGCGTTATCGCTATCGTGATGGCCAGGGCGAGATCGGTTTCATCTCATCAGTCACGGCACCTTTTTGCGGCGCCTGCACCCGCGCACGCATCTCTTCGGATGGCTCGCTCTATACCTGCCTGTTTGCCGAACGCGGCATGGATCTGAAGACGCCGCTGCGCAGCGGCGCCTCGGACGAGCAACTGCTCGACATGATGCGTAACGCCTGGCTACAGCGCACGGATCGCTACAGCGAAGAACGCGCCACGCCGCAAGCTCACCATCACAAGAAAATTGAAATGTATTTCATCGGAGGCTGAATGCTCTCGCACGTGGGATCGGACAACCAGCCGCGCATGGTCGACGTCGGCGCCAAAGCCGCGACGCAGCGCGTAGCGCGCGCGCAGGCACGGGTGCTGCTGCCTGCTGACGTGGCGGCACAACTGCGCGAGGCCGGCCACATGACGCCGAAAGGTCCGGTACTGACCACCGCCAACCTGGCCGGCGTGATGGGCGCCAAAGCCACGCCACAATTGATCCCGCTATGCCATCCACTGATGCTGCAACGCTGCCATGTGGATATCACCGCCGAGGGCAACGAGATCGTGATCGTCTGCGAGGTCGCCTGCCATGGCACCACCGGCGTGGAGATGGAGGCGCTCACCGGCGCCAGCATCGCCGCACTGACGGTGTACGACATGTGCAAGGCGATGTCGCACGACATCGTGATCCGCGACGTGCGCCTGCTGCACAAATCGGGCGGCAAACGCGATGTGAATGCGGGGACTGACCGGTCATGAATGCATCGACCGATTCAACGACAACAACTGTCTACGGTCTGGTACTCAGCGGCGGTGCCAGTCGGCGCATGCAGCACGACAAGGCGCTGATCGACTACCACGGGGAACCACAACTGCTGTGGACTTATCGCCTGCTGGCGTCGGTGCTGCCCCGAGTATTTATTTCTGTACGCAACGATCAGCGCAATGAGCCGTTACGACGCGAGCTGCCGCAGATCGTCGATGCCTATGAAGATGCTGGCCCAGCCGCCGGCATCTTGTCCGCGCAGGCGCTTTATCCCGACGTCGCCTGGCTGGTCGTTGCCTGCGACCTGCCCCGACTGGATGCCGCGACCTTGCAGCATTTGCTACAGGCGCGCGATCCGAAACGCGAGGCCACCGCTTTTGTCAGCAGTCACGATGGGCTGCCTGAGCCACTGTGCGCTTTATGGGAACCGGCTAGCCACGCCAAGCTTCTTGCACGCGTCGAAGAGGGTCGGAGCTGCCCACGCAAGGCGCTGATCCAGGGCGACACGCAATTGCTGCAACCCTATGCGGCCGATGCGCTGGACAACATCAATACGCCCGAAGAACTGGCCACACTGCGAGCCGCACTGCCATGACATCCGTTACCGTCGAATACTACGCACAATTGCGTGAGCAGGCCGGGCAAGGCCGAGAAACCATCACCAGCGATGCCGATTCGCTCGCCGCCTTATATGGCGAGCTACGCCAGCGGCACGGCTTCCGGCTCGATATCGCACAGCTGAAAGTCGCCGTGAACGCGCAGTTCCGTGACTGGCAGCAGGCGTTTGCCGATGGCGATCTGATCGTTTTCATTCCGCCGGTGGCCGGCGGATGAGCCGCGTCACGATTGCCGCGCAGCCCATCGATACCAACGCGCTGCGGAAGGCATTGCAGCAACCCGGTTGCGGCGGTTTTTGCGTGTTCGAGGGATGGGTGCGCGAAACCAACGAAGGCCGCGAAGTCAGCGGTCTGGATTACGAGGCCTATAACGAGCTGGCGATCAGCGAAGGCGAACGCATCATCGACGAAGCCGTGCAACGCTTCGGCATCGCCGATGCCCGTTGCGCGCATCGCGTAGGCAGCCTTGCGGTCGGTGATACGGCGGTGTGGATCGGCGTGGTGTCGCCGCATCGTGACGAGGCGTTTCGCGCCTGTCGCTACATCATCGACCAGGTCAAACAACGTCTGCCGATCTGGAAAAAGGAGCATTACCTGGTCGGCGAATCATCCTGGGTGGCATGCGCCCATGCCCCGGCGGACGAACACGACCATGCTCACCAAGGCTGAGTGGCAGACAAATTCAATCGGCGGCACAAAGTAACCTCTGCCTCGTTCGAAACGAAATGGTTGAAGGAAGCCGTCGGATTTCGGTCGTCAAAGTGACCCGTTCGGCCGCTCATTCAGCCAGACAGCACGTTTCAGAGCGCATTGCGGAGAAATCTCATGGCAAGACCCTGGCAAGCGCACACTGTGCTGAAGAACCGAACCGCTCACCCTGCTGATCGGAGGCATATGCCATGACGACTGAAAACGTGATCGTTGCGGACGCGCAGGTAATCGCGCCTCCTGCGCCCACGAAATCAAAACGTCTGGTCTACCGCCATTCGCTGCCGATCCGGTTGATGCACTGGATCAACGTGATCAGCCTGTCGCTGATGTTTTTCAGCGGGCTACAGATTTTCAACGCGCATCCCAGCCTTGCGTGGGGCAACTACAACAATCCGGACAAGCCACTGCTGTCACTGGAGGCCCGCGAAGATGCCAGCGGTAATCTGGTCGGCATCACCCGCATCGGCAAGCACGAATTCAATACCACTGGCGTACTCGGTGTTTCCAAAGGCCCCGATGGCACGCCAACCGCGCGCGGGTTTCCCTCCTGGCTTACGGTGCCCGGCCCAGGCTGGCTCTCGATGGGTCGGCAATGGCATTTCTTCTTTGCGTGGATCTTCGTACTCAATGGGCTTTGCTATATCGGCTATTCGCTGGCCAGGAAACACGTACAGCGGGACCTCTGGCCAACCAAGGCTGACTGGCGAGGCATTGGCAAATCGATCGCCGACCACGTGCGCTTCAGGCATCCACACGGTGAGGAAGCGCTGCGCTACAACATCTTGCAGCGACTGGCGTATCTGATCGTGATCTTCGTCTTCGGTATCGGCATCGTGTTGATGGGGCTGGCGATGTCGCCGCGGATGGATGCCGTACTGTCACCGATGGTGGAGTTCGTCGGCGGCAGGCAGGCAGCACGCACCATCCACTTCATCATCGCCTGGGCTTTCGTCGCGTTCGTGCTGATCCACGTATTCGAGGTGCTGATCAGCGGTGCGTTCAACCAGCTGCGCGGCATGATCACCGGCTATTACAAGGTGGACGTGGACCCAGTGAAAGTGGCTGGGCCCGAACCGGTTGTCGTGATCAAGGAGACGCCCCATGACTGATCGCCGAACGTTTCTGCGCATGGTCATCATGGGCACCGCCGGCCTGGTGGTCGCCGGCTGCGACAAGATCTCGCAGAGCAGCTGGGGACCGAAAGTACTGGGCAAGGCCCAGGGCTTGAACCGCCGCGTGCAAGCGCTGCTGTCCCCGTCCAGCGCGATGGCCAAGGAATACACCGAGGCCGACATCTCGCCGACCTTCCACCCCAACGGCACCACCATGCCGGACACACCCGAATATCAGGCGTTGATGGCGAACAACTTTCGCGACTACACGCTGAAGGTCACCGGCCTGGTCACGAAGCCAGGCGCATTCTCCATCGACGATCTGAAAAAACTGGATAACCGCACCCAGATCACCCGCCACGACTGCGTCGAAGGCTGGAGCGCGATCGGCAAATGGCAGGGTACGCAACTATCCGCGTTGCTCGATCACGTCGGCGTCGATCCGAAGGCGCGCTTCGTGGTGTTCCACTGCCTCGACAACATGGACGAAGACACGCCGTACTACGAAAGCGTCGACATCCAGGAAGCGCGGCATCCGCAGACCCTCCTGGCCTTCGACCTCAACGACAAGCCGCTGCCGGTTTCCAACGGTGCGCCGCTGCGCCTGCGCATTGGCCGTCAGCTGGGCTACAAGCAGGCTAAGTACATAGGAAGCATCGAGCTGGTCGAGTCCTTCGCCAAGATTGGCAGCGGCAGCGGCGGCTACTGGGAAGACCAGGGCTACGAGTGGTACGCCGGCATCTGAGGCCGCCAGCTGATTGGCCAGAACAATTGGACGTTTATACGGCCACGCCGCCCATCTCACGGAAACTGCCCGTTCGCACACGCAGCACCAGCGCAGCGGCCAACAGCAGGCCAACACCGGCCAGGCGAATCACGTTTTCCGGGTTGTCTGCCAGCACTCCGTGATAAAGCAGTGGGATTGTGATGATCTGCAGCAGCATCGGCGCCACGATAAAGATGTTGAACAGACCCATGTAGACCCCCGCTCGCTCGGGAGGAATGCTGCCAGCCAGCATCGCGTAGGGGTTGCCCATCATGCTGGCCCACGAAAGCCCCAGACCGATCATCGGTACGAATAGCAGCAGCTGGCTGTGAATCAACGGCAGTGCCAGCAGGCCCGCGCCGCCCAGCGTAAGGCACGCTGCATGCAGGCGCTGCGGGCCTATCCGGCGTGCCAGTGGGATCATCGCAAAAGCACTCACGAACGCCACGAAATTGTAGAAGCCGCCGATCTGGCCATTGATGAGTACCGCGTGGCTAAAACCAGCAGAGTCCGCCTCGGTGCTACCGAACAAAGTACGCGCCAGTGACAACGGCACGTATTCCCAGTAGCAGAACATCGCGTACCACTGGAACAGCATCATCACCGCCAGCTGACGCATGGTTGATGGCATCTGTCTTACGGCGGAGGTGATTTCGCCCAGCGTGGCTGCCAGTGATCGTGGCGCCGCGCGCATGCGCTGGCGCTCTTCATCGGACAATGGCAACTCGCGAGTGGTCAGCGTCGACCAGCCAATCGACACCACCGAAAACAGCGCACCAATCACGAACGCGGTTACCACCACATACGGAATGCCGTGTGCGTTGCGCGCGGCCAGATTCATGCCGAACAGCACCAGCAGCGACGGCGTCAGATAGGCCAGCGTCTGCGACAGCCCGGTGAAGGCACTCTGGGTGAGAAAACCCACCGCGTGCTGCGAGCTGTCCAGGCGATCACTGACAAACGCGCGATACGGCTCCATCGTCACGTTGTTGGCCGCGTCCAGTATCCACAGCAAGCTCGCAGCCATCCACAACGTCGGGCTGAACGGCATCGCCAGCAGGCATACACTGCAGATCAGTGCACCGATCAGAAAATAGGGTGTGCGCCGGCCCAGCCGCGAGTCGGTGCGATCGCTCATCGCTCCGATCAGCGGCTGCACCAGTAAGCCGGTGATTGGCCCAGCCAGCCACAAATACGGAAGGCTGCCGTCGTGCGCGCCCAGGTATTTGTAGATCGGGCTCATGTTGCTTTGCTGCAGACCAAAGCTGAACTGGATACCGAAGAAGCCGACATTCATGTTCAAAATCTGCCAGAAACGCAGACGAGGCTTGGGCGTGGACATTCTCTATCTACTCCGTCGACCGTTGTGTGGATGCAATCGTGCCGGAGCCAAAGGTATTGGCCAGTTCAACATCACCCGATGAAGCGTCATCCACGGAGACATGCCAAGGCTCGGAGCGGACCGTCTCAGCCGGCAAGATGCCGCGCCGGCTACCACTATGGCTGGCGAACTCCACCGGCTCATCGAACAGAACGCCAGCGGCACCGACGCAGCAGACCTGTCCGGTGCGCCATGCTCTGCATCAACTTAGTCATGTGTGCGGCTCCGCCACAGCGTAGCCCACGGTTGCAGCTTCCGCAGGTCACGCGATGACATCCCATCGGCACCTGACGCAAACAGATCCGACCATCCAGTCCCTACCCCCAACGATTCCAGATCGACCATCGCGTGGCTGGCAGAAAAATTGAATATGCCCAGCGCCTCGTCCCCACGTTGCACAATCAGCAGACCGGGGTTCGGGTGCGCAACGACAGACACTTTGCTGGCACTCGGCCAATGCTGGTGGCGACGTGCAGCGACCAACGCCGTTAGCGCGGCAAAAGTGGCAGCTGGCACACCTCGCCCACTCGACAGCGCAGCCAGTGCCTCGGCAGAGAGCGCTGGGCGCTGCAACCAGCGACCATCCAGCGCTACGCGCCCAGCGTCAGCCGGATCCTTATTGCTGTACTGACCCAACTCGTCGCCCATATAGATGAGTGGTACAGCACCGACCCAGAAGGCCAGCGCGTAAAGCAAAACGTAGCGGCGCAACGCTGCGGGCTGGATGTCGTCCAACATATGCTCTGGCAGCCCGACCAGAGCAGCAGCCATGCCGTTGCTACCGTGCACACCCTCTCCATCCAGCGTCTGAAAAGCTGCACCGCGCGCGAAACTGCCGGGTGTGCGACCTTCCAGATAGGCCGCTGCCGCACCGATGCGCCGCGAAAAATCTTCACCAGCAGCCTCCGCCAGTGGCCTCAACACGCCCCACACAATATCGTCGTGGCAGCGCACATAGGTCACCCATCCGCACGCCTCCGGTGGTGGCGGAGTGTCGGCAAGCAGCTGCCTCGGTAGCCCGGCGTGACCTTCGGCAAGTGCCGCCCACGCAGAGGCCATCAAGCCACTGTGATACGCCAGGTGGCACTCGCGCCCGCGCAGCTCATCACGACCGAAATAGGCGCTTACCTGCTCTGTGGGCACAATGGCTTCAGCCTTCAGCAACACACCCGGAGCGACCAATTCCACACAGGCACGTAGCGCGGCGAGTATTTGATGCACTTCAGGTTGGTTGATGCAGAGGGTACCGAGACGTTTCCAAAGGAATGGTGCGGAATCGAGCCGAAAAACTTTTACACCGCTATTGGCTAGTTGCAGCAGCGCGTGCGCTATCGCCGCGAAAACGGGTGGGTGGGCGTAGTTGAGATCCCACTGGAACGGATAGAACGTCGTCCAGACCCAGCCGCCCATGGCCGGTACCTGGCTAAAGTTGCCTGGCGCCGCCTGGGGAAACACTTCCCCCACCGTAGCCTCGTAGGCATCGGGCAGGATGCGATCGGGAAACACGTGGAAAAATTGGCGCATCGCCGGATCGCCGGCAGCCGCTGCTTGCGCCCAGGGATGATCATCGGCCACGTGATTGAGGACCAGATCGGCACACAGGCTTATGCCGGCTTCCTGGAGCTGCGATGCCAGCGTCTCCAAGTCGTCCATCGTTCCCAATGCCGGCTCCACATGTTCGAAGCTGGATACCGCAAACCCACCATCACTCTCGCCCTGGCGCGCCTGCAGGAAGGGCAGAAGATGCAGGTAGTCCACACCGAGCGCTCGCAGGTGGTCGATACGCTCACCCACGCCGGCAAGCGTGCCGCCGAATCGATCGACGTAGGCCGAATAACCCACCATGTGCTGCCGCAAAAACCAGTCCGGCTGCAGCGCACGTTGCTGGTCCAGCGCGACCAGCGCAGCGGGTCGGGCTGCCGCGAGTCGACCAAGGTCCTCGTACAGTGTGGTCATCCAGTCGGCGAATCCAGCGGTGCCCCCGTATACCGCGGCAAGCCGCTCGACCAGCGCCGACCCGACCCGATCAAACTGTCGCTCGGCGGCAGCCCGATGCGCGACGCTAAACATCGAGACAAATCGCTGGCGCAGCGCGGCCAGCTCGAACGTCTCCTGGTGGTGCGCTTCACTCACAGGCTATAGCGCCAGCTGGCGAATACCGTTCGACCGAGGATCGAACGAGCCGTGTTCAATCCGTTGGTGGTCACGCCGCCTGGACTCTGGTCGATTTCGGTCAACCCGACAGCGTTGAAGAGGTTGTCCGCCTGCAGCGACACGGTCATGCGCGAGGTGATGTCGTAGCGGACAAACGCATTGACCTGGGTATAGCCCGGCATCACCAATCCATTTGGCTGAGCAGCGTAAGACTTGGTGGTGCCAATCACCGTGGCGCCGACCGTTACCGGGCCGAAGCGATAGCTGGGATTGAGCTGCCACACCCAGTGCGCCTGGCGCTGCGGCTCGTCATCGACGTCGTCCGGAGTGATCTCATCCTTGGTGATCTTCGAGTCGGTGTAGGTCACACCGCCGCGCACGCTGAAATCACCGTAGTCAAGCGAGCCCTCCACCTCAACGCCCTTGGACTTGTAGTCGCGATTGATGATCGGATTGGACGGTATCGTGACGTCCTGGTTGGTCTCCTGAGTGGTCGCGTAGAAACCGGTGACGAACAAGCTGGTGTGCTGCGTGCTCCACTTCACGCCGACCTCGTCCTGCTTCACCACGTTCACCGCCACCGCCGACGGCACCGTGCCATCAGGTAGCACGCCGCCACCGAACAGCAATCGATCGGAGTTGAAGCGAGCGCCGTCGCTGATGCGCGCAAACAAGGCTACCTCGGTGTTGATCAGGTAGTTGGCGCCAAAGGAGTATTCCAGGTGCTTCTTGTCGTAATTCACCGGCGAGGCATTGGCAAGATTGACCACCTGAACGTTCTGCTCCGGCGCTTCGATGATGCCGTCGCCGTTAACATCCAGCGGGACCGTCGACGCGCTCGCATAGCTGCCGTTGGCTTTCATATAGTCGTAGCGCACGCCACCATCAAGCTGCCAGCTGCCCGGCTGCCAGCTCAGCGACAGGTATGGCGCATCCATCTTGTAGTCGACGTCCAGATAGCGAGTGCAGCAGTTGCCGAACACCGGCTGACCATAAGCCACCAGACCATTTTGCGTGACAGCCTGACCGGCCGCGTTGTAGACGTTGAGCAGCACCGCGTCCTTGCCCTGCACGGTTTCCAGATACTGGTTCCAGTGCCAGTCCTGCTCGATGGTCTGATCGGAATGGTAATAGCCGAACAGCAGGTTCAACGGGCCGTTGTTCGTATCGAACGAGCGCTTGAGGGTGAGGTTGTTGGTGGCATTGTTCATGTTGGGCAGCGACACATTGAACAACAGCGTGTTCGAAACCAGTCCATTGCCGCCTACGTTGGCCGCGTTGACGGCCTGCCCGGCCTTGGGGCCGGTGGCATAGGCCAGCGTGGCGCCGGTACCACCGAGAGCTTGGGCTGCAGACGCAGCAGTTTGCACCGAACCCGGATACGGTCCGACGAAATCACCGGAGTTGTTGGCGATGCGGAACTGCTCATCCAGTTTCCAGCCATCACCGAGGCTGAATTCGCCGAGGCCGCCAATGGCGGCCACCTTGGAATGGTAACCATCCGAAATGTTGGTGAAGATCCGGTCGCCATTGGCGCCGACCGCGAGGTCATGCAGGAAGTACGGCGACTGCAGCGCGCCGCTCTGGATATTGAAGCCGGGCAGCGAGTTCACGCTCGGATTGCTGTTGCTGCCGGTGATCGACAGCGGCACCGGCAGATACACCGGCGACTTGTCGTCCAGCAACTGGAAATTCAGTCGCAGGAATCCACCATCGATGTCGTGGGTCACATTCCCCATCAGCTGGCCACCCTTCTGGGCGTCGTAACCGACGTCCTTCTGACCGGTGCCGTCACGCAGATAGCCGCCGATATGGAAGCGCGTTGTGTCGGAAATCGGCTGACCGTAGTCAAAGTCCAGCCGCTTGGCATCGTAGTTGAGGCCTGTGGTGATGCCGATGTCGCCACCCTGCTGCTCACCCGTCTTGGTGATGAAGTTGATCACCGCACCCGGTGCGTTGCTGGCGAACACCGACGAAGATCCGCCGCGGACGATCTACATGATCGATGTTGTAGTCCGGGCGCAGGAAAGTGTCAGGCGTGGCAAAAGAGATGTCGCCGAATTCCAGCACTGGCATGCCATCGACCTGGAACTGCACGTACTTGCCGCCGCCGGAAGCCACCGGAAGGCCGCGCACCGAAATATTGGCATTGCCGTCGCCACCGGAGGACTCGGCGCGAATACCGGGAATGTTGCGAAGAATGTCTGCAGCGTTCTGCAGGCCGCTGTCGCTGATCTGATCGGCCTCCAGCGAGCTGACGGAAACGCTGGAGCCCATTTTGGTCAATGCACCTGGCGACGCGGTAACCACGGTCTCGTCCAGGTTGACCGCCTTGTTGTGATCGGACTTGTTCTGCTCTTGCTTGCTCTGGCTGGCTTTGCCTTGATCCGATCCGGCGGTGCTGCCAGGTGCCTGCGGACCTGGTTCTCCGCTTGAAGTGCTTTGCGCCGTCGCGGCCACCGGTATCAAGGCCAGCATCACGGCAGCGGCAAGTACATGCTTGCGAATCACGTCAGTTTTCATCGCGCATCCCCTTCGAGTTATGAAGCAGGCATGCGTTCGACTTCGCGCGTGCCTGACCTAGTGTTTCGATCCCCGGGGAGCATGCTCGACTTTAATGCAATCGATTGCAATTTGCGCTGCAACATCACAAAAAAAGCTTCCATTAAGTACTTTCCACGAAAATATCGGCACGGAAAAATGCAAGTAATGGGAACGATTGCAGTCGGCATGGCGTCGACCAGGACTCACTACGTCGCCCCTGATCGATTCAGCAAAAATATTGCGTTGCGTCAGTACGCAGCCTTCGCCTGACTGCTTTCCCGCACGATCAGCTGGGTTTCCAGCGGAGCCGAGACCGGCAAAGACTGCCCTTTGATCAAGCTTAAAAGCGTCTCCACCAGCCGCCCACCGGCTTCATGGATGGGCTGTCGCACCGTAGTGATGGGTGGATTGAAATACGCCGCCAGCTCAACGTCGTCATAGCCCACTACGGCGACGTCCGCCGGGATGCGACGACCTCGCTCGCGCAGTGCGCCGATGGCAGCCATCGCCAGCAGATCACTGCTGGCGAAAACTGCATCCAGCGTCGGGTTGGCATCGATCAAGGCCAGCATCGCCTTGCGTCCACTGTCGGCCAGAAACGATGCCGCTGCGCGCTGCTGCTCCAGCAGCGGCAATACGTTCTTGCGCAGGCACTGTGCAAAACCACGATAGCGCTGGGCGACTTCGGGCAGACCCGCATCACCGAGAAACACCATACGTCGACGGCCCTGAGCAAGCAGATGCTCAGCCACCAGACGGCCTCCAAGGACGTTGTCACCACCCACAATGCAATAATTCTGATGCGGCAGGCGCGCGCCCCAAACCACCATGGGCAAACCACGTTCTGCCATGGCGTTCAGCTGATCGTGATGACGCCACTGCCCGATCAAAATCAGCCCTGCGGCACGGCCGCCATCGATCAATGCCGCCGCCATGTCGAGCCGATCAGCATCCATGCGCGACAGCAGCATCTCGTAACCGCGCTCGGTAAGCGCATCAGCAAGGCTACCGATGATTCCATGCAGGAACGGATCGGCAAAACTCTGGCGACTGGCCATCTCATAAGGAACCACGACAGCGATCGTGCGCTTGACGCCGGAACGCAGGTTGGTCGCCACGCTATTGATGGTGTAGTTGAACTGGCGAGCGAGCGCCTGTATGCGTTCTCGCGTCTCCTCGTTGATCAAGGCGCTACCGCTCAGTGCGCGCGACACCGTTGAAGTCGACACGCCGGCCAGCCTCGCCAGATCGGCCATCTGCATACGCTGACGCGGAGCATTTGAGTTGCTTTGCCGGGATTTTGTTAACCGGCTCATCGGACGACAACACGCCATGTGCCCGTCAAGTCGCACGGCAAATTCGATAGACAAAAGAAAAATGAAAGCATGAGTAGGAGCATAACGGATCGGAGGCTTGGCGATTCGCGCGCATCATTGCGCGCAACCCGTCGCATCGCCTTGGCCGCGAAGGCACACCCTCGTACGGGTAGACCCGCGTTGGTCAGTTGCCTACTATCGATGCGGATTCCACAGACAGGTAGCTGCTCTTGAAACGACTGATTCTTTCCACGCTCACCTTGGCCGTATCGACGGCTCTGATGGCTGCTGCCGTCCCCTCACCGACCTTCGATCCACATCGTCTCTCCGAAGAGGACAAGGTACTTTCGTCGGACGCGTTCGAAGGTCGCGGCCCGGCCACGCCCGCCGAAACCAAGACGATCGACTACGTGGTTTCGCAGATGAAGGCCGCGGGCCTGCAGCCCGGCGGTGACCTGACCAACGGCAAACGCGCCTGGACCCAGGCCGTGCCGCTATTGCGCACCGAGATCATCGGCACACCCGCACTCAGCGTGTCGATCGACGGCAAGGCGCAGTCACTGACCCAGGGCAACGAGATCGCGGTGCGCGCGCCGATGGACGGCTCGACGTCCGTGGCGATCGCCAACGCGCCGCTGGTCTTCATCGGCTACGGCGTCAAGGCGCCGGAGCGTCACTGGGACGATTTCAAGGGCATCGACCTGCACGGCAAGATTGCCGTGGTGCTGATCAACGACCCCGACTTCGAAACCGGCGTCGGCGACTTCGGCGGCAAGGCGATGACCTACTACGGCCGCTGGACCTACAAATACGAGGAAGCCGCGCGTCAGGGCGCGCTCGGCATGCTGGTGATACACGAAACCGCGCCGGCCTCGTATGGCTGGAACACGGTGAAGAACTCCAACACCATCACCATGTTCGATATCGTGCGTGACAAACCAGCCGCGGTGCATCCGCAGCTGGAAGCATGGATCCAGCGCGACCTCGCCGTCGATATGTTCAAGCGCGCCGGACTCGATTTCGAGGCGCTGAAAAAGCAGGCACAGACACGCGAATTCAAGCCGGTGACGTTGAAGGGCGAGAGTTTCTCGGCCAATTTCAAGGTCGATTCCAAAGTCATTACCTCGCACAACATCGTCGGCCGCATCGACGGCAGCAAACATCCCGACCAAACGGTCATCTACAGCGCGCACTGGGATCATCTCGGCGTCGGCCAACCCGATGCGAAAGGTGATCGCATCTACAACGGCGCCGTCGACAACGCTACCGGAACGGCAGCGCTGATCGAGCTGGGTCGAGCCTTTGCCAAGGCGCCACGACCGGAACGCTCGGTGGTATTCCTCAACGTCACCGCCGAAGAAAAGGGTCTGCTGGGTTCGGAGTATTACGCAGCCAAGCCGCTGTATCCGCTGGCAACCACCGTCGGCGTGATCAATATGGACGCGCTCGATCCGCACGGCCCGTCGCGCAACTTCACCATCTCGGGCAGCGCCAAACTCGGGCTACTGGACGATCTGATCGCCGATGCGAAAAAATTCGGCATGGTCTACAGCCCGGACCCGAAGCCGGAGGCAGGACACTTCTTCCGTTCCGATCACTTCTCGTTCGCCAAGCGCGGCGTGCCGGCGATCTCCTTCGGTTCGGGTAATGACTGGGTCGATGGCGGCATCGCCGCCGGCAAGGCCGCCGAAGACGACTACACCGCCAAGCGCTACCACCAGCAGGGCGACGAGTGGCAGGCCGACTGGCCGTTCACCGGCATGGCCCGCGATCTGCAGGTGCTCTATGTGCTGGGTAGCGACCTGGCCAACTCCAACCAGTGGCCGGACTGGAGCCAGGACTCCGAATTCCGCGCCACCCGCGACAAGACAGCAGCCGATCGCAAGTAGTCGGTAACTGCAGCGAAAATAAAAAGCCACTCCCGCATCGGAGTGGCTTTTTTTCAGCTTCTTTCAACAGTCGCGTGGTGAAAGCTGCTCGTAGCTTCGCGGATATCCGACGGCTGCAACGATGCAAACCACAGGCCGTATCCAGGCAAGCGCAGTTGCCCATCATGAAGCGAGCCCTGTAGCAGACCATGCCCGCTCAGAGCCTCGGGAAGGCTATTGGTCGGCACGCGAATATCGATGGCGGCATCGGCGAGGTTGAACACTGCCAGCAACGTCTCACCCTGGAAACTCCGAGTGAACGCAAGGATGGGCTCCGCCATCTCGATGAACTGGATATCACCCCAGCGCAGCGCCGGCTGCGACTGCCGCCAGTGCATGAAGGCGCGAAAGCCATTGAGTACGGAATGCGAATCAGCTTCCTGTCGGCTCACGGCGCTCGCGCGATGCTCTTCCGCCACCGGCAACCACGGCGTGCCATCGCTGAAACCGGCGTTTGCGCTATCGCTCCAGGGCATCGGCGTGCGACAGCCATCGCGCCCCTTGAACTGTGGCCAGAAGGCGATGCCGTAAGGATCACGCAGCGCATCGAACGGCAAATCGGCTTCGGTCAGCCCCAGCTCCTCGCCCTGATAGACGCAGACCGAACCACGCAATGAACAAACCAGCGCCGTAAGCAGGTTGGCCAGCGGCACGGCAGGCTTGCCCTTGCCCCAACGCGAAAGCACACGTTCCACGTCATGGTTGGAGATGGCCCAGCACGGCCAGCCTTCGGTCATCCGCGACTCGAGTGTCTGCACTGTGTCGCGGATATAGCCCGCGCTGAAATCGTCGGTCAGCAGCTCGAAGCTGTAACCCATGTGCAGCCGATGACGCTGGGTGTATTCGGCCATCGTCGCCAGCGAATCCTCCGAGGAAATTTCGCCCAGCGCTGCGACATCTGTATAGCCATCCATCAAAGCACGCAGTTCGCCGAGAAAGGCCAGGTTTTCCGGCTGCGTGTTGTTGTAGTAGTGATACTGGAACGCGTAGGGATTATCCGGACTGAAACCGCGGCCGATGCGCTTCTCTTTCGGCTTGGGCGGGTTGTCGCGCAGCTGGCGATCATGGAAGCAGAAGTTGATCGCATCCAGGCGCACACCATCGACGCCTTTGTCCAGCCAGAACCGCACGCTATCGAGTATCGCTGCGCGCACCTGCGGATGATGAAAATTCAGATCCGGCTGCGCTGCCAGAAAATTGTGCAGATAGTACTGGCCACGCCGCGGCTCCCATTGCCAGGCCGAACCGCCGAACAGCGACAGCCAGTTGTTCGGTGGACTGCCGTCATCGCGCGCATCGGCCCACACGTACCAGTCCGCTCTCGCATTGTCGCGACTTTCGCGACTCTCACGAAACCACGCGTGCTCGACCGATGTATGACTGAGCACCTGGTCGATCATTACTTTCAGGCCGAGCCCATGCGCCTTGGCGAGCAGACGATCGAAATCCGCCAGCGTGCCGAACAAGGGATCGACGTCACGATAGTCGGCAATGTCATAACCGAAATCAGCCATCGGCGACTTGAAGAATGGCGAAATCCAGATCGCATCCACGCCGAGGCTCGCCACGTAGTCGAGCCGATCGATGATTCCCGGCAGATCGCCCACACCATCGGCGTTGGTGTCGAGAAAGCTGCGCGGATAGATCTGATAGATGACGGCACCGCGCCACCAGCATGCGTCGGACATTGAACAAAACCCCATGACATGAACCGGCCGTGCCATGCAGGCGCTCGTCGGCGAATGGCAGCAGCTTAGCGGCAGCCTCGTGACATCACGCAGGGGTCTGCATACGTATTCATTCGTGCTGCGATTGCGTCACGCCATGGAGCGGACAGGTCGAACAGCTCTCCGGAAATATCGGGCAGATGCCCGGAACATCGCCTACGGCAAGCCGTTTGCAGAACCATCGCTCATCCAGAAACTCGAACAGCGCGCATCATGCTGCACTGCGATCTGTCGTTTGGTGCAGCCGTGATGAATACGTATGCAGAAACTGGTGACTCGTGGAATGCCGGCCCTACCATGCCGGCACGCCGCTGGAGATCACCAACCAGTGCAATCTGCCACCATCGCAAACAGGCATGGGGTAGCAAGCGTCCAAGCAACAACGACATTTTCGTGGGGAGACGAGAACATGCTACTGAAACGCAACGTGATGGCCGTGGCGCTGATATCTGCCGGGATGTGCTTCACCGCTGCCGTCAAGGCGACGCCCACCGATAACAACACCGCGCCGGCCAACACACCCGCAACGCCGGCCGCCCAGGCATCCGCGCCGCAGGATGCCAGTGGGCCGGCAAGCAGTGATCCGAAAAAGAAAGACACCAGCAAAGACAAACTCGCCAAGAGCCTCGACGCGATCACGGTCACTGGCTACAGCAAGGGCGCCGAGGCTGCAATCGACATCCAGCGTTATGCTGACACCATCCAGAACGTAGTGACGTCTGCAGACATCGGCGGCTTGCCGGACCAGTCAATCGCCGACTCGCTGACGCGCCTGCCTGGCGTGAGTGCCGAACGCATCGCAGGCCAGGCATCGCAGATCAATATCCGCGGCCTCTCGGGCAACTTCATCCAGACCACGCTTGATGGTCGCGAGCAGCCCTCGACCAGCGGCAGCAATTACATCCAATTCGACCAGTACCCGTCCGAGCTGATCAACATGGCCACGGTGTACAAGTCCTCGCAGGCGTCGCTGGTCACCGGCGGCGTGGCCGGCACCATTGCCATGCAGACGGCCGATCCTCTGCAGGCTCCCAAGGAGCAGAACCTCAACCTCGACGCACGCGGCAGCTACGACGGCACCGCGCACGACGTGTCTGGTGCCAACGCGCTTGGCTATCGCCTGAGCGCTGCCTACCAAGGCAAGTTCCTCGACGATACGCTGGGTGTTGGCCTGGGCGTGGCGCAGATGTACCAGCCGCATGTGTCTGAGCAGTTCGTGGGCGAGGCTTCCGATGGCGCGGTCTACAAGATGAACTCCAGCGCCAACTCGCCCTCGGGTTACCTGCCCGAGGGCATTCAGTTGCAGCAGAACGGCGGCGAAGAGCGTCGTACCGGTGAAGTCGCCACCATCGTGTGGAAGCCCACCGATGAGCTGAAGTTCACCGGCGACGGTTTCTACTCCAAATTCGACAACGAGTCGTTCGGCTATGGCCTGCGCTCGCAGAACTTCTACGGCAACAACGCGCAGATCACCAACCCGGTGTTCAGCTCACTGGGTACACTGATCGGCGGCACGGTAAGCAGCAATCCGACCGGCGTTGGCGGCAACCAGTTCTCCAATGAGACCACCGCCGATAATTACTCGACCACCACCAATGTGCTCTCCGGTGGCCTGAACATGAAGTGGGATCACGACCGCTGGCACGTCGATGCCGACGTTTCACTGTCGCGCGCGACCAGCAACGACATCAACGTGGATACCACGGCCGATCCGTACAGCGGCTTGGGCACGGCCAATCCGCAGCTGATGCCGCAGTCGGTGACGTACATGCTGAAGGGTGGCAACATCGGCACGGCGTCGTTCGCCAACCCTGGCCTGTACACCAACCTCAACGACATGGGGTTATCGCGTTACGGCGTGTACCCATACATCTATCACGACAAGATGAAGGCATTCCGCACCAGCGTGAAGTACGACCTGCCCGACAGCTCCTGGCTGTCGGCGCTGGAAGCTGGTGTCTATCTGAACAACCACAACTACGAGGCCGACCGCGAGGCTTACGTCTACGGTTCGGAGTGGAACACCTCGCCGGTGGCGGGCGAGCCGCCACTGAGCATTCCGGCAGCTGACGCCAAGGTCACCTGCTGGAAGGGTCAGTTCTCCGGCCTGCCGTGCTTCCTGACGCTCAATGCACCGGCCATCCTGGCGGCGCACGGCATCACCGCCAACCCGGTGAAGGACATCAACACCCAGAACTGGACGTACGTCCAGAGCGGCACAGTCGAAGAGAAGACCCACGACCTGTTCTTCATGGCCGACATCGACGCCCAGGTGTTCGGCCACGAACTGACCGGCAACGTCGGCGTGCGCGTCTCGCATCAGTCGCAGTACAGCAACGGTCTGCAGCAGGTGGGCAATGGCGCGGGCATTCCGATCACCGATGGCAATGGCTACACCAGCGACGACTTCGCGCCGCTGACCGTCGGCAAGACCTATACCGACTACCTGCCTTCGCTGAATCTGATCTATCACCTTACCGACGACGACCAGATGCGCTTCTCGGCCGCCAAGGTGCTGTCGCGCCCGCCGATCGACCAGATGCTGGCCGGTGCCGGCTCGTATATAACCAACGGCCAGTACAACGTGTACGGCGGTACCAGCCCCCTGCTCAACCCGCTGCGCGCCACGCAGTACGACCTCGACTACGAGCACTATTTTGACGATTCGTCAGGCGCGCTCACCGCAGGTGTGTTCTTCAAGGACGTGAAGTCGTTCATCCAGCAAGTCACCTACAACAACTACGATTTCGCCGCGGCCGGCATCACCGTGCCGATCGACCCGACCACCGGCGTGCCCTACCAGAACGGTGAATTCCAGACAGCCTATAACGCCAAGGGCGGCTTGGTGCGAGGCCTCGAACTGTCCGGCTCGAAGACGCACTTCCTGCCGGGTATCTGGAGCGGACTGGGTGTGGACGGCAACTTCGCGCTCACCTCGAGCACGGTGCGTAACCCGACCACCCTCGGTGGCCCAACCACCTATGTCGGCCTGCCGGGCCTGTCCAAGCGCGTGGCTAGCATGGCGGTGTTCTACGACTACGGCCCGTTCTCGGCACGTCTGTCGGGCAACTACCGTTCGGCGTTCCTCTCCGATACGCAGCTCTCAGTAACCAACCAGCTGGTGACCTTCGCCGGGGAGACGGTGTTCGACTTCCAGGCGTCGTATAACGTCACCAAGCAGTTGAGCGTGGTCTATCAGTTGCTCAACCTGAGCAACCAGCCGACGCGTACCTACTTCGGCGGCAACCCCCAACAGACCGGCACGATCCAGTATTTCGGTCGTACGTCTTACGTGGGTTTGAACCTCAAGCTGTAATCCAGGCCGGGCATCTTCTCTCACGATGCCCGCTTTGCTTCTCCCCGTCCGGTCCTGGGGCTCTGCCCCTCGGGGCCGGTTTTTTTTCGGCGGATTCCGGCTTGCTGTAGCACTATCCGCTAGTGTCCCCGGGAGGTTATATGCCAAAGCACCGCTCCTTTCTGCGCAGCATGCTCGCCGGATGGTTCGCTACCATGCTCGGCGCACCGGTTTGTTTTGCGCATACCCCATCAGCGCCAGCCCATCACGATGCACGGACAGTCGCGGCACATGGCGAACCATCGTCCGGCGTCTATTACGAGATTTTCGTGCGCGCATTCGCCGACAGCAACGGTGACGGCGTAGGCGATCTCAATGGCATCACGGCCAAACTCGATTACCTGAAATCGCTGGGCGTGAGCGGCCTTTGGCTGATGCCGATCAACCCGACGCCGAGCTATCACGGCTACGACATCACCGACTACTACGGCATCAATCCGCAGTACGGCACGGCGGCCGATTTTCAGCACCTGTTGAGCGAAGCGCACAAGCGCGGTATCGCGGTGATCATCGACCTGGTGATCAACCACAGCAGCGACCAGCATCCCTGGTTCAAGTCAGCCGTTGATCCAAAGAGTCGGTATCACGACTGGTACAGCTGGTCGAATGCGCAAACCGACCTGGGCGCTATCAGCGCCACCGACACACCGGCATGGCACGCTATCGGCGACCAGCATTACCTTGGCGTTTTTACCCGCGCGATGCCCGATCTCAACTACGACAGCCCCGCCGTGCGTCAGGAGATGATCAAGCTCGGTCGTTTCTGGCTGGACAAGGGCGTGGATGGTTTCCGGCTGGACGCGGCCCAGCACATCTACTTCGACCTCAAGTCGCAGAAGAACGATCCGAAAATCCTGGCCAAGAACATCACTTGGTGGTCGGATTTCCGTCACGGTATCGATGCCGTGAAACCCGATGCCTACGTCGTCGGCGAAGTGGCGCGCGACAGCGCCGAAGAAATCGCACCCTACTTCAAGCCGCTCAGCGCAGCATTCGATTTCCCACTGGCCAAGCAGCTGATCGACAGCGCCAAAAGCGAGCGCGCCGGCGATCTCGGTGCACTGCTCGATCGCACCGAAACCGCGTATCGCAAAGTGACCGGAAAGTCCGGCGTCGATGCGCCTTTCCTGTCCAACCACGATCAGGATCGAGTGATGAGCCAGCTCGATGGCAACGCGCAGCACATGCGCATGGCCGCCGCGATGCTACTGACCCTGCCCGGCCATCCTTTCATCTATTACGGCGAGGAACTGGGCATGCGCGGGCAGAAGCCCGACGAAAATATCCGCGAGCCGATGCGCTGGCATCGCGATGATCATGGCGCCGATGAAACGCGCTGGAAAACCTTCAGCGCTGGCGATGGTCCCGACATCTCGGTAGATGCCGAGCAAACCAACACCGATTCACTGCTGAAGTACTACATCACGTTGATCGGCTGGCGCCGTCAGATCAGCGCATTGCGCGACGGCACACTAAGCAACTGGCCGCAGGCCAATCCACAGATTGTCGCGTGGCAACTGCGCGATGCACACAGCCGCGTACTGGTGGTACACAACCTCTCGGGGACAGCGCAGACCGTCGATGTGACGCATGCGACGGGACATCGTTTCGGTGCCTTGCAAGAGCAAAGCAACCCAGGCATCACATTAACTCAGGGGCAGCTGCAGATGCCGCCCTACAGCAGCGCGATCGTGCGCTGAAATCGTTGCCGGCAACTCTGTTCAAAACAAAAGGCCTCTCCCAAATCGGGAGAGGCCTTCATGTTTGCGCTGACACACTTTGCGGTTGAACGATTCCGCGGGACCTAAAAGAAGCTTGCCGAGAACGTCACGAAAAACTGCCGTGGCGGAATCGGATAAGTGTTGTAGGTTCCCGATGCCGCTCCGACCACCACCTCGTACGTGCCCTTCTTCTGTAGCAGGTTGCTGACGTTCAAGCTGATCTTGGCGTCGTGCAGAATGCCGAAGGAACCCGGTATCGCATAGCTGGCCTGCGCGCTGAGCAGGAAGTAGCTCGGCACCGACAAATCGTTGGTATAGGTCGCATAGACCTTGCCGACATAGTCACCGACCAGCTGGCCGCTGATCGCACCGTAGTTCGCGCTGAGGATGAACTTGTTCAACCACTCCGGGCTGCCCGGCACATTCTTGCCGGAGGTCGGCACGACCGTAGTGCCGCTGAGATAGTTGTCGTTGTACTGCGACTGGTTGTACGACAGCGCATCGTAAAAGCTGAAGTGATCGCCAAAGTGCAACGTGCCCGCGATATCCACGCCGTTGGTCGTCACGCTGCCCACGTTGGCGATGATTGGCGCACCACCGACGATGGACGAAATCACCGGCGTCGGGCTGATCGACAGCAGGCGGTTGGAGAAGTCGACGTGATAGACGCTGACCTGGCCGTCTATACCGCTGATCGGACCGAAATTGAAATCATGCTGCGAACGCAGGCCCAGCTCTTCGGTCCATGAAGTTTCCGGCGATACGTTCTGCTTGAACTGCTCGAACGCGGCCTGGCTACCCAGGCTCCACGGTGACAGTCCACCCGCACCGTAGGTAATGAACTGGCGCGTGTTTTTCTGCACGTTGGCGAATAGCTGATCCTGGCTGGTGATATCCCAGGTCGCACCCACCTGCGGCAGAAACTTCTGTCGCGTATCGATCGTGCCTACCGGCAGCTGGGTGACACCCACGGTCGAACCCGGTAGCGGCTGCGTTGGTACCTGACCATTGGCGAACTGGAAGCTCGATTTGAAGCCGGCCTGCAGGGTGATTTCCGGCGTAATGAACCACTGATCGGACACGTACGGCTGCACGACCTGGGTACGATTCTCGACGTTGTACTGCGTGATCAGCGGCTGCAGGCTGTCGTTGGGACGCTGATACGGCGACGTTGGATCGTTGACGTCGAGCGCATACCAGCGACGGTACTGGCCCGAACGATTCAGCTCATACCAGACGCCCGCATCAAGCTGGTTGTTGCCGGCCACCCAGTCCACGCTGGAGAGAAAGCCGCGGCGGTTGATGTCGTATTCGGTCGTGCGCGTGGCGTAACCCGAATTGCCGAATACCTGCTTGAGGTTCTGACCCGGGTAGTAAACGCTGAATAATGCGGGCAACCCGGCCACCTGGATCGGACCGGCGACCACACCGACGCCGTCATTGTGGTGGTAGTAAATCTGGTTGGACCAGGTGACGCCGTCACTGATTTTCCAGTCGTACTTGGCATACGTCAGATAATCGGTGCGCTGGGCGTCGCTGTAGTAGTTGCGATAGTTGTTGCCCGCCGACGCGGGCGGCGCGCCATTGGCACCGAGGTAGGCCAGCGCATAGGGAAAGTTTGGATAAGTGAAAGCACGCGTATAGGGCAGCACCGTGCCCTGGCCTGCAGCTGTGCCGTGATAAATGCTGTCCTCGTTTGGCTCGACCTTGTCCGAGTAATCGGCAAACAGGGTGAGCTTGCCATTGCTGTCGTCATGGACGAATTTGCCGTCAGCCTGCACACCGCGCTGATGACCAGCGAAATCCCATGCGCGCTGGTCCTGATTGACGATGGAGCCATAGGCCGAGTTGCCGTCGCCGAAGTTGCCGGTGTCATAGCGCAGATACGTGCGCGAGGTCGAGTAGCTGCCGAAGGTTTGTGCAAATTTGAGGCCCGCTTCCTTGGCTGGGTCGCTGGAAAGCGTGGTGACCGTGCCGCCCAGATTGGAGGTCGATGCTGTCGACAGGTCGCCCGCACCGGATGCCAGAGTCACCGAGCCGACGTCCTCGCTGATCACCGCACGCTGCGGCGAGAGACCGTTGTAGTTGCCGTACTGCTGATCGCCCAGCGGTACGCCATCCATCGTGTAGCCCAGCTGCTGCGTGCTGAAACCATGCACGAACAGCTGCGTGTTCTGTTCGTTGTTGCCCCACGGATCGGCCGTGAGATAGAGCACGCCAGGCAGGGTCTGGATCGCTTTCAACGGGCTGGCGCCGGGCTGGATTTTCTGGATTTCCTTGCCGGTCAGCGACACCGCCGAGCGCGTGCTCTTGGCGCTTACGACTACCGAGTCGAGCTGCTTGGCCGACGCGCTGGAACTGGATGCCGGGGCGTCCTGTGCAGCCGTCGGAGCGGCTGCAGGCGCAACGCCTGCCGGGGTGACATCGGCGGGCGTCGCCAGCACTTCGGTCGCGCCCACGTTAGTGGCAATCCATGGCGCGGTTATCAAGGCGGTGGCGATGGCGGCGGCGAGCAGCCGGGCACGGTACGGCCGCACGAAAGATCGCGCGGGTTCTAACTTCAACATTTTGCGGCCTCCAATGACGCGGCCGGCACAACGCACGGCCGCCATACAACGCCGGCCCTCAGGCCCGACGCAACATCCTGCGAATGCTAGGCAGGCGGTATGTCATGGCGACTCAATTAAAGTTACAAAACGATGTTACCGACCTGGCAGCGATCGCTCGCGCGCCAGCCGCGGGCTCACCATCGGCACAGTCAACATGGTGCTGACCACAGCCATCAATAGCAGCGCGGTAAAGGTGGCGCTGGTGATCAGGTGGCGATCAAGCAGGATGTTGACGAAGATGATCATGATCAGCGCCTTGGTTTGCAGCAGCCAGCCGATGATCCACGCATCACCCTTCGGCCAACCCAGCCAACGGCCGGCCAAATGGATGCCAGTCAACTTGCCGGCGACGCCCGCAATCAGCAGGAGCGCGGCGGCGATGAACACGGCACCGCCGCCCACCGTCCAGTTGGTGCGCAGCCCGGTCGACAAAAAGAACACTGGCATCACCACCAGCAGCACGTGTCTGCGCAGCAGATCCATATGCTCCTGATTGAACCACTGCCGGTCGATCACCGCACCGGATAAAAATGCACCCACCATGAAATGCAGGCCGGCGCGATCTGCCGCAAAACCACAGGCGGCCAGCCAGATCAAACCGACGTACCAACGGTCCGATTCCGGCATCCATTGCATCAGCCTGCGGAATAACCAGGCGGCCGGCGCAAATAGCAGCAGAAACAACAGCTGCAGGCCGACCCGATGCCAGTCGAGCAGGATCAGCGCCAGCACGCCCCAGATCGCGAGGTCATCCAGGCTGGCGTAACGCAACACGCGCTGTCCCAACGGCGCGCGCATGATTTCCAGTTTTTCCATCAGCAGCAGCAGGATAGGCAGCGCCGTCACCGCACAGGCCATGCCGACACCCAGCAGAAACTGCCACGGCGCCGCGGCTTCGCCGATCCAGCCCTCGCGCCAAACCAGCAGCCCGGCAGCCGCCGCGCTACCAAAGATCAGCGGCACGCCCAGCGCTAGGCCGGCGGTAATACCGCACTCGCGTCGCTGTACCCATACCTGCTTCAAGTCCAGCTCGATGCCAGCTATCCACACAAACACCATCACCGCCCACCACGCGATGCCGTTGAGCGCCTGAATCACCGGCGGACTGAATACCGCCGCGTAGTAGGCGGGAAACGCCGCGCCGAGAATGCCCGGCCCCAGCAGGATGCCGGTGATGATCTGCACCACCACCAGCGGTGCGTAGTAATCCAAGCGGCCCAGCCGCCAGATCAGGTACGGCACGCCGAAGATGATCGTCATCGCGATCAGGAAAATATCGGTGCTGTTCATCACTCACCCCAGGATGCGCCAGCCGGCGCGCAAGCGTGTTGAGCGTAGCGGAAATACGTGCCGCGCATTCCCCGTTCGTCCGTGGTCCAACGCAATTACGGTTGCTGCTGACACGACCTCTTGGTACAACAACATTGCGCATCGACTTGTTGTGTCGGACTGGGCGGACGAATGCGCGGAACGCACCGCGATAGTCTGCTCACACGATGACCAGTAAGGTAACCAAACCGATGACCCGATGCCGGGCTGGCAATGACTCAGCCTTGGCAACGTCGGGTCGCGATCTACAGATTCGGCTGCATCAGAAAATCATTCCGCGCGGGCCTCCTTCAGTCCCCACCACGCCTATCGAGATCCCATGTCGATCCATGTCGCCCTGACCCACATCACGCATTACCGCTACGACCGTTCGGTGAAGCTCGGGCCGCAGGTAGTGCGGCTCCGCCCTGCCCCGCACAGCCGCACGCCGATCCTCAGCTATTCGCTGAAGGTCGATCCGGCCAAGCACTTCGTGAACTGGCAGCAGGATCCGCAAGGCAACTGGCTGGCGCGGCTGGTGTTCCCCGAGCCGACGCGCGAGTTGCGCATCGAGGTCGATCTGGTCGCCGAGCTGTCGGTGATCAACCCGTTCGACTTTTTTCTCGAGCCCTACGCCGAGACCATTCCGTTCCCGTACGACCCGGAACAGAACGAGGAGCTGGCGCCGTACCTCAAGACGCTGCCGATGACGCCGCTGTTCGAGCGCTATCTGGCCAAGGTGCCGCGCGAACCACTGCGCAGTGTGGATTTTCTGGTCGCGCTGAACCAGATGGTCCAGGGCGACGTCAGCTACCTGATCCGCATGGAACCCGGCGTGCAAACGCCAGAAGAAACCCTCACTAACGGCTCGGGTTCCTGCCGCGATTCGGCTTGGCTGCTGGTGCAATTGCTGCGCCATCTCGGGCTGGCCGCACGCTTCGTCTCCGGTTATCTGATCCAGCTGGTGCCCGACGTCAAATCGCTGGATGGCCCATCGGGCACCACGGTCGACTTCACCGACCTGCACGCCTGGTGCGAGGTCTACCTGCCTGGCGCAGGCTGGATCGGTCTGGACCCGACCTCGGGCCTGTTTGCCGGCGAAGGTCATATTCCGCTGGCAGCTACACCCGAACCCGCCTCGGCCGCACCGATCAGCGGCGGTGTTGACGAGAGCGAGGTCGAGTTCGAGCACATCATGCGGATCGAACGCGTATGGGAGGCGCCGCGCGTCACCAAGCCCTATACCGAAGAGCAGTGGCAGACGATCGAATCGCTCGGCCATCGCATCGACGACGATCTGGGAAAACTCGACGTGCGCCTGACCATGGGCGGCGAGCCGACCTTCGTGGCGATGGACGATCCCGATGGCGCCGAGTGGAACATCGCCGCGCTAGGCCCGACCAAGCGCAAGCTGGCCGGCGAGCTATTCCACAAGCTGCGCGACAAGTACGCGCCGCATGGCATGGTGCATTTCGGCCAGGGCAAGTGGTATCCGGGCGAGCAGTTGCCGCGCTGGTCGCTCAACTGTTTCTGGCGCCGCGACGGCGAGCCGCTGTGGAGCGATCCATCGCTGCATGCCGACGAGCGCAAGCCCGGCAAGGCCGATACGGCTCTGGCCGAGCGCTTTCTGCACGGTGTGGCCAAGGCGCTGGGCGTGCAGCCCGACCATGTGTTCCCCGCGTACGAGGACAGCTTCTATTACCTGTGGCGCGAACGTCAGCTGCCGATCAATGTCGACCCCATCGACTCCAAGCTCGACGATGCACTGGAGCGCAAGCGTCTGGCCAAGGTATTTGGGCAAGGGCTAAATAAGGTCGTCGGCCACGTGCTGCCCGTTTCGCGCAATAGCGACGGCCAGTGGAAAAGCAGTCCTTGGTATCTGCGCAGCGAACATTGCTATCTGGTGCCCGGCGATTCGCCGCTGGGCTATCGCCTGCCGCTGGATTCGCAGCCGTGGGTGAGGAAAATCGATTTCCCGTTTGTCATTCCGCCCGACCCTTCTCGCCCCGTGCTCAAACTGCCGAGTGCCAAAGCGCTGAAAAAGCAGCTGCTGCCGATCGAGAGCGGCGTCGCATTGAGTGGCCATGTCACCGCCACTGAAGACGCGCCACCAGCGGTCGGTGAATCGGCCGACAACATCGCCCGCCGCGCGCTGTGCGCCGAAGCGCGCGACGGCATCCTTTATCTGTTCATGCCGCCCACCGATGAGCTGGACGATTACGTGGCGATCGTCGCCGCGATCGAAGCCACTGCCGCTGCACTGAAAACGCCGGTGATACTGGAAGGCTATGAGCCACCGCGCGACCCGCGCATCAACCAGTTCCGCGTCACGCCGGACCCGGGCGTGATCGAAGTGAACATCCATCCGGCTACCGGCTGGGACGATCTGGTCGAGCGCACCACGCATTTGTACGACACTGCGCGCGAAACGCGGCTGATCACCGAGAAGTTCATGCTCGACGGTCGACACACCGGCACTGGCGGCGGCAACCACTTCACCCTGGGCGCCGCGCAGACGCTGGACTCGCCGTTCCTGCGCCGACCCGATTTGTTGCGCAGCCTGATCTCGTACTGGAACAACCACCCATCGCTGTCGTTCCTGTTTTCCGGCCTGTTCATCGGACCGACCAGCCAGGCACCGCGCATTGATGAAGCGCGCAACGATTCGATCTACGAACTGGAAATCGCCTTCCGGCAAATGCCCTCGCCCGGCGGTGATATCGAGCCGTGGGTCGTCGATCGCCTGCTGCGCAATCTGCTGATCGACGTCACCGGCAACACCCATCGCGCCGAGTTCTGCATCGACAAGCTGTATTCACCCGACAGCGCCACCGGCCGTCTCGGCCTGCTGGAAATGCGCGCCTTCGAAATGCCGCCGCACGCACACATGTCGCTCGCCCAGCAACTGTTGATCCGCGCACTGATCGCGCGCTTCTGGAAAGAACCCTACGCACCACCGCGACTGATGCGCTGGGGCACCGAGTTGCATGACCGCTTCATGCTGCCGCACTTCGTCAAGCAAGACCTGGCCGACGTGCTCGAGGAAACCCGTAACGCCGGCTATCCGATCGACTTGGCATGGTTCGCACCGCACTTCGAATTCCGCTTCCCCAAGGTCGGCGACTTCGCCAGCCTCGGCGTCGACGTGGAGCTGCGTCACGCGCTGGAGCCGTGGCACGTGCTTGGCGAAGAGGGCTCGGCCGGCGGCAACGTGCGCTACGTCGACGCCTCGGTCGAACGCATGCAGGTCAAAGTGCGTGGCATGGTCGGCGATCGCTACGTAATCACCTGCAACGGCCGCAGCCTGCCGCTATCGCCCACCGGCGACATCGGCGAATTCGTTGCCGGCGTGCGCTACAAGGCCTGGCAGCCGCCGACCAGTTTGCATCCCACCATCCCGGCCGACGCACCGCTGGTATTCGACCTGGTCGACACCTGGATGGACCGCAGCATGGGCGGCTGCCAGTACCACGTCTCGCACCCCGGCGGCCGCAGCTACGACGATTTCCCGGTCAACGCCTATGCCGCCGAAAGCCGCCGCCTCACCCGCTTCTTCCGCATCGGTCATACGCCGGGTCGCATTGGTGCGCAGCCAGCCGATCGCAATCCGAATTTCCCGTTTACGCTGGATCTGCGGCGGTAGGACTATTCCAGCAAAGGACTTTGTGTCGAGCCAGCCGTATCGTTTGACGAAATAATCGGAGCGCCTGGGCCTTGACGATCGAACAGCGAATACCGCCTCGCTTATGCTTTAGGCCATGACCGCGACCACCCTCGGACTGCTTTTCATCGCCGGCCTCTGGGCCGGCGCGCAGAACGCGTTAGCCGGCGGCGGATCGTTCATCACCATTCCCGCCTTGATGCTTGCAGGCCTCGATGCACGGTCCGCCAACATCACCTCGTCAGTGGCGCTCTATCCGGGTCAGGTTGCCACAGGTTATGCCGGCCGGCGATTGATCGCCGATGCGGAAACGCTGTCATTCAAGATGATGTGCGTGCTTGGTGCCAGTGGAGGACTGCTCGGCGCCCTGCTTCTGCTGTGGACGCCAAGCAACACGTTCAAATCCATGCTGCCTTGGCTCATCCTGTTCGCTACCAGCCTGTTTGCCTGGTCGGCCTTTGGCCGCGGCAGCACGAAGGAGAAAAGGAAGCCGGCACCGACCGCGGTAGCGGTCGTCCTCCAGAGCGCCATATCGATTTACGGCGGTTACTTCGGCGGCGGCCTGGGTTTCATGACGGTGGCCTCGCTCGGGCTGATGGGTCTTTCAGCGCGGCCAGCTTCGGCGACAAAAAATGCGCTCGCTGCCGTGATTAACACCACCTCGCTGCTGGTCTTTCTTTTCTCTCCATCGCTGGTATGGATGCCTGCCTTGCTTCTGGCCGCAGGCGCCATCCTCGGTGGACTCCTTGGCGCATGGCTACTGCGACGCGTGCCAGAGAAGCTGCTGCGTATCCTTATCGTGATAATCGGCATCGTCCTGACCATAGGCTTGTTCGTGACGCGATGACTAAGTCTCGACGGGAGTCGGCATCTATCTCAATACAAGATCGAAACAAACCAACTCAGCGCAGATCCGCTCGCTACTCTCGCGCCACGCCCCGGTCGCCGACGCATCAAAGTCCGTAGCGTTGCACCATCGACATATCAAATGCAGCTGCCTTAAACATTTAGAACCAGCATCGTCAAAACGCTCCACATCGACAAAAATTTTTACTCATGCGCCCCTTGAGCCAAAGCTAACCTCAGTGCACTAACGTAACTCCGACTTGCCCGCAGAATCTTGCCGTCTAGCAGTCGTACGATACAGTCACTGTTGGACAGAGCCTCCAATTCGGCGACCCTGTCGATACGCACGATCGTTGATCGATGGATACGAATGAATTTTCGCGGGTCCAGAGACCGTCCAATCTCATGCATAGTTTCGCGAAGAAGATGGGTTTTCTGTCCGACGTGAAGACCAACGTAGTCTCCACTGGCTTCTATCCATTCAATCGTATCAACACCAACGACGATATCTCGGCGGCCAACGCGTGCAATAAATCGCTTGGCGTGATCCACATCAATTGTTTGCGCGTTGCTGCGCAGATTAAATACAGAGCGTGCACGGGCTAGCGCATCGTCGAAACGTGAATCGTCGATGGGTTTGAGTAGATAATCGAGTACGTTTACCTCGAACGCACGCACAGCGTAGTGGTCGTATGCAGTCAGCAAGATCGTTGGCGGACGTCTTGTAACAGGAAGACGATGCAACACTTCCAGGCCACTGAGTCCCGGCATCTCTACATCCATGAATGCGACATCCACATCTCTTTCAAGCAATATGGTGAGCGCCTCTTCACCATCGCGACATTCGTCGATGCAAACTACGTCCGCATGGCGAGCCAGCCTCGTTCGAATACCTCTCCGAGCTAACGGTTCGTCGTCGACGATGAGTACATGCATCAGGCCGCTATCCGGGCAGGTTCCATATGACGGAATGGCAAGATCATTTCGATAGTGCAGCCACCAGCTTCATTTAACCGCAAATCGATGGAATGACCTTCCGGATACAGCTTCTTCAGGCGCTCACGCGTATTACGCAATCCAACTCCCGATGTACGGCTCTCTATTATGTTCTCGGGTGGATTGCCATCGTTGTACAACGTTAGACGCAACCGATCACCATCGCGCGTTATATGGAGGTCAAGGCGTCCGGGCACGCGCCTTAGAGCAATTCCGTGACGGATCGCATTTTCCACCAAGGGTTGCAACAACAAACTGGGAACAAGAGCGCCAAGAGCATCTGGCCCGACTCGAACATCTACCAAAAGTCGCTTTCCAAATCGAACCTTTTCGATCTCGAGATATAGCTCGGTCGTTGCCAGCTCCTCAGCGAGTGTCACTTCATGCGTATTACTGCTATCCAGTGTAGCCCGGAGAAGCTCACCAAGGCTGGCGATCATCCGGACCGCCTCGTCTGAACGGCGCTCAAGAACCAACGAAGAGATTGCGTTTAGCGTGTTGTAAAGAAAGTGAGGGTGAAGCTGATATCGCAAGGCCCTCAGTTCTGCATCGCGCGCCAATCCTTCAGCATCGCGAAGCCGATCCTGCGCCGTTTGCAGTTCAAAGTAATAGGCGACCACTGCGTGGATTGCACAAAAAGCAATCATCGCCAGCCAGCAACCATCCAGACCCCGCAAGTTGCGACTCCAGGAAAATAGCTGGGACTGGCCCCAGTGCAATGCCAATGCTTGCGCGCCGACGTTATTGATTACGGAAAAAAGGTAAGTCGTCAGAAGCAGCACCAGAGTCATCGCCAAGGGCGATATTCGCCGCCATAGCGCGCGCTGAAACGCAGTCAGTGGAAAGCTCCACGCGACATAGGCCGCAGCAAAAAAGACGCGGTAGCCTGCTGCGTGTGCAAACGCTAGTTCAGGCAGCCCCATGATCCCCATGCAAAGAATGATCGGCATGCCGGCAAGCACGGGAAGCAAGAAGGGCACCTTATGTCGGCTAGCCATACCCAAAACGTTGCTTGATTTTATGAAATTGGTATTTCCCATTACTGCTTCAATTAGGTGGGGGGAACCAGACACGACGTATTCTGCCATCCTGTACTTCGTAAACCGCGATCAGATCAGGCAAAGCTGTGCCTGTTCCTGGTCCTACTGGATGTTCTTGATCCACAATCAGGTTTCCTGTTGCTATTCGTCTGACGATTCGCACGCCAACGCCGGGTTGGTACGTTGGCAGGTACGCAAACGTCCGCCTAAGCGCAGTGAGCCCCTCAATAGGCGGACGCCGACCGCTTAGGTCAATCATCGAGACATCGTCCGCATAGCAGCTGGAAAACGCTTTGAGATCGTGCGCGTTGAATGCCGCAAACTGTTCGTCCACTACCCGTGTCGGCGACGTCGAACCGTTGAAAGCCTGGCACGATGCATCGACACGCCCCGTTAAGCTGCCGAACAAAACGATTATCCATGTGATCCCGAAAATCCTCATAACGTTGGCACCTCATCGAGCGTCACGGAATACAACATGGAACTGATTTTCCAGCCTGCTTCCGTACGGACCAGTTGCCAAGTTTCATCGCCATGATTGGTAGGGATCCCGTCGACGAGAAACACGTAATTGAAGTAGACCATGGCCACCGTGTCATTCGCATCGATCCGCACGTTTGAGAATTTCTCCTCAATGCGCTTATCGGTCTTGCCAACAAAATTGCAGAACGTTTTGAAGTTATCGAACTGAATACGGGGAAGCTCTGGACGCCGGACCTTCACTTCTCTGTAGCTAAGCTCATCCATCAGTGAGAGCCAAGCTCCACGTTCCGGCAAGAACATTGCAGCCAGGCCGGTTCCGTCGTGCGCGACGATGGCTGTTTGGAAAGCGTCCACGACTTTCTGGACGTCTGACCTGGGAGCAGTGGCATGGCTCGGTGCAACGAGCACTGCCGTAAGGCAAAAAAAGGCGGATCTATAATTTTTCACGTTCGTCTCGGCCACAAGGAAGGTTTCGTGATTGGAGCGCCTTCGATGGGTCGAGTACCAGCTCGATGCGATCTACCGTGCCTGTCGTGCGACAAATGGTGGAAAGCTGGCGAGAGCCAGGAGCAGAACCCCGATAGATAGCGTTAATTAACCTCGCAGACCGCATCACCTGCTGTCACTTTCCCCAAGTTTCTTTAGACTGCAGGCCATACGTTTCCTTCATGGCATTGATGAACACCGACGCCTACCAGCCGCATCGCGATCGCTATGACGAGATGCTTGACGCCAATGGCGTGTCGCGACCGCACTGGCGACCGCTGTTGACGCATCTGCGCGAGACCACCGCGGCCCAGATGCGCCAGCGGCAGGAGTTTGTGCGTAGCCAGGTGCTGGAGAACGGCGTTACGTACAACATGTATGCATCGACCCAGGGCGCCGCGCGGCCGTGGGATCTCGACCCGCTGCCATTGCTGCTACCGGCCAGCGAATGGTCCGGCCTCGCTACTGCCGTTGCCCAACGTGCACGACTACTGGATGCCGTGCTGGCCGATCTGTATGGCCCACAGGCGCTGCTGGCCGAAGGGCTGATACCACCAGCAACGGTTTACGGGCACCCCGATTTCCTGTGGCCGTGCCGTGGACTGAAGCCACCGGGCGGCCGCTTTCTGCATCTTTACGCGGTGGATCTGGCACGCTCCGCCGATGGCCAGTGGTGGGTGATCGGCGATCGCGCACAGGCGCCTTCGGGGGCGGGTTACGCACTGGAAAACCGGCTGATCGTCTCACACGCATTTCCCGAGCTGTTTCGCGATCTGAAGGTGCAGCATCTCGCCGAATTTTTCCGCGCGCTACGGCAAAACCTCAACCAGTATGCACCGCATGACGAGGGCGAGACGCCGCTGACCGTGTTGCTGACACCCGGTCCGTTCAACGAAACCTATTTCGAGCACGCCTACCTCGCGCGCTACCTCGGCTTTCCGCTGGTCGAAGGTCAGGATCTCACCGTGCGTGGCGAGACGGTATATCTGAAAACACTGACCGGCCTGCAGCGCGTGCACGCGATTCTGCGCCGACTTGACGACGACTACTGCGATCCACTGGAGTTGCGTGGCGACTCCGCGCTGGGCGTACCCGGTCTGCTGCAGGTCGCGCGTGCCGCTCGCGTGCTGATCGCCAACACGCCAGGCAGCGGGCTGGTGGAATCGGGCGCGATCGCCGCATTTTTGCCCCGTGTCTGCGAGCGCCTGCTGGGCGAGCCGTTGGCGATGCCGGCAGTGGCCAGCTGGTGGTGCGGCGAGCCGTCGGCACTGGATTATGTGATCGAGCATCTGGACGAGCTGGTGATCAAACCGGCCTACCCTTCGACCACGCATCGGCCGATGCTGGGGCGCGATATGCGCGGCAAGGCACGCGCGGCGCTGATCCTGCGCCTGCGCAAGCAGCCGCGCGCATGGGTGGCACAGGAAATCGTGCGGCTATCGCAGGTGCCAGTGATTTCGCACGAACATCATCTGGCCGCGCGGCCGGTCGGCCTGCGCATGTATGCCACGGCGAACACCGAGGGGGGCTACACAGTGATGCCCGGTGGTCTGGCGCGCGTGGCCGGCACGCCGGTGGCGCAGATGATCAGCATGCAGCGCGGCGGCGGCAGCAAGGACACATGGGTACTATCCGAAGTCGCGGTCAGTCACTTCAGCCTGCTGGCCAACACGATTACCGCGCGCAATTTGGTGCGTAGTCCGTCCAATCTTTCATCGCGCGTAGTGGAAAACCTGTTCTGGTTTGGTCGCTACACCAGTCGCTGCGACGACAGCGCGCGACTGCTGCGCATCACGCTCACGCGATTCACGGATACGGGTGCACCGGCCGCGCGCGCATCAGCGCTGCTGCTGTGCAAGGAACTGGGCCTTTTCTCGGCGCCGGAAAAAGACGAGCCAGAGCCGACACCCGAAGATGCCATCTGGACTGCTATCTGCGATGAGAAGCGCGTCGAAAGCCTGACCGCCAACCTACGTCACCTGGCCTGGACCGGCACGCAGATTCGCGAGCATCTGTCGCTGGACAACTGGCTGGTGCTCAATCATCTGCCACATCCACCGACGATCGAAACACGCAAGAAATCCGGCCTCGGCGCAACGCTGGACTATCTCGACAGCAGCCTGATTCTCGGTGTGGGCCTGTCGGGCTTCGCGATGGATGGCATGACGCGTGACAACGGCTGGCGCTTCCTGATGATCGGCCGTCATCTGGAGCGGCTGGCCTTCATGGCATCGGCTACAGCGTGTTTTCTGCATCATGGGCTGGATCAGGGCTGGCATAGCCTGGACTGGCTGCTGGAAGTGGCCGACAGCAGCATCACCTATCGCAGCCGCTACCGCGCGCAGGCCGAGCTGCTGCCGATGCTCGACCTGGTGGTGTTCGATGACACCAACCCCCACGGCGTGGTGTTTCAGCTGCGCCAGCTGCTGATCCACCTCGGTGAGTTGTCTGCTGATCTCGGCGGTAACCATCACGCACTCGCCGACGAGCTGCAGGCCGTGCTGCAGCAATACACGGACTTCGATCTGGCTACGCTGGAGCGGCCTGAGGCAAACGTCTATCTCGCGCTGGCCGAACTGCTCGAGCGAACGGTGCACGCAGCGCGCGAATTGTCCGATGTACTGGCCGCGCGCCACTTCACCCACGTCGGCGAACTCAGCCGGCAGACGCTGGCTGCCTGAGAGGCTGCTATCGTTCACACATGGCACGTTACAGGGTTACTCACGACACGCATTATCAGTACGACGCGCCGGTGGCGCTGTCGCGCCAGCTGCTGCACCTGACGCCGCGCGAACTGCCACGGCAGCAGTGCCTGGAGCATCGCCGGCAGGTCATTCCGGAACCGAGCTTTCAACTCGAACATCAGGATGCCTTCGGCAATATCGCCGCGATGATGGCATTCGAGGCGCCGCACGACGAGCTGTGGGTACGTACGGAAAGTATCGTCGAGGTGTTTTCGCCAGAGCCATCCACGTTCGCCGAGACGCCCGCCTGGGAAGGCGTGCGCAATCGCCTGCACTACCATGCCGGCGTAGCGCCTTCACCAATCACCCTCGCCGCCTTGCAGTATCGCTTTGGCTCGCCGTATGGGCGGATCAAGCGCCGCTTCGCGATCTATGCGGCAGACTGTTTCCCACCTGGCCGGTCACTATTGGATGGCGTGATCGCGCTGAATGGAAAGATCCACCGGGATTTCAAGTTCGACCCCGAAGCCACCACCGTCGCTACGCCGGTTTCCGACGTGCTCACCCGACGCCGTGGCGTGTGCCAGGACTTCGCCCATGTGATGGTGTCGTGCCTGCGCTCGATCGGTCTGGCGGCTCGATACGTCA
The DNA here is from genome assembly GCF_014207165.1 of Rhodanobacter sp. MP1X3. NCBI lineage: Bacteria > Pseudomonadati > Pseudomonadota > Gammaproteobacteria > Lysobacterales > Rhodanobacteraceae > Rhodanobacter > Rhodanobacter sp. MP1X3. Next base: position 1,327,968 of record NZ_JACHCO010000001.1, on the reverse strand, counting down.
GCGGCTATATCCTCACCACGCCGCCGCCAGGGCAACAGCGACTGATCGGCGCCGATGCCTCGCACGCCTGGGTATCCGTATGGTGCCCCGGCGAAGACGAAAACCGCTGGCTCGACGCCGATCCCACCAACAACCTGCTGCCCGGGAGCCAACACGTCACGCTCGCCTGGGGCCGCGACTTCGGCGACGTCTCACCGCTGCGCGGGGTGATCCTCGGCGGCGGCGAACAGGAGTTGAAAGTCAGCGTCACCATGCTGCCTTTGGACGAACTGCCGCTGGATGGTGCAACGAATGACGCGTTGGCGCAGTGGCAGACGCAGTGATCCGTTTCCAAACCTCACAAGCCTATCGACCGCAGCCTCGATTCGGGCGGATTTGACGAGGCCATCAGTCCGTTCGCCCTGGAACGGCGAGCGGTGAACGAAGTCGGCGCAGCAGTTCACTGGCAGCATGCGCGACTGCCGACAAACTGGACTGGATGAAGGTTCGCCCGGACGCGGCCAAAGGGGTACTCAAACTTCATGAAAACGTTCCACTGCAACAGCTGCAACCAGCAGGTATTTTTCGAAAACGTATTGTGCGAGCGCTGCGGCCATATGCTCGGCTATGTCTACGATCTGGACGACGTCAGCGCGTTCGAGCCGGACAACAACGGCTTCTGGCGCAGCCTGGATGCGCGCACGAATGGCCGCAGCTACAAGCAGTGCCAGAACTACATCGCCGAACACGTCTGCAACCGGATGATCCCGACGGACGATCCCGAAGCACTGTGCAAGTCATGCCGGCTGACGCTGACCATTCCCACCTTGTCGTCCGACGAAAATCGCGAATACTGGTACAGGCTCGAGCGCGCCAAGCGCCGCCTGCTCTACACGCTCAGCCATCTCGACCTGCCGATCGAGTCACGCGAAGAAAATCCGGAAACCGGCCTCGCCTTTGAATTTCTGGAAAACCAGCAAGGCGAACCTCCAGTACACACCGGCCACTCCGACGGCCTGATCACGCTCAATATCGCCGAGGCGGACGACGCTTATCGCGAGCGCACACGCACGCGGCTGCACGAACCGTATCGCACCCTGCTCGGTCATTTCCGTCACGAGATCGGCCACTACTACTTCATGCGCCTGATGCAGGAAGGTCAGCTGATGGACGAGTGCCGCGTAGTTTTCGGCGACGAGCGCATCGACTACGGCGAAGAGATCGAGCGTCATTACAAGCAAGGCCCACCGGCCAACTGGGCGGGGTCGTATATCAGCGCCTACGCCACGATGCATCCCTTCGAGGATTGGGCCGAAACCTGGGCGCACTACATGCACATGGTCGACACCCTGGAAACCGCCAGCGCCTGCGGCCTGATGCTGGCGCCGTCGAACCCTAGCGAACCCTCGCTGCAGGTCGAACCGGTGGATACGGTGACACGCTCCTTCAGTGAAATGATCGAGCGCTGGTTTCCGCTGACCTACGTACTCAACAGCCTCAACCGCAGCATGGGCACGCCAGACGGCTATCCGTTCGCACTGGCGTCGCCAGTCATCGACAAGCTGCGCTTCATCCACAAGGTGATCCGCACGCAGGGACAAGCGTCGGAGCATATGCAGGAGGATTCAAACCTGCGCACCGCATGATGCCTTGGAGCCTGAACGGGTTCGATGCGCTGAGCACGGTTATCGCGAGTACTTAGCGCATCGTCCCCATACTTTTCAAATATCGGTCACGACACCGACCGGCGCTTCAGCAAGTAGCCCGCTGCCAACAAGAGGAACCACACGGGGCTCGCCAGCAATGCCTGTCGGGTATCGGCCTGTAGCGTAAGCAGGACGACGACGAAAGCAAAGAAGGCCAGGCACACGTAGCACATGAATACGCCGCCGGGCATCTTGTACGCGGACTCTGCATGCAGAGCGGGACGCTTGCGACGGTAAGCAATGTAAGCGCAGAGGATCAGCGACCACACAAACATGAAGAGCACGGCGGCAAGCGTGGTCACCAGCGTAAACACGGTGACCAGGTTGGGGATCACATAGACGAGCATGGCGCCTACCAGCAGGCAAACGCACGAAAAAATTAATCCCCGGGAAGGCACGGATGCCTGCGACAGGCGCGCGAATGCCTTCGGCGCGTGATTCTCTGCAGCCAGGCCGTAGAGCATTCGGCTGGTGGAAAATATGCCGCTGTTGGCTGACGAGGTAGCCGAGGTCAACACGACGAAGTTGATCAGGCTTGCAGCGGCAGGAATGCCCGCAAGCACGAAGAGCTCCACGAACGGACTCTTGCCCGGCACCACCTGACGCCAGGGCGTTACGGCCATGATTGCGATCAGTGCGAGCACGTAGAAAAGCATGATTCGCACCGGAATCGAATTGATCGCCTTGGGCAAGTTGCGCTGGGGGTCTGCCGTTTCTGCCGCCGTAGTACCCACCAACTCAATTCCGACGAAAGCGAACACCGCGATCTGGAAACCGGCGAAGAAGCCGCCGAGACCCATGGGGAAAAGACCGCCATCGTTCCAGAGGTTGGCGAAGCTGGCCCGGTGTCCGCTGGGCGAAGTAAAGCCGTAAGCCACGAGACCCAGGCCTGTCACGATCAACGCGCTGATGGCGATGATCTTGATCAGCGCGAACCAGAATTCCATCTCACCGAAGAGCCTGACGGTTGCGAGGTTCAGCACCAGCAGCAGGCAGACGCAAAGCACCGCCGGGATCCATGGCGCCATTCCCGGGAACCAAAACTGAGCATAGGACGCGATCGCGATGACATCGGCGATGGCGGTGATGATCCAGCAGAACCAGTAGGTCCAACCGCAGAAGAAACCTGCCCAGGGACCCAGTAGGTCCGTGGAGAAGTCGATGAAGGATTTGTACGAAAGGTCGGAAAGTAATAGCTCGCCCATCGCGCGCATGACGAAGAACAGCATGCCACCGATGATCAGGTACACCAGGAGAATCGAGGGGCCGGCCAAGCTGATCGTCTTTCCCGACCCCATGAATAACCCGGTGCCGATGGCGCCGCCGATGGCGATCAGCTGCAAGTGGCGGTTCGACAGGCTGCGATGGAGATGGTCTGGTTGGTCCGGGTGCTGGGACATGTGTACTCCTGTGAGTGGCAGGGGATGACGAATACAATGGATATACGGCTATGACGCAGCTCCGCTCGACGACGGAATGCCATGGGACGTAGAAGACAGCCGACTGCAGCAGAGTGCCCTGCATGCCTGATCGAATCAACGCCTCCTCGACGGGCCGCTTCGCATTATGGTTGGCCCGCTCGCTGATGACTGGGTGAATCGCGCTTGAGAACACAAAGCGACGTACGCCAGCATGAATACGTATGCACCGATGTGCCTTCGCTCGATGTCCGGCCTACCATGGCCGCACCCGAGGGAGACATGTGATGGCCATTCATCCGAAGCGCAACAATCGACGCAGCAGCGTCAGTCGGGATTATTGCTGATGAGACTCCGCGTCTGCCTGCCGCTTCTTTTCCTACTGATGCCGGATTTATCGCAGGCCTCGCCCACATCGACGCAATCGCCAGATCGTGCAGCGCTTTGCAGCGCGTGCATGGAGATACCGCTTGAAAAGGGCCGGCTGTCGATAGCACTGGTCGCTAACGATACCGTGAAGGTGCAATTCCTGGCTGATGCACCGGCTCCAACCGAATCCCTCGTACTCGATCCAACGTGGCACGCAGCGACAGCACCATCTGCACGCGTGCAGGAGAATTCATCCACGCTGGAACTCGATGCGCCGCAGGTGCATGTGATCTGGGATAAAAAGCGGCGCGAGTTGAGCATCGAGGATGCCGATCACCAGCCTCTGCTGCGTCAATACGATCTTGCCTCACTCGCTCGCGGCGAACTGCATCTGTCCCACGCCGCCAGTGATCCGATGTACGGCATCGGCGGCTACAACGCGACCGAGACCGTCTCCGCAGGACTCCTTCGGCATGGCCGCCAGTTGGCCACCGCCGGGGCACAGGGGCATGCCGGTGCGCCCTTGGTCTGGAGCACCGCCGGCTACGGACTTCTGGTGATTAATCCCACTACCAGCTTCACCCTGGTCGGGTCGCATCTGGACGTCCAGGCGCCCGCCGGCAATCTCGATTACTTCATCGTGCTCGGTCGCCCCGATGATATTTTCGCCGCGATCGCGCAGCTCAGTGGACACTCGCCGTTGTTTCCGAAATGGGCCATGGGCTTTACCAACAGCCAGTGGAGCATTGACCAGAAAGAGTTGCTGTCGATCGTGGACACCTATCGCCGCAAACATATCCCGATCGACAACTTCACTCTCGACTTCGACTGGAAGGCCTGGGGTGAAGATGATTACGGCGAGTTCCGCTGGAACCCGGCGAAGTTTCCCGACGGCCCCAGCGGCAAGCTGAAATCGTTGCTCGATCAGCGCGGCATGCACCTCACCGGCATCATGAAACCACGCATTCACGTCGACACCGTCGAAGGTCGTTACGCCACCGCACACGACTTGTGGTTTGCCGGTAAACCGGTGAGTGACGATTATTTTTCGCATAAGCCCGTGCGCGATATCGACTTCGACAAGCCCGCCGCACGTACATGGTTTTTCAACAAGACGCTGGAACACTCGTTCGACACCGGCATCGTCGGCTGGTGGAACGACGAAGCCGACGACACCGGCCGCGACAGTCAGTTTCTCAACATGCAGCGTACGCTCTACGACGGCCAGCGCGAGCATTCCGACCAGCGCGTATGGTCGGTCAACCGCAATTTCTGGCTTGGCGCGCAGCGTTACGCCTACGGCCTGTGGTCTGGCGATATTGCCACCGGCTTCGCCAGCATGGCCGGCCAGCGCGCGCGCATGCTCAGCGCGATCGACGTAGGCGCGATGCAGTGGAGCATGGATGGCGGCGGCTTCCACGGCCATCCTTCCAACGAAAACTACGCGCGCTGGATCGAGTTTGGCGCGTTCACGCCGATCTTCCGCGTGCATGGCGACTTTCGCGAAAAACGTCAGCCGTGGACCTACGGCAGCGACGCCGAAAAGGCCGCCACCGATGCAATCCGCCTGCGCTACGCGTTGATCCCGTATATCTACAGCTACGAATACACGCGTCATGTCGATGGCGTCGGCCTGGTTCGGCCACTGACCTTCGACTGGCCGCAGGACCCCCAGGTGCGCAACGATACCGATGCCTGGATGTTCGGCGATAGCCTGCTGGTCTCGCCAGTGGTGGTTCAGGGACAAACCGCCAAGGACATCTACTTGCCCGCCGGCACGTGGACCGACTGGTTCAGCGGCAAGCTCTACCAGGGCGGCCAGCGCGTCCACTACGTCATCGACAGCTCGCATTGGCACGATATTCCGCTGTTCGTGCGACAGGGCGCGATCATCCCGACGCAGCCCATAATGGACTACGTCGGTCAGCACCCCGTGACAGAGCTCGACGTCGAGATTTTTCCAGAAGATCGCCGCACCCACTTCGACTATTACGACGACGATGGCAGCACCTATGCGTACGAGCACGGCGCGTCGTTCCGCCAGTCGCTGGCCGTGCAGCGGCAGAGCGGCACGGTACACGTTGACATCAGTGCTACCGCAGGCAGCTATCGGCCGGATCTGGCGTTCTATCTGCTGAAGATTCATGGCGGCGCGGCAGCTTCCGTTGTCACGGACAGTCGCGCCATGCCGTCATTTGTCAGCCTCGATGCACTGTTGCACAGCGCCGGCGAAGGCTGGTCGCGCGGTCACGACACCTACGGCACAGTCACCTATGTACGGGTCAAGGCGGCCGTTGCGCGAAATATCGCGCTTGCGCTGAAAGACGGTGCCCCGCATCCGATGCCGTCGCCCTGAAGCACGCCATCGCTGCTGATTTGCGAGCATGAATACGTATGCAGCCGCTGGTTGCTGCATTGCGACGCTGTTTACCATGGGCGAATAAGCCATGCCGTAACGGCAAGGCGCAGCGGGATCACGCTGCAGGGGAGCGATCGATGCAACCGATTACCACAGCCGCACAGCGCACCATGCCGACATGTTGAGCATCCTGCTGACGACCGCGCTAGCGGCCAGCGCCGCGACATCGGCGTCCGCATGGCAGGACGGGCTCGACTGGCACGGCGTGCATGTCGCGATGACGCGCGATGCGCAAAGCAACTACACGCTCGCATGGCCGTATGGGCAACGCGTGATTGCGGTGCAACCGATGCGGGTCGATACGACCAGCACCTTGTTCAATGGCCTGTTCGCGATGGCGCAGGACGATCTCACGCAGGATTCTGTCAGCGCGATCCGCGACAATGCGTTCGATCATGGCCAGCCCATCCCCTGCCAGTGTTTTGAGACCGGCTTGAAATGGCCATACGTGTGGACGCGTGACCTGTCGTACTCGATTGATCTGGGTTTATGGCGATTTGATCCGGCACGCTCACGCAACAGCCTGCAGTTCAAGCTCTCCGATGTGCGCGGACCGGATAGCCGCGCCCCTGCTGCGACACAGGGATCGGCCTCCATCAAAAGCGTCGTGATGCAGGACACCGGCTCCGGTGGCAGCTGGCCGATCAGCACGGATCGCGTGGTGTGGTTTCTCGGTGCGCGCCATCTGCTCGGCGACAAGGCGTTTGCCGCGGACGTCTACCGGGCACTGCGCGATACGCTGGCACAAGATCGTGCCTACGTGTTCGATCGCAACGTCGGGCTCTATCGTGGCGAAACCTCGTTCCTCGATTGGCGTGAACAGAGTTATCCGGTGTGGACGCAGAACAACGTGGTCGCCATCGCCCAGTCGTTTTCGCTATCGACCAATGTGCTGCACTACAGCGCGCTGCAGATGGCCGCCGCGATGGCCGTGTCGCACGGCGATGCGAACGCAGCAGCGGACTATCGCACGCAGGCCGCAGCTCTGAAATCGGCGATCAACGCACGCTTCTGGCGCAACGACCGAAAGATGTACATGAGTTACATCGGCGGCGACGGTACGCCTTACGACACCTACGATCTGCTCGGCATCGCGCTGGCCATCACCAGTGGTGTGGCGGACGATGATCGCGCGCAGCGGACGCTGGCCAACTATCCGACCTGGCCTGCCGGCAGCCCGGTGATCTGGCCCGAGCGCGCCGATCAGCCGATCTACCACAACCGCGCGATCTGGCCTTTCGTCAGTGCCTATGCGCTGCGGGCCGCGCGCAAGGTCAACGATCCGGCACGGATAGCGCACGAGCTGCGATCGATCATGCGCGGTGCGGCGCTGCATGGCTCCAACATGGAGAATTACGAGCTGCTGACCCAAGGCCAGCACATCGACGAAGGCCAGCTGAGCGGCCCGGTAGTCAACTCGCCGCGGCAGCTGTGGTCGGTCGCTGCCTATCTGGCCGCGGTAACCGAGGGTGTGTTCGGACTCGAGGACGACGGCCGTATCGAACCGAAGCTGCCGATGTCGCTCGTGCCGATGCTGTTCGGCGCGCGCCGCTCGATCACGCTGTCGCTACCCAACCAGACGATTACGCTGCAGCTGCCCGCGACGCTCGGCGATGGCAACCTGCTGGTCGCCGATCACGCCAGCACAGAGAGCACCACGACGGTGGTGACGCTCAAGGCGATGCATGCGGCCGACACACCGCTACGCGAGGATGCGCCGCTCTACGCACCAACGGCGCCCGCTGCGCCTGTGGTCACGACAGCGGCCGATGACTGGCGCATTCAGGTCGATGGCAAGGCTTTGCTTTACGTCAACGGTCAACGGCAACCCGCGACTGATGGCTCAGCGTCCATCGCCAAACAGACTGGCCTGCAATGCATCTCGACGACGCGCACCGATGCGCAAGGTATCGAGTCCCTGCAAAGCCCGGCTGTATGTGTCGGCGACCTTGCCAACGTCACCGGTGCGTGGCCTCGCCGCTGGACGGCGACCACTGGCGGCAACTATCGCGTGTGGCTGAACTACGCCAACGACCACGGACCGATCAATACCGGCATCACTGCAGCCGTGAAGGTACTGGTGGTCGACTGCGCCGGTCGCGACGCACAGCGCGTGCCGCTGGTGATGCCACACAGCATCGGCCTGCAGGCATCCACCTATGGCGAGTTTTCCGCAAGCGCTGGCGCCGCTTGCCGCTTCAGCCTCGACGACGGTTTCAACATGAGCTATCTCGAGCACTTTGCGCACTATACCGGCGGCGCGGGCGGCATTGCCGGGCCATTGAACGACGCCGATATCCACGAGTTGCAGATTGCCCTGCTCCCCCAAGAGACCACACCACCATGAAAGCCAAGCCCACGCTGTCGTTCTGGCAGATCTGGAACATGTGCTTCGGTTTTCTCGGCATCCAGTTCGGCTTTGCGCTGCAGAACGCCAACGTCAGCCGGATCTTCCAGACGCTCGGAGCGGATGTGAACGACATCCCCGTCCTGTGGATCGCCGCGCCGCTGACCGGGCTGATCGTGCAGCCGATCATCGGCTATTGCTCCGATCGCACATGGAACCGCTTCGGCCGCCGGCGACCGTATTTTTTCGCCGGCGCCGTGCTGGCTACGCTGGCTCTGCTGGCGATGCCGAATGCGCCGGTGCTATGGATGGCCGCCGGCCTGCTATGGATCATGGACTCGTCATTCAACATATCGATGGAGCCCTTTCGAGCCTTCGTCGGCGATCAGCTGCCGCCGTCACAGCGACCGCTGGGCTACTCGATGCAGAGTGTGTTTATCGGCGTAGGTGCCGTGGTGGCCTCGTTCCTTCCCTACCTGCTCACGCGTTGGGGCGTGGCCAATACCGCAGCGCCGGGCGAACTTCCGCATACCGTCAAATTTGCTTTCTATATCGGCGGCGCAGTGCTGCTGGGTGCCATGCTGTGGACGGTGCTGACCACCAGAGAATATCCACCAAACGAATTGCAATCCTTTGCCGACCCGGCGATTGCCCAGGCACCAGCGGATGCTTCGGGCGCATGGAAACTCGGCGTCGTGTTTCTGGCGCTTGGCGCACTGATGGTTTTTTTGATCATCCACTTTGCGCTGGAGAAAGAGCTTTACCTTCTCGCTGGCGGGCTGGTCGTGTTCGGGCTGCTGTTTGTCTGGCTTGCGTTCACTCGCAGCACGGGTCCTCTGCGCCAGATCATGGGCGATCTCCACGATATGCCCAAACCGATGCGTCGGCTTAACTGGGTCCAGTTCTTTTCGTGGTTCGCGATGTTTGCCATGTGGATCAACACCACATCGGCGGTATCGCAGACGTTTTACGGCAGCAGCGACACCACGTCTATCGCCTACAACGAAGGCGCCAATTGGGCTGGCGTCTTGATGGGCAGCTACAACGGCGTCGGCGTGCTGGCGGCCGTACTCATTCCGTTATTGGTGCGCCTGCTCGGCATGCGCGTCAGCCATCTGCTCAACCTGTGGCTGGGCGGCGTGGGCTTGCTGTCGTTTCTGTTCATTCGTGATCCGCACTGGCTGCTGGTGTCGATGGTCGGCGTAGGCTTTGCCTGGGCGTCGATCCTGTCGCTGCCGTACGCGCTGCTGTCGGACAACCTGCCCGCTGCCAAGATGGGCATCTACATGGGCATCTTCAATTTCTTCATCGTCATTCCGCAGCTGCTGGCGGCCAGCGTGCTCGGTGTGCTGCTGAAGCTGTTCTTCCACGGCCAGCCGATCTGGGCACTGGCGCTGGGTGGTGCCAGTCTGATCATCGCTGGCTTGTGCACGCTGCGCGTGCGCGAGCCGGAGGCGTCAGGTTCCGCAACCTCGGGCAAGGCAATCTAGCTGTCAAACGAACAGGTTTATCGGATACCTGTCGTTTCGCGCTTCGCTTTCCTGGTCACCGCATGACTCCGTTCGCTCGAACGTCGCAGCGTGAGTGTGGCGGGGAGGACAACGCTTTCGGCAGGCTGCCCCCTGATCAGGTTGAGCAAGCTTTCGACCAGAACCTCGCCAGCCTTGCGCGTGTCCTGCACAACCGTGCTCAACGGTGGATTGACGAAGCTGGCCATGGCGATGTCATCGAAGCCGACCACCGCGACATCCTGCGGCACGCGCAGGCCATGATCGGACAGCGCACGCATCGCGCCAATGGCGATCAGATCGCTGGCGGCGAATACCGCATCGAACGCCACCTTGCGCGCGAGTAGCGTACGCATCGCTTCATAGCCGGAGTGTTCGGTGCTTTCCGCATCCACTTGCAAGGCTGTCTGCGCTATCTGACCGCCCTGTACGAGTGCGTCGGCATAGCCGCGATAGCGCTCGAAGAATTCCGGATAGTGGCTGGACGCATCACCGAGAAACGCAATGTTCCTGCAGCCCTGTTCAAGCAGATGCCGGGCGACCGCGTCACCGCCCTGAAAATTGTCGCAGCCAATCGACAGGCCGGGCTGATCGGGCAGCACTGCCCCCCAGCGCACGAAGCAGGTGCCGTGCGCCACCAGCTTGTCGAGCTTGTCACGATAGGCGATGTAATCGCCGTAACCGAGCAGGATGATGCCGTCGGCCTTCTTGCTCTCGGCGAAATCCGCATGCCAGTCCTGCGACAGCTGCTGGAACGAAATCAGCAGGTCGTAACCCTGTTTGGCGCAGGCGCGAGTGATCGAGCCCAGCATCGACAGGAAGAATGGATTGATATGCGACTCGTCGGTCGTCGGATCCTCGAACAGCAACAGCGCCAGCGTGCCCGAATGCATGCGACGCAGATTGGAGGCGTTCTTGTCGACCTTGTAGTTGAGCTGATCCACCGCGACCTGGATGCGCCGTCGCGTCTCCTCGTTGACCAGCGGGCTGCCGCGCAACGCCCGCGACACCGTGGACTGGGAAACCCCGGCCAGATGGGCGATATCGAATGAGGTGGACTTGCCCTTCATGCGCGCTGCTGCGTAAACCTTTGTGGTGCGGCACGGTCATGCCGAAGCACGCCAAGTCCTTGCGGCCATGCCCTGCAATTGTTGCCTGCGTGCAGTCATAGTACCCGCCGCAGCGCAGCACGAATGGGTGAGGCGATTCCGGTCAGGCATCAACCGGGCGCTGAGCCTATTCCTGCGCGTTGATCACCGCCAGAAAATCCCGGCCGTAACGCTTGAGCTTGGCTTCGCCGACGCCACTGATCGTAGCCAACTCCTCCTCGTTCGCCGGCAGCGCACGCAGCATCGCCAGCAAGGTTGCATCATGAAACACCACGTACGGCGGCACGCCGTGCTGCTTGGCCAGCTGCGTGCGCACCGCGCGTAGCGCATCCCACATCGACTGCTCGTACGCCTCGATACCAAGGCTGCCGCCCCCGCTCCTATCACCGCTGGCCAGTTTGCTGTCACGGCGACGGCTGCCGCCGCGCGGTGGCCGCACGTCTTCGCGCAGCTTCACCGTCTGGCCACCGCTGAGCACGGCGCGACTCGCCGTCGTCAGCCGCAGCGTGCCGTAGCCTTCGGCATCCGCCTCCAGCAGGCCGGCGGCCAGCAGCTGACGAAACACCGAACGCCACTGCTTTTCGTCCATCGACGCACCGATACCAAAGGTGCTGAGCTGATGATGATTGGAACTCAAGACCTTCGGCGTCTCCTCGCCACGCAAGATGTCGATCACGTGGCCGGAACCGAAACGCTGGCCGCTGCGATACACCGCCGACAGCGCCTTTTGCGCCGGCACCGTGGCATCCCAGGTTTTCGGCGGCTCGATGCAGTTGTCGCAATGGCCGCACGGGCCGGGATAGACCTCACCAAACGCACCCAACAGCAACTGGCGACGACAGTCGGTCGCCTCGGCATACGCCAGCAGCGATTCCAGCTTCTGTCGCTCCACACGCTTGCGATCGTCGGCCGATTCGGACTGCGCAATCATCTGGCTCATCGTCACCACATCGGACAGGCCGTAGATCATCCACGCCTCGGCCGGCAGACCGTCGCGCCCACCGCGGCCGGTCTCCTGGTAATAGCCCTCCATGCTGCGCGGCAGATCCAGATGCGCCACGAAACGCACGTCCGGCTTGTCGATACCCATCCCGAACGCCACCGTGGCTACCATCACCACGCCGTCCTCGCGCAGAAAACGTTTTTGATTGGCGCTGCGCTTGGCCGCGTCGAGACCGGCGTGATACGGCAACGCCTCCACGCCCGATTCCGCCAGCCACTCGGCCGTCTCGTCCACCTTCCGGCGACTGAGGCAATACACGATGCCCGACTCGCCGCGATGACCTTCCAGAAATTCCGCCAGCTGCCGCTTTGCGTTATGTCGCAACCCCACGCGATAACCAATGTTCGGCCGATCGAAACTGGCCACAAACTGCCGCGCCTCCTGCAGCGACAGCCGTTCGACGATCTCCTCGCGCGTGCGCGGGTCGGCCGTGGCCGTGAGCGCGATGCGCGGCACCTGCGCAAAGCGCTGATGCAGCACCGCCAGCTCGCGATACTCCGGCCGAAAATCGTGTCCCCACTGCGATACGCAGTGCGCCTCGTCAATCGCGAACAGCGCGACCTCGGTGCGCTCCAGCAAGCTGAGAAAGCGCCCAGTCAGCAGCCGCTCCGGCGCCACGTAAAGCAGGTTCAACTCACCCGTCAACAGCTGTCGCTCCACCTCACGCTGCTCATCGGCCGGAATGCTGGAATTGAGAAACGCCGCCGCCACGCCGGCCTCGCGCAGCGCATCGACCTGATCCTGCATCAGCGCGATCAGCGGCGACACCACAATCCCCGTCCCCTGCCGCACCAACGCCGGAATCTGATAACACAGCGACTTGCCGCCGCCAGTCGGCATCAGCACCAGCGCATCCCCACCCTCAACCACATGGTCAACGATGGCCTGCTGCTGGCCGCGGAAACTCGGATAACCGAAAACAGTTTGAAGAATGTCGAGAGCGTTGCTTGGCATCCGCCCATGCTAACAAATGGACGTTACGCACTGGGCTGATTGGGCTGTGGGTTTGCGTCGCGACGCACCCGCTCAGCTCTCCCTGAGCGTAACGGAGTGAAGTCGAAGGGATTTGAACGTGACGTTGTAGTCGCGCTTAAAGCAAAAGCTTTCGTCCTCCTGCGGAGGCCGAGCTACTTTCTCTTGAGTGGCCAAGAGAAAGTAGCCAAAGAGAAGGCCACCCCACTTGGCGCTTGTCGGGCTACGCCCGACAAGTCCGTGAGCCGTAGCCGGGCTTTTCGACAGGACTCCTGTCCTGACGAAAAGGAATCGACATCCATGTCGATTCCCCTGCGGGCCTATCGACCACGTCTCACCGCCGCACAGGGGAGTTGGAAAAGCAGAGCGGCTTTCCCGACAATTCACCTAAATCATAAAACGCCGGAGTTGAACACGGCGCAGCCATTCGACCGGTTAATTGGTTAGACCTAAACCTTGCCGATCTTAATGTAACTAAGGTCAATGCAGTGATTATGAAGCCACCGATGTATGTCACGAGGCCAATAAGGAATGACCGGCTCCGTATGCGTGGGTATGGGATCCTCAGAACACAGGAATGAGTTAACGCGTATCGCGCTAAACCGACAGGTGTCCTTGAAAACGTAGCGCAAGAAAGCATGGCTAACTTTTAATGCGCGAACCGCATCATCTGGATGGCCATAGCTGGCTATCTTGGACAATCCAAGAGACTTGGTGCGAGGTGAGCGCGAAACAGACCCTTCGGGAGACCATGACTCCCAGATGGTCTTTTGGCTTTTTGGATGTACGAACGAATCACGTACTTGCTTCAGTTCCGAGACGCCTTGTACTTCATGGCGAGCCCGGTCGAATTGGCGCTTTGGAAAGCGAAGTTGTACAAAAATCTCGAACTTGGAAAGGAAGGGAAGCCGGTCTATGTCATTAGCGAATCCGTTTCCGAGTGCTAGAGCGTCTATGCAGGTATTAGCAGATGCTTCCAAAAGATGAGTCGAAGCAAGGAGTGCGGAACGAGATAGCGAATTTTGAAACTCAAGGCCGTATTCAGTCTCCGCGCGCATGGCGAGCATGATGCTGTCCAGCAAGAACGTCATCGTGCTTCTATCAACTGATTGCGGCGCAATATCCATAATCTCTAACGTCGGAGTTAAGCGGCGGCGCAGCCGTCTGCTTTTTTAATGAGTGTTTAGCCGATGCTAAGCATGCCAGCAGTCTCGGGGTTGAATCCCTTCGGAAATAGCGTGTCGGCATCGTACTCCGCACCTAAGAAATTGCATTGATTGACAACGGCATCTGTAAAGTTAGCTCCTTGCAATCTGGCAGGGCCTCCAAGATTGTCAATTCCCAGATTGGCGCGTCGAAGATTGGCGCCGACAAGAAGTGTGCCCATTAGATTGGCTCCACGAAGATCTGCGTCCTCGAAGTTGCAGCCGGTTAGATCGGAGTCCTGAAACATTGCCCAATAGAGACATGATCTAGCGAAGCTACGACCGCGCAGAGTCGACATGCATGTAGCGCACAGCCCGCTTAGGTCGCCATCTTCTAAATCGACTGTGTCGGACGGAAAGTAGATAGTGGCGATATGAGCGCCGTCATCATCTTGAATGGTTTCGCGGCGCTTTGACATGAAGGCTACTGCTTGATTAGGCCGAGATTGAGACCATGCGATAGATGTTCAGGCCCGCTGTGTCTTGCGTCAAGCGAGAGAAGGCCCAGCGAGGAGGTGCTTTCGATGATGCGTTGGGCGCATTACCAGTAGATCAAGGCGTGCATGCAAGATCGAGATCGTCGCAAGCGCGCAGGATGCGCGCTGCTTTTAAACGGGCCCCTGTGCGGCGGTGAGGTGGGGTCGACAGGCCCGCAGGGGGATCGACAGGGATGTCGATTCCTTTTCGTCAGGGCAGGATGCCCTGTCGAAAAGCCCGACCGCGCCTCACGGACTTGCCGGGCAGGACGCCCGGCAAGCGCCAAGCGGGGTGGCCTTCTCTTTTGGTTACTTTTCTCTTGGCCACGCAAGAGAAAAGTGACTTGGCCGCCGGTGGCGGACGAAAGCCCGCGGCAGGCGAGCACATTACCGAAGTCATTTCGGTTATCGCCTAGACACACAGCTCGCATCGGACGAAAAATCTAAAACCCCGCGAGCACCCGCCCCTCACCTCAATCCTCTCCCCCACGGGGAGAGGAAGCATCACGTGGGAGAGGATGCAGAAGCCTACGGCATCCCCCACAACTCCCGATCCAAATCCCCATCCAACCCAAACACCGCCAGCGCCACACGCCCGTTCTTCACCTCAACGCCTTCGGCCCGCAATAGCCGGGATTGTTCGCGGAACCCACGGCTCCCCACCGGCATCGCGATATGCCCACTGGCCCGCAGCACCCGGTACCAGGGCAACACCATCTCCTCAGGAACCTCACCCAGCAACCGCCCGACCAGACGCGCCCTGCCCGGCAGCCCGGCACGCGCCGCAATCGCCCCATAGCTCGCAACGCGCCCATAGGGAATCGCCACGATCGCCGCATAAACGCGCGCATGCTTTTCGTCGATAGTCGAATTCATCAACATTAGCTCTCGCCCAAATTGCGCCACACGACACGCTACCTAGCAGCGCGGACCGCTGCCAACGCGACGTTAACGCATGGTCGTGGCAAAGTAGAGCGCCCAACGTAAGCGAAGGAAGTCGCACCATGCGCCACTTCGAAGCTGTGCGATCACATATCGGCAGCCAGCACGCGCTGCGCCACAACGATCCGTATCTGATCAGTTTCGATCTGGAGCTGTCGGAGGATCGCCATCAGGGCATTTATCTGGCGGAACTCGAAGACGAAGCCGAGCGGCGCTATTTGCGCATATCGACACCGATCGGCCCGCTGGCCGGCACGGATCCGAGCCGCTGCCTGCGCTTCAACTGGCAGCAGCGCACCGGCTTTCTGGCGGTAGCCGACCTGGATGGCGCACCGTACCTGCACCTGTGCGAAAACCGGCCATACGAATTTCTCGACCGCAACGAACTGCAGCGATTGATTGGCGAACTGGGTACGCTCGGTGATCAGCTGGAGCAGATCATCAACGCGACCGAAAACGCGCTGTAACGCTGCTTGGCCGATTGTCTTCTACAAGAACATCTTCACGGCTTTGACAAAACCGTAGGCGAGCAGCGCGGTCACCGGCAAGGTGAGTATCCATGCCCAGACCATGCGCTCGACCACCGACCAGCGGATCGCACTGAAGCGCTTGGCCGCACCGACACCCATGATCGATGCCGACACGTTGTGCGTGGTCGACACCGGAATGCCGAACATCGATGCGGTGAGGATCACCGCCGCCGAACTGGTTTCGGCGGCGAAACCATTGATCGGATGCAGCTTGACCATCTTGTGGCCCAGCGTCTTGATGATGCGCCAGCCACCACCAGCTGTGCCCGCAGCCATGGTCAGCGCGCAGACCACTTTCACCCAGATCGGGATAGCGAAACCGCCCGCAGTGTTCTCGGCAATTTTCAGAAAACCCAGCCATTGCGGCAGCTGATCGAACTGATGTGCCGCGGTGCCGCCGGCCAGCGCCAGCGCGATGATGCCCATGCTTTTCTGCGCGTCGTTCATGCCGTGTGCCACGCCCATCGCGGTGGCTGACACGATCTGCGCCTTGCCGAAAAAACTGTTGACGAAGGGCGTGCGGCCGAATCGGTGCAGCCAGTTATGCCGGTTGGCAAACCAGGCCAGCAGCGCGTACAGCGCGCCCATCAAAACGAACGCGACGATGAAACCACCCAGCGGCGACAGCACCATCGGAATGATCACTTTGGGAATCACGCCGTGCCCGGTAATCAGGTTGCCCTGCGCCCAGATCACCGAGCTGAAGTCGTTATCCGACGCGGCCAGTGCGGCGCCGACCAGCGAACCGACCAACGCATGACTGGAACTGGATGGCAGGCCCAGCCACCAGGTGATCAGGTTCCACACGATAGCCGCCAGCAGCGCGCAGATCACCAGTTGCGGGCCGACGTCGACCACGCCGGCATTGATCAACCCCGAAGCGATGGTCGCCGCCACGGCGGTACCGAGCATCGCACCAAGCAGGTTGGTGACGGCCGCCAGCAGCACAGCCTGACCCGGCGAGAGCACCTTGGTGGCAACCACGGTGGCGATGGAATTGGCGGTGTCGTGAAAGCCGTTGATGTAAGTGAAGGCCAGGGCGATCAACACCTCAGCGACGACCAGGCTGAGACTCATGCCTGATCTCCGGCAATACACTGCTTGCGACTGAGCGACGAGATCACGATCGAATGGCGCGCTCTTCTAAAGATGCTGAGGATCACCGCGCCGTCCTCAGGAATTCTTGAGCACAATCGAGTAGACGATGTTGCCGACATCGCGGCATTTGTCGATCGCCTTCTCGATCAGCTCGAACAGATCCTTGGCCAGCATCGCACGCATGGCATCACCACCTTCAACGTACAAGGTGCGATAGGGATCGAGCAGCATGCGGTCGCCCTCGGACTCCAGCGCCTGCAGGCGGTCCTGCAGCTTCTTGACCGGGTCGATGCGCAGGCCGCGGCGCAGCTCGCCGATCATCTCCTCGACCACCTGGCTGGAACGCTCCAGCACCAGCGCGCGCTGGGCAAAGTTCACGCCAACCAGGCGATTGGAGACAATCTCGTAACGCTCGGCGAATTTCTCGATGGTCTTGGGAATCTTGTACAGCGCCGAGTTCAGCGCCTCGATATCCTCGCGGTCCAGCGCGGTGACGAAGGTATTGACCAGGCCTTCGCTGATCTGCCCGGCCAACGCCTTTTCGCGGGCGCGGGTGGCCGTGAAGGCCGCCATGACCGAACCCTGACCGGGCTTGCTGAGCAACTCATGCAAGGCTTTGGCGCTCTCGCAGACGGTGGCGGCGCTCTGTTCAAGCAGGCCATAGAACTTGTCGCCTTTGCCGAAAATCGTCTGCAGTGAAAACATGCGGGCCATGCCTGAGGAAGCGAGATGACGGGCATGTTACAGGACGCCCGCCGCGCCCCGCACCACTCCCCACGTGAACTACGGCCCGCATGCCCTTACACTGGAGCCATGTCCCGGAAGGTATTCTCAACGCGATGCTGATTGAAATTGCGCTCGTCTTTGTGCTGGCGCTGTGCAACGGTTTTTTCGCTTTGTCCGAGATGGCGCTGGTCGCCTCGCGCAAAAGCCGCCTCAAGCAGATGGCGAAAACCAGCCGCCGTGCCGCCATGGCGTTGCGTCATGCCGAGGCGCCGGAGCACTTTCTTTCCACCGTGCAGGTTGGCATCACGCTGGTGATGCTGATTACCGGCTCGATCGCTGGCGATGCGCTGGGCGGCCAGATCGGCGAGATCCTGCACGATGGTGGCCACACGGCATGGCTGGAGCCCTATGCGCGGGTACTTGGCATCGTGCTCGGCTTCGTGCTGATTTCCTTTATCCAGATCGTGATCGGTGAGCTGGTGCCGAAGCGGCTGGCGCTGTCGTCGCCGGAAAAATTTTCCGGCTACATGGCCTTTCCGATGCTGGTGCTGTCACGGATCACCGCGCCGTTCGTGTGGCTGCTGAACGTGTCGAGCAACGCGCTGCTGCGGCTGATGCGGATCAACCAGCACGGCCGTGGCGTGGTGTCCGAAGAAGAGATCCGCATGCTGGTGGCCGAGAGCGCCGAACAAGGCGTACTCGATCCGGACGAACACAACATGGTCAACCGCGTGCTGCGCCTGGGCGATCGCACGGTGGACAGCGTGATGACGCCACGCATGCGCATCGCCTGGCTGGACATCGCCGCGCCACGCGAGGAAAACGTCGAGGTACTGCGGCAGACGCCTTATTCACGCTATCCGGTCTATCGCGGCGACGAGAGCGAAGTGGTCGGTGTGGTCGAGGTAAAACGCCTGCTGCACAGCTTTGCCGATGGCCAGCTGGAGCTGTTCCAGCACCTGTCCAAGCCGCTGTTCGTACCGGCCACCGCGCGCGCGCTCGATTTGCTGGAAGAGTTCCGCGACGCGGAGACGCCGCTGGCCCTGGTGGTGGACGAATACGGCGATATCGAAGGCGTGGTGACGGTCAACGACCTGCTGGCCGCGGTCGTCGGCGTCAGCCAGATCGCCCACGGCAGCGATGCCGAAACCGGCCCGATCGTGCAGCGTGCCGACGGCAGCTGGCTGATCGACGGCAGCCTTTCCACTGACGACCTGCGCGAGCTGCTGCATCTGGATCATCTACCCGGTGAAAAAGAGCACGACTTCCGCACCATCGCCGGCATGGTGATGACCGCGCTGGGCCGCATCCCGCAGACCGGCGAATTGTTCGAATGGCGCGGCATCCGTTTTGAGGTCGTCGATCTCGACGGTGCGCGCATCGACAAGTTGCTGGTGACGCGGATTGCCGAGTATGAAGCGGACGAAAAGACCGGCTAGCGCGGCTGGCGAATGCCTGGCGCTGCCTGCGTCCGGCCGTCCCTACAATCGATCCTTCCAGGCTTGTTATGACTGATCCGCGCTGTTTCCCGCATCGCGGTTATCCATACCTTTGATTCCGGCGAGTCGTGCCATACGCTGCGTATCCGCCAGGATGCCGTGCAGCAGTCGCAACTCGCGCTCGTCCATCTGAATCCGCTGATAGATCTTGCGCAGGCGCAGCATCACCGTGGTCGGCGCGCGGCCCTTGTGGAAATCGATGTCGTCCAGCGTCTGCAGCAGGTGCGTGTAGAACTGCTCCATCTGCGCCGCATCGGCCGGCGGCTCGTCCTCCACGGGCTCGAACGTCGGCACGTCACCCAGCATCGCCACGCGCAGTTCGTACGCCATCACCTGCACCGCCTGCGCCAGATTGAGCGAACTGAAATCATCCACGCTGGGAATGCGCACCATCGCATGGCAGCGCGCCAACTCATCGTTCTCCAGACCGGTGCGCTCGTTGCCGAACACCAGTCCGACGTCTTCCCCGCGCGCGGCGGCGGCCAGCGCCTGGGTAGCCGCTTCGCGTGGCGAAATTTCCGGCAAGTTCACGCCGCGACGGCGGGCGGACAGGCCCAGCACGAGCCGGCTGCCGGTCAAACTTTCCACCAGCCCATCGTGGATACCGGCATTGCCGAGCACATCATCGGCACCGGCAGCCAGCGCATTGGCCTCTGCGTCGGGAAAGCGTGCTGGGGACACCAGCTCCAGCCGCGTGAAGCCCATCGTGCGGATCGCCCGCGCCGCACTGCCGATATTGCCCGGATGTGAGGTGCGCACCAATACATAGCGGATACGGGCAGTGAGGTCGTTGGGTGCAGACATGGCGTGGTTGCCGGTGTGTGGATCAGCGAGCAAGGATAACGGATGCTGCGCCCACCGAAGCCACGCAAATCACCCCGGAAGGCCCGAACGCCGCGCCTCTGCTAGACTTGTGCATCGCGATTCCGCTCTTTTGCAAAGTCCAAGGCCATGCCAAGACCCCACGTCACGATCGCGGCGCGCGCCGCGCGTTCTGCAGGCAACATCATCCTGCGCTACATGAACCGCATCGACGGCCTCAACATCGTCGAGAAGCAGCAGCTGGATTTCGTCTCCGAAGTCGACAAGCTGGCCGAGGCGGAAATCATCAAGGAACTTCGCCGCGCTTACCCAGATCATTCGATCCTGGCCGAGGAAAGCGGCGCCACCGGCAAAGGCCCGCTGCAATGGGTAATCGATCCGCTGGACGGCACGCACAACTACCTGCGCGGCATCCCACACTTCAGCGTATCTATCGCGCTGCTGGAAAAGGGCGTGCCGATTCACGCGGTGGTGTTCGACCCGCTACGCGATGAGCTGTACACCGCCAGCAAGGGCGACGGCGCCTACATCAACGACCGCCGCATGCGCGTGTCCAAGCGCGAAAATCTTGGCGGCGCGATGATCGGCACGGGTTTCCCGTTCCGTCAGCGCGAACACCTCACCGCGCAGCTGGACATTACCCGCGCGATCCTCGGCCAAGCCGAAGACATCCGCCGCTCCGGCTCCGCCGCGCTCGATCTGGCTTATGTCGCTGCTGGCCGTTACGACGGCTATTTCGAGATTGGCCTGAAGCCGTGGGATTTGGCGGCCGGCGTGCTGCTGGTCCACGAAGCCGGTGGCCGCTACTGCGACTTCGCTGGCCGCGATGGCATCCCCGCCAGCGGCAATATCGTCGCCGGCAATCTCAATGTGGCCAAGGCCATGGTCGATGCGATCGGGCAACAGGCGACGCCAGCGCTGTTGAAGGCTTGAGCTTTCTCGACTGTACGCAATCGCCACAGCACTTGGCTGCGAATACACCTGGAGAGCGGCGTCGTTGAAAAGCACGCCGCTCAAATAATCAGGGAGACGAGCCCGAAGACGCCGGCGCACTGCTGGCTGGCGCACCAGTGGAAGCCGGTGTGCTTGCCGATGGTGGCGGCGGTAGCGCCAGGTCGGGGTTGTTCTGCTGCGCTTCCAGCGCGTGGATCTGCTGCTTGACCGAATCGAGCTGAGTGCTGGTCGTGCTCAGGTCTTTGCTCAGCGAAACCGCCTGCTGCTGGGCCTGCTGCAGTTGCACCGCCACCTGTTGGGACTCCTGTTGCTGCTGCGCCGCATCCTGTTGCAAGTTCTGCAATCGCTGCTGGTTCAACGCCATCATATGTTCGGCGTATTTGTTGCCGGCCTGCAGGCGCAGTGCATCGATATCCACCTGCGCCAGCTGCTCGGTCTGTGCGACGAAGGTGCGATAGATGCTGTCGGCATTCTTCATCGAATCGGTGCTGATCACCCGCCAGAACACCTTGTCGTGGAACAGCGCGACGAAGTAGGTGAGTTTTTCAGGCTGAAACAACTCGCTGGCACCGTAGGTACCGTTGTAGGTGGTGCGCATTTCGGTCAGCTGATGCGTGTCGACCAGATGCTGCAGGTAAGCCACCGAACCACCAGACGCCGCCGCGTTACCGGCGGCTGCAACCTGGCCTGCCGGTGATGGCGACCCACCGTCTGTCGCGGCAAACGCCGAAAAGCCCACAAAAGTCAGCCCGAGCATCAACCCCCGGACGCATCGTTTGGCCGCGTTGCTAGTCATTGCATTCATCCCCTGCGTTCCCGGCGATTGTACTTTGGATGGCTCTGGAATAACGGCCACCAGAAGATGTGCCGAACATTTCCTTATCCCGTCGAGTCTAAAGGTGCCGTATCGAGGGTCAAGTGGCTACTTCAGCGCCGTAGGTTTCTCAGTACACCAGCTGGGGAGTGGTATTGCAGTTAACCGACAGCAGGCTCACCTGGGCAGTGCCGATATTAATCCCTAGCGCCTGCAGAAGCGGACCAACCAACAGGGTATCCAGGGACGACAAAACCGGCGCCAGCGCAGCCGACAAGGTAGCGAGCAACGACGCGACCGGCGCCAAATTGATCGGGAGACCCAAAAGGTTGATGGTGACATTCAGCGACGTTGAGCCGAGCAGGCTGCCGATGAGGTTTCCAAGCACGGCCGACGACGTACCCGCCGTTTGGGTCATGCCCGACTGTTGCGAAACCGGAATTGTCGGGTCGACGCTGAACGTAAGTGCCGTGGCCGGATTGGCTGCCAATTGCACGTTGGCGGACGCAGATATCGTGGCCAGGTTAAGAACGTTGACGAGTTGAGCAAGGCTTCCACTTGAGATCAGCGAGGACCAGGTCTCGCTCGTATTGCTGAACGCGGCCGACGGCAGCTTGCCAAGAAACGCATTCAATACTCCCGGAGCTGCTGTGATCGTCACACTGTCTGAGTTTACCCCACCACTGCCTGGCACATTGCATTCAATCGCGGTTATGGTGCCGTCGGTAGGCGCTACCTCGAGGTAGAGCGGCAGATCCAGCAACTGCTGGCCGTTAATAGGTGTACTCAGCGCGGTTACGTCCAGGTCGAGTCGAATTTCCGCGGTGTGTGCAACGGTGCCCACGCCGCCGACGCCAATCTGAGGCGGTTCAACGATACTCAAGGCCAGACTGATCGTCGCCACGCCCGGTATGCTGATGCTCGTTGCCGGCAGCGCAACAGCGTTGGCGCCATCGGCTGCCAGCACGACGGCACTGAGGATATCGAGCGCGTTGACGTCGACATTGAGGGCGACATTGGGATCCTCAGTAGTTGCGTCGACGTTGAGGATCTGGCCCAGGTTGATGGGAATATTTCCGAGCTGCAGCTCAATGGCAGCGACCTGTTGATTGACAAAGGCAAGGTCAATCGTTGAGGCGCTACTACTCTGCGACAGTGCATTCACGTACGCAGTAAGAACATCGGTGACCGTCACCTGGGTCGTCAAAACACTGTTGACGGTACCAACGTTGACAGGCAGCGCATTGACCAACCCGAGCAGGGAAATGTTGGCATTGGCAATGCCGTTGTAGCTCAGCAATTGCAATCCCAACGACGAGCCGAGGGCCGTACCCAGTAGTGTGCCCAGAGGGCTGCTCGGGTCGATGTTGAGCAGGCTGGAACCCACCGAGAATGCCGCGATGGGTTGACCCTGACTTGCCGCAATGGCGGTGGCATTGATACCGTCGAAATTGGCGAATCCGAAGAACGGGGTCACTGGCAGCGTTGCCTCCACCCGCACGGCATTCAAGGGCAGTGCGGAAGTCACGCTCACAAAGTGCTGAGCGCCGGCCTGGGTTGGATCCCAGTGGCCGCAGGTAATCACCAACTTACCAATAAAGCCGTTATCGGTCCTTGCATTGCCCAGTGCCGCGCTGTTGCTGCTGTTGTCGGTAGAGCAGGCCGTCAACTGCTGCGCGCCCGCCAGCGCAGCGAGATCCACCACTTTCTGCGTCTCGCGTTTGGCCCAATACAGGTAGCCGATTTCAACCAGCCCCAGCATGGCGACCAGACCCACCAGCATCAGCATCATGGTGACCGCCATCGAGCCACGCTGGCGTGCGCGAGGCATGCGCACGAACAGGTTTGTGCATCCACGTTCGCAAGACGGCGATGTTGGGCCGGTGACCTGTCCGATCGCGCTCATGACAGCCTACCTCTACTGGCTATAACTGCTGCTATTGCCGCTGCCATTGCCGTTATTTCCAACATTGGTTTTGAAGAACTCCGGAATGTCGTGATTGAAACTCTTCAGGTAGCGGCTGTAGCTGGCGCTGGCTTCCACACCAAGCATAGGTAACGGCTTTCCCGCCTGACTGCCATCAGCCTGCATTTGGAGAAGGTTCCGAGTGGTTTCACCTACCGACGTGCCAGGTGAACGGTGTTGTCCGACAGGGGGCGGCGCAACGGCAGCGGATGCCACTGCCGGCGGAGCCGCCGCGTAGCTGCTGTTCAACGGCACGGTGACTGCGGTTGATGTCTGTGCTGCAGCCGGCACTGCGGTTGCCTGCGCCGGTGCGGCGGCAGCAGTCGTGCCGCCGTCACCCAGCATCTGTCCGGTCACCGGCACCTGCTGCGCCACAGCACCTGCCGGAAGCAGGGCAAGAACCAGAGGCAGAATCACGGAAGATGCCGCCGTCGCGAAATGAATCTTCATGGATGGACCTCACTGGTCTTGGACGATGCACCGAAACGTTCAAGCATGGATTCAGGAACGCCACCACTCTGGGAAACCGGTGGCTGGGTCATTTGCGAATCGTCGGATGATGCCGTCGCACCTGGCGTCGATTGGGACGGCAGCAGTGCCATCGCGGTGGGGCGCTCGACCTGTTGTGCGAGCTGCAACTGCACCGCCAGCGTATGTATCTGCTGCCGGGCAGCTGTTGGCAGGTTGGCCCGCTGCATGGCTGCGTCGGCTTGCGCATAGTCGTTGTTGAGCAACATCCACAACACCAGATTGGAAATCGCCCTGACGTTGGCCGGCGCCAGTTCAGCCGCCTTGGCCAGGGGCTCATGCGCGGCGGTTATCTGGCCAGCGCGCAGTCGCTGATAGCCCAGGTCACCCAGATAATCGACGTTGACGGGGTCCATCTGCACGGCTTTTGAAAGCGCCTGTTCGGCCGGCATGTTCTGCTTCTGCGCTGCTGCGATCAGGCCGAGGCCATGCCATGCGGCACCCGCCTGATCGGTATGCAGAAGGTCTGCATAGAGTTTTTTCGCCGCATCGATCTGTCCGGTTTCACGCAGTGCGTCAGCCTGCAGACGACTCAATTCTGGCGGGCTGCCGTAGCGCTGACGGAAAGCTTCGATATTCGCCAGAGAAGCGTAATAGGCACCCTGCTGCTGCATCTGGCGGATCAAATCCAGATACATCGGCTTGCTGTTCTTGTCGCTCTGCTGTGACGGCTCGGATACAAGCTCGGGCTGAACGTGGTTGAGGTATCCGCCATGATTGGCGCATGCGCTCAGCAACAGCGAGCTACCCAACAACGTAATCGAGCATGCCCTGATAAAGGGCCGGCGGAGAAGAGTGCGGGCAAACGTTGAACGTCGAGATGGCGATAGGGTCATGATCAATGTCCTTTCAGCTTGGCCATGGTGCTGATCAGCGAGACGATGGCAGGGCCGGCAAGCACCGCCATCAGCGCGGGTAGCAGGGTCAGCATCATCACCAGAGTCATTTTTACCGAGAGCTTGCCGGTCTTTTCTTTCATGCGCAGCTTGCGCTGCTCGCGTAGCCGCTCGGCGAATTCACGTAACGGCTCCTGCACCGCACCGCCGTGCAGATGAACCTGCAGGATCATCTGCACCAGGCTTTTCAGATCCTGGTTGTCGAACGATTCGGCCAGACGCCGCAAGGATTGATCCCGCGGACGACCATGCATATAGGAAATGTTGGCCTCATGAATCTCCCGCCCCAATACCGGGATCACAATATGGAAGCACTCGGCGATCGTCTGCAGGCTTTGGTCCATGCTGAAACCGATACCTTGCAGCAGTCGCAACAAGTCGACCAATAGCGGCAGTTCGCCCTCGACCCGCTTGCGCAAACGGGCGGCCCACGAACTCAGAAAAATCTTTGGCAACAGCACACCAGCCGCCAGCGCAGCCAGCAACTCGGCGAAGGCCTTCGCACCGGTAGGCCGCAGTAGTGCCATCACCATGATCGGCAGCAGCAACGCCATCACCAACCGCAGACCGAGAAAAAGCGCGCGACCCGAGGTGGTGTTGTGGTTGGTCTGATCCAGCAATAACAGGTCTTCCTTTGCCAGCAGAGCCTTGCCCAGACGTCCATCTTCAAAGTGGGCCCCGATCGACTCCAACCAATGCCGACAAGTACGCCAAAGGTTTGCCGCACCGCCAGTGACCGGCTTGCCATCCGGGCCCTGACGAAGCACACGTGCCAGGGCGTCATTGATCACCTGCTCGCGCTGATCACTCTGCCGCACCTGATACAACAGGCTCCAGGCCAGCAACACCAGACCGAGTGCCAGGACGAGTGCCGCTGATGCAAGAAGCAGTCCGGCGATCACGGGACACACTCTCCTGAAGTAATGGCGAACGACGTCATAGCGACTTCGCCAGGCGATACAGCAAAAAGCCGCCGAACAACTCCATCACCAGGGCAATCAACAGAATTTTCTGGCCCAGCGCCTCGGTAAACATCGGATGGAAAAAAGTCGGGTTGAGCAGCGACATGATGATGGCCACAACCACCGGCAGAAAACCCAGTACCCAGGCCGACAATCGTGTCTCCGCGGTGATTGCGCGCAGCTCGTGCTGGGCCTGATCGAGATCACGCATGAAATCGCTCATGCGCTGCAGGATGTGATCGGCGCGACCGCCCATGCGCACCGCAGTACCCAGCACTACATGCAGTAGCTCGAATGCTTCAAGCCGATAGGGTTGCGAAGCCACCTGCAGCGCCTGGTCGAGCTCCATACCGCTACGAACCGACACCATGGTCCGATCAAGCAGCTGGCGCAGCGGCATCGACACCGTTGTCGATGCCGCCAGGAAGGCCATCGGCAAACTGTTGCCGATGGCGGCCTGGCGCACGACGGAGTCCAGAAAGTCGGGCGTCTGGCGAATCAGCTGCTGGCGCTGCTTCTCGATCCGCGCGCGCAGCCACAGCCATACCAGTACCGCATACGCGACCAACAACACCGGCAGCGCCCAGGGCGTGCCGATACGCCATGCACCGAGCTCCGCCAACACCAGGCCCAACACAGCCAACTGAATCGGCAGTCGCCATCCCGTCGGCAGACCCGCGCGCAGGCATAGCGTGTCAGTGACAAGACCGCCGGAACTGCGCGGCGTTTCCTTCCCTCTACCCAGTAACGGCGGCGGCATGCCGTGCGCCTGGTTGGCCAGACTCCTGTCGATGTATTCCAGGCTGCGACGCCGCTGCTGTCGCGCGGGGCTACCCCACCACAATTCGATGGCACCGGCCATCAAAAACGCGACCACGCTGAACAGGGCAAGGGCGAGAATCATCCTATCGCCTCCAGCGAGGCACGCTGCAGAAATTCGCGAAACGGCTCCAGCTTGCGCGTATGCGGATGAAAGCCCAGCGCCGGCCAACGGTTACGTTCGCTGCCGTTGACGTCGATAAACGTTTCGTGCCGGAACATTTCCTGCGTGGTGATGATCTTGTCAGTCAGCCCGGTTATTTCCGTCACTGAGGAGATGACCCGATGACCATTACTCAGCCGGGCGATCTGGATAACGAAATCAATCGCGCTGGCGACCTGCCGACGCAGGCTGTCCTCGGTGCCCTTGAAGCCCGCAAAGCCAGCCAGCATCTCTAGCCGGCTCAAAGCATCACGAGGCGAATTGGCGTGGATCGTGGACATGGAGCCATCGTGCCCGGTGTTCATCGCTTGCAGCATTTCCAGCACTTCCGCGCCGCGCACCTCACCGACCACGATCCGATCGGGACGCATCCGCAGGCTGTTGCGCAAAAGATCGCGCGTGCTCACGGCGCCACTACCGTCAAAACCGCCGACGCGGCTTTCCAACCTCACCACATGCGGATGGTTGAGCGACAGCTCGGCGGTATCCTCGATGGTAATGACTCGCTCATTCAGCGGAATGTAGCTGGCCAGTGCGTTCAGCAACGAGGTCTTGCCCGAACTGGTGCCCCCCGAGATCAGAATATTGCAGCGACTCTCGACGGCCGCCTGCAGCAGCGCACGCATGCAATGATCGAACGCGCCGTTGGCCATCAGCTCATCGGGCGTGAATGGATCCTGGCGGAATTTTCGAATCGATACGCTTGGACCGCTGACCGCCAGCGGTTCGATAATCGCGTTGAGGCGTCCGCCATTCGCCATCCGTGCATCGACCATCGGATTGGCTTCGTCCAGCCGCCGCCCCAGCGGTGCGAGGATACGCCGCACGGTGCGCAGCACATGGCGGTTATCACTGAAACGGACCGGCTCACGTTTCAGTACGCCACGCCGCGACACGTAGACGTCCTGATAGCCATTGACCAGAATGTCCTCCACCTCCGGGTCAGAAAGCAGGTCATCCAGCGGGCCATATCCGGTCAACTCCTTGAGCAGTGCCGTAGCCACCTTCTGCACTTCGCTCTCGTTAATCGGAATGCGCCACTCCTGCACAAAGGTGGCGGTTTCGATACCGACGTACGTGACCGCGGTGCTATGAGACCACGACGCGATATCGAGGCGCTGATCCTCAATACGGTTCAACAGAAATTCGTGTGCCGCCGACACTGTGTCGTGAAACTGCTGGGTGTGCTCGAAGGGGATCAGATCTATGTCCATCATCCCCTCCTCACCCTGTCGAACAGCTGTTTCCACCAGGAGCGCACGATCACCGGACTCTCTTCGACCTGCAGATTCCGGCGCAGCTTTTCCAGCAGCAATTTCAGGGCGCGCAGATAAGGGTCGCGCGGTGCCACCTGGTGCAGCAACAGGCCTTGATTCGCGCTGGCACGCAGTGCCCGGAAGCGATCCGGCAGCAGGCCCGCCAGTCGCAGATTGAAACGCTTGGCAATCTTCCCGGCGCTGACACCGTCATCTGGGTCATGCCGGTTGATCACCAGAAATAACCGTCCATCACGGAATCCAAGCTCATCCAGCTGCCGCAGGCAGGCGTCAAGCGACACCATCGAGCCGATGCTCTGGTCGGCAATCAACCAGATCTCATCGGCTTCGCGTAACAGCGGCAGCGGCACTTCCGAGACTGGCAGGCCACCAAGGTCGGTCAGCAGCAGATCGAAATGATGGCGCAGACGATCCAGCAACACGGGCAAATCGGCCGTGTCTGCAGGCTTTCCCAAGGTTCCGGGTGCCTGCGACAACACGGTCAGCCGACTGTCGTGATTGGTAAATGCCGTACGAATCAAGGTGGCGTCGATCCGCCGTGCGCCCAGCAATGCGTTTTCATAATGAAATTCATTCGGCACGCTGAGGTAAAGCGTGGCGTCGCCCGCTGGCCGCCCAAGGTCCAGCAAGATCACCTGCGCCTCTTTTGGACCCTCATCCGCACCCATCGTCGAGGTTCTGCCGGGGCTGACCAGTGCGCCCAAATGTGCCGCCAGAGTGCTGGTGCCGACACCAGGCCTGACCCCGAGCAACAGCACAAGCCGGCCATGCGAATGCGGCACCGGCGTCAAAGCAGCGGGCGCAGGCCGCGCATCGCCATGCACGCGCATCAGCAGTTCGCTGATGTCTTCGTCCTTCGCATCGATGTCAAGGAATTCACTCACGCCAGCGCGCAGAGCCGCCAGCACACCACCCGCTTTATCGGCACCAATCGAACCGACTCCCACCAGTGAAATACCTGGCGCCCCCATCATCAGTCGGCGCGCCAGCATGGAGGAGCGCTCGGCTTCCGTTGGCGAATAATCCAGCAGGATGAGTGGCAATCCGGCCAGATAGATCGGCTCCCGCGTGCCACTGATGTCGCGCGTGTCGACCCAATGCACGACCGCAACGTGCTTCAACCGGGCAGTAAGACGCTGCGCCTGCCTTTCATCAGAAGAATAGAATTGCAGATCCACCTTGGGTTCCGGCTTGGTGATCGAATACAGCGTAGGTCGTGTGTGCATGATCGATACTCCCCCGCCTCAACGCGAGAACCCCGGCAGCTGATCCGAACCTGCCGGATTGAGCAGGAACGATCCCCATACGGGCAGATTCGGATTTGCTTCGCGTTCGCCCGGCAAGGGCAAGGTGGTGCCGCGGGCAAACGGCTTGATCAGATGCGGCGTAACGATGATCACCAGCTCCTTGTCCTCGCGGCTGTAAGTGAGATCGCGGAAAAACACGCCGATGATCGGAAGATCGCCAAGCAGCGGAATCTTGTTGACCTTGCTCATGATCGACTGGCTGACCAGTCCACCAATGACGAAGGTTTCGCCGTCACCCAGCTCCACCGTGGTATCGGCACGGCGAGTGGTAAGTGCGGGCACCGAGACGCCGCTGAGGATGATGGCATTGGAGTAATCCAGGTCGCTCGCCTCTGGCGCCACCTTCAGCGCAATGCGATCACCGGAGAGCACCGTCGGTGTCACTGTCAGCCCGATGCCGAACGACTTGTAGGTGATCGTGGTGGTGCCCAGCCCCTGAGGCACCGGAATCGGCAGCTCGCCACCGGCCAGAAAACTCGCACTCTGACCAGAAAGCGCCACCAGGCTTGGCTCGGCCAGTACGCGTGCCAGCCCATCGCTCTTGAGCAGATTGAGGCTGGCATTCCATTTCCCTGTTGTCGAGGCCGCTACCAGATTGAAGGCCGAGGAGAGCGTGCTGCTGGTACTGGTGGTGTTGGCGGAAGCGGTCGGACTGGTGACGCCGTAGCTGAAACCGCCATTGGCGTTGGTGAAATTCAGCCCGAGCTGCTTCAACGCCGTCTTGTCGAACTCCACCACTTTCACATCGACCTGCACCACGCCGCCGCTGGCCACGGTAGACGTATCGACAATCGTGCCCTTGCTTCCGACCGCTGCCGATGCGGCCTCGTGCGCCTGCTCATGGTCGAGCATCGTCGGGGCACTGCCCTGCAGAAGCGCGCCATCGTCCTGTACCGACAGATCCGTTCCGACGCCATCTTGCAGTTGCGCCTGCAGCACACTGTGCACGCTCACCACCAGCCGCTCGGGAGAAGCCGCTCCGCGGCGCCAAAGAAGCAAGGTGGTCTGCCCGGGCTTCTTGCCGACCAGTAATGCCTCGGACCGGCTCTTCAGCATGATCAGATCGGCCACGGCCGGATCGGCAATGGCCACTCGTTCAAGATCACTCGGCAACCGCAGTGGACGTTGTTCATGTGCCTGCAGATCAAGACTTGCCGCAGACGCTGCCATGGTCAGTGCAGGCAGCGTCATCAGCAGAGCGACGAGACAAGCATATGCGATGACTTGCCGACGGGATGCAGAGGCATAGCGCGAAAACATGGTCATGGAGAGATCCATCGCATCATGGGTAGGTCCGGGCGGGGCGCGCGCTTTCGTCTGATGAGCCGCGAATGATCTGGATGCTTTGGTAAGTCCGGGCACGATCAGAGCGGACCACTTTCCCAGCCCCCTGATCGTGACCAGCCAGACCCGTGCCATCGATGCCGGCATAGGCCTGGTTTTCCGGTTGCAGCAGTTGCTGCTTCTGGTCCGGGCTCAGATCGGCGCGCGCCAGGAGCACTGGCCGCGGCTGGCCAAACAGCGCATCGTCGGGTTGGCCCTCATCATTCGGCGGCCGCACACCCAGAGACAATTTGCCGTTTTGCACGGCCAGCAGCAGCTGATTCGCATCGTCAACCGGCACAGCAAGCACCGCGGTATGCGGTACCGACTGGGTCGTCGGCTGGCTCTGCGGGTTGTTCGACACCTGCCGGGAATCACCGTCGGTGACCGGCTTGGCCTTGCTGCCATCAGCGACTGCCGCTGGCGATTTTTTTTCGGGCGATGACGGCAAATCGTCACTGCCATAAGCCAGCACCCGCAGGCGCGACAGCAGAAGGCGTGTCTGCGAAGCATCCCGCGTATCCACATGCGAAGCTGGGTTATAGGTTGCCGTCTGCGGTGCCTTCAGGCTCACAAAGACATCGACATAGTCGCCGGGCAACACGCGGTTACCCGCGCCGGCCTGCTCATCCACCGGCACGGCCACCGCCCGCTCACCTGGCTTCAGCGCCATCGCCACACCACGGGCGAGTACGCTCGCGGTCACCGGCGTGCCCGCCGGAATATCGATCAATGGAACACCTCCGACCACGGCATCCACGTCGCCATAACCAGCCGCCGGCCGCTGAGCCCAGTTGACCACTTGCAGCGACGATGCGGCGAGTGGCATGCCTGCCGGTAGCGCTGTAGCCGCCACCACCACAGGGACCGTCGCTGACTCCGACGACAAGTTCACGGCGTGTGCCGTCGCCACTTCGTCGGCGACGGGCCTCACGGCGCGCCGGCCGATACTGAAAGCCATAATCGCCAGCACGATGGCCACCGCCACCAGTAACAAAGCCGCTATGTGGGTGAATTTCGGCATCGGTAAGTCTCCGGATCGCAGGTGCAACCCTTAGAGTTGAACAATGGCGGTGCTGCTGATGGGGCCCAGCACCCATCCGTAAACGGTCTGGGTACCCGGAATAAAGGGGTATGTCTTGTAATCGAAGGAGGTCACCACCTGCACGCAGCTCAGGCTGGCATTTGCAGGACAGGCGATGGTCGTAACGACAATCGGGCCATCCGTGCAATCAGGCGCCGTGACACCGGAAAAAGTGAGCAGCCACTGCATGGACTGTGCGGCGACCTGACACGCTGTTACTTCACGATTCGCACTGTATTGCAGCGCCGCCCGAGCGCCATTGTCGGCAGCCAGCGTGAGGGATTGCTTGGCCGCAAAAATCAGCACGCCGGATATCATCAACAGCAGCAATGGCAGCAACCCGAATAGAAAGATCAAGGCGAATTCGATGGCGACCACGCCCTGCTGCCTGGATCGCCCAATGCCAGCCATCACCCGCTTCGCTCCGGCGGGATTAGCGCTTGAGGTAGGTGTGGCAGATACCGGAGAGATCGCGATCTTCATCAGCGTCACCAGTGCGTCAAGGTCGTAAATTTCATCGTGATAAGCGCGCCGATAGCCATATAAGCGGCATAAGGCAAACCCTTGCGCCCCTTTCTGGCGATGAGCACGCGCTGCCATAAATGCCACTCGATGACTTGCGCCTGCAGAGCAGCCAATCCCGAACCGGAATAGCGCATCAGAAAGCGGAACACCAAGATAATGACGGCATGTACTCCCCCAAGCAGGCTAGCGATAATCCATATCGGCAGTAGTGCCTTGCCACCCAGTAAAAAACCGAGCGTGGCAAAAAACTTTACGTCACCTGCCCCCATCCAACCTAGAAGATACAAAGGCAGCAGCAGGAAAAATCCGATCAATAACCCGATTACTGCTGTTATTAAATACACGAACGTCCGCTGCGCCAACAAGGATTCGAGATACCAAGCGATACCAAGCAACAACACGACAATTAGCCATTTGTTCCGTACACGTCTCTCGTACAAGTCCCCAGCAATAACCAATAAACAAAGAACAGTTGTAACGATCTGCAAAATATTTGGCATCCAGCAGTCCTTTTGGCCAGCCCCAACCCCGCAGCCAATACCAATGCCGCCATTTCATGAAGCACTCTGACGACTCTATCAACAGGTTGCTGATGATAGAAAATAGCGAATTTTATCCACTCGTTTTTGCCGCATTACCTACCGCCGTAGTCATGTTGGTGAAAAGATCCTGGTAAAGGGTCTTCAGCGCCGGATAGAAAAATCCAGCTAACGCCGTCGCTACCAACGCAGCCAGAATGCCGTACTCCAGCGCCGTAATACCGTCTTCTTCGCGAAGAAATTTGCTGATTGAGGCGTTCATGTCGATTTCTCCAGAGCCCAAGGCTCCTTCAGCTATTACAGTTGTAAACGAATGACTTTTTGTCACCGTTCGGTAAACCTGCAGCGATTGCCGCAGGAGGCTCACTCCGTACCTTTCGCCTGGTTATTTATCGAATCACTTACTCAGACGCATGGATTATTTGTATTCATCACTGCTGAATTTAAGCGAAAGATCTATCACCACCTTTAAATCAAGAACTAAGGACACTGTTTACAGATCGCATTTCAAAAATAAATTAATCCTGCATATAATGACGAATGCATCGTGCGTGCCTGACATAGCCCTTTTTGTCTTCACACACCCTTTTCTGTGAACTGCGTTAGCTTTTCTCCTATCTACACGCCTCTCGAGTTTTACTTTCTGCTAATTTCCTGAATGGCGATGCACAAAATCGGCATGTTTTCACACCGTTTGCAGTGCTCTTTTTGGGCAACACTGGCCGCTCTGGAGCCAGCTAGTGACATAACGCGTTTTGCAGCCATGCTCCAAACAGCCCTCGTCGCCTCCTACCACTACGGAAGCCGTTCGAGGTCGGCATGAGAGGCATCGGAAGTGCTGGTTGGTGCTCGCCAATGCATGGAGCCGGCAGCCACTGCACCGGCTATCGACCTGGCACCGACCGCTGCGTCTTGGCAACAATCTCATGGCTGCCAAGACCATGATCATGAAGTCGGCAACGGGTGTCGCCGGTCTATACGGGAGCCGCTGAAAAATAAAAGCGCCCGTAGGCGCCCTTGTTCTTTTGTGTTGCTCGATGCTGAGTTAAATCAAGAGCGCCGCGCCTATCCGGCTGGATTGCTCACCGCTCCGGCATGTATTTTCAGTCACGATGCCGAGTCCCCAGCCTCTCGTAAAAAACCACGCAAGAACGGCACTGTAATTTTGCGCTGCGCCGCCAGCGATGCCCGATCGAGTTTATCCAGCAGTTCAAGCAAGGCACCCAGATCGCGCGCATACCGGGCGAACAGCCAATCGAGCACGCTGTCATCGAGTTCGATGCCGCGCGAAGTTGCCTGGGCTTTCAGCACCGTGCGGCGCTCTTCGTCGTCGAGAGGCTTGATGGCGAACTGGGTACAGGCACCGAGGCGCGAACGCAGATCCGGCAGTACCAGACCCAGTTGTGCCGGCGTTGCGCCGGCAGCGAAGAGCAGCGCACTGCCTTCGGCCTTCGCCTGATTGTACAGATCGAAAAGAGCATGTTCCGCATCGCGATTACCGGCGATGGCACCCAGATCGTCCAGCGCCAACAGACCGCTGCCGGCAACGCCTCGCAGTGCTGCCGCACTATCGTCCAAGGTCGCCAACGGCAGATATTGCACAGCTCGTCCTGCAGCATTTGCCGCCTGACACGCAGCCATCAGCAGATGGCTGCGGCCACTGCCCGGAGAACCGTGCAGATAAACCCACGGCGCAACTACATCATCGGCCAACGCCTGCACCGCCGCGAACGCAGCAGCATTGGCGCCGGGATGGAAATGTTCGAAGCGCTGGCGGCGTGGCCAGCGCAGCGCAAGCGGCAGCTGCTGCGTCATGGTTGCTCGGCGCGAGCCTGACCGGGTTTCAACGGCACGGTGGTGTCCGTTTCCACCGTGCTACCGTCGGCGTTGTGCACGACGATATCGACCTCGGCAATGACCGGATCCTCGTCACCTTCGTCGGTGTACAGCTCGCTCTGGCGGTAACGTTCGACGAGATAGCGCAGCAGCACCATGATCACCGACGCTGCCGGCAGCGCCAGCAGCACGCCAAGAAAACCAAACAACTCGCCACCGGCCAGCACCGCAAAGATCACCGCTACCGGATGCAGGCCGATCTTGTCGCCGACCAGCTTCGGCACCAGCACGTAACCTTCCAGCAACTGGCCGACCACAAACACGCCACAGACGAGCAGCAGATGTGTCACGTCGCCGTACTGCACCAGCACTGCAATCACCGCGCCGCCGAAGCCGACAATAAAGCCGAGGTAAGGCACGAAGCTCAGCAGACCGGCCACGATGCCGATCAGCAGACCCACCGACAGGCCGACCAGCGACAACGCACCGCCATAGAAGACGCCCAGCGCCAGCATCACCAACAACTGGCCACGCACGAAAGCCCCCAGCACCTTGTCCGACTCCCGCGCGAGATACGCGATCGTCGGCTCGATCGAGCGAGGCAGCATGCGATCGATCGCGGCCACCATGCGGTCCCAGTCACGCAACAGGTAGAACGCCACTACCGGAATCAGCACCATGTTGGTCAGCCACAGAACGATGCCGAGGCCCGAACGCGACACCTTGCCCAGCACCTCCGTCGCGATACTGCCGATCGAGCCGATATGCGCCTTGATATCGGCCATCAGCTGATCGCTCTGGAACATCTTCGGATCCAGATGCAGCTTGGCCTGTATCCATGGCCACGCGGTGTTCTGTCCCCAGTCGGCATAGCGCGGCAAATTGGCGATCAGGTTTTCGATCTGGCGGGACACCAGCGGAATCAGCAGCAGCAGCACCACGACAAAAAGTATGACCAGTACCAGAAACACGATAGTCGCCGCCAAGGCCCGACTCAGACCCAGCCGCTCCAACCGGTCGGCGAGCGGATCCCCCAGATAGGCCAGCATGCCGGCTACGGCAAAAGGCATCAGTACCGGTGCGAGCAACCAGAGCAGGTAGATGAGGACAACGGCGATGGCCAACATCTGCCAACGACGGGAGGTGTCATGCGTCACGGGCATATTCATTGCTCATACCTCATTGCAGATACCTCGGACCGAATCGACGGATGCCGATGGGGTTTAATAAAGTCGAAGCGTTCAAGAACCGTCGTGAGCAGACCGTGTAGCCCATCCACAAGCCAAGGCGCTTGTCGCGCGTTCAGTGCAACCAGCTCAGCGTTGCATCGGCGCCATCGTGCGCGTCCTTGTCCAGCAGCAGGCGACCGCCGGCCGCGAGATTGGCGGCAAGCGCGCTCAGCGGGACCGAAGCTTTGACGTCCAGCAGCACGCCGTCGTTCTGCGCACCGATGGTGCTGACATCACTGATCGACGGATCAGCCCGCAGCGCGGACAGCAAGTCGGCGTAATCCATCGCCGATTTCAGCCCGCCCACCCATACCTTGCCTTCGCTGACGCCAGCGCCGATGACGTTGAGCTGCTTGCCGATGCGATCGACCATGCCGTTGCCGGCGTCGCTCAGCAGCGAGTCTTCGGTCGTGCCCTTGTTGGTCCATTTTTGCGCCTGGCCACCGGAAATCAGCGTCCATGAGGCGCTGCCGTTGTGCAGGCTGCCGACCAGCACCAGACCGGTGTGGTATTGCTGATCGATCGCCGCCAGTGTGGCCGCATCGGCGGCAGCAGCCTGGGTCGCATCCGGCGGGTTGGATGCATCGGGATACGTCACATTGGTGCCACGCGCGCTGGCCGACGAAGCCAGACTGGCCAACGAGGATTGATCGAACAGCTTGCCGTCCGCCCCCTGCACCAGCAACAGCACCGGCGGCTTGACCCCTGCGCTGGCGACGCCCAGCGTCGATATCAGCCGACGCACGGTGCCCGGCTCGAAATCCACCTCCAGACTCAGGCCAGTGGCAGCCCGCTGGTACTGGTATTTGCGCACCAGCGAAGCCGCATTTTTCATCGCGTCGCCGTAACCGGCGTTGCTGCGCAAATCCTGACCGCCAGCTACTCGCGTCAGCACCTGCCCCAGCGCCGTGACGAAGGCCGCGTTACGCTGAGCATCGCTGACATCGTTAACCGGCACGATGACCGAATACGGCGAGCCCTGAGCCTGCGCGCGCCATGGCGAAAGCACGGCGAGACCAAACAGCAGGGCGACGAATGACAGGCGTGACAGGCGCATATGGATATCTTCAAACAGGGAAATCCCCGGGGAAGTCTGCCCAATCGCGCCGCCAGCGTCCATCGGCGCCACACCGGATCGCAGCACGCCGGCCAGCATTGCCACACTACTGCTAAACTGGCGAGCTCAATCCACGCCGGTTTCCGCCATGTCTGACGCCCTCACCTACCGCGCCGCCGGCGTTGATATCGACGCCGGCAATGCCGTGGTCGAACGCATCAAGCCGCTGGTCAAGCGCACCTTCCGCCCTGAAGTGATGGGCGGGCTGGGCGGCTTTGGCGGGCTTTTCGACCTCTCCGGCAAGTACAAGGAACCGGTACTGGTCTCAGGTACCGACGGCGTCGGCACCAAGCTGAAGCTGGCACAGATCCTCGGCCGCCACGACACCATCGGCATCGACCTAGTCGGCATGTGCGTCAACGACGTGCTGGTACAAGGCGCCGAGCCGCTGTTTTTCCTCGACTACTTCGCCACCGGCAAGCTCGATGTGGAAACCACCGTGGCCGTCGTCGGCGGCATCGCCAAAGGCTGCGAGCTGGCCGGTTGCGCGCTGATCGGCGGCGAAACGGCTGAAATGCCCGACATGTATCCGCCGGGCGAATACGACCTTGCCGGCTTCACCGTTGGTGCGGTCGAGAAATCGCAGATGCTCAGCGGCGAGGGCATCGTCACCGGCGACGTGATCCTCGGCGTAGCCTCGTCCGGCCCACACTCGAATGGCTATTCGCTGATCCGCAAGATCCTCGAGCGTGCCGGCTGCACGCCAGATAACGGCAGACTCGACCTGGACGTAAGCGGCGTGAAGCTGGCCGATGCGCTGATGGCACCGACGACGATCTACGTCAAAGCCATCCTGGATTTGTTGAAGAGTGGAACGGTCCATGGCATGGCCCACATCACCGGTGGCGGCCTGAAGGAAAATATCATCCGCGTCGTGCCCGATGATCTCGGCATTGCGCTGGATGCCAGCACCATCGTGCTGCCGCCGGTGTTCGACTGGCTGATGCGCGAGGGCAACGTGGCGCGCGAGGAAATGTGGCGCACGTTCAACTGCGGCATCGGCTTCACGGTG
This sequence comes from Rhodanobacter sp. MP1X3, assembly GCF_014207165.1. Classification (NCBI taxonomy): domain Bacteria; kingdom Pseudomonadati; phylum Pseudomonadota; class Gammaproteobacteria; order Lysobacterales; family Rhodanobacteraceae; genus Rhodanobacter; species Rhodanobacter sp. MP1X3. The sequence goes on along the minus strand of NZ_JACHCO010000001.1, from coordinate 1,289,489 downwards.
ATCCTGCCGCGTGATGCGGTGACCGCGGCAAGCGCGCTGCTGCAGAAGCACGGCCTGGCCAGCTCGTTGATTGGCGAAGTCGTGCCGGCGCAGGGCGACGAGCGCGTGCGGATCGGCTAACCCTCGCTACATTGTGTCCGCTTTGAATAATCCCTTACGTATTGCTGTGCTGGCCTCCGGACGCGGCAGTAATCTCGCTGCGCTGTTGGTGGCGCGCGACTGCGGCGACTTGCCGGTCGAGTTCGTCCTGGTCGCGAGCGACAAAGCCGCCGCTGGCGCCTTGCAGCTGGCCCAAGCGGCCGGCGTTCCGACACTGGCACTTGATCCACGCCATTACCCGGACCGCCGCGCCTTCGACATCGACCTGTTTGCTCGTCTCGCCGCCAGCGGCGCCGAACTGCTCGTGCTGGCCGGCTTTATGCGGATTATTGACAGCGATGCGCTGACGCCGTGGATCGGCCGGATGATCAATATCCATCCCTCGCTGCTGCCGAAATATCGCGGCTTGCACACACATCGCCGCGCGCTCGAGGCCGGCGATAGTGAACACGGGGCAAGTGTTCATTACGTCACCGCCGAGCTGGATGGCGGGCCGGTCATCGCGCAGGTACGCCTCGCCGTGGAGTCCGGCGAGGACGAACATCGGCTGGCGCAGCGGCTACTGCCGCTGGAACATCGGCTGCTTACCGCCGTGGTCGCTGGCATCGCGGGCGGACGGATTGCTCTCGACACGGATCGTGTGCAATTCAACGGTGAAGCACTCGCCCAGCCGCTGCAACTGATCGATGGCCGGCTGGTAAAAAATCACTGATCTGCATGGCGCGTTCAGGATCGCTGCGCAAAACTGGCAGCCATGAAAAAACTCACCCGCCTCCCCGCTCTCGCTGCCGGTCTTGCACTGGCCCTGGCCACCGGTACCGCGCTTGCCGCTGCACCACAGCCGTTTACCGCGCGCTATCAAGTACTCAGCGATGGCCAGCCGCTCGGCGACGCGACCATCAAACTCAGTGCTGTCGGCAACGGCGAGTACTCCTATAGCAGCAGCAGCAACGGCACCGGCGGCATGGCCGCCATCATTGCTGCCAGCTCGAAGGAAACCACGCGTTTCCGCTGGCAGAACGACATGCCGGCGACGCTGAGCTACGACTACAAGATGCAGAGCTCGTTCAAGAGCAAGCAGCGCCACATGAGCGTCGACCCGGCATCGGGCAAGGTCACGGTCGACGAAGGCAAAGGCCCCGGCAGCTACGCTGGCGTACCGGGCATGGCCGACCGCAACAGCCTGCCGCTGGCGATCGGTCTGGCACTGGCCAGCGGCAAGCAGACAGTGACCGTGCCCGTAGGCGTGCGCCAGGGCGTGGAGCAGCAGCAATACAAGGTCACCGGCTCCGAATCGGTGCAGGTACCGGCAGGCAAGTTCAATGCCGAAAAGGTGGCGCGCAGCGATGACGGCAGCAACCGCTTCGATGCCTGGTACGTGCCACAGAAGTATCCAGTGCCGGTAAAGATCACCCAGGCCGATGGCGGTGATCTCACGCTGCAGCTGGTAAGTTTCAGCCGACCGTAAAGCCGGCTGTTCGTAAAGCCTGTTGTTCGTAAAGCTCGTTGTTCATGCCAAAAAGAAAGGCCGCTTGCGCGGCCTTTCTCTTGCGTTGAATTGCCCGTATTGGGTGCGTAATCAGTTCGGCAGGCGACGAATCTTGGCACCCAGCACGCCCAGCTTCTCTTCGATATTTTCGTAGCCGCGATCGATGTGGTACACGCGATCAACCACGGTATCGCCCTTGGCCACGAGACCGGCTAGCACTAGACACGCCGAAGCGCGCAGGTCAGTGGCCATGATTGGCGCGCCGCTCATCTCGCTCACGCCCTTGACCACAGCGGTATTGCCCTCGAGATGGATATCTGCGCCCAACCGCTGCAGTTCGTGCGCATGCATGAAGCGGTTCTCGAACACCGTTTCGGTGATCACGCCGGTGCCTTCGGCCACACAATTGAGCGCAGTGAATTGCGCCTGCATGTCGGTCGGAAACGCGGGGTAAGGAGCCGTACTGATATTGACTGCCTTCGGACGGCGACCCTGCATATCCAGCTCGATCCAGTCCGGGCCGGTGGAAATATGTGCTCCAGCGTCTTCCAGCTTGGACAGCACGGCATCCAGCGTATCGGCACGGGCATGACGTGTACGCACCTTGCCGCCGGTCATGGCGGCGCCGACCAGGAACGTGCCAGTCTCGATGCGATCGGGCAGCACTTCGTATTCGGCGCCGTGCAGACGCTCCACACCATGGATCACCATGGTGGAGGTGCCCGCGCCTTCGATCTGCGCGCCCATGGCGATCAGGCAATTGGCCAGATCCACCACCTCAGGTTCCTGCGCAGCGTTCTCGATCACCGTGGTGCCCTGCGCCAGCGTGGCCGCCATCATGATGTTTTCGGTACCGGTGACGGTGACCATATCCATCAGGATGCGCGTGCCCTTCAGACGTTTCGCGCGTGCCTTGATATAGCCGTTCTCGACGGTGATCTCCGCACCCAGTGCCTGCAGGCCACGAATGTGCTGATCGACTGGACGGGAGCCGATGGCGCAACCGCCCGGCAGCGACACTTCTGCCTGGCCGAAGCGCGCGACCAGCGGACCCAGCACCAGGATCGAGGCGCGCATCGTGCGCACCAGGTCGTACGGCGCTATGCAGGTGCTGGTGGTACGCGGGTCGACATGCATCTTCATGCGGTCGTCCAGCACGAGCTGCACGCCCATCTGACCCAGCAGTTCGATAAACGTAGTGACGTCATGCAAATGCGGCACGTTGCCGATGCTGACCGGCTCATCAGCCAGCAGGCAGCCCGCGAGAATCGGCAACACGGCGTTCTTCGCGCCGGAAATGCCCACCTCGCCATTGAGCGGCGTGCCGCCACTGATCAAAATCTTGGCCATCATGTTCCTTCAGTAAAACGGTGAGAGTACGGCTGCAACCATCAACGGCGCACCGAAGAGGGCGCAAGCGCCGCGGCTTCCTCGGGAGTAAGAGTTTTCAGTGCCAGCGCGTGGATCGCGCCCCCCATCAAGTCGCCCAGAGTGGCGTAAACCAGACGATGCCGCGCCAGCGGCAGCTTGCCGGCAAACTGGCTGGACACCACGGTCGCCTCGAAATGCACGCCGTCTGCCCCGCTGACGTCAACCTGCGCGCCGGCCAAGCCGTTTTCGATCATTGCCTGGATGCTGGCTGGGTCCATGAATGGGGATTTCCTCGGAAAGGGCGGATGAACTGGCGTCAGCCGATGTGTCGATTTCGCCGGCGTTGGAATCCAATGCGCCGACTTATGACGTTAAAATGCGAATGTGCCATGGTAATGGAAATACGCTGGCGCAGAAATGACGGCTGCGGCAATCGGCTTGGCCCAATGGAGTTCGGTGTCATCATTCCAGGGGGTTAGAACCGCAGGTCGCAGATATTCCCTTTCCACCCGAGCCCTCATGAACGCACGCATTGCCCCGCCTGTCGCCATCGCAATGGATCCGGACCTCATCGTGCGCAGCGCACGGTCGGTCATCGGCCTCGAAGCGTCGGCTATCCAGGCGCTAGAACCACGGATCGGGCCGGAATTTGTCGAAGCCTGCCGCATTATCCTGGCCTGCAAGGGCCGCGTCGTGGTCAGCGGCATGGGCAAGTCAGGGCATGTGGCACGCAAGATCGCTGCCACGCTTGCATCCACCGGCACGCCGGCCTTTTTCGTGCACCCGGGTGAGGCCAGCCATGGCGATCTGGGCATGATTCTGCCCGAGGACGTTGTGCTGGCGCTGTCCTATTCGGGCGAAACCGATGAACTGCTGTTCATCCTGCCGATGATCAAGCGCCAGGGCATCCCGTTGATCGTGATTACCGGCAAGTCCGAATCATCGCTGGCCACCGAAGCCGATGTCGTCCTGGACGGCAGCATCACCAGCGAGGCATGCCCACTTGGCCTGGCGCCGACCACCAGCACCACGGTGGCTCTTGTCATGGGCGATGCGCTGGCCATCGCCTTGCTCGAGGCACGCGGTTTTACCTCGGACGACTTCGCCCGTTCGCATCCGGCCGGCAGCCTTGGCCGGCGCCTGCTGCTGCACATCAGCGACGTGATGCACAGTGGTGCCGACGTACCCCGCGTATCGCCTGATGCCAGCATCACCACCGCGCTAGTCGAAATGACCCGCAAACACCTCGGAATGACTGCCGTGGTGGATGCCGAGCAGCGCCTGTTAGGCGTATTTACCGACGGTGACCTGCGCCGCGCGCTCGATGATGTCGACATCGATCTGCGCGGCGCCAAGGTGGGCGAGTTGATGACCCGGGCGCCCAAGACCATTGGCGCCGGCAAGCTGGCAGCCGAAGCCGCGCAGCTGATGGAAAAGCTCAAGATCAACGCCCTGCTGGTCGTCGATGATGAACAACATGTGGTGGGTGCGCTCAATATTCATGATCTGCTCCGTGCCCGCGTGGTGTGATGCCATCGATAGAGACGAGTAACGGGTAACGATGGCCGCAAGTTCGGCTCCGCCTTACTCCTTTCCTCACCCTTCGCTACTAATCCCTTGCCCCTCATTCCATGCAGTCGCCACCGTGAATTCAAACTATCTCGCCGACATCCCCGCCGACATCCTCGCCCGTGCCGCCAAGATCCGCGTTGCGGTATTCGATGTGGACGGCACGCTGACTGACGGCCGCCTCTGGTACGGCGAAGACGGCCGGGAAACCAAGGTGTTCCACGTACATGATGGGCTCGGCCTGAAACGGCTGCAGCAAAACGGCGTGGTGGTGGCGATCATCAGTGCCCGGATCAGCCACCCGGTGGCGTTGCGCGCCGAAGAACTTGGCATCGCTCACGTCTATCAGGCGCAGGACAACAAGGCCAGCTGTCTGCTCGAGTTGCTGGACGCACTCAACCTCTCGACGGAACAGGCTGCCTTCATTGGCGACGACCTGCCGGATCTGCCGCCCATGCAGCTTGCCGGGCTCGCTGTGGCCGTGGCCAATGCACATCCCGTGGTGGCTGAGCAGGCGCATTGGCAGACCAGCAAGAGCGGCGGCTTCGGCGCAGCCCGTGAAGCATGCGATCTGATCCTGCACGCCCAGGGCAAAGACGCCGCCGCGGTGCCCGCGCAGTGAGCGTAAGCCGTTACCTGCGCGACCGCGGCCTGCTTGCCGCCACTCTTGCGATAGCGCTGCTGGCCGGCCTTGGCCAGCTGCTACTGTGGTGGATCGGGCCTTCCGTGGCACCCAATGACTTTGTGGGTCCGCCGCGCTCGGGCTACACGCTGATCAACAGTCACGTCACCGAATACGATGTGCTCGGCAAGCAGAGCATGCGCCTGCAATCACCGCACATCGAGCGGCGCGAGGACGACGAATCGCTCTATCTCAATACGCCGACCTTCCAACTGCCTCCCAAGGTACCCGGCCTGCCCGACTGGGACGGCAACTCGCTGTACGGCTGGGTCAATAAGGAAGGCACCCTGATCAAGCTGCAAGGACCCGTTTACGTGCATCGCCCGGCATACACTGATCCTAAGGGAGTGGAGCAGGCGGAAACGATCATGCACACGTCGGAAGTGACGGCGTGGCCGAAGGAGCAACGCATGGAAACCGCCGAAGCGGCGAATATCGTGCAGGGTCAACGTACAATAAGCGGAGTCGGCATGCGTGCCAACCTCAACGACAACCATCTGGAGCTGCTCGATGAAAGCCACGGCACATTCCCGCCGCGCAAGCCCAAGTCCTAGGCGCGTCGTCGCCGGGCTGCGGTTGGTCGCACTTCTTTCAATTGCGCTGCTGCCGCTGCATGCGATCGCCAAGAAAGCGGATCGCCAGCAAATCATGAACTACACCTCGAACTCCAGCAACGCGTACAACGTGCCGAACTCGGTCACGACGCTTACGGGTGCTGTGAGGATCACTCAGGGCACCTTGCTGCTCACGGGTGACCTGGCCAAGATATATCTGGATGGAGATTCGCAGATGTCGCACGTCGTTGTCACCGGCAAACCTGCGCACATCCAGGAGCTGGACGAGAACAACAACATGGTGACCGGCGACGCTCTCCAGATCGACTACGACAATGTGAGCCAGATCGCCGTACTGACCACTCAGGGTGTCATGCATCAACAATGTCGCGGCGAGTTCCATGGCGACAAGCTGACCTACAACACCATTACCGAACTGGTCGTGGGCGAGTCCGGTAGCAATGGCCAGGTACATGGCGTCATCCTGCCCAAGGCCTTGCCAGGCGTCGTACCAGCCATCTGCGCCCAATCCCCTACGGCGCAACCGGTGCCGGATGGTGAGGCTGTTGCAGGCAAACTGCCGATCGTCAAGCCCGCCGCCAAGCCCGCAGCACCCGCTGAGGCGCCAAAAGCACCGGCACCCGCCAGCACCGCCCCCTCACCGAAGCAGCCATAACTGATGCTTTCTGCCGAAGGTCTGCAAAAGAGTTTCAAGGCACGCAAGGTCGTGCGCGATTTCGCTTTCTCGATCCGTGAGGGCGAAGTGGTCGGCCTGCTCGGCCCCAACGGGGCCGGCAAGACCACCTGCTTTTACATGGTGGTCGGATTGATCGAGGCCGACGCCGGCAGCATCAAGCTGGACAAACAGGACATCACCGGCCTGCCGATGCATTCGCGCGCCAAGCTGGGTATCGGCTATCTGCCGCAGGAGGCGTCGGTATTCCGTCGACTCAGTGTGTCGGACAACATCCTCGCCGTGCTGGAATTGCGCGACGGCCTGAGCCAGCAGCAGCGCGCCAGCGAGCTGGAAAGCCTGCTCGATGAGCTGAAGATCGGTCATATCGCCGACCAGAAGGGCATCAGCCTGTCCGGTGGCGAGCGCCGACGGGTGGAAATTGCCCGTGCACTGGCCGCGCAGCCGCGCTACATGCTGCTGGACGAGCCGTTCGCCGGCGTCGATCCGATTTCGGTTGGTGAAATCCAGCGTATCGTGCGGCATCTCAAGGAACGCGGCATCGGCGTACTGATCACCGATCACAACGTACGTGAGACGTTGGGCATCTGCGATCGGGCCTATATCCTGAACGACGGCGAGGTGCTGTCGCGCGGCACGCCGGCGCATATCCTGGCCGACGAGAAGGTCCGCGAGGTATATCTGGGGCGCGAATTCCGCCTTTGATGCCGCGGTCACAGTTCGCGCTTTCACGGATCGCACACGCCTATGGCTGCATCGGCAGCCAAGCGTTAGGATGTCAGCGAGTTCCTTCGATCGGGCTGGCATGAAACCTGCTCTTCAGTTTCGTCTCCATCAACAGCTGACCCTGACGCCGCAACTGCAGCAGGCGATCCGCCTTTTGCAGCTGTCGCAGCTGGAGCTGGAAGCGGAACTGCGTCAGATCGCCGAGAGCAACCCACTGCTCGAGTTCGCCGAAGAAAGCGATGACGTCGAGCCGGCCGATGGCGAAGAAGCTGACACCGACTATACCGAGCGCACCAGCGCCGCTGCCGGCACCGAAAACGACAACAGTAACGACGACACCAGCGAATGGGCTGATGGCGGGGGCACCGCCGAATCGCCGATTGATTTTTCCAGCAGCAGCCTGGGCAGCAAGAACAGCAGTACCGCCACGCGCGGTGACGGCGATTTCGAACCACAGAACGCCGCACCGGAAACGCTGCAGCAGCATCTGCTGTGGCAGCTCAACATGGCGTCGTTCAATCCACGCCAGCATGTGATTGCCACCGTGTTGATCGATGCGATGAATGCCGACGGCTATCTCACGGAAGGCCTTGAAATCCTGCTGACGGCTTTGCCTGATGGTTTCAAAGCCAGTGTTGAAGAATTGGACACCGTACGTCGGCGACTGCAGGGCTTCGACCCCGCTGGCGTGGGCAGTCTGGACCTGCGTGACTGCTTGCGCGTGCAACTGGAGCAGTTTGCCCCTGACACACCACATCGCGAGCTGGCCCTGCGCATCGTCGATACCGAACTGGAGCTGCTGGCGCGCAACGACAGTGCGCGCCTGGCACGTCGCCTGCGCGTCACCGAGGACGATGTGATCTCCGCTGCCGTACTGATCCGCAGCCTTGACCCGCGTCCCGGCGCTGCGCTCGACGCCACGCCGGTGGAATACGTCGCACCTGATGCTTACGCCTTGCGTGACGGTACCCGCTGGCGTGTCAGCCTCAATGCCGATTGCCAGCCCAAGCTGGGGCTGAACCAGCACTATTGCGGCCTGATCGCCCGTGCCCGCGGCGAAGACGCCAGCTGGATGCGTGGCCAGCTGCAGGAGGCACGCTGGCTGATCAAGAGCCTGGAATCACGCGCCGAAACCTTGCTCAAGGTGGCTGAGGTGATCGTGCGCCGGCAAAGCGCCTTCCTCGACTACGGACCGGAGGCCATGCATCCGCTGGTGCTGCGCGAAGTGGCCGAAGAAGTCGGCATGCACGAATCGACCATTTCGCGCGTAACCACGCGCAAATATCTGCATACACCGCGCGGCACGTTCGAGCTGAAATATTTTTTCTCCAGCGGCGTATCGACAGAAGACGGCGGCAGCGCATCGGCCACTGCGATCCAGGCCATGCTGCGCAAGCTGATCGATGCCGAAGACACCCGCAAACCCCTATCCGACCAGGCTATTGCCGAGGAACTCCATCGCAAAGGTATCCAGGTTGCCCGCCGTACCGTCGCCAAATATCGCGAAGGTCTGCGCATCCCCAGTTCCAGCGAACGCCAGCGTGTCAACTGAGCGGTTGCGCATGTCACACGGGAACTTGTCCATGCCCAAAGCGTCCCTATACCTGTAGAGAGTGATACATCGATATGTCGACTGCCGCATGACAGCTTCATATCGCACCCGCCGCGAAACGCGGCAATGCACCAACAGAGGAGGCGCCCCATGCAATTCCAACTCAGCGGTCAGCATATTGAAGTCACTCAGGCCTTACGGGACCACGTTACTGCCAAGCTCGACAAACTCACACGACTTGACGACAGGCTGATCAGTCTCTCGGTCGTCCTTTCCGTCGACAAGCTGCAACAGTTTGTTGAAGGTACCTTGGCAGCTACCGGCGCCACCCTCCATGCTGAAGCCGCTGAAACCGATATGTACGTATCCATCGATGTCATGTTCGACAAACTTCTCTGCCAGCTACGCAAGCACCGCGAGAAAATCTCCGATAAACATCAGCGCGAGGCGCGCCAAGAGCGCCTGTACGGATAAATAACGCCTGATCCTGCGGCCCGCCCTGCCATTGATCGACGATTGATGGCGCGGTGGGCCGATCCGTCTCAAAGGCGCCGGTCAACGGCGCCATCATGAAAGCGCTTCCACGTCCAAGCTGGCACAATGGTCACGTTGCCGCACAAGCCCACCGGGCTGATATTGCGGCACAAAGGACCAGCACTTGGATCGGATCAGCGCGCGACAACTTTACGACGGCGTTCACGAACGCATGGGCCTGCGCTGGATTTCCGGCATGCGGGGTGAGGCGCGTGCGCTCGATCCCGGCGCTGCACAATCCCGTCGCCCGTCGCTGATCGGCTATCTCAACGTCATTTATCCGAACAAGATCCAGATCGTCGGTACCGAGGAGCTGAATTTTCTCGACGGGCTGGATTCGCGCCAGCGCTGGGAAGTCATCCACAAGGTCGCGGCCTATCAGCCGGTGGCGTTGATCGTCAGCAAGGATCAGACCATTCCTTCTGACCTTCGCGAAGTCGCCGAAGAAACCAACACGCCGCTATGGATCAGCCCCAAACGCGGGCACGAGCTGCTGACCTACCTGCAATATCACCTGGCGCGGCTGCTGGCGGCCAAGACCACCTTGCACGGTGTGTTTCTGGAAGTGTTTTCGATCGGCGTGCTGATCACCGGCGAGGCGGGCTCTGGCAAGAGCGAGCTGGCGCTGGAACTGATCAGCCGCGGCCATCGGCTGGTCGCCGACGATGCCACCGAATTCACCCTCATTGCACCGGACGTGATCGACGGCAACTGCCCCGAGCTGCTGCAGGATCTGCTCGAAGTGCGCGGACTGGGTGTACTCAATATCCGTGAAATGTTTGGCCACATGTCGGTCAAGCCATCCAAATACCTGCGCCTGGTGATCCATCTGAAGCCGATGCGCGATGGTGAGGAAACCGATGCGCTGACCCGGCTCACCGGCGATATCGGCCATCGTGAAATCTTCGACGTGGCCGTACCGATGATCACCATTCCGGTTGCCTCGGGACGCAACCTTTCCGTGCTGGTGGAGGCTGCCGTGCGCAGTCATGCGCTGAAGAGCAAAGGCATCGACCCGGCACAAACCTTTATCGATCGCCAGGCGCATCAACTGAACCGGCTACCGCCGTGGTAATGCCATGACTGACGACAGCAAGCCCCTGATAACGCCACTCGTCGACGCGCGCGAGATCCATCTCATCGTGCTTACCGGCCTGTCCGGCGGCGGCAAGACGGTGGCGTTGCGCGCGCTGGAAGATCTCGAGTTCTACTGCGTCGACAACCTGCCTTCGGCCCTGCTACCCGAGCTGGTCAATGCCGTGATCCAAGGTAACGGTGGCATGCATCGGCGCATTGCCGTTGGCGTGGACGTGCGCAATCGCGGTACGGATTTCGCACAAATGCCGAAGGTACTTTCCGATCTGGCAGCGGCCGGCGTACAGGTTCAGCTGGTTTTTCTCGACTGCCGTGACGAGGTCCTGATCAAGCGCTATTCGGAAAGCCGTCGGCGCCATCCGCTAGCCATGCGTGGCGTGTCGCTGGCTGATGCGATCGCTGAAGAGCGCCGGCTGCTGCGCCCGCTGATGGCCATCGCCGAAAAGGTGATCGACTCCAGCGAACTCAACGTTCACCAGCTGCGTCGCCTTATCGCGACCGGTTACGCGCGGGCTACCGAAGGGCTGACCCTGATGTTCCAGTCGTTCGCGTTCCGTCGCGGGCTGCCGCTGGATGCGGACTTTGTGTTCGACGCGCGCTGCCTGCCGAACCCGCACTGGCATCCACATCTGCGGCCGCTGTCGGGCAAGGATGCGCCGGTGCGTGACTTTCTCGATATCGAACCGCTGGTCGGCGAATACTTTACCGACACCGCGCGCTGGCTGGATGCATGGCTGCCGCGCTTTGAGCAAGATGATCGCAGCTACATGACCATCGCCATCGGTTGCACTGGCGGCCGGCATCGCTCGGTCTATCTGGTCGAAAAACTTGCCACCCATTTCCGCGCACAACGCGACGGCGTACTCACCTTTCATCGCGAACTCGAGTGACAACCATGCCTCGCCACACCACCATAGAGTCACGGGCATGAATGTCAGCGTGCTGTTGATGACCCACGAAGCCGTCGGCAATGCGTTGATTGCCGCCGCGCATCACGTGATGCCCAAGCTGCCATTGCAAGTTGCTGCGGTAGAGATCCCGCCGCAAGCTGACCCGGACGTGATGCGCACGCTTACCGCGCGTCATGCTCGCGAACTCGACCACGGCGATGGTGTCCTAGTGCTGGCCGATTTGTATGGAGCCACACCGTGCAACATCGGCCTGTCGCTCGGTGCGCTCGGCGTACGTTTGCGCTGCGTTTCCGGACTCAATCTGCCCATGCTTTTACGTGTACTCAATTACGCCGACAAACCGCTGGACGAACTAGCCGAAATCGCGGCCAGCGGTGGCCGCGGAGGAATCTTCATCGATCATGCCTGACCCTATTTATGCTTGAACAAGAGATCGTCGTTTCCAACAAGCTCGGCCTGCATGCCCGCGCATCGGCCAAGCTGGTGCAGCTCGTTCAGGGATTCAAAGCTACTGTATGGCTGGTCAGCCGTGGCCGCGAGGTCAATGCCCAGAGCATCATGGGCGTGATGATGCTGGCCGCCGGCATCGGCACGCCGCTGACCATTCGCGCGGATGGCGCGGATGAGCAGGCAGCGGTAACCGCGATCGCGGATTTATTTGCGCGCAAGTTCGACGAAGGAGCTTAAGGATGAAGCTGGGCATGGAAAACAGGAATCAGGAAACGCAGCGAAAGCTGTGCCAGCACTTGCCTGCTTTTTCCACTCCCCGCCGGGCCACCTTGGGTGGCTCTCTATTCCACCTTCCCCGCACCGCCGGAGCCATCGCATGAGGCATGTGCTCAGCGGCACGATCGCCGCTCACGGCATGGCCTTGGGGCGCGCGCGTCTCGTGCAGCCCAGCCGCTACAGCGTCGACACCCGCCCGCTGGCCGAGGACGAAGTCGAGGAGCAGATCGAGCTAATGCATCGCGCGCTCGACACCGCCCGGCAGGAGTTGCGCGAACTGCGCGGCAAGCTGCATGGCGCGCTGGCGCGCGAAGTCAACGAATTTATCGACGCGCACAGCCTGCTGCTGGACGATGGCGAGCTGCTGCGTGGGCTGGACGACATGGTGCGCATCGGCCACTACCGTCCCGGCGCCGCGCTGAAAAAACAGCGGGATCGTTTGTCCGCCGTGTTCGAGGCGATGGACGATCCCTACCTGCGCAGCCGCAAGGAAGACATCGAGCAGGTGATCAACCGGGTGATCTCCGCACTGCAGCGGCAGACCAGCCCCGAAGAACGCAAGCTGGCTGCACGCGTGGGCGAAATCCTGATCGCCGACAGCATCGCGCCAGGCGATATGGCGCAGCTGGCCGGCAACGGCTTGCTCGGCGTCGTCGGCAGTTCCGGTAGTCCGTATTCGCACAGCGCGATTCTTGCCCGCAGCCTCGGCCTGCCAATGCTGGTGGGCACCCGCGATGCGCTGTCGAACATCCACGACGACGATCTGATTTTGCTGGACGCCGAACGCGGCGAAGCGGTGGTCCATCCGAATGCGCAGGACCTGTCGCGATACCGTGCCTGGCAGCGCGATGCCGCGATCGAGGGCCGGCGCCTGGCCATGCTCGCCAACGCGCCCACACGTACCCGCGACGGCATCGAAATCTGCCTGCTCGCGAATGCCGAAAGTGCCAACGACGTCGCTGCCGCGCGCGCGCGCGGTGCGGATGGCGTGGGGCTCTATCGCACTGAATTCCTGTTCCTGCGGCACAAGGGCTTGCCATCGGAAGACGAGCAGTTCATCGCTTATCGTGACCTGGTCATGGGCATGGGCGGGCTGCCGGTGACCATTCGCACACTCGACCTCGGTGCCGACAAGGCCGACGCCGCTGGGCTGGTGGTGCGCGGCGAGGAAAATCCGGCGCTCGGCGTACGCGGTGTGCGCCTGTCGCTGCGCTATCCGGCGGTGTTCACCACACAGATCCGCGCGATCCTTCGCGCCGCCTGCTACGGCCCGGTCCGCGTACTGGTGCCGATGGTCACGCAACCGGACGAATTGATCGCGGTGCGCACCCTGTTCCGGCTGGCGCGACAGGATCTGAAACGCGAAAACGTCGACCTGCCGGAGAAACTGCCTCTGGGCGCGATGATCGAAGTACCGGCCGCGGCAATCAACGTGCGCGCGCTGCTGGAATATTCCGATTTTCTCGCCATCGGCACCAACGATCTCGCGCAGTACGTACTGGCCGCCGATCGCGGCAACGACGCGCTGGAAAACATCTACAACCCACTGCAGCCTGCGCTGCTGCGACTCTTGTCGCACGTCATCAGCGCCGGCCGTCGCGCGAAAAAACCAGTAAGCCTGTGCGGCGAAATCGCCGGCGATGTGAACTTCACTGCGCTGCTGCTGGTGCTGGGCTTGTGCGAATTCAGCATGCATCCGACGCAGATTCTGCTGGTGCGCGACCGACTCGCCACGCTCGACCACGCCCATTTACGTCGCCAGGCCTCGCGACTGCTTCGTGCCCACACGCATGAGCAGGCCGAGACACTGATGAACGAAATTCTCGGTGCCTGCATCGCGTCATGACGCGTCGCGTCGCTGTTGGCATTACGCGCCCCATGCGGTCTCGACAAGTCAGCACGACAAGTTCCCGCGCCAGGAAGCCAAACTCTACTGATCGGCGCTTTCCAGGAACGCATCCAGCAGCATGCCGCGGTATTTCTGCCGATGCAGCAGCAGGGAAAGCTTGCGCCGCAGATCGAGGAACGGCGTTTTCAACGCCTTCAATCGCCCTGCGGCCAGTGCATCGGTCACCGCCACGGCGGGGAGAAACGCAATACCCAACCCGGCCACCACGCTCTGCTTGATCGCCTCGATCTGGTCGAGCTCCAACACGGTTTCGCCGGGCGGCAGTTGCGCCATCACGCGCTCGCTGATCGTGCGCGTGGCCGAACCCGGTTCGCGCATCACCCAGCGCGCGCCGAGAAAATCCGCCGGCTTCAAATTGCGCTTGCGCGCCAGCGGATGATCCGGCGGCGCACACACCACCAGCAAGTCATCACGCCACGGCCGCACTTCCAATAACGGATGCGTCACCGGCCCTTCGACACAGCCGATATCGAGGCTGTGATCGAGTACGCCGGCCGCGATGGTTTCGGTGTTGGCCACACGCAGGCGTATCACGACATGCGCGTGGCTGCGCACGAAGGCACCGAGCAATTCACCAACACGGTAATTACCAACGGTGTTGCTGGCGCCGATGCGCAGCTCGCCCGTCAGCGTCGCCGCACCTTCGCTACCGCGACGGCCAAACTCCGCGTGACGCTCCAGCAGCTCCTGTGCGAGCGGCAGAAGTTCTCGACCACGCGCATTCAGGCGAAGGCGACCACGCTCGCGCGCAAACAGCGGCGCATCCAGCTGCCGCTCCATTTCCGCCAGCGCCATGCTGGCAGCCGGCTGGGTCAGGTGCAGGCGCTCGGCCGCCGCACGCACGCTGCCGTGCAAGGCGATCTGCACAAACACATCGAGCTGGCGTGGACTGATATTGATCATCAGTGAATCTTATCGCTTCTATCAGATATTCCAAATTTTATTGATGGAAAATGACGCAGACAATGGTGCATCTACGGAGCCAGACCATGAACGCCCACGTCATCCATGCGCAACCCATGCAGCAGCGGTCGCTTGTCTCCGGCCTTGCCCTGGCTGTCGGCATTGCACTGGTTGCGCTCTGGCTGGGCCACCTGCTGCCGCTTGTCGGCGGCCCAGTCATCGGCATTGTGTTGGGCATTATCGTCGGCAACCTCGCATCGCCCGGCGAACGCTTCCGGCCAGGCATAGCTTTCGCCGGCAAGTACGTGCTGCAGTGGTCGATCATCGCGCTGGGTTTTGGCCTGAGCCTGAGCCAAGTCGCCAGGACCGGGCTGCAGTCGCTATCGGTCACCGTCGTGACGATGACCGTGGCTTTTCTCTCGGCGTGGCTGCTGGGCCGCTGGCTCGGCGTACACGACAAACTGAAGATCCTGATCGGCGTGGGTACCGCGATCTGCGGCGGCTCAGCCATCGCCGCCATCACGCCGATCATCCGCCCCGAAGATCACGACACCGCCTTCGCGATATCGACCATCTTCCTGTTCAATCTCGTCGCCGTGCTGCTGTTCCCGCTGCTTGGTCACTTGATGCACCTGTCAGACCTCGGCTTCGGTCTCTGGGCCGGTACCGCGATCAACGACACCTCGTCCGTGGTCGCCGCCGGCTACAGCTACAGCAAGACCGCCGGTGACTTCGCCACCATCGTCAAACTGACCCGCGCCACGCTGATCGTCCCCGTCTGCCTCGTATTGGCTTTCGTCGTCGCCGCGCGCGAAAAGCGCAAAGCGGCGAAGGACGGCAGCGCCGGCAACTTCAGCCTCGCCAAAATCTTCCCCTGGTTCATCCTGTGGTTTCTGGCAGCCTCGGCCGTACGCACCGCCAGCCTGATTCCTTTGGCCATCCAGCCGTCCATTCACTTCGCCGCCGAATTCCTGATCATCGTGGCACTTACCGCCATCGGACTGTCCGCCAACCTCCGCCGCATGGCAGCCAGTGGCGTGCGGTCGATTTTGCTGGGGCTAGGTGTCTGGGTCGCGGTAGCCGTCAGCAGTTTGCTCGTGCAGCGAATGATTGGGCAGCTTTAAAAACCTGGTCGCGCCATTTATTTTAACGACACCGGGTAAATCCCAATGACTGCTTCGGGTCAAAGCGACATTTCGATTGTCATTCAATCCTATGACTGAGCTTTACATAGCGGGATGCTCGAAGTTGGCGACTATCGGGCACCTTCCTTCGCACACCATAGTTACCTTGCCATGTGCCAAATAAACTGACCCACGCATAAAGGCAGCTCCCGTTGCATTGGCCGCCAAGACATGAGGCACGGCTTCACGAACGAAGATATCCGGAATACGCATGATCTCTGCATAGTACTTGATGACATCTTCCGGACGGTTCCAAGCATGAAATCCTGATCGAAAGCCGACCGTATAAAAAGGATATTGAAGAAGCGCAGCAAAAGCGGATCGATCGTTTACAAGTATGGCTCGTCGTAGCTTGAGAGCCACGATGTCATCCATCTGCTCTTCGCCTTCATTGCCAGCGACCCATTCGCCATCTCGATGCAGGTCGATTCGCCGACTCTTGTTCGTCGACAAGGACTGCCATGTACCAAGGGGTGCATCGCAACGTGCAGGATATTCTTTTGCCGACACGGGATCTTGCCAAGGCTCCAAATGCTGAGCAAAACTCAAGCTAATGTGGCCGGTTGGATGTCCTTGAGAGTCTCGCTCATCAAGGTCTGCACCAGTTGCGTCCGCTCGCAGAGTTCCCGACAGCTCCAGCAAACCCGGTTGGTCACTATAGCCATAGACGCCGTCAAGATGATCCGTCGCCGGATCAAGATGCAGCATCATTCGCACATCATGGCTTCCAATAACACCGAAATAGATGGCCCCATGCTCAGGTCGTCCCAGCCCATGGCGCCAATCGCTGGTCGTACAGGCTGCCAGCGCGTTTTTCGCGAGAAAAGCGAAAACGATGAAGTAAATCCATTTAGCTGAGTTACCAAAAGCTCGATGTGCCATTTACCCTCCGTGACCTATGCATCTTTGGCCGAAACGTCCGCTTCGGGTGGCGGTCTCAAGCGGTCGGAAGCGGACATTACGAGTACCCATTTCAGCCCTCGGAAAATTTTTTCCACTGCGTCCTTTCATCCGCCAAAACAACTCAAGCCTTGCCCTGCTCCACCAAAGTCAGTGCCACCTTGTCGCGTAGATAAACCGGCAGCGCGAGTTCAGGCGCTTGCGCGCGGCCAGCCTTGAACTCCTGCATGGCGAGTTCGGCAACGTGGGCGGCTTGCGGGTAGCGGGCGCCGTCGGCTGAGCGAAGAACTCCCGTGAAGTGCTCGCTAAGTACCGTCGAGTAAGCAGCCCAGCCGGTACCAACGACCTGCCAGGTCGGTGCATCGGGCAGCAGCAAGGATTCGGGCTTGCATACGCGCTCGTCATCCAGCGCGATCAAGCCGCCATTCTCGTCGCGTCGATAACAGGCGGCATAGATTTCACCCATGCGGGCGTCGATCACGGCGAGGATAGTTGCGTCGCCGTCTTCCGGTGCTTCCAGTGCCAGCGCGGCCAGCGAAGAGATGGTAATGACTGGCAGATCGAGCGCCAGCGCCATGCCTTGCGCCAGCGACACGCCGAGGCGTACACCGGTGAAGGCGCCTGGGCCCCGACCAACCGCGATCGCATCCAGCGCATGCCGGCCGATGCCCGCCTCGGCCAGCAAGGCGTCGGCCATTGGCAGCACCAGCTCGGTATGGCGACGCGGCGCGATTTCGCTGCGGGCAATGATGTCCTGGCCGTGGATCAAGGCAACGGAGCACGCTTCGGTAGCTGTTTCGATGGCAAGCAGATTCATGGCGTCATTCTCGCACCCGCGGGAAATCCATGACAGCCGAGCCGGCGGCCGCGCGGCGGGCGGGAACCGGGCGAATCAAGGCGGGATGATGTCGGTGACCAGACGGTAATGTAGCGATGAAGGCGGTGCCTGACTTGTTACCGCGTCAGCTACCCCTTACCAGCGTGTCCTGATGAAACACCATCTACCAATGGCCATCTGTGCGCCGCCATATCGTCGAACGATGTTAGCGGGTCGGCGCTGGCGTAGTTCTTCCAGCACATCTTGCAGCACGGGATCGGTGACGGAATTCGGTTCTTATCCAATCCACCAGGTCGAACTCGTGGTGCACCCGATTTTGAGTTAACCGTCAGGCCGACCTTTCATTCGCGACCAACTGCGGCGCCGATGCACCATCAAAGAACGCCTGCACGTCGGCCAATTCGCGCGTGCGCGGCATTGGTGGCAGGCTCGCGAGAAATAGACGTCCATATCCCTTGCTGGTCAAGCGCGGATCGCACAGCACCAGTACGCCGCGATCGTGCATGTCGCGGATCAGTCGGCCCACACCTTGCTTCAACGCGATCACGGCGTTGGGCACCTGCCAGCCCATGAACGGATTGATGCCGGATTGCTCCAGCGCCTGCAGGCGCGCCATCAGCACTGGATCGTCCGGCGCAGCGAACGGCAGCTTGTCGATCACCACGACAGAAAGCGCCTCACCCGCCACGTCCACGCCTTCCCAAAAACTCGCCGCACCCAGCAGCACGCCGTGGCCACTGGCACGAAACTCTTCCAGCAGGCGTGGCCGTGGTGCAGTGCCCTGCACGAACAGTGGCCATGGGCACTTGTCCTGCAGCAGCTCGGCGGCGCGGCGCAGCGCGCGATGCGAGGTGAACAGCAGAAACGCGCGACCGTTCGAAGCGTGCAGCACCGGCAGCACAGCCTCGATCACCTTGTCGGTATAGTCGCGCGCGTTGGGGTCCGGCAGTGGCGGCGGCAGATAGCACAGCGCCTGCTGCGCATAGTCGAAGGGACTCTGCAGACTCATCGTCTGAGGATCCTCCAGTCCAAGCTGTCGGGCGAAATGGCCAAAGTCGCCCGCCACCGACAGCGTCGCCGAGGTATGTATCCACGCGGCCTGCGTCCGCTCGCGCAGATTGCGCATCGGCGCTGCCAGATCCAGTGGCGTGGCGTAGAGCACGAAGCCGCGCGGGTAATGCTCGTACCAGCGCACGTCGCGGTCGGTGTGATCCTCAATGATGCGGTCGAGTCGTCCGCTCAAAAGCAAAGCCCGCTCGTGCAGATTGTCGAAGCCGCGCGAGCGCTCGGCCTGCGAGGCGAGCAGTTCGGCCAGCGTGGAAAGAAGATCGCGCAGGTCGCTGAGCGCCAGATCGACACCGGGCTGATCTTCCAACTGCTGGAACGCGCCGCGTTGTGGCAGCGCATCCATCGTCAGACGTAACTGGCGTACGGCATTCTGCAAAGCCTCGACCGGCTCCAGCATGAGGCCGATCGCGCCAGTGATGCCATTGCATTCGGCCAACGCGTCCTGCGCCAGTTCAGTGAGCTGGCGCGCGCTGATGCTCTGCGAAAAGAACTGGCCGGCGAGTTCGGGAATCTGATGGGCCTCGTCGAGAATGAAAGCCGCGGCTCCCGGCAGGATTTCGCCAAAGCCCTCCTGCTTCAACGCAAGGTCGGCGAACAACAGGTGATGATTCACCACGACGATTTCCGCTTCCTGCGCTTCGCGGCGTGCCTTGACCACGTGACAGTCTTCAAAGAACGGACACTCCACGCCAAGGCAGTTTTCAGGCGTGGAAGTGACCCGCGGCCACAGCGGCGATTCCTCCGGTACTTCGGCAAGCTCCATCCGGTCACCACGCCGCGTGCGTGCCGACCACGCGCGGATCGTCGCCAGCTGTGAAGCCTGCGTGCGATCGAAGGTGGCGCCCTCGCGCACGGTCTGGTCGAGCCGGTACAGGCAGAGATAATTGGCGCGGCCTTTCAACAGCGCTGTCTTCAAGCGCGCACCCAGCACCGAACGCACTTTCGGCAGATCGCGAAAATACAGCTGGTCCTGCAGCGCCTTGGTGCCGGTGGAAATGATCACCCGCTCGCCCGACAGTAGCGCCGGGACGAGATAAGCGTAGGTTTTGCCGGTGCCGGTGCCGGCCTCGGCGATCAGCGTTTCGCAACCCGCAATGGCCTGCTGCACGGCGATGGCCATCGTCTGCTGCGCCTCGCGCGGCGCGAAGTTCGGCAGCTCGCGGGCGAACGGGCCGTCGGCACCAAGCAGGGCGCCGATGTCATCGTGTTCAATCATTCACGCAGTATCGCCCAGCACACCCATGCGGTGAAACGATAACCGCCGGTGTGGGCTTCAATAGCGCGGCTGGCCTGGCTTGTGGCACTGCTGCACCCATTTGCGCGCGGTGACGGCGCCGGCCTGATCGTTCTGCTGCAGGCGGATCTCGACCACGGTCTGCCAGTTGCGCGCGCACAATGGGCCGAGCTTGGGACCAATCGACCACGACTGGTGCGCAAGCTTTTCGGCCATCGGGTAATCCTTCATACGTACCGCGATTTCGGCGCGATCCTGCAGCAGGTCCGGTGAGTTCGGGCTGAGCTTGATCGCCTGATCGAGCTTGCCGGCGGCGTCGGCATAACGACCAGCCTTCTCGTCCACCTGCGCCGCGTCCTGCAAACCGGCAACACCCGCGTCGCGCAACGGATTGACCGCGATCACCGACTGCTCACGATCGCCTGCGGCGCGGATCGAGGCCACCAAGTCATAGCTGGGAGGCGTGTAAGCCGGTGCGGTAGGCGTCGGAGCAGGCTCGAACAGGCTGCATGCGCCGAGCGATGCGGCGGCTAGCAACAGAAGCAAAACAGAAGCGGGCTTGGAAACAGGCAACATGGTCAATTCCGGATCGGTGTGTCGGTAGTGCTTGGATTGGGTGCATTGGGCTGTGCGCTGCCTGCAGCAGCAGGCTGCTCGCCGCCACCGAACAGACTCTTTACACCTTGCCAGAAACAGCCCTCGGTGTCCGCAGGCAAGCTACCCGACACCACCTCGAACTGCCGCGCGCCCTGGCACGATGGCTGGGTCGGTTTGCCATCAGCTGGATTGATCCAGGCCAGCTCCAGCCCCGGTGCCGGTGTGGTCGACAGCGGCTTGGTCGGCAATTTGGCGAACAGCTCGCGCCACGCACGCAGCGCGCCGGTGGCGCCGAACAGCACGGTCGGCTTGTTGTCGTCGCGGCCCATCCAGAACACCGCCAGATGCTGACCGGTATAGCCGGCGAACCAGCTGTCGCGCATGTCGTTGCTGGTACCGGTTTTGCCGGCCGCATCCAGTCGCGCGAGGTCGGAATCGCCGATCGAATGCGCCGTGCCGAACAGGGTGACCTGCTGCAACGCCCAGGTGATCAGGCGCACCGCATTCTGGTATTCACCTTCGCCCGCCTGCACCTGATAGCGCTTGATGGTCTGACCGTTGCCATTGACCACACCGCGCACTGCAACCAGCGGCAGCGCATGCCCATCGGCGGCCAGGTATTGATACATCTGCGCGACCTGCAGCGGTGCGAGATCAAGGGCACCGATCAGCAGCGACGGGCTCGGACTCACGTTTTCCAGACCGAACGATTTCAGGAACGCCTGAATCCGCGGCAGGCCCACCGCAAGGCCGAGATGGATAGTGGCCAGGTTCCACGAGTGCGCCAGCGCATCGACCATCGGCAGTTGGCCGTGGCTCTGGTTGTCGTCGTTGTGCGGCTCCCAGTAACTGCCGTCGGGCTGGCGCAGGCTAACCGGGCTGTCATCGAGCAGGGTCGACAGGTTCCAGCGCTCGGGCTGGGTCAACGCCACCAGATAAACGAACGGCTTGACCAGCGACCCAATCGGACGTCGTGCATCGATCGCGCGATTGAAACCTTGCTCGCCCGGCGTGCGGCTGCCAACGACGGCGAGTACGCTGCCAGTCGGTGCATCGGTGACCACGCCGGCCGCCTGTACTTCGTTCGCACGTTTGCCCAGGCCCTTCAGCGCTGTGGTTATCGCCTGCTCGGTGTAGAGCTGCGCCGTAGGATCAAGCGTGGTGAAGATCGACAGATTGCCATCACGCAGCGACTGCTCGTCGAAGTCAGTCGTGATCTGCGAACGCACCAACTCCATGAAGGCCGGAAAACGATTGTGCGGCAGCTGGCCGTCACTGATCACGCCCAACGGTGAGGCCTGCGCCGCATTGGTCTGCGCGGCAGTCAGCAGGCCGGTATTGGCAAACTCCTGGATCACCAGATTGCGCCGCGCCAGTGCCCGATCGGGGGCGCGGCGAGGGTCGTAATAGCTCGGCCCCTTGACCATGCCGACCAGCAAGGCGATTTCCTGTGGGCGCAGATCTTCCATCCGACGACCGAAGTAGAACTCCGCCGCAGCCGCGAAACCGTGCACCGCCTGATCACCCTGCTGGCCGAGGAAAACGTCGTTGACGTAGGCCTCGAGAATCCGCCCCTTGCTGTAGTGCGCCTCGAGTAACAGCGACATCAGCGCTTCGTTGAATTTGCGGGTGAAATTTTGATCGCGCGTGAGGAACAGATTACGGACCAGCTGCTGAGTCAGCGTTGAGCCACCCTGCACGGTATGACCGGCGCGCAAGTTGGCGAACGAGGCACGCAAGATCGCACCGAAATCGATACCGATGTGATGCTTGAAGTCGCGGTCCTCAACCGCCTGCAAGCCACTGAGCAGCAGCGGCGGCACATCGGCCAGACGCACAAAGCGACGCTCTTCCTGCTTGGCGCCGTAAAGCGTGGCGATACGCGCCGGATCCAGATGCGTAAGCGGAATCGCATTATTGCTCGCCGCATCCCTGACCTGCTGCACGGTGCCGTTGCCCAGCGTGACCTCGATCCGCTTGGGCAGCTCGCCGCCGTCGGGGCCGGCATAGCCACGTGAGGAAATGGTGTAGGTCGTACCCCGCTTCACCCAGCTGCCAACGATGTCGCCATTCCCGTCGTGGCTGTAGCCGGAAAAAGTCAGCTCCAGCTCCAGTGCAGCGGACGTCATCGGTGTACCCGCCGCCAGTGCCAGCGGACGCGCATAGACGCGTGTAGGTACGGCGAAAACCAGATCGTTGAAGCGATCCTGCACGCGCTTGTTGAGGATCAGCGTGTACGGCAGCACGAAGCCGAACAGCAGGCCCATGCCAATCCAGAAAGGGATGCGCACCCAGGGCCAGCAACTGCGCGCGAACGAACCAAGACGAGTCAGAAAAGGCAACGTGGGGAAATCCTATCGAACAAGTGGGTCGATCATAGAGCCTGCTTCCCGGCGCGCCCATGAACGCAGCGGCCGCTTTCGAGGCGATTCGCGGGCAATCAAGCGCAGGCAACCAACGCGAGCCATGAAATTCCGGCGCATACGGCTCGGTCGACGCTATGCAGACTTAAAAATGGGCAGGCACCCATGACGAGGCCTCGGGGCGGAACGGCCGCGGATTGATGCCGAGCAATCGCTGCAATTCGCCATTGTCGGCTATCAGATCGGCATCGAGCCGGTGCAACGGGCCGCGCAATCGCGGCACGCCATGTCGGCCCAGGCGCAACAGCCACGCCGGCAGCGGCAGCGGCAGCGTGGCGCAAGGCAGGCTGCGATGGACGCGCGCAAACATCTCGCCGGCGGTCAGTCGTTCACCGCCGCCGATCGGTAGAATACGGCCGACTGACGCGGGACAATCCAGCGCCGCCAGCACGGCCTGCGCGATATCGTCGGCGTGCACCGGCTGGCGCAAACCGCGACCGGATGGCAATGGAAACAGCCGCAGGCGCATGGCCCGGCGCGCCATCGGCGTCAGGCTCTTATCCATGCCGGCGCCATAAATGAGCGTGGGTCGCAGCACCGTCCAGCTGCAACCATGACGGGCGCAGGCGGAGGCCAGCGCCGCTTCGCCATCACGCAGCTGGCGGGATATTTCACGCTCGGCGGGCACGCTGGAATCGCGCTTGGTTTCGGCGCTCATCGAACTGGTGGCGATTACTCGTGGCGCACCCGACAGCGATTGACTCGCCAGCCACTCGGCCAATGCCAGCAGTGGACCGAAGCTGACGATGGCCGATAGCGCTGGCAGCTCCGGCATGGCATCGGGCAAATGGCCAAGACGCCATTGCACCTCGGAAGGCATGCTTGGTGGGTGCCGGCTCACTGCGATGACCGGTTCGCCACATATCAGCAAACGCGGCAGCAGGAAATGACCGATCTGGCTACTTCCCCCGAGGACCAATACGGTCAAAGCGAATTCCTTAGAGCCTGTTCACGATCTCCACGTGGCCCGCGCCGGGATCGGTTTGCGCGCAGGCCAAGGAAGAAGGAGGGAGTGTACGTCGGTACACGACCGAGTGATGACGCTGGCATGGGGGCAAACCGACCCGGCCCGAAGGGTTGAGTCGTGGCGACCGCCACGGCACAACGCGGGCTACGTGGAGATCGTGAACAGGCTCTTGTGCCTGGAGCGAGCCTCATGCCACGCTCAAGGACTGCTCTGCAGTCGTGCGGCAAGATCGAGTACGCGTGGCTGGTTGGGCGACAGCTTGCGCGCGCGATCAAGCGATTGGCTGGCACCGATGCGATCGCCTGAACTCAATTGCTGCTCGGCCTGATCCAGCCATGCGCCGGCGAGTCGGTCGCTCAGCGCGCTCTGCGAGGCTTCGCCGGGTGCCAGCTCGGCGAGATTCTCCAGCATGTCGCTGGCCTGCCCCAGATTGCCGTTGGACAAGGCCTGGTTGAACTGCTTTTCCACCTGCACCGGCAATGCCTGCAGACCCTGCAGCGCGACAGCATTGCTGCCATCGATGACCAGCGCGTTGCGGTACAGATCGTAGGCGCTGTTGCCTGGCGGCAACATGATGTCACCACGTGCCGCGGCGACCTGGGCGCGCTGCACCAGTCGCGCGACTGTGGCGCTCTGTTGCGGCGACAGCACGACCGGGGCGGAGGGTTGCACTGAGTCGTCCGCTTGCGAATTCGGATCGCCGGCGGGTGATGCCGCGCCCTGGGCTGATGTGCTGTTGAGACGGGCGCGCGCGGCGGCAAGGTCGGCCGATTTCGGCGCCAGTGCAGCGGCCTGATCAAGCAGCTGCGTCGCCTGTCCGGTGTCACCGGCATCGATCGCCGCACTGGCCTGCACGGTCAGCGCCTGCGCCACCTTGCCGAGGCCGGCCCGGGCATCGGCATTGTCTGGATCGATCGCCAGTGCGGCCTTGAAGTGACTCAACGCGGTGTCGTCTCCCTGGCCCACAATGCGGCCGGCACGAAAAGCGTCCATACCCTGCTTGAGTTCGGCATCGAGTGCGCCATCGTCCTGCTTGCGCGTCTGCGCCTGCTGCGCGCGCAGTGCCGGCAGCGCGCCGTTGTTCGGCTGCAGCGCGGCCAGTTCCTCGACCGTGGCATTGGCGGAGGTGCTGTCGTTGGCGTCGAACGCCTTGTGCGCCTGCACCGCCAGCGCGTCACCGACCTGGTCCAGTCCATGCGCGGCGACCGCATTGTTCGGGTCAGCCTGCAACATCTGCTTGTAGAGCGCGCCGGCGCCGTGCGGGCCTTCGAGCTTGCCGTCGGCCAGCGCCTGCTGCGCCTGATCAACGAGGTCGACCGTCTTGACCTGCGATGAACCCTGCGCCGCACGCGCCTGGGTGATCTGGGCATCGAGCCGATCGACATCGGTACCGCCGCCCAGCAGATCACGAGCCGATGCGGCCTGCTGCGCGGCCTGATCGAGATGGCCGGCCTGCAGCGAGGCATCCGCCTGCGCCAACTCGGCCTGACCCACTTGGCGCAGCCCATCGGCAGCGCGATCGTTATCCGGCTGCAGCGCCACGGCCGCCTGGAAAAGTTCACGCGCACTGGTGCCGTCCTGGCCGTCCAGATGGCCAGCCTGCAGCGCCTGCTGCGCGCGACTCAGCACGTCATTGAGTTCGGTGTTCGGCAGCTTTCCACGCAGCCACCCCTGGTTGAGCCATGCGGTGGCGATCACTGCGATCAGCACGAGCAACAGCACCGGCAGCAGCCAGCCACGTTTACTCCCGGCTGGTTTTTTGCGGGTGGGCTGCGATGGCATCCCTGGCCGCCCGTTCCGCGCTTCGACGTTGACTTGCGGCAGGCCATCGCTGGACGGAGCACGCGGCGAATCCAGATGATCGATATCACCAAGCGTGGGCTCGGTGCGACGATGGGGATCCGCTTCGTGCTGGTCTCGACGTCCGCTCATGATTCCGGGGCTTCAGGGCAATGGCCGCAGCTTAACATCGGGCTGCCGGCGCGCTTCAGGTCGCAAAGTCGCGCGTTCAGCTTGGGGCGCAGGGGTTCCCGGCGCGCGGCGTCTGCGAAGTCCGCGCGATCGACGCGAGTGCATCGCTCACGCCACGCCGACGCGTCGCGCATCGAGCACGTTGGGCAGCACGGTCAGCTTGCTGAGCAGGGTCGACAATTGTTCGAAATCGCGCACACGCAGGGTGTAGCGCATTTCCACTTCGCCGGTGCGCGCAAACAGACGGCTGGACGAGGCAATGATATGGGCGCTGGTGTTGCTGATGATCCCGGTCACGTCTTTCTGCAAACCCTTGCGATCGTAGCCGCGCACTTCGATGTCGATCTCGTAGGCCTGGTTGGCGGCGTTGCCCCAGGTCACCTCGATCACCCGATCCGGATCAGTGCGCATCAGCCGCGCCAGGCTGACGCAGTCAGCGCGATGCACGGACACGCCACGCCCCTTGGTGACGAAGCCACGCACCGCGTCGCCCGGCAATGGCTGGCAGCAGCGCGCCAGCGTGGTCAGCAGGTTGCCAATGCCCTCGATGCTGAGCGCGCTGTGATCCAGCGACGCCGGGCGCGCGACGTAAGCCGGCGCCGGCGCAACCGGTGCGGCCGGTGGCTGCGCGGCTTCCTGCAGCACACGCGAGATCTGGCCGGGCACGAGTTCACCCAATGCCAGCGCGACCAGCAGCTCCTCATGATTCTTCAGATGAAAATGCGCCGGCAGTTTGGCCACATCCATGCTGGGCAGTGCCAGTCGCTTCAGTTCGCGCTCGAACATCGTGCGGCCCACCGCGACGTTGGCATCGTGAGCGATCCGCCGGAACCACGCGCGCACCTTGTCCTTTGCCCGTGCCGTGGTGAGGTAACCATGATGCGGCGACAACCAGTCGCGGCTCGGCTCACCCAACTTGGTCGTGAGAATCTCCACCCGGTCGCCACTCTGCGGCTGAAAGGTCAATGGGACGATGCGGCCGTTGACCTTGGCACCGCGGCAGCGATGACCGACCTCGGTATGTACGAGGTAGGCAAAATCCAGCACCGTCGCGCCGTGCGCCAGATCGAAAATCTCGCCCTTCGGCGTCAGCAGGTAGACACGATCCTCCAGCAGTTCGCTGTGCAGATCGGCGGCCAGCGCGCTGTCGTCCTCGCCACGCGGTTCAAGCAGCTTGCGCATCCAGGCGATCTTCGCCTCGAACTCGACGTCGCTGCTGCCGCCCTCCTTGTAGCGCCAATGCGCCGCCACACCCAGTTCGTTGGCGTGATGCATCTCGTGGGTGCGGATCTGCACTTCCAGCGTCTTACCCGACGGACCGAGTACAGCTGTGTGCAACGAGCGGTAGCCGTTGGCCTTGGGTCGCGCAATGTAATCATCGAACTCGCCCGGCAGATGCGGCCAGCGCGCATGCACAAGACCCAACGCGGCATAACAATCGGCGACGCTGTCGACCAGGATGCGCACGGCGCGGATGTCGTACAGATCGGAAAAATCCAGCGCCTTGCGCTGCATTTTTTTCCAGATCGAGTAGATGTGCTTGGGACGCCCCGCCAGTTCCGCACGAATGCCGTTGGTCTCCAGCGTCTGGCCAAGTTCGATCAACACCTCGCGAATAAACAACTCGCGATCGCCGCGACGCTCATCGAGCAGTTTCGCGATGCGCCGGTAGACGTCCGGCTGCAGAAAACGGAAGGCCAGATCCTCCAGCTCCCATTTCAGTTGCCAGATGCCGAGCCGGTTGGCCAGCGGCGCATGGATATCACGGGTCAAGCGCGCCAGTGCCGCGCTCTGCTCACCCGGCAGCGAGATGGCGGCGCGCATCCTGGCCAGCTGCCGCGCCAGCAATACAAACACCACGCGAAGGTCGCGCACGATCGCGAGAAGCAATCGACGCAAACCTTCTGTCGCTGCATCCGGCGCGTGCTGGGCATGCAATGCCCACACCTGTTCGGCGGCCTGCTGGCCATCTACCAGCCGCTTCAGTTCTGCCGGAAGCGTCGCGCTTTGCGTCTTCCAGACATCGGGGGCGACCCGCGTCAGCTCAAACCATAACGCCGCCGCCTGGGTCTGGGCGTCGCAACCCAGCAGCTCCAGCAAATCCAGCACGTCACAGCATTCGGCCTCGGGCAGGCGTTGCTGAGCACAGGCCTCCAGCGCAGCCACCATCACCGGCGGCAGCACGCCGGCGCGATCGCGCCATTGCTGCAAGCTGGAAGATTTGACGGCTGGGGGCACGAGAGAAATAGTCCTTGAACAGGTGACCATATTAGCTGCTGGCCGGGTCGATTCACGGCTATCTGGGCAGGCACCCAGACTCCGGCAATGGCAATGCTTGGCTTCGGAGCGGCTTACCGCGCAGAATCGCGCATCAGCTTCCCGTAATCGCTCCGATTATCCCGTCCACGCTTGCCCGCTATCCAAGGACCCACCCCATGATGATTCGCTTGCGCTACTCACTCCTTTCGGCCGCCCTCGCCCTGTGTTGCCTGTCTGCACAGGCCCAACAGACCGACGGCCTGCAACAGCGCATGACCAGCGACGAGTTCAAGGCCGCCGGACTCGACAAGCTTTCACCGCAGGAGCTGCAGAGCCTTGATGGATGGTTGAGTGCGCACGGCAAAGTGACCACACGCGTCGTCACAAAAGTCGTCACTGAGACAGGCAAACCGATGTTCTATCCAGACCAGGGCAAACGCACCAAGATCATTGCCCATGTGGCCGGACATTTCAGTGGCTGGAGCGAAGGCAAAGTGATCAAGCTGGACAACGGCCAGACATGGAAGCACGTGGGTGACGAGCAACCCAGCTGCATGAGCGGCGAGAATCCCACGGCGAAGATCAAACCCTCGCTCATGGGCAGCTGGCTGATGTTCGTGGATGGCTGCAACGACACCGTCCACGTGGAACGCGTGAACTGACACGCGCGTAATCAGCCCAGCGCTGCCAACGCCTTTGCCAACCGCTTGGCCGATACCGGCTCAGCGGTTTTGAGTTCCTGCGCGAACAGCGAGACACGCCACTCCTCGATCAACCAGCGCAGCTCGGCCAGATCGGCGTCCCTGGCGCGAGCGGCACTTATACCTTTCTCGGTACTTGCACCTTTCTCGGTGCGATGCTTCAGGTACTCGCGCCAATACGGAAGGACCTGCAGCAGGCGCTGCTGGTCCTTGGTCGGATCCTGCTGCAACCGTTCGGCACGCAACCGCATCGCTTTCAGGTAACGCGGGAAATGCGCAAGTCGGGCCAGCAACAGCTCCTGCAGAAAGCCGGCGCTGAGCAAACTATCGAGCTGCTCGTGCATGTCGTCGTAGCTGGCCCTGGCAAAACCCAGCAGCGGCGGCTGCAGCCACGGTTTCAGCTCGGCCTGCGCTTCGATGATCGGTTCGGCGAGTTTCAATCGCTCGACGCCAGCGGCAAACAGTTCGCGTGAGCACTGCGCGCGCAGCGATTCAAATGCGCCGGCCGTTCGCACATCCAGGTCATGCCTTTGCAGCAGGTCATCGAAACCGCCTTCGAGCAAATCCTCGCGCAGTCGATCGACACTGCCCAGCGGTGCATATTTCAATGCCAGTGCATTACCCACCGGCAATCGGCGCCGCGCCTGCTTGGCATCGCTGGCAAGTGCATTACGCAGCAGTCGCACCACACCCTGCCGGTGTGCCTGACTGGCCTCGTCGCTGCGTTCGAACACGCGCAGCGCCACCGTCTCGCCAAGATCCACCAACGCAGGGAAAGCCATAAGGCCGCCATCGGAACGCACCCGCGCAGGAATCTCTTCGAAATCCCAGCTGGTGACGTCCTCGCGGGTGAGTTCGATATCGGTCTTGCGCGAGAACGCCTCGCGCGCCTGACCTTCCCACTGTCGGCGCAACGCGGCCAGATTACGGCTGGTCGCAAGCGTAGGGCCTTTCGAGTCATCACCTTCGTGCAGGCGATAGCGCATCGAGAAATGCGCCGACAGTTCGACCGCTGCGAATTCGGTCGCGGCGATCTCCACGCCTGTGGTTCGCTTGAGAAATGCCACGAGCACCTTCACCAAGGATTCGTCGCGTGGTGATTCGGCTTCGATGAAAGCGCGCGCAAAATCCGGCGCTGGCACAAAGTTGCGCCGCAGCGGCTTGGGCAGTCCACGGATCAGCTCGGCCACCTTCTCGCCCAGCAGGCCGGGTACCAGCCACTCGCAGCGCGCCGTCGGCAGTGCATTCAACATCGCCAGCGGCAGATGCAGGGTCACGCCATCGGCCTCGTCGCCGGGTGTGAAACGGTATTCGAGGCGGTAGCGCCTTGCGCCCATATCCAGGGTCGCTGGAAAAGCCTTTGCATCCAGCCCGGCACCACCAACCATTACGTCGTCCAACGACCAACGCAGCGCAGCCTGCTCAGCCGGACGCGCCTTGCGATACCACGCATCCAGCGCGCGGCTGCTGGCAATGTCTTCCGGCAGCTTTCCCTCGAAGAAGGCCACCAGATCATCCTCATGGCGAATCAGCCCTTCACGTCGCTGCTTCGCTTCGATGCCCAAGGCATCCTCGAGCACGCGCTGATTGGCACGGACGAAATCCGCACGGCTGTCGATGTCGCCACGCGTCAATGCCTCACGCAGGAAAATCGCGTGCGCCAGCGGCGGATCCTGCAACTGGAACGTCACCGGCCGTTTCTCCACCAACACCAGCCCGAACAGGCTGACCTGCTCGTAGGCCACCACGCAACCACGCTTCTTCGACCAGTGCGCGTCGCGACAGCTCGCGCGTAACAGGTGTGCTGCCTGCTGCTCGATCCACAGCGGCTCGATACGAGCATTCATCATGCCCCAGACACGCCCACCCACATCGAGAATCTGCGCGGAAAAAATCCAGTTCGGCGGAACCTTGGACAAGGCCGAGCCAGGGAACACCTGGAACTTGCGCTCACGCGTGCTCAGGTACACACCCTTCTCGTCCTTGCGGCCGACCTGAGTCGGCAGGCCGGCGAGCAGGCTGCGATGGATGGATTCAAAGAGGCGTGCGACAGCCGCCTCTTCATCAACAGATTGCTTCTCGCGTTCGCCTCCTCTCCACTGCGGGGAGAGGATTGAGGTGAGGGGTGGGTGCTCGCGCGACGAGAGGTTGTTCGTCTTTTTCGCTCTCGCTGAGGCTCTGTTTACATTATCCCGCAAGCCCGGCCCCTCACCCCGGCCCTCACCCCAACGAGAAGAGGGAGAATTGATGGCGCCCTCTGCCGAAGCAGCACTCCCATCCCGCGTCCACCCCAGCTCCTGCACCACCAGCAACAGCTGCCGATGCAACTCACGCCACTCGCGCATGCGCATAAAGCTGAGAAAGTGCCGCGAGCACCAGTCACGCAGCTTCGATTGGGTCAGCTCTTCGTGCACCTCGTGATAGGCGCGCCACAGATTCAGCACGCCGACGAAGTCGGACTTTGGGTCGGCGAACACTGCGTGTGCAGCATCGGCCTGCTGGCGTGCATCGGCGGGACGTTCGCGCGGATCCTGCACGCTGAGAAAGCTGACGATGGTCAACACCTCGCGCAGGCTATGCAGCTTCTCGCTTTCGACCAGCATGCGCGCCAGCTGCACGTCGACCGGAATTTTCGCCAGCATGCGGCCGATGGCAGTGAGCTTGCGCGCCTCGTCGATGGCCGAAATTTCGGCAAGCCGCCGATAACCGTCGGCCACCACACGTGGATCGGGCGCTTCGAGAAAGGGGAAGTCCTCCACCTCGCCCAACTGCAATGCCAGCATGCGCAGGATCACGTTGGCCAGCGACGAACGCAGCAGCTCGGGATCAGCGAACGCTGCGCGGCTGGCGTAGTCGGCCTCGTCATACAGGCGATAGCAGATGCCTGCCGCCACGCGACCGCAGCGGCCCTTGCGCTGATCGGCCGCCGCCTGCGCGATCGGTTCGACATGCAGCCGCTCGAGCTGGCTGCGCTGGCTGTAGCGCTTCACCCGCGCGGTGCCGGTATCGATCACATAGCGGATGCGCGGCACGGTGAGCGAGGTCTCGGCCACGTTGGTGGCCAGCACCACGCGGCGTTTGCTGCCGGGCTTGAACACGCGATCCTGATCGCCGGCCGACAGCCGCGCGTACAGCGGCATGATTTCGGTCTCGCGGTATTGACGGCGCGACAGCAGCAGGTGCGCATCGCGGATTTCACGTTCGCCGGGCAGGAACACCAGCACGTCGCCGCGCGGGTCGTCATGCGTGATTTCATCCAGCACGGCGGCGATGTGTTCGGCACTGCCCTGCTGCATATCGCGGGTGCCACGCTTCTGATCGGAGGCTGAGGCCAGCTGATCGAGCGAGCGCCAACGCACGTCGACCGGAAACGCGCGCCCTTCCACCGATACCACCGGCGCGCCATCGAAGTGCTCGGCGAAACGTGCGGTATCGATGGTCGCCGAGGTGACGATGATCTTCAGCTCCGGCCGCTTTTTCGCCAGCCGCTTCAGATAGCCCAGCAGAAAGTCGATATTGAGGCTGCGCTCGTGCGCCTCGTCGATGATGATGGTGTCGTAGGCGCTGAGCCATGGGTCGCCCTGCGTCTCGGCGAGCAAGATGCCGTCGGTCATGAACTTGATCAGGCTGCGTTCGGACACCTGATCGTTGAAGCGCACCTGGAAGCCGACGATCTCACCGATCGGCGTACCCAGTTCCTCCGCCACGCGGCGCGCTACCGATCGCGCTGCCAGGCGGCGCGGCTGGGTGCAACCGATCATGCCGGCCTCGCCACGACCAGCGGCCAGGCACAGCTTGGGCAACTGGGTGGTCTTGCCCGAGCCGGTTTCACCGGCGATCACCACGACCTGATGTTTGCGGATCAGCTCGACGATGTCCTCGGCGCGCGCGCTGATCGGCAGCGACTCGTCCAGCCGGATCGCCGGCTTGGTCGCCACGCGCGCGCGTCGTCTTGCCGCGGAAGCTTCAATATCGACCGCCAGCGCGGCCAGCCTGCTCTCATCGAGGCGACGTGACAACGACCGCCAGCGGCCAAGCAGTCGACCGAAATCACGGCTGGATACGCCATCCAGCACCCGGCGCAGGTCACGCAAGCGGCTATCGACAGTGGCGTTGGCAGAGGGCATGGAAGCGTCATTCATGGGACCGCACATCATAGCCGGTGACTATCGTCGACATCGGCACGATTCATTTCCTTCGTACTTGCGTAACGGCTAATGTGAATGCCACAGATTTCCCCATCGGAAGGAGCGCGACATGTCCATTTCCATCGGTATCGATAAAAAAGATCGCGAAGCGATCGCCAAGCACCTGTCCAAGCTGCTGGCCGATACGTACTCGCTGTACCTGAAAACCCACAGCTTCCATTGGAACGTCACCGGCCCGCAGTTCAACTCGCTGCACGCCATGTTCGAAGTGCAGTACAACGAACTGTGGCTGGCCGCTGACGAGGTGGCCGAGCGTATCCGCACGCTCGATGTCTCCGCTCCGGGCTCCTACAGCCAGTTCGGCAAGCTCACCTCGATCAAGGAGGAGGCTGGCGTACCGGAGTGGAAGGAAATGGTCGCCCAGTTGGTCGAAGGCCATGAAATTGCCGCGCATACCGCCCGCGAAACCATCAAGGCCGCCGATGGCCCAGGCGACGAGGGTACGGCCGATATGGTGACCGGTCGCCTCAAGGAACACGAGAAAACCGCTTGGATGCTGCGCTCGTTGCTGAAATAAGCATCCCTGACAAAGCTTGGCCCCGCTGAAATCAACGGCGCCATCTCTCGATGGCGCCGTTTTGCATTGAGCACCGCCGGCACATCCAAAGGAGACGGGAGCCGGGTTTTTCGATGCCTTTTCCTGCGGGTCCTGACCTCGCGCTGACCATCGCATGGACTTTTGGTTGAGCCTGTTGCCCTGCATTGGTTAAGCTCCCTAAGCTTTTGCGCTTCCGACGCAGGCTTTTCCGGGAATTTTTTTGAGCGCCACGGCAGCAAACCAAGACAGCAAGTACCCGCTTCTCTCCGCCCTGGCGATTGCGCTGGTCGTGGCCGCGCTGAATATCGGACTGTGGTGGTGGGGCAACCTGCCTAATGGGCCAGGTGACTGGCATGGCCAGATCGGCGGCTTTGCCTACTCGGGGTTTCAGCGCTACCAGAACCCGCTCAATCACGACTTTCCCACCGATGACCAGATCGCAGGAGATTTGAAGCTGCTCGGGCGGTACACGGACAGCATCAGCACGTACTCAATGCAAGTAAACCCGCAGGTCTTGCGCCTGGCGGAAAAGCAGGGCCTCAAAGTAATGGCCGGCGCCGAGATCGACAAGCGGCTGGACAACAACGAAAAGGAAATCGACGCGCTCATCGCCCAAGCCAGACGCTACCCGGGCACCATCAACCGCGTGATCGTGGGCAACGAGGTGCTATACCGCAATGACCTCTCGCCCGAACAGATGATGGCTTACGCCGACCGGGTGCGCGCCGCGCTGCATCAGCCGGTATCGATTGCCGAGCCAGACTACATCTGGCTGAAGTATCCCGAGCTGGCTGACCACGTCGATTTCATCACCATCCATCTGTTCCCCTTCTGGAACGGCGTAACCGTATCCAGCGGAGAAGACGGCAAGTCCGACGCCGTTGGCCAGGCGTTGGGCGCCTACCATGCCATACAACATCGTTTTCCGAACAAGCACATTGTGGTCGGTGAAATTGGCTGGCCATCCAACGGCGACCGTCAAAAACAGTCCTATCCGTCGATCTCCAACGAGGCGATCTTCGACAGGGTATGGCTGAACGAGGCCAAAAAAGAAAATATCGATTACTACCTGTTCGAAGCCTTCGACCAGCCATGGAAAGAGGATCTCGGCGAAGGCCGCACCGGCGCCTACTGGGGCGTATTCAACGCCGACCGCCAGCTGAAGTTTCCGCTGACCGGCCCGATCATCGAGGACACCAACTGGCCGTGGAAGGCGATCGCCGCCAGCCTGCTCGCGCTGCTGCCGATGATCTGGTTTGCGCGCCGATTCAGCCGATTCAAACCGATGGGCCGGCTGTTTTTCTGCATGCTGATCCAGCTCGCCTGTGGCCTGCTGACCTGGTCGGCCACCTTGCCGTTCAATTTCTATCTGAGCTGGATCGACTGGACCATGCTGGTGCTGTTGTTCCCGGCGCAGATCGCGATTCTTGCCATCCTGCTGATCAACGGTTTCGAGTTCACCGAAGTGCTATGGCGCCGAAGCTGGGTGCGTAATGCTGGCATGCTGCGGCCAGACCGCCCGGAGAAGCAGCCGTTCGTATCGATCCACCTGGCCTGCTACAACGAACCGCCGGAGATGGTGATCATCACGCTCGATTCGCTGGCCGCACTCGATTACGAGAACTACGAAGTGCTGGTAATCGACAACAACACCAAGAACCCGGACGTGTGGAAACCGGTGCAGGCGTATTGCGAACAGCTCGGCAAGCGCTTCCGCTTTTTCC
Source organism: Rhodanobacter sp. MP1X3 (assembly GCF_014207165.1). Taxonomy (NCBI): domain Bacteria; kingdom Pseudomonadati; phylum Pseudomonadota; class Gammaproteobacteria; order Lysobacterales; family Rhodanobacteraceae; genus Rhodanobacter; species Rhodanobacter sp. MP1X3. The sequence goes on along the minus strand of NZ_JACHCO010000001.1, from coordinate 1,254,063 downwards.
ATCTCGAACCGTGGCCCGGCTTCAAGGCCGGCGCACTGAATTTTGGTTTGAAAGAAACCGATCCGCGTGCCGATGTTGTCGCAGTGATCGACGCCGACTACGAAGTACGTCACGACTGGCTCTCCACGCTGACCGGCCACTTCCACGATCCGAAGGTCGCCGTGGTGCAGTGCCCGCAAGCGCATCGCGAATTCGAGAACAACACGTTCCGCCGCATGACCGCCTGGGAATACGACGGCTTCTTCCGCATCGGCATGCATCATCGCAACGAACGCAACGCGATCATCCAGCACGGCACCATGACCATGGTGCGGCGCTCGGCGCTGGAAGGCACCGGTGGCTGGTCGGAGTGGACGATCTGCGAAGACGCCGAGCTGGGCCTGCGCCTGATGCACTCCGGTTACGACCTGGTCTACGTCGACGAACTGATGGGCAAGGGCCTGACCCCAGCCGACTTCAAGGCGTACAAGAGCCAGCGCTATCGCTGGGCCTTCGGCGCGATGCAGATCCTCAAGGGCCGCTGGCGCTGGATGACCAAGGCCGGCCCGCTGTCGGGTGGCCAACGCTTCCACTTCCTCACCGGTTGGTTCAGCTGGTTCGCCGACGCGCTGCATCTGCTATTCAGCCTGATGGCGATTTTCTGGACCGCCGGCATGGTGGCCTACCCCGAACTTTTCAGCCTGCCGATGCAGCTGTTCCTGATTCCGATCATCGGCTTCTTTTTTGCCAAGGCGATCTTCGGCATCGTGCTGTACCGCGCCCGCGTGCCGTGCAGCTGGTACGACACGCTGATGGCTTCGTTGGCCAGCATGGGTCTGAGCCATGCGATCGCGCGCGGCATCCTGCACGGGCTGACACGCGAGAAGACCTCGTTCGTGGTGACTGCAAAAAGCCGCCGCCTGGGCGAATCGAGCTTTGCCGCCTTCGCGCCGGTGCGCGAGGAAATGATGATGGCCTTCGCCATCAGCATGTGCGTGGTTGGCATCGCCATGGGTTACGCCTCGCACCTCATCGAGGGCCGCCTGTGGATATTCATCCTTTGCGCGCAGTCGATTCCGTATTTTTCAGCGGTCGCCGGCGCATGGATCGCTCACCGGGCGGGTGACAAGGCTGGCTGATAAAGCCGGCCGTGGCGATCTACTCGTGCGTTGCCTGGAAACACTACAACACTACTTTTCAGGTGCTGATCGGTACGATGCCAATAACACTGTACTGATCAGTGCTGCATCGGTGCGGTACTTTCATACTCCGCGAACATTTCTCTGAATTAAGCTTCCGGCTTAGTTACGTGCACACGCCCTTGAGGACGGAACCCCCACGCATGCGCCGATTTGCCCAACGTCAGCGATTGCTGCTGACGCTGAATTTTCTGCTGCTGACGCCGCTGGCGCATGCTGGTGTGCAGCTGGTGGTGGATGGCGTGGATGACACGCTCAAGAACGCAGTAACCTCGAGCGTGGAGTTATCGCAATACGCGGCACGCGACGTGAGCGAGGCCCAAGCGCGCCGTCTCTACGAACGCGCGCCGGATCAGGTGAAAACGGCGCTCCAACCTTACGGTTACTACGAAGCCACCACCACCGGTGACATTCAGCAGATCGGCAAGGACTGGAAAGTCACCCTGCACGTGACGGCGGGCGAGCCGGTGAAAATCACCACCGTCAATCTGACCATGGACAAGCAGGCCGCGGCCATCGCACCGATCCGTCGCGCCATGCGCGCACTGGAAAAGCTCAAGGACCAGCCACTGAACGATGGCGCCTACGATGATCTGCGTGATCGCGTCAGCGGCGCGCTCACTGCGAATGGTTTTCTCGATGCCAGGTTGGTGACTCATCGTGTCGAAGTGAATCGGGCGGAGCACCACGCCGTCATCACGCTGGCATGGGAAGCTGGAGAACGCTACCGCTACGGTCAGGTGCACTTTGACAACTCGCAGTTCCGCGAGGATTTCCTCGATCGCTATATACCGTTTAAACCCGGCGATTATTTCTCACAGGATCAGCTGCTGGAACTGCAGCAAGCCTTGAACGGCGCGGATTATTTTTCAGTAGTCAACGTGCTGCCCGATGTGGACAGCGCGAAAAATGGTGTCGTCGATATCAGTGTGCAACTGGCGCCGGCCAAGCGCACGATCTACAGCGGCGGTCCGTTCATTGGCACAGACACCGGCGTAGGCGTACGCGGCGGCATCGAGCGTCGCTGGGTCAACCGCCGCGGGCACAAGTGGAAGAACGAAGTGGTGCTGGCGCAACGATTGAAAACGGTGTCCACGCTGTATTCCGTTCCCCTGCCCGGCACCAACCAGCGTAGCCTCAACTATGGCGCCACTTATCGCGACTCCAATACCGATACCTCGCAGTCGCGTACGCTCGAGCTGGTCGCCAACGAAACCGAACTGTGGCACGGCTGGACTCGAACGCTCGGCGTGCATGCGCTGTCTGGTACGTTCACCGTGGGCAAGATCGGCAACGAGCCGGACAGCACGCCCGGCATCGAGCACGGCCGCAGTACCGAGGTATTTGGCGAAGCGTCGCTGTCGCGCAAGAAGGCCGACAATCCCAACTTCGTCCATCACGGCTGGTCACTGAGCCTGACCGCACGCAGCACCGCCGGCACACTGCTCTCCGATGCGCGCTTCAGCCAGCTGATGGCCGATGCCAAATGGATCGACGCGTTTGGCGCCAACGATCGTAACCGACTGATCCTGCGTGGCACGGCTGGCGTCACCTGGACCAACGACTTCACTGCACTGCCTCCGCAACTGCGCTTTTTCGCTGGTGGCGATCGCTCGATCCGAGGCTATGGGTTTCAGGAAGTCGGTCCGCTCAACAGTTTCGGTCGCGTCATTGGTGGCGAAAATCTGCTGGTCGCCAGCACCGAAGTGGAGCATTACTTCACCCGCACCTGGGGCATGGCGGCATTTGTCGACGCCGGCAACGCGTTCACCGGCACCAATTACAGCCCGGTCATCGGCGCCGGTCTCGGCGTACGCTGGCTGTCGCCGGTGGGCATGATCCGCGTTGATGTCGGCACACCGATTCACAACTCGCGCGAAAGCGGCTTTGAATTGCACCTCGTGATCGGACCGGATCTATGAGTGATGTGAATGCCATGAACCCGTCTGCTTCTTCTGCCAAGCCGCCACTGCGTCACCGGCTGCGTTGGATCGGCGCGATTTTATTGCTGCTCTTTGTATTGATCGTCGCGGCCGCCGCATGGCTGCTCGGCACCTCATCCGGTCTGCGCTTTGCGCTGGCACACGCGCAATCGATGACTCATGGTGCACTGCAGGTACAACAAGCCGACGGACGTCTGATCGGACCGCTCGATCTCTCCGGCGTGCGCTATCGCGACGGCACCGGGCTTGATGCACAGGTCGCCACCGTCCATCTCGATCTGCGCATCTGGCCGCTGTTGGGCAAACGGTTACACGTGCTGGACCTCGATGTCGATGGCGTCAACGTAGCCCTGCCGTCGAACGCACCACCAACGGAAAAAAGCGACTCGACCTTTTCATTGAGACCGCCGCTGGATCTGTTGCTGGATCGCGTGCATGTCGGTTCCGTAACAATCACCCAGGCCAAGCAGACCGTGTTCGCCTCGAACAAGCTCGATCTCGCCGGCAGCTGGACCAGCAAGGGCATCGAACTGCGCCAGCTCGATCTGCAGGCACCGGATGGCCACGCCATGCTCGGCGGCAAGCTGGCCGTGGGCAAGAATTACCAGGGCAACGGCAGCGCCAGCTTCGCGTGGAAGGTCGACACCACGGACTATGCCGGCAGCCTCACCGTGCACAGCGACGGCCAGCGCGCGCATGTGGATTTAAAACTTCAGCAGCCAACGGTCGCGCAGTTGCAACTCGATCTGAGCCAGAGCGGCGACTACGTCTGGACGGCCAAACTCGATGCGCCAACTTTCGATCCCAAACCGCTGCTCGGCGAGAGTTCGCTGAAGGCGCTCGCGTTGTCGCTGCAAGGCCACGGCGACCGCTACAGCGCTGTTCTCAATGGCACGCTCAACCTCAACGACTACAAGCTGCTGTTGCAACCGCTCAGCGTGCAGTTCGATCACGACTTCAAGACGCTGACCCTGCGCCAGCTCAACCTGGGTTCACCGCAGATCAAGGGGAGTGTGGCGGCCAGCGGCACCGTGCAACTCGATGCGCAGCCAGTAAGCGCCGAGCTGGCCATCCAGTGGAACGACCTGCAACTACCGGCAGAGTTGGTCGGCCAGCCGCTGACCAGTCACGGCACACTGAAAGCCAGTGGCAGTTCCAACAACTATCACGCGGAAGGCGATGTCGCGATCGGCCCACCCGGCAAGCTGGCGTCACTGGCGCTGAATCTCGACGGCACACCGCAGCAGATTGCTTTGCATACGCTAGCGCTGAAGCAGGTGCACGGCGGAATGCAGGTCAATGGCACGTTGAGCCTACATCCCGCACTGACCTGGCAGGTCGATGCCACCGCCGATCAGCTCGATCCCGGCCAGTTGCTAGCTGGCTGGAGCGGCGCGCTGAACTTCGACATCGCCAGCCACGGCACGCTGCCGCAGAACCGTCCCGACGTGACGCTGGAAATCCGCAAACTCAACGGCACGCTGCGCAAGCGCGCGATCAAGGGTGATGGCACGCTGCACCTTTCGCCCAACGAAGTCGTCGATGGTCAACTCAATCTCTCCTCGGGGGGCAGCACCGTGCGCGTCGCCGCGAAAAGTTCAGGCGGCGGCGACAGTGCTGCCAACAATATTGCGCTGGATCTTGCCGTCACCTCGCTGGGGGATTGGCTGCCCGATGCCAGCGGTCGATTGAATGGCGCGTTCCATGTGCGCGGCCGGCAGCCGAAGCTCAGCGTCGACGGCCAGTTGCAGGGGCAGTCTATCGCCTACCAGCAGCAGCGCGTCGCCAGCCTGCAGCTCGATGCCAACGTGCCGGACATCAGCAACCCCGGCGGCAAGTTCAACCTGCAGCTGCACGACGTGAATGCCAGCGGTCTGCTGTTTTCGCAGATCAGCCTGCTGGCCAGCGGCACAGCAGCGCAGCACAGTCTGAATCTCGATGCACGCGGCACGCAGCTTTCAGCAATGCTGGTGTTGAACGGTGCGCTGAAAGGCTCCGACTGGCGCGGCACGCTATCCACGCTGACACTGGAGCCGCAAGGCTTGCCTGGACTGCGCTTGCAGCAACCGGCGCAGCTCGCCTACGTTGGCGGTGCAATGAGCATTTCGGAAATGTGCCTGAGTGCTGGCGATCCGCTGCTATGCGTGCAGGCCAAACAGGACAAGGCAGGCAACCTCGATGCCAGCTACCGCTTGCGCCAGCTGCCACTCGCGCTGCTGATGAATGCTGCCGGTGAAGCCAATCTGCCGGTGCGCGCTGACGGTACGCTGGAAGGCAGCGGCAACATCCGTCGCAACGCGGCTGGAGCGCTGAGCGGCACCGCATCAATCACCTCGGCAAACGGCAGCGTGACCTATACCGACCACGCCGACGAGCCGCTGCTGACCTATAACCAGTTGGGCATCAACGCTACGCTCTCGCCGGACAGCCAGCGCGTCGAGCTGCACGGCGGCCTCGACGGCGGTGGACGTCTGGACGGCCAAATCATCGTCAGCGGTGCGCAGCAGTCGCTCAACGGCCAGCTCGATCTGCGCCTCAACAAACTCGGTTTCATCGAGCTGCTGACCAGTCAGGTAGCCAACGTGAAGGGCGCGCTAGGCGGCAGTTTCCGTATCGGCGGCACGTTGAAACAGCCGTCTGTTCTCGGCAACGCCACCCTCAGCGACTTTGCCGCCGAAGTGCCCGCCGCCGGTCTCAAGCTCACGCAGGGCAAGGTGGTGGTCAGTGCGCTGGATGCGCAGCACTTCCGTATCACGGGCAACGTGCAGTCCGGCAAGGGCACGTTGGCGATCGATGGGAGCGGTGACCTTGGTGCCAGCGCGCAAACGACGATCACGCTCAAGGGAAGCCAGTTCACCGCCGCAGACATTCCTGCCGCCAAGGTTGTGGTCTCACCGGATCTGACCATCAAGCAGGATGCCAAGGGCATCGATGTTGGCGGCGGTGTCACGCTGGACAGCGCTGACGTCAATCTCGACAAGCTGCCCGGCACCGGTGCCAGCAAAGCCTCGCCAGACATCGTGGTGGTCGATCAGGAACAGCCGGAGCAAGCTGCCAAAGGGCTGCCGATCAGTGCGCAGGTGAAAGTTGATCTCGGCTCCAAGACCCACCTGATCGGCAAGGGTCTGGATGGCCACCTCAGTGGCCAGCTCACGGTCAGCGAAATACCCGGACGCGCCACTACCGGTCGCGGCCAGATCGGTGTGAACGGCACCTATAAAGCCTACGGTCAGAATCTGCAGATCGAGCGCGGTCAGCTGCTGTTCGCCAGTACGCCGATCGACAACCCCGGCCTCAACATCCGCGCCGTGCGCAAGATCAACCCGAACGCCACCGTCGATGACGGGCAAGTGGTCGGATTGCTGATTGCCGGCACCGCGCAGCGCCCGAGCGTTACCGTGTTCTCCAATCCGGTGATGGAACAATCCGACGCACTGTCATACCTGATCACTGGCAAGCCGCTATCGGATGTGAAAGGTGGCGAAGGCAGTGCCGTCAGTTCCGCTGCGCAGGCACTGGGCTCGGCCGGCGGTAATTTCCTGGCAAAGCGGATCGGATCGCGCTTGGGTGTGGACGATATCGGCGTCAGCAGCAGCGACGCACTGAACGGCAACTCCGCGTTTACCGTGGGTAAGTATCTGTCACCGCGGCTTTATCTCAGCTATGGCGTTGGCCTGTTTGAATCCGGCCAGGTAATTACGCTGCGTTATCGCCTCACCCAACGCTGGAACTTCGAGGCGCAGAACGCTACCGACTTCAACCGCGCCAGCCTGAACTATCGCTACGAACGGTAACTGTCGCGACAGCAACCGTTCAAATCACGCCCTGATAATCCACCTCACGCCACACTTCCGCTTGAAATCACGAGTGCGGACTAAGAAAGCTGCAAGTTCTCGACAGGAAGCGTCTTCGAACAGAACGTCTCCGAAAGGAATTGCAGGAAGGATTTGGATTTCCGTACTTTCACCCATTTACCTGAGAGGTTGCCCCGTGACCCGTATGCCGCTTGCACGAAACACGATGTACACCCTGCTCTGCGCAGGCTTCGTAGTGATAGCAGGCTGCAATCAGCCGGCCACGCCGGCGCAGCCTCTTGCTAGTTCCGCATCGGCCCCCGCACCGGCACAGACAGCCGCCGGCGCCCAACAGGCGGCCTACACACCGCCGTCCGCCGATCAGCTTTATCAAATGGTCGCGCCGATCGCGCTGTTCCCGGACAAGCTCGTGGCGCAGGTGCTGGCCGGCTCGACCTATCCTGACCAGATCACCGCCGCCGATGGCGTGGTCGACCAGAATCCGAACCTGAAAGGTGACGCGCTGCAGACCGCCATCGCCCAGCAGCCATGGGATCCCAGCGTCAAAGGCCTGACCGTTTTCCCCAGCGTGCTCGATCAGATGGCGAAGAACGTTGACTGGACGACTTCGCTCGGTGAGGCGTACGTCAACGATCCGACTGACGTGATGAATGCGATCCAGGTCATGCGCCAGCGTGCGTCGTCGCACGGCAGCCTACGCAGCTCCACGCAGCTGACTGTGCAGACACAGACGGCAACGCCCGTCGATTATCAGAGCGATGGCGGCCAGCCGGTGTATTCCGTCGTGCCCGCACCGACCCAGGTGATCGAAATCCAGCCGAGCAATCCGGACACCGTTTATGTGCCGGAGTACAACCCGCAGGTCGTCTACGGTGAAGAGGTCCCCTATTATCCCGGTTATGTCTATGAGCAACCGCGCGGATACAGCGGTGGCGATCTCATTGCCGCTGGTGCCATCGGTTTCGGCGCAGCGATCCTGGTCGGCTCGCTATTCGGTCACCACCATGATGGTGGTTATGGCGGCGGTGGTGGTTATGGCTGGAACAATTGGGGCATGAACTGGGGTGGTCACGGCGGCGGCGGTGGTGGCTATGGCGGCGGCTACGGTGGCGGCCGTCCGGCTGTGGTCTACAACAACAACACCTACGTCTCGCGTTCCACCACGGTGATCAATCACAACAACGTCACCAATAACAATTACGGCAACAACCGTACGGTCAACAACATCAACAACAACCGGAACGTTGGCAACACCGTGGTCAACAATCGCCCAGGTGCAGCCGCAACTCCTAACTTCGGCGCTAACGCCGCCGCCCAGCGTGCTCTTCCGGGTCAGCAGGGCGCGCGCGGCATCGCCGGCAACCCGGCCGTGGCTCATGCAAATGTGGCCGCTGCAGCACACGCCCCGATGAGCATGCCGCACTTCAACGGCGTACCGCAACGCGGTGTGACCACGGCGCAAAGCGAGCGCGCCGTGGGACATGCAGCGCCGAACAACCTCGCACATTCCAACGTGGCAAACACGCAGCACGGCTTGCCCGGCGCTCAGCAAAATCGTGAGGCAGTGAATCGCGCCAACGGTGCCGAACAACATACGGCGGCACAGACTCATGCCGCATTTGCACCCCAGCAGCACGTGAATGCATCAGCGCAGCAACACGCAGCCGCACGACCGGCCGAAGCACAACATTTCAACCAGCCGCAACATGTCAATCAGCCGGAGCGGCAGCAAGCGCCGCAGCAACGGCAGGCCGTAGCTCCTCGCGAGACGGCTGCGCCGCGTCCAATGGCGCAGCCGCGTCCGCAGGAAGTGGCCCGCCACGAGCAAGCCGCACCGCGTCCGCAGCCGCACAACAGCGGTGCTGCTCACCCTGCGCCACATCCCGCCGCAAAGCACAAGGATGACGATAAGCACCGCTGATCGTTCTTGATTGAGCAGCTCACCGACCGCTCAAGTGAGGCGCCAAGGACGGCATCGCGGCTTAACTACGATCACTGCCTTGTCCTGAGCAGCGATCGATTTACCTGAAACGGCTGACTGTTCGGACGATGCATGAAAGCATCGGATCCAGACTCGTCGGCCGTTTTTATTTCACTGCGCGCTGGTCGCCAGATAAGCCGCTGGCGTTTTTCCAAAGCCAGCTTTGACGTTCCGCGAGGTGTCGTCGGCAATCACTTCGCTGTCCCCCGCCTCGATGCCTTTCATGACAGCCTTGGCAATATCCTCGGGGCGTGACCTCGGCAACGTGGCGTTCCCAATGCCCTTGATCATGTCGGTCTCGATCAGCCCCGCGTGCACACCAACCACCAAAGTGCCTTGCCTGCTGAGCTCATTGCGCAGGCCATTGGTTACCACCCACGCGGCGGCCTTGGTCACCGGGTAAATACTCGTGCCGGGCAAACTGATCCAGCTCAACACCGAAAGCATGTTGACCAGCACACCACCACCGTTCCTGGCGAGCACCGGTGCGAACGCGCGGCTCACGGCCAGCACACCATAGACGTTGGTTTCCATCAGTAAGCGCAGTGAATCCACGCCGAGATCGGACAACAGCGCTTCGCCACGCACCGTGATGCCTGCGTTGTTGATCAGCAGATCCACATCACTGCACTGGGCGGCCGCTGCAGCAATATCATCGGCGTTAGTCACGTCGAGCTTTATCGGAACGACACCATCCAGCGTGACCGATGAAGGATCACGCGCGCTGGCGTAGACCTTTATCGCACCAGCGGCCAGCAGCGCCTTGGCGTAAGCCAGACCGAGTCCGCGATTGGCTCCGGTCACGAATGCCGTACTGCCTTTGATTTTCATAGATGCACGCCTCAAGAGTTGCTATGGAAGATGGCGCGGTTTCTCATCGCGCCTGAAAGTGTTGAACCGGCTGCTAAAGCATTTCAGTGAGTGGCAAAAGAGCAGTCTGCTCAGCGCGATACCTGCTGAGGAATTGTCTTGCGCAATCGCACGGTCACCGTGCTGGACAGCCCGGGACGCAGCTGTTCCAGTGCCGATTGGTTCGCATCGAAGCGAATGCGCACGGGCACCCGCTGCACGATCTTGGTGAAGTTGCCGGTACCCGGCTCGAACGGCAGCAGCGAGAACTGCGAACCCGAGCCGGGCGCAAAACTTTCCACATGACCGGTGAGCGTGTGGCCAGGCAAGGCATCCACTTCGATGCTGGCCAATTGGCCGACAACCATACGAGCGGTCTGTGTCTCCTTGAAATTGGCGATCACGTAAAGCGCCTGCAACGGCACGACGCTGAGCAAGCGCGTACCCGGCTGTACGTAGTCCCCTGGCTCGACTTGGCGATCACCGACCACGCCGTCAATCGGCGAGCGGATCAGCGTGTTGGTCTGATCCTGTCGAGCCAGATCCATGGCCGCTTTTGCGCTGGCGACGGCAGCCTCGGCCTGCGCCAACTGTGCCTGCAGCGTGAGCCGCTTCGCATAAGTCACTAAGGCCTGATCGCGACTCACTGCAAATTCGGCGCGGCTGTGATCGGCATTGGCCTGCGCGGTCACCTCTGCAGTGCGGAACTGCTCAGCATCGCGTTTCGCCACAGCGCCGCTGGCGATCAACTGGTCGTAGCGTCGGCGATCGGCTTCGGCCAGCGAGCGCTGCGCATCGAAGGAACGGATTGTCGACTGCGCGACGCGCACGTTGGACCCGGCCAGTTTTTCTTCCGCATCGAGCGCAACCAGTGCTGCCTGCGCCGCCTGCACCGCAGCTTGCGCGTTCTGCAAAGCGGCCGTGGAAGAGGCAACGCGCGCATCGAATTCCTCGGCATCGATGTGCACCAGCGGGTCACCACGATGCACGCGCTGATCGTGCTGCACCAATACGGCGGCCACCAAGCCGCGCACCTTGGGTGCGACGATCGAGCTGTCCGCCTGCAGATAGGCGTTGTCGGTCGATTCGCTCCCCCTGGGTGAAGCGATATAGAGCACGCCAGCAACAGCAATCAGGATGGCGACCGTTGCGACCAGCAGCGGCCGACGTGACCATGCCAGTCGATGTGGTGATGCTTCGACCGCCGAAGCTTCGGCGCTCATCGGTCCATGACCAGCAAGGTGGAGCTAGCCGTCGCGTAAAGTTTGCCATTGGCATCGGTGAGGCTACCCTCGACGAACGCCACTCGACGCCCCATTGAAATAACCCGGCCCTCGGCGCGTACGAGACCCGACTGTGCCGTCAGCGCTTTGTGGTATGCCACTTTCAGTTCCAGCGTGGTGTATGTCTGCTGGGCGGTCATCCGCGAATGCACCGCACAACCCAGCGCCGAGTCCAGCAGCGTGGCGAAATAACCGCCGTGCACCATGCCCATCGGGTTGTACGCATGCGGCCCCGGTACGCCAGCGAACACCGCGCGCCCCTCGTCTACCTCGACCAGATCGAAGTCCAGCGATTCGGCAATACCGGGCCGTTTTCCACATGCCATGACCACGCGCAACTGCTCCAGCCCGCTTAGCCCCTTGCCGATCTCCTCGACCATGCTCATTGCACTGACTCCAGTCCGAGCCGCTGCTTGAGCGACCGACGCGAAGCGGCGAGGATTTCATCCGAACACTTCGCCTCGGGCTCGATGCGCGCCAGCGACAGCGCGCCAATCAGTTCGGCGATCATCGAGCGCGCCTGTGCGCCGATGGCCGCATTCTTTGCAACGGTATGCTTGATGTTGGCGCCATCCAGCGCGGCAAGCTTCTCGCCCAAGGCAACCGTGAGCCGACGTACCCCGGTCGCAAACTGTTCGCGAGCGGCATCGTCCAGGCGCGGCAGGTCCGATGCCAGTGCGGCCATCGGGCAGCCCGCGCCTCGGGCGTCGCGATGCCTTTTCGAAAGATAGAAATCGATATAGGCAACCAGACCTTCGGCAGGTGTGCGGTCCTTCATCTCATGCTGCACGCGGTGGCGCGCGTCGTCGAACATCTGGCCGATGGCCGCGGCGACCAATTCATCCTTGGAGGCGAAGTGCGCGTAGAAACCACCGTGCGTCAGTCCGGCCTCGGCCATCACACCGGCTACGCCGACGCGGTGGGGGCCCTCAGCGCGAATGGCTTTGGCGGCGGCCTGCAGCACCTTCATGCGGGTCTGCTGCTTGTGCTCGGTGTCATAGCGCATGGACTTGTCGCTCTGTTTATATGATTATCATCATATAATAAACGCCAACCAATGCAAGTCACCTAATGAATACTGCATCAACTTCGCCAGCCAGCCTGCCGCTGGCGCGCAAATACCTGATATTCGGGATCCTGGCGTTCGGCCAGTTCATGGCGCTGATCGATATCCAGATCGTGGCTGCCTCGCTCAACGACGTGCAGGCCGGGCTTTCAGCCGGGCCGGATGAAATCAGCTGGGTACAGACCGGTTACCTGATGGCGGAACTCGTGATGATTCCATTCGCCGCGTTTCTGGCGCAGGCGCTGTCCACGCGCTGGCTGTTTGCGCTCTCGGCTGGCCTGTTCACGACAGCAAGCGCCCTGTGCGGCATGGCGTGGGATATCCAGTCGATGATTGCCTTCCGAGTAATCCAGGGCTTCGTCGGTGGCGCGATGGTGCCCACCGTGTTTGCCACCGGCTTTTACCTATTTACCGGCAAGGATCGCGCAATGATTCCCGCCATCCTGGGCATGGTTTCGGTGCTTGCGCCGACGCTGGGACCGACGGTAGGCGGATGGCTCACCGCAGCGATCGGCTGGCGCTCGATTTTTTATATCAATATCGTGCCCGGCATCATTGTCACCGGAATGTCGATCCTGTTCGTCAAGGTCGACAAGCCCAACCTGTCGATGCTCAAGCGCATTGACTACGTGCACCTTGCGGCCATGGCAACGTTTCTTGGTGGCCTGGAATACGTGCTGGAAGAAGGCCCACGGCATGACTGGTTAGGCGACCCTACCATCGCCACGGCGGCATGGCTGTCTTTCGTTGGTTTCATGCTTTTTCTCGAGCGCTCATTCCGCTCGGCGATGCCAGTAGTGAAGCTGTCGCCGTTTCGCAAGCCCACCTTCGCTTTTGCCTGCCTGTTCAATCTGGTAATCGGCTTCGGGCTGTATTCGGCAACGTATCTGATACCGGTGTTCCTCGGCAGAGTGCGTGATTTCAACAGCCTGCAGATCGGCACCACGGTTTTCGTCACCGGGCTGGCACAGGTTTTCAGCACGGTGCTGGCGGCGCGACTGTCGCAACGGTTCGACCCACGTTGGATGATTTCCGCCGGCCTGCCGCTATTCGCTACCAGCTTGTGGCTTGCCTCCTACATGACGCCGGAGTGGGGCTTCGTTTCGCTGTTGGCACCGCAACTGCTGCGCGGTTTTGCAATCATGCTGTGCATCGTGCCCAGTGTGAACATGGCCCTGGGTGGCTTCGCCATGACCGAACTGCGCTACGCCTCCGGCCTGTTCAACTTGATGCGCAATCTCGGTGGTGCGATCGGCATCGCACTGGTCAATACTTGGCTGCAGGATCAAACTCGGATCCACGCCTTGCGTATCGGCGAAAGCCTAGGTGAATCCGGACGCGTCGCGCCGGATTTCCTGGCCGCGCTGGCCGCGCGCATCGGTAACGTCACCAGCGATTCGGCACACGCGCTGCTGATGGCGCAAGGCGAGATCGCCCGCGTGGTGGGCCGCGAATCGTTGACGCTGGCCTTCAACGACGTGTTTCGCCTGATGGCATGGATCTTCATCGCAGCACTAGTGATGGTACCGTTCTGCCGGCCTGCCTCCAGTGCCGCAGCAGCGCCCCCGGCCGAAGCCCATTGAAACAACTTGACGTATGGCACCAGTGGCCCATCCGTCATGCACACAAACACCGCCGGGCGGTTTATCGTGGGGTACTTTTCTTCGAGGTGTACTCAGCCATGTCGACCGAACGATGGATTCTTGCTGCTGCAATTCTCTGCAGCCTCGGCGTCACGACCACCGGCGCCGTGGATGCCCCACGCAGCCCCTCGGGTATCGACCTGGTCGGCATCGATCACAGCATCAAGCCGGGCGATGACTTTGACGGCTATGCCAACGAAAACTGGCGCAAGACCGCGGTGATTCCCGCCGACCGCTCCAGCACCGGCGTGTTCTTGCACGTGTTCGAGAAGGCGGAGAAGCGCAACGCCGAACTGATCAAGACGATCGCGGCCAGCAAGGCGCCGGCTGGCACCAGCCAGCGCAAGATCGCCGACTATTACGCCGCTTTCATGGACACCGCCAGTATTGAGAAGCACGGCCTGGCGCCGCTGCAGCCGCAGCTAGGCGCGATCGCCGCGATCACCACGAAAGCAGCGCTGGCGACACAGCTTGGCGCCGAACTGCGCGCCGACGTGGACCCGATCAACGCAACCAATTTCAGCACCGAGCACCTGTTCGGTCTGTTCGTGACGCAGGGGTTGGAAGACCCCTCGCGCAGCATGCCTTACCTGCTGCAAGGCGGCCTGGGCATGCCCAACCGCGACTACTACCTCGACACCGACAAGGACATGGCGGGTTTTCGCTCCCAGTACCAGGTCTATATCGCCACTCAGCTGAAAAACGCCGGCATCGCCGATGCAGACGAGAAAGCTAAAGCCGTCTTCGATCTGGAGATCAAGATCGCCAAGGCACAGGAAAGCCTGGTCGACAGCGAGGACGTACACAAGGCCAACAATCCCTGGGCGCTGACCGACTTCGCCAGCAAAGCGCCTGGCCTCGACTGGGCGATCTATTTCAAAGCGGCCGGTCTAGATACCCAGAAGCAGATCGTGGTCTGGCAACCCGCCGCGATCACCGCCGAGTCGGCGCTCGTGGCCAGCGAACCGCTGGATACCTGGAAGGCCTATCTCACCTTCCACACGATCAACCATGTCGCCAGCCTGCTGCCCAAGGCGTATGCCGATGCCAGCTTCGAGTTCTACAGCCATGCCTTGCAGGGCACTCCCAAGCAGAGCGAGCGCTGGAAGCGCGCGCTCGGCGCGGTGAATCGCGATCTCGGTGATGCTGTCGGCCAGCTCTACGTCAAGCAGTACTTCCCTGCCTCGTCCAAAATCGAAGTGCAGCAGATGGTCAACAATATCCTGGCGGCGTTCGACAGCCGCGTGGATGAACTGACCTGGATGACGCCGTCGACCAAGGCCAAGGCCAAAGCCAAGATCGCCACCACCCATGTCGGCGTGGGCTACCCGGAAACCTGGCGCAATTACGCCGACCTCACCATCAAGGCAGATGATCCGGTCGGCAACCACCTGCGTGCCGAGCAGCACGAATACCAGCACCAGAAGGCCAAATTGGACGCGCCGGTCGATCGCAACGAATGGTGGATGACGCCGCAGACCGTCAATGCGGTCAACCTGCCGCTACAGAATGCACTGAACTTCCCGGCCGCGATTCTCGAGGCACCGTTCTTCGATCCCAAAGCCGACCCCGCCGCCAACTACGGCTCGATCGGCGCAGTGATTGGCCATGAGATCAGCCACAGCTTCGACAATACCGGCGCCGAGTTCGATGCTAACGGCAAACTGGCCAACTGGTGGACGCCAGCCGACCAGGCGCACTTCAAGGCCGCCACGCAGAAACTGGTGACTCAATACAGTGCCTACGAGGCGCTGCCCGGCCTGCATATCAACGGTCAGCAGACGCTGGGTGAGAACATCGCCGACGTCTCCGGTCTCACGGTCGCCTATATCGCCTATCACAAGTCGCTGCGCGGCAAGCCGGCACCCGTGATCGACGGACTCACCGGCGACCAGCGTTTCTTTCTCGCGTTCGCGCAATCGTGGCGGGAAAAAACCCGCGATGCGGCCATGCGTGCGCAGGTGATTTCCGATGGCCACGCGCCGGGAAATTTTCGCGCGCAGACCGTGCGCAATATCGATGCGTGGTACGACGCGTTTGCACCCAAGCCCGACGAGAAGTTGTATCTCGCGCCAGATGATCGTGTACGCATCTGGTAAAAATCATGGACAACGTGAGGCATGCCGTCGTGCCTCACATTGTTGTTCATGACTTTGTTGCACATCACCCGCTAAGGAATCACTTGGAACGCTTCGCCTTCGTTCTCTACACGTCCAAACCCGGCAAGGAAAAGCAGCTGCTTGCCGCAGTGAAAACATCTTGATGTACTCGACGCCGAGGATCTGATCACCGACCGACACGGCTACGTGATGCGTGCTGGCGATGACACGATCGTCGAAGTGTTTGAATGGTGCTAAGCGGAAGCGCTCACACAAGCGCACACGAATGCCGCGGCAGGCGTGCTATGGCCGAGTTAGGCGAAACCTGTGATTACACGCCGCTGGCGCAACTGAAGGAATCACATCACATGTTTGCGGAGTTTGATGCGGTGGATTTCTGACATTCGGCAACTCTCGAATCGCGAAATCCCCTTGCACCAAGTCAGCAAAAACGAATCAATGCGCTCACCGCGAGCCATCCGCAAGTAGCGATTCAGCAGACTGCGCTACGCACGCGGTCGTGCTAACGTCAACTCAGGCTGCTGAATCGACATGGTCCTTGACGGAGATTGTCTGATGTTCGCCAAATTCTTTTTCCCTGCAATGCTGCTGATTGTCGCCACTGCAGCACAGGCGCAAAACCCAGCGCCGGCCATCAAACCGCCAACAGCTGAAACACTGACGCCGCAACAGAAGGCGTTGCAGGCAGAGCTCAGCAATGTAGGTCCGCAGCTAGTCGCTCTCGCTACCCAGGTCGCCGAACTGATCGACAAGAACAAGGCCGACGAGGTTTGGGACAACGCATCCGGGATTACCAAGGCCATCGTTACCAAAGACGTCTTCGTGAGCCAGATCACCGCAGAACGTGCGCCGCTCGGCGCGGTCAAATTGCGGCAACTCAGCGGACTTGGAAGCCTCGTCTCCGACGGTCGCGTGGCCGCCAAGGGCGGACCCACCACTCCGGCCGGCATTTACATCAACGTAGCCTTTGCAACCCAGTTCGGTACCGACCCAAAGCCTGTACGCGAACGGGTGTCGTTCCATCTCGACACCGACCAGCGATGGCGAGTGACCGGCTATACGCTGCGCTAAGTCACTCGTCGCAATAAGAGTGCCGAGACAAGCGCACCTATTGTTTGCGCGCTACGCTAGCCAATGCCCAAGCCGTCGATGCCTGTAATAGCCACCCTATCGAAGCCGGCCAGCTCGGTGAAACGGCGGCCGCGCTCTGCGTAATCCTGGAATTGATCAAAGCTTGGTGCGCCGGGCGAGAGCAGAATCACGCCACCGTTGCTGGTTCGCGCTTTTGCCTCGGTGATCGCAGTGACAAGATCATCGACACGCACCATCGGACAGCAGACGTCAACGGTACGCAGCGCGGCTTCAATGCGCGTGCCATTGCTGCCCATGCAGATAATCGCATGGGGTGGCGTGGCGCTCATTGCCTCGACGAAAGCGGTCCAGTCGACACCGCGATCGTAGCCGCCGACAAGTACCGTCACCGACTGACCGCGCAGGCTTTCCAGAGCGGCCAGCGTTGCTTGTGGCGTGGTGCTGATGGAATCGTTGATCCAGTGAAATCCCCCGCGTTCACCCAGCGGCTGCAGGCGATGCGGCAAGGGAAGAAAATTCGCCAGCGAGGGCGCCGCCGCCAGCGCATCCATGCCGATATCAGCCAATGCCGCGAGCGCGGCGCAGGCGTTCAGCGCATTGTGCAAACCGGGCGCAGCGAGCTGGGCGGTCGGAAAAACTTCGTCGGCACCGCGACGGATAAAACCATCGGCCACATGCCAGCCGGATAGCTGTCCGAACAGCAGGCGGTGCGGATGCTCCTGCGTACGCTCCATCAGCACGGGCTGCAGCGCATTGACCAATAGCTGGCGAGAGGCATCGACGAGTCGCAGCTTGTCGATGACGTACTGCTCGCGCGAGCCGTGCCAGTCGAGGTGCTCTTCGTACAGGCTGGTTATGACGCCCAGCTCCAGCGAGGCGGCTTCGCCGGTCTGGAAACTGGACAGCTCGATAACCCAGAGTTCGGCGGATTGTCCGCGCAACTCAAGCAGAGGCAAACCGATATTGCCGGCCAACGCCGTACGCACGCCGAGCGATCGCGCGAGGTGAGCGATCATCGCACTGGTGGTGCTCTTGCCCTTGGTACCGGTCACGGCGATCACGTGTGCACCGGGGTTTTCCGCAAACCACAGCGCGGTACCCGAGGTGAACTGCGTACCGTGCGCCTGCGCGGCGAGGATGGCCGGCTTGTACGCGGAAATGCCCGGCGATTTCACCACTACGTCAAAAACACTCAACGCGATGGCATCCGGCTCCTGGCCACGGACGATGAGTGCATTGTCGAAGCGATGCGCAGCGTCGATTTCCGATTCACTGCAATACAGCGTCAGCGGCAGGTGAGGCAATTGCTCGCGCACCGCGGCGATCGTCGCCCGGCCCTCGCGACCAAAACCCCAGACCGCGACGCGCCGATCCGCCAGTTCGGCAATACGCATCAGCCGATGGTTGCCAGCGCCGGCTGCAAACGTGCCGGCACGCGATGCTCGGTATCCGGCTGCAGCCATGATTCCAAAGCCAGCTGTGAGGCATCGAGCTGCGGCAAAATTTCACTGCGGAAGCGTGCAACCAGTGCATCCTCCTGCCACTCCGGTCGCTGGCTCAGCGCGAACATTGCGGCACGCGCCTCGGCACCTTCGCCCACGCATTCGAACGGCTTGTGGTCCTGGTACTCCATCAGCGCATCGAAGCCGGCCGACTGCGTTTCGTCATCGAGCAGGTTGCGTCCAAAAATACCCAGTAGCCGTGGCTTGGAAAGGAACGGCGCCAGTGCAAGAAACACGAAGTGGCACTTCGGGCAGTGCCCGCACCAGCGATCGGCCGGCTTGGGGCCGAGCAGCTTGAAGTTGCGGTTGCAGCTGGAAAACGTGTCGAAATACGGCGTAAGTTTGGCAAACGCGCGCGTGATTGCCAGCTCCGAATACGGACGCAGCAGCGAGCAGTAATCCAGATCAGCAGCAACGTGCGTGTGCAGCCAGTCGCCCAATAGCTGCTCGAACGCGTAGCCCTTGCTCCACTGGTGATTCACCTGCAGACCGTCGTACTCCAGCGTAGCCACCGAAGCCGAACGCTCGTTGGCGAACGCAATGGAATCGTAGCCATAGAGAATCGCTGCCACCGCGAGGATCGCCGAGTTCACCGCCGTCACCGGGATATGACCGTTCCATGCACCGAGCCGGTTCAACTCGAACAGGCCCGGTGCAAGTTCGCGCTGAATATTGAGCATGGGCAGGCCAGTACGCTCGGCGCAGGCCGCGATCAACGGCGAGTTGCCGACCCATACCGCGGTCGCCTCGCCGCCGATGGCCTTGATCGCCTCAACCGCCACCAGCGAATCCTTGCCACCGCCAATCGGCACCAAGGTGCGCTTCGGCAGGCCGAGAGATGCTGCTGCCGACTGTGTGGAACCACCTCGCGGAAAGATGATGCGTCCGCGCAGATCCAGAGCGTTGCGATACGCGAATTCGGCCAGCCCGTGCAGGTACAGCGCATCAAGTACATCGGCGGTTGCGTCGTCCAATGAGCCATCAGCCACTTCGATCGTTGGCGGCACGCCTGCCTTGTAGTAGCTGACGCCGGCGATCAGGTGCAGCAGCCGCAGCGCACGTCCAAAGGCTT
The DNA here is from genome assembly GCF_014207165.1 of Rhodanobacter sp. MP1X3. Classification (NCBI taxonomy): domain Bacteria; kingdom Pseudomonadati; phylum Pseudomonadota; class Gammaproteobacteria; order Lysobacterales; family Rhodanobacteraceae; genus Rhodanobacter; species Rhodanobacter sp. MP1X3. The sequence continues at coordinate 1,234,519 of NZ_JACHCO010000001.1, read as the reverse complement.
CGGCTCGCTCGGGCGGCAGCACCGGCACATCGGGAAAGTAAATCTTCTCGATCAGCTCATCACCGTCATCGAACGCATAGACCAGCTCGACCACGCCATCGGCATAGGCGTGACGGACGAAACGAAACACCTGGGTCAGGCGGGGTTGAATCACGTTTATCACCTGCTGTTGTTTCCTAGCCCGAGTACGACATCAATCAAGAATGATCTCTTCTGCCGGACCACGCAGATTATATGGCGAGGACATCACTTGGCCGTAGGCGCCGGTGGTGGCAATCAGCACCACATCACCCTCATGACTTTCCGGCAGGCGGCGATCATTGCCCAGCACGTCGCCGGATTCACAGATTGGCCCCACGACCTGGTACATCGCCGTGGCCGGCTCGTTGAAGCGGGTGAGATTGACGATTTCGTGCCAGGCGTCGTACAGCGCGGGACGGATCAGGTTGTGCATGCCCGCATCCACGCCCAGATAGCGCCAGCTGCCCTTGCCCTTGAGTTGGGTGACCTTGGCCAGCAGCACGCCCGCCTCGGCCACCAGAAAACGGCCCGGTTCCATCCACAACTGGTAGCGCGGATACAGCCGCTTCACCTCGGCCAGCGCTTCACCGACAGCGTCGAGATCCAGCGGCTGCTCGCCGGGATGCGATGGCACCCCGAGGCCACCGCCGATATTGAGAAACTCCACCGAAGGAATTCGCTCGGCGAGACTGGCCAGCTGCGCGTAAACCTCGGCCCAATGGCCCGGCTCCAACACGCCCGAGCCCAGGTGTGCATGCAGGCCGACGATGCGCGCGTGACGTGCGGTAGCCAGATGCACGAAGGCATCGAGCTGATCCAGTGGCAGACCGAACTTGCTGGTACTGCCGCCGGTACGTACCTTGTCGTGGTGGCCGGAGCCGCGACCCAGATCGATGCGCAGGCTGATGTCATGGCCGTCGAACGTTTCGACCCAGTGCTCCATCGGATGCAGCGAGTCCAGCGTCACCATCACACCAGCCTCCAGCGCATCGCGGTAGTCGCTGCGCGGCGCGAAGTTGGGCGTGAACAACCTCGGTGTCGAGGCAGGCACGGTCTCAGCAACACGCGCCAGTTCGCCTGGCGACACACACTCCAGCCCCAGCCCTTCCTCCGCCAGAACGCGCAGGATCGCCGGATGCGAGTTGGCCTTGATCGCATAGAACAGGCGATCCACTGGCAGCTTGGCCTTCAAAGCACGAGCGCGTTCCCGTACGGTGCCGAGGTGATAGACATAGCGAGGGCTGCGCTGCTCGGCCAGTTGCATCAGCTGCGTGCGCGCGTGCAACCACCACGCTTCATCATGCGCTGCGGCCTCGGCACCGTAGAGCCGCTCCCAAGTCGGACCGAACAGGTCGGCATCGTCGGTGCGCATGGCGCCGGCGCGCACCAGTTGCTCGTGCAACTGCGGCAGCAAGTCGTCCACGACATTTTCATCGACCACGAAGGTCAGGTTGAGGTTATTCGACGACTGCGAAATCATGTGTACGCGATGCTGGCCGAATTCGGCCATTACCGGATTCAACCGATGCAGCATCGAGCGCATGCCGCGTCCCACCATGGTCACCGCTGCGCATGGCGCGATCACCTTGACCCGGCAGACCTTGGCCAAATCGGTGGCCAGCGCGGCCAGAACATCGGAATCGAGCAGGTTTTCCGTAGGGTCCAGCGACACGGTCACGTTGGTCTCGGCCGAGCCGATCAGGTCCACCGACAGGCCGTGCTGCTTGAACTGGTTGAACACGTCGGCCAGAAAGCCGACCTGCTGCCACATGCCGACCGACTCCATCGACACCAGGGTGATGCCTTTGCGCGTGCTGATCGCCTTGATGCTCGCCGCTTCCTCGCGCAGCTCCGGCCCGATCCGCGTGCCGGCCAGCTCCGGTCGATTGGTGTCCTTGATCAGCAGCGGCACACGCGGCAGGCGCAACGGCGAAAGGCAACGTGGATGCAGCACCTTGGCACCGGTGGTGGCGATTTCCTGTGCCTCTTCGTAATCGAGCCGTCGCAGCAGGCGCGCACCCGGCACTTGCCGCGGGTTGGCGGTAAACATGCCGGCTACGTCGGTCCAGATTTCGACCCGCAGGGCCTTGAGCAGCGCACCGAAATACGATGCCGAGGTATCCGAGCCGCCGCGACCCAGCAGCACGGTGCGACCGCCCTTGTTCGATGCATCGTCCGGATCGACGCCTTCACGCGCAATGAAACCCTGGGTGATGAACACGTCGCCGCGTGCAGCGAGATGGGCTGCCAATACCGGATCCGGCTGCGAATCGACGATGGCTGAAAGCAACCGCGTGCGTTCGTTCTGGTTCGGCAGAGTGACCGCCTCCAGACACTCACGCGCGTCCAGCCACTCGGTTGCCAAGCCATTCGCGCTGAGAAAGGCCGCGCCGAGCGCGCTGGACATCAGCTCGCCATGCGCCTGCACTTGCGCCTGCCAGGCCAGATCACCACTGCCGTGAGCAGCAAGACCCGCGAGATCATGCAGCCTCGCCGCCAGCGTGTCGGGCAGGCTCAACTGCATGTGTTCCAGCAGATCGTGATGGCGCTGCGCGATGGCCTGCGCTGAGTCGATACGCGCATCCGATGTGGTCTGTACACAGAGATTCTTCAGTGCATCGGTGATGCCGGTCAGTGCGGACACCACCACCAGCACACGCGCGCCCTCGGCACGACGACTGGCGACCAGTTCGAGAATGTTCTGCCAGCGTGGCAGCGTCGCCACGCTGGTGCCCCCGAACTTCATCACGATCCAGGGGGCGCCCGCAGGCAAAGGTACAAGATTGGTCTGGGTCACGGGCGTTGGTTGTCAGCGAGGGGGAAAGTCATCCAGCCAGTGTTGCGCTGCAGAACAAAAATGGCAATGGTCTTTGATTATTGGATGTTTAGACGTTTAGACTTCCATAGGTCCCTGCCATGGAAATCCATCCAAACGCTTACACCACCGCGACGGGAATTCGCCCGATCTTCGCCTGCCATTCCTTCGGCCCCGTCTGGTGCACCGAGCTGCCGAGCGAATCGACCGCCACGGTGACCGGCATGTCCTGCACGGTGAACTCGTAAATCGCCTCCATGCCGAGATCGGCAAAGCCGACCACCCGCGAGGCCTTGATTGCCTTGGAAACGAGATACGCCGCGCCACCCACCGCCATCAGATACACCGACTGGTGTTTCTTGATCGCCTCGATGGCGGCCGGGCCACGCTCGGCCTTGCCAACCATGCCAAGCAAACCGGTTTCGGCAAGCACCTGTTCGGTGAACTTGTCCATGCGCGTCGCTGTGGTCGGACCCGCGGGACCGACCACTTCGTCGCGTACCGGGTCGACCGGGCCGACGTAGTAAATGAAGCGCCCCTTGAAATCGACCGGCAACGCCTCGCCCTTGTTCAACATCTCGACCATGCGCTTGTGTGCCGCATCGCGACCGGTCAACAGCTTGCCGTTGAGCAGGAGCACATCGCCGGGTTTCCAGCTGGCGACGTCTTCCTTGGTCACGGTGTCCAGGTCGACGCGACGACCCTTCGAGGTGTCGTAGGTAAGCTTCGGCCAGTCTTCCAGCGATGGCGGATCGAGCATCACCGGACCAGAACCGTCCAGCGTGAAGTGCGCATGGCGCGTAGCCGCGCAGTTTGGGATCAGCGCCACGGGCAGGTTCGCCGCATGGGTCGGGTATTCCTTCACCTTGATATCGAGCACGGTGGTGAGTCCGCCCAGACCCTGCGCGCCAATGCCCAGCGCGTTGACCTTGTCGTACAGTTCGACGCGCAGCTCTTCGCCGCGATTGCTCGCACCGCGTGCAATCAGCTCCTGGATGTCGATCGGCTCCATCAGCGCCTCTTTCGCCATCAGCATCGCCTTTTCGGCCGTGCCGCCGATGCCGATGCCCAGCATGCCCGGCGGGCACCAGCCCGCGCCCATCGTCGGCACCGTCTTCAGCACCCAGTCAACGATGGAGTCGGACGGGTTGAGCATGGCGAACTTCGACTTCGCCTCGGAACCACCGCCCTTGGCCGCGACGATGACATCGAGCTTGTCGCCCGGCACGATGCTGACGTTGATCACCGCCGGCGTGTTGTCTTTCGTGTTGATGCGCTTGCCGGCCGGGTCGGCCAGGATGCTGGCACGCAGCTTATTGTCCGGGTCGTTGTAGGCACGACGCACGCCCTCGTTGATCATGTCGTCCAGCGACATCGTCGCGTCCCACTGCACGTTCATGCCGAGCTTGATGAACACCGTCACGATGCCGGTGTCCTGGCACAACGGTCGATGCCCTTCGGCGGCCATGCGCGAGTTGATCAGGATCTGCGCCATCGCGTCTTTGGCGGCAGGGCTTTCTTCGCGCTCATAGGCAGCAGCGAGCCCCTTGATGTAGTCGACCGGGTGGTAGTAGCTGATGTACTGCAACGCATCGGCAACGGACTGGATCAGATCGTCTTGCTTGATGATGGTCATGGGGCGGCTTTTGGTGGTTGGCCGGTACTGGCCAACGTTGATGGAAAAGGTGCCATGCGCTGGCGTGATCTGCCGCGCACCACCCGCCTATTGTGCCGCAAGCGGGCCATGCGAATCTGACTGTGTGGTGGCAAGGGCGAGGCGCTTGCCACTCAAGGCATGCCAGTGGCATGGTTCCGGGCCTTTCCCCGCAACCGCCATCGCCATGCCCCGTCGTTTCCAATACACCCAGCTCGACGTCTTTTCCGACCGACTGTTCGACGGCAATCCGCTGGCCGTGGTGATCGATGCTGACGGGCTGGATACCGATACCATGCAGCGCATCGCGCGCTGGACCAACCTCTCCGAAACCGCCTTTCTGCTGACTCCGACACAGCCACACGCAGACTATCGCGTGCGCATTTTTACCACCCGGCAGGAACTGCCCTTCGCCGGGCATCCCAGTGTCGGCAGCGCGTATGTGGCGATCGAATCGGGCAAGGTCCGGATCGGCAAGCGCTCGCTGGTGCAGGAATGCACGGCCGGGCTGTTGCCCGTGTGGGTCGACGGCGAAAGCGCATCGCGCATCATCCATGTACAGGCGCCATCGGCAACGATCGGTCGCTGCGATGAGGCGTTCGCGAATCGCGTGGCTGGTGCGCTGCACACCATAGTGGACGCAGCAGCGATGCGCAAAGTCGACAACGGCCCTGTATGGATCGTTTGCGATCTCAACGAGGCCGGTGCCGTGCGCACGCTAAGTCCAGACTTACGTGCCATCGCAGCGATCTGCGAGCACGTGCCCGCTGTCGGTGTCTGCGTATTCGGGCGCGAGCGCAACAGTAATACCGCGATGGCCGTGCGCGCATTCTGCCCAGCTGACGGCATGCCCGAAGATCCTGTCACCGGCAGCGCAAATGCTGCGATAGCGGCGTATCTGCAGGAAACGAACGGACTCGCCGCTTATGGCCAACGCTATCGCGCAAGCCAGGGCCGCGAGGTGGGCCGCAATGGCCTCGTGGAAGTCAACGTCGATATCGCCACATCGGCGATCACGATTGGCGGCGCCTGTGTGATCGGCGTACACGGAGAACTACGGCTGAACTGAACCGGCCGTGCATTCACAACCAGGTTAAAAACAACAACGGCCGCGAATGCGGCCGCTGTTGTTTGTACAAAGACGCTGCCTTAGAAGCGGTATTCAGCAAAACCGGAATACACGCCAATGCTCTCGTTGCCTTTCACTTCGCCGCTATTGATACGAGCGTGATAGCCGTCGTACGCCAGACCCAGGCTGAAATGCTGGTTGAAATCGTAGCCCACCGCGGCACCGACATAACCGCCGTTGCCATGGAAACGCTCCGAACCGAAGTCTTCGACGTTGGCATCTACCGATGAATGAAAAAGACCTCCGCGCGCGGAGACAAACATCTGGTTCTCGAACTTGTACTTGATGTTCAGACCCACCAGCGGCCCCCTGACTTTCACGCTGAATTTCTCGGTCACACCCGGCAGACCCGTGGACAGATTGGTTGTGGCCGTACCCAGACCGACATAGCCGGCTTCCACGCCGAAATCGACCTTGTAGCTCTGCCAGCTGTAGCCGGCGCGGATTGCACCGCTGGTGTCCGTGTTGTCGCTGAATCCGCTTTCGTGATAGGTCGACTGGCCAAGATTGCCGTTGATGAAAAATGCTCCCTGATCGGTAGCCAAAGCGCTACCCGAGACAGCCGCCAGCACGCCAGCAACGGCGATGATTTGAATCTGCTTCATCATGTTTCCCCTGTGTTGTTGCTTCCAGCCCGCCGCCTCATGCATGCAGGCGACGCATATTACAAATTCGGGTCAAATTAAGGAATTCATGTTTATGGCAGGGGTTCTGATGGCATCGACGATATTGCGCATCACGCCGTGATGCCGCCATCACTCTCTGTCCCGTTGAAAACGCAGACTTCTCCCGGCACGGACAATTTCGCAAGAACTTTCGACTTCAACCTTACCCACTTTCACATCGGACTGCGGTAATTTGCGACGAGGCGTGGCACCGAACGACAGGGGGGACGTGTTTCGCCGCTTATAGGGTATTTCTTGATGTAGCGCTTACAGCCTGACCGGAAGCGATGCCGCCTGGCAGCGATAAACCAGGGTGGTGTCGTGGATAAGTGTCAGCGTTTTCTATCCTAAGAAAGGAACTCCGATGACCCGCCATTTTCATCGCACGGCCCTGGCAACCTCCCTCGCAGTGGCATTCGCCAGTTTCAGCAGCGCCTCCCTTGCCGCCAACGCACAACCCGATGTCGACATGGGAGTGGCTTCCGGCAGCCAGACGACCACCGTCACGCTGACGCTCAAGTTGCATAACCAGCCGGCACTGGAGCAATACATCCAGGACACCGTGACACCGGGAAGCGCCCATTTTCAGCAATTTCTGACCACCAGCCAGTTTGCCAGCCAGTACGGCGCCACTGCGGCGGAAATTGCGCAGGTGCAGACGTTCCTCAAGCAGAAAGGATTGACCAGCCAGGTGCTGGACAACCACATGACGATCCGCGCCACCGGCACGCTCGCCCAGTTTGGTGCAGCGTTCAGTACGCCGATCCACAGCTACGTATCGACGGCGTCCGGGCAGCGGTTTCATCGCCCTTCGTCCACTGTCCTGCTGCCATCCGCGGTGGCCAATCTGGTCGTGGCGACGTCCGGCCTGAACAGTGAGAAAAAATATCTGTCGCACCGGATCCAGGCACTGAACGTATCCGGCGTACCCACCAAGCCAAGCCTGAAATCGAAGCTTGCCACCACGGCACTGACAGAAACCGCCAGCGCTTCCACCGGCAACCCCACCGCCACTGGCGAGCCCGGCAGTTTCACCGTCGGCGATGTCGCCAATTTTTACAACATCAATCCGTTGTACAAGCATGGCGTTACCGGCAAGGGCAGTACCGTCGCCATCGTGACGCTATCCAACTTTTATCCGGCCGATGCGCAGACATACTGGACCGGCATCGGCCTGACCACCAAGCCCAATCGCATCACCCAGGTGCATGTCGACGGTGGCAGCGTGATCGACGATGGCAGCGGCGAAACCGCGCTTGACGTGGAGCAGTCTGGCGGCCTTGCACCAGATGCCAACATCATCGTGTATGACGCGCCCAACGCAGGCAACGGTTTTGTCGACGCATTCGCGCAGGCCGTCTCTGACAACAAGGCCGATAGCATCTCTACCAGCTGGGGCGGCCCGGAAATCTACAACTTCGCGGCACTCAATGTCGACGGCGCCAGCGTCACCGACACCAGCGACGTAGGCGACCTGCAGACGTTCCACCAGATCTTCCTCGAGGCGGCCGTGCAAGGGCAGTCGGTATTCGCTGCCAGCGGTGACTCCGGCGCCTATGACACCGTGCGCGGCCTCGGCGTGGGCACCACACCAGGTACCTACACGGCGCCACTGACGGTGGACTCGCCCGCTTCCGATCCGTACATCACCGCGGCCGGTGGCACCACGCGCCCTTATACCTACAGCTTCAGCGGCGGACCCACCGCCTCGATCACACAGGAAAGTGTCTGGGGCTGGGATTACATACAAAACTACTTTGACACCAACTTCGGGGCTGGGGCCATCGACCTGTTTTCGGTCGGCGGCGGCGGCGGCGTCAGTGTCTACTGGCACACGCCGTTCTATCAGCTGTTCACGTCGGGCATCCGTACCAGCGAAACCAAGCAGTCGCTGGTGTATGACGACCCCAGCGCCGGTCCCACCACGCTGCTGGAATTGCCCGCCCACTTCCGTGGCCGCAACGTGCCGGATATCGCGCTCAACGCGGATCCGGAAACCGGCTACACGGTGGTATCGACCTACGACGGCGGCGTGATTTCCGAAGGCGGCACCAGCTTCGTGGCGCCGCAGCTCAACGGTATCAGCGCCCTGCTGACACAGAGCAATCATCATCGCATCGGTCTGTGGAATCCGCAGGTCTATGCAATGCAGAACATCTTCGGCTACGGCAAATACACACCGTTCACTGACATCCGTGCAGGCGACAACTGGTTCTACCAGGGGAAACATGGCTATGAGCCAGGCGCCGGCATCGGCACGCTGGACGTCGCCAATCTGGATCTGTACCTGAAAAGTGGGCTCTTCAGCTTTCGTCGCTGATTAGTCGTGAAAGCGGGACGCTGACGGTGGTGATATCGCCGCCGTCAGCGACTTGCAGGACGTGCGCTGATTCGTGCGTAACGACGGCGTTGCAGGGACTTGCTGCCACTCCATTGAAACGCCATGCTCTTGCGTTGTTTTCAACCATGGCCTGGTGAATGAGTTCCTCTCCGATACCCACCGGTTATCTCCGCAGCCTGCGCCCGTGGGACGCCGCCCTGATTGTGGTGGGCGGCATTATCGGCGGCGGCATTTTTCTCAATCCCGGCATTGCCGCGCAGCGCACTGATTCGGGGCTGACGCTTTTACTGATGTGGGTGGGTGCCGGCGTGCTCACGCTAATTGGTGCGCTCTGCTATGCCGAGCTGGGGGCACGGCGACCGCAGGCAGGCGGCAGCTATGTCTATATGCGCGAGGCGTTTGGCCCGCTGGCCGGCTTCCTGTTTGGCTGGACGATGCTGCTGGTGATCTATTCGGGGTCGAGTGCCGCTGTGGCGACGATATTCGCCAGCTATGCGTGTGCCCTGTTTGGCCTGCCTCCGGCGGCGTGGGGACTGCCGCTGACGGTTGGCGCATTGGTTATCGTGGCCGGCCTGAATCTATTTGGATTGAAGTTGGGCGCGCAGATCCAGAACCTATTCGCCTTACTCAAGCTGCTGGCAGTGGCTGCGCTGGTGGTGTGCGGACTGTTTCTTGCTGGCGCGGGTCACGGCCAGGTGCTGGCGGCGGACCCTGCGCGTCACGGCGTGGGCTTCATGGGTGCGGCGCTGCCGGTGCTCTTCGCCTACTCGGGTTTCACCTACCTCAACAATCTGGCCGGCGAAATCCGCGATCCCCAGCGTACCCTGCCCCGCGCGCTGATGCTGGGCATGCTGCTGGTGATCGTGGCCTATGTGCTGGTCAACGTGGCTTATCTGGCCGTGCTGGGACATGCCGGACTGGCCGCCAGTCACGCGCCCGCGGCGGACGTCATGCAACAGGTGTTCGGCCCGATCGGTGCTCGGGTGATCGCGCTTGGCGTAGCGATTTCCGCACTGGGCTTCTGCAACATCACCTTGGTTGCCGGTGCGCGCGTGCTGCAGGTCATGGGCGAGGACGGGCTGTTTTTCCGCTCGGTGGCACGACTGCATCCGCGCTATCACACGCCGAACATCGCGCTGCTGCTGCTGATCGCATGGTCCATCGTACTGACCCTCTCGGGCACCTACGGCCAGTTGCTCGATTACGCCACCTTCGGCGATTGGCTGGCCTGCGCAGTGGGTGTGTCCACGCTGTTCTGGTATCGCCGCCACGACGATGCTACAGCGCGCTTTCGAGTGCCTGGCTATCCCTTGATGCCGCTGATATTCATTGCCGTGATCGCATGGGTGGTACTGGCGACGATGCGCGACAACCCCATGAACGCAGGCATCGGGCTGGCGATCATTGCCGCAGGCGTGCCGGCGTATTTCATCTGGCGTCGTCTATTCGGCCTCAAGCCGTAATGCTTGCCACAAGTGGCGTCGTCTATTCGGCTTCAGGTCGTAGTGTTTGCCACAAGTGGCGTCAGCTGTTCCGCAATGCTTGCCACACGTGGTGCCGTTTGTTCAGCGGTAGCCGCCTAAGCAATGCGACAATGCGCGGACAGCTTTTGAGGAGATTTTGAATGGCGCTTGCGCAAGCCCAGGCTCTGCCGGCAACCACCGGCACCATCGTGCCCGACAAAATCCGTGACGGCATCGACCTGCTGATCAACGGCGAGAACTACCGCCACACGGGTGATCCGCAGATGCCGCTGCTATGGTACCTGCGTGACGTACTGCGACTCACCGGCACCAAGTACGGCGGCGACCACGGCGAGAACGGCGCCGACCTGATACTGCTCAAGGGCAAGGCGACCTCCGCGATTTCGGTGACCGTCGCCAAAGCCAGCGGTATGGATATCGTCACCATCGAAGGCCTCGCCGCCAACGACGGCACCCTGCATCCCATGCAGCAGGCCTTCATCGACGAGGATGCGATCGGCTGCGGCTACTGCACGCCAGGCTGGATCATTGCCTCGGTCGATCTGCTCAAGCGCAAGAAGCAGCCCAGCGACGATGACATCGACACGCTACCCAACGTCTGCCGCTGCGGCTGCCAGACTCGCGTGCGCCGCGCGATCAAGCGCGTGGCCGCCGGCAAGGCGGGCCTGCCATGAGCGACGATCTCCTGAGCAATCACATCAGCAATCGCGGCATTCAACTGTCACGCCGCCGCTTTCTTCAGGTGCTGGCCGGTGGCGCTGGTGCGCTGATGATCGGCATCCGCATGGCTGACGCGGCCGATGTCGACGTACCGCTGCCACCATCGCTGCTCGGCGACACCTTTTACGGCATCGGTGCCTACGTGCGCATTGATACCGACGGCAACGTGCTGATCGGTGTACGCGATCCGGACACCGGCACCGGCGTGGCCACCTCACTGCCACGCATCATCGCCGACGAACTCGACGCCGACTGGAACCGCGTCAGCGTGGTGTCGCTAGGCCTGGGCGTAACCAACAACAATGGTGAGCCGAGCTGGATCTACGGGCGCCAGGTGGGTGGCACTGGTGGATCGATTTCCGCTGCGTGGGCCGACCTGCGCCAGGCTGGTGCAGTGGCACGTTGGCTACTGCTGCAAGCTGCCGCGCGTCGACTCGGCGTACCGGCCGACCGACTGCGCTGCGAATCGGGCACCGTGATCGCGCTGGACGGCCGCCGTTTTACTTACGGCAGCCTGATCGAAGACGCCAGCAAGATCGACATGCCCAACAGCGTACCGCCGCTGAAAACCGGTGAGCGCTATCAGCTGATCGGCAAGCCGGCCGGTGATGTTGACGCCCGCGAAATCGTCACCGGCCAGACGCGTTTTGCGATCGATCAGCAGTACGGCGACACGCTGACCGCCGTGGTGGTGCATTGCCCCTGGCCGGACGGCACGCTGGAGGGCATCGACTTCACCGACACGCTCGCGGTCAAGGGCGTGGTGAAGGTGCTGCAGCTCAATCCCGAGGCTGGCCAGCAGACTGGCACCACACTGAGCACGATCACCGTGGCCGTGGTTGCCGAAGACACCTGGTCCGCCCTGAAGGGTCGCCAGAAGCTCAAGCTCAAATGGAAGCCCGGCGCGAGCAACAGCGAAAGCAGCGATGCGCTGGAGCAACAGGCTGGTGCACTACTCGCCGGCAATACCGACCCAACCACCCGCGTGCGCAACGATGGCGACGTCGATGCCGCCGGCAAAAAGGCCGCACGCCGGCTGGAAGCCACTTATTTTCAGCCGTGGCTGGCGCATGCCACGGCCGAGCCCATGAACTGTCTGGTCCGCGTGGAAAAGGACAAGGCCACCCTGGTCGTGCCGACGCAAGCACCACAAAAAGCATGGGCAGTGGTACATCGCCTCACCGGCCTTACGCCAGACCAGATCCAGATCAGCGTACCGCGTGTCGGCGGCGGTTACGGTCGCCGACTCGATCACGATTACGTGGCCGAAGCGGTCATGCTCGCAACCAACAAGGACATCAATAAATCCGTGCGGCTGATGTGGACGCACGAGCAGGATCTGGACCACGACTACTACCGCTCCGGCAGCGTGCATCAACTCAGCGTCGTGATCGATCACAAGCGCCAGATCACCGGCTGGAATCAACGCATGGCCAGCGCCTCCACACTGGTCAACCGCGGCGTGCCCGACAGCCGGCTGTGGACATCCGAGGTCGACGTCGATCAATTGCCCGCCGCACTGGTGCCCAACTACCGCAGCGACTGGTACGGACAAACCTCGGCGATTCCTCGCGGACCGGCCCGCAGCATGCCGCACCTGAGCAACGCCTTCGCGGTGGAAAGCTTCATCGACGAAATTGCGCACAGCATGAAAGAGGATCCGCTCGACACACATCTGCGCCTGCTCGGCGAAGCGCGCGAGGTGCCGCTCAGCGGCGGCGGCACGTTCGATACCGGCCGGCTGATCAATGTGCTCAAGCTGGTCGCCGATCGCATCGAATGGAAAAACTGGCTGCACAGCGTCAACGGTCTCGGTATCGCCTGCTGGCATTTCAACGGTGCCTATGTGGCGCACGCCATCGAAGTGGCGTCGAAAGATCAGAAGCTCGTCATCCAGCGCGTGGTCTGCGCCGTCGATGTCGGCCGCATCATCAACCCGATGGGTCTGGAAGGTCAGGTCGCCGGCGCCACGCTCGATGCGCTATCCACTGCGCTGAATCTTTCCATCACCTTCAAGGATGGCCAGATCCAGCAGCACAGCGGCAAGGATTACCCGCTTGCCAGCATGGCGCAGCTACCCGATGCGGTAGAAGTGATTACCGTGCCCGGTGACCGCGACCCCGCCGGCGCCAGCTTCCTGGCCATGCCCACCGCCGCCCCGGCGCTCGCCAACGCCGTGTTCCGCGCCACCGCCGTACGCATCCGCCGATTGCCGCTGACCAAGGAACTGTCGCGACTGTCGTAATATCTGTCAGCGCGATAAATCTGTTGATAGTTTCATTTGGGAAAGCGGGTCTTGGAGACCCGCTTTCTTTTTGCGACGCCGGCATTGAGACGTTACGACAGGTACCTTTCCCGCTGTCGATACCGCTTAGTCAGATCAGTGAAAGGCAAGACAGCGCCAACGTACGTGTTCCTCCAGACGCTGCAGCGCGCCCTGCTACAGGAGCCGCAAACACTTCCTGCCGATGATTGGCCCGCCTCGGTAGATGAAGTCGGGCAACTTGTCAGCTGAACGGAACTAAACGATACTTATTCGTATTAACAGGTGGCCAGCCAACGCCAGCAGCCTGATGGCGTTGCTCGCCTTGGCCACCCCCACGGGCCTGGCGATCAACCGTGCTGACTTGCCAGGGATTTCCTCTCGTGAAAAACGCTACGCCTCAGCGTCGCTTTGCGCCGTTTGCTTGTTCGTTCAACCGCCACAACCGCTACGTTCCCCACGCTCGCGCGCACCGCATGTGCCTATTGGCGGCTGCCATGACGATCGCCATGGCAGGGCATGCCAGCGACACCGCACCGCAAACGACTGTCGACGCCGCTCCAGCCGACGTAAAGACCAGCGCCAGCGCACACGCAAAGACACTTTCCAAGGTTACCGTGACAGCGCAGAGCGCCACGGGGTACATCGCCAATGACGGCAGCGCAGCGACAAAAACCGATACGCCGATCATCGAAACACCGCAGTCCATTTCGATCGTCACGCGACAACAGATCGACGACCAGCAACCGCAAAGTCTCAACGAGGCGCTGCGCTATTCCCCCGGCGTAGTGCCGGAAACGCAAGGAACCGCCTCCAACTTCTGGGGTGCCAACAGTCTGCAATTGCGCGGATTTACACCGGGCGTCTTTCTGGATGGCCTGCAAGACGACAGCTCAACCAATGACATGGTCGATCCCTATTTCTACCAAAGTGTGGAGGTGCTCAGTGGACCGCCTTCGGTGTTGTACGGGGAAGCCAGCCCGGGCGGCATCATCGATGTCGTCAGCAAGCAGCCCACCGCGACACCGCTGCACGAAATCACGCTCGGCCTGAGCAACTACGATCGCTACCAGGCTGGCTTCGACTTCAGTGGCCCGCTCGACCAGGACGATCACTGGCTCTACCGACTAACCGGCATCGGACTCACACAGGCCACGCAGACGCCGTGGATCAAACACAAGCGTTACGGCATTGCGCCTGCGCTCACGTGGCGCCCCGACGAAAACACCTCACTGACCCTGCGGGCTAATTTCACCTACAGCCCGGACATGGGCGACTATTCCAATAGCCCCGCTGTCGGATCGGTGCTGCCCAGTCCATTGGGCAAGGTCTCCGCCGACTTCAATCCCGGCGATCCGAGTTTCAACAAAGCCGAACAGCGCATGGGCATGATCGGCTATCAGTTCGAACATCATTTCAACGACACCTGGACGTTTCAGCAGAACGCGCGCTTCACCGATAACCGCAACGAAGCCAACATGATCTGGCCAGATGGCCTGGAAGCCGATGGCGAGACACTCGATCGCTACGCGTTCGTTCGGCACATGAGTGCACGCTCCTACCTTATCGATAACCGTCTCACGGCGCAGTTCGATCTGGGTGCCATACAGAACACCATGCTGCTGGGCGCCTCGTATTCGCGCTTCAACGAAAACTGGGTCTACGGCAGCAGCGAGGACGTACCACCGATCAATATTTTCGACCCGGTGTACGGCGTATCGGTACAAGGGCCCAATCCGGACACGTTCAGCGCGGAGAACAATCACGCCAGCCAAACGGGCGTGTATCTGCAAGATCAGATGAGCCTGGATCATTGGCGCTTGCTGCTCGGCGTTCGCCAAGACTGGGTAAAGGAAGATCAGACAAGCAATGAGCCCAGTCTGGTCATCCCCAATCAACCCAGCAACAAGTTCACCTGGCGCACGGGCCTGGTCTATCTGTTCGATAACGGCCTGGCACCTTACGTGAGCTATGCCACATCGTTCCAGCCACAATTTGGCTCGATCACCACGAGCGGTGCGCCGGCGGTGCCGACCACCGGCCAGCAATACGAAGCGGGGCTGAAGTTTCAGCCTGCGGGGAGTAACAGTCTGCTTACCGCGGCGGTCTATAACCTGACCGAGCAGAACGTGCCCGAATCCGATCCGCTCGATCCGGGTTTTGTGATCCAGGTCGGCGAGATCCGTTCGCGCGGGCTGGAGTTGTCCGATCGCACCAGCCTCACCAATGATCTGAATCTGATCGCCAGCTACGCTTACACCGATTCGCGCTACACCAAGACTCCGGCTACGGATACAGGTTACAACGGCGTCTCGGCCGCGGTGCAAGGCAACTACCAATACGCGGTGCCGAAACAGACCGCATCGTTATGGCTTGATTACACCTTGCATGGCCATGTGTTGCAGGGTCTGGGCATGTCCGCCGGCGTGCGCTACGTCGGCTCGTCCTACGGCGACGATGTCAACTCGTTCAAGGTGCCAGCCTTCACGCTGCTCGATGCCGCCATTCGCTATGACGTCGGTGCGATTGATCCGGCGCTGCGTGGGTTGAAACTGCAGCTCAATATTTCCAATCTGCTGGACAAGTCCTATGTGTCGGCGTGCGACAGCAGCACCACCTGCAATTTCGGTGTTCGCCGCACCATCTACGCCAGCGCAACCTACGACTGGTAAACGACCGTGATCGCCTCGCATTCGCTCAAACGCTGGTATCTCATCCACAAGTGGAGCAGCCTGATTTGCACGGGGTTCCTGTTGCTGATCTGTCTGACCGGTTTGCCCTTGGTCTTTCGCGACGAGATCGATCAGTGGCTGCAGCCACATCACTATGTGACGCTGCCCGCTGACACACCCCAGGTCAGTCTCGACCGCCTGGCCACGGCAAGCCATCGTTTGTATCCAGGGGAAGTGATCGCCTCCATGTTCGCCGACGATGACGAACCACAAATCTATGTCTGGATGGCACCCTCGTTTGCGCAGATGCGCGCGCAACCCGAAACGATGCATTTCGTCCGCTTCGACGCACGCACGGGGGAGGTTCTGGAAACAACAAAGTCCGCGGCTGAGCAGCCAAAGACTTTCATCGACATCATGCTGGCCCTGCATACCGATCTATTCGTGGACTTGCCGGGCGAGCTCTTCCTTGGCTCGATGGCGTTGTTGTTTGTGTTGGCGATCGTGTCCGGCGTCGTGTTGTATGGCCCCTTCATGAAGAAGCTGGCGTTCGGCACGGTAAGAGCCGATCGCTCGTCACGTTTGAAGTGGCTGGACCTGCACAATCTGCTTGGCATCACCGTCATGGCGTGGACGCTGGTGGTCGGCGCAACAGGCGTGATGAACGAACTATCCACGCCGCTGTTCGCGCTGTGGCAACAGACCGACGTCAAAAGTCTGCTCGCGTCCTACCAGGGTACGTCGGCGCCACCGCAGATCGCTTTGCCATCCTTGCAGACGGCGTTGGAGACGGCCAGTCATGCGGTGCCAGGGATGACCGTGACCAGTGCGGTCTATCCCGGCAATCCGTTCGGCAGTCCTTATCACTATCTGTTCTGGGCCAAGGGCTCCAGCACGCTGACCTCGCGTTTGCTCACGCCCGTTCTAGTGGATGCGCGTTCGGGCAGGCTGAGTGCCGTCGTCAAGATGCCGTGGTATCTGCGCGCGCTGGAAGTATCGCGGCCGCTTCACTTCGGTGATTACGGTGGCCTTCCGCTGAAGATTCTCTGGGCGCTGCTGGATGTGATCACCATCGTGATCCTGATCAGCGGCCTGTATCTGTGGATTGCTCGGCGCAAGACACAGTCGGCGCGCCTGGCGCGCATCATCGCTGTGCATCACGGTGACGACCAACAGCCTGCGGCGTCGCTGGTATGAACCCTACGCGATCTGCCACACGTGGCTTGCGGCACACATGGACGATTCCTTTGCTGCTTGCCGTGATCACGATGCTGGGGTTGCTGTCCGCGTTACTGGGTGAACAGCTCGGCTGGAAAGTGGTCGCATGGGTTGCATTGATGGTACCGGTCGCAACGTCGATCTGGTACGCGCGGTGGAAGCGAACGTAGCCCATCATCTCTTGCTTACGTCGTTCCACCGCTCTCGTCGCCATAGAACTTGACGCCCATGTGGATGCGCTCGCGTCCCTGATCACGTCGATGGCGATTGGTGTCACGCAACGAATAGACGCAGCCACAGTATTCTTGCTGATAGAAGTGTTCGCGCTTGCTGATCTCGATCATGCGCTGACTTCCACCGCCCTTGCGCCAGTTGTAATCCCAGTAGACGAGGCCACTGTAAGGTGCGGCGGCGCGGACGCCGCTATCAGTGATCTGTGCCATGTTTTTCCAGCGCGAAATGCCGAGCGAACTGGTAATGACGGGAAAACCATGTTCATGGGCGTACAGCGCCGTTCGCTCAAAGCGCATGTCGAAGCACATCGTGCAGCGAATACCACGTTCGGGTTCGTTCTCCATGCCTTTCGCACGCGCAAACCAGTTGTCGGTGTCGTAATCGGCATCCACGAACGGGACGCCGTGATTGCTGACAAAGCGGATGTTTTCCTCCTTGCGTAGCAGATATTCCTTCAACGGATGAATATTGGGGTTGTAGAAAAAGATCGTGTAGTCGATGCCTGATTCGAGGAACGCCTCCATCACCTCTCCCGAGCACGGCGCGCAGCACGAGTGCATCAGCAGCTTGTCGCCGCCATTCGGTAAAACCAACGTCTCACGCACAGACTCGCTCATACGTCCTTCGCCACCAGCTTCACCACGCTGGAGAAATCCAGGCCGCCATGGCCGGCACGGCTATTCATCGCATACAGATTCCGCGCCAACTCGCCCAGCGGAATCGAAGCTCCCACCGACATCGCCGCTTCGGCCGCCAGGCCAAGATCCTTCAGCATGAGATCGTTGCCGAAGCCACCGGTATAACCCCGCGATGCCGGTGCGTTCTCCAGCACACCCGGCCACGGATTGCATACTTCGGTGGCCCAGCTGCGAGCCGTACTCACCGCCATCATCTGCGACAACACCTTCGCATCCAGGCCATGTGAGACGCCCAATGCAAGGGCTTCGCCGGTGACTGCCATGATCACGCCAAGCGCCATGTTGTTGCACAGTTTGGCAACCTGGCCAGCGCCACTGCTGCCCACATGAAAGATGTTCTTGCTCATATTCGCCAGAATCGGGCGTGCGCGCTCCAGAGCTGTGACCTCGCCACCGACAATGAAAGTCAGAGTGCCTGCAGCCGCGCCCGCGGTACCGCCCGATACGGGAGCATCGATCATTGCCAGACCGTGTTTCGCCGCGGCTTCGGCGACCTTGCGCGCAGTAGCGGGAGCGATAGTGCTGCAATCAATCACCAGCGCATGGGTCGGAATGTGCGGGAGCAAACCGCTGCTCGCGTCCAGATACAGACCCTCGACATGACGGCTGGCCGGCAACATCGAGATGACGATGTCGGCATCGACCACCGCATCGATCGCACTGGTGGCGGCCACGCCGCCCGCTGCGACAGCAGCGTCGACCGCCGCGGGTGTGAGATCGAAGACACGCAGTGCGTGGCCGGCCTTCAGAAGGTTGGCGGCCATGGGCGCGCCCATGTTTCCCAGGCCGATAAAAGCAATTCGGCTCATACGCTATCTCCTTGAATCCGTGTCATCGCCCAGGTTGGCCAGCGGATGTTCGCTGTCCGGCCAGGGTGCCAAAAAGAAATCATCGACCCAGGCATGCGATGCCTCGGCCAACGTTCCGGGGCGCCAATGTGGCTGACGGTCTTTGTCGATCAGCAAGGCACGGATGCCTTCGGCGAAATCACCGTGAGCAGCACACTGCAGCGACGCCAGGTATTCAAGCCGGAACACGTCGGCCAGCGACATCGAAGTCGTGCGTCGTTGCAGTTCGAAGGCCAGCCGCGCCGAACTGGGCGCACCGGCTGCCAGCGTCTGCTTCGCTGTCTCGAGCCAGGGATCATACTGGTCGATATTTGCAAGCGCTGCGGCAATCAGCTCAAGAGCCTCGTGCGCACAGACCTGCGCGACAAGTGTGTGATGGCGCTGGAGCGGACCGTCGCCCGGCGTGCTCGCATGGTGTTTCAGCAAACCACTAAGTTGGTTGTGGGCGGCAGCGGCATCATCCGACCATGGCATGTCGATCAAGGCGTCATAGACGGCGCTGCGTTGTTCTTCACGCAAAGACCAATCCGCGAGGCCAGCATGGATCGCATCGCCGGCATTCAACGGCGCTCCCGTCAATGCCAGGAACAGACCGGCTCGGTCTGGCACGCGGTTCAACAGCCAGCTGCCGCCCACATCCGGATAGAGGCCGATGGTGATCTCCGGAAATGCCAGCTTCGAGCGCTCGGTGACCACGCGGTGACTGGCGCCCGCCATCAGGCCGATGCCGCCACCCATCACGATGCCGTGGCCCCAGCACAAGAACGGCTTCGGATAGGTATGGATGCGATAATCGAGGCGATATTCGACCGCGAAGAAGTTGCTTGCGTAGCTGTTGCCACGGATGTCGTGGCTGCCACTGGCACGGTAATCGAGCATCGAGCGATAAAGACCGTGCAGATCACCGCCGGCACAGAACGCCTTCTCCCCCGCCCCTTGCAGCACCACCATTACGATGGCAGCATCCGACGCCCACGCCTGCAGTTGCGCATCCAGCAAACGCGCCATCTCCAACGAGAGGCCATTGAGCGTCTTGGGTGCGTTGAGGGTGGCAATGCCAATGCGTCGGCCATTGGCAGTCGCGCGCTCCTCGAAAAGGACGGGCGCCTCGATCGCTTGGGCGGTTTCTGAGCTCATGCGTTCTTCCATTGCGGCGTGCGTTTTTCGAGAAACGCCTGGACGCCTTCTTTCTGGTCGGCGCTGTCGAACAGATCCACAAACGCCTCACGCTCCGCAACCAGCGCGGTGGCATGCGTTTGCATGCGCGTGGCCTGTACCATTTTCTTGCACGCGGCGACGCTGGTCGGGCTCTGCTTTTCGGCCTGGCGGGCCCAGGCGATCGCGCGTGCCTTCGCTTCGCCTTTTGGCGCGACATCTTCGACCAGACCAATGCGTAGAGCCGTCGCAGCATCGACGCGCTCGCCCAGCAGAATCATGCGTTTGGCCCAACCCTCGCCAACCAGGCGCGGCAGGTTCTGCGTGCCGCCGGCGCAGGGCAGCAGACCAACACCGGCTTCCGGCAACGCCAGTTGTGCCTGCTCTTCGACGATGCGCAGATCGCAGGCCAGCGCGCATTCCAGTCCGCCGCCCATGGCATAGCCATTGATCGCGGCAATGCTTACGCCACGGAAGGCCGATAGCGCTTCGAACGCCTCACCGAACCGGCGGGCTGTCTCGCGCGCTAGCGCCTTGTCACCCTCGGCGAACTGCTTGAGGTCCGCACCCGCGGAAAAGAACTTCTCGCCTTCACCAGTGATGACCAACGCATAGACGCTGCGGTCCGCATCCAGATCGCGAACCAGATCGCGCAACGCAGCGAGACTGTCGCGAGTCCAGGTATTGGCGGGCGGATTACTTAGCGTGACCACGGCGACGTGACCGTCGATTTCCAGTGCCAATCCGGTGTAGAGCTTGCCTACATGGCTCATCGCAATTCCTCATGGGTGTTGAGCAGGTGGCGCGCAATGATCACGCGCATGATTTCGTTGGTCCCTTCCAGAATCTGATGCACACGACAATCGCGCAGCAGCCGTTCAATGGGATATTCGCGAATGTAACCATAACCTCCGTGAATCTGCAGGGCTTCATTGCAGATGGCGAAGCCCGCATCGGTGGCAAACCGCTTGGCCATCGCGCACCATACGGTGGCATCGCTGGTGTGCGCATCGAGCTTGCGCGCAGCGGTATGCACCATCTGCCGAGCGGCGACCAGTTGCGTAGCCATATCCGCCAGCTTGAATTGCAACGCCTGGAACTCGGCCAGCTTCTTGCCGAATTGCTTGCGTTCGCCCATGTAGCGGCGAGCTGCATCGAGCGCACCTTGCGCAGCGCCCAGCGAACAGGCCGCAATGTTGATACGGCCGCCATCGAGTCCCTTCATTGCTATCTTGAAACCGTCCCCCTCTTCGCCGAGAAGATGATCGGCGGGCACACGGACGCCATCGAAGCTGACGCCGCGCGTCGGTTGGCTATGCCAGCCGAGTTTGTCTTCCTTGCGCCCATAGCCGATGCCTGGCGTATCGGAAGGCACGGCAAAGGCACTGATGCCGCGTGCGCCGCCTTCGCCGGTGCGTGCCATCACCACCAGCACGTCGGTGACACCTGCGCCTGAGATAAAAGCTTTGCTGCCGTTCACTACGTAGCTGTCGCCATCGCGTTCGGCTCGGGTTTTCAGCGATGCGGCGTCGGAACCCGCACCGGGTTCGGTCAGACAGTATGACGCCAGTTTTTCGCCGCACGCGAGTACCGGCCCCCATGCATTGCGCAACGCCGGTTGCGCGTGCGCGGTGAGCATCCAGGTCGCCATGTTGTGGATGCTGATGAATGCCGCGGTGGACGGATCGATGGCAGCCAGTTCCTCGAAGACGATAGCCGCATCCAGGCGCGTCAACCCCGATCCGCCAGCGGCTTCATCCACGTACAACCCGCAAAAGCCTAGCTCGCCGGCTTTGCTGATGGCCTCGCGCGGAAATTCGCTGTCTGCATCCCAATGCGCCGCATGGGGAGCGAACTCGGCCTGCGCGAAATCGTGTGCGGCTTCGCGAAAGGCCAGCTGCTCCTCGCTCAAATCCGTCGGTGACGACCGAGTTGCATGGATATCCATGACCGCCGCCGTCACTTCAGACTGATCGTGGTATTGACCCCGACATGCAAGCTGTCGTCGTCGAACCAGCGCTGTGTCACCGTCTTGGTCTGCGTGTAGAACATAACGACTTGCTTGCCATACGGTCCGAGATCACCGAGCTTGGACGCGCGCGAGCCGGTGAAGGAGAACAGCGGCACCGGCACGGGGATCGGCACATTGATACCGACCTGGCCGACGTCGATCTCTTCCTGAAACTTCCGGGCCGCCGCACCCGATTGCGTGAATACGGCCGTGCCGTTGCCGTTCGGGTTGGCGTTGACGATGTCGATGGCTTCAGCAAGCGAATCGGCGGCCAGAATCACCAACACTGGACCGAAAATTTCCTCGTCGTAGATGCGCATGCCCGGCTTCACGCCGGAAAAGATGGTCGGTCCGACGAAGTTACCTTGTTCATAGCCGGGTACCTGCGGCTGGCAGCCATCGAGTTCCAGTGTCGCGCCCTGTTCAATACCTGATGCGATCAGCGCCTCGACACGTTCGCGCGCCGCACAGGAAATCAACGGGCCGACATCGGTGCCGCTGACGTTGCCCGCGTTGACTTTGAGCGTCTTTGCCTTGGCCACCAGCTCGGGAATCCACGACTGCGCTTCACCCACCAAGACAGCAGTGGAAGCGGCCATGCACCGCTGCCCAGCGGCACCGAACGCCGCACCAGCCATGGCATTGAGCGTCTGCTCCTTGTTGGCGTCCGGCAATACCACGGCATGATTCTTCGCACCCATCATGCATTGCACACGCTTGCCCGCCTGCGATGCACGGTGATAGACGTGCGTGCCGACTTTGGTGGAACCCACGAACGACACGGCCTTGATATCCGAGTGATCGCAAATGGCGTTGACGACTTCTTCGCCGCCGTGGACGACGTTGAGCACGCCCTTCGGAATCCCGGCTTCCAGTGCCAGTTCAACCAAGCGCATGGTCACCATCGGATCTTGTTCGGAAGGCTTCAACACGAAGGTGTTGCCGGTGGCAATCGCCATCGGGAACATCCACAGCGGAATCATGGCGGGGAAGTTGAACGGTGTGATGCCTGCGCAAACGCCGATTGGCTGCAGCAATGTATAGGTGTCGACACCGCCAGCCACATTGTTGGCCAGTTCGCCAAGCTGCAGGTTGCCGATGGCGGCCGCGTGCTCGACCACTTCCAGCCCGCGGAACACGTCGCCTTCGGCGTCTGGCAAGGTCTTGCCCTGTTCGGCCGTGAGGATCGCGGCGAGTTCCTGCATGTGCTCGCGGATGAGCTGCTGGTACTTCAAGAAGATGCGAGCACGCGTGCCGATGGGTGTCTTGCGCCAGCTCTTGAATGCCTGTTTCGCCGCGGCCACGGCAGCATCTACTTCATCGATGGTGGCGAAGGGCACGCGTGCCAATACCGTTTGCGTAGCCGGATTGACGACGTCGCGCCATTGCTTGGAAGCCGATTCGACGAATGCGCCATCGATCAGCAGTTTGACGGTTGCGATATCAGTCGCAGCGTGGTCCAGCTTATTCATGTGTCCTGTCTCCATATCGCTCACCCGCGAGGAGGCATTGAGGAGCAGGACAAGACCAATCAGGACAGCACACAGCCGCGCCGAATCAGCTCGTCTGGTTGCCCACCGCAACGCCCGAGAAGGCCATCCCTAAGGATGTCCGCCATAGGCCGGTCTCCGGGCTTGCGAGCGATGCTCAAAGCATCACCCCGACACCTTCCCGCGACTAGCGCAGTGGTTCTGAGTCGGGTTTTCTCGCTTACCGTTGCGGGGGCAGCGCCGGCCTGGGATGAATTCATCCGCACCGGCTTCCCGTTTCACCCTGCGCACCGGAATGGCGGCGGCAGGACACCTTTAGCCCAGTCAGTGTAGCGCGGTGCATCTTTCGAACATGTTGCGGTGCGCAAGCGTCAGCATCGATATGCAGGCATCCGTTGGAAAGTGAGTGACGCGCTGTCACTTGCCTGCAGCCATGTTTCACGGTGATCGCGTAGCGCTGCCAATGGAGGTCACGGACTGACTGTTCGAGAAATCCGGTTCACGAGACTTTTTGCCGCATCACACGTTGGACTCCGCTCGACGTTGATGTGCAATTATTTACGACTATGCGCCGCTCGTTGACGCAGGATTGGGAAGCCATGTCTCGTAAGTTGACGCATCAGCGGTTCGTCGCATGGCTGGCCATGGCCGCCATGTGGCTGACGATCGTGACACCGATGGTGTCGCGAGCATTGCCTGATGCGCAATCCATGCCTGACTTGGGTGCGTGGTGTACCGGACATGGGCTTGGCGCCCATCATCCGTCCGCACCATCTGATCCGGCGCTGCATGTCGACCACTGCGGTTACTGCACGCTGCTCGGCCACAGCCCGCTGCTGTCGAGCCATACCATCGTCTTTTCGACACCGGTGCTGCCGGCAACTTCTATGCCGCGCCTGTGGGCTTCCGGCGCGACTTACGTCGAGCCGGTTCTCAGCGCCAATCCACGCGGTCCACCGACACTTCGCCACGGCTGATCCTGCGGATCGCGCGTCGCCGTCGTGCACGCGTCGATCGTTATTGCTCCACAAGGCATTCGCCAAGACAGGTGCGCATAAATCGTGCGCGCGCTGTCGGCCGTCTATGCCTCGTGGTGCCTGCCTAACTTGATTGCTGCCGCCACCGCGGCGCGTCATAGACCGGAAGTTATTCATGCGATTTTCTCCTTCGAACAGTGCATTCATCGCACTGCCGCTTGTTTTGCTCTTTCCTTGCTTTGCGACGGCGCAGGGCGCGACGGATGACGCATACACGTCACCATCGACTACCGCCAAGACACTCAAAGCCGTTGAGGTGAATGGGGTGAAGCCAGCTTCGCCGCCGTTCGATCCCAACATACCCGTGGTAGTCGAAACCATCAGCGCGGCGCAGTTGCACGATCTCAACATCGTCAATGCCGAGGACTCACTGAAATACATGCCAGCTATGGGCATACGCAAACGTTTCATCGGCGATGAAAACGCCACGTTTGCGGTGCGAGGCACCAGCAATTCGCAAAGCGCCCGTGGCCTGGTGTATCTGGATGGTTTGTTGCTGAGCGATTTTTCGAACAACGCGTTCAGCACGCCACCACGCTGGTCGATGGTGTTTCCCGATCATCTGGCACGGGTCGATGTGCTGTATGGCGCCTACTCGGCGCTGTATCCAGGCAACGCGATCGGCGCCACGGTACTGATGACCACCCGCATGCCAGACAAACTGGAACTGTCTGCGCAAACGCAACTGTTCACCCAGCATGTCGACAACGACGGCGTCGACGGCAACTACGGCGGTAGCCGCAACAGCGTCACGCTAGGTGATCGCGTGGGCAAGTTGTCGTTTCTGGTCGGATTCGCGCATCTGCAAAGCAACGGTCAGCCACTGGTATTCGCCACGCAGAACCTCTCAGGCACCGTAGCCAGCAACACGGCGATTCCAGTCACCGGCGCGCTCACCGATGTCGGCCCGAATGGTCAGCCGCGAACCACCTTGGGCATCAATAGCGAAGGACAGGAAGCCACCTCGCAGGATCAGGCCAATCTCAAACTCACCTACGACTTCACCCCGGACCTGCGAGGCGGGCTGGACATCGGCTATTGGAGCCAGGATCTCAGCCATCGAACAGAGAGCTATCTTCGCGATGCCAGCGGCCAGACGGTGCTGGCGGGAACGGTGGCGATCGATGGCCAGCAATACGTCATACCGGCCAGCTTTTTTGCGCCGAGCACGCGCCGCAGTGAAAACTATCTCTACGGCATATCACTGGGTACGCACCGCGAGAGCGGCTGGAACGTACAGGCGCAGGCATCCTACTTCGATCGCGACAAGAGTCAGGATCGCTCCGCGAGCAGTGCGCTGACGAACGACGGTCCAGGTCAGATCACCCTTGGTGACGGCAGCCGCTGGCGTACGTTCGACCTGCGCAGCAGCTACCGTCCCGATCAGATCGACGCTGGCAGCCACTGGGTCAGCATGGGCTATCACTACGATGGCTATGCGCTGGTCAACAACACCTTTGCCCTGAGCCAGTGGCTTGACGGATCCGCCGGTGCGCCAATCAGCGCAACCGGGGGCAGCACCCAAACCCAGGCAATCTATCTGCAGGATGCCTGGCAGCTGAGTGCCCGTTGGCAGCTCACTTACGGAGCACGCTACGAGCAATGGCGAGCCTTCGATGGCTTCATCAGCAAAACGAACGGCGCGACAACGAGCTACGCCGCGCTGCTTCCGCGCAAAGAGAAACATCTGTCGCCAAAGGCCTCGCTCGCCTTCCAACTGGACGATGCATGGCTGCTGCGATTGTCTGGTGCACGCGCGTATCGCTTTCCGACGGTAGGCGAATTGTTCCAGGGATCGTTCAGTGGCTTGAGTCTGGTCAACAACAATCCCTACCTCAAACCGGAAAACGATCTCTCCCGAGAACTTTCTGCCGAATGGACGACCGCGCGCGGCCTGACCCGCTTTTCCCTCTACCGCAGCGACACCCGCGATACGCTTTTCAATCAGACTGACTACAGCGTATTTCCCACGGTCACCAATGTGCAGAATGTGGGACTAGTGCGCACCCGCGGTGCGGAAGTCAGTTATCAAGGCCAGGGCGTGCTGTTCGACCGTCTGGATCTGACGGCCAACGGTGCGTATACGCAAGCCACCACCGTGAGCGATCCGCAAAACCCGACCGCCGAGGGCAAGCAGTTCTATCGCGTGCCTCGATGGCGCGCCAATGTGATTGGCACCTGGCACAGCAGTGAGAGTACGTCGCTGACCCTGGCCGGACGTTATTCCAGCCGCCAATACAACACGCTCAACCACAGTGATATCAACCCCGATACTTTCGGTGGCGTCAGCGATTTTCTGACTTGGGATACCGGCTTCAACTGGACGGTGAATGCGCACTGGAATGTCGGGGTCGGCATGGACAATCTCACCAATCGTCGCTACTACGTTTACTACCCGTATCCGTCGCGCACCATCTATGTCAAAGCCGAGGTGCATCTGTGAATGCCATACCTGCAATGGCCGACCTTCCCAAGGCGACCACGACGACGCGGCGACAGCAGATTTACCGCCTGATCTGGCGTTGGCATTTCTATGCTGGTCTGTTCTGTCTGCCGTTTATCGTGTGGCTATCGATCACAGGGATGATCTACCTGTTCAAGCCGCAGATCGAACCACTGCTGGAACGACAGTATGCCCACGTCACCACCGGCACATCGCAGCCAGCATCTGCTCAGGTCGTCGCCGCACTGAAAGCAGTACCCGGCGGGGTGCTGAACGCCTACGAGTTGCCTACCTCACGCGACGCGGCGACGCGCGTCCTGGTCGGTAAAGGCCCGGAAATCATTCGCGTGTTTGTCGATCCGTCCAGCCTTCGCGTGTTGCATGTTGTAGGCGAGAGCGATCGCTTCATGCGAGTGATTTTCTATTTGCATGGCGAGCTGCTTCTAGGCACAGCAGGTTCGATGCTGGTGGAACTGGCGGCCTCGTGGACCATCCTGATGCTGTTGAGTGGACTCTATCTGTGGTGGCCTCGAACGCGCCACCTCGGCGGCGTGCTGTATCCACGTTTGCGCCACGGCTCGCGCACGTTCTGGCGCGATATGCATGCGGTAACCGGCGTCTGGGTGTCGTGCTTCGCACTGTTTCTGCTGGTGTCGGGGCTACCGTGGAGCAAATCCTGGGGCGGCATGCTGCATACACTGCGGCAGACTTATGCCAGCACCGTTACCACGCAGGACTGGAGCATCGGCAGCGCACACGACCGGGCGATCGCCGCCCTGCAAAATGCTCCTGCACGAGCGCCTTCCATGCCGGGCATGACCATGCCAGGCGATGCTGATGGAGGCCTTATCGGTATGGACTACTCGGCACTCGATCGCCTGGTGCCGACGGTCACTGCACAAAAGCTGGCACCACCGATTCTGATTTCACCACCGTCCAAATTCGCACCCACCTGGGCCGCGCGTTCCGATGCGGGTGATCGCCCCTTGCGTGTTGATCTTGTGCTCGATGGCGCTACCGGCACCATGGTCAGTCGCACCGCATTTTCACAGCGTCCACTGCTCGACCGGATCATTGGCTACGGCGTGGCCATCCACGAAGGCCAGCTGTTTCCGCCACTCAACCAGATCCTGGGCGTGTTCACCGCGCTCGGCATGCTCACGTTGTCCTCAAGCGCCGTCGTGCTCTGGTGGCGGCGCCGACCTACCGGCTCGATCGGCGCCCCACCTGCGCATGCTGGCGTGCGCTATCCGTTCGTCATGATCGGCCTACTGGTCTTACTTGGACTCTTACTGCCACTGCTGGGAGCCACCATGCTGATCGTCCTCCTGCTCGAACGCCTGGTGCTCAATCGATTTGCGACAGCACGACAGTTCCTGGGTCTCGCCTCGGCGTCAAACCTGCCTGCTGACTGAGGAGCTTAAGTAAAAAGACACTGGACGACCTTTGATGCCACCCGATGCAGATCGAGTGACTGGGACATATGTCGCATGAAAAATGATGACCACTTCCACGGACGAAATGTCAGGGCGCATGCTGGCTATGCTCGAACTGCAAAGCCAGCGACTTGCCCACAGGAGTTGACTGCCATTGTTCCGTAAGCTCCAAGATTCTCTTGCGCACGGCATCAATGTCATCAGCTTCTAATGCCAAAGGTTCGCATTGACGAGCTCTACAAGTGACTTGATACAAGTCGAGCATGTCTGTCGAAGAGCTGCTCCAGCCTGACCAGCCGTCAGCTTGAAATACCTCGACGAGGCGCTCCACTCCATCGCTCTCAGACTCGGCCTCCATATGGAATGAGGCTGTCTCACCATCAAGAACGCGACCGACAAAGCCCCTCTTGTGGAGCGTATGCTCGACAGCGTAGTGAACCATGTCATGAGGAATGATGCCTTGCTTGGGGCATTCAATACTTTCAGCAAGATCGGTAAGGGAGTCATCTCTGATCACTTCCATCTTGTCGTGTTTTCCGGATCCTTTCGTAAAGATGAGTTGCATGATATGCGCCCGAACGCTGGAGTTAAGCGGCGGCATAGCCGTCCGCCTTGAACGAGTAGTTAGGCACCCAGCTCCTGAGAGCTGAGCGCCTGAGTAAGTAACACAAACATGCCGGCGAGCACTAGATAAATGATGCCCACAATTGCCTCCAATGTCGCGAACGAGGTCGCCTCCAAGGCCCTGCTAACTCTGTCAGTGCCTGCACGTTCCAGCGCATTCCGTTGCTTCGAGGCGACTAATAGCGTGCTGAGAAAGAACGCAGCAACGAACAGGAAAGCTAAAGGAATAGGCATAAAGCGTCGCCCAATAAGAAGACAGAGCGGACCTAGTGGATACAACAACACCAAGCCGTCCAAAAGGGATGATTGACCAAACTCGCGCCGAACGGATGACTCACGACGCAGGGCTGCGAAAGCACGGACCGCAATGACAAGCAAAGCAAGGAACAGAACGATAGCGATGCATAGTGCGATGATTAACATGGGTGCCTAACGCTGGAGTTAAGCGGCGGCGTAGCCGTCCGCCTTGAACGAAATGTTAGGCGACAAGCTTGCCGCGCATCTGCCGCTTTTTTAAAGCTCCGTAAACTGACAATGCAGTGAAAAGATACGTGAGTCCACCGAGTACAGGGAACCATTTGCCCGAATAGATGCCAGAGGCAACCGTAAAAATCGCTATGACACCAAATGATGCCACGAACACTTTCATTGCCCACGGTGGAAGCAAGCCACCATCTGCCTTGCGTCCGCTGCCGGTGAATCCGCGATAGGCCAGCATTAGCAAAAAGTACAGTAGCGCAAGGCAGACTGCTAGAACAACAATGGTCGATAGGTCGAGCTCGCTTGGCTTAGCTACTACTTGGGACAGGATGCCGAAAGCAACCCATCCCGGAGCGAACGCAAAAGCACACAAGATCGCGGCCGATAAAAGGCGGAAAAAGATTGCAAAAATTCTTCCAGCTTTTGCGAGCGCAGTGAAAGACGCGCGGCGAAAACGATACAAAAAAGGAGGCTTTCCCACTTTCATTTTACGGCCTAACGCTGGAATTGAGCGGCGGCGGAGGCGGAGAGTTCCTACGAAAAAGTGGACACCGACTGGTTAGCCGCACTGGGCTTCGAATTCGATAGGAGAACGATAGCTCAGGGCGCAGTGTAAGCGCTTGCTGTTGTAGAAATCGATGTAGCCGCGCACAGCGTTTCGCAGCGCGCTGTCGCTGGCGAAACCCCGCCGGTGATACATATCTGATTTCATGGATTTGTTCCACGACTCCATATGCGCGTTATCGGTCACTCGGCGCGGGCGATTCACGCTCTGTATCAGCCCGGCTTTCGCCAGGGCCTTCTTGAAGTCACTGGCCAGAAATTCCACGCCGCGATCGCTGTGCAGCAACGTGCCCGGCGCTGGCTTGCGTTGGCGCAAGGCGGCGGTCAGTGCTCGTCGGGTCAGGCGAACCGTTCTGTCCAAACCCAGCGACCACCCCAGCAATCGGCGTGAATAGCGATCCATCACCGTGGCCAGATACCGCCACTGTCCCGATACCTTCAAATACGTCACATCGGTGACCCACACCTGATCGATCCTGTCTACCGTCAACTCATGGATCTGATTGTCGACGCTGGAAAAGAAACGATCCACGCCGGGACACCGTCGATACAGATCAGTCGAGCACCCGCGGATGGCGTGGTCTCGCATCAGCCGCTCGATCCGACGGCGGCCGACCGAGCCATCCTGGCGCCGTAGCTCAGCGTGCACGCGCGGGCTGCCATAGGTCTGTTGGCTGTCGTTGTGCAGCTGGCGAATGCGTTCAAGCAGGTGCACATCGTTCTGCGCGCGGATACTGGCGGGGCGATCTCGCCAAGCATAATAGCCACTGGCACTGACACCGAGCAGGCGGCACAGTGGCCTCACCGGGTAGTGCGCTTGCTGCTGCTCGATGAAGGCAAAGCGTTCGCTTTTCGAGCCGAAGTGAACGCGATCGCTTTTTTTAAAAGGTCATGCTCGATCTTCAGTTGCTCGTAGGCCTTTTTCACCCGACGCAGTTCCTTGAGCTCCGCTGCCATCGCTTTGTCGACAGCCACACCCTTTGTCATGATCAATCCCTCGCGCGCTTGTTTGCGCCAACGAGACAACATGAAAGGATGGATGTAAAGCGATGCGGCCACGTCTTGCACGGCCACGCCAGGCAACTCACTTAAACGGACGGCTGTCGCCTTGAATTCCTGGGTATATC
Source organism: Rhodanobacter sp. MP1X3 (assembly GCF_014207165.1). Taxonomy (NCBI): domain Bacteria; kingdom Pseudomonadati; phylum Pseudomonadota; class Gammaproteobacteria; order Lysobacterales; family Rhodanobacteraceae; genus Rhodanobacter; species Rhodanobacter sp. MP1X3. The sequence goes on along the minus strand of NZ_JACHCO010000001.1, from coordinate 1,203,390 downwards.
GGTACGTCGTGCGCGGACCAGGTCTGGGCATGAGAACACTCCTGAAGTGATAGTTCAGGGTGTCCACTAAAGCGTAGGAAGTCTCCCGTCCGCCTTGAACGAATTGTTAGGCCCCGAACCGCTGGACGACGGACCGACAGGCCGCTGTGGCTTGCGCTGTTGCCCACGCTACAGCGGATTGTATTTGTGGCTCAAGCCTCGCTAACGCCTCCGACGACCAATGAGCTCTAACTTGCCCAACAGGCAAAGAATCGGTCTCGGAAGAAATGGCTGCAAAAGTAACAAAATCTTTGTCCCACTCGTCCACTTCGACTTCCCAGCGAAGTGACGCAAGCTCATGACACCCTTCTAGAACCTGCACACTGCCGGTGAGGATGCCCGTGGCCAATTCGGCCGCTCGCTGGCGGCAAGACAGCACATATTCCTCATGTGTCATGTGGTTGCTCATTGGGCCTAACGCTGGAGTTAAGCGGCGCCAAAGGCGTCCGCCTTGAACGAATTGTTAGGCGTCCGCCCACCAACGCGCGCCCTGTGAGTCTAGTAGTGCCAGAAGGCGATTTGATGCTTTGGCTGCGTCAGTGACGAAATCTTGAGACTGAAACCAGTAGTCATGACTACTGGATGTGGCTCCAAGACGATAGCGCTTATTGATGTGCTGCGCGGTCAACTTGTTTGGTGGGACCAGCTCGCCCCAAGGCATTGAGAAAGGTCCGTATGGAGCTTTAGCTAGCTCGACCACGAAGTTGCCGCTGCCCCACTTGTCCAGTTGGAAAGTAATGAGATAAACCGATGAATCAGCCGTACGGCGAAAATGAGGGAACGATCCGGTAAAGCCACGCAAACGAAGGGATGGAGCTACGTGCTCCTTGAGCATCGCACGGATGTCTACTTTGGAATCTGAGGGTGGGGACATGCGCTGCCTAACGCTGGAGTTAAGCGGCGGCGTAGCCGTCCGCCTTGAACGAGTAGTTAGACGTTTCTGCGGCGTTGGGCTAAACGAACGAGCGCTACTGCTGCTGGCAGCATGAACGCTGTTGATAGGATGCCGGGAAGAAAAGCCATGGTATTGCTAAACGCTGCACGGTCAACGAAGACGAGACGGTATTGCCACAGAAAGCTGGGCACAACTGCAAGAACCGCGTAGACGAATATCTTGCGCGGACGCAATTTGCATAGAACGTAGGCAGCTGGCAGGCAGAGCGTAATGTTGATTAGCCAATCCTGAGCGTACAGGATCGCTTTCCATGAAAAGCCCGTAATGCCATGCGTGGCTAGCCAGGAAGGAATTGGCGAATAGACTGCCAAGTAGTTCCACGAATAGAGCAGAAGAATCGTTTGCAAAGCGCCCAAGGCAAGCGCAATTGGGGCCGCCAGGAAAAAATTGTCAGATTTCACGGAAGCCTCCAAGAAACGTCTAACCAAATATAGATTTCAAAATGCAGTCTAATCCTGCAGCCTATCATCGTCTTCTCAATTTCTTCATTGCGCCATCGGACTATATGAATCAATGACTTGTGCAATCTTTTGCCATCTAATCCTGCAGCCTAATCTCGCCATATCGAATTGAGGCGAGGATGCCGGTGCCGGCCTTCCATGAAGCCCGATACGGAGCAAGTGATTCGCCGCTACAGCCGCCAAAGTTGCTTGATGTCCGCCATCGCTGCTCTTCCACACCCATGCGCCTGTGGCATTGGCACATCCGTGTGCGGCACAGATCTACACGCACGTAGTCGATTGTGGTGGACACGACGTACTCAGTCCGCTGGATCGATGTTGAAGCCGTCCATATCAAGTGCCGTCTATTCGAAGGCGGCGCGATGCGGCCTGCGTCTGTTCAGCGCCGCAGAACTCAATGAAACTGATCACTCGCCGGCACCCATGAACTGGATGACGATGACGCGGGATGCGCCAGCTTCACCGGCAGAATGATCGACGCACAGCCGGGCGGTGGTGGGCCACCGCTGACGCGGGCGGTGGCGCATTCGGCGTCGTTATTCAGTTGGATGGGCGCGCTGGCGACGGATGCCGTGCTGCTTGATGGCGCCGGGGGCGCGACTGGATTGGCTGGCGCCAGGTGCATGCGGTCGTAAACCTTGTCGGCGACCGGTGCAGGCGGTGGATCGCCATTCCCGCAGCTCAGGAGCGCCATCGGCAGCAGTGGCGTGAGTGCGCACTTGATGCGCAGACCGCGTGGCAGATTGAAGGTGTGCGTAGCGGTGGTTTTTTCCACTGCATGACGCAGCGCCGTGTCGACTGAGCTTTCGCCGAGCGGGGTCCAGTCCTTGTCGAAACGTGTGGCCTTGTAGCCGATATTGGGTGTGCCGTGATCCATGATCTTGGTATCCCCGTGCGGCGTCACCTGCACATAGCTGCCGATCTCGCCCTGCTTGTCGCCTTGTGCTGCGCCCGCCTGAGCCGTGGTGCCGATCTGGCCGGTATCGGATTTGCCGCCCTCGTTGCCCTTGCCGCTGGCCTTGGCTGACTGGTCGGCACCGTGCCCCTGCGCTGACGACAGCGGCGAGCCCTGCTTGCCGTTGCTATCCGGTGCATTGGCGACACCATTGGGCTCCCCTGGGGTAGCGGTGTCGCTGCCCTGCGGCGTGGCGTTCGGCGCAGTGCTGACATCGCGATCGCTGCTGAGCTGATTCGAACTTGCGCTCGGACTGGTGCTGGCTGATTTTGTATCGGCTGATTTTGTCGTCGTGTCCGACTTGCTCGGCGATTCGGCAGTCTGGCTGCTACTGGATGGCTGAGCAGTCGCCTGGGTTGCATCAGTAACTGCCGGCTGCGTGTTTAGCTCAGGCCTTTGTATGGACGTCTGGACGGCTGATGCCGATGCCTTGTCGGCGACGTTGATTTTCACCGTCGGTGCGATCGAAGGCACGTTCGGCTTTGTCATGGGTGACACAGGCACGGCTTCGAGTTGGGCTTCAACTGGTTCGACGGTGGGCGCCTGCACCTGCGGCAGCTCGCGCGGCACGCTGGGGGCAGGCACGCTCACGGATGACTTGAGGTTCACTGTCGGTGCGGGCTGCGCCGGTAACGGGACGGCTTGCAACTCGGGTACGGGCGGTGCGGCAGGCACCTCGGCGCGAACCGGCGTCACGCTGGGCGGCGCGCTAGATTTGGGCATCACGCTGGTCAGGGCAATAACAGGTTTGTCGATAGCCGGCATGGCCTGTGCCGGCACATCCGGCAGCGCCAGCGAGGCGGGTGGCGGCATCGGCTGATTGCCTTCGGCCTGCGGCGCGCGCACCGGCTCGGGCTGGAATTTGGGCGGCACCGGCGGCTGCATGGTAGGTGTGGCGAGAACCACCACCGGCGGCACACCAGACACCGGAATCGGCTGCAGCTGTGGCGTTGGCGCAGGCTTGGGCAAGCTCACCGGTGGCTTTGGCGCGGCAACCGGCTTGGGTTTGGGCGCGCTGGTTCTTGCGACCTGTGCCATGACCGGTGGCGCCGTGGCGGGGCTCGCCTGCGCGACGGCCATCGTCGACGGCTCGCTGGTGCGTTGAGCGATGTTGGCAAGCTGGCTGGCATGACCTTTGTGCCTTGGGCCTTTTTCCCTGGGCGGCGTACCACGCACGGGCGGCGGCGGTGGCGGTTCGGGCGCGTCGATCAGGCGGACATGCAGCGCCACCACTTTGGGCTCGGGCGGCAACAAGGGTTCATACACTGGCCCCAGCACGAAGCTCAGCAAAAACAAAATATGTACCAGCAGCGCACCAACGAGGCCGAGTACGCGCCGCCAGCGTTCGCGCGGCGACTGGCGGGTGAGCCGGCGGCGAAAAATGACGCGGGTGGACATGGCCAGCGGCGAATCCATCAAGACCCGCGCAGGACGACTGGCGGGATCGCCGGCGGCAGAGGAATCGGTGGGCGGCAAAGGCATGGGGCCAGTGTAGCGGCGACCCAGGCTTTCGCCGATAGCTCAGGGCTTACGTCTCAAGGCTTGCCCGCTGCCGCCTTGGCACGATCACTCTTCTCCGCATCGATCGAACGATTGGGCGTGTCGACCGGGCAGCCGTAGGCCAGTGGTTTCTCGGCGCGGTACATCGCGATACACGCTTCGATGGTCGGCGGCGTTGGTGGGCGCGGATCTTTCGCCAGCGGCTGCGACGGCGCCATGCTCAGGCGCTCGTCACCATCTTTCTTGGACGGCGGCGGCGGCGGATCACCACCGCAGCCACCGGCCAGCATGGCCAGCGAAATGCTGCAGTGGATGCGTACCCCCCTGGGCAAGTTGATGGTATGCGACACGGTGGTGGCATCGACGGCTTTCTGCAGACCGTCATCCACCGTGCTGCCCTTGTGCCAGTACTTGTCGAAGCGCGTTGGCGTGTATTTGATCGGCGTGGTGTGCTGCATGACCTTGTCGCTATCCGTCGGCATGCGCTGCACATAGTCCGCGGCGGGCGCCGGTGGCGTACTGGTTGCCGCGGCGGGCAATAGCGGCTGGCCGTTATTATCGAAAAGCTTCGGCGGCGGCGCATCGGCAGGCTTGGTCTCAGGCAGCTGCACGGTCATCGCATCCTTCGACACTGGCTCCGGTGCTGCGATGACACGTGGAGCGATGACACGCGGACGCGGCGCAGCCGTTTTTTGCGGCGGCGGTGGTGGTGCCGGCATGGTGGGTGGTGGCGGCGCGGCGATTGGCGAGCTGCGTGGAATAAAGCGGATTTCGATGGCGTCGTCTTGCCGTTGCGGCGTGACCAGAGCCACGTACGCGGGACGCATCTGGCGCCAGATCACCCAACCGAACAGCACGTGCAGGAGCATGGCGACAGTCACCGCCAGCCATAGCCGTCGGGGATCGCGTGGCGGTTCGCGCCAGCGCAATTGTCGCAACATCGCGCGCGTTGGCTCGTCCAGCAGGGTCAGTCCGTGAACGGGCTGATCGGCGGCGGGCGACGTCCAGCGATGATGCTCGACCTGCGGCGGATGAACGATGACGGTGCCTCAAGAATGAGTTGACGGCAAAGCATGCTGCATGGCGCTTGAACCGTGGGGGACTGACCATGCGTGTGGCCTGAAAGATTCGGGCGCCCATTGCAGACCACGGGATATGGCCACGGTTCCCCGCACTGCAGCTTGACCCCAACAGGCGTTGGCTCAAGGCTGGGTAGCGGCGTATCTCGCCGCCCCGCCATGACCGCCCTCAGCGCATCTTTCCATGCGTGTTCAGGGGGACGGCCGTGACGGCCCGCCATTCGTCGCCTGATGCGACCCCGTGCGGCATGGCCTCATGCCGACACGCCGCCGCATCATCTCAAGGAGGGCTGCATCGTGCCGCACACTTCAGAACACATCCGTACCGAAAATATCACTGGCAAGACCGCAGATGCCAAAGGCACCCGCACCGAACAGATCCGCAATATCGCGCTCGCCGGTCACGCCGGCGCGGGCAAGACCCTGTTGCTTGAAGCGTTATTGCTGGCCGGTGGCGCGATCCAGACGGCAGGTAGCATCGATCGCGGCAACACGGTGTCCGATACCGACAGCCAGGAAAAAGCGCGCGCCCATTCGATCGACAGCTGCGTCGCACACCTCGATCACGGCGGCTGCCATCTCAACCTGATCGATACCGCCGGCCATGCCGAATTTTTCGGCGCCACGCTGTCCGCACTGGCTGCCGTGGAAACCGTGGCGGTGGTGGTCAATGCCATCAACGGTATCGAGCACGGTACCCGCGAGCTGATGAAACATGCGCGCGAACGCGGACTGGCCCGACTGCTGGTGATCAACAAGATCGATTTCGACGGTGCCGATCTGCGTGCATTGGTCGAGGCACTCCGCGAGGAGTTTGGCAGCGAATGCCTGCCGGTGAACCTGCCCGCTGGCCACGGCAAGCGTGTACTGGACTGCTTCTTTCACAGTGAAGGCAACACCGACTTTTCGTCGCTGGCCGAGGCGCATCAACGCATCCTCGATCAAGTGGTGGAGATCAACGAAACCACGATGGGCCAGTACCTCGAATCGGGCGAAGCGGCACTCACACCACGGCAGTTACACGATGCGTTCGAGCAGTGCCTGCGCGAAGGCCATCTGGTGCCGATCTGTTTCGTCAGCGCACGAACCGGTGCAGGCATACACGAACTACTGGAGCTGGCGGCTCGACTGCTGCCGAATCCAGCCGAGGGGAATCCACCGCCTTTTGTTAACGGCAATGACGAACCGCTGGTGATCGATGCCAACCCGTCCAGCCATGTGATCGCCGACGTGTTCAAGATCGTCAACGATCCATTCATGGGCAAGCTCGGCATCTTCCGCGTGTGGCAGGGCACGATCCGCCGCGATAGCCAGTTGCTGATCGATGACGGTCGCAAGCCGTTCAAGGTCAACCATCTGTTTCGCGTACAGGGCAAAACGTATACGGAAATCGACATGGCCATGCCTGGCGATATTGCCGCCGTGGCCAAGGTCGAGGACATCCACTTCGATGCGGTGCTGCACGACTCGCACGACGAAGACCGCATCACATTGGCGCCGCCGACGTTTCCATCGCCGACCTATTGCCTGGCACTGGAGACCAAACCCAGGGGGCAAGAACAGAAACTGGCCGTTGCGCTCGCACGGTTGATCGAGGAGGAGCCTTGTTTCAGCGTCGAACATCACAAGGCACCCAACGCCACGGTGGTACGCGGTCTTTCGGAATTGCATCTGCGCGTGATGCTGGAGCGCGTGCGGGAACGCTACGGCGTCGAGGTAACGACGCATCCGTTGGACATGAGCACGGCTTGAAAGCGTAGCCTCACAGGCGTTTGGATGGCTGGATGTTGAAGGAAAAGCGCCGCATGGAACAGCGCGGCGAAACGAGCTCTTTCAATTGCCACTGCTCAAAGACGTCAGTGGCAACGACGGTCGTTCAAATCCCGTTTGCTCATGACCGTCTCCAAAGGGACGAACATCAGCTATGACGAGCCCTGCATACGCTATGTGTGAGCGTCAACGAAGGTCTGTTCAAGCCGGCTGCGTTTTCGACTTGAGCAAGGTGCCGGTGCACTTGGGTGAACCGCACAGACACTTCCACAATTTTTTCAGCCGCGCCGTGTGTACCACTTCCAGCACGATGCCGTAGTCGTAGGTCAACTCTTCGCCGGGCTTGATGCGACGGATAGTTTCGATCACCACCTTGTCCCTGCGCGGATTGCCGCCGGGGCTTTCCTCGACCAGCGCGCGGCAGTTCGGCTCGCAGCTGTGGTTGATCCAGCGCGCGCCGTTGCCGTTCTGATTAGCGTCGATGATGTATTCGTCGTTGAGCGTAAACAGAAACGTGTGGCCGGTCTCGCCACCATCACCGTACAGATCGTCGGCCTCGTCATTGGTCAGCAACTTGCCCTTGTACTGGATCACTTCCTCGCCCTTGGCCAGGGTTTCGACGGCGAAAACACCGTTGCCATGGATGGGCGAGCGACGGGCGATGATGCGACGTGTCATGAAGGGTCTGCCGATAATGGGGAAAATGGCGATGATGCCTGCTGCATCGCGCCATGGGAACCACCGGTGAGCGTCTCGGTTGCGCCAAAACGTTCGCGCAAAGCTACACAGCACTTTTCCGAGTTCCTGCTAATATTCAAACAATCGTTTGAGATGATTCCGATGAAACGACTGCTACGCGGTTCTTTTCTGCTTTTGTTGACGGCCGGGCTGGTTGCCTGCGGGCCGCCGAAGAAGAGTGTGTTCCCGCCTACGGTAAGCATTCAGCAGCTCAAGGTGTTGCCCGACGGTGAGTGGCAGTTGACTGTGCGCATCCAGAACAACAGCTATGGCGAGATGGACTTCAAGTCGCTCGACGGCCAGCTGCAAGTCGCAGAACTGGTTCCGGTTCGACTGCATGCAGCGTTCGAGCTGGACGTCCCCGCACTGGTTGGCGATGTGATCACGATCGAGGTGCTGCCCACAGCGCAAATGGTGAAGACGCTGCAAGCGGTCAATGCCAAAGGCAGCGCCGGCTCGCTGGCTTATCGCGTCAACGGCAGCGCCAATGCCAAGCCCGAACAGGAAAAGCAGACGCGCGATTTCGATTTCTCCGGCAACGACTTTCTCTCGCCTGCACCAGGCATACCCAACACTTTTCGCTGATCGTCTTCTTTCATTACGACACCGCTTTCATAAAACCTCGCTCTCATAAAACACTTTCACACGACGCCCTTTCGACCAAGGAATCACCATGACTGCTTACAAGGCTCCGCTCGACGATCTGCGTTTCACCCTCTTCGACGTGCTGGACGCCGAGAAGACGCTTACCGCTCTGAGCGGCGGCGAAGCGCACAGCCGCGATCTGTTCGACGCCGTGCTGGAAGAAGCGGGCCGCCTCAGCGAACAGCTGCTGGCGCCCACCAACGGGCCCGCCGACCAGGAAGGCTGCCACTTCGACAAGGCCACCCAGACAGTGACCACGCCAAAGGGCTTCAAGGAAGCGTTCAAGCAGTTCGCCGACGGCGGCTGGACTGGACTGACCAACCCTGAGGAATACGGCGGCCAAGCGCTGCCTGCCGTGCTGGGCACCGCTACCACCGAGATTTTCCAGTCCGGCAACCTGGCTTGGAGCCTGTATCCGCTGCTGTCGGAGGGCTCGACCCACGCGATGGAAATGCACGGTGAAGAGTGGCAGCGCCAGCTGTACATGAAGCCGATCGTCGAAGGTCGCTGGACCGGCACCATGTGCCTGACCGAACCGCAGGCCGGTTCCGACCTGGGCATGATCAAGACGCGCGCCGAGCCGGGCGAAAAATCCGGCGAACACGATACGTACAAGATCAGCGGCACCAAGATCTTCATCAGCGCCGGCGAGCACGATCTCACTGAGAACATCGTGCATCTGGTGCTGGCTCGCCTGCCCGACGCACCGGCCGGCAGCCGCGGCATCTCGATGTTCATCGTGCCGAAATTCAAGGTCAACGCGGACGGTTCCCTCGGCGAGCGCAACGCCGTGGCCGCCGGCTCGATCGAACACAAGATGGGCATCCACGCGTGCTCCACCTGTGTGATGAACTTCGACAATGCCGAAGGTTTCTTGATCGGCAAGCCGCACAAGGGCCTGGCGGCCATGTTCACCATGATGAATGCTGCACGCCTCTCCGTCGGCGTGCAGGGCCTGGCACTGGCCGAACGTGCACTGCAAAACAGCCTCAACTATGCGCGCGAGCGCCTGCAGTCGCGCGCGCTGTCCGGCCCCAAGTTCCCCGACAAGGTCGCTGACAACCTGCTGGTGCAGCCGGACGTGCGCCGCATGCTGCTGACCCAGCGCGCCTTCGTGGAAGGCTCGCGTACGCTACTGCTGTACACCGCATTGCAGACCGACGTCGAGGCACGTGCCACCGATGAGGCCGTGCGCAAGAAGGCCGGCGAGCTGGTGGCTTTCCTGATTCCGATCGCCAAGGGTGTGGTTACCGAACTGGCGCAGGAATGCACCAAGGAAGCGCTGCAGGTGTATGGCGGCCACGGTTTCATCGCCGAGAACGGCATGGAGCAGTTCGTCCGCGACGCACGCATCATCACCTTGTACGAAGGCACCACCGGCATCCAGGCGGCGGACCTGCTCGGTCGCAAGATTCTCCAACTGCAGGGTGTGGGCTTGAAGCACTTCCTCGAAGAGATCAGCGCGTTCTGCCAAAAGCAGAGTGGCAACGAAGCACTGCGCTCGCTGATCGGCCCGCTCGCCATTGCCACCAAGCAGTGGGGCGATCTCACCATGAAACTCGCCCAGCGCGTGCAGGCCAATCCGGAAGAACTCGGCGCCGCGGCGAACGACTACCTCTACTACTCCGGCTACGTGGCCATCGCCTATCTACTGGCCAAAGGTGTGGCCGCTGCGGAAACCAGCACGCAGTCCGAAGCCTTCAAGCAGGCCAAGCGCGACACCGCCAGCTTCTACTTCGCCCGCCTGCTGCCGCGTTGCCTGATGCATCAGGCCGTGATCGAAGCAGGCATTGCGTCGGTGCCCGAAATCGCCTGAGTCATTGCGACATAACTGCTGAACCCAAAAGCCCGGGGTCATACCCGGGCTTTTTTTATGCACGACGTTCAGCTCATGAAGGTCTTGGCGTTGACCTGATCCGCCGCCGCAACAAGAGGCTACTCTAGGCGAGCTTATCCAACGGGGAGTTGCCATGAAGTCGAGTCGTGCCGCTATTGCGTGGTGCGGGCTGAAGCCTGCACTGTTTACCTTGCTGCTCACGATGAGTGGTGCCTTGCTGGCCACGGACCCGCCGACCGCAAAATATCCGAAATACCCGAGCGAGACGCCGACCAACTTTACGCCCGCTACCGACAGCTACGACTACACGCGACGCGAGGTGATGATCCCGATGCGTGACGGCGTGAAGCTGCACACGATCATCCTGATTCCCAAAGGCGCGGCTCATGCCGGCATGCTGCTCACGCGCACACCCTACGATGCCAAGGAACTGACTACCCACAGCCCGAGTGGCCATCTCGGTCCGATGCTGGAAGGCTACGACAACGCCACCGACGTGATCATCGAGGACGGCTATATCCGCGTAGTTCAAGACGTGCGCGGCAAGTACGGCTCGGAGGGCGACTACGTGATGAACCGCCCGGTGCATGGCCCGCAGAATCCGACGCCGGTCGACGATGCCACCGACACTTACGACACCATCGACTGGCTCGTGAAGAATGTCCACGAGTCCAACGGCAAGGTCGGCACGCTGGGTATTTCGTACGATGGCTTCGAGCCGCTGATGGCGTTGGTCAATCCGCATCCCGCGTTGAAAGTCTCGGTGCCGATGAACCCGATGGTCGATGGCTGGATAGGCGACGATTGGTTCCACAACGGCGCATTCCGCCAACAGAACATGAGCTACATCTACGAACAGACTGCCAGCCGCGACAACACCATCAAATGGTGGAGCAGTTACCACGATGAGTACGACCTTTTCATGCAGGCCGGCTCGGCAGGCGAGCTGGGCCGCCAGTACGGCATGACTCAGCTGGGCTTCTGGAACAAGGTATTGGCGCATCCTGCGTACGATGCGTTCTGGAGCGACCAGGCCGTTGACAAGCTGCTGGGCACGTTGCCGCTGAAGGTGCCGGTGATGCTGGTGCACAGCCTGTGGGATCAGGAGGACAGCTACGGCGCACTGGCCGTCTACCGCGCGATCAAGCCCAAGGACAGCCGCGGCGACATGGTCAAACTCGTGATGGGCCCCTGGCATCACGGCCAGGAAATCGAGGAAGCCAGCTCGCTTGGCGCGATCAACTTCGGCAGCGACACCGGCCAGTATTTTCGCGAACACATCCTGCGCCCGTTCCTTGCGCAGTATTTGAAAGATGGCGCACCCAGGGCCGATCTCGCACCGGTCTCCGCGTTCGAAACCGGCACCAACCAGTGGCGCCGACTCGACCGCTGGCCGCTGGCCTGCGAGAGCGATTGTTCGACCAAGAGCCGCCCGCTCTACCTCGAACCCGGACAAAAGCTTGGCTTCAACGCACCCGCCACTGGTGCGGCCTATGACGAATACGTTTCCGACCCGGCGCATCCTGTGCCGTTCCGCGCGCGGCCGATTCAGCCGGTCGGCTATGACCCCGGCCAGACGTGGTCGCAGTGGCTTGTCGATGACCAGCGCGAAGCCTCGGGCCGCACCGACGTGCTGACCTATACCGGCGAAGTGCTCACCGCCCCGCTGAAGATCAGTGGCGTACCCGAGGTGCACCTGGCCGCCTCCACCAGCGGTACGGACAGCGACTGGGTCGTCAAATTGATTGACGTGTATCCCGACCAGGTGGCCGAACGGCCCGATCTGGGCGGCTATCAGCTGGCCGTGGCGATGGACATTTTCCGTGGCCGCTACCGCGAGAGCTTCGCCGCACCGAAAGCCCTTGTCGCTAATCAGCCGCTGGCGTATCAGTTTGCCCTGCCCGCGACTAACCACGTGTTCCTGCCCGGCCATCGCATCATGGTGCAGGTGCAGTCCAGCTGGTTTCCGCTGTACGACCGCAATCCGCAAACCTTCGTGCCCAGCATCTTCGAGGCGAAGCCCACGGACTATCAGAAGGCCACCCAACGGATTTACCACTCACCCGAACAAGCCAGCTATATCGCTTTGCCGGTGGTCGGGGGCTGAAAACAAGGAAAAGTCTTCTTTGGTTCGGCATCTGCCATCGCATGAGGCATTACCGAACCGCCCAGCAAAAAAGCCCGGCATTATTAGCCCGGGCTTTTTTCACTGAGTCCGCAGGACCATTCCAGGAACCTGCGTCACAAATTGTCAGCGGAGACTCCGCCATGAACCAAAGTGCCGAACTTGGTCAGTTCTGGTTCCGGAGTGGCAACGTACTGACAACGGACACCACTTGTCACCAAGGACAGCCTTACGAAAAACGGTTGCTGATCTGCATGTATTGCTGGATCAATGCCTCATGCGCGCCGTCCAGGTCCAGCAGTTCCCTGGCCGTAGCGGCTTGTATCGCCACCGCGTCGGGTTCAGTCACAGCGGACGCTGCCGCCGCCTTTTCCGTTCGAGTTGCCGGCGCAGCCGGCGCACTGAATTGGGCCAGCTCGGCCTCAAGCAGATAGGTGATGTCGTAGGCTGATTCGTTCATGTGACAAGCAAAGCAATAGGCTTGCCAACCACCACCTGGCCAGTACATCTGACGACTTTTTCAGTGCGTTATTGTGTGGCACGGGGCAACCCGTTGATCGAAACGCTGACACCGGCGGCCAAACACGCAGTGGGCAGATCGACCTGCCGAACCTGATGCGCAGTCACCAATAAGACCAGCGCGAGCGATATTCAGTGAAAATGGATGCCCTAGGCCTTCCGTCATCTTGGCGCAAGGTGTAGAAAAGATATCGGAATCTCCGCTACGCAACTGCCCGATGACCGAACCAACCTTGCTGATCCGTCTTGCCGAAGACGATGACGATTTCATTCTCGCGCTGGTACCCCGTTTCGTGGACTTCACGCTGCCGCCGTGGCGACGACGACACGAATGCATCGAGGGCATTCGTAACGATCTGCTGAAGCATCTGGAGGATCAGCCGGCGAACAGCTACCTGTTTGTGGCCGAGAATGCCGATGGCGAGAGGGTCGGTTTTATCCACCTGCAGCGCACGGCGGATTTTTTTACCGGACGCAGCAATTGCCATATCTCCGATCTGGCCGTGATGCCGCAACACGAGCGCGGCGGCGTCGGCAAAGCCCTGTTGGCGCATGCCGAAGCATGGGCACGCGAACACCACTGCCAGCTGGTGACGCTGGCGGTATTTCCGGGGAACGAGGGTGCGCGGGCGCTATATGAAGCGAGCGGCTATGCACCGGACCTGCTGCGACTGGCCAAACCGGTGCGCTGAAAAACCAGAGGCCGGCGCAACGCCCTAGGCGTCGCGCCGGCCTCTGGCGTGCTTACCTCAGTTTCGCGTGTCGCTTGCCGGGGTTTCAGCCAGCTCACGCAGCTCCAGCCGACGGGCCAGGCGGTCGATATTCGAGAGCGACAGCAAGTGCGCGTAGATCCAGCCGAACACGCCTTCCTTCGCAAACTCTTGCGTGGTTTTTTCGTCCAGCGTGCGCAGCTTTTCCTCGTTGACCACAAACAAGCCGTTGAGGTTGATCGAGCGACTATCTGCGCTGTCGGGCGCGCCACGCTGCAGGCGGATATTGCGCGGCTGCAGCAGGTCATGCTTGTTGAGTTGCTCAAGGAACCAGCGCGTCCGGGCAATGTTCTGCTGGAACTCGCCAAGAAAGCCCACTGCCTTGGTCAACAGCTCGGTATCGGTGCCGTCTTCCTTGAACAGACGCTCGCCTTCGGTCTTGTTGAAACCGACATAATCCTCGTCGAGAAACACGGTCAGCTCTTCACCCGGTTGACCATCCGGCTTTTCGGCCAAGACAAACGGATACCGACGGACAAACGCAGGAACGTAGATGTCGGGCGCCCACTGGCCCTCTGCATCGATGTACAGGTTCTCGTCCTGACGAAGGCCGAGCAGCGCCACGGGGCCGGCATCTTTCGCCTCATTGCCCGCAAACACGATCAACAGATCGCGCGCAGCGATGGCGAATTCCGTGCCGGTGAGCGGCACCGAGTGCGCCTTCATCGCATACTTCAGATTCGGCACGCCTTTCAGGCGCATATCTTTGTGGTCGATACGATTGAGCGGCACCGGGCGCTCGTAAAAAAGGACTTCAGCCACGTTGATACCTCTGCCCCGCCGTGCCGGGGTCGCCACCGAAGCGTCCCCTCTCAGAACCCGGCGTCGGGTCTATGTGATTGGCAACTATATCAGCGCCGCAGCGGGTGGGCGACTCGCCTTCGGTGACTGGGCTCCATCGCAATAATCCGCACGGCCCAGGAAGCCCGGCAAGAGCCCCCGATCGCTAGCATGCGAATTGCAATCAAAGTGTTCTATGCTGGCGGGAATGACGCACCGTGCATTGTTTAACGCTCTCTGACGCTTTGGCTGAAGGACGATCTGCATGCTTATGGAAGTCCCGCTGACGGAAGTTCCAACCCGGGCCGATATCAACGCGACCCGAATGCTGTCGCTTGACGCCAGCGGTCGCATCCTGGACTGGATCAGCTGGCAGGAGGCGGTTTGCCTCTACGTGCGCGACGCGGTGGCCTGGACCCTGGGCGATCCCTGTCTCACCGTCCATGGCGGCATCAACCGCCTGCACGGCGAACAGAGCCTGATGCACCTGCATCCGATCATCGCCAGTACCGGTCACTGCCGCGACCATGCGATCGATCCTGCGCCTGCGCTGACCAATACCGCATTGTTCGCCCGCGACCGCCATCTGTGCCTCTACTGCGGCAACCACTTCACCCGCGGCGAACTCACCCGCGACCATGTGTTGCCGATCTCCAAGCACGGCGCGGATGCATGGGAAAATGTGGTCAGTGCCTGCCTCCACTGCAACCTGAAAAAGAGCAACCGTACCCCGCAACAGGCCAATATGCCGCTGCTGGCCGTACCGTATCGCCCGAGCTGGGTCGAACACCTGATCCTGTCCAACCGCAACATCCTGGCCGATCAGATGGAGTTTCTGGTCAACCACCTGCCGAGGAATCGGCGACCGGCGACGGCTGAGGCATTTGCGTAAAACCTGATCTGCGCCCCGGATTAGTCAGAATCTGCCGCCAAAGCCTCTTCCAGATTGCCCAGTTCGCCGCGTCCCATGTCCGCCAGCCGGCAGTAATGCTGCCGAATTCGCGCCAGCATCTCGTCGTCGAGTTATTCCAGGTTGAGCAGGACGTTGTGCGCCCGGCTGCTGCGAATCAGCTCATCAAGCTTGATTTGCACCGCCGCGCCGTCGCGGCTCTGCGTCGTTCTGGATCAGAAACATCATCAGGAAAGTGATTTGGTGGTGGCAGTATTGATAACCAGCTGCCACGTATCAGCAAAGTGGAATGGGAGACCGGTGACGGCGGCAAACCGGCGGAACATTGACGAAGCGCTCATGCTGGGTTCTTTAAAAGTGGTAAAACCCGATAACCGGGTAGCCAACGGTCATTGGGGCCGTCGAGGTTCAGGCCTCACATAGTGCCTGCCCGGGCATTTACCCCGTCCCGCCCTTGCTCCGCCATGCCGCTGGACCAACAATACGCAGATGACTGAGCTTTCCCGCTACCCCCATCTCGACAAAATCGACACGCCGATCGATCTGCGCCGCGTATCCGACGACCAGCTGCCGGCCGTGGCCGACGAGCTGCGGCAGTACCTGATCGAGGCCGTGGCCAGCTCCGGCGGCCACTTTGGTGCCGGCCTTGGCGTAGTGGAACTGACCGTGGCGCTGCATTACGTCTTCGAAACGCCGGTGGATCGGCTGGTATGGGACGTCGGCCACCAGTGCTACCCGCACAAGATTCTCACCGGCCGCCGCAACCGCATCACCACGATCAAGAAGAAGGATGGCTTGGCGCCATTCCCGCGCCGCGAGGAAAGCGAGTACGACACCTTCGGCGTCGGCCACTCGTCCACCTCGATCTCCGCCGCGTTGGGCATGGCGATCGCCGCGCAGCGCAAGGGTGACCATCGCAAGGTCGTTGCCGTGATCGGTGATGGCGCAATGACCGCCGGCATGGCGTTCGAAGCGCTGAACCACGGCGGCGATGTCGAGCCGAATATGCTGGTGGTATTCAACGACAACGGCATGTCGATCAGTGAAAACGTCGGTGCGCTGACCAAAATGATGGCGCGCGCAATGGCAAGCCAGACGCTCAATACCTGGCGCGAGCGGGCCAAGCGGGCGATCCCGAAAAAATCCTTCTTCGGCCGCTGGTTCAAGCGTTGGGAGGAACACGCCAAGGGCATGTTCGTGCCCAGCACGCTGTTCGAAGAGCTGGGCTTCCACTACACCGGACCGATCGACGGCCACAACATCCCGCAACTGCTGCACGCACTGCGCACGGTGAAGAACCTGCCCGGGCCGCAGTTGTTGCACGTGATCACTACGAAAGGCAAGGGCTACGCGCCGGCCGAGCAGGCGCAGATCGAATACCACGCGGTTGGGCCGTTCGATCCAGAAGCGGGCCTCACGAAAAAATCTGCACCGGCAAAACCCACCTATACCGATATCTTCGGTGATTGGCTGTGCGACATGGCCGCCAGCGACGAGCGCCTGCTCGGCATCACGCCAGCGATGCGCGAAGGCTCGGGCCTGGTACGTTTCTCCAAGGAATACCCGCAGCGCTATTTCGATGTCGCCATCGCCGAGCAGCACGCCGTGACGCTGGCCGCCGGCATGGCCTGCGAAGGTGCCAAGCCGGTGGTGGCGATCTATTCCACCTTTCTGCAGCGCGCCTACGACCAAGCCATCCACGATGTGGCTCTGCAGAATCTCGACGTCACTTTCGCCATCGATCGCGCCGGCGTGGTCGGGCCGGATGGCGCGACGCACTCTGGCACGTTCGATCTCTCTTTCCTGCGCTGCCTGCCCAACATGCTGATCATGGCGCCGGCCGACGAAAACGAGTGCCGCATGATGCTCAGCACTGGCTTCCAGCACACGGGACCCGCTGCGATTCGTTACCCACGCGGCAGTGGTCCGGGTGCCGTTATGCATAAAGAACTCGATACCTTGCCGATTGGCAAGGCCGAGCTACGCCGGCGTGGCCATGGTCTGGCGTTGCTGAGCTTCGGCAGCATGCTGGCACCCGCTGCAACCATCGCCGCCGAGCTTGATGCGACCTTGGTCAATATGCGCTTCGTCAAACCGCTGGACGAGGCGATGCTGCTCGAACTGGCGAAAACCCACGATGCCTTCGTCACGCTGGAGGACAATGCCGTCGCCGGTGGTGCCGGCTCGGGCGTCGCCGAATGCCTGGCTGCCCACGGTATCGTCAAACCCATCCTGCATCTCGGCCTTCCGGATCTCTATCTGGAACATGGGAGCCGTGACGAAGTGTTGACCATGGCAGGCCTCGATCTGCCCGGCATCCGCCATGCGATACAGGCGCGATTTCCCCAGCTGATGGCGATCGCCAGTACGGGTTGAGTAATCCAGTTTCACCTCTGGAAGCCCTGCCATCCCGCGGGGCTCTTTATTAAATACGACCACCGCTGACGCGATCGCGCTGCTCCAGATCCTGCGCAGTGAATACCTTGATGTAACCGGCGGCATTCAGCAGTTTCCGCACAGCCTCGCCCTGGTGCCAGCCGTGCTCGAACAGCAGCCAGCCGCCGGGCTGCAGATGCTCGCGCGCATCGTTGATGATGCAGCGGATATCCTTCAATCCATCCCTACCAGACACCAGCGCACTGGCCGGTTCAAAGCGCAGATCGCCGTGAGCGAGGTGTGGATCGTTTGCCTCGATATACGGTGGATTGGAAACAATCAGCGCAAAACGCTGGAAGATCAGCGGTGTCAGCCAGTCGCCCTGGAGAAAGTCCACGTTGTTGATGCGCAGGCGCCGGGCGTTGCCTATCGCGACCGCGAGCGCCGCCGCACTCGCATCGGTGGCGGTGATGCTGGCCTGTGGACGCGCGCTGGCAATGGCCAGCGCGATGGCGCCGCTGCCGGTACCGAGGTCAGCGACCTGCGCGGCCGTGCCACGAGGCAGGCGCTCCAGTGCCAGCTCGACCAGCAGCTCGGTTTCCGGCCGCGGGATCAGTGTGTCCGGTGTTACCTCCAGATCCAGCGACCAGAAGCCCCGACGACCGGTGATATAGGCGACAGGCTCCCCCTGCACCCGGCGATCAACCAGCGTCATATAAGCCGTCTGGACGTCTATATCCAGCTCATCGTCGGCATGCGCGATAAACCAGCTGCGTGACTTGCCCAGCGCATGCAGCAGGAGCACCTCGGCATCGATACCGTCGCCGATGCGTTGCATGGCATCGGTCAGCACACTGCGCACGTCAGACATGCGGCGGCTCCTCGTTGGCGCCAGTGGTTGCTGGCAGGGGCGCTGTCGACTTGGGCCGCCAGTAGCCGCCACTGGACCACGCCTCGAAGCCCCAGCGCAGCCAGCCGATCAGCGCGTTGGCCAACCATAGCGCCCACGCCAGCATGGCGATCTTGTAGACCCACAGCGACACGCTCAGCACACCACCAAGTGGCAACGCATCCGCCGTCTGGTCAGCAAACCAGTGCAGTTGCCACGCGCTGGAATCGTTGCCTGCCACGTGCATGTCGGGCAAGCCGAGCAAGCCCTTCGGCACGGCTGAGATCAGCACCAGCAACGCAAGCAACGTGAGGATGGCGAGACCGATCTGCAGCAGATTGAACACTGGCGTACTGAGGCGAGCCGAGAGCTCACCGCGCGCCCGCAACCCCAACAGGATCAACCACAGCACCACCAGCGCATAGGCACTCCACGCGAACGCGGAGAAACCCAACCCCAGCAAAAGCCAGTGGTGGAACCGCAGCGGTGTGGGTGCGTAGCGCGCCAGCAACCACGATGCCAACAGCAATACGATCAACTGCGACCAGTACAGCACCGCCGGGCCAGCCGTCGGCCCCCACGTCCACAGCACCCAGCGATCCTGTGGCGGACGCAGCGTGAGGTCGATATTGGCGGTCGCTGCATGCAGTGCAAATGCCGGCGTATGCAAGCGCGCAGCGACACCACCGGGCTCGCGCAGACGCAGCGTGTAGTCGTGTTCACCCGGCAGCAGCGGCAGATTGAGTTTGCCATCGCGGATGACGAGATTGATCGGCGCATCATCACGCTTCGCCTCCAGCAGCTCGGCACCCGAAGGCAGGCTGATGGCATGCTCGCCGCCACGCGTGCTGCGCGCCTGCAGATTCAACGTGGTTTCGGTGACGCGTTCACCTGTCGTGCTATCCACCTGCACGCGGTCAAACGCGAGACTGTCGCCGGCGATCGCCATCGGCTGGCTCAGCACGAGTTGGAGCGTCTCGCCAGGTAGCGGCTGATAGCGCAAGCCGTCGTCGCTGGCGCTGGTCGGCACGCCTTTGGCATCCACGTGCCACATTGGCGCCGTACTGATTTGCCAGACCTCGGCACGCTCGCTCAGTACCGGCGCCTTCAACGTCAGCGTCGTCGTGTGATCGAGCCGGCTGGTCCAGTGCACGGTGTCGCTGCCGGCGCTGAAGGTGACACTGATGCGTCCATCTTTCACCAGCGCGTCGTCGCCCAACGGATGTTCGCCAGGCAATAGTGGCAGCGTGGTGCTGAAGCCGCCGTCCTTGGGGGCGATGCGCTCGGCGACGTTTTCCACCGTCCAGTCGATACCCAGCGCAAGACTACGGGTCAGCCGAATGTAGGGCGGGAAGCTCTGCGCCAGCGCAGTGTCCTTGCCGTCGATGGCCGTGCGCACACGGTTGAGCGCAATGCTGTCGCCGAGCACGCGACCATCGTCGACACCATCCAGCGACCAGCCTTGTCCGGCAAAATCGATGTGCTGCGGACGCAGTTCAAAGCGCAGGCTGGCACTATCCGCCGCAGCGATGCGGTAGCGCAGGCTGACCCGATGCACACCCCGATCCAGCCGCAGCAGCAGCTGATCACCACGACGTGCCAGCGGCGCGATGGGATGACCGTCCACGCTGACATCGAGCAACTGCAGTGCATCATCCGGTTGCGGCAAGGGCAAAGCGGTTGGCGCACCGATATGCGCTTCCAATACGACACCGAGTGTATCGGCCGTCACCTGCAGCTGTGCCTGCGCAATCTGCGCGCACGTCGGCGCACAGGTCGGCGCCTCGGTGAGACGAGTACGCAGCTGATTGAGCAACTGTTGATCAGGCAGGCTCTGCGCGTGAGATACATGTGGCAGCAGCACCAGCACGATCAGCACTGCACCAGCCACGCCACGGTTGCGCAAGGTATGCAGCGATCCGCGCAACGGTGGCAACAGCAACAGTGCAAGCCTGGCCAGCAGCGCAGCCAACAGGGCCACCATCAGCACGCGCAGCAGGCGCACCAGCCACGATGGCGCGATCACCAAGCGGGTTGTCTGTTCTGGCGTCACTGGCCCGGACCAGCCGAGGTGATAATTGTTGCCCTGGTTCCACTGCGGTGTGCCGCCGCCGGCCTGAATCAGGTCGGGGTTGTTTTGTTCGTGGGTGACCTGCGTGGAAGATGATATCGACGAACCCGTGACTACCACCTCTTTCAACTCCGGATGCGCGGACTTACTTTCATCCTGAGAAGCGGACTGGCTGGCCATTGATGAATCTTCGACCGGCGCGGGTGGAGCTGGCGCGGCCATGACAGGTGGCGGCGGTTGAACGGCATTCTGGCTGACTTCGTCCACTGCCGGCGGCGCGCTGTAACCTGCAGCAACAGCCTGTCCATTCAACGAATCTTCCAGCTGCGAATGCAAGGCGTCCTGCAGCTGCGTCGACGCAAACGGCAGCGTCCACAGCACAGCCGACGCAAACAACACGATGGCACCGATGCGTGCGCCCAGCCGTAGACGCCCTTCGGGCAAGGCCCGCATCAGCAGCGCCAGCGCGATGGCTACGGCAAGCGTCCAGCGCGGCGCGCCGTCCTCGTGCTGCGCCAGCGCAAGAAAAACAACGGCCAGCGCCGCCCAGCGCCAGCCAAGCAAGCGGCCGGCAAGTAATGCAATAACCGCAACGATGAAAAGATCGAGCAGGCTCCACTGCGCCACCCACGAATCCGGCGAACGGTCCGCACCGGGCGCACCGAGCAGGCGATAGCCCTGTGGCAGATGCAGCGTGGCGTCGATGCTTTCCAGCGGCAGCTGCCAGCCGGCACTGGGCACAGCAACACTGTGCTCGGGCAGACGCAGACCTGCACTGAGATCGATTTTCTGCTGACGTACTTCGACCCCGCTGCGACCGTTGTCGCCCTTGCTGATCAGCAACGACTCTTCGCCCTGCGATGCCCGCTGCAGCTGCCACGGAGTGGCCACATCCAGACGCTGGTGATGACGCAGGTCACCGCTGAGATGATCGGCGACGCTGAGCCCAGCGCCATCGAAATCAAGCCACAGCTCTCGCTGCAGATGCAGCTGAGCGCCCTGCCCACCTTCGTCGCCGCGCGCACCCTGTTCGATCGTGAGGCCGGCAGTATCGTCCAGCGCAAAGGCCGGCAGCTCCCGCCAGTCGTCCGGCACGCCAGCCTGTGCCGCATCGACAGCGCGACCGTCGACGCGTGTGCTGCGCAGATCAGTGTCATCGGCGTAACTCCAGATTTCCTGCCGTGGCCACGGCGCTACCGGCAGCTTCAACGCGATGGCACTCAGTGCATCGGTGCGGCGCGCCTGCAACGAAACAGTCCATTGGCCAGGCCGCAGTTGCACGCGCAGCCGGCCATCATTCTCAAGTCGCGCTGGCAAATCGCCAGTCAGCGCGGTCGCAACAAAACCGGCTGGCAGGGCCGGCCCGAGCAGTTGCTCCCGCGCACTGCCAGTCACGTTGAACTGCAGCTGGGTTTCCAGCGTCGCCGGCAGACCATCTTCCAGGCGACGATAGACGCGCAACGAGAGCGCATCAGCAGCGCGCTGCGCAGAGGCGGCTTCGCCAAGCGTCAGCTGATCGCCCTGGCGTTCGCTGCGGGTGACCGCGGCGCCATCAACGCTCAACGTGATCAAACCGATCGACGCAGGCACGCGCAGGCGCGGTGGTCGTGCGGTCCACGGCAGCGTGCCCTGCAATGTGTAGTCACCCGCGGTAAGCCACAGCATCGGCTGACCCTCGTGCTGCAACACGGTCGCCGGCTGGTTATTGGTGCTGACCTGCTGCGGCCAGTTTCTCGCATCACCCGGCAGGACGACCCAGCTGGGCGCGTCCACATGCACATCGAGGCTGAAATGGCCCCCGTCCTTGTTTGCATCCAAGGTCAACCGACCGGGCCACGCACACTGATAACTGCCGGCGTTTGGCATCTGGTTGGCGAGGAATGGGCAGTCATGCTGCGGTACGCCGTGCAGCACCCAGGCCTGCCAGTCGCGCAGTGGCGGCGGTATGTCCTGCGCCAACAATGGCGATGCCATCAGCCAACTGAATAGCCAGCAAAAGGCCAGCAACACAACCGATCGACGATCCATTTCTGCTTTCCCCATGCCAATGCCCCTCATGCTTGCGCTCCCTGGTTCACTCCTGCGGCCATCACAGTGTAGGTGCTATAGAGCTGGACCTGCATCCTGCGGCGGCGTCATCACGTATTTAAAAGCTCACTCATACGCTCACGCACCGTTTTCTGTCGCCAAAATTGGCGACAAAACCGGCGAGCTACCGCAAAGATGCGAGGAACAGGCATGCCGTCGGACCACCACGCTCCATCCCCTCGCCCACGTCGCTCCAGCCTGCTAGCAGCGATTCTGTTGACGCTCAGTGCCGGCCTGCTGACAGGTTGTCAGGCAACGCTTTTTGCCGGTCTCAACGCGACAAGCCATCACGGCGACGTCATCGTTGATCACGACGTGACGTTTGATGCCGAGCATGGCCTGGCCATGGACATCTATCGCCTGCCGCATACCGAACACGCGCCGGTGGTGGTGTATTTCTACGGCGGCAGTTGGAAGTCCGGCAAGCGCCAGTGGTATCGCTTCGTCGGCGAGGCGCTGGCCAAGCGCGGCCTGGTCGTGATGATTCCGGATTACCGGCTGTGGCCGAAAGTGAAACTGGACGGCTTCATGCAGGACGGTGCGCGCGCGGTGGCGTGGACGCACACGCATGCAGGCGAATACGGCGGCGACAACAAAGAGCTGTTCGTGATGGGGCATTCGGCCGGCGCGCACATCGCCGCCCTGCTGGCAACGGACGCGCACTGGCTTGCTGACGACGGCATGCAACCAAGGCAGCTGGCCGGCTTTATCGGCCTGGCCGGCCCGTATGATTTCCTGCCACTGAAAGACCCGGATTTCGTCGACATGTTCGGTCCCACCCATGAAGCCCAGCTGCGCTCGCAGCCCGTGCACTTCGTCAACGGCGATGAACCGCCGATGCTGCTGATGCAAGGCACCACCGACAAGATCGTCTGGCCACGCAATACCCTTTCGCTGGCCGCTGCCATGCGCCGCGAGCATGAGCCGGTCGAAGTAAAACTCTACCCGGGCATTGGCCATTTCGCGCTGCTGTTTTCGCTGTCCGAGCAATTTCGCAGCAAGGCGCCGGCACTGAACGACACCGTGGATTTCATCCACACACAGGTGATGCAGCGACGGCAGGCGGCGTCAGCACTTTAGAAAAGCATCATAAAAAACGCCGGGCATGACGGCCCGGCGTTTTTTATTTGCAGTCACTGGACTCAGCAAGACATCAAGGCACTCAACGCAGAATCGATGCCGGATCCTGCTTGGCCTTCAGTGCGCTGCAGAGCTGGATCGATTCGCTGGTCTGCGCCAGACCGCGATCGACACCATCCGCATCTTTCAGGCGTGGCTTGAAGAACGCCTGCACGCGATCGACCTCGGCAGCCGAACAACCACCACCGGCGGCAAAATGCGGCAGATAACCACCGGCGAAGCTGCCCGTGCGTGCCAAAATCTGCGTGTAATGTGCAGTAAACCAGGACCACAACGCATCGCGCTGCGCCTGTGTATCACGACCTCCACGCACCAGCGATGCCATCTCGCCCACCTTGACCGGCTTGCTGAGGGCGAAGTCACGCACCTCGTTGGTCAATGCGGGATCTTCCACACTGGCCAGACCCGCCAGCATGCTGTTGCGCAGCGCGGCATCGCTGGTCTGTGGCAGTTCGGCGATCAGCGCGTCGACCACCGGCTTGCCCTGCTCCTGCGCGGCTACACCCAGCGCGTCTCCCAGCAGATCGGGATCGGCAACGGAGAGGTTCAGACGTCCATCTGGTTGGCGCTTGAGTGCCGCCTCGCCTTGCTTGAGCAGCTCGGCACGTACTTCAGGCAGCTTGTACTGCAGGCCAAGCGCACCGGCAAGCTCACTGCGCAGCAGCGCATCGTCACCGGATTCACCGTCCTTGCGCTGGTAGCCGAGCTGCTGCAGACGCGGCAGGTAAGCGTCCCTCACCCATTCGGCAAGCTTGCTGCGCTGCGCGTCGGTGACGGCCTCGTTGTGATAGATCCACTCAATTTGATCGAGTGGTGCGGTAGCGACCACCAGAATCTTCGATGATGTCAGCGGCTTCAGTGCGACCAGCGCATCACCAGCGTCGATGTCACCGTGCCGGAAGCTCGCATCGATGGCATCGGCATAAGCCAGCTGCTCGGCGTCGCTGAGCAGGCCAACGTGTGCAGTCAGATCGCCCAGCTCCTTCTTGCCGAGGCTGAAACGGTAGTAACCGCTGGCGTTGGCATTGGGCATGATCCACGTTGACTGGCTGACCCCGGCCAGCACCATCGAGCCGGTGGCTTTGTCGAGTACCTCGCAGTTGACCTTGCTGGACTGTGCTTTATCTTTGCCGTTGGCGGCCGTGCCATAACGCACGCACACCGGAATACCCCAGATGCGCTTGCTGTCGCCGGTGCTGCCGACCGGCAGGAAACGGCTCTGGCTCAGATGCAGCACGGTCTTGCCATCCTTCTGTTCCAGTGACGTCTGCACATACGGCACGCCCGACTGATCGAGGAAGCTATTGAACGCGTGCTTGAAGTCGTTGCCCTTGCCGGCCGCGGTGGCAATCGACGAGACCAGGTCATCGGCCACGGCGTTGCCGAACTTGTGCTTCTGGATGTACGCCTGCATGCCTTTCTGGAAGGTCTTTTCGCCGACGTAATTCTCGAACATGCCGATGACGCTGGCACCCTTCTTGTAGGTGATGCCGTCGAATGCGGTTTCGATATCGCCATTGCCGGTGATTGGCTGACGGATCTTGCGCGCGCTGACCAGACTGTCGTTGCTCATCGCGCCTTGCGCGCCGGTGACGCGATCGAGATCGGCGCGATATTCCGGATGCACCTGCTCGGTCACCTTCTGCTGCATCCAGGTGGCGAACGCCTCGTTGAGCCAGATGTCGTTCCACCATTCCAGCGTCACCGTGTCACCGGTCCACTGATGCGCCAGCTCATGCGCGGTGACGTTGAACGAGCCACGCACGTTGCGCGCCGGTGAGTCCTCATCGAGCAGCAGCAACCAGTCGCGGAAGGTCACCAGACCCGCGTTCTCCATCGCCCCAGCGGAGAAATCCGGTGCCGCCAGCACATCGAGCTTGTCCCACGGATAGCCGAAGCCGTAGTAGTTTTCCAGCGCATGGATAATGCTTGGGGTTTCGCCCAGCACGTGCTGCATGCGATGGGCTTCGCCGGCCGAGGCAATGCCACGCAGTGGCAACGGCGTGGTGCGATAAGCATCCGGCGAAATGTCCGGCGCGGTGGCAATGCTCCACGGCCCCACGCCAAAGGCGACCAGGTAGGTCGGCAGCGGCAGCGTTTGCGCAAACTCCAGCGTCTTCCAGCCGTCACCAGCTGGCGTCTCTTTCACTTGCCGAGTGTTGGCAACGGCGGTGTCTTTTTCGGGAATGGTCAGGCTGATCGTGAACGGCGTCTTGAAGCCCGGTTCGTCGAAACCCGGAAACGCAAAGCGCGCGCTGATCGGTTCCATCTGCGTCATCGCGTAGGGCTGCCCCTTCGCCGATACCTTGTACAGGCCCTGCAGTTGCGCGTTGAGCGGCGCGGTGTATTCAAAAGCCAGCGTCAGCATCTGCGGCTTCAGCGTGCTGCCGAAATCCACGCGCACCACACCGGCTTTCGGGTCCGCCGAAGTGTAAGTACCCACATGCGCCGTGCCAGCGGCGTCGATGATGGCCACCTTCGATACCTTCAGCTCGCTGCCGTCCAGCCAAAGATGATCGGATGCCTTGCTGAGCTTGACCTTGATCGTGGTGGTGCCGGAGAAATCGTCCTGTGCCGGATCGACCTTGAACGACAGCGCGTAGGACTGCGGAACCGCCCAGAGCGGCAACCGGCCCTGCGGCACTTGATCAGCCGTGGCAGCAAACGCAGCACCGCAGCAGCAGGCCAGCGCAGTCAGCAAAAGAGGACGAACAAAACGACGCATGAGGATTCCCGTTACCGAAGTGATGACCGCCCACGCTAAGTGGCACATGACTTTCGACACAGTGCCAGAAGGCATGGCCCGGCTGATTCCCGCGCGCAAAAAAACCCGGCCATCGCTGACCGGGGCTCACTTTGCATCAATCAACACGACGTGCTTGTGGCGAAATCAGCCCGCCACGTCCGCCTGCTCCAGCGCCACGGCCACGGCATGGATCACCGCAGCGATGCGTGCCGCACTCTGGATCGGCTGCGCCGACAGACCGTGCTTGCGCAGGGTCTTCTCGTGCGACTCCAGGCACATGCCGCAACCGTTGACCGCCGACACCGCCAGCGACGCCAGTTCAAAGTCGACTTTGTCACCACCGGGGTTGGCCATGGCATTCATGCGCAAGCCGGCGCGCAGCGTGCCGTATTCGGCGTCGCCCACCAAGTGGATGAAACGGTAATAGATGTTGTTCATGCCCATGATCGACGCCGCGACGCGGGCACCTTTCAACTCGTCTTCGCTGGCGTGCTGCGCAGCCAGTTCGTTGACGGCCGCGGTGAGCGGTTTGTAGCGCGAAGCAATCGCCGACGCGAGCGCGATCACCGCGATCTGCTTCTGGGTCAGGCCGGGCGCACCGCCCTCGGTCAGCACGGACTCGAGGTTGAGACGCAGGTCCTTGGCATAGTCGGGCAACTGGCTTTTCAGATCGGCAAGACTCATGGAACACCTCAGTAAAATTTCGGGAAGAAATAAAAATTCAGGGCAAAAAAATCCGGCGGCGAAGCGAGCCTCGCCGCCGGTGGTTTAAAACCCTCGCGTCAGCGGGGGGAGGGACAAACTCTGACGCCAGGGGTAGAGCGAACAGTCAGATACCGGCTATCAAGCGATCAGGCAACCTGCAGGGTCTCTTCACCCTTGCTCCAGTTGCATGGGCACAGTTCGTCGGTCTGCAGGGCGTCCAACACGCGCAGCACTTCCTGCGGGTTCCGGCCAACCGAACCGTCGGTGACGTAGACGAAGCGGATGATGCCGTCCGGATCGACCAGGAACGTGGCGCGCTGGGCGACGCCGTCGTCGCCCAGGATGCCCAGTGCCGAGGTCAGGTCTTTCTTGATGTCGGCCAGCATCGGGAACGGCAGGTCGCGCAGATCCTTGTGATCCTTGCGCCAGGCCAGATGCACGAACTCGCTGTCCGTGCTGGCAGCCAGCACCTGGCAATCGCGATCAGCGAACTGGCCGTTCAAGTCGCCAAAGCCCTTGATCTCAGTCGGGCAGACGAAGGTGAAGTCCTTCGGGTAGAAGAACACCAACAGCCACTTGCCCTTGTAGGTGCCATTGTCGATCGGGGCGAACGCCTTCTCGACGCTTTCGGTGGAAACGGTCGCGAGGAGGTTGAACTGCGGGAACTTGTCGCCGATGGTCAGCATGGTTTTTCTCCGATGAATAGGGTGTGGCAGATTGACGCCCTGCAAAATGGGCGAGAGAAATATGAGCAAGAAGCCCGTTTACGGCATGTCGCGATGCAGCATCGTACGAAACCAGCCCACATTGTTCAAATTGATGGTTTACATCACAATCATAGGCACTGACTATCAAGGCAATTGACATCGCCCATGAATCTGCGTGATCTGCACTACCTCGTTGCCCTGGCCGAACATCGCCACTTCGGTCGCGCCGCCGAAGCCAGCTTCGTCAGCCAGCCCACGTTGTCGACACAGATCAAGAAGCTGGAAGACGAGCTTGGCGTCACGTTGGTCGAACGCATGCCGCGCAAAGTGCTGCTCACCGAAACCGGTCGCGAGATAGCCCGCCGCGCGCGTATGGTGCTGGCCGAGGTCGACGAGATCAAGGCCACGGCCCAGCGCACTCGTGACCCGGAAGCCGGCACGCTGCGGCTGGGCATCTTCCCCACCCTTGGACCGTACCTGTTGCCGCATGTGATCCCGTTAATGCGCGACCGCTTTCCCCGGCTGGAGCTGCTGCTGACCGAAGGCAAGACGGAAGACATCATTCACATGCTGCGCGACGGTTCGCTCGATGCCGGCATTCTGGCGCTGCCGCTGCATGAGGATTCGCTGCATTCCGAGTTCCTGTTCGAGGAGCCCTTCGTGCTGGCCGTACCCAACAATCACGCGCTGGTGAAACAGAAGGGCAAGCTCAAGCTGTCCGACCTCGCCGCCGAGCGATTGCTGCTGCTGGAAGACGGCCACTGCCTGCGCGATCAGGCGCTGGAAGTGTGTCAGCTGGCTGGCGCAGGCGAGAAAACCGGCTTCCGCGCCACCAGCCTGGAAACTCTGCGGCAGATGGTTGCTGCCAATGTAGGCATCACCCTGCTACCCACGCTGGCGACCAAGCCGCCGATGGCGCGCACCGACAACGTTCACTTGATCGAATTCGCCGGCCACCCGCCAAGCCGGCGCATCGCCATGGTGTGGCGCAAGAGCGCATCGATGAACACCTTTCTCAAACGGGTGGCCCAGGTGTTCCACGAGTTGCCGGCAGATCTGTTCGTGCCGGGCATCGAGCGGGCCAGACGGGCGAAGCTGGCCAAGAGCTGATTTATCGGGACGCGACGACGATCACTTGAAGTCTCCGGGAACTCACCGGAGCAGTTCAGCCACTCCACCATTTCAGCACACACAAGGCCGAGACCATGCGTCGCGTACTGATCGCCCTGCTCGCGCTGCTGATCGGCTGGGGCGCACTGTCCCATTGGCGGCATCGCGCCGTGACGCAACCACCCGGCATACTGGCACCGGACACGCCGCAGCAGGACAACCTCGGAACCGCCGCACCGGTTCTGCAGCAAGGCGATGTCACGCTCACGACCCGTGCACATTTTGTTGTCACCGCACGCGTGCTTTCGCGTGAAGATTATTCATGGGACGCCGATGCAAAGTTGATTCCGGAAGATCTCGCACTCGGCTGGGGTCGCATGTCCGACAGCTCGGTGCTGGCCAGCATCAAGATCACCCAATCCGACCGCTTCTACTACTGGCACGTCCACCAGTTTCCGATTCCCCGCCGCGAAATCGAAACCTCCAGCGCCAACATGCACATGATCCCCGCCGACGCGGGCGTCAAACGCGAACTCGAGCAGGTTCGCGTCGGCCAGGTCGTGCACTTCGAAGGCTTTCTCGTCGATGCCAGCCGTCCGGGCGGCTGGCACTGGAAAACGTCGATGACACGGGACGATGTCGGTGCTGGCGCCTGTGAGCTGGTTTATGTCGAAAGTCTGATGATCGCAAAGTGACAGCCCAACACTTCTGCCGCACCAGCTTGGCCAACTTACCGGTCGCTGGCAGCAGGCTCGAGCATCACTGTCATCAAAAGCATGCGTCTGCTGGCAACCGTCACAGCTCGTACAGACCCTGGTAACACACTCATTGCGGTGTGAAGTGCTTCGGCTCCAGTACGACTACATGCATCGACGCTATCCAGCAGGCATAGCGCCTGAATTCCGTGCTTTCGCCGTGAAAGCCGCAGAATACGTTCCCTGAGAACATCTCCACGATATGCAGCGCCATATACCGGCAACTGGTCGCTCCTGTGATTGTCGTTCTGGGCGTGTGCTTCAAACACGACAGGCCATACCTGCCAGTAATCGCCGATAAGCAGCTGCGCTCTGTTGTCGATCGCCGTGCTGGCTACATCGCTGGCAAAACCGCGAAATGGTGGACAGACCAATTCCGTGTAGGAGCGCGAAAGCCCGTGCAGACCAACGAACCAGGTTACGGCGAGCACAATGACCAACACGCCAAAAGCGAATCTCTGGTCCAGCAGGACACGGCTCGCCGCCCGGCACAGCAAATAGCTGAAGCAAGCCATGCCAACGAGCAAAAATGTCAGGAAATAGCGGATGTTGTATCCCTTCAACTGCACCCAGACAGAGCAGGAAAGAACGCCTATCAATACCGCACAGCCGAATACAATCAGGACAGAAACAAGTCAGTCGCGCTTCGATGAGTAGACACCGCACGAGATAGCTGCAAGAGCAACGATGCCCCATCCACCAACGGATACGTTGTAAGCCACCGCAGCGTAGCCAGAGCGAATGGACTGCCACGAAAAGCTCGCTCCAGCGGGTGTGGCACCGATGCCGTAGAGCCGAGAATGCAGATAGGCGAGCGCGATACACAAAAGATTGATGATGAAAAAACGTAGCAGTTGCGTACGCGGCAGCAATGAAAAACAAAAACCAGTTGCAATCAGCGGCAAAGCAATCACCAACAATGCCATGTTGGTGGCATAGGCCAGAAACCCAATCGCCAGAGCTGCCATTTGCCAGACGATCTGCCTCTGACCACGGCGCGACAGTACCAATGAGAGCACGAAAAGGACCAGCGATGTCCCAAACGGGTTATGCACGACGTAAAGATTGAACACCGCATTGGAGCCGAGCGTCAGCACAAGCAGGCAGTTGGTGAGCACTACGCAAAACGTGAGAAATTTGACCGACTGACTGAAAAAGTAAAGCACGCCAGACGGCGCCAGAAAAGCAAAAAAGGTACGCAAAAAGATCTGAAAGCGAAGATTCCACTCCACGTCGACGATCGATATGGCCAACGCCGGAATGAAATTCAGGAAACGATCTTGCCCCCAGAAATACCAGGTTAGCTTCTGCGTCGATATGAGCGCTGTAATGACGCCGTCCGCATCCTGCGTACCGGCGAGAATATTGGTCAAAGGAAACGTCAAACCAGCCAGGATAGCCACAGCAATGAGAAAGGCCACATCACACCGATTATGTAAAAGGGCCGTGGGCGAAGGTATTTCCGCAGTCTCTTTGAATATCCCCAAGTGATTCATTAAGCACTCGACCCACAAAAAACGCATACGCCTGCAACGGAGGCACGATCGGCAGATTTCACCTCACCAATCTCGATGAACGAATAGGCATTGCCGCAGATCACACATGGCTTCGTCGGCGACGAAAATAACTCCCCCGGGCGCGCTGAAACCACGCGACGTATAGCCAACCTCCCCAGATTGGCTATACCGCGAAATATCTCAAGCGGTGGAATTTTCGACACACCATACCCGCGCTCGCGAAAATGGATCGGTATCTCCTTGATGCACAATCCCCGCGACGCCGCCTCGGCAATCATCATCATGAAAAACGAATAGCCGCCTACAAGCAGGTTGCCGCGATTAATGCGCGACATCGACGACATCCTGAAGGCTCTGAATGAAGTCGTGAATTCGTGCAACTTGATCCCAAGCAACCACCTCGCTCCAACATTGCCAAGCTTGCTCACGTAGCGTCGATAACCCGTGTAGTCACATGACCCTCCGCGCATGTAACGCGACCCAATGACAACGTCGGCTCCCTCATTTATCCCGGCAAACATCGCCGGCAGGTAGCTGGGGTCATGTGACATGTCGCCGTCCATTGTTACCAGGACATCATAGCCATGGAACTGTGCATAAGAAATCGCGAGAATATGCGCCGTTCCCAGACCAAGCTTTTCCTTGCGAACAAGCGTAACCAGACGCTGCATTTCCATTGACCGCATGATTTCAACGGTCCGGTCTGGACTGTTGTCATCAACGACGAGCACATCTGAATTCGGCGCAAACTCGGCAATGGACGCCAGCAGTTGCGCCACGTTTCCCGCCTCGTTGTATGTCGCGAAGAAAACAAGAGTCTTAGGCATATCGTCCATTTCACCAAGGGAAGCAGTGCATCACTTAATCCCCGTCGGCTACCGTTGCGGCAGAGGAATTTCTGCCGGAGGTACGGGATAGCAATTTCCATACAAACGTATACGACATGCCGTAATTCCAGAACGCACCGGCGATGATTCCAGCGAGTGCAGCCGGGACAGGCATACCGTGTCGGTTATACAGATGGGTCGAAATAAACAAGCTCAGCATCAACCCCAGGCCAGTGATGCCCATGTAGACCACGTATCCCAGAAGAACCCTGCGCCCGACGAGCGTTGTTTGGCTGAACGTCGATTCGTTGTTCACGAAAAAATTGAACGTCGCCGCAAAGAGCATAGCCGCAAGGTTCGCGTAGACAAATCTGTTCGTCAGCAGCGTGATCACTACTTTCAGGACAGTAATGTGAACCACCACGCCCATAGCGCCCACAACAAGAAACGACACCAGGGTCTCAGGGAGAAGCCCGAGTGTCATCCGCTGACCCAGTCGACTGAGCAACCCAATGACTTTGATCATGCGCACGCTCTTGAGTAATTGTCTGGGTCGAGCATCTCCGTATCGATGATCTGTTCCCAATTCAATCCAAGCAGATACTGAGTCTAGCGTGCATGGCACGTTTCCGAAAACCCCGGTTGACGATTCCGCATTGCAGTAAGGAAACACGCCATCAAGTGCGGCGACATTCCTGTCGCCTGGCGGGATTCGGCGATCATCGGAACGTTTCAATGTTTCCACCAACGACATGACCTGAATTTTCGACACACCGCTGCGTATTGACTGACCATACAAGCAAGTATGGCGAGCTTCCAGGTCGTGCCCTCCAATGGCGGGCCAATCCGACACTGATTACCATCTTAATCAGCACTGCAATACCTAGGCGCTTGGCAGGCTGCTCAGCACTGGACGAACAGAAGATAACTATCGACGGGAACTCGATCACCCAAGATCAGCTCATCAAATCTCAGTAGCGCACCAGACTATGCAGCAGCAAGCCAACTGGCCAGCGGCTTCGTCCGTTGAGCGCATCGAGTTCGATCAGCACGCCGGCGCCAGCCACTTGGCCACCGAGCTTGTCGACCAGAGCACACGCCGCCGCCAGCGTGCCGCCAGTGGCCAGCACATCATCCACGATGAGTACACGCTGTCCGGGTTGGAGCGTATCGCTGCTTGCTTCGAGTCGATCGCTGCCGTATTCAAGCTGGTACTCAACGCCAACCACGGGCGGCGGCAGCTTGCCGGGTTTGCGCAACGGCACGAAGCCAACATGCAGCTTCTGCGCCAGCGCCACGCCGAAGATGAAGCCACGCGCCTCGATGCCACATACCGCCTGCACGCGCTGGCTTTGCCACGGTTCGGCCAGCGCATCGATACAGTGGCCAAATGCTTCGGCGTCGGCCAGCAATGGAGTCACGTCGCGGAAGGTGACGCCGGGCATGGGAAAGTCAGCAACGGCGCGGATCAGTTTGGCAAAATCTTTCACGGCAACTTTCTCGTCACAGCAAGCCGGTAGCTTTGCATGGTATTCAGGGCGATTCGTGGTCAGCCAGCGCTATCAGCAGAAAACGGCCAGCGGGTCGTCCGGCGCGTCACTTTGCTCCTTGATCGCCAGCCGCGCCTCGCTGAGCTGCACCTCTACTGATTGAACGATGCCGCTGGCGGCAGGCAGGCTGGACTCGGGCACCATCACGGCAATGAAATCCATTGCCGGCAACTGGCCGACCGCGCCCGTGAGGTATTCGCCGGAGATAAAGGCCGGGATACCCTCAGCCTCCAGCGCATCTTTCACCAGATGGGCATCAAACAGGTTGTCCGCACGATAAATGGTTTGCATACCCTGCACGCTAACCCTCGTACCGTCGATCGGCAAGCCGTGCCTTGAATTCGGCCACCTGGCAAGCTTTCTGCGCCCGGCAGCGGTGACAAGGTAAACTGATACGTTTCCGCTACCGCACACGAGTTTTTGCACGATGTCGACCGAAAACCTTACCGTCGAACCTGTCATTCCGGCCGCGTCAAACGGGCAGCAGGTCGTGCAGCAGAATTTCATCCGGCAGATCGTGCGCGATGACCTCAACGCGGGCAAGCACCGCGCGATCCACACGCGCTTCCCGCCGGAGCCGAACGGTTATCTGCACATCGGCCACGCCAAGGCGATCTGCCTGAATTTCGGCATTGCTGGCGAATTCAGCGGCTGGTGCAACCTGCGTCTGGACGACACCAATCCCGGCAAGGAAGACCCGGAGTTTGTCGAAGGCATCAAGGACGACGTGCGCTGGCTCGGCTTCGAATGGCATGACCTGCGCCACGCGTCAGATTATTTCGAGGTGATGTACCGCTCGGCACTGAAACTCGTCGAGGACGGTAACGCGTACGTCGACGACCTCAACGCCGAGGAAATGCGCGAGTACCGCGGCACGTTGACGACGGCCGGGCGCAATTCACCGCATCGATCGCGCAGCGTGGAGGAAAACCTCGACCTGTTCCGCCGCATGCGCGTCGGCGAATTCGCCGACGGCAGCAAGACACTGCGCGCGAAGATCGACATGAGCGCGGGTAACATGAACATGCGCGACCCGGCGATCTACCGCATCCGCAAGATCACCCACCAGAACACCGGTGACGCATGGCCGATCTACCCGATGTACGACTACGCGCACTGCCTGTCCGATGCGCTGGAAGGCATCACGCACTCACTGTGCACGCTGGAGTTCGAAGATCACCGGCCACTGTACGACTGGTTTGTCGACAAAGTCGATCTGCCAAATTATCCCGAGTTGTGGAAGTCGCTGCTCGATGCCGGCGTGCGTACGCATCCGGCCAAGCCGCGGCAGATCGAGTTCTCGCGCCTCAACCTCAGCTACTGCATCACCAGCAAGCGCAAGCTGGCGCAGCTGGTCGCCGAAAATTTCGTCGATGGCTGGGACGATCCACGCATGAACACGCTGCGCGGTTTGCGCCGGCGCGGCTTCACGCCGGCCGGGCTGCGTCTGTTGATCGAACGCGTGGGCGTGAGCAAGCAGAACAGCGTGATCGATTACGCGATCCTCGAAAACTGCATCCGTGAAGATCTGGATGTCACTGCGGCACGCCGCATGGCCGTGCTCGATCCGCTTAAGTTGGTGATCACCAATCTTTCGGCCGATCACGAAGAAACGCTGCGGTTCGCCAACCACCCAAAGGACGACAGCTTCGGCCAGCGCGACGTGCCGTTTGCGCCCGAGCTGTGGATCGAGCGTGAGGATTTCGCCGAGATTCCGCCAAAGGGCTTTCATCGCCTCAAGCCCGATGGCGAAGTTCGCCTGCGCGGCGTCGGCATCATCAAGTGCGAGCAGACGATCAAGGACGCCAATGGCAACGTGACGGAGCTGCGCTGCACGCTCGATCCGGAAACACGCCATGGCATGCCGGGCGCCGACCGCAAGGTAAAGGGCACGATTCACTGGGTGAGCGCGAAGCACGCCGTCGCTACCGAGGTGCGTCTCTACGATCGCCAGTTCAACGTGTCTGCGCCCGAGAACGAAGAGGATGGCAAGACATGGCTCGAACACGTCAACCCGCAGGCCAAGCGCGTCGTGCAGGCGTGGCTGGAGCCTGCCGCGGCAGATGTGGCGCCGGAGCAGCGGTTCCAGTTCGAGCGACTCGGTTATTTCGTCGCCGACCGCGTCGATCACCAGCCAGCGAAACCGGTATTCAACCGCACCGTCACACTGCGCGACACATGGGCGAGGCAGGCTGGCCAGTAGACGGAGGGAACGCAGATGCTGCCATTGCAAATCCATCTCACTTTGCCGCCCTGGATGGGCGATGTCGCCGATATCGGACGACCCTACATGAGCGATGAGGAGCGCGTAGGCCTGGCGATCGAGTTGTCGCGGCGCAATGTGGCGCAGCAAAGCGGCGGCCCGTTCGGCGCCGCCGTATTTGATGCCAAGAGTGGACGTCTGATTGCCATCGGCGTGAATCGGGTCGTGCCACAAAGCTGCTCGGTTGCGCATGCCGAGATCATGGCGCTGATGGTCGCGCAGCAGCGACTTGGCCTGCACCGGATCAATCAGGCCGGCGGCCGCTATGTACTGGCCACCAGCGCACAACCATGCTGCCAGTGCTATGGCGCCACGGTATGGGCGGGCATCGATGAACTGCTGATCGGCGCGCGCGCTGAAGACGTCGAGGAACTCACCGAGTTCGATGAAGGTCCGCTGCCGAGCGACTGGATAGGTGAGTTGGAACGTCGCGGCATCGCCGTGCGCCGCGACATCCTGCGCGATCAGGCACGCAACGTTCTCGCCGACTACGGCGCAGCCGGTACGGTCTATTGAATCGCCTGCGCGCCTCGCTACCGCTGATCCTGCTGATACTGGCCGGCATCGTGCTGTTTGCCTCGGGCGCGCTCGATCGGCTCACGCCACAGCAGCTTGTCGCGCATCAGAGTCAGATACATGCACATATCGCTGCGCACCCGTGGCTGAGCCGCCTGGTCTTCATCGGCCTGCTGACGCTGACGA
This sequence comes from Rhodanobacter sp. MP1X3, assembly GCF_014207165.1. NCBI lineage: Bacteria > Pseudomonadati > Pseudomonadota > Gammaproteobacteria > Lysobacterales > Rhodanobacteraceae > Rhodanobacter > Rhodanobacter sp. MP1X3. The sequence continues at coordinate 1,166,861 of NZ_JACHCO010000001.1, read as the reverse complement.
TGTGCACCGGCATTCCCGGCACGATCATCGTGATCCTCGCCGGTGGCTTCGCGTTCGGCGTGCCGGAGGGTACGTTGTGCTCATCGGTCGCTCTGACGCTGGGCTCGCTGATCCTCTTCCTCGCCAGCCGCTATGCCTTCGGCACCGGCAGCCGCAAGCCGCCGGCCATCGCGGTGAAACTGCACCGCGGATTCGAATGTCACCCGGTGAGTTACACGCTGTTTTTGCGCTTTCTGCCGATCCTGCCATTTGGCGCAGTGACGGTCGGGCTGGCATGGCTGCGCTGCCCGTTGTGGCTGTTTATCGGCGCAACCTGGCTGGGTGGTACGATCACGCTGATTTTCGAAACCTCGATCGGTGCAGGCATCGGCACGGTGCTCAGTCAAAGCGCCAACTTCAGCATGGATCTCTTCATGCATCGCGAAGTGCTGTTGCCCTCGGCCGCCCTCGCCGTGCTGGCGTTGCTGCCGTTGCTGATCGAGCGGATGACCCGGCGTTTCCGGCAGCCCGCCAAGCGCATTGACTGATTGCCGGGCAGCTGGCGGCTAGAGATAGCACGCCATATTTGCGCAAAAAAAAGCGCCCTGGGGGCGCTTCGAAATTCTGGTGGGTCGTCCGGGATTCGAACCCGGGACCAATAGATTAAAAGTCTACTGCTCTACCAACTGAGCTAACGACCCAACGAACAAAAGCCAGCCCGCAATTTTACGTGCTGGGCGTCGGCGGCACAAGCAAACCCGTCACACGTAGCGAGTCGGGTCAGGCAAACCGGCTTCGCGGAAGCCCTGAGCACGCAAGCGGCAGGCATCGCAGTGGCCGCAGGCACGGCCTTCGCTGTCGGCGTTGTAGCAGCTGACGGTCGCGGAAAAATCGATACCGAGGCGCTGACCTTCGCGCGCGATGTCGGCCTTGCCCATGCGCATCAGCGGCGCGTGGATACGGATACCGGCGCCTTCGACGCCAGCCTTGGTGGCCACATTGGCCAGCGTCTCGAAGGCTTCGATAAACGCGGGGCGACAGTCCGGGTAACCCGAATAGTCCACCGCATTGACGCCGCACCAGATGTCGCTGGAGCCCAATACCTCGGCCCAGCCCAGTGCGATCGAGAGCATGATGGTGTTGCGCGCCGGCACGTAGGTCACCGGGATATCGCTGCTCTCGGCGGCATCCAGCGGTACGTCGATATCGGCTGTGAGGGCCGAGCCGCCAATGCTGCGCAGGTCGACGGTCACCGTCTTGTGTTCGACTGCGCCGAGCATGGTCGAGACGCGGGCAGACGCCGCCAGCTCCGAGCTGTGACGCTGCCCATAGGCCACGCTCAAGGCGTGTACCTGATAGCCCTGCTCGCGCGCCAGCGCGATGGTAACGGCCGAATCCATGCCGCCGGAAACCAGCACGACGGCTCTAGGTAATGATTTTTCTGACATGAGAAATTCCACACAAAGTTGACCGGTCACCGGTCACGAACGCCACCGGCAACACAGGCCGGCGCGCGGGTTTTCTTGTCGCTTGCGGCAACATGGCCACTCATTTCCCGGCCGCATCGTTCCACAGCAGCTTGTGCAACTGCATCTGAAATCGCACCGGCAATTTGTCTTCGATAATCCACTCAGCCAGCTCGCGCGGCTGTACTGCCCCGTGCACCGGCGAAAACAGCACCATACAGCGCTGCGCCAACGCATGCTCGACCAGCATCGCACGCGACCATTCGTAGTCGGCGCGACTGGCGATCACGATCTTGATCTGGTCGTGCGGCAGCAGATGATCAAGGTTCGACCACAAATTGCGTGTGCTCTCGCCCGAATCAGGCGCTTTCAAATCCATGACTTTATGGACGCGCGGGTCGACCGGCGCGACATCAATGGCACCCGACGTTTCCAGTGAGACGTCGTAGCCGGCATCGCAAAGTTTACGCAGCAGGATCAGGCAGCGCTTCTGCGACAGCGGCTCGCCGCCGGTGACGCACACATGCTTGACGCCGTGTTTGGCCACCTCGGCAAGAATATCGTCGATCGCATGCCAGTCACCGCCGTAAAACGAATACTCGGTATCGCACCAGACACAGCGCAGCGGACAGCCGGTCAGACGAATAAACACCGTGCGCCAGCCAATCGCATCGGCTTCGCCCTGGATCGAGTGGAAAATCTCGGTGATGCGCAGCCGTTCGGGGATCACCGCAGCCGGTGCGGGGGAGACCGCGCCAGCGCTGTCACTATTCACGGGCGAAACCTCAGTTGGCCGACGACTGCTGAATCTGACGCAGCCGCTCCTGAGCCAGACCAGCGGCCTTGGAACCAGGATACTTGCTGGCCACCGAAGTCAGCGTTGCCTTGGCTTGCGGCATCTGTTTCAACTCCAGCTGGGAGTAACCCAGCTTGAGCAAGGCATCAGGCGCCTTTTCGCTCTGCGGGAACTGGGTCAGCAAATGCTGGAAGGCATCGAGCGCGACCTGATAATTCATCGTCGCGTAGTACGACTCGCCCAGCCAGTAAAAGGCGTTAGGCGTCAGCGCATCGCTCGGATACTTCTGGATGAAGCCGCGAAAATCTCGCGAGGCCGATACGTAGTCGCCGGCACGAATGGCCTTGAAGGCAACGTCGTAAGCAGCGGCCGCGCCGGGATCGGCCGCCGCCGTATTGGGCCCTGCATTGGGAGCAGCATTTGCCTGCGCAGCGGGTGCAGCCGCTGACGGATTATTCGGGGGTGTCGCGGGTGGAGCGTTAGCAGGTGCGTTGCCGGCCGGCGCTTTGGAAGCCGCGGTACCCGCATTACCTGCCTCAAGGCGGCCAAGCCGGGCATCGATATCGCCGTACTGCGCCTTGTTCTTGTCATCGAGTTGCTGCTGGCTGTGCTGCAGTTCCTCGATCTGTCCCTGCAGTTGCTGCACCTGCGCCTGCAGTTGCTGCATCTGGTTGACCATGCCGATGCCGCCCTGGTCCTTGTTCTGCGCTTGCTGTTCGAGCTGCGTGACGCGATCCGCAAGACTCAGACGCGAATCCTGTGCTGTTACCACCGTCGAAAAAAACATGGCGGACGCAATCGCGCCCGCCATGCTGATTCTGGCCGTAAAACTGTTAGCCAGTGGCTTCTTCATACGAGTTGCTTACTCGGCGGTGTAGACGATCTCGACGCGACGATTCTTGCTCCAGCAATCCTCATTGTGCTCGCGGCAGACCGGCTTCTCTTTGCCGTTGCTGATCACGTTGATCTGGCTGGCCGAACCGCCGGCTGCCGTCAGCGCATCGGAGACAGCCTTGCCGCGACGCTCGCCGAGGCCCAGATTGTACTCACGCGTGCCGCGCTCGTCGGTGTTGCCTTCCAGACGCATCTGCGAGGTCGGACGGTCCTGCAGGTACTTGGCGTGGCAAGCCACGATCTGCTGGAACTCCGGCTTGATCTCGGTCTGGTTGAAATCAAAGTAAACAACGCGCTGGCGCAGGCAGGCGTCGGTCTCGAGATCGCCCTGATGGTACTTGCCAGAGGTGTTGTCAGTGCTGGTCGTAGCACTTTGGTCGACAGGGGCCTGCTCAGCCACCGGCTTGACGGCTTTCTTGGTGCAGGCGGCCGCGCTGACGCACAGCAGGGCGACCAAGGCGATTTGTGCGGTCTTATTCATGGTGATATTCCTTAACGGTTGAGTTTCCGACAAACGATGACGATTGGGGTAGCGGGACAGCGACGCCGGTAGGCCGGCTGTTATTTTGACACTACTGTAAGCGTGATTGTGCATCATTTTACGCAATCACACATACATATTGGCCACGACACAACCAAGTATCGCGGCCAAAAACCAAATCGCTCGCAAGCACCCTTCGACCCCATCCCTGGGCAATGATGCCGGCGCGTATTCGCGCCCGGCATCATTCAAAGATCAGCGCTCGCGGTACGGGCCCCAGGAGGGCTCACGCACATCGCCGTCTGACAACACCAGCCGCTGACGAACGTTGCCATCGGCTGATACCGAATACAGCACGCCGCGAGTGCCATCGGTAGCGGCGTACAACAACATGCTGGCATTCGGTGCAAAGCTCGGGGACTCGTCATAGGGACCTGGCGATACGAACCGCACTTGGCCACCCAGACTCTGGTCCATGATGGCAATACGATACACGTTCCCGTTGCCCTGCACCATCGCGATCTGCTTGCCGTCGTAGCCTACTGCAACGTTCTGGTTGTTCTGGCCCTGAAAGCTGATGCGCGTGGCGCCGCCGCCGCTGGCCGATGTCTGGTAGATCTGCGGCCGACCGGAGCGATCCGAGGTGAAGTAGATGCTCTGACCATCCGGCGACCAGACCGGCTGGGTGTTGATGGAGAGGTTGTCCGAGGTGACACGGGTTTCCTGGCGGCTGGCCATGTTCAGCACATAGATATTCAAATTGCCCGAGAACGACAGCGCCACAGCCAGCCTGCTGCCATCCGGCGACCAGGCCGGTGCACCGTTGATGCCCTTGGGGTGCGACTCTACCAGCTGACGCGAGCCCGTCGTGATGTCCTGCACATAGATGTTTGAATTGCCACTTTCGAACGACACGTAAGCAATTTTCTTGCCGTCCGGCGACCATGCTGGCGAAAGCAGCGATTCCTTGGAGCGGGCAACCACTTGCGGATTGAAGCCATCCGAATCAGCGACCAGCAGCGAATACGTCGTGTTGTTACCGAGACCGACCGCGGTGATGTAGGCAATACGCGTCCAGAAAGCCCCGCGCACACCGGTGATCTTCTGGTAGATGGCGTCAGCGATCTGGTGCGCCACATTGCGCAAATCACCGACCGGCGCTGGCTGCATGGCCTGTGAGAGCAGGCTCTGTTGCTTGTTCACGTCCCATAGCTCGTACTCCACCTGCACCATGCCGTTGCCAGCATCCTTGATGCGGCCGACCACGATGTAGTCCTGCTTGAGCAGACGCCAGGTGTCGAACTTGATGTCCGAGCCCTGCGACGGCAGCTCGACGATGCTGGACTTGTCCAGTGCGCGGAACTTGCCGGAACGGTTGAAATCGTTGTGGATGACATCGGCCACATCGGTCGGGGGCTGTGAGCCACCCTGCAGGGCGAAAGGCACGACCGTGATTGGTGTCGACGAAAGAGTCCCTTTGACGATCTGAATATTGAGCGATGACTGCGCACTCGCCGGAAGGGCGATCAAGGCCAACAACACTGCGAGTACTAAAACTAGGGTTTGAGTGAGTTTTTGCATGGCGTGATGATTACGGCCTGAAGGTGAAGGTTAGGTTGCGCTGGAACACTTTTTCAAAACCTTTGTAGGGTAGTGTCTTGGTTCGCAGCACCGCGTTTTCGACCGAACGTCGGCCGGCATCATCGTATGGGCAACTCGGATCAACATTTGCAGAAAGAACGTCACCGCCAGGTGACTGAACAATATTTACTTCACATGGGGCGGCCGTGATGTTATCCGGCCGCAGCCAATTTGGCGTGACCGCATTCTGAATGGCGGCAGCGTAGGCACTACTGAGATCGGTGTGGTCGCTGTTATTGCCACTCTGCAGCTGATCTGCCTTGGGCAGGTCAGGCTGGCTTTGGTCACTGGCATTGGCCAAATCCTGCTTCTGCTGCTCGGCCTGTTTGCTGAGACTTTTGGTCTGGTTGGCTGCCGCGTCCATCTTGCGGAACAGCTCATCAACCTTCTTTTGTTCCTCCTGCTTTTTCTTCACTGCTTGCGCGTCGATCTCCGACTGGCGCTGTTGCTCTTTTTCCTCTTGCAGCTTTTTCGCGTCGTCAGCCTTTTGCAGCGCATCCTCGACCACTTTTTCTTGATCCACCACGTCCGGATGCTCCGGCGGCGGCGGCAAGGTCTTGATCTTCGGCTCGTCAGGCTTGGGCGGCGTCGGCGGCGGAGGCGGCGTGGTGGGCGGCGGCGGCACGGCATCGGGAACCGGCTTGGTCTTCACGGTTTTGGGCGGTGGGCTGCCGGTCGGACCGATAAACACGGCCTGGATCACCTGCCCCTGCAAATTCAGCGGCGGCGTACAGGTAATCGGGTTCATCCACGCAGGCAGGCCCAGCGCGTTGATAAAGTTTTCGAAGCTCGAGCACGGCAGAGTCGCGAGGAACAAAAACGCCACGATACCGACGTGCAGGATGGCGGAAAGTATGACCGCCTTCGGCGTGCCCTTACTTTCGTCCATTCGTCCCGCCCGACCCCGGCTGACTCAGCAGTCCGATCTTGGTCACCCCAGCTTGCTGGAGGATCGGCAGGATCACGTATACCTTGCCGTAAACCGCATTCTTGTCACCTGCGAGTATCACCTGCAGATCGGGATCGGCCTGCTGGAACGCAGTGATTTTTTGGGTGAATTCATCAACGCTCACCGGCTCGGCTTTACCGTCGCCGACCTTGAGAGAGATCTGTCCGTCCTGTTCGATCGACACCACCACGGGATCTTTGATGTCCTTCAGTGATTTGGCACTGCTCTGTGGCAGCTGCACCGGCACGCCCAGGCTTTTCATCATCGGCGTGGTGACCATGAAAATGATGAGCAGCACCAGCATCACGTCGATATACGGGACGACGTTGATCTCGGACTTGAGCTTGTAGCGTTTGCGACGCTGGGAAATGGCCATGGATACTGCTCCGCTCAGGCCACGTCGTCGGTCTGGATCTGCCGCTGCAGCACCGAGGAGAATTCTTCCTGGAACACCTCGTAATGCGAGGCCACTCGCTCGACCTTGGTCGCGAAACGGTTGTACGCCCATTGCGCCGGGATGGCGGCGAACAAGCCCATGGCCGTAGCGATCAGTGCTTCGGAGATATGCGGCGCGACCACGGCGATGGTCACGTCCTTCATTTCACCCAGGCCCTGGAACGCGCCCATGATGCCCCACACCGTACCGAACAGGCCCACGTAAGGGCTGATCGAACCGACGTTGGCGAGAAATTCCAGATTGCGCTCCAGCAGGCCGATCTCGCGGGTGCCGGTGACGCGCATGGCACGCTCGGAGCTTTCGACCACACTGCGTACATCGTGTGTCTTGCGCTGGCGCTGGCGTGCGAATTCGCGAAAGCCCGATTCGAAGATGTTCTCGATGCCGCCTGCACCGCCGCGATTGCTTACCTCACGGAACAGCTGGGCCAGGTCGCCACCGGACCAGAAACGCTCCTCGAACGCCTCGGCATTTTCCATCGCTGCTTTGGTCTGCGAATGCTTGCGGATGATGATCACCCACGACATGAAGGAAAACACCACCAGCACCAGCAACACCAGTTTTACGGGAATGCTGGAATCGGAGATCAGCGAAAAAATATTCAGTCCACCGTTCATTGCTTGAGGGTTCTCCGCCGGTCGGCTTGGTTGGGATAGATCAGGTTGTCTTGTGGCACACCGTTTTTTCGATCACCCGCTCAAGGCAGCTGCTTCGAACGGGCTAGCACGGCGTCACTCTGTAAAAGGATTTTCTAAACAGATCCAATGGATCAAATCGGGTAGATCGAATTTCACTAAAGCGAATCGGCAGCAAAAAGATCCGACGGAATGAGCGCCGGCCGCATGCGTCCAAGGTCGACACAAGCCACGCGAACCTTCGCCCGAATCAGGCAACTGCCGTCTGTTCGCGTAACCGCCTGCGCGAACAGGATACTGGCTGCACGCTGCTCTTTGACTTCAACTGTTACCGACAGTTCATCATCCAGCAGGGCAGGCTTGAGAAAATCGATCTGCATATCGCGGACCATGAAGGCCAGCCCGGTCGTCTGCTTGAGCGCCACCTGGTCGATACCAAGCCCGCGCAACCACTCGCTGCGGGCACGCTCCAGAAACCGCAGATAGCTGGCGTGATACACCACACCGCCGGCGTCTGTGTCTTCCCAATACACCCGGATGGTCCAGCTGAAAGGTAACGATACTGCTGGCTCGTCAGACATCAGGCTCACCCGGAAACAGGTCGGCCGCTACGGCCTGGCGCGCTGGCGGCGTCAGCCCCAGGTGGCGCCAACCCTTGGCACTGACCATACGACCACGCGCCGTACGGATGAGGTAACCCTGCTGGATCAGGTAGGGTTCGACCACGTCTTCCAGCGTGCCGCGATCCTCACTGAGCGCGGCAGCCAGCGACTCGACGCCGACCGGACCGCCGTCGAAGTTCTCCACGATCAGGCTGAGCAGGCGCCGATCCAGCTCGTCGAAACCTTCCGGATCGATCTTCAACATGTCCAGCGCGGCTTTCGCCGCAGCCAGTGTGATCTCCCCTTCGGCACGCACTTCGGCGTAATCACGTACGCGGCGCAGCAGGCGGTTGGCGATACGAGGCGTACCGCGGGAGCGGCGCGCGATTTCGGTGGCGCCTTCCGGCGCACACACGATACCCAGGATACGCGCCGCACGCCGCACGATCGCGGTGAGTTCCTCGGTCGAGTAAAACTCCAGCCGCTGCACGATGCCGAAGCGATCACGCAGGGGAGCGGTAAGCATGCCGGCGCGGGTAGTTGCCCCGATCAAGGTGAACGGCGGCAGGTCAAGTTTGATCGAGCGCGCCGCAGGACCCTCGCCAATCATGATGTCGATCTGGAAATCTTCCATCGCCGGATACAGCACTTCCTCGACCACCGGCGACAGGCGGTGGATCTCGTCGACGAAGAGCACATCATTCGCTTCGAGGTTGGTCAGCAGCGCGGCGAGATCACCAGCGCGCTCCAGCACGGGACCCGAAGTAGAGCGCACGTTAACGCCCAGCTCATTGGCAATGACGTGGCTGAGCGTGGTCTTGCCCAAGCCCGGCGGCCCGAAGATCAGCACATGATCCAGTGCACCACCGCGTTTTCTGGCCGCTTCGATATAAATCGACAGCTGCTCGCGCACTGCTTGCTGGCCGAGATATTCGGCGAGTCGACGAGGACGGATGGTGGCCTCGAGGGCCTCGTCATCCAGCTGCGCGGCAGCGGTGATGATGCGTGTTTCGGTCATGCGTGAATTATGGCAGGTCGGAAACAGGGAATCCCGACCATACGGCTGCCTGAAACCACGAGCGCGTCCTCGACCGCAATCAGATCTCTACCTGCGCACCGAGCTCGATGAGCCGGTTGCCGGGAATCTGGAAAAACGCGGTCGCTGGGAGTGCGTTGCGCGCCATGAACACGAACAGCTTGTCGCGCCACAACGCCATGCCAGGACGCCGCCGATCGGCGACAATGTTTTCGCGCGACAGGAAAAACGTGGTGTCCATCATGTCGAACATCAGGCCTTCTCGGCCGCAGTCCATCAGCGCCTGTGGAATATTCGGATATTCCGCAAAGCCGAAATGCAGCTCCAGCCCGTAGAACTCGTCGCCCAAGGGAATCAGGTTGATACGCTCTGACTTCTCGGCAACCGGCGTCTCGAGCATCTCCACCGTCAGCAGCACGTTGCGCTCGTGCAAGACCTTGTTGTGCTTGAGGTTGTGCAACAGCGCATGCGGCACCGAATGCTGGTTACCCGTGAGGAAAACCGCCGTGCCCGGCACACGCAGCGGTGGATGCTGGCCGATATTTTCGATGAAGGGTTTGAGCGCAAGGCCGGACTGCTTGATCTCGCGCAACACCAGCTCGCGACCACGACGCCAAGTCGTCATCATCGCGAAAACCACTACACCCAGGGCCAGCGGGAACCAGCCGCCGTACTCGATCTTGATCAGGTTGGCACTGAAGAAGGACAGGTCGATCAGCAGGAACAGCACACCCACACCAATCACCGCAGCCAGGTTCCAGCGCCACTGGTAACGCGCTACGACCAACGCCAGCATCGAGGTGATCGCCATGGTACCGGTCACCGCAATGCCGTACGCCGCGCTGAGATTGTCGGACGAGCGAAAGCCCAGCACCGCCAGCATCACCATGATCAGCAGGAAATAATTGACCCATGGCACGAACACCTGGCCAGACATTTCGTTCGAGGTATGCACCACCGCCATGCGTGGCGAATAGCCCAATGACATCGCCTCGCGCGTCATCGAATAGGCACCGGAGATCACCGCCTGCGATGCGATCACCGTGGCCACGCAAGCCAGCGCAATCATCGGAATCTTCAGCACGTCCGGTGCCAGCCGGAAGAACGGACTGTCGATTGCCGAAGGATCGCTCAGCAGCAGCGCGCCCTGACCGAAGTAATTCAGCACCAGTGCCGGCAACACAAAGCTGAACCAGGCAAGCCGGATAGGCTTTTTCCCGAAATGCCCCATGTCCGCATACAGCGCCTCGGCGCCGGTAAGCGCCAGCACCACGCCACCCAGGGCAATAAAGCCCTGAAAGCCGTGCAGTTGGAAAAACCGGATCCCGTACCAGGGGTTCAAGGCCTGCAGCACGTGCGGGTTGTGCATGATCATGTGCACGCCGAGCAGCGCGATCACGACAAACCACACCACCATGATCGGCCCGAACAAGCGCCCTACATGTTCAGTACCGCGGCGCTGGATGGCAAAAAGGACCAGAAGGATGACCAATGTAATCGGCACTACCCAGCTGGACATGTGCGGTGCGACGACCTTTACGCCCTCCACCGCGGACAGCACCGAAATCGCCGGCGTAATCACACCGTCCCCGTAGAAAAGCGACGCGCCGAAGATGCCCAGAATTGCCAGCACCCAGCGCAGGTTTGGCTGGTCGCGCACGCTGCGTTGGGCCAGTGCCATCAGCGCCATGATGCCGCCCTCGCCCTTGTTGTCGGCGCGCATGATGAACACGACGTATTTCAGCGATACCACCAGAATCTGTGCCCAGAAAATCAGCGACAGCACGCCGAAGATGCTTTCCGGCGTCGGCTTCATGCCGTCATGGGTCAGCGTGACTTGCAACGTGTATAGCGGGCTGGTGCCGATGTCGCCGTAAACCACGCCGATCGCACCCAGCGCCAGCACCGCGAGCCGACGGCGCATATCTGTCGTCGCTGCATCACCCTGCACAGTTGTCTGACTCACGGAATCAACCTCCCAACGCGGCGCGCAGCGCCTTGCGAATAATGGCTTCGGCGCTGTCGCCATCGGCGGCAACTTTCTGCACCAGCCGTGTCACTTCGGCCGGCTTGTAACCCAGTTGTTGCAATGCCACGGTGGCCTCGCCAGCCGCATCCAGCGGCATCTCGGCACCGTTGACGCGGGTGCCCGGCGAGCTGGCAAGCCCATCGACGCGATCGCGCAGTTCCACCACGATGCGTTCAGCGGTTTTTTTGCCGATCCCGGGAATCTTGGTCAACGCCACCACGTCACCGGTTTGCACCAGCCGCGCAAAATGATCGGTCGACACCCCTGACAACACCGCCAGCGCAATTTTTGCGCCGATACCACTGACCTTCTGCAGGCTGCGGAACAACGCACGCTCGGACTCATGCATGAAACCGTACAGCGCAACACTATCTTCCTTGACCGCGTAATGCGTGAGCAGAATCACTTCCTTGCCGGTGGCCGGCAAGTCGTAGATGGTCGACATCGGCGCTTCCAACTCGTAGCCAATGCCGCCAACTTCAATCAGCAGCCATGGCGGCTGCTTGGACAACAGGATTCCCCGAAGACGACCAATCATCGTCCTGGTATCTCGGCGACCTTGGTCGACACGTGCGAATCAATCGATTTCATCGACGGCGTCTCCAGGCTGTACGTGGAATGCCGACACGAGCCAGGCTCGCCCGCGTGTGGGCGTGTGTCACCGCGATTGCCAAGGCATCGGCCGCATCCGCCTGCAACGGCCCCTTGATTCCCAGCAGAATACCGATCATGTGCTGCACCTGAGTCTTGTCGCTTCGACCGCTGCCCACCACGGACTTCTTTACTTCCGTTGCTGCGTATTCGTGCACTTCAATACCGCGACTCACCACCGCACAAATCGCCGCACCGCGCGCCTGCCCCAGCTTCAGCGCCGAATCCGGATTACGTGCCATGAATACGCGTTCGATCCCGCATTCCGCCGGTTGATGCGTGGCGATGATGTCACAGAGTTCGTCAAAGATGCGTTTGAGCCGCAGTGGGAAAGTCGCCTCGCCGGTCACCGCCAGCGCACCATGAAAAACATGGCTGAGCTTGCCCGAATCATCCACATCGATGATACCGACGCCGGTGCGCTGGCTGCCCGGATCGATGCCGATGATACGCGTCATGAAGCTCGACTCACGGAGACAGGCAAAACGTCATGATGGGCAGCCGGATGCGGCGGCGGGAAACCCGCCGGCAGCGCTTACGGATGAACCTCGGCAGGCAGCAGGGCGTTGTGATAAACGTCATGCACATCGTCCAGCTCTTCGAGCCAATCGATCAGGTCCAGCAGGGTTTCCTGAGCTTCGGCGGGTACCGCCGTGCGATTGGCTGGCCGCATCACCACTTCAGCACGTGCGGGTTTTAGGCCTGCGGCAAGCAATGCCCGCTGCACCGCCTCAAGACTGTCTGGAGTGCAGAGGACATTGCTTTCACCCGCCTCATTCACCACATCGTCAGCACCCGCGTCGAGCGCGGCTTCAAGAATTTTTTCTTCCAGTGCCTCATCGCCGGCGGTCTCGAATACCAGTTCGCCGCAGCGCTGGAACTGGAATGCCACCGAACCACTGGTGCCCAGGTTGCCGCCGTGCTTGGTCAGCGCATGACGTACGTCGGCTACCGTGCGCACCGGGTTGTCGGTCACGCAATCGATGATGAAAGCGATACCGGCCGGGCCATAGCCCTCGTAGCGCATCTCGTGCATTTCGGCGCCACCATCGGCACCGGATCCACGCTTTACCGCACGATCAATGGTGTCGCGGGTCATATTGGCCGACAGCGCCTTGTCGATCGCCGTGCGCAGGCGTGGGTTGGCAGCCGGATCGGCCACACCGGCGCGGGTGGCAACGGTGATCTCGCGGATCAACTTGGTAAACACCTTGGCGCGCTTGGCGTCTTCGACGCTCTTGCGACCTTCGATGGACGGACCTCTACCCATGACGATTCCTGCACTGCGCGAATGGACAAGCCGGTGATTTTACCGCACTCGGGCCGCGAGGCTGCAAAACTCGCGATGGCCCGAATGAATGGTTCAACCGGATGAGACGGAACTCGGTGGCGCCGAACCGATTTTCGATGGCGCTCCCGCCCCCATCGCAAATGAGCCTTGGCGCAGAAATCGCCCGGTATGGAGTGCCACATCGGGCGAAAACAACAGCCCAGTATGACTGGTATCGACCACGCAGTGATCAGCCAGACCGGGCAAGCGGGTTTCTTCCACCGCCACGGTACCGTCATGCTCGCCTTCGATACTGGCCAATACGGCTCCCAGCCCGATCGGCGAGCGGCCGGCAATCATGCCAACCTCGCGTGGACCGCTCCATTGGCCAAAGCCTTTTTCCAGCAGCTCGCGATTATGTCCCAGCAACACCTCGCTGCCGCGGCCCCAGCGCGCAAAGCCACGCGCCGCCGCACTGCCCATCAGCGGTGAACCAAGACACACGATGCGGCCCGCCGGCAGCTCTCCCTCTTCATGACAGACCTGCAAGGCCAGCAGTCCGCCCAAGCTGTGACCGACCAGATGCACCGACACGGAATCCTCGGCCAGCAACTGCATGCGCTTGTGCAGACGGGCAAGAATGCGCTCCTGTGAATTGGCGACGCTCATATAGTCGAAGCGATGGACGCGAAAGCCCTGCTCGATCATGCGTCGATGCAACATGGCCAACGCGAAACCGCGCATCCACAGGCCGTGCAACAGGATGACATGTTCGGTCATGGGACAGGGGTTCGGTGGGCATACGTAAAAGATAACCGCAAGCAGAGCACGCCTGCGGTATGAGACTGAATTGTGCCTCGCGACAACACGATTAAATGTCAACGCGCGGCACTATCCTGGGTACAAAGCGCTAGTAGCAGCCCATTGCTAATGAGCCCAACGGGTTCAGCTTATCGGGTCTGCCGCCACACGCACATGCAATTCTTTCAGCTGCGCGTCGCTGACCATCGACGGCGCATCCGTCATCAGATCCTGCGCACTGGTGGTCTTGGGGAACGCGATGACGTCACGAATCGACTCGGTACCGACCATCAGCGCGGCAATGCGGTCGATACCAAAAGCCAGACCACCGTGCGGTGGCGCACCGAATTTCAGTGCCTTCAGCAGGAAGCCGAACTTCATCTCGGCCTCTGCCGCGCCTATGCCAAGCAGCTCGAACACGGCACTTTGCATCTCCGGGCGATGGATACGGATCGATCCGCCGCCGATCTCGTTGCCATTGAGCACCATGTCGTAGCCGCGACTCACAGCGGTCGCGGCATTGGCGCGCAGGTCGCCGATGTCATCAACCTTCGGTGCGGTGAACGGGTGATGCAGGGCCACGTAACGCTGCGCCTCGTCGTCGTATTCGAACATTGGAAAATCGGTGACCCACAGCGGCTTCCAGCTGTCTTCGACGAGGCCGCGATCCTTGGCCACTTTCAGCCGCAGTGCACCCATGAAGTCGGTAACCGTCTTCCAGTTGCCGGCGCCGAAGAACAGCATGTCGCCGCTCTGCGCGCCGGTCGCCTTGAGCACATTCGCCAGCGCTGTGTCGTCGAGAAATTTCGCCACCGGCGAATTGATGCCTTCGCGCCCCTTCGCCAGATCGTCGATGCGCAGCCAAGCCAGACCCTTTGCACCGTAACGGGTCACGTACTCGCTGAGTTGATCGATTTCCTTGCGGGTCAGCGTACTGCCACCCGGGACCCGCAGCGCAACGACACGACCGCCGGCATCGTTGGCCGGCTCGGCAAAGACCTTGAATTCGACATGCTTCACCGCATCGGCGATATCAATCAGTTCGAGTGCAATGCGCAGGTCGGGCTTGTCCGAGCCGAATCGACGCATCGCCTCGGCCCAGGTCATGCGCGGGAAGGCGGCATCCAGCTCGACGCCCTGCACTTCCCGGAATACGTGGCGAATGAGTTCCTCCACGAAATCCTGTACGTCCTTCTCCTCAACGAAGGCGAACTCCAGGTCGAGCTGGGTGAATTCGGGCTGGCGATCGGCGCGCAAATCTTCATCGCGAAAGCAGCGGGCGATCTGATAGTAGCGATCGAAACCGGCCATCATCAGGATCTGCTTGAACAGCTGCGGCGATTGCGGCAGCGCATAAAACTGACCCGGATGCACGCGGCTGGGCACCAGATAATCGCGCGCTCCCTCCGGCGTCGCCTTGGTCAGGATCGGCGTCTCGACATCCTGGAATCCACGCTCGTCCAGGTAACGACGCAGCGCCTGCACCAACTTGATGCGCTTGCGCATCATCTGCTGCATCTCGGGGCGACGCAGATCGAGGTAGCGATACGTCAGACGCATCTCCTCGTTCGGATTTTCATGCATGGCGAACGGCAGATCTTTCGCAGCGTTCAGCACTTCCACCGTTTCGGCCAGCAGTTCGACCGTACCGGTTTTCAGCTTGTCGTTGACCGATACGCGCTGGCGCAGCGTGCCGGTGACGCGCAGGCAGTATTCGTTGCCGATCTCACCGGCCACAGCAAAGGCGGCTGCGTTGTCGCGCTCAATCACCACCTGGGCCAGACCCTCGTGGTCGCGCAAATCGACAAAGGCCACGTGAGCTTGCAATCGAACCTTGTTGACCCAGCCACAAAGCGTGACCGTCTGGTCAATCAACGACTCATTGATGAAGCCGCAATAGTGCGTGCGCATGCGCTTGAAACTCCGGGCCGCAGAACGGCTGAATCAGGTGGAAAAGACCCGGAATCTTACCACTGCAGCGCCTGGCCAAGAACGCTGGTCGCTACGAGCTGCCTCAATCCCCGCCGCCGGACGACCCCGATGGCGCGGGCGCGGGCGCTGCTGCCGCAGGCGCGGGTGCCGCAGGGGTAACCGCGGCCTTTTCGGAGGATTCGGACTTGGTCCCGCTGTTATCGCTGCTGCTTTCAGCAAGGTTGCGCTTTTTATCGCCGTCTTTCTTGAAGTCGGTCTCATACCAGCCGCTTCCGGCCAACCGGAACGAGGGTGCACTCACCCGGCGCCTGAGCTGTGGCGCATCGCAACCAGGGCAAATCGTGGGATCTTCGTCGGACAGCTTCTGCAAGCGGTCAAAACGATGACCGCAGCTGGCGCACTCGAACTCGTAAATAGGCATTCAAACTCCGTACTGTCCAGCCAACACTAGGCCGGCAACACACCATTATCGGCCCGTTCGAGTGGATTTCAACGTCACCATCAGTAAACCGCATTCCATGCGAGAAACGCCCACCTCCCGGTTACCGACATCCTCCACACCCGTAAATGCCAATATTTCGGACACGCCGATCCAAGTCCAACTCTTCCAATGGACGTCTAGACGTCCATTTAGTCAAAATTTCCGGCTGATTTTCGCAAAAGGATTTAGCAATTTCTTGCCGCGCAAGCCCACCCACTGCGGCCACCTTACCTCCGGCGCCGGAACGCCGCGCGCCAGATTGCTGCGTCACAGCATGGCAGCCGTGATCGACCCAACTATTGTTTCAAATGTAAGCATTTGTTTTTATTTGCTAAATGTTATCTATTTCAAAAAATGTGAAGTTGTGTGAATTATTTGTTGCGCAACGCATCAATTTCACTTACGGTCGATACAGCACCACCAATTTGGTGCGCAGCGGCGAGGGGACCGCATCACTAACTAGTGAATTTGGGGAGAGTTTCAACATGGCAAGATTTCGTCGCAATCGATTGGCCAGTGCACTCATTCCACTACTTGGCATGAGCCTGTTCAGCGCAACACTGTTCGCACAAGACACTTCGACCAACACAACACCGGACAGCAGCACTCCGGCACCCACCAAAGACACTAAGCAGTTGCAGCAGGTGGTGGTTACGGGTACCCGCTCGACGAATCGCACCGTAGCCGAATCGCTTTCGCCCATTGATGTGCTGACGCCAGCCGACATTACCGCCAGTGGCGCCACTGATATCGCCAGTGCCTTGAACACATTGTTACCGTCGCTCAATTTCCCTCGCCCGGCGATCAATGACGGTAACGATGCGGTCCGCCCACTGACCCTGCGCGGCCTGTCACCGGATGATGTACTCGTGCTGGTTGACGGCAAGCGTTATCACACAACCAGTCTGGTCAATTACAACGAATCGATTGGCCGGGGTTCGGCGCCGGTCGATTTCAACTCCATCCCCATTTCCGCCATCGACCATATCGAAGTCTTGCGGGATGGCGCTGCGGCGCAATACGGCTCCGATGCCATCGCTGGCGTTGTCAATATCGTGCTGAAACACGGCAGCGCTCCGGGCTCAAACGAAATTACCGCCAGTGGCGGCGTCATGGACAAGGGCGACGGCGCACAGAATGGCTTGTCCGGCTCGGTCGGCATTCCGCTGAGCGGACCACAAGGCAGCGCACCGGGTTGGGCACGTCTGTCGTGGAACTATTCCGACGTCATGAACACCAACCGCGCGCAGAATACCGACATCGCAACCACGCTTACTCCGGACAATGCGAATGCACAGGGCGTGCCGTATGAACGCTATGGCGATCCGGCGGTAAAGACGTATCAGACAGTACTGAATTTCGGCTATGACCTGACACCCAATATCGAACTTTACGGCTACCTCGACCTGAGTCGCCGCGATGTCACCTCGAACGGTTACTACCGAGCCAGCGACAACTACCGCAACGCCACGGCGATCTACCCGAACGGTTTTCTCCCACAGATCGTCAATCATGTGAATGACGCTTCCGCGGTTGTCGGCGTCAAGGGCACCACCGACAGCGGATGGCATTGGGATGCCTCTGCTGATTTTGGCTATAACCACATGGTGTTCGACATTGCGAACAGCCTCAACATCAACGAGTACTACAGCACGCTTGCCGCCACAGGCACCGGATTCAGCCCCACCTATTTCAACGCAGGCAACTTCACCACCAAACAGGATGTCGCGAACGTCGATTTGAGCAAGGAATATTCGCCTGCCTTTTTGCCTAACCCTGTAACCGTGGCGTTTGGCGGCGAATATCGCAAGGATTACTACGACATCGGCGCAGGTGATCCGAACTCGTACTATTTCAATTCCAATACCATCGACCCGATAAGCGGCGACGTTGCCCCCGGCGGTTCACAGGTCTACCCGGGCCTCAGTCCTGAAGTCGCCGGCAATTTCCAACGCCATAGTGAAGCAGCCTATGTGGATCTGGAAACTGACCTCACCAGCAAGCTGTCCGCCGGCGTGGCGGCACGCTACGAGGACTACAGCGATTCCGGCTCGACCCGCTCGGGCAAGCTGTCGTTGCGTTATCAGCTGACCGACACCTTTGCTTTGCGTGGCACAGCGTCCAACGGTTTCCGCGCGCCTTCGCTGGCTCAGCAAAACTACGAATCTGTGGTGACCTTGCTTCAGGATGGCGTACTCCAGCAAATCGGTACCTTCCGTACATCCAGCCCCACAGCCATCGCACTGGGAGCCAAGCCACTGACACCGGAGAAGTCCACCAACTACGGCTTCGGTGCCGTATGGCAACCGACCAATGATTTCAGCGCGACGCTGGACGCTTATCAGGTCAGAATCTATGACCAGATCCTCTACAGCGACCAACTGGATGTCACCCCGACCGTCGCAAATGGTGAAGTCAGCGGCGCCCAGTTCTTCGTCAACGGTGGCACCACCAGGACTCGCGGCGTCGACCTGATACTGAACCAGCGCGTCGATCTCAGCGATTGGGGGAAATTGAACCTGGGGGTAAGCGGCAACTACAACAAGACTGACGTGCTGGACGTGACCAACCCCAACTTTGGTCGTGCCAGTCAGGGCCTGCTGACCTCATCCACGCCGCGCACCAAATACGTGCTCTACGGCGACTGGAACATTCAGAATTTCGACCTGCACGCCAATCTCACCCGCTATGGCTCGATCATTCGTCGCGGTGACGATGCCAACGGTGACGAGGATCAGTTCTTCTCGGCACGCTGGCTGCTCGATCTGGCTGCCAGCTATAACCTGGATGCGTGGACCTTTACCGTTGGCGCTGACAATGTCACCAACCAGTACCCGACCAAGGTGGCGGCGAACAACGAATACGACTATGGCTCCGGCCTGCAGTACTCCGCTCTATCACCGTTCGGTTTCAATGGCCGCTACTGGTACGGCAAGGTGACTTACCGCTTCTGAGTTTCACAGATGGTCAAGAAAAAATCCCGGCTGTGATGCCGGGATTTTTTTGCCTTATCGGTGGTAGCAGCCGCGATTTGCATATCTGGCAATCGTTGTGCCGCGTCAGGGCTTGCGGACCACCACTCAAACCCTCCATCCCCGGATATTGATCAGCACAAGCATTTTCGCCAATGACGCGCGCCATCGTTTCGCATGCAAAGCCTGTTCAACTGACCCCCTGTGCCTTTGCTCGGATACTGTCGGCTACACACTCGACTGAGCTGGAGTGATAACGCACGCCATAACTTAACGTATTGTGCTTATATACATTTGGAAATATAGACGTCTATACGTCTATTGACGATTTATTAAGTTGTCGCTAACCTGAAATTTCTTCAGTTATAAATCCGTTAGTTCAGGGGAAGTAATGATCAGCAAGCGTCGCAACATTTTTTTTTCGGCCTATCTGCCCGCTGCCATTGCGCTGGCGCTTTCAAACGCTGCGTTAGCACAGGATTCCACGCCCCCGTCTCCAGCCAAGACCAAGGATCTCAGCGCGGTTATCGTCACCGGCACACGTTCGGACAGTCGCACTGAAAGCAGTTCTCTCACACCGATCGATGTCGTGTCCGCGAAAGTGCTTCAACAGACAGGCACCAACGATCTGCCCACAGCACTGGCGCGCATCATCCCCTCGCTGAACTTTCCACGACCTGCGGCAGCGGATACGGCTGATAGCCAGCGGCCAGCGCAGTTGCGCGGCCTCTCGCCGGACCAGGTGCTGGTACTGGTAAACGGCAAGCGCTGGCACTCGGGGGCGATTCTGCTGAACAACGGTGTCATTGGCCGGGGTTCGCAATCGGTGGATCTCAACACCATTCCTCTATCGGCAATCGATCACATCGAAGTGCTGCGCGACGGCGCGTCGGCCCAGTACGGCTCCGATGCCATTGCCGGCGTGATCAACATCATCCTGAAAAAGGGCGCCAAGGGCGGCGACGTCGAGGTCAGCGGCGGCCAGTATTCTGCTGGCGATGGCCGACAGTGGCAGGGTTCGGCCGACTTCGGCATACCGCTCAGCGATGACAAAGGCTGGCTGCGCCTGACCGTGCAGAACGGCAACGAGGACTACACCAACCGCGCCGCACCGGACACCCGTGCAGGCTATACGGTGCTGGGTGTGAACTACCGGCAGGGCGACCCGGCGGTGCACGACACCAACCTGTTGCTGAATACCCAGTACGACATCACCCCGGATGTGCAGTTCTATGCGTTTGGCCATTTCGGTCGCCGTGAAACCACCTCACCGGCGTTTTTCCGTTATGGAACGAATGCGCCCAAGCCCAACAACGCCTTGGTCGGCGAGATATACCCCAACGGCTTTCTGCCACTGGAGCATGCCGATTCCACCGACCAGTCTCTGGTTACCGGGCTGCGCGGCACGGTCGATGGCTGGCGCTGGGATCTGAGCGGCAACTTTGGTCGCAACCGGGTTTCCTATGAAACCCAAAACAGCCTCAACTACGCCTATCTGCACGACTTCGGCAGCACGCCGACGACATTCGACGACGGCATTCTGACCGCCGCCCAGGAAGCGGTCGACCTCGATATCGCCAAGGACCTTTCGCCAAGCTGGTTGCCCAACCCGGTGACGGTGGCCTTCGGCGCCGAATACCTTCGTCAGACCTACAGCATCGATGCCGGCTCCCTGCCATCCTGGTATGTAGGCACATCCGGCGTGTCCGGCGGCGCGCAGGGTTTTGCCGGCTGGCAGCCAGCCAACGCTGTTGACGCGTCACGGCAGGATGTTGCCGAATATCTCGATCTGGAAACCAATCTGACCGACCGCCTGGCGGTCTCGGCCGCCGTGCGGCACGAGCACTACAACGATTTTGGCAACACGACGTCCGGCTCGCTGGCAGGGCGCTTTGATTTCACCGACCGCTTTGCCCTGCGGGCCAGCGCTTCGACCGGTTTCCGGGCGCCATCGCTGGGGCAGCAATACTTCTCGCAGATATCATCGCTGTTCTATGCCACCGGTAATTCGGCCGGGCTGCCAGCCGGTATCTATAACTCAGGCCTGGTGCCGGTGGACAGTCAGATTGCGCGACTGCTCGGCTCGCAGCCACTGAAGCCGGAGAAATCCGAAAACTTCACCTTCGGTGCAGTCTGGAACCCCACCGATGCGCTGACGCTCAGCGCAGATATCTACCAGATCGATATCCAGAACCGCATTGCCCTGTCCGGTGCTATCTCGACCACGGCGCCGTCGGTAGTGAGCTATCTGGCGGCCAACGGGATCAGCAACCTCAACTACAGCAGCGTCAACTACTTTACCAACGCGGCCGACACGCGCACGCGCGGTGTCGATTTTGTCGGTACCTACCTGTCCGACCTGGGCAGTGCGGGAACGCTCTCGACCACACTCAGCGCCAACTACAACCAGAACAAGGTTACCCAGGTCAAAGCCAATCCGGCGGTACTGGAAAACCTGGGCGTCAACTTCGTTCGCCTGAACCGTCAGGACATTGAGGGTTATCTGGCCAATTCGACGCCGCGCAGCAAGCTGATAATCAGCGAGCTATACAACGTCGGAAACTGGGGCGTAACCGCCACCCTGACCCGTTATGGCAGTTACACGAGTTATGTCAGCAACCTGGCCAGTTACAACGTGGCCACCGGTGTCGTCGACCAGACCTTTTCGCCAAAGTGGCTGCTCGATCTGGCGGTGAATTATCGACTGAACAACTGGACCTTTACGGTAGGTGCGGACGATGCGCTGGATACATATCCCGACCGCAACATTGCCAACAACACCAATAACGGCACCCTGCCTTACTCGACATTCTCGCCCTTCGGTTACAACGGCGCTTACGTCTATGGCAAGGTGCGTTACAGCTGGTAACCGTGACGTTGTGTGACAAGGAAAAATCCCGGCATCCATGCCGGGATTTTTTTATGCCCTGCCTTTGCTTTTACTTGCACCCGGCGATCAAAGCGTGTTGAACACCAACATGCCGCCTTCGACATCCACGCCAATGGTGGCACCGGACGCATAGCGACCTTCCAGGATTTGTTTGGCCAGCGGATTCTCCAGTTGCTGCTGGATCGCCCGCTTCAGTGGCCGCGCGCCGTAGACCGGATCGAAACCGACATCACCCAACAGCAGCAGCGCATTGTCGCTGACCTGCAACTTCAGCTGGCGCTCGGCCAGTCGCTTCTCCAGAGAGGCCAGCTGGATGCGCGCGATGGCGCCGATCTGCTTCTTGTCCAACGGGCGGAACACCACCAGCTCGTCAAGCCGATTGATGAACTCCGGACGGAAGTGCGCCTGCACCACGCCCATCACTGACGCCTTCATCTGCGTGTACTGCTCTTCGCTGTCCAAGTCGCCGCCGTTGTCGGACATGTCTTGGATCACGTTGGAGCCCAGGTTCGAGGTCATCACGATGACGGTATTGCGGAAATCCACCGTGCGCCCCTGACCATCGGTGAGGCGACCGTCGTCGAGCACCTGCAGCAAAATGTTGAACACATCAGCATGCGCTTTCTCTACTTCGTCCAACAAAATCACGCTGTAGGGACGACGACGCACGGCCTCGGTGAGATAGCCGCCCTCTTCATAACCGACATAGCCCGGCGGCGCGCCGATCAGCCGGCTGACCGAATGCTTCTCCATGAACTCGCTCATGTCGATGCGTACCATCGCATCGGTAGTGTCGAACATGAACTCGGCCAACGCCTTGCACAGCTCGGTCTTGCCCACGCCGGTAGGGCCGAGGAACAGGAACGAGCCGCTGGGCCGGTTAGGATCAGACAGCCCGGCCCGCGCGCGCCGGATAGCGTCGGAAACCGCACGCACGGCCTCGTCCTGACCGACCACGCGACGATGTAAGTCGTCTTCCATATGCAGCAGCTTTTCGCGCTCGCCTTCAAGCATCTTGCTCACCGGGATACCGGTCCAGCGCGCCACGACCTCGGCGATTTCCTCGGCAGTGACCTTGTCCTGCAGCAGCTTGAAGTCCTGCGTTTCAGCAGCCTGCGCGGCGGCGAGCTGCTTTTCCAGTTCGGGTAGCTTGCCGTACTGAATCTCGCTCATGCGCGCATAGTCCTGCTGGCGCTGCGCAGCGTCGAGATCCTGCCGTGCCTGCTCGATCTGCTCCTTGACGCGAGTCACGCCCTGCAGCGCAGCCTTCTCCGATTTCCAGATTTCGTTGAGATCGGAAAACTCGCGCTCGAGTTTGTCGATCTCGGTTTCCAGATCGGCGAGGCGCTGTTTCGATTCGCTGTCCTTTTCCTTTTTCAGCATCTCGCGCTGGATCTTCAGCTGGATCAGCCGACGTTCGAGCCGATCAAGCTCCTCCGGCTTGGAGTCGATTTCCATGCGAATGCGCGAAGCCGCCTCGTCCATCAGGTCGATCGCCTTGTCCGGCAGCTGGCGGTCGGCGATATAGCGATGCGATAGCGTGGCCGCGGCGACGATGGCCGGATCGGTAATCTCCACACCGTGGTGCACGGCATAGCGCTCTTTCAGCCCACGCAGGATCGCGATGGTGTCCTCCACCGAAGGCTCGCCCACGAACACTTTCTGGAAGCGGCGCTCCAGCGCGGCGTCTTTTTCGATGTATTTGCGGTATTCGTCCAATGTGGTCGCACCGATGCAGTGCAGCTCGCCGCGCGCCAAGGCGGGCTTGAGCATGTTGCCTGCGTCCATTGCACCGTCGGCCTTGCCGGCACCGACCACGGTGTGCAGCTCGTCGATGAACAGGATTACCCGACCTTCCTGCTTGGCCAGATCGCTAAGCACGGCCTTCAGTCGTTCCTCGAACTCGCCACGGAATTTGGCGCCGGCAATCAGCGCACCCATATCGAGCGACAGTACGCGGCGGTCACGCAGGCCTTCAGGCACCTCACCCTTCACGATGCGCTGGGCAAGACCTTCGACGATGGCGGTCTTGCCCACGCCGGGCTCACCAATCAGCACCGGATTGTTCTTGGTGCGCCGCTGCAGCACCTGGATAGTGCGACGAATCTCCTCATCGCGGCCAATCACCGGATCGAGCTTGCCGCTTTCGGCGCGCTCGGTCAGATCGATGGTGTATTTCTCCAATGCCTGACGTGATTCTTCGGCGTTCTCGCTCTGCACCTTTTCGCCGCCGCGCAGTTTGTCGATCGCCGCCTCGATATTTGGCTTGGTCGCACCGGCCGCCTTCAGCGCTGCGCCCAGCTCACCCTTGTCCTCCAGCGCTGCCAGCACAAACAGCTCGCTGGCAATGAACTGGTCGCCACGCTGCTGGGCCAGCTTGTCGGTGAGGTTGAGCAGGCGGGTCAGCTCGTTGCCCGCATGGATATTGCCTTCCTGACCGCTGACTTTCGGCAGCCGTTCCAGCAACTCATTGACGCGCTGCTGCAGCGCCGGCACGTTGACCTGCGCCTGCGTGAGCAACGGTCCGGTCGAGCCGCCCTGCTGGTTGAGCAGCGCCGCCATCACGTGCGCCGGCTCCAGCATGTTGTTGTCGCGGCCAACCGCCAGCGACTGTGCATCGGCCAGCGCTTGCTGGAAACGCGACGTGAGTTTGTCCATTCGCATTGATGCGCCCTCATTGGTTTGGCCCGCCAGCGCTCAAACAGCCGACTTGCCACTGACTGGAAGATGCGGACGGCCTGGGTTGAATCAAGCTTGGGGAGAATCAAGATCGTCGCTGCCGCCCGTTGCTGCTTCCCCATGGCCAGAAAGATATCTTTCACATAGGCCTTGTTACGGTGGGGCTGATGGATATGAAAAATTCCAACGCCGACTCACCTCGGCGCATGTTGCCAGCGCCACCGCTCCCTGCCAACGACTCCCGCTGGGCGCTGTTTCTCGATGTCGACGGCACCCTGCTCGATTTCAACGACGACCCGCGGGCTGTCGAAGTCACTGCACCTCTGCTTGCCTTGCTGCATTCGCTGCACGATGCGCTGGGCGGCGCGTTGGCACTGGTCAGCGGCCGTGAGTTGGATGATCTGGATCGACTGTTCGGCAATCCACACTGGGCCGCAGCGGGTCTGCATGGGCTGCAACTGCGCCGTGCCGACGGCAGTTTTCGACGGATAACGGTAACACCCGAACAACAGCAGCACATGCATCAGGCCGCTACGGCGCTGGCCGCGCGGTTCGAAGGTGTACAGCTCGAGGACAAGCGGATTGCCGTTGCCCTGCACTGCCGACGCGCACCCGAACAGTTCGAATCACTTCGCGATGCCGCTGTTCAGATGGTTACGCAATTGTCCGGCTACGAATTGCAGCCGGGCAACCTGGTGATCGAGTTCAAGCCAGCCGGCATGGACAAAGGCCGGGCGGTACTCGAACTGCTTGCCAGTGCGCCGTTCAACGGGCGCCTGCCCGTGTACCTGGGTGACGACCTGACGGACGAACACGCTTTTGCCAGCCTCCGTCAGAAGCATGGCATGGGCGTGCTGATCGGCTCACCCCGCTCATCCACGCAGGCATCTTTTTCGTTGCGTGACCCCGCTGCGGTGAAAACGTGGCTGGTTCGCGCCCTTGACGCACTTTCGTGAGGAATACCTCAACATGACGAACAACCCGCCGAACACCCTGCCCGCCAGCCTTGAACTCGGCGTTATCGGTAACGGCAGCATCGCCGCGCTGATCGATCCGCATGGCAGCATCGTCTGGTGTTGCCTGCCACGCTTCGACGCCGATGCAAGCTTCTGCAAACTACTTTCACCGAAGATCGATGGCGGCGAATGGGCCATCGAGCTGGAAGATTTCGAACGGGCCGAGCAGAACTATCTGCCCAACACCGCCGTGCTGGTGACGCGGCTTTTCGACACGCACGGTGGCGCGATCGAGATCGTCGATTTCGCACCGCGCAACCGCTCTCTCGGACGGATGTATCACCCAGTCATGCTGGCTCGCAAAATCAGCCCGCTCAGCGGCTCACCGCGCATTCGCGTCAAGCTTCAACCGCTGTGCGATTACGGCTCACAACCGGCGTCTACCACGTACGGCAGCAACCACGTTCGCTATATGCTCAGTGAAACCGTCCAGCGGCTGACCAGCGATGTGGCTACACCGCTGATCGAACGCAGCCTGCCTTTCAGCCTGGATCGTCCGGCACATTTTGTCTTTGGCCCCGACGAAACACTCAGTGAGAGCCCCGCCGACTTCATCCACTTGGCGCTGGAGCGTACACAGGCTTACTGGCGCGACTGGGTACGCAATCTGTCGATTCCCTACGAATGGCAGGAGGCGGTGATCCGCGCCGCCATTACCTTGAAGCTTTGCCAGTACGAAGCCACCGGCGCCATCGTCGCCGCGCTCACCACCTCGATCCCCGAAGCACCGGGCACAGCACGCAACTGGGACTATCGCTACTGCTGGCTGCGTGACTCGGCCTTCACCGTACGGACACTCAATCGACTCGGCGTCACCAACACCATGGAAGACTACATACGCTACGTTTTCAACCTGGCGGTGGTCGAGGGCGATGACGAGGTCGGCCCTGTGTTCGGTATTACCTTCGAGCGGGAGCTGCACGAACGTCAGGTGAAAGGACTTGCCGGCTATCGCGGCATGGGCCCCGTGCGCGTGGGCAACGACGCCTGGCAGCAGCGCCAGAACGACGCCTACGGTTCCGTGGTGCTGTCATCGGCGCAGCTGTTTTTCGATCGCCGCATCGAGCATCGCGGCGACGCGATCATGTTCAAGCGGCTTGAGCGCATGGGCACAGCCGCACTGCGCATGGCCGAGCAGCCCGACGCCGGTCTGTGGGAATTTCGTGGCCGCGCCTCGGTGCACACCTACTCCGCAGCCATGTGCTGGGCCGCCTGCGATCGTCTGGCGCACATTGCCACCGAGCTGGGATTGGATGACCGGGCGCGTTACTGGCACCACGAAGCCATCGAGCTTCACGCCCGCATCGAGGCGCGCGCGTGGAATGCGACGCTCGGCTATTTCGTTGACGCTTACGACGGCGAGAATCTGGACGCCAGCCTGCTGCTGCTGTCCGATATCGGCTTCATCGAAGCGAACGACCCGCGTTTCGTCGCCACAGTAGATGCCATCGGCGCGGCACTGGGCCGCGGCAATTATCTGTTCCGCTATATCGCTCCGGACGATTTCGGTACGCCGGAAACCAGCTTCAACATCTGCACGTTCTGGTACATCGAGGCCATGGCGTCCACTGGTCGCGAGGAACAGGCGCGAGCGATGTTCGAAAACATGCTGAGCAAGCGCAACGCGCTTGGGCTGTTGTCAGAAGATCTGGCACCGGGCAGCGGCGAGCATTGGGGCAACTATCCGCAAACCTATTCACTGGTCGGCATGATTCAGGCAGCAATGCGGCTCTCCCGCCGCTGGGAGGAGGCGCTATGAGCGATCACAAACCCGGCCGTCTGGTGGTGATATCCAACCGGATCGCGCTGCCCGGGCAGACATCAACCGGTGGGCTTGCGTCGGCCATGCAGGCAACGCTGCAAGAACGCGGCGGGCTGTGGTTTGGCTGGAGCGGCAAGGTCTCCAACAACGAAAAACTCCATCGGGTCAGTCATGAATCCGTCGACTACGCCACGTTCGATCTTTCGCGCCAGGATCATGACGAGTTCTACGCAGGCTTTGCCAACCGCACCTTATGGCCGCTGCTGCACTTTCGACTCGACATGGTCGACTATCAACGTAGCCATCTGGATGGCTATATGCGCACCAACGCGCTGTTTGCCGATCATCTGCTGAAGCTTCTCAAGCCAGACGACATCCTCTGGGTGCACGACTACCACCTGATACCGATTGCCTCGATGCTGCGCGAGCGCGGCGTAAAAAATCGCATCGGTTTCTTTCTGCACACGCCGTTGCCGCCTGCCGCGCTGCTGATCGTCCTGCCAAAACATCGCGACCTGCTGGAAACGCTGGCCAGCTACGACCTTGTCGGCTTGCAGACCGCCCGCGACCTGCGCGCCCTGGAGGATTACTTCCTGTACGAAATCGGCGGCACCATGCGCAAAGCTGGAAGGCTG
Source organism: Rhodanobacter sp. MP1X3 (assembly GCF_014207165.1). Classification (NCBI taxonomy): domain Bacteria; kingdom Pseudomonadati; phylum Pseudomonadota; class Gammaproteobacteria; order Lysobacterales; family Rhodanobacteraceae; genus Rhodanobacter; species Rhodanobacter sp. MP1X3. The sequence goes on along the minus strand of NZ_JACHCO010000001.1, from coordinate 1,138,807 downwards.
CGGGCTGCCAACGGTCGCCGTTTTCGCGCCGGCGTGTTTCCGATCAGTATCGATACCACGCTGGTGGCCCAGACCGCACACGACGCTGAATCGCTGGAAGAAATCGAACAACTGCACAACAGCCTGGAGGGCCGGGCGCTGATCATCGGCGTCGACCGGCTCGACTATTCAAAAGGACTGCCCGAACGCTTCCGCGGTTACGCCCATCTGCTGGAGCGTGCACCTGAGCTGCATCGGCAGATCAGCTTTTTGCAAATCGCACCGACCACGCGCGGCGTCGTGCCCGAGTACCGCCAGATTCGCAAGGACCTGGAACGCAGCGCCGGCCATATCAATGGCATGTACGCCGCACCGGACTGGGTACCGATCCGCTACGTCAATCAATCGTTTCCGCACAGCGTACTCACCGGCTACTACCGTAACGCGCGAGTCGGTCTGGTCACACCATTGCGAGACGGCATGAACCTGGTCGCCAAGGAATACGTTGCCAGTCAGGATCCGGAAAATCCCGGCATACTGGTACTTTCGCGTTTTGCGGGCGCCGCTTTCGAACTACCCGACGCGCTGCTCATCAACCCTGCCGACACCGCCGAAGTCGCCGACGCGCTGGAACGCGCCTTGAAAATGCCGCTAAAGGAACGGCAGTGGCGCTGGCGCGCGATGATGAACGTGCTGGAAAACCACGACATCAACACATGGCGCAATGGTTTTCTCGCTGCCTTGGCTGATGTCCAGACGGAGCCCGTCAACTCTCAGAATTGAGGCGTACTCTTTGGTTCCAGCCAGATCAGACTGGAGAAACGTCCGCTGCGCTCGCCTTCCCGTCGATAGGAGTAGAAACGAGGATCGGTGAACGTATCGAAGCCACCACCATAAATGTGAGCAACACCGGCAGCTTGCAGTCGAAGACGTGCCAGTGCGACCAGATCGCACAACCAGTGGCCTGGACGAGTTGCGACGAAACAAGCCTGCGCGTCCGCATCGTTTTCTACAAAACCCGCGCGCACCTCTTCCCCGACTTCATAGGAAGCCGCACCGATACATGGCCCCAGCCACGTCAGCAAGTGCGCGCGCGGCGCGCGCAGCTGGGTCAACGTTTCTTCCAGCACACCGTTTGCCAGGCCACGCCAACCGGCGTGGGCGGCGGCAATCTCGCGTCCATCCGCTGTGCAAAACAGCACAGGCAAACAATCGGCCGTAAGGATCGCCAGAACCGTACCAGGCAGGTGCGACACCGCAGCATCCGCCAGTGGCTCATCCTCGCTCGGCAACGGCCCCAGCTCGGCCACGGTCGTGCCATGCACCTGATGCAACCAGCGCGGTGTTGCCGGCAGCGCCAGCGCCTGCTGCAAGCCACCGCGATTGGCGTTGACCACGTCGACCGCGTCGCCGCTGCGCAGACCGAGATTGAGCCGATCAAACGGCGCCGCCGATACACCGGGCCCGTGCCGGGTGGTTACGCACGCGCGCACGCTGGCCGGCGCCGGCCAGTCCGGGTAAATCCAGCTATCGGTGCCTCGGAGAAAGCTATCCGCTACCGACATTCAATACTCGTCGGCGCCGTGGGCTACCAGATCCGCCCGTAGCGCTTCGATCAACGCCAGCTGGTCTGCCGGCCGTTCCGCATTGAACGACAGCGCCTCCTCCGTGACCGGATGCACGAACGAAAGCCGCTCGGCGTGCAGCGCCTGGCGGCGAAAACCGCGCAGAGTGGCGATCAGTTCCGGTGAGGCGCTCTTGGGCAGTTTCAGACCGCCGCCGTACAGCGGGTCGCCCAGCAGCGGATGGTTGATATGCGCCATGTGCACGCGGATCTGATGCGTGCGGCCGGTTTCCAGCTGGCACTGCAACAGGCTGTGGGCACGGAAGCGCTCGCGCAGCCGGTAATGCGTCACCGCATGCTTGCCATCCTCTTCGTCGCGCACCGACTGGCGCAGTCGATCGCCCATGTGACGGCCGATGGCTGCATCTACCGTGCCGCCAGACACCATCGTACCCAGCACGACAGCCTCGTATTGGCGCTCCACTTCGTGACGGGACAGCAAGTCGACCAGCGCCGTGCAGGCCGGCAATGTTTTGGCCACCACCATCAGTCCGGAGGTGTCCTTGTCCAGTCGGTGCACAATGCCGCCGCGCGGCAGCTCCGCCAGCTTCGGATCGTGGTGCAGCAGCGCGTTCAGCAAGGTTCCCGCCGGGTTACCGGCGCCTGGGTGCACGACAAGCCCGGCCGGCTTGTTCAGCACCAGCAGATATTCGTCCTCGTGCACGATCTCCAGCGCGATCGCTTCCGGCTCGCTGGAGACCTCGACCTCCAGCTCGACCTGCAGCAAAACCTGCTCGCCGCCACGCAGCAGCTGACGGGGTGGCGCCTGCGCGCCATCCAGGGTCACCGCGCCGGATTTGATCCAGCCGCTGAGTCGCGACCGTGAGTAATCGGGGAACATCTCGGCCAAAGCCTGGTCGAACCTACGTCCTGCGGCGGCCAGAGGCACGTCCGCCTCGTGCCGAATGGTAGTCATGGTTGTCCCCACGGGCTGTGGCCGGTTTCGGCTATCATGCCTCTTCGATCAAACATCTGAATTCTTTTCCCATGCGTGTAATGAAACTGCCGATGTCCAAATTGCGTGTTTTCAAGGTACTTATCGTGCTCGCGCTCGCGGTATCGATGAGCGCATGTTCAATGTTCCATCATAAACGCGACACGCTCGATACCATGCCGGTGGATGCGCTTTACAACAATGCGCACAATTCGCTGGAAAATTCCGACTATGCGGCTGCGGTCAAAGCCTATCAGCGCCTGATTGCGCGTTTTCCGTCGGGTCCGTACAACGAGCAGGCCCAGCTTGATCTGACTTATGCGCAGTACAAGAACAACCAGCTCGATGATGCCTATTCGACGGTGAACCGCTTCCTCAAGACGTATCCGGCCAATAATCACATCGATTATGCCTACTACTTGCGCGGTCTGATCAATTTCGAGCGCACCAGTGGTGTGATCGAACGCTACGTCTACCGCGAGAATGGCCAGGCACGTCGCGACCAAGGCTACAACCTGCAGTCGTTCGACGATTTCTCCGAGCTGACCCGGCGCTATCCCGACAGCGCCTACGCGGCCGACGCGCGCCAGCGCATGATTTATCTGCGTAACAGTCTGGCGCAGTTCGAGATAGATGTGGCCAAGTTCTACTTGCGCAACAAGGCTTATGTAGCTTCCGCCGACCGCTCGCAGTATGTCATCGAGCATTACCAGCAGGCGCCGCAAACCGGCGATGCGCTGGCGATCCTCACCCGTAGCTATCTGGCACTCGACCACAAGGAACTGGCCGACCAGACCCGTCAGGTGCTGGCGTTGAACTACCCGAATCACCCCTACCTGACCGACCCGAAGTGGCCGCATGCGCCGTCGACCTTGCGCAAGATGGTGCCGTTCTCCGGCCACTATTGAGGAGGAAATTGGTCAGAAATCGAAAAGCCGGCGAGTGATCGCCGGCTTTTTTGTCACTGTCGGACGGAGCAGCATCGAGGCAAGCCCCCATCCGCAAACCCCCTGTTATCGCCAACCGGATGTGATGGGATAACGCCGCTCGCGACCAAACGCACGGGTGGTGACGCGTGGTCCAGGGGCCGATTGACGCCGCTTGAACTCGTTGGCCAGCACCAGCCGAGCGACGCGTCGCACTGTTTCGGCGGCAAATCCCGCGGCAACAATATCGGCCTGCGACTGCTCGCCTTCGATAAAGCGTTCAAGGATGGCATCGAGTTCGTCGTAAGGTGGCAGTGAATCCTGATCGGTCTGATCCTCGCGCAGCTCGGCCGACGGCGGCCGCTCGATCACGGCCACCGGGATGAACTCCGCACCACCCGGCTGGGTATTGCGCCAGCGCGAAAGCTTGTAGACCTCGGTTTTGTAAACGTCTTTCAGCGGCGCGTAGGCGCCGCACATGTCGCCATACAAGGTGGCGTAGCCGACGGCCATCTCACTCTTGTTGCCGGTCGCCAGCAGCAACCGGCTGTGCTTGTTGGACAACGCCATCAGCATCACGCCACGCGTGCGCGACTGCAGGTTTTCCTCGGTGGTATCGGCTGGCTTGCTGGCGAACGCCGGCGTCAACGCATCGATGAACGATTCGTAGGTCGGCTCGATCGAGATCACGTGATAATCCACGCCGAGCTGCTCCGCCTGCGTGCGGGCGCCGTCCAGCGACAGTTGTGAGGTGTAGCGCATCGGCATCATCACCGCGGTGACGCGATCAGCGCCCAGCGCATCGACCGCGAGTGCCAGGGTCAGCGCCGAATCGATGCCGCCGGACAGGCCCAGCAGCACACCGCCGAAGCCGTTCTTGTCGATGTAGTCGCGGATGCCGCGCACAAGTGCTGCGTACAGAACCGCTTCGTGCGAGGTATCCGTGGCCTCGGGCCAGTCTTCCGCGATAAGGCTGCGCGTCTGCGAGTCGAACTGGGCCCACAGCAGCCCCTCGACGAATGCCGGTGCGCGGGCAGCAATGCGGCCGTCGCCATTCACCAGCAACGAGGCACCGTCGTAAACCACCTCATCCTGGCCACCAACCACGTTGACGTAGGCGATCGCGCAGCCGGTTTCCTGCGCCCGTGCCGTCAGCACGGCCTCGCGAGTCGACTGCTTGGCGTCATCCCAGGGCGATGCATTGATGACTACGATGAGTTCGGCACCCGCTGCCGCCGCCTGTGCCGCCGGCTCCGGCATCCAGACGTCCTCGCAAATCAGCAGGCCGACGCGCACGCCGTCGATGGTAACCACCACACTTTCATGGCCCGGTCGAAAATAGCGCTTGTCGTCGAAAACACCGTAGTTGGGCAGCGCCTGCTTGTGCGCCGTCACTTCGATAGCGCCCTCACGCAACAGGCTGGCCGCGTTGAAGACCTCACCCTCGCTGTGCGGGTGGCCAACGATAACTGCCGTGCCTGCAGACGCTGCCGCCAAAGATTTCAGCTCGCTTTCGCAAGCGGCCAGGAAACTCGGCCGCAGCAACAAATCCTCCGGTGGATAACCGCTCAGCGCCAGCTCCGGAAACGCGATCAGCGCCACCTCCTGCACTTGCGCTTGTTCGATCAGGCCACGCATGCGTTTCGCGTTGGCGGCCACCGCACCCACCGAAAAATCGAATTGCGCTAGCGCGAAGCGTAAGGTGGTCATGCCCTGGAGGTCCAACGTCGAATGCAGAAGCGCATGATAACCGAGCGCCGCCTGCACACAGCACGACACAGTTCAGCCAAATGCACCCAGCAATACCGACGCCAGCACCAGCATCAGCACGGCGACGAAAGCATCCAACAGCCGCCACGCCAGCGCGCTACGAAACCACGGTAGCAACAGCCGCGCGCCATAGCCAAGCCCGGTAAACCAGACCACGCTCGCGGTCGCCGCACCGCTGGCGAACCACCAATGAGCATCGCCTGCGTAATGAGTGGATACCGAGCCGAGCAGCACGACAGTATCTAGATACACATGCGGATTGAGCAGGGTAAAGCCGAGGCAGGCCAACGCCACGCGCCAGCGATCAGCGTCGATATCGCCGCTCGTAGGCTGCAAACCGGATGTGCCACGCCACGCGCGCCAAGCCGCGAGCAGACCATAGCCAAGCAGGAAGATCGCGCCGATATAGCGCAGCCACTGCAGCAATCCGGCGTGCTGCTGCACCGCCAGCCCCATGCCTGCCACGCCGAGCAGGATGAGCGTGACGTCTGAGAGGGTGCAGATCGCCACGACCAGACCGACATGGCGTCGCTGCAGACCTTGGCGCAACACGAAAGCATTCTGGGCGCCGATCGCAATGATCAGGCTGGCACCGGTACCGAGACCGGCCAGATAGGCAGCGGATGACATAGGGACTTCCCGAAGACGAAGCACAATCTGGCGCAGGGGACATCATCAGTAAAGCTGAATATTCTTCATCCAGATTAGATTTTCTTAAGACGGCAAAAACCATCCGAGACAACTCGCAGGTACTTATCCATGACGCTGTTGAATCCCCAACTCACCGCCTTCGCCGCCGTGCTCGCCGAGGGCAGCTTCGACGGCGCAGCACACCGATTGTCACTGACCCCTTCAGCCATCTCGCAGCGGATCAAGGCCCTCGAAGATCGCCTCGGCCAGGTGCTTATCCTTCGCCGCAGCCCTTGCCGTGCCACCAGTGCCGGCCAGCGCCTGCTGCGCAGCGTGCAGCAGATGCAGCTGATGGAAGCCGAGACGCTGGGCGAATTCGCCGCGGCTGATCCGGCGAATAAGGCACCGTCGACCATGGCGATCGCGGTGAATGCCGACTCATTGGCCAGCTGGCTGCTACCCGCGCTGGCCGAACTGCATACGCGGCATGGCATGTTGTTCGACATCAGGACAGAAGATCAGGATCACTCCGCTGACCTGCTGCGCGATGGTTCGGTGCTGGGCGCTGTCACTGCCGATGCCAAACCCGTGCAGGGTTGTGCGGTAAAAAAGCTCGGGGTGATGCGCTACCTGCCGATCGCCTCGCCGGCCTTCGTTAGGACTTACTTCAGCGATGGCCTCCATGCCGCCGCATTGGGCCACGCCCCGGTACTGACGTTCAATCGCAGGGATACCCTGCAAGCACGATTCATGCGCAGCATCACGCGTGCGAAGCTGTTGCCGCCCATCCATTACATCCCGTCGTCGACGGCCTTCGTTGAAGCAGCCGCACTTGGCCTTGGCTGGGCGATGGCACCGGCCACGATGCTGCAAACTCCACTGGCCAACGGCATGCTGCAGACCCTGGCGCCCGATCGCTGGCTGGACGTTCCGATGTATTGGCAGCACTGGACGATCCGCTCGCCGGCACTGTCCCAACTAACCGAAACCTTGCTTCGCGCTGCGGCCAGCGGCCTGCAGATTGCCGAAGGAACGAAACATCGGCGCTGATGCCACTCGAATACATGCCACCTCGACACCAACAAAAAGGCCGCGGCATGACCGCGGCCTTTCATGTCGCCAGACAACGGCGACTTATTTCAGCATCAACTTATTTCGACATCAGTTTGGCGAGCGTCTTGCCCAGATCGGCAGGTGACTTCACCGTGGTGACGCCAGCCTTCTCCAGCGCGGCAAACTTCGCCGCGGCGGTGCCCTTGCCGCCGGAGATGATCGCGCCGGCATGGCCCATGCGCTTACCCGCCGGGGCGGACGCACCGGCAATGAACGAGACGACCGGCTTGGTGACATACTCACCGATGAACTCGGCGGCATCTTCCTCGGCCGAACCACCAATCTCGCCGACCATGATGATGCCTTCGGTCTGCGGATCGTCCTGGAACAGCTTCAGGCAGTCGATGAAGTTCAGGCCGTTGATCGGATCGCCACCGATGCCGATGCAGGTGGACTGACCCAGACCCTCGTTGGTGGTCTGGAACACGGCTTCATACGTGAGCGTGCCGGAGCGCGACACGATGCCGACCTTGCCCGGCTTGTGGATGTGGCCCGGCATGATGCCGATCTTGCATTCGCCGGGGGTGATGATGCCAGGGCAGTTCGGCCCAATCAGCACGATTTCCGGATGCTGTGCCAGCACGTTCTTGACGCGCAGCATGTCCAGCACGGGGATGCCCTCGGTGATCGCCACGATCACCTTGATGCCGGCATCGATCGCTTCGAGGATCGAGTCGGCCGCAAACGGCGGCGGCACGAAGATCACCGACGCATCGGCACCGGTTTCGAGAACGGCTTCATCGACCGAGTTGAAGACTGGCAGACCGATGTGCTCGGAACCGCCCTTGCCCGGGGTCACGCCACCGACAACCTTGGTGCCGTAATCGATCGCCTGTTCGGCGTGGAAGGTGCCCTGCTGGCCGGTGAAGCCCTGCACGATCACCTTGGTATTTTTGTTGACGAGAACGCTCATGCTTGCATGTCTCCCTTAAGCCTTGGCCGCAGCCACGGCCTTTTGCGCCGCGTCGTTGAGATCGTCGGCCGGCGTGATCGCCAGTCCGGAGTTGGCCAGCAGTTCGCGGCCCTTCTCGACATTCGTGCCCTGCAGGCGAACGATGACGGGGATCTTCAGGCCCACTTCCTTCACCGCGGCGATGATGCCTTCCGCAATCAGGTCGCAGCGCACGATGCCGCCGAAGATGTTGACCAGGATGGCGGTGACCTTGTCCGAGGACAGGATCAGCTTGAACGCCTCGGTGACACGTTCCTTGGTGGCGCCGCCGCCGACGTCGAGGAAATTGGCCGGCTCACCGCCCGCCAGCTTGATCACGTCCATCGTGGCCATGGCCAGACCCGCGCCGTTGACCATGCAGCCGATGCTGCCGTCCATCGTCACGTAATTGAGGTTGTTCTGCACAGCAGCCGCTTCGGCCGCGTCTTCCTGGGTCAGGTCGCGCATGGCGCCCAGATCCGGATGACGGAATTCGGCGTTGTCGTCCGAATCGACCTTGCCGTCGAGCGCGGCGAGTGTGCCGTCTTCGAGTACGGCGAGCGGATTCAGCTCGACCAGGGCCAGATCTTTCTCGTTGAACAGCTTGTACAAGCCCAGCATGATCTTGGTCAGCTGGTTGACTTGCTTGCCGTTGAGGTCCATCGCAAAACCGAGCTGACGGCACTGATACGGCTGCAGGCCTTCGACGAAGTCGACGACGATGGTGTGGATGTCTTCCGGCGTTTCCTTGGCGACCTGCTCGATGTCGACGCCGCCGTGCTTGGAGGCGATGAACGACACCGACTTGCTGTCGCGATCCACCAGGATCGACAGGTACAGCTCTTTCGCGATGTTGGTCGCGTCGGTGACCAGCACCAGGTTCACCGGCAGCGCACGGCCGGCGGTCTGGTAGGTTGCCATCTTGGTGCCGAGCATGCCCTTGGCGGCAGCACGGACGTCATCAAGCGTCTTGCAGAACTTGACGCCGCCGGACTTGCCGCGTCCGCCTGCGTGAATCTGCGCCTTGACCATCCACTGCGAACCACCAAGGTGCTTGGCGACATCGACAGCGGCGTCGGGTGAATTGGCAACTTTGCCCGGCGGCACGGCAATGCCGTACTGCGCGAACAACTCTTTGGCCTGGTACTCGTGGAAATTCATTCGATACCTCGAGCGAACGGAGAAACTTATGGAGGCCGCACGCAAGCGATCGCGTGGGTCGGGAAGGTCGGACGGCGGAGTGACACGCTGGCGGGATGCAGTTTTTCTGCCACGCCAGCGAGGGGGAAACCGCGCTGTTCGGCCGCCCATTTTCGCGGAAGCGGGCGGCAATGGAAAGAGCCTGCCGATTTTGCTTGTCTCGCGTGACATTTCCATGCGCTTCGCCGGCCACGTACCGCAGCGGACGATGCCACCTCTATACTCACTGAAATCGCCGCAGAGCATGCCCGCACGTGTCCAGCGCATCATCATCCCTGACTACCAGCTACGCAGGCGCCCAAACCGTCCGACATGAATTGACGTTTCTCAACGTATTCCGGGTGATCCAGGCGCTGGTCTACGTCAGTCTGGCCTTCACGCCGCTGGGACTGGGCTGGCCCCAGCTGGGTACATTCAACTTTGCCGGCTACGTGACCACGCTTTATCTGCTGTTCGCGCTGCTGTCGCTAGGACTCACTCGGCGCAGCATGGGTTTCGCCACGCTGGCGGTGTCCGCCGCGCTGGTGGTGGACATTGCCGCGGCCGTGCTGGCCATTTCCGCCATGAACGATGCCCGCATCGGCATTTCCATGATGCTGGCAGTCAACCTGTGCGCAGGCGCACTGATTCTGCCACTGCGGCTGTCCAGTTTCTTCGCGGCGCTGGCCACGATCGGCATCCTGGGGCACACCTTTCTGGAAGCGACCCATGGCGGCCCAGGCGATCGCGATCTACTCGAACCCGCACTTTTTTGCCTCGCCTATTTCGCCGCCACCACCTTGTGTCACGTACTGGGCCGGCAGCTGCGTGCGACCGAAGCACTGGCCGAACAGCGCAGCACCGATCTGGCCAATATGGCGCAGGTCAACGAGCTGATCATCCGACGCATGAAGACCGGCGTGCTGCTGGTCGATGATGCCAACCGTATCCATCAGATCAACGAATCGGCGTGGATGCTGCTGGGCAATCCGGGCGCCGACCAGCGCGACCTGGGTCAACTGGCCCCGGAGCTGTCGCGCCGTCTTTATCACTGGATGACCTCCGGAAAGTTGGACGAAACCGCTACCCAGCTCGCCGATGGCGTGCCCGAGGTGGTCCCGCGCTTCAGCCGGCTGGCACCGAACGACGACTCGCACGTACTGATCTTCCTCGACGACACCTCGCTGTTGTCCCGCCGGGCCGAGGAACTCACGCTGACCTCGCTGGGCCGGTTATCCGCCTCGATTGCCCATGAAATCCGCAATCCGCTGGCGGCGATCCGCTACTCGGCACAGCTGCTGGCCGAATCGAAAAGCATGGACAGCACCGACCAGCGCATGGTCGAAATCATCAACAACCACTGCATCCGCCTCAACGAAATCATCGAAAACATCCTGCAGCTGTCGCGACGCGAACGCTCACGACCGGAAACCCTCGATCTCGGAAACTGGGCGCAGGATTTCGTGGCGGAATACAGCGAAGGCAACGACCTGGGCGCCGACTCCCTGCGCGTCGTCGCTGCGGCTGGTGCGCCGGTAGCCGCGGTGGCGGACCCGCAGCAGTTGCAGCAGGTGGTCTGGAATCTGGTGCAGAACGCACTGCGCTACGGCCGCCTGCCCGGCGAACCGGCGCGGGTGATGGTAGTTACCCGACAAGGCGAGCACGGCGTGCCTATTCTGGAAGTGATCGATCGCGGCCCCGGCATTGCACCAAAAGTCGCGGCGCAGATTTTCGAACCGTTCTACACCACCAATGAATACGGCACCGGGCTCGGCCTCTATTTGGCCCGTCAGATGAGTGAGGCTAACCAGGCCGCACTCGAATACGTGCGAGTGGCCGGCGGCGGCAGCTGCTTCCGGCTGATTCTGACACCGGCCACCAGCGCGAAATGAGCCGCTGAAGCTGCCACGGCCAGCCCACAGAAACGAGCACTCAGCTAGGTTGAACGCACGATCAGGGTGACCGGCAAAGTTTCCGATGTCGTGGACTCGCCATTGATCAGGGCCAGCACCTTGCGCGCCAGCAAGGTACCGCCCCCCTGCCAATCCTGTCGCACCGAACTGAGCGGCGGCATGAAGCTCGCTCCCAGCGGCATATCGTCGTAGCCAACGACCGAGACATCGCCGGGTACCGTGTACCCCAGCTCTATGGTGGCGCGAATAGCGCCTATTGCCAGCAGATCGCTGCAGGCAAAAATAGCGTCGAAACTTACCCCACGCGCGTTCAGCGAATGCACCGCATCGATGCCCGAGTCCGGCGTGAATTCATCGCGACGCATCAGCAGCGGTTTGATCCCGTGCTTGGCCAGCACATCAACGAAACCATTCAAACGCTCGAAGATTTCTGGGTGACTGGGGTTGCCGATAAACACCGGATGACGGCGGCCGAGCGAAACGAAATGATCGGCGACGATGGCACCGCCCAGCCGGTTGTCACCGCCAACGACGATTTGCGGGTCACCTTTCGCGTGGGAACCCCACACCACCATCGGCAGACCCAGCTTGTCGAACCTGCGCACGGCGTCCTGATGCACGCCCTGCCCGAGCAGGATCAGTCCGTCGGCTGCCTGCACCGCCGCTGCCGTCGCGCCTTGGCGGGTGGTGAGCAGCACGCTGTAACCCGCAGCAGTCAACTCCTGTGAAATACCGCCGAGCAGCACCAGCGGGTACGGATCGAACATGGTGCGTTCGCTCGACGGCTTCATTTCCACGATCACCGCCACCGTATGGCTGCGGCGTAGCCTCAGGTTGCGCGCGCTGACGTTAAGCTTGTAGCCGTGCTCGCGCGCCAGCGTCTGGATCTGTTCGCGGGTTTTCGGCGTGACCAGAGGGCTGTCGCTCAGCGCCCGCGACACGGTAATTTTCGAAACGCCCGCCAAATCGGCCAGATCGGCCATGGTCAAGCTCATCGAACCCAGCGGATCCGGCTGCTTTTTGCCCGTCCGACTCAAGACTCAGCCCCCTAGCTTCTTGCTCAGCATTTTTATTGGCCTACCTTTAGGTTCCGCGAAAACCTCTGAATCGCAGGAACACCTACGGTACCGGATGGCGCGACGCAGCAATGTCTTGCAGTGTGGCTAGTTGCAACCCATTCGTCCATGGCGACTTAGCTTACCGCTGTCCGAATTCCCGAATTGCCTGTCACGGCCTCTTTTTCTTTTGCGCTACACCCCATCTGCAGTGGCGCCTCAGCAAATGATAACGATATCTTGATAACGATATCATTTGCTGGCAAGCTCGCCGCCATTCGACGGAAGATCATGCGTCTTCCCCCGTAGTGCCTTCACCAAAAGTCAGCGTGAGCTCGTGGACATGCAAGTAGCAACACAGGGGAAAACTTCCGAGCTGGCCGCTTTCAACGCCCTATCCGTTGATCCGTGGCGGGTCGTTCGCCGCGGCAACAACCCTGCCGATTTCGCCCAGGAAGAGAGCCTGTTCGCCCTGGCCAATGGTGCACTCGGTGTGCGCGGCGGGCTCGAAGAGTATCCAAGCGCAACCCAGGGCAGCTTCCTGGCAGCGGCGTGGGAACGCTCGCCGATCAACTATCACGAACGCTTTACCGGCTATGCCCGTACCACCGATACGCGCGTGCCCGTTGCCGATGCCACCGGCATCCGCCTGCAACTCGGCAACGCGCCAGTCAGGCTGAGCGAGGGCGAGTGGCTCGGCTTCGAGCGGATGCTGGACCTGCGTAGCGGCTGCTATCGGCGCGAGTTGAGCTGGCGCGCGCCAACCGGCGCCACACTGGAAATCACGGCACAACGCATCGTGGCACTGGATGAGCCCGGCCTGCTGGCGATCCGCTATCAGGTGACCTCGGTCGACTACACCGGGCCCATCAGCCTGGAATCGACGATCAACACGGCCCACGGTGCAGCCAGACAGGGCGACGACCCCCGTATTGGCGCGCATCTGCACGGTGGCTTGCAGATGATCGATGCCCAGGCCGGCGACGCCCTCAGCTGGGTCAGTCAGCAAACCGCAAACAGCCGCATCCGCCTTGTCTGCGGGCAGCAGCATCAGCTGCAGAACGACAGCCTGCGTTTTCATGATGCCTCCTCCGCACCCGATGGCGTATCCCAGGTCTTTGCCGGCATGCTGACGCCGGGCGAGAGCGTCACGTTGGAAAAATACGTAGCCTATGCCTGGTCATCTCCCGGCGATGACGAGCCGAATCTGACCCTGGTCGGCCAGGTCGAGCAAACCCTGCAAGCGAGCGTGGCGATCGGTTACTCGGCACTGCTGGCTCGACAGATCCACACTCTCGAACAGTTCTGGCGCGAAACCGATCTCGCCGTCAGCGATGCCGAGATCGAGCAGGCGCTGCGCTTCAACATGTTCCACCTGTTCCAGTCCAGCGGACGCGACGGCACCAGCAGCACGGCGGCCAAAGGCCTCACCGGCGAAGGTTACGAGGGCCATTATTTCTGGGATGCCGAAGCCTTCATGCTGCCAGCGCTGGTATCAACAGCACCGCAACTCGCACGCAGCATGTTGGCCTACCGCTATCAGACACTCGACCGCGCACGCTTGCATGCGCGCGAACTGGATCATCCGCGCGGCGCGCTGTACGCGTGGCGCACGATCAGCGGTGATGAATGCTCGTCGTATTTTCCCGGCGGCTCGGCGCAGTACCACATCAATGCCGACATCGCGTGGGCGATCCGCCTGTACATCGATGCCACCGGCGATAACGCCTTCCTGCTGTCGCAGGGTGCCGAGATGTTGTTCGAGACGGCCCGGATCTGGCTGGCCATCGGCCACTTCAGCGCACGCCAGGATGGTGCTTTCTGCATCCACGAAGTCACCGGTCCCGACGAATATTCCGCACTGGTCGACAACAACCATTACACCAACCGCTTGGCGCAGCGTCATCTGCATGACGCCGCCGCCGTCGCCGCGCAGATGGCCGCAGCGCATCCCGACGATTACGCCGCACTCGCCGCGCGCATCGATCTGCAGGCCAACGAAGTGGCGCAGTGGCAGCGTGCCGCCGACGCGATGTATCTGCCGGTCGATGCCAAACTCAATATCTTTCCCCAGGACGACGGCTTTCTCGACAAGCCGCGGATGCCGGCAGAACTGGCGGATGCTCCGAACGATCAACCGCTGCTGCTGCGCCTGCATCCATTGAGCATCTATCGCCGCCAGGTATGCAAACAGGCAGACACCGTGCTGGCGCTGATGCTTGCCGGCGAACATGTCGATGCGCACGCCAAGCGTCGCAATTTCGACTACTACGAAGGCGTCACCGTTCACGACTCGACACTGTCAGCATCGACCTTCGCCGTCATCGCTGCCGAGGTCGGTCATGCGGCCAAGGCCTATCAGTATTTTCTGGATACGTTACGGGTCGACCTGGATGATCTGCACGGCAACGCCGCGCACGGCATCCACATGGCGGCGATGGCCGGCAGCTGGCTGGCGCTGGTCTGGGGCTTCGGCGGTTTTCGGGTACGCAACGGGCAGCCATCACTTGCACCGCAATTGCCAGAGGCGTGGACCAGCTATCGCTTCGGACTGCGCTGGCGCGATGCACACCTTCGCGTCGACGTGAATCACGATGGCGTGCTGTACACCCTTACCGACGGCAATGCACTGACGTTTCTGCACGCCGGCGTTGCGCAACAGCTGCAGGCCGGCCAATCGCTGCGTCTGCCTTGCGTCGATGCGCCAGCAGCCCGGTACACGCTGCCACGTCCGCTGAAAGCCGTGATCTTTGATCTGGACGGCGTCATCGCCGACACCGCCGTCGTGCATCACGCGGCATGGAAACAACTTGCCGACGAAATTGGCGTCGACTTCGACGATACCGTTGGCGAACGCCTGAAAGGTGTCGACCGGCTGGCCTCGCTGGATATCGTGCTGGAACGTGCGACACGTCAGTACACACCTGAAGAAAAGCTCGCACTGGCCGCACGCAAGAACGACTACTACCGCGAACAGGTACAGCATTTCGGACCGCAGCATCTGCTGCCCGGTGCGCGTGCCGCGATCGAGTCAGTGAAAAAAGCCGGGCTCAAGACCGCATTGGCATCGGCCAGCAAGAACGCACCACTGCTGCTGGAACGGCTGGGTATCGCCGAGCTGTTTGACTACGTGGTTGATGCAAACCGGATCAGTCGCTCCAAGCCTGATCCGGAAATTTTTCTCACTGCGGCAAGCGCCCTTGGTGTGTCACCGGGCGAGTGTCTTGGCGTGGAGGACGCTGCGGCTGGCATCGCCAGCATTCATGCCGCGGGGATGGCGGCGGTAGGGATCGGACAGGCGCACGCGCTGCCCGATGCGGACGTGGTGTTGCCGGACGTCGCTGCATTCGACATCGGCAGTTTTGCAGAAATCTGAGACGCGACCTGACGCGGACCCGTCGCTGTCGACAGGTCGCGATCAAAACCAAATGTAATGGGGAGAAGAAAATGATCAGCACCAAACACAACAGGCAACTAGCGCTACTGATACTGTCGGCGACGATCTCCGGCATTCTGATGTCCGGCACGGCCAGCGCGCAGGAGAGTACGCCGGCACAGGACACTACTACAACGCCAGCACCAGCAGCAGCACCAAAACAAAATTCGCAGAGTGCCGACACAAAGAGCACCAAGAATCTTGATCAGGTCGTCGTCACCGGCACCGCCACCGGCGTGAAGAAGATTGACGCGAGCTATTCCATCACTACCGCGAATGCCGAGCAGATCAAGGAAGCGAACCCGAAAAGCACGGCGGATCTCTTGAAGATTTCGCCCGGACTATGGCCGGAATCCACCGGCGGCCAGACCGGCGCAAACATCGAAATCGCCGGCTTCCCGGGTGGCGGCGATGCACCATTCAACACGGTGCAACTGATGGGTTCACCGCTTTACGGCATGCCGTCGCTGTCGTTCTTCGAGGAAACCTCTATTTTCCGTCTCGATGACACGATCGAGCGCGTGGAAATCGTGCAAGGCGGCCCGTCTGTCGTGTTCGCCGATGGTCAGATCGGCGCGACCGAAAACTTCATTCTCAAGCAGGGTACCGAGGTGCCGTCGGGCAGCATCGGCGTGACTTATGGCTCGGAAGACCTGAAGCGCTTCGACGGCTTCTACGGTTTCAAGATCGCCGACAACTGGTACGGCAGTGTGGGCGGTTTCTACCGCGACTCGGATGGCGTGCGCGACCCACAGTTTGCGGCCGACAAGGGCGGACAGCTCACCGCCACATTGACCCACGATTCGGACAAGGGATCGTTCACCTTGTACGCCCGCACGCTGGACGACAAGAACCAGTTCATCACGCCGATCCCGCTGCTACAGAACGGCAGTTCTAATTTCAGCGCCTACCCGGGCTTTGATCCACTCACGGATACGTACAACAGCAAATACCTCCAGCATGTGTTTCTTGAGGCATATCCCAACGGCGGCGCGAATGCCAACCTCGCCAACGGTCGCGGCGCGAAGATGAACTTCTTCGGCGGCAATTTCGACTACGACCTTGGCAACGGCATCACGCTGAGCGACAAGTTCATCTTCGACGAAGGCGATGTGAATACCAACGCGCTGTTCTCGGGATCGAATCCGGCATCGCTCAACGACGAACTATATAACGTGCCCAGCAGCCAGAACGGTCTGCTCTTGCCAGCAGGCTCGACCTACACGGCCACGTATGCAGGTCCCGGCGGCGGTGGTCCGGTCAGTGGCAGCCAAAGCGTGATCCAGCAGGGCTGGTGGTACATCCACAAGCATCTGCGGAACATGAACAACGACTTCCGTCTCAGCAAGGAAATCTTCGAGGGCAACACACTGACGGCAGGCATTTATCTGGCGCACTACACCGACGACGACGCGTGGGCACTGGGCAACCAGATGTTGATGACCAACACGCCCAACGCGCGGCCGATCGCCGTGAGCTATCAGCTCAATGGCAAGACGTATTACGTGACCGATTCGCAAGGCTTCAGCAACCTCAACGGCAATTACGACATCACCGAACAGGGCGTGTCGAACAACAAGGCGTTCTACCTGTCCGATTCCTGGCACCTGGATCGCTGGCTGTTCGATGCATCGGCGCGCCTCGAAAATCAGGAGTCGACGCTCAACGTCTGCAATCTGAGCAACGTGGACCTGGATAACAACCCGTACACGCTCTACAACAACGATGTACCGGTCTGTAATGGCACCTACGCGCATACGGCTTACAACAAGACCCACACTTCGTGGACGGTCGGCGCCAACTACGAGCTGGCCGACAACATGAGTGTGTACATTCGTGCCAACAAGGGCGTGCACTTTGGCGACTTCGACAACGCGCTGCGCGGCAATACCACCGGCAACACGGCACCGCTGCAGAAGATCCAGAACTTCGAAGCAGGCTTCAAGTACCAGTCGCAACTGCTGTACGCCGACATCAGCGTCTATCACAAGCAGTTCAACGGCCTCTCCTACCAGCCCACGACCTCTTCGGGTGTACCCATCGGGGCTGAGGCGCTATACGGCTCCGATTCCAAAGGCGTGAACTTCATCGGCTCGATCACGCCTGTCGAGAACCTCAAGTTCTCGCTGGTCGCCGACTACCTCGATGGCCACTACACGCACAACAATTCCTGCCTGGTCTACCAGAACACCGTCACTGGCGAGGATGGTTGCGCGTACATCGACGGCGTCCAGCTGCAGCGTCAGCCAAAACTGCACTATGCGCTTACGCCAAGCTACAAAATGCCGTTCTCGTGGGGTGACATCACCGCCTTTGTGACATATACGCATGTCGGCCCGCACACCCAGGACGTATCCGGCCTGCAGCAACTGGGTACCTACTACACGCTGGACTTCGGCATCATTGCCAATATCCAGCAGAACTGGCAGCTGCGCCTGCAGGGCACCAACGTCACCAACCAGCTGGGCTTGACCGAAAGCAACTCGCGCATCTTCGGCACGGGCGTGTCTGATGGCGTGATCCTGGCTCGTCCGCTGGAAGGGCGTGAGGTCAACTTCCAGGTCAAATACAGCTTCTGATCGAACGGATTGACCGAAACAGGTTCAATAGAAACACGTTAGTGCGGAAAGCGTGGTCCGGCCCTCATCCCAAGACGGGCCGGACCACGCCATTGTTTGGAAACGCTGTAGTGAATTGAAGAGGTAGCCGTGAACCGATTTCGCATGATCGCCGCGCTGGTGTTGATCTACATGATCTTCGCGATCCTCCTCAACAGCGTCGGCACGGTGATCCTGCAGTCGATCGCCACGTTCGGCATCGACAAGCCCGAAGCCAGTTCGCTCGAACGCTACAAGGATTTGTCGATTGCACTCACGTCGTTTCTGGTCGCATCGTTTATTCCGCTGGCAGGTTACAAACGCTCGATGATGCTTGCGCTGGCCATCGTCGGCGGCGCCTGCCTGCTGATGCCGATCTACCCCACTTTCCTGACCACGCGGCTACTGTTCGCTTGCGTGGGCATTTCGTTCGCACTGGCCAAGGTTGGCGTGTATTCGTCGATCGGCCTGCTCACCACCGACAAGACCGCACATTCGCGGCTGACCAATTTCATCGAAGGCATGTTCATGGTTGGCGTGCTGTCAGGGAACTGGATCTTCAGCGGTTATGTCGATCGCGCTCATCCGGGCAATCCGGTGTGGTTCAACGTCTACTGGCTGCTGGCCGGATTATGTGCAGCAGTGATCGCACTGCTGGCCACCAGCAAATTGGATGAGAGCCCCGCACATTCGCATGGACACAACAACTCGTTCGTCGATTCACTGATGGAAATGTTTCGCCTGTTCGTGCGCCCGCTGGTCTATGTGTTTCTGGCCTCGGCGTTCCTCTACGTGCTGATCGAACAAAGCTTCGGCACCTGGCTGCCGACGTTCAACAACGAAATCCTCAAGCTACCCAACGCCATGAGTATCCAGTTTGCCAGCATCCTCGCCGGGATGACCGCGCTGGGCCGCATCGGCGCAGGTATCGTGCTGAAACGCGTGCGCTGGTATGTGCTTCTGAATGTGTGCGTGATCAGCATGGGCGTGCTGGTCATCGTGGTGTTGCCACTGGCACGTGGTGTAGTGGCGCGAACGGATATCAGCTGGTTCAACGCGCCAACCGCTGCCTATCTTATTCCACTGATCGGCCTGCTGATGGCGCCGATCTATCCGGTCATCAACTCGGTCGCGCTGAGCTCGCTACCCAAGCCAATGCACGCAGCCATGACCGGCCTGATCGTGGTGTTTTCCGCGCTCGGCGGCACACTGGGCTCATACATTACGGCCAGGGTCTTCTCCAGCTTCGACGGTATTCATGCCTTCTACTTTTCACTGATACCGATGGGCCTGGTGCTGATCACGCTGTTCTTTTTCAAGCGTGAAACTGATCGCGCCGTCGTGTCGGCGCCGGTGACACTGGTCGCAAAATAATCCCGTACATACCCATGAATTTCACCACTCAGCTTGGCACTACCGCTGTATCCAAACGGAAATGACATGACGCTTACCCATCGACTCCTGTCGCCTCTGATCGTCGCGCTCGCTTTCAGCGCACCCGTGGTGACCCATGCAGCCACCGATCCGAGCTTCGTTCTGACCGCGACATCGAAGAATTTCGACAACTATTTCCCGAGCTATCTGGCCAACGGCTATTTCTCGACGATGACTTCGGTGCGCGGCAGCGAAGCCAATCTCGCCTACATGGTTGCGTTTATGGATTACGCCAAGGACGACATCGCTCGCCCTGCAGCGATTCCTGGCTGGAGCGGCATCGATTACAGCACCGGCAAATCTACCGCCGGCGAGTTCTGGCTCAACCGCACTCTGCTCAGTGACAAGGCCTTCAGTGATTACCAACAGACGCTGGACATGCACAACGGCACGTTGACCACGCGCTACCGTTACACCGACGACAGCCAGAAATCCACGCGCATCGAAATCACTACCTTCGTCAGCCAGGCGGATACGCATCTGGCCGCGACGCGTATCACGATTACACCGGAATTCGACGGCAGCGTGCAGCTGTCGTTTCCGCTGAATATCTGGGCGCCGCATCAGCCACGCTTCCCTATCGGCAAGATGACCGGCGACGAGATGCTAGCCGCCGTGGCCGCCAACAACATGTCGGTGACCGAACCAGTCAACTATCGCACCGCCGATCGTGCGCCAGTCTGGTATCACGGCGATACAAACGTCTCGAACGATGACGGCAGTACGAAGGATTTGACCTTGCAACTCGACGGCAAGGCCGAGCAAGGCTTGCACATGGCCGAGGCCGCAGCGATCGAACTGCCCAAAGGCATCAAGCCCAGTGACATCACGCTGGACAAGAGCACCTACCAACTCGCGCTCAACATGAAGGTGCCCGTGCACAAAGGCCACGCCTACAGCTTCACCAAGTACGTGGCGATGTCGCGCGAAAGCTGGGGCGGAGACGCGTCAGCCACCGCTGCACTGGCCAAAAAAGCGCGCAGCACCGGCTTCGACAAGCTGCTCGCTGCCCATCAGACCGCGTGGCACACCCTGTGGCAGTCGGACATCGTGATCGACGGCGATGCCAAAGTGCAGCAGGCCGTGCATTCCGATCTGTATTACCTGTTGTCCAATTCCACAAGCGGCACAGCGTGGCCGATGGGCGCCTGCGCGCTGACGCCCAACTACGCTGGCCACGCGTTCTGGGATTCCGATTCGTGGGTGTTCCCCGCCCTGCTGCTGCTGCACCCGGACCGCGCGAAACCCATCGTCATGTTTCGCCATCGCACCATGCAACCAGCGCGCGAACGAGCCATCCAGTATGGCGCCAAAGGCACCATGTATCCGTGGGAAGCCGATCCGGAAACCGGCATCGATTACACACCGCATTTTGCCTACGGCGTGTTTCGCGAGATTCACGTCAATGCGGATGTCGCCATCGCGCAGTGGCAGTACTACCTCGCCAGTGGCGACAGTGCCTGGCTGAAGGCCAACGGCTGGCCGGTGATCAAGGAGGTCGCCGACTTCTGGGTGAGCCGTGTCAGCTATGACAAGGCGAACGACCGCTACGAGATCCTGCACGTCACTTCGCCCGACGAAGCCTACGATGACGTGCCGAATGACTCCTTTACCAACGCGGCCGCACGCAAGGCGCTGGACATTGCCACTGCAGCAGCCACCAAGGTTGGTGCATCGCCCGATCCACAGTGGGCCGACATCTCGAAGAAGATGTACATCCCGTTCGATGCCAAAGCGCGGCGCCATCTCGATTTCGATGCGTCGGTGCCGCATGACAAGATCACCTGGATGGGCTCATCGCTGGCATGGCTGATGTACCCCAACCTCGATTTGCCGATGTCACCTGAAATCCGCAAGAACGACTTCGATTTTCAACTGGAAGAACTCAAGGTCCACGGCAACGACCCTAACGAAATGATGATGGTGATGCTCGCCACCGCCGCCGCCGAAGTAGGCGATGGCAAGACCGCCGGTGAATGGCTGCAGCGCAACCTGGTCGGTTTCCTCAAGCCGCCTTACAACGTGCGTAGCGAAACCGCATCCAACAATGCGGGCTACATCCTCGCTACCTCGGCAGGCTTTGTGCAAAGCCTGGTTTACGGACTCAGCGGCTTGCGTATCGACGATAACGGTCTCACCGAAGCCTATGCACCCGCACTGCCACCGACGTGGAAATCGCTTACCCTCAAGCACATCACTTTTCGCGGCAAGCGCTACGACATCACAGTCGATCGTGATGCGGCTGGCAACGCAAAGCTGACGCGCAAGGCGCTATGACGATGGCGAGTGTCGCGAGCGATGACCTTGGCTTGCAACGGCAAGGTCAGTCTCTCGCGAACAGCGAATCAGATGAGAACCGATACATTGCCCGCCTGCTCGATAGCCTCGGACTTCAATCGAGTCGGCTTGCCTGATGTCTTCGTTATCGCCAGCGATGCTCGATGCCATGCGACGCATCAACGCATTGCTGCAAGCGGGCGATATTCGCGTGGCACACGATCAACTCGAAGCGCTTGTCGAACAGCACCCCGATGTTGTCGAAGTGCTACGCCTGCTTGCCGGGACCAAACAGGCCTTCGGTGATATCGATGGTGCCGAAGTGCTTTTGCGCAAAGCACTGGCGATCGACCCTAACTGGACGCCTACCCTCGCGACGCTTGGCGAACTGTTGCTCAGTAACGGCCGCAGCAGCGATGCCGAACCGCTGTTACAGCGCGCGGCGCAGCGCCTGCCCCGCGCCGCGCTGGTGCTGGCCCGTTATTACAACGACGGACAGCGCCCGACCGAAGCGCTCGCTATCGCCGCCCCCCTGTGCGTCTTGGGACAGGCCGACGCCGAATTGGTGACGCAACACGTGGCAGCGCTCGTGACTCTTGGGCGTCACGATGAAGCCATTGCGTTCTATCGCCGTCTGGCAGACGTTTCGCCCGACAATCCTGCCGCAACGCATGCCCTGGCTATTGTCCTCGACGCAGCGAACCTACACACCGAAGCCGAGCGTGCAGTCTGCTCCGCGCTAATCCACGGGCATAAAACTGCGGCCGTCCATTTCACCCATGCGCGAAGCTTGATCGGCCTGGGCGACTTCGATCGCGCCGAAGACGCGTTGCGCGACAGCCTGCAGTTGGATCCGCGCCTCGTCGACGCGCAAACCCATCTCGCCCGACTGATATGGATGCGTACGGGTGACAGCTCGCAAGCAACGGCGATCCTCGATCAAGCCTTGCTGCGATTCGCCAGCGACGACGCACTCTGGGCGGCCAAGGCCGCGATTCTGCAAGGTGCGGGCGAGGCACGCAGTGCTTATGCGTGCCTCGCCGAGCAGACCGCACATGCGCAGGCTCCCCCAACCCTGCTCGTGCGCGCAGGGCTTGCTGCACTGGAATTCGACCCGGCGACTTCACTAGCACTTGCCGAGCGTGCGCTACGCATCTCGTCAGCCAATACCGCCGCGCGAAACCTCCTGGTCGCCGCCCTGCTCGGCGTCGGCGATGCGCGCGGCGCGCTCATCCATTGCGACGCCTTGCTGGCCGGCGCGCCCGACGATCAATATCTCATCGCGCTGCAAACGACCGCCTGGCGCTTGCTGGGTGACGCGCGACACGATGAGCTTTGCGATTACGCACAACTGGCATGGCCGCAGCAACTGCAGGTACCCTCGCCATGGACTGATCTGGCCAGCTTTTTCGCCGACGTAAAACGCAGCCTCGAACGTCTGCACAACCCACACGGCCATCCCTTGCTGTTTCAATCGCTGCGCCACGGCACCGAGACAACCGACGATCTGACCCGTAGCACCGATCCGGCGATCCAGGCGCTTTTCAAGACCTTCGATTCACCGATCCGCGATTACCTCACGCATATCGGCCATGGTTCCGATCCGCTGCGTCGCCGGAACAACGGCAGCTATCGCTTCAACGGCAGCTGGTCGGTCAGGCTGCGCACGTCGGGCTATCACAACAACCATGTGCATCCACGCGGCTGGATTTCCTCGGCCTGCTATATCGACCTTCCCGACAGCATGGCCAATATAACGACCGACGATGGCTGCCTTACGTTTGGTGTGCCGGGCATCGCAACGACTCCCACGTTGCATGCCGAACATGTGATCCGCCCCGAGATAGGCATGCTGGTCCTGTTTCCGTCGTACTTCTGGCATGGCACCGTACCGTTTACTAGTGATCGAACGCGACTTACGGTGGCCTTCGATGTGCTGCCTAGCGCCAACTGGGAGCACCCGTGAAATCGTCTGGCATCATGCTGGCCTTGCTGATGTTTCTCGGCGGTCCGGCGGTCGCCGCTACCGACCCCAGCTTTCTACTGACGGCGACATCCAAGGACTTCACGACTTATTTTCCGGGTCAGCTGGCGAACGGCTACTTCTCGACCCTGACCGCGCCGCGCGGCACCGAAGGCAACCTCGCCTACATGGTCGCCTTCATGGATTACACCAGGGACGATTTCTCACGGCCCGCGGCCATTCCCGGCTGGACCGAGATCGACTACAGCACCGGCACATCGAGCGCCGGTCACTTCTGGATGAATCAGGTGGCGCTGGAGCCATCGGTATTCCAGAACTATCGCCAGGTGCTGAACCTGCACGATGCCACGTTGACGACCAGCTATCGCTACATGGACCACAGTCGGGCCACCGATTTCACGATCACCACCCTGGTAAGCCAGGCGTCGCCGCATCTGGCGTCGAGTCAGCTGTCGCTGACTCCGAATTTCGATGGTGTCGTGGAACTGTCGTTCGCACTCAATACCTGGGCGCCCTACCAGCCCCGACTGCCGCTGGCCACATTGACCGGCGAGCAAATGCAGGAGGCCGTCGCATCGCATAACATGAAGCTCGAGCCGGTCGCGCCGGCCACCGGGGATCGCGCCGCCATCTGGTATCACGGCGATACGCATGTACTGGCCAGCGACGGTGACGTCAGGGATCTGACGCTGTCGCTGGACGCTCGCGCCGAGCAAGGCCTGCGCATGGCCGAAGCCGCCGCAATCGGCCTGCCAGAAGGACTGCAACCGCTCGATGCACAGTTCTACAAAAGCGCGTATCGCCTCGCGCTGAACCTGCGCATCGCGGTGCAGAAAGGCCATACCTACACCTTCACAAAATATGTTGCCGCATCGCGAGAAGACTGGGGTGGCGACGCGAAGCAGGACGCGACTCTGGCCAAGGCCGCACGCACGCATGGCTTCGCTGCACTGCTGAGCGAGCATCAGGCGGCATGGCATGAACTCTGGCAAACGGACGTCCAAATCGACGGTGATCCGAAAGCGCAGCAGATCGTGCATTCCGATCTGTATTACCTGCTATCGAACTCAACTGCTGACACGGCCTGGCCGATCGGCGCCTGTGCGATGACGCCTGGCTATGCTGGCCATGCATTCTGGGACAGCGATTCGTGGGTATTTCCTGCCCTGTTGCTACTGCACCCGCAGCGAGCGAAATCGCTGGTGATGTTTCGCGACAGCACCCTGCCAGCAGCACAGCAACGTGCTGCAGCGCGTGGCCTGCAAGGCGCCATGTACCCGTGGGAAGCCGACCCGCAGAACGGTACCGAGCAAACGCCGTATTTCGCCCGCGTACTCGGCGAACGAGAGATCCACGTCAATGCCGACATCGCTATCGCGCAGTGGCAGTACTACCTGGCCAGCGGCGACAAGCTGTGGTTGAAACAGCAGGGCTGGCCGGTGATCCGCGATATCGCGACATTCTGGGTCAGCCGCGTCACCTACAACCCGCAAAAGCAGCGCTACGAAATTCTGCACGTGACCTCGATCGACGAGGATTACAACGATGTGTCCAACGACACGTTCACCAATGCCTCGGCAGCCAAGGCGCTGATCATCGCCACCGCAGCGGCCGCCGTTGTCGGTGACAAGCCCGACCCGCGCTGGGCAGACGTCGCATTGCACATGCTGATTCCCTTTTCTGCCACCGAGAACCACCATCTCGACTTTGACGAAAGTGTGCCGCACGACCTCGATTCGTGGGGCGGCAGCGCGCTGCCGATGCTTTCCTATCCCTCGCTCGATTTTGCGATGCCCGCCGAACTGCGACGCCGCGACTTCGACTATGCGCTGAGCCCGATAACCCGTTCGCATCGTGATCCCAACAGCATGGGCCTGGCGCCCACATCGATCGCTGCAGCGACCGTGGGTGATGCCGCCGAAGCCAGCGCGTGGTTCGAGCGCAACATCACTGCCAACGTGATCAAATCGCCGTTCAACGTGCGCACAGAAACGGCGACCAATAACACCGGCTACTTCATCACGGCGGCGGGTGGACTGCTGCAGAACATGATTTACGGCTTCACCGGCCTGCGCATCGAGCAGCAGGGTTTGCAGGAAGCCTATCCACCCGTGCTGCCTGCGTCGTGGAAATCGCTGACGCTGCGGAATATTCGCTTTCGCAACATCAACTACGACATCACGATCGATCGCGATACCAACGGCAAAACCCGATTGACCCGCCTATCTCACTGATGCGCCGATTTCGTATTCCAAACCACATCGAGGAATCCATCTTGAAACTGACCCGCTATCGCCGCACCGTATCCATCGCCATCCTGGCCTGTCTGTTTGGCGCTCCCGTGTTTGCCGATAGCCAACAACCCGGCATCGACAAGAGCGGTGCGGTAACCGGGCCAGCGTTTGCCATTCCCTATTCGACCTATGCCTCGCCGGAAGCCGCAAAGATGTTCCAGCAGGTACTGGCAGACGGCAAGAAAACCCCATCGCTGCTTTTGGGCATCGAGCCGAGTCGCACGTTCTACGACAAGATCAATACCAACCGCGCCAACCGCATGCAGAAGATCTATCCGGTGACCATCCATGCCGAGACTATCGGCGGTGTTCACACCGATGTGGTGCTGCCTGCCGGAGGTATCGCCGCGGCACAGAAAAAGCGCGTACTGATCAACCTGCATGGCGGCGCCTTTCTGTGGGGTGCGCACAGCGGCGGACTGGTTGAATCCATCCCCATCGCGAACCTCGGCAAAATCAAGGTGATCACGGTCGATTACCGCGAAGGCCCGGAGCATGTTTTCCCCGCTGCCAGCGAAGACGTGGCAGCCGTCTATACCGCCCTACTGAAACAATACCAGGCAAAAAACATCGGCATCTACGGTTGTTCCGCCGGCGGTGTGCTGACCGGCGAAGCGGTCGCGTGGATGATTTCAAAAAAGCTCCCGGTGCCTGGCGCCATCGGCACGTTCTGCGGCTCCATCGCCGAGTTCAGCGGCGACTCGGTATATACGGCACCGATACTCAACGGTCAGGCAGTACCCAATACCCCGCTCAAGCTGGCCAGCCTGCCGTATTTCGCCGGTGCCAAGGCCGACGACCCACTGGTATTTCCGGCGAACTCACCCGCACTGCTGGCCAAGTTTCCACCCACGCTGCTGATTACCGGCACGCGCGATTTCTCGATGAGTTCGGAATTGCAAAGCCAGCGCCTGCTCGATGATGCCGGCGTATCTGCCGAGTTGCACGTGTGGGACGGCATGTGGCACTCGTTCTTCTCCGATCCAGAGATGCCCGAATCGAAAGAAGCCTACGCGGTGATAGTGAATTTTTTCGATCGCCAACTGGGCCGCTAGATATTAACGAAGGGTGGCGCTGACAGTGACTCGCGTCGCCTCTCGCCCGCAAGCTGATGACAGTCTTTGCCCTGCAGAGCACAGGCGGGTATTCTCTTACAAACCTACTGCTGCACGGCTTGCCATGAGCTTACAGACCGTTCTGGTCATTGACGACGAACGCGACATCCGCGAACTGCTCACCATTACTCTTGGGCGGATGGACCTGCAGGTTGACGCTGTAGGCACCGTAGCTGAAGCGCGCAAAGCCCTCGCCGAGAAGACCTATGACTTGTGTTTCACCGACATGCGACTGCCTGACGGTGACGGACAGGAGATCATCGAGCTGATTTCCGACAGCACGCCGGATACGCCGGTCGCGATGATTACCGCCTATGGCAACGTGGACGCAGCGGTCAACGCACTCAAGGCCGGTGCCTTCGACTTCGTTTCGAAGCCGGTCGATATCCAGATGCTGCGCGGCCTGGTACGCACGGCGCTGAAGCTGGCCGAAGAAAAGCGCAACGGCAGCGGCACGGCGAAAACCGGCGACTCCAGCGATCGGCTGATCGGCGACTCGCCGGCGATGCAGCAGGTGCGCGCCACCATCGGCAAACTGGCGCGCAATCAGGCGCCGGTATACATCGCCGGCGAATCTGGCGTCGGCAAAGAGCTGGTCGCGCGACTGATCCACGAACAAGGCCCGCGCGCCAGCGGGCCGTTCATTCCGGTCAACTGCGGCGCCATTCCCTCCGAGCTGATGGAAAGCGAATTCTTCGGCCATCGCAAAGGCAGTTTTACCGGCGCCAGCAGCGACAAGGAAGGCCTGTTTCAGGCGGCACAGGGCGGTACGCTGTTCCTCGACGAAGTAGCCGAGCTGCCATTGCATATGCAGGTGAAGCTGCTGCGTGCGATCCAGGAAAAAGCGGTGCGCTCGATCGGCGGCCGCGACGAGATTCCGGTCGACACGCGCATTCTTTCCGCCACTCACAAGAATCTGGGTCAGCTCGTTGAACAAGGCCAGTTCCGGCAGGATCTGTTCTATCGCATCAATGTGATCGAGCTGCGCGTGCCACCGCTGCGCGAGCGTCGCGGTGACGTGCCGCAGCTTTCGGCATATATCCTGAAAGCGCTGGCGGGCAAGAGTGGTGAAGCGGTTGGCCAGCTGCTGCCCGCGGCACGTCAGGCGCTTGAGGCTTACGAGTTTCCCGGTAACGTGCGCGAGCTGGAAAATATTCTCGAGCGCGCAATGGCCATGTGCGATGGCAACAGCATCGACGCGGATGATCTGATGCTGCCACAGCGCGCACCGCGCCAGACTCATCAAGAAGGCGCTCCGGGCAATAACCTGCAGCAGGCAGCACCTTCGCAGGTTGTCGACAGCAACGGTGGTCTCGACGACTACATCAGCAACCTTGAGCGCACCGCCATCGTCAAGGCTCTGGAGGAATCGCGCTACAACAAGACCGCGGCTGCCAGAAAGCTCGGCATCACTTTCCGCGCACTGCGTTACAAGCTGAAAAAGCTCGGCATCGACTGACGCTGAAAATCACGCGTCAGTTTTGCCATTTCATTCCTGGACTCGGTACGCCGGTTACTTCTCTGCACCGGCAGCCAGCAGTGCCTTGTTGAGTGTCTTTAGAAGTACCTGTGTGGTGATCGGCTTGTTCATCACGTAGAGGTGATCGAACGGCGGTAGCTCGTGCAGATCCGGCGGCGCTTCGGGGCGACCGAGCAGGATCACGGCACCGCTGTAACCATGTTCGGTCAAGGCCGCCAAGGTGCGCACGCCGGTATACAGATTCATGTCGGCATCCAGTACGACCAAGTCCGGCAGGCCACAGGCTTCGATCCACTGCAGGGCCGCGGTGCCGCTCTGACTGGCGTGCGCTTCGTAGCCGTAGGAGTCGAGCGTGTCGACCATCAGCGACAACTGGCCGGCTTCTTCCACCACGACCAGGACGCGTTCACCGGAACCTTCGAGGCCATCCTTGCTGCCGGACTGCTCGCTGTCGGCAGTGAGTTCTTCCAGCGGGATATACAGATCAAAACGGGTGCCTTTGCCTGGCTCGCTGTTCACCCGCATCACGCCGCCGTGCGTGCTGACGATGCGCTTGCACGACAGCAGGCCGAGGCCGGTGCCGGTCTCCTTGGTGGTGAAAAACGGCTCGAACAGGCGCTCCAGCACGTCCTGACTCATGCCGATGCCGCTGTCGACCACACTCATGCGCAGGTAGTTGCCCTTACCCCGCCTTGGATGTTCCTCCGGCAAAAAGAAATCCAGCGGCAGCTGGATCTGCGCCGTTTCAATGCGCAGGTTGCCACCGTCCGGCATTGCCTGGATCGCGTTGAGGCTGAGATTCAGCAGGCACTGCTGCAACTCGGTGTGGTTGCCTTCGAACAACAGTTCCGGATCCTCGATCGCCAGTTCCATCGCGACCGAGCGCGGTATGCTGCCCTGGAGAAGCAGATCGAGCGCATTGAGCAACGCACCCAGACGCACCTCTTCCGCGCGTCGCGCACCACGCGCAAACGACAGCATCGACTGCACCATGTCCAGGCCGCGCTTGCCGCAATCACGCACCAGCTTGCCCAGCCGCGCCAGTCGCGGATCGTCCTGATAATCCTGCAAGCTGTCGCCAGCCAGCAGTAGTGGTTGCAAGAGGTTGCGCAGATCATGGCTGAGGCCACCGGCCAGCATCGCCAGGCTCTCGAAGCGCTGTGCGCGGATCAGCTCGGCTTCGGCGCGACGACTGGCGCGGCGCGCATCGGCCTCGGCCAGGGCGCGGCGAACGGCGCTGGCCAGTCGCGCCGGGTTCTGCTTGAGGATGTAATCGGTGGCGCCATTTCGCAATGCTTCGATCGCGGCATCTTCGCCCAAGGTGGCGGACACAAAAATAAAGGGGAGATCCTCATCGCGCTGGCGCAGCAGCTCCAGCGCATGCTGGCCGGAAAACCCCGGCATGCTGAGATCGGACAGCACGATGTTCGGCTTGAACTCGTCAAGCGCGGCGACGAAACGCGGCGCATCGTCGACCAGTTGCACCTCGTAGGCAATGCCATCCTCATCGAGCTGCGCCAGCACGAGCTCGGCATCGAGCGCGCTGTCCTCGACCTGCAACACGCGAATGGATGGCGTGGATTGAATCTGCCGGTTTGGCATGGGGGTTTCCAGAGAACTGAATCAGCTTTACCAGAAACTGTGCAACCGCGTTACACGAATAACTGCGATCGCAACACCGTTGGCAACTAAAGGTTTCGCAACTTTAAATCGACCATTCATTCTTGCTCACGCCATTGCTCCTTGCGCGATCACTCTTTTTCCGGCGACTGATTGAGCACCGCCCAGAACTGACCGAGCGTGCGCACCGCCTCGAAAAACTGGTCCACATCGACCGGCTTGATCACGTAGGCATTGGCGCCCAGATCCCAGCTGCGTGCCAGATCGCTCTCTTCGCGGGAGGAGGAAAGGATCACCACCGGGATGCGCCGAAAGCGATCGTCGCCGCGCATCTGTGTCAGCACGTCCAGGCCGTTCATGCGCGGCATCTTGATATCCAGCAGCACCACCGCCGGGTCACCGGTCTGACGGCCGTCGAACGCACCACGGCAATACAGATAGTCGAGGCACTCCACGCCGTCCTCCACGTGCACCACCGGGTTGGCCAGATGTGCGCCGCTCAGCGCATCCAGTGCCATTTCGGCATCGGCGGGGCTGTCTTCAACCAGCAGGATGGTACGCAGATCACGCTTGTTCATACGCGGCTCTCATTCGTTGAAGCTGATGCTCCCGCCAGATCAGTGGCCGGTAGCGAAAAATGGAAGTTTGCGCCTTTGCCCAGCTCGGCGTCAGCCCAGACGCGGCCACCGTGGCGGCCCACGATGCGCCGCACATTGGCCAGACCGATGCCGTTGCCGACAAACTCGGAAGCGCGATGCAGGCGCTGAAAAACGCCAAACAGCTTGTCAGCGTACTGCATGTCGAAGCCTGCGCCATTGTCAGCCACGGTGAACTCGTAATCACCGTTGGCGCTCTGCTGCACTCGCACCGCGATCGTGGCGACTTCGCGCTGTGCAGTGTACTTGACCGCGTTACCCAGCAGGTTCTGCCAGACCGTGCGCAGCATGTTCTCATCGCCGATCACCATCGGTAGCGGCGCCAGATCCCACACGATGCGGCGGTCATGCACACCCGATTCGATGATCGCCTTGGACTCTTCGACCACGGTCTGCATGTCCACCGCCTGCAGACGCAGCGCACCACGACCAAGCCGCGAGAACACCAGCAGGTCGTCAATCAGCTGGGCCATGCGCTGCGCCGAGCCGGAAATCACCTCGATGTAGTGGGCCGCCTTTTCATCCACATGTTCGCCCAGATGATGCTCCAGCTTGCGGGCGAAGCCGGAAATATGGCGTAAAGGCGCGCGCAGATCGTGCGAAACCGAGTAGCTGAATGCCTCGAGTTCGCGGTTGACGTCAGAGATCTGGCTGATCTTGCCTTCCAGCTGATGATTGAGCTCGCCTACTTTCTGCTCGACCAGCGCGCGGGCGGTGATATCGCTTACCGTCAGCAGCAGCGTCGGCGCGTCGGCCTCGCGTTGCTGCAGCCGCCGGGCATTGATCACCACGTACCGATCTTCACCGTCGGCCGTGCGCTGGGTCATGTCGTAATCCCACAACTCGCGATCGCGCAACAGCACGTCCCTGAGCCGTTGCTGCAGGATCGGATCGCTCCAGGCACCGTGACCGACCTGCATCAACGGCTGCGAGTGCTCTCGCGGGTCCATCTGATACAACTCACTGAAGGCCGTATTGACCAGCAACGCATCCAGCTTGTCGTCGAACAGGGCGATGGGCTCACGCACCGCCTGCAGAATCTGCTGCGAGCGCATCACCGCACTGCTCTCGCGGGTTTCCGCCATCAGGCGGCGGCCAATCTGCCGCTCGGACATCACCACAATGATCGCCAGCAGCAACAGCTGCGCCAGCGCCGTAACCCCAAGCACGATCTTTCCGTTCATCGACTCGTGATTGGCGGCGGCCCGCCGGGATTCCAGCAGCATGTCCTCGTTTTTCACGATCGCCGCGATCTGCGGGTTGATCTTGAACAGGTCGCCAGCGTCGCGCAGCGATTGCCGGGCACCTGCGGCATTGGCCTGCTGTATTCGCACCATGGCCTGATTCATGAGGGTAACTCGGCCATTGACACTACTCTCCAGCGAACCAATCAGGATTTGCTGGTCGGGGTTATCCCGCGTCATCTCACGCAACTGCGACAACAGGCCCGTCACACCGGTACTGGCGCGATCGGCGCGCATCTGTGTCGTTGGATTGCCGTCACCGACCAGCATCCGGTAAGTCGCCGCCTCACTGTCGCGAACCAGATAGGCGACCTCGTAAGTCACTGACTTGACGGCGTTGGAATGCGCTACCCAAGCTGTCGCTTCCTGGGTCTGATGCAGGTTGTTGAGCGTGACGAGATACGGCAGCCCGACAATGATGAAGATGGCGACCAGCAGGCCAGCGATACGCCAGTTCACGATATCCCTGGCTTTCATGTGAGTCGCGTCATCGGTCGATCTTCAAAATCGGGCATCAGCACATTTTGGCATGTTTCCGCTGGCCGCCGAGCCGCTTCGCCCACGTGTCGAGTGAACGCCACCATTCACCTCGGCAATGACTCAATGACCATAGCGACTGGTCGCCGATGGCCGCGCGGCAATGCCCGTTCCCCAAGTCTTGCTCGGCTCGGCCTGCATGCTGAAGTGCAGCTCGCCGCCGGCAAGAATCTCGGCGTGATGCAGATACACCCGATCCAGTGGTTTGCCGTTGAGCGTCACCGCACCAACGTAGGGATGCGCGTCGTCCAGGGGGTCGGCGCTTACGCTGAAGGTATGGCCGTTGCTCAAGTGGATCGATGCATGCGCCACGAACGGTCGCCCGATCGCGTATTCGACGCTGCCCGGGGTCACCGGGTAGAACCCCAGCGCAGTGAAAATGTACCAGGCCGACATCTGGCCCAGATCGTCATTGCCGGTCAGGCCGTCCGGCCGCGATGCGTACTGGCTGTCCATGATCTGCTTCAGCCGTTGCTGTGTCTTCCATGGTGCGCCGGCATAGTCGTACAGATAGGCGATATGGTGGCTGGGCTCGTTGCCATGCGCATACCAGCCGATCAGCCCTGTGATGTCCTCCACATCCTTGAACTGTGCCGGATCGACCTTGGCGTCGAATACCTGGTCGAGTTTGGCGGTGAACTTGGCGTCGCCGCCGAAGGCGCCGATCAGCCCGGCCACATCCTGCGGCACATACCAGGAGTACTGCCAGGCATTGGCTTCGGTGTAGTCGCTGCCGTAACCGGCGAAGTTCGGATCGAACGGCTCACGGAACTGGCCATTGCTCAACCGCGCACGCATGAAACTGGTTTTCGGATCCCACACATGGCGCCAGTTACCGGCGCGCTGCTCGAATGTCGCCGCGATGTCGGTCTTGCCCATCGCCTTGGCCATCTGTGCCAGCGACCAGTCGTCGTAGGCATATTCCTGGGTCTTGGACGCGCCTTCCACTTCCTTGTCGATCGGGACATAGCCGAGTTTCATGTAATCACCCAGATCGCCGTACGGTGCATAGGTCGCGCTGGCGACCATCGCGCGCATCGCGGCCTCGGCGTCGAAGCCGCGCACGCCCTTGATGTAGGCATCGGCGATTATCGGCAGCGCGTGATAGCCGGTCATGCACCAGGTTTCCAGCCCCTGATACGCCCACACGGGCAGGATGCCGAACGGACTGGCCTCACGCGCGGCGATCAGCGAACGGATGAACAGCGTGCTGAGATCCGGCCGCAGCAGCACCATCAACGGTTCCTCGGCGCGGTAGACATCCCACATCGACCAAGTGGAATAGAAGTTGAAGTCACCATTGGCATCGTGCGCGCGATGCACGGCGTGATCGGGGCCACGGAACTCGCCATTGACGTCCGTGCTCAGTGTGGGCGCGAGCATGGCGTGATACAGCGCGGTGTAGAAACTCGTCGTTGCGGCCTTGGAGCCTTCCACGTCAATCACCGCCAGCGCCTTGTTCCAGGCCGCTGTTGCCGCGGCCCGGCGGGCGTCAAAATCCCAGCCAGCGCCATCCTGGCCGAGATTGGCGACCGCGTTGACCTCACTCACGGTCGAGATAGCCACCTTCACTTCCAGCGGCTGTTTCAGCTGGCCGAAATCGAAGGAGGCCACCAGCGCGCGGCCGTTCTGCGCATCCTTGTCTTGTGGCTGATTGCCCGGTCCGGCGAAGCCCTTATAGACGTTATCGGTTTCGCGGTTGTACAGCTCGCGCGACGTCATTGGCTGCGAGAAGCGCATCGCGAAACACAGCTCGCGCCCCGGCGCCCAGCCGCGCGTGGTGCGGCAACCGGTGACCGCGCCGTCTGGCTGCACACGCAGATGCGCCCACAGCACCTTGCCGGCGTAATCGTAGATGCTCGGGCGAAGATCCAGCAGCACATGCGCCGGCTTGCCTTCGGGAAACGTGTAGCGATGCCAGCCGATCCGCTGCCCGGCCGTAAGCTCCGCGCGCACACCATAATCGGCGAGAGTCACCGCGTAATAACCCGCCTGCTCAACTTCCGTATCGTGCGAAAAGCGCGAGCGGTAGCCGCTGCCCGGTTTGGTGGCATCACCCGGCTCCAGCCTTACGTCACCCGCGATTGGC
The DNA here is from genome assembly GCF_014207165.1 of Rhodanobacter sp. MP1X3. Classification (NCBI taxonomy): domain Bacteria; kingdom Pseudomonadati; phylum Pseudomonadota; class Gammaproteobacteria; order Lysobacterales; family Rhodanobacteraceae; genus Rhodanobacter; species Rhodanobacter sp. MP1X3. Next base: position 1,103,990 of record NZ_JACHCO010000001.1, on the reverse strand, counting down.
ATCACCAGCACATCGCCAAGATCCGAGTGACCCGAGCCGGAAAAATGCGTATGCGAAAAGCCCATGATGGTTGGGTCGTTGTACTGATAGCCCGCCGCCCATTTATAGGCGTGCTTGAAATCCGGCATCGCCGTATCCGGGCTCAGCTGGATCATGCCGAACGGCACCGTGGCGCCCGGATAGGTATGGCCGTCGCCACCGGTGCCAATACGTGGATCGACATCGGCGGCATGGCCGACTGGCGTACTTTCGGCGTGCGCAGGGATGACGGGTCCCGCCATGAATAGCATGGAACTGATCAGCCAATACGACGTGCGGCGCGAGCAAAAAGTCATTTCAACCTCGGATTAACTGTCAGTCATGGCATCAACCAGGTGCAGCACGCTAGCATTCACCACCAGCCCAGTGCATGCTGCGTCGCGGCGTGTGTAACAGCGCCGATAAGTTACATTTGGATCGTTCCAAATCTGCATCGTCGCTATTTCGCAGAGTACCGTGCCCAACCATCCGCCAATCCATCGTAAGGTTACCTTGAACGATATTGCCGCCGGCTGCGCGCTGTCGCGGGCAACGATATCGCTGGTATTGCGCGGCAGTCCGCTGGTCAACCGGGATACACGGGCGCGGGTCGAGCAGGAATTGCGGCATCAAGGCTATGTCTACAACCGCGCCGCGGCCAACCTGCGCCGGCGCACCTCGACCAGCATTGCGCTGGTACTGAACGATCTGGCCAATCCCTTCTTCGCCGAATTCGCCGCCGGCGTCGACGAAGCACTCGGCGAGGCAGGCTACGTTACGCTGCTGGGTTGCACCGGCGAATCGGCGGCACGCGAACAGACCGTGCTCAGCTCGCTGCTGGAACACGGCCCGGCCGGCATCATTCTGTCGCCGGCCGAACACAGCAACGCAGAAGACGTCTTGGCCGCCGTTGGCCCAAGGTCACCGCTGCTGCTGTTCAACCGCGAGCTGGACGGCACCGTTCCCGAATCCGCACCCTGGGATCACCTGATGCTGGACAACCAGTACGGCGCACGGCTGGCCACCGAACATCTGATCGAGCGCGGCCATCGTCACATCGCCTTCTTCGGCGGTCATCACGACTCCAGCTCCTGCAGGCAGCGCCGTGTCGGTTTCATCCAGGCGATGCACGCGGCGGGATTGCCGGTCGAATCGAAATGGCAAATTGAATGCGCGCCGACCCGCCTCGACGCCGCGCATCAAACAACGGCACTGTTTGCGGGGGATACCGCCCCCACCGCAGCGGTTTGCTACAACGATGCGGTGGCGCTGGGACTGATGCTTGGCCTCAATCAGCGTGGACTGCGCCCAGGCAAGGATTTCGCATTGACCGGTTTTGACGACATTGCCGAAGCTGCACTGGGCATGCCACCGCTCACGACCTTGTCCACCGCGCCAAGCGAGCGCGGCAGGCAGGCCGCGCAACTCATGCTGCAACGCCTGCACGAACCGCATACGCCGAATTGCCAAACCATTGCGCCGGTGAAGCTCGTTATACGTGCCAGCAGCTGTCCGCCGCCCTTTTTCTGATCAAGCCCAACCAAGGACTCTCCATCCCCATGGCTCCAAACCTTCCGCCCACGGCAGCATCAGGCCAAACCAAGGGCAATCGCTACACCGATTACCCGATGGCACTTGGCGTGCTCACCACGATCTTTTTCATGTGGGGCTTCCTGACCTGCCTCAACGACATTCTGATCCCGCATCTGAAGTCGATTTTCCAGCTCAATTACGCCCAGGCGATCCTGGTGCAGTTCACTTTTTTCGGCGCGTATTTTTTGATGGCATTGCCTTCGGGCAAGCTGGTTGCGGCGCTGGGCTACAAGAAAGGCATCGTCGCCGGATTGGCGATTGCTGGTATCGGCGCCCTGGGTTTCTGGCCGGCTGCGGCGCTGCATTCGTACAACGCTTTCCTGGCTGCGCTATTCGTGCTGGCCACCGGCATCACTGTGCTTCAGGTCGCCGCCAATCCCTACGTGGCCCTGCTTGGCCCTGAAAGAACCAGTTCCAGCCGGCTGACCCTGGCCCAGGCATTGAACTCATTGGGCACCACGCTGGCGCCACTGTTCGGCGGCCTGCTGATTCTGTCCAACGTGGTCAAGAGCCCGGATGAGCTGGCCAAGCTGGCGCCAGCACAGCAGCTGATCTACCAGACCCAGCAGGCGCATGCCGTGCAGATGCCGTATGTGGGGCTGGCAGTCGTGCTGTTTCTGCTCGCGGTGTTCGTGTGGCTGTTCCGCCTGCCAGCGTTGGAAGAAACCACCGAAAAACCGGGCACCGCCAAGCACACGCTGATGGAGGCGCTGCGCCATCGGCACGTGCTGTTCGGCGTGCTGGGTATCTTCTTCTACGTCGGTGCAGAGGTATCGATCGGCAGCTTCCTGGTCAACTATCTGGCGATGCCGGAAATCGGCCACATGACCGAGCAGCAAGCGACGCACTACGTATCGCTGTACTGGGGTGGTGCGATGGTTGGGCGCTTCATCGGTTCCGCACTGATGGCGAAAATTTCGCCACGTACCATGCTGTCGATCTTTGCCGCCGTCAACACCCTGCTGGTGCTGACGACCATGCTGACCAGCGGCGATATGGCCGTCTACAGCATTGTAGCGATTGGCCTGTTCAACTCGATCATGTTCCCGACCATCTTCGCCCTCGGCATTGAGCGTCTTGGCACCCTGACCAGCAAGGCATCCAGCCTGCTGATCATGGCCATCGTCGGCGGCGCACTAATTCCGTATGTGCAGGGCGTATTTGCCGACCACATCGGTCTGCAGCACGCCTTCTTCCTGCCACTGCTGTGCTACCTGTACATCCTGTTCTACGGCGTCAGCGGCTCCAAGGTTCGCACCGTCAAGTAAATGGTCGGTCAGAGCGAGGCGCTGCGGCGCCTCGCTTTTTTTCGCCTTGTCTTTTCGACCTGCTTTTTTTCAACTCCAAGAACTCAAGACCATGCAACCCATTCTCTGTTTTGGTGAGGCGCTGATCGACTTTCATGCGCAGGGCAACGATGAGCGCGGATTCGCGCAACAATTCGTGCCGTTTGCCGGCGGCGCGCCCGCTAACGTCGCGGTAGCCGTCGCCCGCCTCGGCGGCGAAGCGCGCTTTGCCGGCATGTTGGGCAATGATCGCTTTGGCGATTTTTTGCTCGATCGTCTGCAACACGAGGGTGTCGGCACCCAGGACGTTGCGCGCACGAGCGCCGCGAATACGGCACTCGCATTTGTGACGCACGACGCCAAGGGCGAACGCAGTTTCAGCTTCTATCGACCGCCATCAGCCGACCTGCTGTTTCGCGCCGATCATTTCGGCAACAAGACTTTCGGCGATATCGCCATCTTTCATGTCTGCTCAAACAGCCTGACCGACCCTGATCTGGCCGAAGCCACCTACGAAGGCATGCGCCGGGCACACGAGGCCGGTGCGCTGGTGAGTTTCGACATGAATCTTCGCCCAGCCCTTTGGCCGCAAGGCAGCGAACCACACGCCGCGTTGTGGACGGCTTTGCATCTGGCCGACGCGGTGAAGCTCAGCGCCGAGGAGTTTGCCTACATCGCCGTGGATGGTGAGGAGGCCGCGCTCGAAGCACTGTGGAAAGGCCGCACCACCTTGCTGATCGTCACCGACGGCAATCAACCGATGCGCTGGTTTCATCCGGACATGGACGGCGAACTGCCGTGCTATTCGGTACCGATGGTGGATGCCACGGCTGCTGGCGATGCCTTCGTCGGTGGACTGCTGTATCAGCTTGCCGCGCTCGATGGTCGCGGAGCCGAACGCCTGCAGCCGCTGCTGACCTCGCTGCCGCATTTGCATGCCGTACTGCGCTACGCCGCCGCCTGCGGCGCGATCGCCGTCGGTCGCCAGGGCTCGTTTACCGCGATGCCAACCGATGCCGAAACCAAACACTTCATGGAGACGCACGCATGAGTTCCGACACGCACAACAGCTCACACACCGCCACGCCAGATTTCCGTTCGGCGGATTTCCTGCGCAAACACATCGCCCACACGATGGCGTTCTACCATCCACGCGCGATCGATCCGGCAGGCGGCTTTTTCCATTATTTCAAGGACGACGGCACGATCTACGATCGCAACCATCGCCACCTGGTCAGCAGCACACGCTTTGTCTTCAACTATGCGATGGCATCGATCGAATTCGGCAAGCAGGCCGCTCTGGCTAATGAGTACCTCGACGCCGCCCGCCATGGCTTGCGCTACCTGCGTGACGTGCATCGCAATCCGAAAAGCGGCGGCTACACGTGGACGATCCGCGACGGCCTGCCGGAAGATCGCACCAACCATGCCTACGGCGTGGCCTTCGTGCTGCTGGCTTACTCCACCGCACTGAAGGCCGGCATTACCGAGGCCAGCGCCTGGATGGACGAAACCTGGCAACTGCTCGAACAACGCTTCTGGGATGTCGAGGCTGGTCTGTATCGTGACGAAGCTGATGCCGATTGGCACTTCAGCAGCTACCGCGGCCAGAACGCCAACATGCACATGTGCGAAGCCATGCTGGCCGCGTATCAGGCCAGCGACGATCCACGCTATCTGGAGCGCGCGCTCACGCTGGCCGATCACATGACCCGCCGTCAGGCGGCCAAGGCCGACGGACTCGTATGGGAGCACTACGACAGCGAATGGAACGTCGACTGGGACTACCACCGCGATAACCCGAAAGACCTGTTCCGCCCGTGGGGATACCAGCCCGGCCACCAGACCGAATGGGCCAAGCTGCTGATGATCATGGAACCGCTGCTGCTCGAGCGCGGCCGCGAAGAGAACTGGCTGCTGCCGACCGCCATGCATTTGTTCGACACCGCGCTGGCACGGACATGGGATGAGAAGAACGGCGGCATCGCCTACGGTTTTGGGCTGGACGGCAGCGTCTGCGATGGCGACAAGTATTTCTGGGTCCAGGCCGAATCGCTGGCCGCCGCCGCCTTGCTGCACGCGCGCACCGGGCTGCCGGTCTATGACGATTGGTACGGGAAACTATGGGCTTACGCGTGGGAACATTTTGTGGACCACAAATACGGTGCCTGGTACCGGATTCTCACCGTGGACAACCGCAAAATGGATGACGAGAAAAGCCCCGCCGGCAAGACCGATTACCACACTATGGGAGCCTGCTATGAGGTGCTGGCCCTGATAGAGTCGGGCGGCGTTCCCTGACCCACTTCCCCGCACGAGAGTCGCATGAATCTTTTCACTCCAGAGCGGCTCGCTGCCGGTCTCACACTGTTTATGCTTTCGGCCTGTGGTGCATCAGCGGCCGGCGCCACGGCTGATACATCTCCCGCATCGCGCTTCAATCCGCAGCAAACCTTCGCGCCCTACGCGTATCCGCAGCCGGCCAACGCGTTCCGTTCCGCCAGCGGCATGCCCGGCCCGCTGTTCTGGCAGAACCACGCGGACTATTCGATCAAGGCCACACTGGATCCGGCCAGCCGCAAACTCAGCGGTAGCGAAATCATCACCTATACCAACCACAGCCCCGACGCGCTCGACGTGCTGTGGCTGCAGGTGGAGCAGAACCGTTATCGCAAGGATGCACGCGGCGCCTTCAGCGATAGCTTCCCCACCGAATTCACCGATGGCGAAACCATCGAATCGGTACAGGTCGAGGACAGCGCTGGCAAACTGCAGAACGCGACCTGGGTGATCTCCGACACGCGCATGCAAGTGCGCCTGCCGACCACGCTGAAAGCCAGGGATGGTCAGCTGCGCCTGCATATCCGCTGGAGCTACACCGTACCCGGCGAATTCGGTGGCCGCACCGACGTGAACCACAGCAAAAACGGCGACATCTTCGAGATGGCGCAGTGGTATCCGCGACTATGCGTGTACGACGATCTGCGCGGATGGGATACCGCGCCCTATCTCAACAGCGAGTTCTATCTGGAATACGGCGACTTCGACTATTCGGTCACCGTACCCTGGGACATGATCGTGACCGGCTCCGGCGAGCTGCTCAACCCTGCCGACGTACTTACCGCCACCGAGCAGCAGCGGCTCGAACAGGCGCGGCACAGCGATACCACGGTGATGATCCGCATGGCCGAGGAAGTCACCCAGCCGTCCAGCCGGCCAAAGCAGAACGGCACGCTGACCTGGCACTTCCGTATACAGAACAGCAGAGATGTTGCGTTCGGTGCATCCAAGGCTTATGTCTGGGATGCCGCACGCATCAATCTCCCTGCCGGCAAAACAGCGCTGGCGATGTCGCTTTATCCAGTGGAGAGCGCTGGCGACAAGGCCTGGAGCCGCGCCACCGAATACCTCAAGGCATCCACCGAATATTTCTCGGCACAGTGGTTTCCCTACCCGTGGCCGGTGGCCGTCAACGAGGCCGGTACCGCGGGTGGCATGGAATATCCCGCCATCACCTTCGACGACAAGACCGCGAGCGGCAGCGACCTGCACGCACTGATCGCCCATGAGATCGGCCACAGCTGGTTCCCGATGATCGTCGGCAGCAACGAACGCCGCGATGCGTGGATGGATGAAGGCTTCAACACTTTCATCGATATCTACGAGGCCGACCACTTCCACAACGGCGAATACGCACCCAAGCGCGACGGTGAGTACGCCCCCGGCAAGGGCACGCCCGCCGATCAGATGACCAAAGTGCTGACCGATACGAATGCCCCACCGCTACTGATCGGTGCCGACATGGTGTCGGAGAAATACCGCCATCCGATCACTTACTTCAAAGGCGCCTTCGGCCTGCAACTCCTGCGCGAACAAATCATCGGGCCAGAACGTTTCGACCCCGCGTTCCGACGCTACATCGCCACCTGGGCCTACAAGCATCCCAGCCCGTCGGATTTTTTCCGCTTCATGGAAAACGAAACCGGCGAAGATCTGGGCTGGTTCTGGAATGCCTGGTACCAGCACAACTGGCAGCTTGATCTCGCCGTGCAAAAAGCGGTCTACACCAGCGGCGATTTCCACAAAGGCCTCGATGTCACCGTCGCCAATCTCGACCAACTGGTACTGCCAGCGACGCTCGAAGTCATCTACGACGACGGCAGCAAGCAGAATGTCCGCGTGCCGTGGGAAACCTGGCAACAGCACCGCACCTACGTTGTCCACGTCGCAGGCACGAGCAAGGTGAAATCCGTCACCATCGATCCCGAGCACGTGCTGCCAGATCGCAATCGAAGCAACAACGTTCTCATGATGAAATAAAACTGAGCGAAGTCTCACCAGATAAAAAAGAGCCCGCCTTTCGGCGGGCTTTTTGCAGTCAATGTAGGAAGCCAACATTCATTACAGTGAGCAGGACGAGCAACGGCTCTATCAATGCTTCGCCATCACTGCGTATTGAGCGCATGGTAAGGCATCCCGTCGTTCACCGACCACAGGACCGAGTATGGGCAGTCATTACGCGGCGGCAAACCCTTGAACCGATTGGTAAGGTAATGCAGTGCTGGCAACGCACCCTCGATCGCGGCGATCCCATGCACGGCGACGCCAACCGGAGTGCCATTTGAAAACGGCAACGGTGTCGAAGTGCGCATTACTTCCACATTGGCGCCCGCTTTACAGTACTTCAGTGCAACTTCGTTATCTCCGGTCACCGGCACGAATCCATCGAACTCATCGTTATAGTTGAGGATCGGCATATCCGGTACGAGCGGTTGATCGACAAGGCTGTTAGCAGGAAAAAGAATGCCGCCTGGCGGGGAATCCACCAAATTGACACTCGGATTAATCGTGTAATTCTCAAGTGGCCCGTCGAAAGCGAAGGTGATGGCCTGCGTGATGAGGCACTGGTTCTGATTGGCAGCCGCCGCTAGCAACTGATTGCCTGCGGCATTGAAATATTGCGCGACCCCTGCATTGGGGTAAGCACGCGACAGACCGACCACTGCCTGCGGAAGTATGCCCTCCTCCAGGGTGCCATCGTTGGCCTTATACACGACGCTAAGATCGGAATTGGACGCCGCACCCACCGTTGCACCAACGATGTTCAACTCGGGCGCATAAACCTGCCTCAAAGCTGCTGCCCAGCCCGCCGCGCCGCCACCACCCGAGTAGCCAGAGAGACCAACCGGTGTCGTAGACGACAATCCGTCTGGCGCGTAATGCAATGCCGCGCGGATACCATCGAGCACGGCATGTCCGGCCTGTGCACCAGCGAGCCATTCCGATTGCGGCCCTTCATAGTCGGCAATCGCGACCGCATAGCCTTCGGTCAATGGAATCAATCCAAGTAACATGTCAAGTTGGCTGCCCGATGCCTGGCTAGCTGGTTGCCCCAGTAGTCCCGCACGAAGGGTATACGACGGTTCGCATATGTTCGACACTGAATCCTCGGCACTCTCGAAGGCGACCAACGGACGCGTGCCACTGCCGCTCCACGTTTCCTGCGGAACCAGAATAGTCACCACTTCGGCCACCGGCTGGTTATTGGAATCCGTGGATTTGTACAGCACCTGATAGGCATTGATCTTCAGGTTCTGCAATGTGCTGATTGCGGGCAGGAGCGCCGCGCCTGCACTGCCCAACTGATTGGTGACATTTGTAGATAGAAACGGCAGCAGATATTCCGCATTGATCGTGCGATCGCTGAGTATCATCCCGTTCGGCAAAGATGAGTAACCGGTCGGTGGAACATAGAACGGATCGCTGTTCGGTGGCGGAACAATAGTCTGCGCCCTGACGGAACTGGTGATGGCACCTGTCAGGGTGAAAACCAACGCCAGCGCGCCTGCCATAAAGCTTGCTTTCTTCATCGCACTACTCCCATTGCCGTTTGCATTAAAACCCCAGACTGCAGGCGGTGACACATAAGCCTCTACCGCGAGCAGTCGACCGAATTGCTGACACAACGACCAACGTCATCACGACAAGTGTCATCGACACGACGACGCGGCTTAAGCTACTTCTGCGGTGCTTTATCGAGGCATTTCTGTAAAGAGGAAAATTCTGACGAGATGATCGGCTGCAAACTCCCAGGCCATGCGAGAGACTCAAAGGATCCAACGGAAGGCTGGCCGCTCCAGTCGTTGGAGCCGTTATCTGCGCAGGCAGCCGGTCGTCCACAAGCAATCGATACCGCATGGGCTACTGCTAAAATGGCCACGAATCGAACAGTCATACACACGCCCCTCCGAACTCACCAATGCGATGCCCAGGACGACTGCCTACTGGACATCGTAAACTGGTAAGACTTCATACCAATTTGCAAGTTACGCTCACGATGTAGCTTTGCAAGCTGCACTGCCACAAAAATGGATCATGTCATTGAAGGTGAATAACGCAGAAAGTCGTCGGTACCGGAGTCGCACGACCGCCGAGCGCCGAACTGAACGCCGCGACAAACTGATCGAGGCGGCGACGGAAGCCTTCGCCAGTGACGGCTACAGCAACACTTCCATAGAACAGCTTTGCTCGATGGCTGGGATTTCTGCGCGAAACTTCTATGAAGAGTTCGGGAGCAAGGAAGAATTACTTCACGCTCTTTACGACGACATCAATGTGCGTGCGATTGAAGCGGCCGCGTCATCCTTAGCAAAGGCAGACCCTTTGGATTTCAAGGCTCGCGCAGGTGCGGGTGTCACTGCCTATCTCAAGACGATGACGGCCGATAGACGTATGGCGCGCATCGCTCATATTGAATCAGTGGGAGTAAGCGCCGCTATGGAGGCTCATCGGCAGGCCGCTCTGAACGTGTTCGCTTCGCTCATCAAACAAGAAGCGGATCGTTTGGCGAAAATCAAACTAGCGCCGAAACGAGACTTCTCTTTGACGGCCATTGCACTTGTTGGAGCGATCAGGGGACTCGCTGTCGCTTCAGTCACCCCGGGCGACAAGCCACAGAGTCTGGAAAAAATCGCGGCTGAGGCAACTCATCTCATCGTTGCTGCAATACTCCAGTCGCCCGCCTGACCCCAAGCCGCATGCTGGCTTTCTGAACCTGTGTCCAGCCGTGCCAGAGCAATCGACGTCATACTCTGATGACTGACAAAACATTATCGCCGAACACCTTTAATGCAGCATCGCGGCTCGGTCCGGGCTATTCGACTGGCTCCACGCCAATACGCAGATCTCTATTCGTAAAGCATAAGTTGTAACAAAGTGTCGAACGATGATCATTTGTGCTCGTGCCTCAACAAGTAGTTGACCACGTTCACGTATTCCTTGAAATCCAGGCACTGGTTCTTCTCTGTATCGAACATCGACATCGGCGGCGCCCGCTTGCCAGCGTTCCTGATTAGTTCCAGGCGGCTGTACTCCTCTGCGTCCAGACAGCCATTCTTGTCAGTGTCCATCGCTACGAATTGTTCATGCAGCCGACGCAATGTCATCGTGGCCTGAAGCTGATGCCATCCGATCCGGAACTCATCCAGAGACAGCGTTCCGTTGTGGTCGGTATCCCAACGGGCAAATATTGCATCTGCTTCATCGGCAGGTTGCGCTTGGATTGCGCGCGTGGCCGGCGTCTTTGTCGCCGTTGTCACGGACTGCGATTGGGCCTGTACCGCGTTTGCGATAAACAACGCTACAGCCATGCACCCCATCGAGCTCGTCATTCTCAAGCTCATGGGGCTACTTCCCCTTTCTGCAGTTCAGTTTCAAACGTGATCAGTTCCCGGATTTCCGGCGTACGCAATCCCACCATCATAGGATTGCGCACGTTCGGCAGGAAGCACAGGTCGAAGATCTCGGAAATGTCACCTTCGAAACGGATCCAGTGCTGCACGTCGCCGTTAGTGAGCGAAATGATCTGCACCCCACACCAAGGTTCGACATCGCGTTTGGTCAGCTCCGCGTCCAGCTGAAGACCTTCAAAGCGCTGGTTCCTCGGCTTGGACAGGCCCACGGCCGCATGGTTACCAAAGATCGACAGGCCGCGCACGAACCCCGGCAAGAACGCCAGTGGCACAAAAGACTTCGTCGCGAAATCCACCCAACCCAAGTGGCCAGTGCCTGCGTTGAGCAGCCACAGCTTGCCATTGGCCCAACGTGGCGAATGCGGCATCGACAAACCTTCGCAGACGATCTCATTGGTGTCGATGTCGATCACCACGCCGCCATCGTGGCGCCGGTCGCGCCAGCCATCCACCGCATCGCTTTTGCACACAGCGGTGACATACTTGGGCGCGCCGTCGACCATGGCCAGGCCATTCAAGTGACAACGGTCTTCGGGCGCCAGCTTGCTGATGAAGTCCGGCTTCCAGATCGCCTTGAAGCTGTGCGTCAAGCTCAACTCGGCAACGCAAGAGTATTTGGTGTTGATGAAGACTACCTTGCCGTCCTTGCGGATGCCCAGTTCGTGGATATCCAAGTCGCCAATGGTCTGGGCATTGCGCGGGACATAGCACTTGTCGAACTGAGCATGGATAACCTCGTTTGGGCGCAATACGTTCTCGAAGCGCCACAACTGATACAGGCTACCGAGGTAAATGCGTTGGGCATTGCCAACGATACCCATGGCGCGCTCGAACAGGCGTTCGAAGAAAGACACCCGGCCGAGCTTGTCACTGCCGACGAGGTACACCCGGCCCGTCTGATAGGAGGAAATCGCGAGGGAAAGGTTACTGCTAGCCAGCCAAGCCGCCAGTCCGCGCGAACAACTTTTCTCGACTTGCATGGCTATATCGACGGCAGGTTCATCCGCCGTTGGTTTCGAGGAATCCGCAGGGGCCGGCGTTGGAGCGGAAGCGACGGCAATGGGCTTCAGACCTGGTTCGATTTCGCCCTTGTCAGTAGTTGCTTGGATCTCGGTATCGGATGTTCTCTTTTTGCCTGCCACGTAAAGCTCTCCCAATTCTCGCTACTGCCACGCGTTGAAGATTGACCATACTCCGTCATCCAAGGATACGTCCTGGAAACGTACGACTCTTGTCGCTCTTTTCGCGCAAGAAAAGAAAGCCGGCAAGCGTTGTCGGCTTGCGCGCTGAATGCGTGAGGTCATGGTCACTTCTTCAGCTTGGCCACTATCGCAGGTCAGAGAATACCCATGTAACAGATCCGCACAGAGTCGGCATCTAGCCTGCGCCGCACGATGCGAATGCCCTTCAATCGTGCCCATTGCACGAGCCGTTCGGCATTGTCGGCCGAGGATTCACCGGCGTGCGCTACGAGCACAAAGCTTTCACCACCCTTCATTTGCAGGACCCGCTTCTGTTCGGTGGAAAGCAGCTTCTTCTGCTTCGCCGAAAACGGAATACCTCGCTCGATCTTTCCGACCGTGTAGCCTTCGAATACAGTGATCCTCATGTAGACATCCTCAGACCGCACCGAGCCGCCAGATTCGGACGGTGTTTTTGTCAATCATGCAATACGTAATCAATACATGACGCCTCCGCGCCCAGCTCGACAGACGCGCTGCGATTTGCGACGCGCTGCGATAACGCCAACGCGGAAGAACACTATCGTCTTCATCGAACAAAATCGTTTGCAGCAAAAAACTGTCTCCGTCTTCCAGTTCGAGAACACGCTGCTGACCAGGCGTGAATACCTGTTTACTGCGTTGGACCAAGTTCATCTGAGACTCGACGGACCCCGCTCCATGTAACTTGCTCGCGATAACGCTCTCCTTCGGGTCGCCATTGATGTCATCCAGGACTTTCCCTTGTTATGTCTTCCGCAAAAGGAGTCCAGCAAATTTGCATCCACGGACTTCCTTCCCGCCGCTTCACCAGGTGTAGCGCAGCCCCACTTGACCACCGAAGAAGCTCTTCAACGCGCCACCGTCCTGCCAGTTCAGCCCGCCGTACAGTGCCAGCTTGCCTAGCTGCACGTTAACGCCGGTCTCGGCCAGCACACTCGTTCCCTTGGTATTGGTCTCGCCGAAGAAGGTGTCATTAACCGAGTAGCTGTTCTTCCCGTCCAGCTCCTGCACCACCGACAAGGAGGCATAGGGCATCCACATCGCGTGGCTGCTGGCCGGCGTGTACTCCTTGCTGAACATCACACCCAACCTTGCCCGTGACGCATCGTCTCCGGTGGACTGGAAGCCGGCCAGACTGCCGGTCTGCGCGTTGATGTTGTCCACCTTGGTCAGCGTGTACTGGAACTGCGGCGCGATCTGCAGACCGTTCTGCAGTTTCCAGGTCTTGCCCGCCTCCAGGTTGAACGCATCGGCATTGCCATGGATCGAGGCGTAGCCCACTGGCGCGTGCAGGCGATCATTGAAAGTCATCCAGCGGTAAGACGCGTCCAGATAGAAGCCACTTGAGGAAATCCACGTGCCATAGATGCCGCTGGTATCGCCGGTGATCTTGCTCGAGTCAGCCTCGTTGCCATCGAGTGACTGGTTCGCTTGCGACTTGGCGAACAACGCACCGGCCTTGACCTCGTCGGAGATCGCAAAGTCCAGCCCCACTTCCTCACCGGAGTTGCTCTGGTCAAAGCCGAAGTTGCCGTTCTGACCGAAGTTGCCGGCCGAGTGCTGCGGGTCCACCGTGCCGCTGTCCGCGAACGCGCGCGTCCACAAGCTCAAGCCGCCCTTGATCGTCTGGCTCACCGCGCCCATCCGATCTTCCAGTGTACCGATCTGACTTCTCATCAAACTCTGCACACCCGGTGCGGCCGACGCGGCCAGCGTGCCCAGCTGACTCAGGCCACTCACGGTCACGACGACACCTGTGCCGGAAGGTGGCGGCGCCACCGGTGGTGCTGGTGGAGTTGGCGGCGCGGGTGCGGCAGCGACCGTCAGGCCCAGCGATGCCGCGTTCGGCGTGCTCACCAGGATCTCACTTAAGCCGAGGAAGCCCTTGGGCTGGACGAATTGACCCAACACGAACGATCCGGCTGCCGACGTTCCGCTCACCTGCACCAACGGGATCAGGGTGGAGGCGGTGGTGGGATCATCCAGCAAGATCACGTTGACCGTGTTCACACTACCGGCAACCACGTTGCCATTGATCTTCAGCAGATCGCTGGTGCCGTGCAAGCCACTCACATCCATGTCGACCTGGCCGTTGCCGGCGAAGTTGCCGTTGATCGTCAGCGTGTCGCCCACTACGCCGTTCTGAAAGTTGATCGTGCCATTGTTGGTGAACGGGTTGGGATTGATCGTAGTCCCGGTACCCATGGTGATCGTGTTGCTACCCAGTACCGCGATCGTGCCGGCGTTGATGAACTGGTTGCCAGCCGGGTCGCTGCCCAGGCTGATCGTGGTGTTGCTCAGGTTGATCGTGCCGACGTTACTGACCGTGTCGTCTCCAGCACCGAAGTCCGAGGCACCTATCGCGTTCCAGACACCGCCGACGGCGTTGGTCAACGTGTCGTTGCCGACGCCGGTCTGGATTGCACCGTTGATCGTACCGGTGTTGCTGATGGCAGCGTTCGACGCACCGGTGCTCAGCACCGCGAAGCTGCCCGCCGCCGCCGAGTTAGCGGTGATCGTGCCGCTGTTGATCAGCGTGACGTTGGCTGGGCTGTTGAAAGCCACACCCACCGCCGACGTCGCATTGCTCGCGAGGATATGGCCGGTGTTGCTGAAGGCCACATCGCCGGCCGAGCTGATCATCGCGCCGTAGGCCTTGCCGGCGCCGATGAACGTCGCATTGAGCACACCGTCATTGTTTGTGGTCAACGCCGCACTGCCGGTGTTGGTCAGTAACAGACCGGTGGCCACACCGCTGGCACCGGTCGCTGTTGCTTTAATGCTGCCACCCGCGTTGAGAGCTGCCGTTACGCTGTGGCCGCTGGCAAAGATGCCCGTGGCGGTCGCCACACTGGTGCTCGTGGCGTTCGTAGACACCGTGCCCGCATTGATGACGCTGGCGAAACCCTGCACCGATCCGTTGATCGCAGACACGCCGGTGGCCGTGGCCGAACCGATGGCCGCGGCATCGGTGACTGCCTGCGCGGTAACCAGGGCTTCGTTGTCGATCGTGATGCCACGGCCGGCGCTGACCAGCGAGCCGCCATTGCTGCCGATCTTGACCACACCAGACAGACCGGTCGCGAAGGTGCTTCCGGCCCCGTAGGTGGTTTCCGCGCTGGCCGAAATGGAGCCGCCGGTGCCGTTGGTGATCTTGACGTTGCCCAGGGTCAGGCTGCGCGCGACGGAGTTGCCCACCGTGGATGTCGCCAGGATGCCATTCGCCGTGGTGAGGCCATCGTCGGCAAAGTAAGCAGACTGCGCGGTCGCCGTAATGCTGCCGGTGTTGCTAATGGTGAAATTGCCGTAGGTACCGTCCGAGTTGACACCCGCAGCCCAGGCTCCGTGTGGCGCATGGAAATAGGGGCTGCCATTGTTGGAACGGTCGAATGCCGTGATCGAGCCGCTATTGGTGACGACGGTATTGCCGTAGTGGGCGGCGTATCCGTTCTTGGTATTGATGCCGACGGCGCTGCCGGTCAGCGGGGTGGTCGAGATGACGTGGGCAACAATCGAGCCTGCATTGGTGACCGTGGTGATACCGGAATAATTGTACGTCTCCACGCCGATGGCTTGAGCATGGTTCTGGTTGGTGTTGGGGGCGTAGAGCCCGGTAGTAGCGATGTCGGCACTGATCGAACCGGTGTTATTTACGTTGATGGCGTTGCCGGTGTAGTTGTAGTTGCGGGCAAAAACGCCGAAGGCACCCACCTCGCCGGATACGGCCACGTCGCCCGCATTGGTGATGTCGATCGTATTGCCGCCGACCACGTGCGCTACGAGGCCCCGCGCGTCCTGCGATCCGTAAACCTGGACGGTCCCTGTGTTGTCGATGCCAGCACTGCCTACGGTCGTGTAACCGTTAAGCCCCGTTTTGACCACGATGCCGCTGCCGCCAAAAGTGTCATTGACAACCACATGGCCCGAATTGCTGACGAGGGCGGAACCATACTCGGCAACCGCATAGATGCCGGTACCTTCTCGGGTGGCCGTAATACTGACATCGCCCGTATTGGTGATCTTGGTATCTCCGGCACCGTAATAACCCGCACCATAGCCCACGTTGTGGTGACGCCCGGTGTGGCCATAGATGCCGACGACGTCATTGAGGGCATAGGCGCCCGCTCCGATCAGCAACCCGGTCGCAACAGATACCTTGCCGGAGTTGACGATGGAGACACTGCCGTACGCGCTCTGCGCGGCGATGCCGAAGTTGGATGCGTTATAGCCAGTGGTACCGACGGTAATCGTGCCGGAGTTGTTGACGGTCGCCGCATTGTTGTAGGTAATGGCGCTGATGCCATACGCGCCTTGCTGCGTGGTGACGATGATGCTGCCGGTGTTGTTGACCGCGACACCCCCGGCAAAGTCGGAGAAAGCAGCGATACCCACACCATCGGCAACGAAACCGGGATTGCAGTCGCAATCGCCAACCTGACTGACGTGGATGCTGCCGGCATTATTGACCACCGCCTGGTACGTCGTGCCGTAGCCAACGTCGGCCACAATGCCGACCGCCCTGAGACCACTGGCAAAGATCGTTCCGCTGGTGGTATTGGTTACCTGGGTGTCGCCGTATAGGGAAATCCCTTCCACGCCGTAGGTTTTCCACGGGCCGGTCGCGCTGATGCTGCCAGAGTTGGTGACGGTCGTGCCGGCGTAGCTCTGCGCGCCGATGCCCAGCACGCTGGTGATAGCAAACGGGTAACCCAGCACCTGGTTTGAAAAGGCCCTGATGCTGCCGGAGTTGGTGACGGTGACCTCACCAGTAGAAGAAATCGCCTGGATGCCGCGGACATTGGCGAACAGCGAGTTGAGTGCTGTGATCGCTCCGGTATTGGTGGCCGTGGCATTGCCGCCAGTGGCGCTGACGTTGATGCCGATACCCACGCCAAGGGTCGACGACGCGTATACGGTGCCGTCATTGCTAGCGGTGGCATCGCCGTTGTAGGTTTTGGCGGCAATACCGGTGGCGTAATTGGTGGCTTCGCCCAGCGTCACCACACGCAGGTAACCGGCGGCGGTATTGCTGGCGGTCGCGTTACCATCGCCACTGGTGGCCGACACACCCACCGCACTGCCGCCGTAGGAGCCCGACAACACATAGCCAGCGTTGCTGGCGTTGGCATTGCCAACAGCCGTATAGGCTTCGACGCCCGAGGTCACGCCACCGTGGCCGATGGCCTGTATGTGGCCGGAGCTGCTGGCCGAAGCGTCACCGTCGGCCGAGATCGCCGAAACGCCCATGGCGCTATAGCCGGAGGTGACCGTAACGCCGCCGGTATTGGTGATGGTGGCGTTGCCGTTGACCGTCTGCGCCAGGATGCCGATGGCGGTACCGGAAGTTGAAGTTGATGTGGCCGTGACCGAACCGGAGTTAGTGACACTGCTTCCGGTTTGGCCGATCGCCTCGATGCCAATCGTCTTGCCCTGTCCACCGGTGGCCGTGACCGAGCCGGAGTTGATGACCGAGGCGTAACCATAGTTGGACGTGGCCAGTATGCCCACGGCCTGCAATCCAGTGGACGTTGCCGTGATGCTGCCGCTGTTGGTGACGCTGGCGTTGCCGTTGACGGCCTGGGCAACAATGCCCCCGGCAATGCCGTAGACCGAGTTGGCTGAGCTGGCAGTGATCACACCTTCATTGGTGACTGTGGCCCCGCCATAGGCATACGTATTGACCGCAATGGCGTTGCCATCCTGCGCGGCGGCGTTGATCGTGCCGGCAGCCTGGTTATCGACCGAGACATTGCCATTGCTTGAGTAGGCGCTGACCGCCGTCACGTCGTAGACGCCGGTGCTGTAGGCGCTGATGGGGCCGTTGTTGACCACGCTCACGTCGCCGTACGCATTGACGTCCATCGCCTTGGCACCGGTGGCCGTGACGTTGGTGGTGATGCTGCCTTGGTTATTTACCGTCGCCGTGGTCGCGTTGTTCGCAAAAATGCCATCGGCCCCCTGCGTGGTGATGTCGGCGTAACTTGTCACGCCGACGTTGCCACCCCAATTGGCATCGATGCCCATCAGGCCGGCGGCTGGTGTCACGCTGGTCGGCACGGTGTTTGCGCTGTCTCCCAACACCAGGGTGAGGTCCGTGACAGGCGTAAAGAATGAGGGGTCAGGCAAGGTGTTGGTGAAGGCGCCCTCACAAGTCTCCGTGGCCGGTGTCGTGAAGACGCAGCTCTGCGCGATCGCAGTACCACTGCCGCCCAAAGCCAACAAGGTGGCGGAAATCGCCAGGGCCGCGCGGATAGCGCGAGTGACCGGCGTGACCGGGAGGGTCGGAGTGAGGCGGGTCTTGTTTAGACGGCCATTCGTGTGTGTGTGCATGTCCAACCCCATCATGAAATGAAACCCCCAGATCGTGTCATCGGTGATGGCGTGCCCCGGCTTGCGGGATCACCATGTCGCTTGTCTTCAGATGCTTCGTGCGAAAGGTCAGGTTTCGGGGGAGAGGCCTGAACTCACTCGCATGTCCGCGTAGGGCGGAGCGAGGGGGTTGTCGGTCATCCCGCATGTCAGAGCCGCGGCTCGTCGCCATCGAAGCGACGAACCGCGATCGCTGCTACTTGATCGTCACCGACGTGGTCTTGGCTATCACATAGCCAGCGGTGTCGCTTACCGTCTCGGAGACGGTGTAGGCGCCCGCTTTGGGATAGAGGTGGCTAGTGTTGGTGGCGGTGGTTGGCGCGCCGCCGTCGCCGAAATTCCATACGTGCGAAGTGATGGTGCCGGCGCTATCGGTAGAGGTATCGGTGAATTTGGCCACCAGTCCGATGGCAGTCTCGCTGAAGTTGGCCACCAGCGGGCTAGGCACGCCGAGCTGACTGGCCACCACGCTGAGGATCACGCTGCCACGACCGCTGGCGAAGTCGTAACCCGCCTTGGCCACTTCGCCGCCGTTGTTGCCCGCGGTGATGTCGTGAAAGCTGGCTGCCGGCAACTGATACAACAACGGTGCGGCAAAGCCGATGGAGGTACCCTTGATCGCGATCATGCGGGCCCACAGGCCGACAAAGATCGGTGAAGCCAGGCTGGTGCCACCCCACTGCTCAAGCCCACCATTGACGTAGACTTCCGCACCCGAATTCGGATCGGCGTCCATCGCGATATCGGGCAGTCCACGCTTGGTGCCGGGAACGAGCGCGTTCTGCCAGCTCGGCTTCGGTTCGAACGTGCTCGGGCTGCCGCCGGCGTCGACCCAGACGGTTTCGCTGCTCCAGGTGGTCGTCGAAGCATTTAGCGTGGTGCCGCCAACGGCGACTACATACGGTGAGTCGGCCGGCCAACTCGGTGTGGTGCCGCCGTTTTGGCATTCGTCAGCGCCCTTGTCACCGGTGGCGATCGAGAAGGTCTGGCCTTGCGCGACGGCAAGCTCGAAGATCTGATCCGACGCCGCTGCCGTACCGTCACTTCTCGTGTCGGTTTCGCAACCACCGATCGACACGTTGATGACCTTGGCCACGTTGGCCATTTCTGCCGCATTGAAGTCGGCGAGCAAATCGGCGTCGGTCAAGCTCGGCGCGGCGTAAAGGATGAGCTGACCTACCTGACCACCGCTGGCGCCGATGATGTCCTGGCTATCGATGCTCCACTCGTCGTTGCCGCTGTTGTCGCCACTGTCCGCGCCGGTGTAGATCACCTGTGTGTTGACTGTCGCCAAATTGTTGTTGGCAGTGAAAGTATTCAGGTCGGCGACCGCCTGGGTCATGTCGCCTTCGGTGATGATGCCTACGGTGACACCCGCTGCGGTCGGTATGCCGGTGCCGCCATAGATCGACGAAAATTGGGTCGGGTCATGCGGAGCGATGGTGGCTGCGCTGGCGAGGTTTTTTACCTGCGCAAGCTGTGCACGCTGCGCGAAGGTATGCGCGACATACGCGTTCTGCAGACCGATCACCGACAGCACACTGTCCTGCAGCGTAGCGGGCATATGAGCATCGCTATTGTTGGCGAAAGCCTGTCGGCCGTCCTTCGTCTGCACTCGCGCGAACGAGGTCTGGAAGGCTGCCTGCGCGGTGGCGGCCGTGCCGTCTGCCGACACCAGCAGATGATTGGCTGCGATCACTACGTTCTTGAAGCCCATCTGGGTCAGATAGGTCGCGACCGCCTGAGCCTGCACTTGCGTCGGCGCATGTTCTGACGAGAACCGTGCCGGCGTCAGCGTCTGGTGCGCGGCGACAAGAGCATCGAGCTCATCGCTATTGCGCAGTTTCAGCGCGACCACGATGTGCATGGGCTGTGTGTGCGCAAGCACGCCTGTGAATACATCGCCGGGGTGCAGCGCTGTGGTGCTCGCCACCGTGATACCCGTACCGCTAGTGATAGCACTGGCTTGGACAGACATCACCGTGGCAGCAGCGAGTGCAAGCGACACCGTCATGGCCAGCGCAGGGAGGGACGAGCTATAAAGCTTCTTGATAGTCATGAAGAGTCCGCATACAAGATTTGGTTGAAAGACAGTCCGGATGACTCCTGGACGGAGCTGTTACTCCAGATAACGATCGGCGCTCCAACGCCCCACACAGCCAAGCGTCCGAACGCTTGGTGGAACCATCAACTCGCATGAAGCTGACGTCAGGCGCTACGTAAGGAAGTCACGTGCAATGGATGCCGCGCTTGAGTGCCGATCGCCCCGTACATGCCTGCCATGACTCTGGCACAGGCGACGAGTTGGAACGTCCCCAATGAGAGTAGGCTCGACCTACCCGAAAGAGTAGGCTGGAAAAACAGGTCGAATTTGCCGCTACCCTGTCACGACAAGGTAGCGGCAGAGTGCTGATCGCCGAGGGGCAAAGAAATGGCAATGAGCTGGCTGCGGAGGAGACTTGCCGAGCGCGTGCTCGGGCTGCTCTGGGCCTTGATGCCGTTTCAATCGGCTATCGCGCTCGACCCAACCAAAGCTATCACGCAGTACGTGCACACGGTGTGGCGAACGGACGAGGGGCTTCCCGAAAACGCGGTCACCAAAATCCTTGAGACTTCGGACGGCTACTTGTGGGTCGGTACGCAGGCGGGCATCGCCCGATTCGACGGCGTGCATTTTACGGTCTTCGACCACACCAATACGCCGGCACTCCACGATGACTACATTGCCGATCTCGTCGAAGATAGCCAGGGAACGCTGTGGATTGGCACTCACAATGGTGGTGTCACGACTTTTCGCAATGGACGCTTTTCCCATTTAAGTGCCATCAGTGAACGTGCTGGACTGACGCTTGCCGCCGATGTCGATGGCAGCGTGTGGATTGGTGGCAATGGAGGCCTGGCGCATGTCAAGAACGGAAAAGCCATCAAGACCTATACGACCGCCGATGGATTGTCAGGTGATTCGGTTACGCGTGTTCTTGTAGATAAAGACAGGTCACTCTGGATCGCTACTCATGGCGGATTGAATCACCTGACCAACGGCAAGATCGGCGCCTATTCAACAAAGGATGGACTGCCCAGTGACGACGTGATTGGCTTGCATCTTGATGCCACTGGCATCTTGTTGATCCAGACGCAGAACTCAGAACTCACGCGTCGAGTTGAAGGACGTTTTGAACCCTGGCGAATTCAAGGCGTTTCTGGTTCCGCCATTGAGGCCATGCTCGAGGACCGTGATGGAAACGTGTGGATCGCCAGCTCGACTCAAGGACTGCTTAGAGTCAGCGGCAAGCAGGTCAGTCGATTCACGACAAAGGAGGAACTTGGCAGTAACGAGGTGAATACCGTATACGAGGATCACGACGGCAACGTGTGGATCGGAACCAATGGAGGCGGTCTTGAGCGCTTCCGGGATGGAAGTTTTACGACCTACGCCAAGGAGGAAGGGCTTTCGGACGATCTGGCCTATTCGGTGATTGACGACAGTGTTGGCGATGTATGGATTACTACGGGCGCTGGACTTAATCAGCTGCATGAAAATCATATTCGCGTGTTCACGACGGCCGACGGGCTACCGACTGACCACACCATGGCGTTGTCGGAAGACCATGCGCAAAATCTTTGGGTTGGGTCCTCAACCACCGGACTGTTTCGGATGTCCCACGAGCGTGTTACGCAAGCCATCTCTACGCGGAACGGGATGCCTGCCTATCAAATTTCAGGGATTCTCGAGGATCGAGCACATCAGTTCTGGTTTTTGACCAGAGGCGGTGGACTGCTGCGATACGCCAGTGGTCAGATCAGCGTGTATACCAAAGCAAACGGCTTGTTGAACAATTATCTGTTCGCCATAGCTGAAGGCGTGAGCGGTACAATTTGGATCGGCAGCGGCGCCGGACTCAGCAGCATCCATGATGGTTACATCAAGAACTATCCAACAATAAACTCCCTTTCTGACGCGCTTGTCACCGCATTGTATTTCGATGCAAAGAACACACTGTGGATCGGCACCGTCGGACGAGGCTTGTTCCGGCTCGAAAACGGCCGTTTCACGCGGTACACGACCCGCCAGGGACTTCTGGACGATACGATCAACAACATCCTGGAGGATGCCGCCGCCAATCTGTGGATCGGGTCGAACAAGGGTATTTACCGCATCAGCCGCCATGAGCTGGATGCCGTGGCTGCCGGCGCCAGCAAAACCACGCAACCCCTCGTCTTCGGCAAAGCAGATGGGATGAAGAGCAGTGAGACTAACGCAGGCTCGCAGCCTTCCGGCTGGCGCGCCCGTGACGGACGACTTTGGTTTCCAACCATCCGAGGCGTGGTTGTCGTCGATCCCACACGGCTTTCCTTGAGTGATCGTCAACCGTCAACTCGAGTGGAGCAACTGCTTGCTGACGAGGTCGACGTCAACCTCGCCGAATCCGTGCGGTTACCGCCTGGAACGCGTCGGTTGGAAATTCGCTACACGGCTCCCAATCTTTCATCACCGGAACGAACGCAGTTTCGCTATCGCCTGGACGGCTTTGATGAGCAATGGGTGCAGGGTGGAATCCAGCGTATTGCGCAATACACCAACCTGTCGCCGGGACATTACACCTTCCATGTCAGTGCCAGTGCCGATACGGGTCGTTGGGGCAACCAGGAAAACGCGCTCAACTTCGACGTGCTCCCGCAGTTCTATCAGACGTGGTGGTTTCGCTTCCTGGAAGGGCTCGTCACGATTCTGGTGTTACTGGGTTTCTATCGACTGCGGGTCAATTGGCTGCACGCAAGGGCCGCGGTTTTGGAGGAGCGACAGCGTATTGCCGGAGAGATTCACGACAGCCTGGCCCAGGGCCTGAGCGGTATCGTTTTCCAGACGGAGGCCGCACTTATCAGCATGGAGCGAGCTCCGAACATGACGTCAAAACATCTGGTGTCGGCTCGCGATCTGGCCAAAAGCAGCCTGGATGACGCACGATATTCGGTACTCAATCTCAGCCCACCGATCCTGGACCAGAAGAGCCTGTTGGAATCTTTATCAGTGATGACCAGACAACTCACTGGCGGACGCGTGGATGAGCTCGACATTCACGTATCCGGGGTCGCGTGGACAGTGCAGCCGGAGGCGAAACACCATATTGTGCTGATTGTTCAGGAGGCGGTATCGAACGCCATGCAACACGGCGATGCCCGCACGATATCGATCAACCTGACGTTTGCAACAGATACCTTGCGTCTTGCGGTGTCAGATGATGGGATCGGTTTCGTTCCCCATACCGGTGTACACGAACATGCGCGTGGATATGGAATGAAGAATATGCGCCATCGTTCGGAGTGCCTGGGTGCCACGCTCGCGGTAACGACTGAGGTGGGGAACGGGACAACCGTAACGCTCTGCATCCCTCGCCCCGGCACATTGGCAAGGTTATGGCATCGTCTGCGCGGCAATGGCGTGGCGAGAATTGATGCATGAACGAACCATCGAAAGTCAGGGTTATGGTGGTCGACGACCACCCCGTCGTTCGTGCTGGACTTTGCGCGATTGTCGGTTATCAGGAGGATATGGAACTCGTCGGTGAAGCTGCGAGCGCGGCGGAAGCGATTGATCTCTTTGCAAGCCGCGCGCCTGATGTCACCTTGGTCGACTTGTCACTCCCCGATCTCAGTGGCATTGAATTGATTGCTATCTTGCGAGCGACCTCACCCGTCGCACGATTCCTCGTCCTAACTGCGAATGCCGGCGGTAGCGAGATTGCCAAGGCCTTGCAGGCAGGCGCGCATGCCTATCTGTTCAAGAATGCGCCTTCCGAAGAACTTCTGAATGCCATTCGCATGGTATTTCGCGGCGGCCGCTATCTTTCGCCCGCTGCAGGACGCAAGGCCGATGAAATTTCTGTCCATCCCGATTTGACTGCCCGCGAACTGGAGGTACTGAAGTGGCTGGTCCGCGGACACAGTAACCTCCAGATCGCCCGAGAAATGGCTGTTACCAGTGACACAGTCAAGTTCCACGTAGGGAACATCCTCAGCAAGCTTGGCGTTACTTCCAGAACCAAAGCAGTTGCGCTGAGCCATAAGCTTGGCTTGGCGCAGTCAGACCAGAGGTAATGGAAATCCGCTAGGTCAAGCTCTAGCGCACCGCCGAGCGCTGATCATTCCAGAAGTGCACGGCACCCCACCATCTCACCCCATTCACCCGCGCCGCGAAATAAATCCAGGCACTCCGGTCTCCACCACCGCGTTCAATCGGATGCTCGTCGTAATGCGATCCTGCATTTCCTGCATGGCGTCTTCGGGCAGCAAGGAGATATCGAAATTCTCCCAGATATGCGTGGGGTTAGTTGACGTGGTTAGCAATGCCGTACCGCGCTGCACAGCCCACGCCAGCGCCACTTGTGCCGGAGTCTTATCGACACGTTGGGCGATGGCCTTGATCACCGGGTCGTCCGTTATTCTTGGTTCCATGCCATGACCCAATGGCGCGAAGGCAAGCAGCACGATTCCATGTTGCCGACAAAAGTCGAGTAGCTCCCACTCGGGAAGATAAGGATGGCACTCGACCTGCACCACGGCGGGCTTGATGCGTGCCACCGCGACGATCTCTTTCAGCTTCGGCAGCGTGATGTCGGATAGTCCGATGGCCCTGCACCTTCCCTCATCCACGAGACGCTCCATCGCCCGCCACGTCTCAACCAGCGTCACCCCCGCGTCATAGATCGGCTCATCCTGTTCATTCCTCGGATGCTGTTCGTCGCCCGGCGGAAAGGCAAAGGGCGTATGGATCAAATAGCAGTCAAGGTAGTCGAGCTGAAGACGACGGAGGCTTGCTTCGAAGGCTGCTTTGACTCGATCGGGACGATGATTGTTGTTCCATAGCTTCGTGGTGACGAAGAGCTCCTCTCGGTTGACCGTCCCGGCTTCAAAAGCCTCTCGCATAGCATCGCCGACCACGTCTTCGTTACGGTAGACCTCCGCGCCATCGAGGTGTCGGAATCCGACCTCCAACGCGACTTTGATGGCTTGCTTGGCCACGATGCGATCTGGAATCAACGTACCGAATCCGACCGCAGGGATTGCTCCGACCCCATGGGCCAGTGGAATTCTTGTATTACGAAAACGCTCAAAGGCATTCATGTGTGTGCTCTCTTGTCGTAATCCATCTGCCGTGCTGACGACGCGTGGCGCAGCTCGTCGAGATGCTGGATGCAAGGTACGCGTGACCACCTCGTACCGGGTTCCTGCCGCGTACGCGGCCTCTTACCTCAACTGAAACCAGACCTCTACCGAACTACCTGCTGATCGTCGGCCCAGATCATCGGTCGACCAGCCCCGCGCCCGAATTCCCACCATCTTGAATTTTGTACATGTTCGAATAATAATCATGACGAAGATGAGGGGTCAAGATTTTTATGCACTCAGGAACAAAAAAGGACGAGACCGAGAAAAAGCCCCGAGGGCGGCCACGCGCCTACGATCCGGAAACTGCGCTCCGGCTGGCGGCGGCGACATTCTGGAAGACCGGTTATTCGGGCACCTCGCTCGACGACATTTCTGCTGCGACCGGCATGAACCGGCCGAGCCTTCGTGCGGCGTTCGGCGATAAGCACGAAATCTATGTCAAGGCGCTAAGCCGCTACTGGGAATTCAAATTTGAGTCGATGCGTAAAGCATTCGACAGTGGCGGGAGCTTGGCCGCGACGTTGATGAGGATCTACGACGCATCACTGTCAATTTATTTCTCTAACGACGATCAGGCGCTTGGATGTTTCGTGGTCGGCACCGCCATTACCGAGGCGCCCGGCGACCCGGAGATCCAACGCATTGTTGCGGAGGGGTTTCGTACGCTCGATGCCAACTTCGAGGCGCGCTTCAAACTGGCGCGTGCCGCCGGAGAATTGAAACAGGACGCTGACCTCAAAGCCCTCGCCCTGCTCGCCTCGGCGACGATGCATACCCTGGCCATCCGCGCTCGCGCCGGCGCCTCCCACAACGACCTAAGGAAGCTCGCACAGAAAGCGGTGAGCGTGATCTGCTGATGACCGGTCGATTTGATCTATCTCCCCGAAGGGAATATCGGCTCCTTATTCGGATCGAGCTCGACGCCTGCCCGAGTTTGCGAGGCCTACGATGACTGACGAGATCCCGGATATCATTGCCGCAGGCCTCAAGGTGCTGTTCTGCGGAATCAACCCTGGAATGACGGCAGCCGCAACGGGACACCATTTCGCTGGTAGAAGTAATCGCTTCTGGCGGGTTATCCATCTGGCTGGCTTTACCCCTGAGGAACTACAGCCGCAGGAAGACCACGCGATACTCAGATACGGCTGCGGTGTGACGTCGGTAGTGAAACGGCCGACGGCGCGTGCAGATCAGCTTTCGCCAGAGGAATTCATCGCTGCCGCTGCCGAATTCGAGCGGAAGATCGCACGCCATGCGCCACACTTCGTCGCCTTTCTAGGTAAGGCGGCGTACTCCGGGCTTTCAGGTCAACGAGACATCGCCTGGGGATTGCAACCAACTCGCATGGAAGGCGCTTTAATTTGGGTTCTGCCCAACCCTAGCGGGAGAAATCGTGCGTTCGGTCTCGACCGTCTGGTCGAAGCGTACCGTCAACTTTGTCTAGCAGTGGTTGCCACTTCCAATGGCGATGACTTCGTAAAGCCAGTGACCCGGTAAAGCTCCGAACGAGTGCACCGGTACGCTTTGGCAAGCCTGCGCATTCCAGCAAGATACGGTATGCATGGTCGGACAACGCGTATGGAGAACTCGGTGGTTCAAAAAGAAACTGCGTCGATCATCTGGCTAGGTATCCCCTTGTCCCGTGCGTTCTTTGATCGGACCGCGCCCACAGTGGCACCACAGCTGCTCAACAAGATCCTGGTAGCAGCGGATGGCCGGGCGGGTCGCATTGTGGAAGTGGAGGCCTATGTCGGCGCTATCGATCCGGCGGCGCATACGTACCGGGGAAAGACGCCACGGAATGCGACCATGTTTGGACCACCCGGGCACATGTATGTCTATTTCACGTACGGCATGCACTGGTGCTGTAACTGCGTGTGTGGCCCCGAGGGCGATGGTAGCGGTGTGCTCATTCGTGCGCTGGAACCCTTGCGCGGGCTTGAGCAAATGCGCGCGGCGCGCCCACGGACAGCGCGTGATCGTGATTTATGCCGCGGGCCAGCTCGCCTGACTCAGGCGATGGGCATCAGCGGAGTTCAAAATGGGATTGATCTGGTTGGCACCCGTGATGGATTTACTATCATCGACGATGGCATGGCTCCACCCAAAGATTTAACAGGCGGACCTCGTATCGGCATCAGCCTAGGCAAGGATCTCCCATGGCGATGGAGTGTGCCTGGCAGCCGTTATGTATCAGGTACGATCGCGCAGCAAAGCTGACTCTTGAAGCATGTACTGAGCGCAGGGCAGGTGACCTGTGAGCAGCGATCCGCGATTTCACGGTGCTGATCGAAGCCGTGATCGGCACGCTTCGACGACAGCTAACCATCGGCACCAAAAGCGATGGTAAATGTCCACTCCAGAAAAGCAAAAACCCCCGATTTCTCGGGGGTTTTTAGGTGAAAAACGACAATTCTGATCTAAGGTACGTTTTAGAACGGGATATCGTCATCATCGAAGCTGCTGTTTCCGGCCGGTGCCGACGGCGCTGGCGCTCGCTGGTTGTAGTCGTCGTTGCCACGTGACTGGCCACCACCACTGCTGCGTTGACCGCCGGAGCTCTGCGGACGCTCACGCTGACCGCCACCACCACCACCGCCTTCCTGGCCGCCAAGCATCTGCATTTCGCTGGCGATCACGTCAGTGCTGTAGCGCTCGACGCCGGCTTTGTCGGTGTACTTGTCGGTGCGCAGCGAACCTTCGATATAAACCTGACGGCCTTTCTTCAAATAATCACCGGCGATCTCGGCCAACCGACCGAACAGCTTCACCCGGTGCCACTCGGTGCGCTCCTGCTTTTCGCCCGACTGCTTGTCGGTCCACGACTCGGACGTGGCAATGTTGATCGTGGTGATCGCCGTACCGCTGCCGGTGTGGCGCATTTCCGGATCTCCGCCGAGATTGCCGACCAGAATGACTTTGTTGACGCCACGTGCCATATCACTAACCTCACTGTGCGTGGCCGATGCCGAAACATCGACCGCTGTCAATAATTGCCGGCCGCACACGATTTCCGCGCGCCCGACGGCCTCCCATCATAGCCGCCCGCGACCGTTTCGGCATTCAGGATGCCGAGCCGCTGCATCCATCGGTCGTATCGACCCGTAATTAAGCGTTGTGACTCTTCGCATCGGGCGATGCCTGCCCACCTGCGGCAAACCCCACCGCTACGGGAGAAAACCCTTGACGATGACCGTCCATCGCCGCGCTTGTGCGCTTGGCCTGACACTTGGCCTGGCCGCCACGGTCGGCGCTGCAGCTGGTGCGCCCACAGATTCTGACTCCGTTCGCTATGTCGAAGGCAAGGCATCCGCCTCGGATGGCCACCTGATGTACACCGAATCCCACTGGATCTACGACGACGGCGGCAACCCGTCGCGGTTGGTGCTGTATCGCTGCCCGGATGGCGAGCCGTTCGCCCGCAAGACACTCCACGACGATGACAGCCCCCAGGCGCCCGATTTCGAGCTGGATGATGCCCGTACCGGCTACCGGGAAGGCGTGCGCAGCAGTGGCGGCAAACGCGTGATCTTCGTGCGCAACGACAAAAATGCCGCCGAGCGCACCGCGGCATTGGATACCTCACCCATGCCGGTGATCGATGCTGGCTTCGACGCCTATATCCGCACGCACTGGGACACGCTCGGCAAGAGCGGCGACACCTTGCCGTTTCTTCTCCCCAGTCGGCTAGGCACGCTCAGCTTCAGGGTCAAACGCCAGGGCGATACCCAGATCGATGGCCACGCCGCACGCCAGTACCGGCTCAGCCTGGACAGCATGATCGGCTTCGCCCTGCCACACCTCGATGTTGCCTACGATGCCAAAACCCACGAGCTGCTGAGCTTCAGCGGCATCGCCAATATCCGCAGCAGCGATGGCAAGAACGTCGACGCGAAAATCCTGTTTGATCCGTCGAAAAACAAGGACGTCAGCCGCACCGATCTCGACAACGCTGCCAAGGCGCCACTGAATGGGCAGTGCAAGATTCCGTGATTTCAAAGTAGGTTGGGTGGAGCGTAGCGATACCCAACGACATGCTGGCGGCCGATGCATCAATGACGCGCTACTGAAGACAACCCGTCATTGATGCATAACTTGTTACTTGGAACCATGATGTTGGGATTCGCTTACGCTCATCCCAACCTACTCCAGCGAGGTGTCGCTCGGGGTGAGCTGCCGCAGCACTAGCTCCAGCTATCATCACCGCCACCGCCGTCGAACGAGTCGCCGCCGCCGCTGTTATCGTCCCAACTATTGTCGTTGTTGCCGGTGTCGATGGGATCGCGGCGCAAATCGTCGTATGCCTGATCCTGCGGGTTGGATGCAGCGTTATTGCCGGACTGGTAATCGCCACGCTCTTCTTCCTCGCGACGCTCATGGTTTTCGTAGGCATTGACGGCGGCCGCACCAAGCACGCCACCGGCCAGTCCACCAAGCAAACTGCCGCCGATACCGGATCCGCCTTGCGGCCCTTGCTGATAACCCGGCGGCGGATACGGTCCATTGCCATACGGGTTTTGCGGGCCGGGCGCACCATAACCCTGGTTGTAGCCCTGATTATTGAACGCACCCTGCTGGCGGCGACGGAACCAGCCAAACAACAGGACGACGATCACGGCGCCAATCACCCAGGGCCAGATGCTGCCACTCGAACGCTGCCTCGCCACGGGCTGCTCGGCGGCGGCATAAGGCGCCGCTCGCGTCGAGGCTGTGGGCCGAACGCTGGTAGGCGCTGCAAGCGCCTGATTCAGCTCCGACTGAAAGTGCTCGAAGCGGGCTGGATTGGTGAAGCTGATCTTCGGATCAAGCTGCTTGGCCTGAGCCGCCTCTTTCTGCGCATCGCCAATATTGCCCTGATGAGCCAGCACCTGCGCGAGCAGATAGTGCGCCTTGGCGCTTTCCGGATGCTCGACGATCGCCTGGCGCAGCTCCTGCTCCGCCAGCGTGTAATTGCCTTGCTGCAGCGCCGCCTCGACTTCCTTCGGACCATCGGCGGCGAAAGCCGTGGCGCTCACCAGCAATACCAATAGTCCCGTCAACCAAAGCTTTTTCACGTATATCTCCAATGCGCGACCCAGGCAGGTCGTCTATCTTGAAATTAGGCCACCGACGTAGAAGAACAAGGCTTAGATAGCAGTATCAGCGTACAGCTGAGACAGCGAATTTGACCTGATGTTTCTTCAAAACGGTATTGTGGGCAGGCTGTGGGCTGGAAACCTGTTGCTTAACGCGAAGATGACGCCCGATAACGGCCATCGTCATACATGACGGGCATCCACACATATCGCTGCCCCGTTTCGCTACCGCCTGGCACTGGCGAGTGCTGTCATGTTC
Source organism: Rhodanobacter sp. MP1X3 (assembly GCF_014207165.1). NCBI lineage: Bacteria > Pseudomonadati > Pseudomonadota > Gammaproteobacteria > Lysobacterales > Rhodanobacteraceae > Rhodanobacter > Rhodanobacter sp. MP1X3. The sequence continues at coordinate 1,073,249 of NZ_JACHCO010000001.1, read as the reverse complement.
TCCGCATAGGTGCGCAACGTTTCGCCCAGCACAGGATCGGGAACGGCATCGATCAACCAGGCGTGGCGCAATCTACCGTCTGGTTTGAATGCGAGCAGACAATCCGCAAATCCTGCTGATGGCGCGAAAAGTACGTCTTGCTTTTTTTGAGTTGAGTCGACGATTCGTTTCACCAATTCCGCTGCATAGCCTTGGCAACGTCATGGGCTGCTCTTGAATATCCGGCAAATCACTTTTAACGAAGGCACATAGCAAAATAGTTACAGTCCAGTTGCTCGATGGAGCTGGACGATCCTGATTCGGATGTGTGATTAGAAATCGTACGTACCAGTCAGCAACAGGCTGCGCCGGTTACGCAGAGGCACGAAAGTTTCGTCAAAGTCGTCGCTGTACAAGCGTCGACCAAACAGGTTCTTGACGCCCAGGGTCATGCTCCATTGATGTGCCTGGTAAGACACGTTGGCATCCACGCTGGCCTGTCCGGGAATATGGAAATAGGTATCGTCGTCCGTCGTCTGTCCCAAGCTACGGCTGCGCGCGAGTACACCAGCAGCGGCGCCCCACCCCTGCAAAACACCGCTCTGGACGCGGTAGCTGGCCCATAAATTGAAGCGCTGCCGAGGCGAACCTGTAGCCAGCGTACCGTCGTGATTTAGAACGCGGGCCTGGGTGTAACTGGATGTGATATCCATGCCTGGCGCAATGCGGCCGGTGAATTCGATCTCCACGCCCCGGTTGGTCTGACCGGGGCCCGGAATCGCGAAATAAGGCGGCTCCAACGAGAACAGATCGACGCTGCGATCCAGCATGATGCGGTACCACGACGCAGTCAGTCGGACACGATTGTCAAACAGATTGAACTTGGCTCCTGCTTCGATCTGACGCGACATGGCAGGCGCTAGCGGTCGACCGTTTTTCCCCAACAACGTGTCAGGCTGGAAGCCACTGGCTGTGCTGCCGTAGAACGCGATATTGGGCGTCATCTTGTAGACCAACCCCGCATTGGGCACCCACTGTGCTTTTTGCAGGTTCCACGGATTGTTGTTCTCGTCATAAGTGGAAAGCTCGTACGCCGAGCGTCGCAGGGCCAGCAGCAGCTCCCAATGCTGACCTACCGTGATCTGATCTTGCAGGAACAGACCGCTATCGGTCGACCAGGCACTTCCGGGCTGATAGAAATCCGTGGTGGGGTCGAGCACAGCCCGGACGGGCAACAAACTGGGCGACGAGAAAATATTGTATGGCCCGCTGCCGGCATCGTTGAAAACATAGTCGCTGCTGCCAACGCGCGAACGCGAGTAGTCGAAACCGACCGTGACGTTATGCGTGAGCATGCCCTGATAGAAAGTCGCCGTTATATCGTTCTGCAGGGTGTAATACGCATCGGCATAGCGATAGGACTCCGCGGTGGCATCGACGTCTCCATCCGGCGTGGGATCGTCCAGAATCCAGGTCTGCAGGTTGGTTCGCTGATGCACATATTGACCGCGACTGCGGATCATCCAGTCGTTGCCGAGCTGCTGCTCGAAAAGGTAGTAAAAGCGACTCGTCTGAAACGTGGAATGATCGCTCGGATTACCTAGAAGAATGCCAGGTGGCGAACTGGAACCCACGCTGTCATCGAGCAATATCGTATGGTCGGGAATGGGTACGCGGTTGACTGTGCGCTGGACGCCGACGATGAGCTTCGTGCTATCGCCCTGCCATCCGATGGAGGGCGCCACATAGCTACTGCGCTGACCGTGATAACCCTGCGCGGTGTGATCGGCGTATTCACCGGACAACACCAGTCGATAGGTCAGTCCCTTGTTGTTGCCCAATGGCCCGGCCAGGTCGACGCCCAACTGCACATCGCCATAGCGTCCCACGGTGTAACTCAGTTCGTGCACCGGCGTGCTCTGCGGCTTTTTCATCACCACATTGATCAGGCCGCCAAAGTCGTCATTGGACGATGAGTCGCCCACAATGGCTTCAGGACCCTTCACTACTTCGACGCGCTCTACCCCAATCAATGGCGGGTAATCGCCCGATCCATCGATACTGTTGAACATACCGTCGGTCATGCCGTTGCCGGTGTAGAACCCGCGTATCTGGAAAAGCGGCAAACCGTCGGAACCGTCCAGGGATTGCACGCCCGCCACGTTACGCACCGCATCCGCCACCGTGCGGATCTGCTGCGAATCCATCAGATCGCGGGTGACGATACTGATCGATTGCGGCACATCGATCAGACTTTCATCGCTACGCGTGGCGGCGCTGGTCACGTCGGCCAGATAACCTTCGTCGTGTGCCAATCCCGTCGCATCTACCGGCGCCAGCAATTTAACGCGCGCTGCCACAGGACTACTCGCTGCCTTCCCGCCTTTGGGCGAAGTGGGTACCGCCGGTTTCACAACGACGGTTTCCGCGTCGATGAACGCGTAGCTCAAGTTCGTATTTTGCAAAAGCGTCGTGAGCGCGGCATCGACGGTGAACATGCCATTGATACCCGTCGAGCGCAGCGAGGCAATCGTTTCACTCGCCGTAAGCACCTGCACGTTGGCTTGTTTACCGAACGCGACCAACGCGGTAGCCAGCGACTGCGACGGAATGGCAAACCCGGTATGCGCGACTGTCGATCGCACGCGTGCAGGCGTCTCCACCGCACCGACAGTGTTCACCGGTAGCGACAGACATGCGCAGACAATCAGGAGTGCGATCCGACCCATGGCCTTCGCTTCCTTCCCTAAGCGAAAACCGCCAGTTTGCCATGCCCTACGACGGATGACAGCACGAATGTGACCCACCACAGCAAGGCCCTAGAGCCAAGCTGAGACCAAACGCGGCCGTAGGAAGCGACCTTTACAGGGCGGAAGGTCGCCGAAACCATCAAATACGCCTTTAACTTACCCACGTCTGTCAGCAGGAACAGGTAACTGCAGCCTAGGGATTGGGCCTGCGTTCTGCATTGGAAAGGATCACCTGATCGGCGCCCCTGCTGACACGTAACGGAAACACCTGCGGCAGCGCCCCCAGCCATTGGTCGATCGCGTCGGTCTTGATGGTGCCGGTAAAGGTCAGCACTTCCAGATCGGCATCGGCAATGTGTACCGGATGGATGCTATAGCGATTGACGTTGGCGATCACCACTTCGAGCGGCTCATTGATGAATTCGAGTCGATCGCTGCGCCAGGCCGTCGCTTGCTCGGGCGTCACCGGACTGATACTCATCGCCGAGGCATCCGGATCGTAAGACACCCGTTCGCCTGCCACAGCCTCCAGCATGTGCGGGCCATGGGTGTCATGATCGGCCGTGCCGCTCCCGTCGAAAATCTGCACTCGTCCTTCGGTCACCGCAATCGTCACCCGTTGCCCACTGCGACGAATATCGAACGCGGTACCGATGTCACGAATACTGACATTGCCCACCGTCACGATAAACGGCTGTTTGGCGTTATGCGCCACCTGGAAAAATGCCTCACCGGCACCGAGTTCGACACGGCGCTCGCCCCGCGTGAACCGTGTGGTCAACATGGAGGCTCCCCCCATCGCCACGGTCGAGCCGTCTGGCAGATTGATGGTGCGATTCTGTGCCACCGCGCTCGTATATGACGCCGTTGTCACGGATGCATTGAATGTGCTCCATGCGGCATAACCACCGAACAAGGCGAGTACCGCGGCGGCCGCAGCCGCCAGCGGCAACCACGAGCGTCGGGCCACCACGGGTGGCGCGAACTCGTCGATCCACTGGCGCCGGGTGAATGCGTCGATGGTGCCAAGTCGCTCGCCCAGTTCCGTCACACGCTCGAACGCCTCCATATGGCTGCGGTCGGCCCGGGTCCACGTCAGCCACTGCTCTATCGTTTCATCGGAGCCATCGTGATCGCGTAAGCGCAACCACCAGTCGGCTGCGGTATGCAGCGTCTTTTCGTCAGGAATTCCGGGCATCACGGTATCTCCATTTCGTCGACACGCGCGCGACAGTGGGCCAATGCATTAGTAACGTGATAGCGCACCATGCGCTCGCTGAGTTTCATCACCTGCGCAACGATGTGGAAATCGCGCCCTTCGATCACATGCATGACAAACGCCTGGCTGGTTTTCGCTGGCAGCTCGCGAAGCGCTTTGCGTAGTTCGCGCCATTGCTCGCCTGTCGATACATGGCGCTCGGGTATGGGAGGAAGGTGCAATTCATCGGCTGGTAGTTCAATCGGCATATCGTTTCGCACCTTGCGCATGCGTAATCTGTCGAGGGCAAGATTCGACGCGATCCGGAATAGGTAAGCACGTTGGGAAACAACCTCATCCGGACGCTCCAGCGTGAGCATGCGCACATAGGCCTCCTGGGCGATCTCCTGGGCGTCGGAAAACGAATTGAGCCGACACTGCAAAAAGGCAATCAACGCGCGATTGTGTTCGCGGAACAAAGCCGCCACGCGAGCGGCCTGTTCAGTCGATGTGTCCAAGTCAGTGGGCTTGCCTAATGTATCCACGAGGCTTCCAGACGATCACATGGCGACGATTCGAGCGATTCTAACTCGTACGCTGGAACGGTCTTGACGCGATGCACGGGAAAAATCTCCAGCGTTGCGGTCAATAACTGCTCGGCCTCTATCCGCAGCGCTTCGCGCCGACGAAATGCCGAGCGATGGTTACTGGCAACGTCGGCCTCGGTTTTACGAATCGGCATGCCAGGAAGTACGAACCAGCCATCCCCGCCATCATGACCCTTTTGCTCCAGCCAGAATGCGTCATAGTCGGCCTGAAAAACGCTTCGCGCACGACGCAGGGGATGCGCGGCGTTACCCACCGCCACTATGCGCTCTATTCCATGGTGTCGTGCAAACGCATAGACCAATGAAAGCATAAGCTGCTTGGGGCGCATGCCATACATATTCCGCGTCAGATCACGCACCGTGTCCTTCGCCTCCGCACCGTCCGGCCCCTGTAAACAGCCAATGGCGATGGTGGGATCATCGTCGATCACGCTGAACACGATGCGATAGAGCGGACGGTCGCGAACATCGCTGAGCTGCAGACACAGCTCGCCTTCGCAGCCGAGGAAAATCGGTGGCTGCAGACATATTTTGAGCTGGCTGCCGTCTTTCAAGGTCAAATAACCGAGTGTCGCGTTGCCGTAAATATAGATCGCCTCGAACAGCAGAGTTGGCAACTCAGTGAGTGCAAAGCGGTAATGCTGCCGAATGCTCTGCAGCCGTGCCTGGCGGTTCCACTGCACATGCATGTAACGATGGAAGTGGCGCTCCAACAACCGCGGATCCCTGCATCGATAGGCATCCAGGCGTCGATTGCCGTAAATGAAACTCAAGTGGCTTACATGCTGTCGTGGCATGCTCAGCGTACGCACGATGTATTTGGTCGCAATCAATCCGCGTTTCAGCGGGGTGCCGTGCCAGTCGAACCGGCCACGCAAAGAACGCAGCAGATATGCCATCGCATGGAAGACACCAGAGAAGTAACTCACGCCTGATCGTTTGAATACCCATCTACCGAGTCGACCGAGGGCGCTGCCAAGATTTTCTTCAAACGCTGGTGACTCTTCCAGCGCTCGCGACTGCGAAAAGCGGCCAGCCGAAAAAATGCCCCCGAATTGGGCTGCTCCCGTTCCGGGCAATTTGCTCATCTCGTTCAATGCATTTGACCCGTGTTATGCCTATGTCCTTTCCAAGACGTCTTCGGGGTCGAAAATTGAAATCGGCGGAGCAAATCAGTGCCCACAAACGGTTGCCGTGAAGAAATCAGCGGGCAATTACCTTGCGGCGGCAGCCTGAAGGAGAGCCTGCACGCTGGCTGGAAGAGAGAAATAGCTCGATGCCGGCAACCGGGTTTGAGCGCGCACACCAATCACCTGACCGGGTATTCACGGACTACGCGGGCGAATCTACGGAAAACTCGTCATGTCTTTTTCGAACCGAGCAGACATTGCATTCAGCTACGGAAGGATCAGGAAAGGGGGCGCTGTCTGAATAAGACTCGTCAACCGAACACCCATGTTTCCGATAGAAGCGAAAGTAGCCGTGGATGCCTGACGGCGCGCTCGGCCAGCTACGCGTCATCAATAGAAAAGGCAGTCCATGTCCAAACCAGCATCGGATAGCGATATCAGTTTTCCAAAGACTGATCGAAGCAGAATCAGGCGCGAACCACATCGTGGAAGCTACCTGCGTTCGGACGTGTATGCCGTCGTGGACGCTGCTCCGTTGTGTCACATTGGCTACGTGATTGACGGCGCGCCATTCGTGACGCCAACCATGCATTGGAGGAAAGGCAACCGAATCTATTGGCATGGCTCGGTTGGGAGTCGATTCCTGAGGCAAGTCGATGGCACACGGACCTGCATGACTTGCAGCCTGGTTGATGGCTATGTGTTGGCACGCTCAGCCTTCAATCACGCGGTCAACTACCGATCGGCCATGCTATTTGGCACGGCGCGCGTGGTGGAGAGCATCGAAGAACGGGCGGAAACACTCAGAGATTTCATGGACGGCCTTTTCCCCGGGCGCTGGGATACTTTGCGACCGGTGACAGAAAAGGAGTTGAGAGCAACTTCCGTGCTGTGGATGGACATCGATGAGGCAACGGTAAAAGCCCGTACTGGCCCTCCATCAGACGCCGACGAATCGCATGTTCCCGTCTGGGCGGGCGTCATACCTGTACGCACTACTCTGGCCGAAAGTCAGAGTGCACCCGAGGTGCCTGATTCAATCAGGCTGCCCGAACCGCTGGCTGCGTTAATTGCTTCCGGGCGTCTTCGGTAGCATGGCAACGCAGAAACCCTTTCTCCAAGCAGGCTTCCTCAATCATCTGGAGCTTCTCGGCGCATCCGCTCCCTTGATCGCGGGCGTACCGTTGCCCCCGCCCCTTGCCCGCATTCTGTTGGCTTCGGATGGGACCGGGGCACTGACGAAAGCCGCGGATGACCTTATCCACCTGCTCAGAGCCCGAAAGGCCATGCTGCAGGCCTCGTTCGATACCGAACTGGCGGCCGACGAGCTGCGTCGTTACCAGAAGTTTGCCAAGCCTGGGCAACCGTCCCCTCATACGATCCACCTTCGGCAGAAGCAGGCCGCCGCCCGACAAGCGTCCAGTCTGTCGAAGCAATCCTTAGTCAAGGCTGCCGCCTCGTTCGTGCGGAATGCCGGTATCGAGGTCCCACAACGCGTGGCGCTCGAAGTGTTCATCACCGATTGGATCGATAGCAACGTGCCGAAGGCATTCGTTTTAGCAACATGACAAGGCCGGCCATGCATGCGCATTACAACCATAAAAACGCCGGCTCGAGGCCGGCGTTCTTCATTCCACCCGTTGCTTTACTGACGGATCTTTATTGACCAATCTCGCGCAGTGGCTTGCCGGCCATCAGCTTGGTTTCGATCTGTTCCAGCGTCACACCCTTTGTCTCTGGGACGAGCCAGAAAGTGAGACCGATGAAGATCACGTTAAGCCCGGCATAGAGCCAGAACGTATTGGCGTTGCCGATGCCGTTGAGCAGGCTGAGGAAGGTCAGGCCTACGATGTAGTTACCCACCCAGTTGGTGAAGGTGGACGCGCCGATACCGAAATCGCGGCCCTTGAGTGGCTGCACTTCCGAGCACAGCGTCCAGATCAGCGGGCCGGCCGACATCGCGAAGCCGACGATGAAGAGCAGCAGCATGCCGACGGTGAAGTACTGCTCGCCCTTGGTGTTGATACCCAGATGCATCATGGTGCCAACGATACCCAAGCCCAGCGCCATCACCACGAAACCGGTATAGAGGATCGGCTTGCGGCCCAGGCGATCGACCAGACCGATGGCTATAAAGGTGGCCAGCACGTTGGTCAGACCGACAATGGCGGTAAACCACAGCTGCGCATGGGTGTCATAACCCATGGTCTGGAAAATTTTCGGCGCGTAATACATCACGACGTTTATGCCGGTGAACTGCTGGATCAGCTGCAGCAGCACGCCTAGACCCACCGAACGGCGGAAGTTGGAATTCTCCTTGAACAGGTGCCAGCCCAGCTGCGGCTGCTTCAGCTGTTCCTCGATATCGGCGATTTCGTGATTGACGACGCCATCGTCGCCGCGCAAACGCTTGAGCACTTTGATGGCGTCAGGCTTGCGGCCGCGCATCATCAGCCAGCGCGGGCTATCGGGCAGAAAGAACACGCCGAACATAAACAGCACGCCCGGGATCGCGATGATGCCGAGCATCCAGCGCCAGCTGCCGGTGCTGCTGAAGGCCAGGTCGGAGATAAACGCTACCAGGATACCGATGGTGATCATTAGCTGATAAAGCGAGATCATCGAGCCACGAATATGTTCAGGCGCCACTTCAGCAAGGTATAGAGGTGCAGTAAATGTCGCGATGCCAATGGCCAAACCCAGCACGATGCGTGACCCGATCAACGTGATCGGCGACCAAGAGAAAGCGCACAGCAACGAACCGAGAATGAATATGATTGCGCCTATGATGAGTGATTTCTTACGCCCCAGCGCAGAAGACATCCAACCAGCGAGTAGAGCGCCAATAGCCGCTCCGAGGGTCATTGCGCTGACGATCAATTCAATGGCGTGATTGTTGATATTGAAATCTTTCTGGATGAATTGGGTGGCACCGGAAATCACGCCGATATCGAGGCCGAACATCAAGCCCGCGAGTGCGGCCAGAATGCAGGTAAAGATGACCGCCGTACGCGCAACGGCTTGCGGTGACGCTGAAGTATTCATGGGTTGGTTCCTGCGGAGGAAAGCAGATGGAGACGCAAAACCTGATGGTCGTGCGACATATCATCGGCCGTCATGCGTCACGAATCGGTGTACTGGCAAAGCGCGACTCGCGCAGGCCGGTGATGCCGATGTCGCAGGCGAAGAGAAAGCCGGCCTGCGGATCGCCGGCGAGTTGTTCAGCTGTCAGGTCTTCGCTGGCGCTGGTGACAAAGAGCATGTCGAGCGAGGCGCCGCCGAACGCCGGCTTGGTCGTCTGCCCTGCCGGCAAGGCGACGATGCGGTCCTCGGTGCCATCGGCCAGGTAGCGCACCACGCGGCCCATTCCCCACTGTGCGTTCCACAGTGCACCTTCGGCATCAACGGTCGAGCCGTCGGGCACGCCTGTCATGTTATTGAGGTCGACGAACAGACGCGGCTCGCCGAGCGTGTCGCCGTAATCGCAGCAGAATATTTTCCGCGTCGGTGAATCGCAGAAGTACATGCGATCTCCGGATGGGCTGAAGGCGATGCTGTTGCTGATGGCGACATCTGGCAGTGGCAGGCGCTCCAAAGTCAGATCATGGTTGAGCCGATAAAAGCCGCCGACCGCTTGCTTCGCACCCTGCTTCGGCTCATGCAAGGTACCGAAGACGAAGCGCCCTTGGCGATCGCAAACGCCGTCGTTGCTGCGCGTCGGCAGATCCTTTTCCACCGAATGCAGCTCGATCAGCTCCAAGGTTTCGGGATGAAAGAATGCCAGCCGCGATGCCAGCGCCAGCAACAGCCAACCATCAGCATCGCATAGCGCAAACGAGGCGAGGCGCTCGGGCATCTCCCAATGCAGGACACGACCATCATCCGGATGCAGACGCCACAGCTTGCGACCGCCAATATCGGTCCACCACACAGCCTGCAGGCGATCGTCCCACAGCACGCCTTCACCCAGCTCGTGCGACACCGCGTGTGCAATGGAGGTCGACGTGTTCATACCCAGCCACCGTCGACGATGAAATCCTGACCGGTGCACATGCGGCTGTCGTCGGCCGCGAGAAAAAGCGCAGCGCGCGCCAGATCTGAAGGTTCCAGGTGCCCAGGCAAACACTGCATGCGCTTGATCGAGGCTTCGCCCTCCGCATCGAGCCAAAGCTTTCGCTGCTTCTCCGTGATCACCCAGCCGGGCACCAGGCAGTTGATACGGATGTGCTGCGCGCCGAGTTCGCGCGCCATGCCGTTGACGAAGCCGCGCACGCCGGCCTTGGCCATCGCATACAGCGGGAAAGCGGCATTTTTTCTGATCCAGCTGATGGAACCCATGCAGATGATCGAGCCACCGCCGAGTTGCTTCATGTCCGGAATCACCGCTTTCGTGACAAACACCTGATGGCGCAGATTGACGGCGATATTGCGCTCGAAGAATGCCTCATCCACTTCATCGAGCGCATGCCGCAGATCATTCGCCGCGTTATTGATGAGCACAGAGAACGGACCTACCGCCGTGCGCAAGGTATCGATGCTCTGCGCCAGCTCATCGAGGTGGGTGATATCGCAGCGATCAAACACGGGCTTGTGCGCCACGTCAGCCAGTGACTCAATCAGTGCAGTCGCCGACTTGTCGTCGACATCGATAAAGCCAACGCGCGCGCCCTGCCGTGCAAAATGCTCGACAAACGAAGCACCGATGCCACTGGCGCCACCGGTGATGAGTACCCCGCGATCGGCAAGACTCGGATAGCTGGCAAAACGTGCCGTCATGATGCGGCTCTGATCATGGTTCATCTCCGATCCTAAAAAGGATTTGCACTGCAAGCATGATCACCACTCCGCGACGCTGCCGTCGGCTTGGCGCCAGATCGGGTTGCGCCAGCGATGACCGACCTCGGCACGCTCGATCACATAAGCCTCGTTGACCTCGATGCCGAGGCCAGGGCCACCGGGAATCGTCACGTAGCCGTTCTCGTACGCGAACACGCTGCGATCGGCGACGTAGTCGAGCAGGTCGTTGGCGGCGTTGTAGTGAATGCCCAGGCTCTGCTCCTGGATGAAGGCGTTGTGGCAGACCGCGTCGAGCTGCAGGTTCGCGGCCAGCGCGATCGGGCCCAGGGGGCAATGCAGCGCCAGCGCCACGTCATAGGCTTCGGCCATTGCGGCAATCTTGCGGGTTTCGGTGATGCCGCCGGCGTGCGAGGGATCGGGTTGGATGATGTCGACGCCACCACGCTCCAGCACGCGCTTGAAATCCCAGCGCGAATACAGTCGTTCACCCAACGCAATCGGTGCCGGCGAGATGGCGGCCAGCTCGGGGATGCATTCGAGGTATTCAGACAGCACCGGCTCCTCGATGAACATCAGCTTGTACGTCGCCAGTTCGCGCATCAGCACCTTTGCCATCGGTTTGTGCACGCGGCCGTGGAAATCCACGCCAAGGCCGATATTCGGGCCGACCGCATCGCGCACCGCCTGGACGTTGGCCAGCATCTTGTCGACCTTGTCGTGCGAGTCGATGTACTGCATTTCCTCGGTGCCATTCATCTTGACCGCGGTGAAGCCGCGCCCCACCGCATCGCTGGCCGCACGCGCGGTGTCGGCCGGACGGTCGCCACCAATCCACGAATACACGCGAATGCGATCGCGTACCGGACCACCAAGCAGCGTATGCACCGGCACACCAAGATGCTTACCCTTGATGTCCCACAACGCCTGGTCGATACCAGCAATGGCACTCATCAGGATCGGGCCGCCGCGATAAAAGCCGCCGCGATACATCACGCTCCACAGATCCTCGATGCGGCCAGGGTCCTCGCCGATCAGGTAATCCGACAACTCCTCGACAGCCGCGGCGACGGTCTGTGCACGACCCTCAACGACCGGTTCGCCCCAACCGACGATGCCGCTATCGGTTTCGATTTTCAGGAACAGCCAGCGCGGCGGTACCAGATAGGTTTTCAGACTGGTGATTTTCACCCGGCATGCTCCTTCGCCACAGTCCAGGCTTGAGCGAACTTCCGCGCGCGCTCGCCGGTTTCTGCTGCACTACGGCCGGGCGCATAAAGCGCCGAGCCGATACCAAAGCCGCGCACGCCGGCCGCAACGTACGGCCCCATGTTCTCCGGCGTGATGCCGCCAACCGGTAGCAATGCCAGTTCTTTCGGCAAGACGGCGCGCCACGCCTTCACCACGGCAGGACTGATGTGTTCGGCAGCAAAGATCTTCAGCGCGTCGGCGCCGGCATGGATGGCCGCAAACGCTTCCGTTGGCGTGGCGATACCGGGAATGCAGAACAGGCCGTGACGCTTGGCTTCGGCAATAACCTCGACATCGCCATGCGGCATGACGATTAGCTGACCACCCGCCGCCACGACTTTGCCAACCTGCGCTGTGGTCAGCACGGTGCCTGCGCCGACCAAAGCGCGATGGCCGAACGCTTCGGCCATCAAGCCAATGCTGCGCATTGGATCAGGCGAATTGAGCGGCACCTCGAGTATGCGAAAACCCGCGTCGAGCACGGCGTTGCCGATGTCGACGGCTTCATCAGGCGTAAGCCCTCGCAGTATGGCCACCAGCGGCAGCGGTTCGAGCCAGGTATCGATCATGAGGAAACTCCGGAAGCAGAAATCGGTGTGGTTACATCAAGCAGGCGGGCCGCGCGCGCCAGCCACCACAGGCCAGCGGCGGCGGTGTCGTCGACGGCGGGGGCCAACCCGATGGAAAACTCGGCGGCAGCCAAGCGATAGCGATTGCACAATGCCGCATCGCCGATCAGCCATAGCGGCTGGTCGCTACGCATGCGCTGGTCAGCCTGCATGGAACGGAACTCTTCGCCGATCAGCAAGCCGGAGAGATAGTCGGGAATCGAGGCGGGCTTCAAGGCACCATCGAGCATGCGCGCGCGCGTGGCGAAAAGGCGGCTGAATGCGCCCGCCGCTCCGCTATCGCGCGCTTGTCGCACGCCATCGAGGAACGCATCACCATCACCCGCCGTAACACTGGCATCGACACCGACGCCAAGAATCGAATGCTCGCGCAGCAGCGCAAAGAGCTCGCCGGTCATCAGTGTGCAGAAGTCGACCACCGAGCCTTGGCGCAACGACACCCATTTGCTGTGCGTGCCGGGCAGTAGCACGGTCGCATCCGCCGCGGCTTCGTGAAGCGCCATCAGACCGACGATCTGGGTTTCCTCACCGCGCATGACATCAGGACCACGCGCATTGCGCAGGCCTGGCACGATGGTCAGGCCATCGCGGGTATCCAACGCAGCAGCCAGTTGGTCAGCACCCGCGGGCAAATCGAGATAGGCCACTTCTCGCCAGCCGCTGCGGCTGCCGATCATGCCGGAAGCGATGCGTGCCAGCGAAGGCCAACCCTGTGTCACCGCATCGAGTGCAGCCGTAAAGCCGCCCGCGGGAAGCTGGCGAATACCCCAGGGCTGGCGACGTGTTTCCAGGATCACACCATCCTCGCCCATCCGCATGGCGCGGAGGCTCGATGTGCCCCAATCCAGTGCGATCAGGCCGCTCATGCCACTGCTCCGCCGCTTTGACGAAGATGGCGCCGTGAATCGTCGACCAGTCGCTGCATGGCCGTTCGGGCCTGCGTGGCACCGCGCTTGCGGATGGCGTCGTATACGTTGAAATGCTGCGGCAGCGAATACTTGAAATCAACCGAGGCGCGCGCAGACAGCTGAAAAAAACTGTGCAAGGCCGTTGCCACGACGTTGAATAGTGAGCTCATCAGCTCATTATTCGCCGCGTTCAGTACGGCACTGTGAAATTCCACGTCGGCCTTGGCCCACGCGTCGCGATCGGAGGCATCGGCCATCGCCTGATAAGCCGTGCCGATGGCCTCAAGCTGGTCGCGGTCGCGTTTTTTTGCGGCGGCGGCCGCGGCCGCCGGTTCGATGATCTCGCGCATCTCGATCAGTTCGGCGACAAATGCCTTGGTCGGCATGGTGGCGAATCGCCACTCAAGCACCTTGGCATCCAGTTGATGCCAGAACCGGCGTTCGCGCACGCGCGCGCCGGTTTTCTGCCGGCTCTCGATCAGGCCCTTGGCACCAAGAACCTTCATTGCCTCACGTAGCGCGGAGCGGCTGACCGCCAGTTGCTCGGCCAGTTGCTCTTCGCTGGGAAGTAGATCACCAGGCACCAACGAACCGCCCACGATCATCTTCCCAAGTTGGTCGACGACCTGCCGGTGGATATTGAGTTGCGGCTCGTTTGCGGCCATGACAATAGGCTTTTCTATTTGTAGGACAAATAGATTTGTAACACAGACATATCATCGATTCATAGGCACAGATGCAGCATCCATCGTCGAAAAGCCATCGGTTCACGCATGAATTTCCGAATTGCTTGCGCCAGCCAGCGCCCATAGATCGACGTGTCGGCACCCTGCCGTAGTGCGATGCAAATGCCTCATGGCGCCCTTATTGCGGCCAGCCAAGCTCAGGCTAACCTCGTGCAAGGCAGTCGCCAGCGCCACCAGGATTCTTCGTCTTTGCAGGCAGACGCCGCTGCGCAGCTTGACAGTCGTGTACCGGAAGACGATCATTCAATTACTAAGTTTACCTTAGTAGTTTTACTTACTAAATGATGGACATTGCATGAACGATCAACACAGCGATCCCGATAGCGCCCGCGCGCTGGCGATAGCCGGAGAACTGCGCGTGCTGATCGGCCAGCTCATTCGTCGACTGCGCGAACAAGCCCATTCGAGCGATCTCACCGCATCGCAAAAGTCGGTATTGCTTCATCTGGAGCGCGACGGCTCGGCGACGGTAACAGCGCTGGCCAAGGCCGATGGCGTGCGCCCGCAATCCATGGGTGCCACGGTATCCGCCCTACAGGCAGCCGGACATATAAGCAGCGCGCCGCATCCGACCGACGGGCGACAAACCCTTCTATCACTCACCGCTGCTTGTCGAAAAGAGATCAAGGCCGGTCGCGCTGCGCGGGAAGATTGGCTGTTCCGCGCCATCAGCACCAAGTTCTCAACGAGGGAACAGGAAAAGCTTCGCGCTGCGGTCGAGCTACTCAAACGCTTCGTCGATTCGTAGGCCCATGCCTCTGTGAGTTGGGCTGAGCACAGCGATGCCCAACATCGGCCTCACGAAACGTTGGGTATCGCTGTGCTCAACCCAACCTACGTCGCCCATTTGTCATGCATGCAAGATCACCAACGGAGAAGCCCATGGCGCTCACCACGCTGGACAAGAACACCGCATTGATTGTCATCGATCTTCAGAAAGGCATCGTCGGCCTGCCCGCGGCGCACCCGATCGACGACATCATCAAACACTCCTGCGCCCTGCTTGCGGCATTCCGCCACCGTGGCCTGCCGGTGGTGCTCGTCAACGTGACGGGTGTTTCACCGGGCCGCGTGGAGCAGTCGCGCCATCGCGGTGAGTTCCCCCCGGGTTGGGCCGACCTCATTCCCGAACTCGATCAGCAACCGCAGGATCATCTGGTGACCAAGCAGACCCGCGGCGCATTCACCGGTACCGACCTGGATGAATACCTGAAGAAGCAAGGCGTCACGCAGGTGGTGATCGTCGGCGTTGCCACTAGTTCCGGCGTCGAGTCGACCGCGCGTCATGCGTATGAGAACGGCTTCAACGTCACGCTGGTTAGCGATGCGATGACCGATCGTAGCCTCGACGAGCACACCCACAGCATCACCCGTATTTTCCCGAGGATCGCCGAAACCGGCTCCACGCAGGATGTCATCGATCTGCTGGCAAGGAGCGCCTGATCATGGCATGGACTCACTACCTGGCATGGTTTTTTGGCGGTGCCTTTCTGAGCAATGCCGTCCCGCATTTTGTCAGCGGCATGATGGGCAGGCCCTTTCAGAGCCCGTTCGCCAAGCCCCCCGGCGAAGGACTCTCATCATCGACAGTCAACGTGCTGTGGGGATTTCTGAATCTGATCTTCAGCTATTTGCTTCTCTTGCGCGTCGGTGACTTTGACTTGCGGGCCACAGATCACGCAGCGGCTTTGGGGCTGGGCATGATTCTGATGGGCGTACTGATGGCGCGCCGCTTCGGGCGCTTCCATGGCGGCAATCTGCCCAGGGCAAATGACGAGTGACAACAGGTACCTTCCGCTCGCTGCGCACCCCCAATTACCGGCTTTGGGCCAGCGGTGCGATTGTGTCCAACGTGGGCACGTGGATGCAGCGAACGGCACAGGACTGGATCGTCCTCACTCAGCTAACCCACCACAACGCGACCGCCGTCGGCATCGTGATGGGGCTGCAATTCGGCCCACAGCTGCTGATGCTTCCATTGAGCGGCTTTGCAGCCGACCATCTCGACCGACGCAAGCTGCTGCTGACGACACAGGCGACGATGGGCTTGCTTGCACTCGGCCTGGGCATTCTGACCATCACGGGTCTGGTGCAGTTATGGCATGTATACGTGTTCGCTTTCTTGCTCGGTTGCGCGGCCGCGTTCGATGCACCGGCGCGGCAGACCTTTGTCTCCGAGCTGGTGGGCGAAGCGGATTTGTCGAACGCGGTCGGGCTGAACTCCACTTCGTTCAACGCGGCACGGATGATCGGCCCCGCCGTCGCCGGCGTGCTGATCGCTGGTGTCGGTACAGGATGGGTGTTTCTGATCAACGCTGTCTCTTACGCCGCGGTAATTGTTTCGCTGTGCCTGCTTCGCGTGGATCAGCTTCATCGCAGCGCAAGGGCCGTGCGTACGCGCGGGAGTCTGGTCGAGGGGTTCCGCTACGTCTGGCATCGATCCGATCTGAAATCCGTGCTGTTCATGCTGTTGTTTGTCGGCACATTCGGTCTCAACTTTCCGATCTATATTTCCACCATGTCGGTCACGGCGTTTCACGCGGGCGCCAGCGAATACGGTTTGCTGACGTCGATCATGGCGATCGGCTCAGTCGCTGGCGCGCTGCTCGCCGCCCAGCGCGCCAAAGCGCATGTCGCGCTGGTTTTTGTCGCTTCGGCCGTTTTCGGCCTGGGCCTGGCCGTCGCTGCGGTCATGCCAACCTATTGGCTGTTCGGCGGCGCCCTCGTAATCATTGGCGTATCCGCACAAACATTCACCACCACCGTGATCAGCACCGTGCAACTGTCTACCGATCCCGCGATGCGTGGCCGCGTCATGGCGATCGTGATGGCGATCGCACTCGGTGGCACACCGATCGGTGCGCCAATCGTCGGCTGGGTGGCAGACACCTTCGGCCCCCGCTGGGCGCTTGCCGTCGGCGCCGCCGCTGGCCTGGTGGCGGCCATTATCGGACTTCGTTACCTCACCAAATACCGACAATTGCGCGTACGGATGGATGGCAGACGCATTCGCTTCAGCATCGACAACGGCGAAGCGTTGAGCGAGTCACTGTAGAAGAAACGCGGAAGGTCTTTGCTCCATCACAGTGGATTGCCTTTGGTCGAAAGACTGTCCACCAAAATTTGGGCCGGACTGGCTCAGTCGGCGAAAGCAGACACTGATGTCGCTCTATCCAACGTAAGAGAAAACGGCGAAATCAAACCCGTTGAACTGAAACTCGGCGACCTCGCGCATTCCCATCCGAGCATGCGCACGGAGCGACGCCGCGTTGTCGCGTCGTATAAAGAGAATACCCTCTCGCCCAGGCTCCAGACGCCGCAACTCCGTAAACATTGCCTGGGCCACCCCCTTGCCACGCTCCGCTACTTCGACGCAAATTGGACCGTAGACATAGGCGTCGGCAGCACCTTGGTACGCAGCAAACATCGCCTGGACAATCGGGAGATCCGCATTCATTTCCCGCGTAGTCGTCATAAGGAAACCAGTAATGCGGCCGTCGCTGTGCGCAACGATAAGCGGCATCGCATTCATCATTGCCGCAATGCGTTCACGCGACAAACGGGCAGACAGCGTGCCGCCACGCGCCATCTGATTGACCTCTTGCAGTTCGAGAATGCCATCCAGATCAACTTCGGTCGCGTTGCCAATATCCGTTGGAATCTCCGCCATGACATTTCGCTCCAGTGCCTATGAAAATCGAATGAAGTTGCCGCCATGTCGACACGCGGCGTGAACGAGTTAGTCCCGAACACGGGGCACTTCATTCAGCTTGATCGCCCACAAGCAGTCATTGATGCCGTTGATCAGGTGATCGCGATTTCGCGAGATCGAGTGCCTTGCGGTCGCTTGCGAGTACCCACGATGTCAACCTGCTCAAGATAGCAACGTTTGGACTTACAAGTCGTAACATGCGAGTCAGCCCGAGACGTTTAATGTTGGTGCGTCACGACGTCACCCCCCATTTTGCACTGACCGCCTCCCAATATCCGGACAGCCAATCCCACGCTGATCTGATCAGCCATTGCCCTCTCACAGCAGATCGTCGTGAAAACCTCGCCACCTATTCAAACTTCTCCCCGCGCGCGGCATGTGCTGCCTCCTTCGGCAACCACGGTCGCCGATGATGTGTTGAAATACACGCGTGTCGCGATGCTGTTGCACTGGGCGATTGCGCTGTTGATCCTTGCCAATATCGCCCTGGGGCTGAGTGCTGCGCTGCTGCCAACGTCGGTGCTTTCGGATACTGATGCGCGCTTTGTCATCGATACACACAAGTCCATCGGCATCACCGTTCTGGGGCTCGCCATCGCGCGCGTCTTGTGGCGATTCACGCATCGGCCGCCGCCGCTACCGGCTGTGTTTCCCGGCTGGGAGAAAACGGCCGCGCATGCGGCACACCTCGCTCTCTACGCGCTGATTTTCGCGCTGCCGCTGACCGGTTGGATGCATGATTCGGCGTGGAGTGCTGCCGCGACGCATCCGATGCATCTGTTCGGGCTGGTGCCGTGGCCGCGCCTCGGCTTTCTGATGCATCTCGATCCGGCGCTAAAGGACCAACTGCATACCCAGTTGGGCACGCTGCATACATGGTGTGGCTATGCGCTTTACCTGGTGCTGGCTTTGCACATCGCCGGTGCGCTCAAGCATCAGTGGATCGATCGCCACCCGGTGCTGAGACGAATGTTGCCGTAACCGCGGCACGGCGGCCGACGTATATGTCATGACGCAACAGCGATATTCGATGTCGACGTGACCGGTTTGCATCGAATGCTGCTATCGATTCTTGAAGGATGTTGATGGACACGCCCTTTTCTATTCTTGATCGCGCGCGGGCGCTTGCCTCGCCGCGTATCTCGCCCGTGCGCACACCGGCCATCAGCGTGCTGATACACGGAGGTGTGATGGCGCTGTGGTTGGTGTTGTTCGCGCGGGCATTCTTTCTGCATGGCGTCGCCGCGTGGTCTACCGGCATTGCTTATGTAATCTATGACACCCTGCTGCTGATCTTCGTCGCGTGGAAATCTTTGTCGCTGATGAAGCCGTTGCCGCATGTTGCAGCCAGCCGCCCACCGCCGACGCTCGGCGTGATCGTCGCCGCGCATAACGAAGCGGCTGTACTGCCGATCACGCTCAATGCACTCCTCACTCAGACCATGCCGCCAGCGCAAATTGTCATCGCCGACGATGGTTCGACCGATGGCACGGCGGCGTTGCTCGCGAGCCGCTACGGCCTGATCGATCTTGGCGAAGGCAAGCTTAGTGAACCGAGCCTCTCCGACCCCGTACTGCGCTGGTTGCGCCTGCCGCATGGCGGCAAGGCGCGCGCCCTGAATGCAGCGATGCTCGTAATGACGACCGAGACAGTGATGACGGTTGATGCGGACACGCTGCTCGAGCCGGAAGCCTGTGCCGCGATGTCCCATGCGTTCGCTGTGTTGCCACAGATGGTTGTCGCGGCCGGGTTGTTGTCGCCGGTCTGCAGCCAGACGCTAAGTGGCCGTTTCTTCCAGTGGTTCCAGACCTATGAGTACATACGAAATTTCGTTTCCCGCTACGCCTGGATGCGCGCACATAGCCTGCTGCTGATCTCCGGTGCTTTCGCCTGCTTCCGGCGCGACGCCGTGTTGACGGTGGGCGGCTTCGATCCGGAATGTCTGGTCGAGGATTACGAGCTGATTCACCGGCTCCGCCGCTATTCGTTCGATCGGGACTTGGGCTGGGATGTACGTGTGATCGGCAGCGCAAAGGCCCGCACCGATGCACCGAGTACGCTGGGCAGCTTTCTGCGGCAGCGGCGGCGCTGGTTCGCCGGGTTCCTGCAGACGCAGTACTGGTATCGCAGCATGATCGGCAACCGGCGCTACGGCACGCTCGGCACGCTGATGCTGCCGGTCAAGGCATTCGATACCGTGCAGCCGCTCTACGGACTGGCTGCGTTCGGCCTGCTGCTCGCCTTCCTGTTTGGCGGTCGGTTCGCGATTGTGCTGCCCGTGCTGATGATCATCCTCGCTAAGATCGCCATCGATCTGGCGTTTCAATCCTGGTCGCTGCATCTATACCGGCGTTGGAGTGGCGACCACACCAGTTCGAGCTTTGGCATGGCACTACTCGCGTCGATAGTCGAGCCGTTCTCATTTCAGCTGATGCGTCATGGCGGCGCGACGCTCGGCTGGTTGTACTTTCTGCTCCGACGTAACGAATGGGGCGCACAACATCGGGAAGGCCTGAATTCAGCGAGCAAACTCTGAGCTGCAGGACATCGCGATGCCGCCGAAGTATCGGCAGTCCATGTAATTTGAGCGTTCGTCAGAAATAGTCTTTCGCTTTGACTTGCCGAATGCCGCCGCTTTCCATGGTGAACACGATCGTGGTCTCCTTGGTGGCAAACCGCAGATTCGTAAGCTCGGCCTGAGTCCAGGCCGGCCCTGCCTTTTGATCGATCATGGCAATCCGTTCGCCTGTCTTAAAACCGGCTGTCTGCGCCGGGCTGCCTGGAGAAACGAAATCCACAACAAAAGTGCTGCCTTGTTTGCTCAGGTACAGGCCTAACCGATCCTTGGCGAACGGCACGCTTTCGGTATCAGTGTTGGGCACCGCATAAAGGCGATCGTGGGGATAGTCGACGATCAATCGAAACCGGGCGAGCAACTCCAGGCCAATATTGCCCGAGACGAGAGGGGAGTCGCTCCCACGCACCGTGTTGGATGGGAACACGCTCGGCACCTGATTGAAACTTACGCCGGCAAACTGGACACGACTCAAAGTCGCGACGGGTTCTTGCGGACGCTGACCGTTGAGGCCACCACCAAGCCTTATGGAGGTAGGTCTGTTCTGCAGCAGTTTGTGCGTTTCATAGTAAGGCTGATACACCGTGATGGGGGCCGGGTCGCCCAGGAACCATTCAAACGGTACGGGTGCCGCGCCCTCGACCGAGATAGGGACCGTTCGTGCATCCAAGTACCGGATGAGTGGAATTTCCACTGCACCGCTTGGCAGTTTGATCGCGCCATGAGGATCTTGAAAAGCCACCCGGTGATGCGCGAAATCAATGTCGACCACCACTTGATTGAACAAGTCGTCACTCAGGATAAACGGAGCAAACAAAGGGTCGGTGCGTTTGGCGCCCAGGTCTGCGGTCGATGTCTTGACACGCCGCAGAGTGAGGTCACCCAGCTGAACCTGCACGTTAACATCACCAAATGTTTTGGTCGCGGTGGGCGGTTGAAATCCAATGGAAGCCGCAAAATCCTTGTCGATGTAAGAAGTTTCATCGCCGTCAATGAGCTTGACCCATACACTCTGGCCGTTAACCTTCGCCGGAACCAAAATGCTTCTGCCATCTGCGAAGTTGAAGTCGATCCATCCCGTCGACGACACACCACCCTTAAAGCTTGCTGCATGAGCCGGCACAGATCGAATCAATGTCGGTTTATCACTGACCGGCGTGGAAACCGCACTGCTGGTTAGCAACAACCCGACAAGACAGATGAGAAGGCTCATAAGTTGGAAGTGCTTACGATCTGCAGGGCAGTCCAGGGGCTTCATCACAGTGACCTATTCAAGGGGGACACCTATCGCTCCCCAAAGCGTACTGCCCAAAGCCCATCTGAGTATGTGAAGGTTGTCATTGCCGACAATGGGTAGCCGCCAGGAATCGCTTCTTGCCGCAAACGATCGTTGCAGCGGGGGCGACTCGACGGCATGCTTGTAGCGACCGCACCCAAGGCAACCATCCTCTAGTAGCCCGCTCTAGTAACTGATCGACTTGTGCCATACATTCTTGCCTAACAACGATCCAAATCCCAAAGGAACTGCCATGAGCGCAACGGGCGCTGTGAACTCTGACTTCAATAACGCGGCGACTTCTGAGACCGTCAATTCACCGACAGGCATGCATCGCCCCGGACACAGCGAATTAGACACGGAAGAGACGGCTTGCCTGGACGAAGTGCTGCACGAGGCCGCGTTACGTGACTCTATGCTGCGTCCGCCTCGCTAGACGGTGCGCAACTGACAGAGGAGACCGCTCTCCTTGGGCAGTTCCGCAATCCTTGAGGATGCCAAGGACGACCGGGCCATATCATCTCAGCCCAGCAGCACAGGTGAAATTTACTTGAACATCGGCCGCGGAACGGTATCGTCCGGCTTCAGTACACGTCCGTTTTGTGCGCGCAGCTCTAGCCTGCGCACAGGCAGCCCATGTTTCTTATCAACCAAAAGCACATGAGCCTCGTCAGGTTCGAAGAAGAAATCTTCGCCCCATTGGCGTAGCGCGACTAGTAGCGGGAAAAGGCCACGCCCTTTCTCAGTCAGCACGTACTCGTGATGAGCGCTTCCATCGGAGGCTGGCACGACATCCAGGATGCCATGCGCAACGAGATTGCGAAGACGAGCTGAAAGAATGTTCTTCGCCAGCCCGAGATTCTTCTGGAATTCGCCGAACCGTCGCAGTCCATCAAAAGCATCACGCACGATCAGCAGCGACCACCAGTCGCCGATCGCATCAAGCGGCCGGGCGATGGGACAGCTGGCACTGCTGTGACTGGTTCTCTTGACCATGACGATGATCCAACCCCGAGTTGATGATGAATGAAGACTCGTCAGTCACGACGAACTGGCTGGAGTCGGTACGGTATGCATCCGTACCTATGGTTGCATCATAAAACCTTGCGTGCCACAAAACGCATGGTTTCAATATGCAACCATGCGGCGAAGATATCGACTGCCGCTTAATCCATAGCCCAGTCGCAAGGAACTCCTCTCGCATGAAACAGCAGGACGAAACGTTTGATGGCAGCTTTCCCTTTCTACCGCACTTCAATGATGCAGCCGGCTTTCGCATGCATTATGTCGACGAAGGGCCGCGCGACGCGGACGTGGTGCTCTGCCTGCACGGTGAACCAACCTGGAGCTATCTGTTTCGACACCTGATTCCGATGCTGAGCCCGACTCATCGCGTCGTAGTACCCGACCATATGGGGTTTGGCAAGAGCGCTACACCACAAGACCGCAGCTACTGGCTGCATGATCACATCGACAACCTCGAGCGCTTCGTGCTGGCGCTGGATCTGCGCAATATCACGCTCGTCATGCACGATTTTGGTGGGCCCGTGGGCATGGGCCTCGCCGCAAGACACCCTGATCGCATCAGCCGGCTGATCTCGGCCAACGGTCCCATGCCATTTGGTCAGCCCGATCTCGTCGCACGGCTCACGGCGAACGCGGAAGTCTCGCCTTGGTTCCAATGGATAGTGAAAGCGCAGTCGGAGGAGCGGCTGGAAGCGGTGTTAGGCGAGCTGGGGTTCAACATCCTGAGCACGCTGAAGCTAAATGGTTTTGAGAATCACGCACTGATTACCGATACCTGGCTGCGCGCCTATGGGGCGCGTTTCGCCACCCCTGCCGATTGCCTTGGTGCAATCGGTTGGGCCAAGGGCTTCGTTATTGGCGCGCATCGTTTCGAGGTACCCGATGCCGCCGCTACACGAACGATCGCGTCCAAACCAGCGATCGCCATCTGGGGTATGGCCGATCCCACGCTGCATGCCGAACAGTTCCTGCCGCTGTTCAGCGAGATATTTCCGACCGCCCCGACCCACCAACTGACGGGCGTTGGCCATTACTGCCTGGAAGATGCGCCCGACGTTGTCGGCGCGCTCATCGCACAGTTCATACGGGATACCTGAAGCCACAGCTGCTGAAATCCGGAAACACCGCTCAAAGGTAGGCGCGAAAGAAAGCCCGCACAGTGGTGCTGTCTAGAAGACTCGCCCTAAACCGAAGGTCTGCCTCAGTCGAAAGCGGACGTACCGTTGGGCAGCGTCTGGGCGACTCAAATGCGACCCAACAAATAGATCGATGCCGTCCCTTCTATGCTTGACCCGCACCCAGTTCATGGAGCAAGAAATCGACCATGCTCGCCAATTTATGGCGTGGCCTTGGGTCGGGGAGATAGATCAGATTAACCGGGCGTGATGTCGGCAAGAACGACTGCAGAATAGGCACAAGTCGCCCGGAATCAACATCCGATTTCAGCAGCACTTCCGGCTGGAGTATCACACCTGCGCCTTCCACCGCTGCGGCGCGCAAAGCGTGGCCATCATTGCAGGCCAGACGCGAGTCGGCTGGCCATGCGTACTCTCGCCCGTCGCCCAGCTGCCAGACGTTGCGTCCTCTCCAGACTAGGTGGCCGAGACAGTCATGGTGAACAAGATCCGCGGGCGTTTCAGGCGTGCCTCTCTTTGCAAGATAACTTGGGGCCGCACAAATGTTCATTCGATAGGGAGCAATCGGACGCGCAACGAACTCCGAATCCTCCAGCGAACCAATACGGATCGCTATGTCGAATCCTTCAGCAACAAGATCAACCCGCACATTGCTCAACACGAGCTCCACTTGCACTAGCGGATACCTTTCGAGATAAGCGGAGAGAATTGGCGCGATCGAGCAGGTGCCCAAGGTCATTGGTGCGCTGATCCGCAGCATTCCCTTTGGCGCTACCTGCATGCTTTCGATGGAGCGCTCTGCGCTCTGCACCTGATTCAGTACCGCTTGAGCGCTTTCGTAAAAGGCCGCACCCGCCTCCGTCAAGCTTTGTTGGCGTGTCGTTCGATGTAGCAGTCGAGTTCCCAGGAACTCTTCCATCTGCCGAATATGCTTACCGACCATCACGGACGATACGTCGAGCTTCTCGGCGGCCGCACGAAAATTGCCGCCCTCAACGACAGCCACGAATGCCTCCATACAACGCAGTTTGTCCATATTAATAACTATTGGTTAGTTGTGGTCGAACAAATGTAACGTTTTACAAACCAATGGGTTATACAACAATTCCACCTCCCAAACAGGAGCGGAAATATGAAAGTCGTGGTGATAGGAGGTTCCGGAATTATTGGAACGGCGGTGACACGTGAGCTGAGCGCTCGCCATGAAGTCATCATCGGAGGTAAGCGAAGCACGGGCTTGAAGCTGGATATCACCGACTCAACCAGTGTCAGCGAATTTTTCAAGAACCTGGGCCGAGTCGATGCCATTGTCACCACGACGGGCAACCTGCATTTCGGCCCGATCGAGGAGACGACCGCGGAGCAATTCAATATTGGCTTGCAGGATAAATTGCTCGGCCAGATTCGCGTGGCGCTGATTGGCCAGCACTATCTAAGCGACGGTGGTTCCATCACCCTCACCAGTGGCATCGTAGCTGACGAGCCAATCCGGCACGGCACCAATGCCACCACAGTAAACGCCGCCGTAGAGGGTTTTGTCCGGTCAGCAGCCATCGATCTACCGCGCGGGATTCGTATCAACGCGATCAGCCCGACCTACGTGAATGAGTCCGCAGGCGTCTACGGCCCCTTCTTTCCAGGATACGAGAGCGTGCCTGCAGCAAAAGTAGCACTCGCATATCGCCGAAGCATTGACGGACCACAGACTGGTCGCGTCTATCACGTCTGGCATTGACTGTTTGCTAATAAGCACTTGGACTGTCCGCTTTGGAAACAGACAGTCCACTCAGCCCACGCCAAGAAACCGATAACCCACGCCGGGCTCGGTTTTCAGCCAGCGCGGTGTGGTTGCATCGTCGCCGAGTTTTTGGCGGAGTTTGCCGAGCACGATGCGCAGGTAGTGGGTGTCCTGCACGTGAGTGGGGCCCCAGAGTTCACGTAGCACCTGTTGCTGGGTGACGACACGGCCGGCGTGGTGCAGCAGCATGGCGAGCACGGCGTATTCCTTGCGGGTGAGCGACAGCAGGGTGCCTTCGAGATGCACTTCGCGCCTGGCCAGATCGATGACCAGATGACCATCGTCGTAGCGCTGCTGGGTCGCCGGCTCACCGGGGCGGCTGCGCAGTAGCACGCGCAATCGGGCCATCAGCTCCTGGATACCGAAGGGCTTGGTGACGTAGTCGTTGGCGCCACCATCGAGAGCACGCACTTTTTCGCTTTCGGCATCGCGCACGGTCAGCATCATCACCGGCACCTGTGTCCACTGGCGCAGCTCGGCCAGCACGTCATGGCCTTCGCGATCGGGCAGGCCGATGTCGAGAATGACCAGATCGGGCGATTGCGTCACTGCGAGCGCCAGGCCGTCTGCCGCGTTGGCGGCCAGAAACACTTCATAGCCTTCCGCGCGCAGGCCAATGTCGAGGAAACGCCGAATCTGCGCCTCGTCGTCGATCACCAGAATGCGTGGGGAAGCCGAGGTCATGAAGGTTTCATCGTGTTGAAGGTCAGGATGGTGCAGCCCGAAACCGGCATCATGCATCACTCATTACGGTCACATGATCACGGATCAGAGCCGGGTGGCGCTGGCAAGGGCAGGCTGATGCGGATGGTGGTACCGATGCCGTCGCCTGGCAAGGCCTCCACGCTGCCGCCGTGCGCGCCGATCATGCCACGACAGATGGCCAGGCCGAGGCCGGTGCCTTGCGGCGCGCGATCCCCGCGCGAGACGGAATAGAACATGTCGAAGATTTGCGCGCGCTCGGCTTCGGGAATGCCGGGGCCGCGATCGCTGACATCGATCAACAGACGTTCTTCCTTGCTTTGTACGGTAACGCGCACGGCCTCGTCGGCCGGCGAGAAGCGCGCGGCGTTTTCCAGAATGTTGAATAGCGCTTGCTCGATCAGCGCCGGATGCACGTAGAGGAGAATCGGCTCTTGTGGCGCCACCGTCTCCACGCGAAGATCGGGAAATAATTTACGTAGTCGCGTGACAGCCGCCGCGATGATCTCGCTGCTATCGGTCCAGTCGCGGCTGAGCTTGAGCGTACCGTGGCCGAGCCGGGTCATGTCGAGCAGGTTCTGGATATAGCGATCCAGCCGCTGGCCTTCGCCTAGAATCGACTCGAGCAGCTCGCGGCGCTCCTCCGGCGGCAGCTTGGCCTCATAGCTGATCAGCGTGCCTGCGGCGCCAATCATCGAAGCAAGCGGCGAACGCAGATCGTGCGAAACGGAAGACAGCAACGCGTTGCGCAGGCGCTCGGTTTCGCCCTGCACACGCGCGCCCTCCAGTTCGTCGGACAAACGCGCGCGCTCCAGCGCCTGACCGATATCCTGCGCCATCGCCAGCGCCAAGCTGCGCCGGTCGGCATCGGGCTCGCCCTCTGCCGGATCAAAACGCAATCCAATGGCGCCCAGCGGACGGGTATCGCTGCCCAGCGGCAGGATCCAGCACGGCGCAGCGTTCAAGGTGTCAGTGAAGCGGCCTGCCTGCTCTCCGTGGCGATCGCTCCAGTCGGCGGCGGCCAAGTCCTGCGCAGTAAATACGCGATCAGTCGGCTCACTGGCGACCACCTGAAGCACCTGATCGGCGTCACGTGCCAACATCGACGCGTCGCAGTGCAACGCGCGCGCTAGCGCCCTGCTGCCGGCAGTACGAATGCCGTCAGCGTCGGTGCTGGTACTCAGCTGCTGACCCAGCGTCAGCAGCGCACGGGTCTGCGCGTGTGATGCCCGTAGCGATTCCACCTGACTAGCGAGCCGCGTGGCCAGTCGGCTACAGACAAGGGCCGCGACCAGGAACAGCGTAACTGCTAGCACGTCGTCGAAATTGGCAATTTCCAGCGTGTAACGCGGCGGTGCAAAGAAAAAGTTGTAGCCGATAAAACATAAAATGGCCGTATAGACGGCTACGGTCATGCGCGTTCGAACGGCCACTACCAGCACGGCAGTGAGGAAGATCAACGACAGATTGGCGACGGAAAGATAACGGTCGGCAATGAAGGCCAGCCCGAAAGCCACCAACGTGGCCAGCGTGGCGTAGACGTATTCGCTGCGGCTGCCGCGATCACGTGGCAACCGCAGCCGTCGGCGCGCCTTGGCCCGCTCGGCCGGCGTGGCGATGATGGTCAACTCCATGTGGGCGCCACGACGCAGCAGCATCTGTGTCAGCGAGCGACCCAGCATGCGCGCGATCAACCGCTCGCGCGTGCGTCCCAGGATGATCTGGCCAACGCCTTCGCGATCGGCGTGCGCCAGCAATTCGTCGGCAATCGAGTGGCCGCGCAGAATGATGGTTTCGCCGCCGAGCCGGCGTGCCAGCCGCATGGCCGCATCGCGCTGCTCACGACGCACGGGATCGAGCCGAGCGCCAGTATCGACGTACGCAACGCTCCACGGCGCACCGCGACGCTCGGCAATGCGCCGTGCCACGCGCACCAGGTAATCGCTTTGCGCGTGACCATCGATCGCGGCCAGCACGCGCCGGCGTACCGTCATGGCGCTGCCGCGCGCCAACATATGTTCGCGCAGATCGCTGTCGACGTGATCGGCGATGGTGCCTACCGCCAGCTCGCGCAACGCGGCCAGATTGGTCGGCGAAAAGAACGCATTGAGCGCCGCGGCCGCGGTTTCCGGCACGTAGACCTTGCCCTGCTTCAACCGTGCGATCAGCTCGCGCGGCGGCAGATCGATCAGCACGATGTCGCGCGCGTGATCGAGAAACGCATCAGGCACGGTCTCGCGCACGGTGATGCCGGTGATGCGTTGCACCTGGTCATTGAGGCTTTCCAGATGCTGCACGTTGAGCGCGGTGTAGACCTCGATGCCGGCATCGAGCAATTCGGCGATATCCTGCCAGCGCCGCTCATGGCGGCCGCCCGGCAGATTGCGATGGGCCAACTCATCGACCAAGAGCACGGTTGGCTTGCGCGCGAGCGCAGCATCGAGATCGAATTCGTTGAATTCGCGATCGCCGCCGTTGAACGACTCGTAGCGTACCGGCCGACGCGGCAGCACTTCCATGCCTTCCAACAGCGCAGCGGTTTCAGCGCGGCCGTGCGTTTCAACCAGGCCGACCACGACGTCAACACCTTGCCGCTTCAACTCGCGCGCGGCGGAAAGCATCGCGTAAGTTTTACCCACGCCCGGTGCGGCACCGAGAAAAATCTTCAGCCGGCGGTTGTGCTCTTCATGCGCGGTGTTGAGCAGCGCATCGGCACGGGCTTCACGGGAAGATTCGGTCATGCGGCGCAACTCCGGTCAAGGGCGTCCCGTAAAACATCGAGGTGTCCGCACAGCCAGGCGGTGGTCTGCGCTATCAAGCATGCCAGTGCGTGCGTCATAAAACGAAGGCTATAGAACTCGTGACCACAACACAAAACGGCAGAGCGGAAGCCGAGAATCAGGCTTCCGCTCTGCAACCTCCCCAAGTGCTTGTCACACTAATCCCATCGCCCAATAGCATCAGCTTCCGTGTTGCGGCGCATCCAGTGCCAAGTTGAGCTTGAGCACGTTGACGCGAGGTTCGCCGAGGATGCCCAGCGTGCGGCCACTGGTGTATTCACTGACCAGAGCCTGCACCTGCGACGCACTCAGCTTGCGTGCCTGCGCCACGCGCTCCACCTGATATTGCGCCGCCGCAGGCGAGATTTCCGGATCCAGGCCACTGGCCGAAGCCGTAACCAGATCGACCGGCACCGGCGCATTGTTCGTAGGATCGACCACATGCAGCGCATCGATACGCTGCTTGACCGCATCGACCAGCGCCGGATTGGTCGGACCTGTATTGGAACCGGATGACGACGCCGCATTGTTCGGATTCGGCGTCGTGGCCGACGGACGACCCCAGAAGTACCTAGCGTCGGTGAACGACTGACCGATCAGCGTGGAACCGATCGGCTTGCCGTCCTTGACGATCAGACTGCCGTTGGCCTGCCCAGGAAAAATCACCTGAGCCAGCCCGGTAGCGAGCAGTGGATACGCGACACCGGTGATGACCGTCATCAACAGCAGCATCATGATGGATTGACGCAGTAATTTGCCCATGATGTTTCTCAGTAGTGGAGGATGGCGTCGAGCAACGCCACGGTCTGGCTGCTCTTTTTGCCTTCGTCATAGGCCGGAAGATCGTAGGAGTGCTCGTAGCGAAGCTCCGGACGGATCTCCAGGTCCTGTGACACCCAATGGGTAATGCCCACCGTGTGGCTGGTATAGCGGGTGGCGAAACCGGTGCGCTGACCCTTCTGGTCGTTGTAGAACTCGTTGCGGAACGACAGCATGTTGCTGGGGCTCAGTTCGAAGTTCAGATAATTGACGATGCCGTATTCGGCGGCCTTGCCCGGCAGCGGCGACGATCCTGTGATTCCCGGCGTCTCGCCCGGACCAAAGCCGGGCACGTTGCGCCCGTACATGTAGTACGACTCCGTGAGCATGTGGAAGCTTTGGCTGAAGCGATGACCCCAGGTCATCACGTACATCTGCACGTTGTTATAGTTGTAGTCGGACTCGTTGAAGTTGTTGACGCATGGATAAAGCATGTCGTCGTTGCTTTTGGAAACCCAGCGCACACAGGCCTGAAGCGACGGCCGCGCGGCGGAATTCCAGATCGCCGTGTCGTTGCTGCCGTTGATGCCAAGCTGCACCGTCCACTGGTTGTTGAGCTTGGTCGTCGTCATCACACCCATCTGGGTGTACGGATCGACGGTGTAGAGAATCGAGTGCGTGACGAGATAGTTCTGCGGCGAAAACTGCGCCTCGATGTCCGGCAGCGACAGCCAGCGACCGAAACGTATCTCCATGCCCTGTGCGACCGAAGGGATATACAGGTCGTAGTAGAAGAGCATCGGATCGTCGCCGTAGATCTTGCCGGACAGCGGCTCGTTGGCGCCGGCCGGATTGTTCAACAGCTGATTGCTGAAAACGCCCTTCATCGTGGTGAAGTGGTAGTCGTAGCCGTACAGGTTGGAGATGTCGAAGCCCCAGTCGACATGATCGGTCTGTACCGTGTCGGGCACACGCTCGATATTCAGCACCCACTGATTGAATTCCAGGCGGTTCGGCCGCGTGGCGTACGACAGCGGATAATTGCTCGTGTTGGAGGTACTGGCGTTGGCCGACGGGTTGATCCAGCCAAATACCTCGATGCGGTTGTTTTTCATCCACTGGCCGACGGCGGTGCAGGACAGCGCTTTTTCCAGCGGGTACTGCGAGTTCGTATCCGGCACACCGATCGGCGCGTCGACCCCACCCAGCTGCCATTCGGAGTTGGGGAAAGGCGGTGAGTCGAGCGGTGCCGGCATGGCGCGACGCGGCGTGGCGGGCGCATTCGGATCGGCCGGCTCCGCGTCCTCGCGATAGGCGGCCGCAAAACGGCTCAAAAAGCCGACCGAGCAATCGCTGCTGGATACCTTGGCCGTCGCCGGAGCGGACATAGCCGACTGCGAATCCGGAGTGAGCGCTGCGCCTGACGAGGCGTCGACCGTAGCCATCGCCTGACCAACTGGCATCATCGCAACGAGAATCGCGCTGGAAAGTAATTTTTTGTACTGCATAAAAGTAAAAGCCCCTGCAACTGTGGCCCGTGCCGGACCAGACTGGTGGTGAAAGAAGTAGCGGAAGAAATGTTTTTGTGATGTCAGATACCGGCGTAACCGCCAAGCTCGTATTCGTCGTTGACCGCGCTGAGCGGGTTGACGCTGACGACCGTGGGTTTGACCAGATCGACGCGTGTACCCGTGGGCAGCGCGATGACGACTTCGCAGTCCGAATCATTGGCCGACAGGCGCAGCTCCATATCGGGATGAGTGGCATCGGGCAGCGAGACGGAAAGCTTCAGGGTTTGCATATCACAGACTCCAGAGAAGTAGGCCTGCATGCCGGTCAACATCGGCACGAAGGCAGAGACGTAATCAGGCCGGTTTCAATCAGGCCATCCCGAACACAACGAGCAACATGTCGATGATCTTGATGCCGATGAAAGGCACTACGATGCCACCCAGGCCGTACACCAGCAGATTGCGACGCAGCAGCGCACCGGCGCCCAGCGCGCGGTACTTCACACCCTTCAGCGCCAGCGGAATCAAGAAGATGATGATCAGCGCGTTGAAGATCACCGCCGACAGAATGGCGCTCTGCGGCGTGGCCAGGTGCATCACGTTGAGCGCATTCAGCGCTGGATAGGTGGTGGCAAACGCGGCTGGAATGATCGCGAAGTACTTGGCGATATCGTTGGAGATCGAGAACGTGGTCAGCGCGCCGCGGGTGATCAGCATCTGCTTGCCGATGGCGACCACCTCGATCAACTTGGTCGGGTTGGAATCCAGGTCGACCATGTTGCCGGCTTCCTTGGCCGCTTGCGTACCGGTATTCATCGCCACCGCCACGTCAGCCTGGGCCAGCGCGGGAGCATCGTTAGTGCCATCGCCGCACATCGCGACCAGACGGTTCTCCGCCTGCATGTCGCGAATCAGTTTCAGCTTCGCTTCCGGCGTGGCTTCGGCGAGAAAATCATCGACGCCAGCCTCGGCCGCAATGGCCGCCGCAGTGAGCGGGTTGTCGCCGGTGATCATGATGGTCTTGATGCCCATCTTGCGCATCTCGGCGAAACGCTCCTTGATACCGATCTTGACGATGTCCTTCAGCTCGATCACGCCGAGCGCACGTGCGCCTTCAGTGACGATCAGCGGCGTGGCACCGCGACGGGCGATGTCCTCGGCCATGCGCTTGACCAAGGGCGGCAGGTGGCTGCTCTGTGCTTCCAGATGCTTTTCCACGGCATCGAGTGCACCCTTGCGGATCTGCCGCGAACCGATGTCGACACCGCTCATGCGGGTTTGCGCAGTGAACGGCACAAACTGCGCTTCGCCTTCGGCCAGATCGGGCTCGCTCAGGCCATGCTTCTCTCTGGCCAGCACGATCACACTGCGGCCTTCCGGCGTTTCGTCGGCCAGCGAAGCCAGCTGCGCCGCCTCGGCAACGATGTGGTCGGCAATGCCCGGCGCCGGATGGAACTGCACGGCCTGGCGGTTGCCCAGCGTGATGGTGCCGGTCTTGTCCAGCAACAACACATCGACGTCGCCGGCAGCTTCCACCGCACGGCCTGAGGTGGCGATCACGTTGGCACGGATCATCCGATCCATGCCGGCGATGCCGATCGCCGACAGCAACGCGCCGATCGTGGTGGGAATCAGGCAGACCAGCAGTGCAATCAGCACAGTCAGCGTGATCGGATGGCCGAGCCCGGCTGCTTTGACGCTGTAGAGCGAATACGGTAGCAGCGTGGCGCAGGCCAGTAAAAAGATCAGCGTGAACTTGGCCAGCAAAATCGTCAGCGCGATTTCGTTCGGCGTCTTGCGGCGCTTGGAGCCCTCCACCATCGCGATCATGCGATCGAGAAAGCTTTCGCCCGGGTTGCTGGTGATGCGCACCACCACCCAGTCGGACAGCACCTTGGTGCCGCCGGTGACCGCGCTGCGATCACCGCCGGATTCGCGGATCACCGGCGCGGACTCGCCAGTGATCGCGCTCTCGTCGACGCTGGCTGCGCCAATGACCACTTCACCGTCGCCGGGAATCGCCTCACCCGCTTCGACCAATACGTGATGGCCGGTACGCAGCTCGTTCGACGGTGTGAAGACGATCTCCGCGTTGCGATCGGCGCTGGCAAGCTTCTTGGCGATCACATCCTTGCGCGAGCTGCGCAAGGCATCGGCCTGGGCCTTGCCGCGACCTTCGGCCAGCGCTTCGGCAAAGTTGGCGAACAGCAGGGTGAACCACAGCCACAGGCTGACCCAGAAGATGAAGGCCGTCGGCGCTTCACCGTGGCCGGCCAGCGCCTGCACCCAGAGCAACGTGGTCAGCACGCTGCAGACGAACACCACGAACATCACCGGATTGCGGAACTGCAGCCGCGGCGACAGCTTGCGGAAGGAATCGCCGAGCGCGGCAACGACCAGCGTGCGGTTGAAATTGCCGACAGGTGGGTTACCCATCGTTTCAGTGTGCGAAGTCATATTCAGTGTCCAGAATGAATCAATGTCAGGATTTAATGACGCATGCGTCAGTGGACAGACATCAGGTATTCGGCGATCGGCCCCAGGGCCAGCGCCGGCAGAAAGGTCAGTGCGCCGATCACGATCACCACGCAGGCCAGCAGCGTGACGAACAGCGGCGTATGCGTCGGCAGTGTGCCGGCCGAGTTCGGTACGTGACGCTTGGCTGCCAGCGCACCGCCCATCGCCAGCATCGCGATGATTAGAGGGAAGCGGGCGAGGAACATGCAGATACCCAGCAGCACATTCCAGAACGGCGTGTTGACGGTGAGGCCACCGAAAGCGCTGCCGTTGTTGTTGGACGCCGAACTCAGCGCGTAGAGTATTTCGCTGAAGCCGTGCGCGCCCGGATTGGCCACACCAGCAAACCCGGCCGGCACCGTCACCGCAATCGCCGTACCGATTACCACCAAGGCACACGGCAGCAGCACCGCGAGGCTGGCCATCTTCATTTCATAGGCTTCGATCTTCTTGCCGAGATACTCCGGCGTACGACCCACCATCAGTCCGGCAATAAATACCGCCACCACCGCGAAAGCCAGCATGCCGTAGAGACCACAACCGACGCCGCCGAAGATCACTTCGCCCAGTTGCATCAGCCACATCGGGATCAGGCCACCGAGCGGAGTGAACGAGTCATGCATTGCATTGACCGAGCCGTTCGACGCTGCCGTGGTTGCCGTCGCCCATAGCGTGGAGTTGACGATGCCGAAACGCGTCTCCTTGCCTTCCATATTGCCGCCGGCCTGCAGCGCGGACGCGGTCTGGTCGACATGCAACGCGTTGAACGCGGGGTTACCCGCTTGCTCGGCCGAGGTACAGGCGATCAATAGCGGTACGAAGATCACCAGCATCACCGCCAGCAGCGCCCAGCCCTGCCGCTTGTCTTTCACCAGCTCACCAAACGTGTAGCAGAGCGCCGCGGGAATCAGCAAAATCGACAGCAGCTCCAGGAAATTGCTGAACGGAGTGGGGTTCTCGTAGGGGTGCGCCGAGTTGACGTTGAAAAAGCCGCCGCCGTTGGTACCCAGCTGCTTGATCGCAATCTGCGAAGCCGCCGGCCCCATCGGCAGGGTCTGCGTGGAAACGTCGGTCGGCTTCATCACCGGATTGCCGGCCTTGTCCTTGACCGCGGCGCCCGAGGCGTCCAGTACCGGCTCGCTTACCGTCGTGGTTTGCACGACCGGCACGTCCACATACGACTTGAAGTTCTGCACCACGCCCTGCGATACCAGCAGCATGGTCAGCAGCAGCGACAGCGGCATCAGCACGTACAGCGTGCTGCGCGTCATGTCGACCCAGAAGTTGCCCAGGCCCTGCGCACTGCGACGACTGAAGCCACGAATGATCGCAATGAGCACCGCGATACCGGTCGCGGCCGACAGGAAGTTCTGCACCGCCAGACCCAGCATCTGGGTGAGGTAGCTCATCGTCGACTCGCCGCCGTAGCCCTGCCAGTTGGTATTGCTGGCAAAACTGATCGCGGTGTTGAGCGCGGAATCTGGCGTCACCGCCGAAAAGTGCTGCGGGTTGAGCGGCAGCCACTGCTGCAGACGCTGCAGCGCGTAAACCACCAGCAGGCCGAGGATGTTGAAGATCAGCAGCGCCAGCGCATAGCGCTTCCAGCCCATGTCCTCGTCCTGGCGGATGCCGCACAGTCGATAGATCAAGCGCTCAACACCGCCACCAAAGCGCGTGACGCGATTGGGCATATCGGAGAACACGTTGGCCATGTATCCGCCGAGCGGCTTGACCAGCAGCAACAGGATGACCAGGAAAAATCCGATCTGGACAAAGTCATTCGTGGTCATTCGAACCACTCCGGCTTGAGAAGTGCCACGCAGAGGTAGCCGGTCAGCGCCACAGCGATCAGCCCGGCGAGGACATAAAGGACATTCATGAGATAAGACTCAATAACGTTGCTGGAGAAAGCCGCCTCGGATGCGGCGAAACGGCGGATTCAGTCCGGAGTTGACCGGCGATCAAGCTATTTGCGCGGGCTGAGGCGATCGCAGATCAGCAGGAGACCCAGCGTGGCCGCGCAAAGCACAATCAAAAGCAGGAGATAGACGAAATCCATCGGCGCAGACTCGGTAAAGTAAGGTGCGCACTGTAGGAATTGCCGCATAACAAAGGGGTAGCGATTCGGCTCCCACGCGTAAACAACGCGTAAATTTCTTCGCAAAACCCTGCGGCGCGGGGCACGACATATGCTCGCGACCTCATGTCACGGCGTAAATGAGCTCTCGCCCCTATAATCGCCGATCACGCCGATTTGAAGCCTTCATGAACTCGATGCCAGCCGACGCCAGCCGCCCCGCCGATTTCACCCAGGTGCGCGATCTGGCAGCCTCAGATATGCAGCGCGTCGACGCGTTGATCCGCCAGCGGCTATCGTCCGATGTGGTGCTGATCAACCAGATCGCCGATCACATCATCGCCAGTGGCGGCAAACGGCTGCGCCCGATGCTACATGTGCTGGCCGCCGGCGCAGCCGGCTACCGCGGCGACCAACATGCCAAGCTGGCGGCCATCATCGAGTTCATCCACACCTCGACCCTGCTGCACGACGACGTGGTCGACGAATCCGACCTTCGCCGCGGTCGCAAGACGGCCAACGCGCTGTGGGGCAATGCGGCCAGCGTGCTGGTCGGCGACTTTCTCTATTCGCGCTCGTTCCAGTTGATGGTGGAACTGGACGACATGCGCATCATGCGCATCCTAGCCGACACCACCAACACCATCGCCGAGGGTGAAGTGTTGCAGCTGCTGAACATCGGTAATGCAGATGTCAGCGAGGCGTCTTACCTGGCTGTGATCGAGCGCAAGACCGCCGTACTGTTTGCCGCCGCTACGGAATTGGGCGGCATTCTCGGCGGCCTGCCGGAAAGCCAGATCGCGGCCTTGCGTGAGTACGGTATGCAGCTGGGCTATGCGTTTCAGATTGCCGATGACCTGCTGGACTACGTGTCAGACGCCGACACACTGGGCAAGAACATCGGCGATGATCTGGCCGAAGGCAAGCCGACACTACCGGTGATCTACGCGCTCGAAAAATCGAGTCCGGAACAGGCGCAATCACTGCGTCACGCCATCGAACACGGCGGCCTGGATTCACTGGATCGCATCATTGCGGCCATACGCGACTCTGGCGCGCTTGAGCGCACGCATCAGCGAGCGGTGTTTCATTCGGATGCCGCCTGCGCCGCGCTGGACGCGCTGCCGGATTCAATCCATCGCGACGCATTGCTGACGCTGGCTGCGTATGCGGTCGAACGGACACACTAAAGCGGGGAACTGGGCGCATCCAGCTTAGCCGCTGCTCTTTGCCGCTGTCTTTGTCCGCGCGCCCTGCTCTTTTCTCTTTCGGTCACCCCTGATCCAGCAGCACGTACTTCCGGCAATGCTCCAGGTAACCGCGCTCGTGCTCGGCGACCAGGTCTACCACGCTCGACCATAGCCACGACGGCGCATCGAGCGTCTTCGAGCGGTTGCGCTGCAGCTCCTTGCGCCACGCGCCTCGTGTCTTTGCATCCATCTGCCGACAGTGCGCGTGGCCGACGACGCTGGCCAGGAATCGCGCGACCTTGATCGCCTCCTCTCGATCCAACTGCTCGATCTCCAACTTCAGATCCTGCGGCAGCAGTTCGCGAATGATCACCGGCTTGTCGAGCAGCGTGGCGCTGCGCATGCGGTCGCCCAGGGCCGGCGAAAGATGCCGTGCACCTTCCACCACCCGTCGCGCCTGATCGCGCGGCATCATTGCGCCGGTCGCATGCGGTGCGGCAGCCTTGCTCGCTTCCTTGATGTCGATCAGGCAAAGATCCTCGCCATTGACGTTGCCGCCATCGACATCCAGCAGCACGGCATAGCGCAGCCGGCCCAGCGAACTGCAACCCTTACGCCAGTAAGCCGCGTCGACGACCTTGATACGCTGCGTATCGGCGCGACTGTTGATCTGCGTGACCAGCTCGGCCAGCGCAGGCGCGCTGAACAGCGATTCGATCGCCTTGCGCTCTTCTCGCGCCAGCGGCCAGAAGCGCTTGCCCAGCGGAATGACCGGATCGGTATCGACGATGCGCTCCCGCGCCAGCTGTTTCCAGGTGCGCTTCATCGCCTTCTTCATCACCAGCTTTACCGCCTTCGGTTTTTCCGGATGCGGCTCGTCGTTCTCGGGGAAGGCGGATTCGTAACCTTCCATCAGCGTCTCGATCATCCGCACCGTGGTGATGCCCGGCAGATCCGAGCCACGGGCGGCGGTGGCCAGCGACAGGCCGAGGCGGATCAGATCATGCGCAGGATTGCCGATCACGGTCTGATCCAGATCGCGGATCTGCACCTGCACGTGGCCTTCCGTATCAGCGATAGGGCCGAGATTGCCAAGATGGCAGTCGCCGCAGATCCAGATGGCCGGACCCTTCGGAATCGACCAGCTATGGTTCGCTTCCAGCCATTCGTAGAATCGCACGGTGGCACCGCGCACATACGCGTGGGCAGACGCTGCCATCTTGGCGTTCTGTAGCGCGCGTAGCACCGCTGCGCGATCTTGCACCCGTACCACGCCTTTGCTGGCTTTCATCAATGATTCCGAAAATCGACGCATTGGCCGATGGGATGAGCGGGACGCGTTCACACGCCGAGAAAAGCGTAATCCGAACAGGACATGACCCGATCAGAGCGCTGCGATCAGGGCTTGTTCGCAAAAGACTCGTGCAGCCAATCGTGCATCAGGCGATAGCTGCGTTGGGCCACTTTTTCGTCGTAGCGACAGCCGGGTGAGTTCTCGCCTTTTTCAGTGAAGCAATGCACGGCGTGACCGATCACCACGAACTGCCAGTCCGCCGGGCTGCCGCGCATCTCATCCATGAACTTGTCGGCATCCGGCATCGTGCTTTTGTCGTCTGCGCCGTTCATCGCCAGCACGCGTGCCTTGATGTTTTTGCCCAGCGCAGGGTTGTCGGTCGCAAGACCACCATGGAATGACACAACCGCTTTGACATCAGCACCGCTGCGCGCCAGATCGAGCACCGCCGAGCCACCGAAACAGAAACCAATAGCAGCCAGGTTGTCCAGATCAATCGGCGCACTGCTCGCCTGCGCCTTCAGCTGCGACAGGGCTTCGTTGATGCGCTTGCGCATCAACGTACGGTCTCCATAGAGAGGTTTCACGGCGGCCATGGCCTGATCGGCATTACCCTGCGTCGGGCGAACATTGGCGCCGTACATGTCGGTCAGCAGAATCACGTAATCCTTGCCGGCAATCATCTCAGCCTTCTGCACGGCCATATCGTTTATGCCGTACCAGTTCGGCACCATCACCAGTCCGGGACGCTTGGTTTTGACCGCATCGTCATACACCAGCACGCTGTGGAAGCGGGTGCCATCCTGCGTCCACTCCACCGGTTTGTTGACCATCCTGGCCTGCGTCGCCATGGCGACGGTACAAAGAACAAGCGCACAGCAAAATCGGACGAATCGCATGGCAGAATCCTCGTACGTTGGTTGAAGAAACTGAAAAAAGCGAACGGGTGAGCCGCGCCGATCAAATACCTGCCGCGTGATCAGCAATACGCCGCTTGAGCGGATACAGACGATCCAGCAGTCGTACGCCTATAGCGCGTGCAACCACCAGTGGCGAAGACTCCCAAGCGTAGATACGCGCCAACGCGTCAAAGCCGAGTGCATCCAGCGTATCGGCGCTGCGCCGACGACGTGCGTAACGACGCAGCACATGTTCGGCACCAATATCACGGCCAGCCGTGCGCGCGGCGACCAGCGTATCGCACAGCTCGGCGACATCGCGTAGACCGAGGTTGACGCCCTGTCCTGCCAGCGGATGCACGGCGTGCGCAGCGTCACCCAACAGCACAAAACGGTCGGCTTGATAACGGTCGGCCAGTTGCAGCTTCAGCGGAAACGCCGCCCGCGGCGTGGTTGCGGCGATCCGTCCCAGGCGGAAGTCGCTGGCCACGCCCAGTTCGTCCATGAAGGCATGATCGTCCAGCGCCAGCACACGTTGTGCTTCGTTTTCGGGCAATGACCAGACCAGCGAGCTGCGGCCATCGGCCAGCGGCAGCAAAGCCAACGGGCCGGTAGTGAGAAAACGCTGCCATGCCGTGCCTTGATGCAGCCGCTCGGTCTGCAGATGCGCGACGACGGCGCTCTGAGCATAGTCGTGACCGCGCGTGACAATACCGGCCAACGTTCGCAGTGGTGAGGCCGCGCCATCGGCCGCCACCAGCAGACTCGCGATCAGCGATTGGCCGTCGCCGAGTTCAAGCTGGATGCGATCTTCGCGCGCTTCGAACGCCTGCACCTGCGCGGGACACAAGCGTTGTACGCCGCACATGGATGTGCCAGTGCCGCGAGCGTAGGAT
Organism: Rhodanobacter sp. MP1X3; assembly: GCF_014207165.1. Taxonomy (NCBI): domain Bacteria; kingdom Pseudomonadati; phylum Pseudomonadota; class Gammaproteobacteria; order Lysobacterales; family Rhodanobacteraceae; genus Rhodanobacter; species Rhodanobacter sp. MP1X3. The sequence continues at coordinate 1,033,107 of NZ_JACHCO010000001.1, read as the reverse complement.
GCGCTGGAGCGGCCGCCAGCAGCCTCAAGCGCCTGCCACAACGTCCATTGCACCAGATTGTTTTCGACGATATAGCCCAGTTGCTGGCGACCTTCGCTGGCCGAATCGAAGGAGATCGACGCACCGCTTTCGGCATCCCATACGTGCATGCGCGCATAGGGGCTGGAGCGTGCTTCGCGGATGGACGTCCAGACGTCCAGATCATCCAACAACTTTATTGAGGACGGCGCGAGACCGACAACTCGCAGATCAACTTCGTCCTGCACTTGCCACGGCTGCGGAACACGGGCCTCCACCAAGGCTGTAGCAAAACCAGCACGGGCCAGCGCCAGCGCAGCGGCTGCGCCGACCATGCCGCCGCCAACCACCGCCACGTCGAGTGCCGGCGGACGACGGCGCGACGGAATATCCTGTGCGGATGAATTCATGGCAGTGGCTCCAGCACGGCGAGCGGCGGTTCGCCGCGAAAGCCCATGCCGCGTCTGGCCATCGCATTGCACAGCGGCGGCACACGGTCAAAAACCAGCAGGGCCAGCGAACGCAATGGCGCCAGCAGCGGCTGCGGCAGGCAGGCCAGACGCACCAGGCCGTGACTCATGGCGATGGTGCCCTCGCGATCTGGCGCGCGACGCGACGCGTAATTGGCCAGCACATCGGGCGCGCCCGGATCGGCCATGCCCGAATGGGAAGACGCCGCCACCAGCTCGGCCAGCGTCAGTGCATCGCGCAACCCAAGATTGAATCCCTGCGCACCGATCGGATGCACCGTCTGCGCCGCATTGCCCACCAGCACAGCACGTGGCGCGGTCAAAGATTTCGCGGTAACGGCGCGAATCGCATACGGATGGCGTTTGCCAGGCCGGCTGAATCGACCCAGTCGCCAGCCAAAGCGTCGCTGGGCGAATTCGACAAAGCCGGCATCGTCGAGCGCGGCGATGGCATCGGCCTCCTCGGCGGGTACTGTAAGAACCAGCCCGCAGCGGCGCTCGTTTAGCGGCAGTAGCGCCACCGGGCCATCGTCGGCAAATCGCTCGTAGGCGCGGTTACGATGCTCACGCTCCGGCGTAATGGTGCAGACAAATAGCGTCTGCTCGTAATCGTGCTGCTCGGCCTCGATGCCAAGCTGGGTACGCACGAAGGAATCCGTGCCGTCGGCGCCGACGAGCAGTGACGTACCGACGCTTCGCGTGCCTTCGGGCGTCTTGATTTCGGCAAGCCAGCCATCGGCCTGCGGCTCAAGCGCCACCAGGCTGGCCGGTGCGAGCCGGGTCAATCGGGTACATTCGTCCAGCCGACGCAGCAGCGCGCTGCCGAGCTCACGGGCCGGCAGAGTCCAGCCCAGTGCATCAACACCGTGGCGGTCCGCGTCGATGCGCGCGCTGCCGAATTCGCCGGTTCGGCTGACGTGGATATGTTTGATCGGAGTGGCGTGGATCGAAGCATGCTTCCACACGCCGATCGCATCGAGGCCATTGACCGTGGCCCGCGCCAGGGCGAGGTTGCGTTCGTCATAGCTGGGCTGCGCGTCGGCGCGAGGTGCAGTGGCCTCAACCAGGGTGGCGGCAATGCCCGCCGCGTCCAGTGCAATCGCCAGGCTGGCGCCAACCAGGCCACCGCCGACGATCAGCACACTGTTTCGGCCTGAATAAGAGGAAGGCGCAGGTAGATTCATGCTGCGATGATACCCGCTGAAATGAAACACGCCGTATTTGATACCGGCCGTATGACTGCGGCCATAGGGCAGCCGGTGGGCTAGACTAGCGGCCTGTATAAACCTGCCTCTATCTGGCGATCCCACGGAGTTCCGCATGGCCAAGACGCTCACCCAACGCCTGGGCATTTTGCTCGTACTTGCCCTGGTGATGGCGGCCACCCGCATCCACCATTCGTTCCTGCATCATTTTGATGCACTGCCTGACGCCTCGTGGGGCGTGTTCTTCCTGGCCGGCTTCTGGCTGCGTGGTTCGGCGCGCTGGGCATTCCCGCTGCTGATGGTCGAGGCGGTGCTGGTCGACTATGTGGTGATCACCAACCAGGGGCTGGATTTCTGGAGCCATTACTGCGTGTCGGTGGCGTACTGGTTCCTGATTCCCTCATATTTCAGCCTGTGGCTGGGCGGCAGCTTGCTGGCCAAGTATCAGCGTGGCCTGAGCCTGTCCACGCTGGGCATGGCCGTGCTGGCCCTGCTGGTCAGCGTGACCGTGTGCTACCTCATTTCGAACGGCAGCTTCTTCTGGCTCAGCGCCAGCGTGCCGACGGCAACGCGCAACTTCAGCGAATGGGCCGAGAATCTCGGCGACTGGTATCTGCCGTTCCTGGAAACCACGGCCCTGTGGGTTGGGTTGGGCGCGGTCATGCATGTACTGGCGGTGCAGCTGTCTCGTGCGCGTCATCACAGCGGCCAGCCTCACTGACGTGGGCAACCGCCTTTCGAAGATCTACACCCGCACCGGTGATGACGGCAGCACTGGCCTGGGCGATGGCTCGCGGGTACAGAAAGACTCCCTGCGCGTAACCGCGTATGGCACCGTGGACGAACTCAACAGCACGATCGGCATGGTGCTGGCCAGCGAAGGCGTCAACGACGCCGTACGCGAAACGCTGACCCAGGTGCAGCACGAGCTGTTCGATCTGGGCGGCGAGCTGTGCATTCCCGGCATGGCGATGATCGACGACGCCGATATCGATCGGCTGGAAACCGTGCTCGACGGCTACAACGAGCCGCTGCCGCCGCTGAAAGATTTCATCCTGCCCGGTGGCGGCATCGCGGCGGCAACCTGCCATCTGGCCCGCACGGTCTGCCGGCGTGCCGAACGTGACGTGGTGGCGCTGTCGCACGTCGAAGACGTTCGCCCGCAGGCTTCGCGTTATCTCAACCGGCTGTCCGATCTGCTATTCGTGCTTTGCCGCGTGCTGGCCCGCGCCAGCGGTCACGGCGAAGTGCTGTGGCAGCACGAGCGCCGCCGCAAACCCAACGCCACGAATTAACCGCTGCCCGACAACCTGACTATGCTTCAGCTCTATACCCATTCCGCCTGTCTGCAACACGATCCCGGCGTCGGCCACGCCGAACGCCCCGCGCGCCTGTCGGCGGTGCTGCATGCGCTGGACCTCGATCGTTACGCGGCATTGGACCGGATCGAGGCACCGCTGGCCACACGCGAGCAGTTGCTGCGGGCGCACAGCGCCGAGTACGTCGATCGCATTTTTGCCAGCGCACCACAGGAAGGCACGCAGCGGCTTGACGAGGACACCGTGATGTCGCCCGGCTCGCTTGATGCGGCATTGCGCGCTGCCGGCGCAGTGGTCGCCGCGGTGGATGCTGTAATGAACGGGGCTGACGGACAGCGCGCATTCTGCGCCGTGCGGCCTCCGGGCCATCACGCGACACGCGATCAGGCGATGGGCTTCTGCCTGTTCAATAGCATCGCGGTCGCCGCCGCGCATGCCATGTCGACCTACGGTCTCAAGCGCGTGGCGATCGCGGATTTCGACGTGCATCACGGCAACGGTACGCAGGCGATCTTCGAGCAGGACAAGCGCGTGCTGTTTGTTTCCAGCCACCAGTCGCCGCTATATCCGGGCACCGGCTTCGAAAGCGAGCACGGCGTGGGCAATATCGTCAACGGCACGCTATCACCTGGCGATGGCTCGCACGAATTCCGCGAACTGTGGGACGGCATGCTGTTGCCACGGCTGAATGCGTTCAAGCCTCAGCTGGTGCTGGTTTCGGCCGGCTTCGATGCTCACAGCAGCGACCCGCTGGCCGATATCCGGCTCGGCCAGGATGACTATGCGTGGGTCACCGAGCGCCTGGTGGCGCTGGCCCACAAGCATGCCGCCGGCAAGCTGGTCTCAACACTCGAAGGCGGCTACGACCTGGCGGCGCTGGCGGCCAGTGCTTCGGCGCATGTCGCGGCATTGATGGACTAGCCGCCGACTCTGACGATCAGCGACCTGACCCGCTGCCCCGGCTTACGCAGCGCAGAAACCCACTTCCACCCCAATTCTTTGCGGAACTGGGGGTATGCCAGCTGAATTGCACGACCGCAGGGTAAACGTATGCCTGCCTTACACTCGGTCTTTCTGTTAGCTTAACGAACTCTCATAGCCGACAGATTTTGACTGTGACGCATAAGCTCCCACCGCGCCGCCTTCTGGCCGTCGCCGCTGCGCTCGCCCTGATCGGCAACCAGGCCGAAGCCACCGGCCAGGTCCGCCCAAAGTCGTCCCTGGACGGATCGGAACAAGTGTGTCCGTTGGGCACCTTTCACTGCGCGCCACGTCCTTACAACTATGCGATATGCCGGCCCAATGCGCTGCTGGATTTCTATGACCCAACGCTGAGCAAGGATCCGTCGCTGCGCAGCACCAGCCCGGCCTACGTCAAATCCGACCACGTCGACAGCTCCAACCAGACGATCTTCCACCTGTCCGGCAACGTAATACTGCAGCGCGCCGACCAGAAGCTGCAGGCCGACACGGTCGACTATAACAACGACACCACCGACTACGATGCCCGCGGCAACGTCCGCTATCAGGAGTCGAGCCAGCTGATTGCCGGCACCCACATCCGCGGCAATAACAACGACAGCCGCGGGATCGCCGATAACGTGCACTACCAGATGCTCGATGAGCGCGGCAATGGCGTGGCCAAGCAGGGCCAGATGTTCGACGACCTGCACACGCGCTATTCGATGGCGACCTATTCGACCTGCGACGTCGGCCACCACATCTGGGAGTTCCGCGGCAAGTCGATCACGATGGACAAGGACACCGGCGTCGGCACCGCGCGCAACGCGACCATGCGGGTCGGCAAGATGCCGTTTATCTACCTGCCGTATTTCACCTTTCCACTCGACCACCGGCGCAAGAGCGGCTTCCTCAACCCGAAGCTGGGAAATACCAGTCGCTCCGGCTTCGAAATCAGCACGCCGTACTACTTCAATCTGGCACCGAATTACGACGCCACGCTGGATCCACGCTACTACGCCTCGCGCGGAGAGATGCTGGCCGGTGAATTTCGCTATCTCACGCCCGGCAGCCACGGTCAGCTCAACTTCGGATACGTGCCCAACGACACCGGCGAGAGCGACGGCACCACCAATACCACCGGGCAGTCGCGCTACCTGATCGACTACACCGACACGACGCATTTGTGGGACAGTTGGAGCTTCGTGGGTTCCTACAACCACGCGTCCGATAACGCCTATCTTTACGACTTCGGCAACGCCTTGTCGAGTACGGTGATCTATACCCTAGCTTCCAGCGCAGCCATTGTCGGCGGTGGTACCTGGTGGAACGCGTCCTTCGGCGGACTCATCTATCAAAATACCAATCCGTTCGCGACCGATGCGGTCAATCCATACGACAAGTTGCCGTACCTGACGCTCAACTTGAACATACCGATCTCCCGCTGGCTGGAATTCGGCGCGAACAACGAGTTCGACGATTTCCACAAAGCCAACTATGTGGAAGGCGAGCGCATCGATCTCTACCCGTACATTCAGGCGGATTTGGGTAACTCAGCCTGGTTCGTTCGGCCGAAGCTGGCGTATCGCTACACGGCCTACGATCTCAGCGGTGATTACCAGAATTACGGCTACTACGGTCTGCTGAGTAGCGGTACATCTACGCCTTTTACCGACAAAACGCCTACCCGCTCGATGCCGATCGTCAGTCTGGACAGCGGCCTGGTGTTCGACCGCAGTGTCTCGCTGTTCGGCACCAGCTATACACAGACGCTGGAGCCCCGCGCGTATTACCTGTATGTGCCGTACCGAAACCAGAATGACCTGCCACTGTTCGACACTTCAGCAACGTCGTTCGACTACTATCAGCTTTTCTCCCCGAACCAGTTTGCCGGCGGCGACCGCCAGATGAACGCGAACAACCTCACCGGCGCACTGACCACCCGCCTACTCGATGAGAACGGTGTGGAGAGGATTTCCGCCAGTTTCGGCCAGATCCGGTATTTCACCCCGCAGCGCGTGCAGATACCGACCGGAGCCAACACAGTCCCGGACGCCACAAACTACAACGGCTCCGATTACGTCGCGCAGTTCGACATGCAGCTCAACGACCGCTGGCGCGTCAACACAGCCTATCAGTGGAGCCCGAATACGCATCAAACCGACATGGCTGCCTTTGAATTGCAGCACCGCCTGGGCAACGATGGCGTGCTGAATTTCTCGTATCACTATCGCCGCGGCCTGCTGGATCAATACAGCGTATCGGCGGTCTACCCGATATCCGCGTATTGGCGCCTGATCGGCTCATGGAGTTATGAGGAACCAATCAAGGGCCTCGAAAATACCGCGACCGGAACGGTGGAAGCTCTGGCTGGCGTCGAATACGACAGCTGCTGCGTCACACTGAGAATCGTCGATCGCAACTACGTAAACCAGACCTATTACGGCACCGTTGCCGTGCCCACGACCAGCACTAGCAACCTTCGCGACAACGCCATCATGTTTGAAGTGGTCTTCAAGGGACTGGGTTCAACCGGTGGCCAAATCGATCCCACCTTGCGCCGTGATATTCTCGGCTATCAATAATTTGCATTCGCCCCTTCTGCATTCACTTTTGGCGACCTAGGCTTTTCAATAATGAAGCAACCCACTGCATTTCTCCTGCTGGCGCTCGCGATCGCGCTTCCCGTGCACGCCCAGCTACTGCCTGGTGCGGCTGCCGCGCCGGCCAATCAAGCGATCGACCGTATTGTTGCCGTCGTCAACGACGACGTTATCCTGCAGAGCGAACTGAACGAAGCCACACGTTCAGTGCAGCAGCAGTACGCCAGCCAGCCTGGCCAGCTGCCACCGGCAAACGTGCTGCAGCAGCAGGTACTCGATCGCCTGATCCTGAATCGGCTGCAGATTCAGAAGGCGGATGATCAAGGCATTCACGTGTCCGATGCCGACGTCGATCAGGCTGTCAACGGCGTAGCGCAGCAGAACAAGATGACCGCCGATCAGCTACGCGCAGCGGTGGAACACGACGGCGGCAGCTTTGCGGCGTTTCGCCAGCAATTGGCCGACCAGATCACCGTTCAGCGTCTGCACCAGAGCGTGATCCAGGATTCCGTCTCGGTCACCGACAGTGAGGTCACCAACCTGCTCAGCAGCCCGACCTACAAGGCTGGCGAAGTGCATCTGGCGCATATCCAGATCAGCACGCCGAGCGGTGCCGACGCTGCCGCCATCCAGGCAACCCAGGCGAAAGCCGAGCAGGCCGTTGCCGCACTCAAGGGTGGCATGGATTTCAACGCGGCGGCGATCCGCTTTTCCGACGCCTCCGATGCGCTGGAAGGCGGTGATCTGGGCTGGCGCCGCATGGACGCTATTCCACCGGCGTTTACCGACACCGTTACGGCGATGAAACCTGGCGACGTGAGTCCGGCACTGCGCGGCCCGACCGGCTTCAACATCATCAAGCTGATCGGCCAGCGCGAACCCAGCCGTCAGGTCGTAACCGAATATCATGCGCGACAGATCCTGATCAAACCGAGCGAACTGATCACCCCGGAACAAGCGCAGCAGAAGGCGCAGGACATCTATAACCGCATCGTCAACAAACACGAGGACTTCGCCGCCGCAGCGAAGAAGGACTCGGCGGACCCCACCACGGCGAATGCCGGCGGCGACATGGGTTGGTTCAAGCAACAGGATTGGGGTTCGAGCATCGCCCAGCAGGTCGACGCGCTGAAGGACAACCAGGTATCGCAGCCGTTCCAGACCGAAGCCGGTTGGGACATCTTGCAGCGACTCGGCACACGCCAGAGCGATCTCACCGATGAAATCGCCCGCAACAACGCGCGCCAAGCCATCGGCAACCGCAAGTCCGATCAGGCGTATGACGACTATCTGCGTCAGATGCGCGCCGGTGCCTATATCAACATCCTGGTGCCCGAACTGCGCTCAGCGGACGATCAGGCATCCGCGACCAGCACTAGCCCGTAAGCCACGTTGAACGGGGCGCCACTCCCGCGGCTCGCCATCACGGCCGGTGAGCCGGCCGGCATCGGTCCGGAACTGCTGATAAGGCTAGCCGCCAGCCCATTGCCCGCCAGCCTTATCGCGATTACCGACCGCAGCCTGCTCGAACGTGCCGCTGCAAGCTGCGGCACGACCATTGAACTGGTTGACGACGACAGCAGCCCGGAATTCCAACGAGTGCCCGGAACGCTGCGCGTCAGACACGTGCCGCTGGCTGCACGGGAAATTCCCGGCCATCCCGATCCAATCAACGCAAGCCACGTGCTTGCCACGCTGGCCGAAGCCAGCGACGGCTGCATGGCCGGCCGCTATGACGCTGTAGTCACTGCGCCGCTGCAGAAGTCATCCATCAACGACGCTGGCATCCGCTTCAGTGGTCACACCGAATTTTTCGCCGAACGCACGCGCACCGATGTGGTGATGATGCTGGCGAGCCCCGAGCTTCGGGTTGCCCTGGTCACCACGCATCTGCCGCTGGCTGCGGTATCGGCAGCTATTACAGGCCCATGGCTGGCGCGCACGCTGCGTATCGTGCATGCGGAGCTGCACGAAAAGTTTGGCCTGGCCGCGCCGCGCATCGCGGTGCTAGGTCTCAACCCGCATGCCGGTGAAGCCGGCCATATGGGCCATGAGGAAATCGACACCATCATCCCGACCATGCAAGCACTGCGCGCAGAAGGCATGCACCTGCTTGGACCGCTGCCGGCTGACACCGCCTTTGTACCGGCGCAGCGTCAGCACTACGACGCGGTGCTAGCGATGTACCACGATCAGGCGTTGCCGGTGCTGAAGAGCGAGGCGTTCGATCGGACGGTGAACCTCACGCTCGGCCTGCCATTTATCCGCACATCGGTCGATCACGGCACCGCGCTGGATCTTGCGGGAACCGGCAAGGCCGACCCCGCGAGCTTGATTGCAGCAGCGCAGATGGCATTGGAGCTCGTGGCGCGCCATGCCACTCATCCATCCTCTCCCCGGCGGGGAGAGGAACGAGGCGAGGAGCCAACCTCACCAGGAACCACCTCATGAGCGCTCGCCCCAAGAAAAGTTTTGGCCAGCACTTTCTGCACGACCAGCGGTACATCGGGCAGATCGTCAGCATGATTGCACCCCGCGTCGAGGACGTCGTGGTCGAGATCGGCCCCGGCGAAGGTGCGCTGACGCTGCCACTGCTGAAGGCCGCCGGCAAGCTCACCGCGATCGAACTCGATACTGATCTCATCCCCGGTCTGCAGACGCGTGCGGCCAGCGTAGGCGAGCTGCAGATCATCCACGCCGACGTATTGAAGGTGGACTTCACCGCGCTGGCGCAAAGCCTCGGCGTACCGCGGCTGCGTATTGCCGGCAATCTGCCGTATTACATTTCCAGCCCGATCCTGTTTCACTGCGTCGATCACTTTGGTGCGATCCAGGATCTGCATTTCATGCTGCAGAAGGAAGTGGTCGATCGCATGGCCGCCGAACCCGGCAGTAAAGTCTACGGGCGGCTCTCGGTGATGTTGCAGCTGGCGTGCCGGGTCGAGCCGCTGTTCGACGTGCCGCCCGAGGCATTTCGTCCACCGCCGAAAGTGGAATCATCTGTCGTGCGCCTGCTGCCGCTGTTGCCTGAACAGCAGCACGACGCCGATCCCACGCATGTTTATGCCGTGGTGAAGGCCGCCTTCGCACAGCGGCGCAAGACGCTCAGCAACGCACTCAAGCAGTTACTCGACAGTGACGCCATCCGCAGCGCCGATGTCGACCCCAAGGCGCGCGCTGAAACGCTGGCACCAGAAGACTTTGTGCGACTGGCCAAGGTCTACAGCGCGCAGTCACGCGAATAGATTTATCGCCCGGGTTTCACCACAGACGTGAAGGCTGCACCCCATTCACGGTGGCAAGCCTTACAATCGGGCCATGAATGAAAAAGCTTCCTACACGATCGGTGTGCAGGTCGAAACGCGCTTCGTCCCCGATCAATCGAAGCCCGGTGACAATCGCTACGTTTTCGCCTACACAATTACCCTGCGCAACGAAGGCGACATGCCTGCGCGCCTGCTGACCCGCCACTGGATGATCACCGACGCCAACGGCAAGGTGGAGGAAGTGCGTGGCGACGGCGTGGTCGGCGAGCAGCCATGGATGCGCCCGGGCGATGACTTCGAATACACCTCCGGTGCCGTGCTGGAGACGCCGGTCGGCACCATGGGCGGCAGTTATCAAATGCTGGCCGATGACGGCACGCATTTCGAGGCGCCGATCCCGACCTTCACCCTGTCCATCCCGCGCACGCTGCACTGATGGACGCGATCTGACCATGGCCACGTACGCCATTGGCGACGTGCAGGGTTGTTATCCCGAACTGCAGCGTCTGCTGGAGAAACTGCGCTTTGATCCGTCGCAGGATCAGCTGTGGTTTTGTGGCGACCTGGTCAACCGTGGCGGACAATCGCTGGATACGCTGCGGCTGATCCACGAGCTGCGCGAGTCCAGTGTGGTGACGCTTGGCAATCACGACCTCAGCCTGCTGGCGATCGCGCAGCGTAGGCCGGATGCACAGGCACGGGTAAATCCGGAGTTGCGCGAAGTGCTCTTCGCCGATGACGCTCCCGTGCTGTTCGAATGGCTGCGTTCGCAAAAACTCCTGCATCACGACGAACAACTCAACTGGACGATGGTGCATGCGGGTCTCGCGCCAATGTGGACCCTGAAGCAGGCGCAGCGCGCGGCACAGGATGTCGAGCGCGAGCTGTCCAGCCCACGGCATCCGCGACTGCTGCGCAATCTGTTCGGCAATCGCCCGGCCGTATGGTCGAGCCGTCTGCAGGGGCTGGATCGCCAGCGTGCGACGATCAACACCATGACCCGGATGCGCTACTGCGACGTCAATGGCCGGATCGATTTTGACGCCAAGGATATTCCTGGCACGCAGAAACCCGGTCTGTATCCATGGTTCGAGGTTCCCGGCATGCGCCGTCGCGAAACGCAGATCGTCTGCGGCCACTGGTCGGCGCTGGGACGCTTTGCCGGACTCGGCGTGCATGCCATCGACACCGGTTGTGTCTGGGGCGGCAAACTGACGGCACTGCGGATTGATGGCGAAGAGCCGCAGTACATCACCGTCAACGCGGAGCCACACCGAAAACGACCGCCAGGTGGCGAGGATTGAGTTTCAGCCAATGAAATACCCCGCCTCAGCGGGGTTTTTCTTGATTGAGCAGAAGCCTTTCAACCTAAATGGATCAGGCCAGTTGCCCGTGGCAATGTTTGTACTTTTTGCCTGAGCCACACGGGCACGGATCGTTGCGACCGACCTTCGGGCCATTATCCGGTTCCGGCAAGCGCTGATAGTTGCCGGTATTGCCTGAGGCTTCGACCGACGGTGCCGCAAACGCATTCGCCGGAGCGCCACCGCCGGTAGCCAGCATCTGCGTCTGCAGGCGCTCGGCCAAACGCTGTTGCTCGGCTTCCATCGCCGCGACCTCTTCCTCGCTGCGGATGCGGATACGTGCCAGCATCTGCACCACTTCGGCCTTGATCCGGTTGAGCATTTCAGAAAACAGCTTGAACGACTCGCGCTTGAACGCCTGCTTCGGATCCTGCTGAGCGTAACCGACCAGATAGATGCCCTGGCGCAGGTAGTCCATGTTGGCCAGATGATCTTTCCAGGCGTTGTCTACCACGGTGAGCATGATGTGCTTTTCCAGCTGACGCATGGTGTCTGCGCCGACCTGCGCTTCCTTGGCCTGGAAAAACCCGTCCACGGATTCGCGCACGTGGCCAAGAATCATCTCGGCGTCGATCTCGTGCTGCTGTTCGATCCAATTCGGCAAATCGAGCGAAAGACCAAATTCGCTTTCGAGCTCACGATTCAGCGCGGGGATATCCCACTGCTCGTCGATGCTTTCAGCTGGCACGTGCGCGCGCACCAACGACTGCACGACATCCTCGCGGATGTCAGTGACCGTGGCGGAAACCTCTTCACCCTCGAGCAATTCGTCGCGCTGGCGATAGATCACTTTTCGCTGATCGTTGGCAACGTCATCGAATTCAAGCAGGTGTTTGCGGATATCGAAGTTGTGCTGCTCGACCTTGCGCTGGGCCTTTTCGATCTGCCGGCTGATCATGCGATCTTCCAGCGCGTCGTCGTCCTTCATGCCGAAGCGCTTCATCCAGCGGATAAGGCCTTCGCCGCCGAAGATGCGCAGCAGATTGTCTTCCAGCGACAGATAAAAGCGCGAGGAACCCGGATCGCCCTGCCGACCCGAACGGCCGCGCAGCTGGTTATCGATACGGCGCGACTCGTGTCGCTCGGTGCCGATGATGTGCAGGCCGCCGGCGGCGAGCACCTGCTCGTGCAGCTTTTTCCATTCGGTCTTGACACGCTGGCGCTCGATCTCGCTGGCGCCCTCGGGCAGCTTGGACATTGCCGCTTCGAGGCTGCCACCGAGCACGATATCGGTACCGCGACCAGCCATATTGGTGGCGATGGTCACCTGCCCTGGTGCGCCAGCCTGCGCCACGATGTGCGCTTCGCGCTCGTGCTGCTTGGCATTGAGGACCTCGTGAGTCACCTTCGCCTGTGTAAGCAGACCAGACAACAGCTCGGACACCTCGATCGAAGTAGTACCGACCAGCACCGGCTGGCCGCGCTCGTGGCAGGCCTTGATGTCCTCGATCACCGCTCGGTATTTCGGATCCTGCGCGAGGAAAATCATGTCCGAGTTGTCTTTGCGGATCATCGGCATGTGAGTCGGAATGACCACCACTTCCAGGCCGTAGATGCTTTGGAACTCGAACGCCTCGGTATCGGCCGTGCCGGTCATGCCGGCCAGCTTCTTGTACATGCGGAACAGATTCTGGAACGTCACCGTGGCCAGCGTCTGGTTTTCGCGCTGGATCGGTACGCCTTCCTTCGCCTCGACGGCCTGATGCAGGCCATCGGACCAACGGCGCCCGGCCAGGGTACGTCCCGTGAACTCGTCGACGATGATGACCTCACCGTCGCGCACGATGTAATCGACATCGCGCTGGTAAATACCGTTCGCACGCAGAGCCGCGTTGAGGTGATGCACTACTGCCAGATTCTTCGAGTCGTACAGGCCACTGTCCTGCTCAATGACGCCGGCTTCGCGCAGCAATTCGTCGGCGTGCTGCATGCCCTCTTCGGACAGGTGCACCTGCTTCTGCTTTTCATCGACCCAGTAGTCGCCAGGACTGGTTTCGTCGGGCTGGCGGATCATCCGCGGCACGATCTTGTTCACCGCCAGATACAGCTGCGGCGAATCCTCCGCCGGACCGGAGATGATCAGCGGCGTGCGCGCTTCGTCGATCAGGATCGAATCGACCTCATCGACGATGGCGTAATGCAGGCCGCGCTGGTAGCGCTGCTCCTTGCTGAGCGCCATGTTGTCGCGCAGGTAGTCGAAGCCGAATTCGTTGTTGGTGCCGTAGGTGATATCGGCAGCGTAAGCCTCGTGCTTGTCGGCGTGATCCATCCCCGGATACACCACACCCACGTTGAGACCAAGAAAGTTGTACAGCTTGCCCATCTGCGCGGAGTCGCGGCGCGCCAGGTAATCGTTGACCGTAACCACATGCACACCATTGCCGGCCAGCGCATTGAGATATACCGGTAACGTGCCAACCAGGGTCTTGCCTTCACCGGTGCGCATTTCGGCGATCTTGCCCGAATGCAGCACCATGCCACCGATCATCTGCACGTCGTAATGGCGCATGCCCAGCGTGCGTTTGGCCGCCTCACGCACCACCGCAAAGGCTTCCGGCAACAGCTTGTCCAATGACTCGCCGCCGGCAACGCGCTGCTTGAACTCTTCGGTCTTGCCACGCAGGGCGTCGTCGCTCAGCTTTTCGAACTCGGACTCCAGCGCATTGATGCGGGAAACACTTCGGGAAAGCTGGCGCAGCACGCGATCGTTGCGGCTACCGAAAAGACTCGTCAGGGCACGGTTGAACATCGATCTTCCGGATTGGGAAACAAGTTGCCTGCAACACGCGCAAGCCAGTCAGGCATATTACTACATGCCTATGCGAACCAGTTTTACGGCCCCTTATTTGGCAGCCTTGAAGAGCGAGCGTCTGCACCTGAAGCCTATGTGCGTGGTTCACACGAGCAGAGTTTCGACCCAGAGACCCGGATGGCGGCTGTCGCATCCAGATTCAAGGGTACCGCCAGTCTTTGGAAGCCTTCAGCTACCGATGATTGCGTGCGAAAGCCAGCGGATTGACCACGCGACCGTCGTACCAGACTTCAAAATGCACGTGCGAGCCGGTCGAACGCCCCGTGGAGCCGGCCTGCGCAACGACGGTACCGACCTGAACGTGTTCGCCCGCATGCACTTCCAGCGCGCTGTTGTGTGCATAGCGAGTCATGTAGCCATTGCCATGATCGATCTCGATCACATTGCCGTAGCCATTACGCACGCCGGCGTAGGTGACCATGCCCTCGGCCACAGCATGCACAGGCGTGCCGTAAGGGGTGGCAATGTCGATGCCGGTGTGGCGAGCGGAGCGACCATCGAACGGATCCGGGCGCGCACCGAAATACGATGATATATAGCCCTCCACCGGCATACCGGTAGGTTTCAGATTCGATTCGATCTTGGCATCCAGCAACAGGCTCTGCAACGCAGACAACTGCGCCTGCTGGCTATCAAACTGAGTCGCCAACTGGCTGATACTGCTATCGAGTGTCTGCGGCAAGGCATAGGCGCTACCGCTGACGTCCTCGACACCACCGACCGCCGGCTGCTGATCGAAATTGAATTCACTGGCGTCAAGCTTGCCGACTTCGGTAAGACGCTCGCCCAACGCGTTCAGTCGTGTCGACTGTGCCTGCAGCTGGCCCAGCTTGACCGCCAGTGCATCAAGCCCGCGCTGGGAATCTTCGCGTACGCCGCCGAGCTGGGTGTTTTGTTGTCGTATCTGCTGCTGCAGTTCGTGAATTTGCGACAGCGCCCGATCACGTGGACTGGCCACGGTCAAAGCCAGACCAACGCCTGCCCCCACACATCCCACAATTGCCAGCGCCAGTGTCGAAAGCAGCTTCCAGCGTACGCGCCGGTCGGCCAGATCAAGTGTTTTGGGCAATTTGCGCGAACGTGAGACGAGTATGATTTGCATATGTTTCCAAAATCGAATGCGGGCACCGTGCAACGCACCACTCCAGCCGGCCCCAATCAGGCCACTTCCCGCCGCATGGGCAACGGACCGAAGTCCCTTGTCGACTGCGGCTCCTTCGCTACGCTGGCCAAAAAGGCCAGCGAGCTCGAAGCGCTGGATCGCGCCTTGCGCCAGACGTTGCCATCGCCATTGCGCGAGCAGGTGAGATTCGCCAACCTGCGCAACGATCGCCTCGTCTTTCTGGCGTCATCACCGGCCTGGGCAACGCGCCTGCGTCTCATGCAGACGCAGATCCTTGCCACCGCCCACGCCATCGGCACAAGCGCCAGTTCAGTCACCGTGAAAGTGGCCCCCCAACCGCCGGTCGTGATCGAGCCGGACAGGTCAAAACCGCTTTCTCCCGCCGCGGCTGCCCATCTTCAGGCAACGGCAGCTTCGCTCTCAGACCCCGAATTGCGGGCACTGTTCCTTGGATTGGCGTCCCTCGCCGAAACCACTGATTCCCAAGCCAAAACCGGACGCTAAACTGCCAATGTGTTCGGCTTCAACCATTTTGAACGTTATTCGCTGACACTCAAAAAGCCGTTTCAGCATTTGTACCAAGCGGAGATTTATAGCACGACTTCCCGACCCCATTGCAACAAATGTCGAGAACATGTGAACGAAATCAGGTCGATTGAGCGGCATGTCGCAAAACCAAAAAGCCACGTCTGAAGACGTGGCTTTTTGGTTAACTTGCTTGTTTTCCAGGCGTTAGATGAATCAAACCGCCTGTGCGGGGTGCGCGTAGGAGATCGGCGAAGTCGCTGGGTCATCCTGGTAGCTCACTTCTTCCCATGCTGTGACGTCAGCCATCAGCGTGCGTAAAAGCTTATTGTTGAGCTCATGACCGGACTTGTGCGCGCTGTAGGCACCGATCAGGCTGTGACCCAACAAGTACAGATCGCCGATTGCGTCGAGAATCTTGTGCTTGACGAACTCGTCCTCGTAGCGGAGGCCGTCTTCGTTGAGCACGCGGTAATCATCGAGTACCACCGCATTGTCCATCGAGCCGCCGAGCGCGAGATTCTTTTCGCGCATCATCTCGATGTCGCGCATGAAACCGAACGTACGTGCACGACTGACTTCCTTGACGAAAGAGGTCGTCGAAAAATCAATTTCGGCACGCGAAGTGCGCTTGCTGATGATCGGATGATTGAAGTCGATCGAAAAGCCGACCTTGAAACCTTCGAAGGGCGAGATGCTGGCCCACTTGTCGCCTTCCTGCACTTTCACCGGCTTCTTGATGCGGATGAAGCGCTTCGCCACGTTCTGTTCTTCGATACCGGCGGACTGCAGCAGGAACACGAAGGGGCCGGCACTGCCGTCCATGATCGGAACTTCCGGCGCTGAAAGGTCCACGTAAGCATTGTCGATGCCTAATCCTGCCATGGCAGAAAGAAGATGCTCGACGGTTGAAACTTTGGCTTCGCCGTTGACCAGCGTGGTCGACCAGCTGGTGTCGCCAACGTTGTCCTGACGGGCGCGAATATCGACCGGCGGTTCAAGATCCGTGCGGCGAAACACAATGCCGGTATTTGGCGCTGCAGGCCGCAGGGTCATGTAGACCTTGTCGCCTGTGTGCAGGCCAACGCCGGTAGCCCGGATAATATTTTTGAGCGTACGCTGCTTGATCATTTTTGTTGGTACCCGTGTAGGCACAGCCAATTAGGAGCGGATGCTAACACAGTTTTAACCTGCGGCAATAGCAAACCATACCGTACAGTCTGATTAAACCTTCATGCTTCCTTCATATCTGAAGGCAATAAGCAGACAGAACCCTGCTCCCGATACCATCGAGCATCTCGACACAACGCCCGTGCCTGGGACGGGAATCCGGCACGGGTGTCGAACCAGCAACTCAGGCAGAACCTGACTTGCCAGCCATGCGCCACTCCGGACGCATAGTCATTGCTCGCACACGAACGAACCAACAGTCCGAACGCTTAGCCAGCACACCTCGGCGCAAAAATCATGCCGAGTCGTCATCTGCCTCGCGTAAAGCACGCGCAATAGATGCGATTTCAAATGGACCGGCTAAACGGGCATTTGTTCAATAATTTCACGCCTCCTTAGCGATTCTTTTCAAACTCAGTCCGCCTGACGGCGCAGAAACGCCGGAATATCCAGGTAATCGAAGCCCGGTTCGGCACTCTTGGCCGGCACGCCATTCGCATCGGCGCGGGCATGATGGCTCACCGTCGTCGCTTCCGGCTGGGCATAGTCGACCACTTCGTTACCGGTGCCGGTACGCAGCACGACCGGACGTGGACGCATCTGCACTTGTTGGGTTTCGACCATGCGCATCGGCTGACGCGAGGCGGCGGCACGGTTGAGGCCAGTAGCGACCACAGTGACGCGCACGTCGTCCTTCATGTCCGGATCGAGTGAAGTACCAATCACCACGGTGGCGTCTTCGCTGGCGAAGTCGTGGATGATCCGACCGATTTCGTCGAACTCGCGCATGGTCAGGTTGGTGCCGGCTGTGACATTGACCAGGATGCCGCAGGCGCCGTTGAGGTTGACATCTTCCAGCAGCGGATTCTTGATCGCCGCTTCCGCCGCCGCCTGCGCACGGTCATCGCCGCGGGCAGTGCCCGAGCCCATCATCGCCAGGCCCATTTCGGACATCACGGTGCGCACGTCGGCAAAGTCGACGTTGATCAGGCCAGGAGCTGTGATCAGGTCCGCAATACCCTGCACGGCGCCCTGCAAGACGTCGTTGGCTGCCTTGAACGCATTCAGCAGGGTCACGTCGCGACCCAGCACGCTGAGCAGCTTCTCGTTCGGCACGGTGATCAGCGAGTCCACATGCTGCGACAGGTCCTCGATGCCCTTCAGGGCGACCTGCATGCGCCGACGACCCTCGAACGGGAATGGCTTGGTGACCACGGCCACGGTGAGGATGCCCTTTTCCTTGGCCAGCTGCGCCACCACTGGTGCCGCGCCAGTGCCGGTACCGCCGCCCATGCCGGCGGTGATGAACACCATGTCGGCACCTTCGAGCATCGCTTCGATGCGTTCACGATCTTCCAGCGCGGCCTGACGGCCAACCTCTGGATTGGCGCCGGCGCCGAGACCCTTGGTCACATTGCCGCCCAGCTGCAAATGGGTGCGCGAGCCGCAGCTGGTCATGGCTTGCGCGTCGGTGTTGGCGACGATGAATTCGACGCCTTCGATGTTGGCATTGAGCATGTGGGCCACGGCATTGCCGCCGCCGCCGCCTACGCCGATGACTTTAATGACTGCATTTGGTGCGAGCTTATCGATGAGTTCAAACATTTCCCGTCCTCCTAAAGAGTTGTTGTCGTTGTAACCAGGTAACGCGACTCCTTGTCGGTCCATGGTGGTGGGCTGGTTCCATCTGCCCTGGGTGACAACTCCATGCGCCACCCGAAAACGTTGCTGTTAAAAAAACCTGTTGTTCAAAAACCTTGTCGCTCGAAATCAGAAATTCTTGGTGATCCAGCCACGCAGCTTGTCGACGATGCCGCCGACACTGCCGCCGGCCGGTCCGCTCACGCGCATGCCGCCGGATCGCGCGCCATGCAGCAGCAAGCCGACGCCGGTAGCGTGCAGCGGACTGGCCACGACTTCGCCCAGACCGCTGATCTGCTGCGGCACGCCGATGCGCACCATCTTGTGGAAGATCTCTTCGGCCAGCTCCAGCGCGCCTTCCATCTTGGAAGCGCCACCAGTCAGCACCACGCCGGCGGCGACCAGGCTCTCGTAGCCGGAGCGACGCAGCTGGTCCTGCACCATCTCGAAGATTTCCTCGTAACGCGCCTGCACGCTTTGCGCGAGCGACTGCCGGGCCAGCCGGCGCGGCGGACGATCACCCACGCTGGGCACCTGGATGGTCTCCTCGGCATGCGCCAGTCCGGTCTGCGCGCAGGCGTACTTGATCTTGATTTCCTCGGCATGCGCCGTTGGCGTATGCACGCCATAGGCAATGTCGCTGGTCACCTGATCACCGCCGATCGGCAGCGAGGCGGTGAAACGGATCGAGCCCTGCGTGTAGATCGCAATGTCGGTGGTGCCGGCGCCGATATCGACCAGGCAGACGCCCAGCTCGCGCTCGTCGTCGGTCAGCACGGCCTTGGCACTGGCCAGCGCCGAAGGCACCAGCTCGTCGACGGACAACCCGCAGCGCTGTATGCACTTGGTGATGTTCTGCACCGCCGCCGCTGCACCGGTGACCAGATGCACATTGGCCTCCAGCCGCACACCGCTCATGCCGACTGGCGAGCGGATGCCGTCCTGGCCGTCGATGCGATATTCCTGCGACTCCTTATATAGAACCTTGCGATCGGCCGGGATCGCGACCGCACTGGCCGCCTCCAGCACCTGCTCCAGATCAGCCGCGGTGACCTCGCGGTCGCGAATCGCCGCGTTGCCATGCGAGTTGCGCGTCTCCAGATGGCTGCCAGAGATCGATGCAACCACCGAGCGGATATCGCAGCCTGCCATCAGCTCGGCCTCTTCCACCGCGCGCTGGATCGAATGCACGGTAGATTCGATGTCGACCACCGAGCCGCGCTTCATGCCGCGCGACACATGGGTGCCGATGCCGATCACGGTGATCGGCTCGCCTGGCTCGTACTCACCGACAATCGCCACCACTTTCGAGGTGCCAATATCGAGGCCGACGACCAGTTGTTTGTCGTTGCGAGGCTTCATAAGGAGATACTCATATGCGGGTCGGGCCTCCAGCGTGGGTAGCGATCGGCGGTTGTGGCCAGCGCACGGCAAATCCGTTGGTGTAGCGAAGATCGGCGTAGGCGAAGGCGTCGGCATGACCGGCCGTCATCTGCGGATAGACGTCGAGGAAGCGGCGCAGCCGACGGCCAGCCTGGTCGCGATCGCCGATCACGATCTGCGCACCGCTGGCGGTGGTGACGCTCCAGCTGCCGCGCTCGGTCAGCGCAACGCCGGTGATTTCCAGATGCGTACCGGCGAAGGCCTTGTGCGTCTCGGCATAAAAGCTAACCACCTCGGCCAGCCGATCGTCCGGCCCGTGCAGGTTCGGCAGCGCGCTGGTGTCATCCGTACCAGGCGCATCGAATACCAGGCCCTGTCGGCTGATCAGCTGCTTGTCGTTCCAGCGCGCAAATGGCTGACGCTCATAGATACGAAGCAACAAGGTGTCGGGCCAGCGCTTGCGCGCCTCCACTGACTCGACCCAAGGCAGCGCGGCGACCGCTTTCTGCACGGCGTCGAGATCCAGCGCGAAAAAGCCCTTGCCAAGTCGTGGCAACACCACCGCACGCAACTGATCCGCAGTGACGTGTTTGAACTCCGCCTGCACGGTGAGCTGGGTCACGGGCCACCGATTGGCCGCAAACCATCCGCGCAGCACGCCGACGATCGGCAGCGCGACCAGCGCGATGGCCAGGCACCAGGCGATGAGGCGGACGGTGCCTCTCATGCGTCCTCCCGGAAACTGGTCTCGAGTACGCGCCAACAAAGTTCTTGATAGTCGATGCCCGCTTCGGCGGCAGCCTTGGGCACCAGCGAGTGTGAGGTCATGCCCGGCGCGGTATTCACTTCCAGCAGCCAGTTACGACCGGCGGCATCACGCATCACATCGACGCGTCCCCAGCCTGCGCAGGCCAGCGCATCGAAGGCGCGCAGCGACAACTCGCGCAGTGCCTGCTCGGCGGCGCCATCCAGGCCAGGGCAGATGTACTGCGTATCGTCGGCGATGTATTTGGCGTTGTAGTCGTAGTACTCACCCTTTGGCACGATGCGGATGCTGGCAAGTACCTGCTGATCGAGAATGCCGACGGTGAATTCACCGCCGCCTTCGATCAGCGTTTCCATCATCAGGTCGCCCGGATATTTCGCCGCCAGCGCCACCGCCGCATCCAGATCCTTTTCGTCAAAAACGCGCGTGACGCCAACGCTGGAGCCTTCCCAGGCCGGTTTCACCACCAGCGGAAAACCGATCTCGCGCGCCGCGGCATGCATGTCGGCTCCGCGTGGTAACGCCTTGAAGAGCGGTGTCGGCAGACCGATCGCCTGCCACACCTGCTTGGCGCGAATCTTGTCCAGCGACAGCGCCGAACCGAGCACGCCCGAACCGGTAAACGGCACGCCGAGCGACTGCAGCGCGCCCTGCAGCTCGCCGTTCTCGCCGCCGGCACCGTGCAGGATATTGAACACGCGTGCGAAGTGACCGGCGCGAACCGCATCCAGCAACGCCGGAATGCCGTCGATGGCATGTGCATCCACACCGCGCGCCTTCAGGGCGGCCAACACACCGCGACCGGAATCCAGCGACACCTCACGCTCGGCCGAACTCCCGCCCATCGCCACGGCAACACGGCCGAACTGAGCCGGGTCGGTGATCTTGTTTGGCCGGATTTTATTAAACATAGGGTTTGACTGACTCATGATTTATGCGTCCTCAGCTCACCGGCCTGCGATAGTTCCAGTGCTGCGGCACCGATGTCGCCCGCGCCAAGCAACAACAGCAGATCACCGTCGCGCAACAGGGTCGGTAATGTGTCCTTGAATTCGCGCGGATGCTCGATCAGCACCGGATCAACCTTGCCGCGTGCGCGCACCGCACGCGCCAGCGCGCGGCCATCGGCGCCTGCGATCGGCACCTCGCCAGCGGGATAGACATCCGTCAGCACGAGCACGTCGGCTTCCGCCAGTACGTTGGCAAAGTCATCCAGCAGATCACGCGTGCGGCTGTAACGATGCGGCTGAAAACCCACCACCAGGCGACGCTTTGGCCAACCACCACGCGCGGCCTCGAACACCGCGGCGAGTTCACGCGGGTGGTGACCATAGTCGTCGACCAGCAGCACGCTGCCGTGATCGAGCGCGATTTCGCCGCGAGCATGAAAGCGTCGACCGACGCCCTGGAAATGTTCCAGCGCGTGCGCCATCGCCTCGGCTTCCACACCGAGCTGCCAGCCGATAGTGACCGCGGCCAGCGCGTTCAACACATTGTGTCGACCAGGCAGATTCAACTTCATGGGCAGCGCATCAGCGCGGCCCGGCAACACCACATCGAAGTGCATCTCGAAACCGTGCTGGGTGATGTTGATGGCGCGCACATCGGCGTCGGGCGTATCGATGCCATAAGTCATCACGCGACGCGTGGTGGACTTGGCCAGCTCAGCCACTTCCTCGTCATCGACGCACAACACGGCAAGACCGTAGAACGGCAGCCGGTGCAGAAAATCGGCGAAGGCTTTTTTCACCTGCGCGAAGTCGCCGCCGTAATTTTCCAGATGATCGGCATCGATATTGGTGACCGCCGCAATCACTGGCGACAGCAGCAGGAACGAGCCATCGGACTCGTCAGCTTCTGCCACCAGATACTGACCAGTACCGAGCCGTGCGTTGGCACCAGCCGCATTGAGCTGGCCGCCGATCACGAAGGTCGGGTCGTAGCCTGCTTCGGCAAGCACGCTGGCGGTGAGGCTGGTGGTGGTGGTCTTGCCATGCGTACCGGCAATCGCGATGCCACGGCGGAAGCGCATCAGTTCGCCCAGCATCTCCGCGCGCGGAATCACCGGAACACGCGCGGCACGTGCAGCGACCAGCTCGGGATTGTCCTTGCTGATCGCGCTTGAGGTCACCACCACATCGGCATCACCGATATGTTCGGCGGCATGTCCGACATGCACGCTGATGCCGAGCTGCTGCAGACGTTGCGCTGTGGGCGAGTTGGCCCGATCCGAGCCGGACACGGCATAGCCGAGATTGTGCAGCACCTCGGCGATACCACTCATGCCGACACCACCAATGCCAATGAAATGCACACGGCGGAACGTGCTCATCAAATCCTCGTGGGCATGCAGGCGACGCAGTGTCATGCGGCGACCTCCATGCAAGCACGCGCGATCATTTGCGCTGCATCGGGTTTGGCCAGCGTGCGCGCGGCGACAGCCATCGCAGTCACGCGAGCGCGGTCATGCAGCAACGCAGAAAGTCGCTGCGCCAGTTGCTGTGCGTCAAGATCACGCTCCTGAATCAGTTCGGCCGCACCGATCGCAACCAGTGCTTCGGCATTGCGCGTCTGGTGGTCATCCACCGCGTGCGGAAACGGCACCAGCACTGCGCCCAGTCCTGCAGCCGTGAGTTCAGCCAGCGTCAGCGCGCCGGCACGACAGACAGCCAGATCGGCCCAGCCGTAGCTACCTGCCATGTCATCGATAAAGGGGACGACTTCGGCTTCGACGCCGGCCTGTGCATACGCAGCGCGAGCCTCATCGAGACCGCGGCTACCGCACTGATGCAACACTTCCGGACGTTCTGCCGGCGTCAGTTGCGCCAGCGCTTTCGGCACCGCCAGATTCAGCGCACGTGCGCCGAGGCTGCCGCCAAGTACCAGCAATCGCGGCGTGCTGGTGCGGGCGCCGATACGCTGCGTCGGTTCGGGTAGCGATGCGATGGAAGCACGTACCGGATTGCCCACCCACTCGGCATTCGGCAACGCATCCGCGAAACCCGCCAGCACGCGCTTGGCCAAGCTCGCCAGCTTGCGATTAGTGAATCCGGCCACGCGATTCTGCTCATGCACCAGCAGCGGCCGGCGCAACAACCATGCCGCGAGGCCACCGGGGCCGGCGACATAGCCACCCATCGAAAGCACGCTGCGAGGTTTGGTTTTGCTCAACACCCGCAGCGAGGCGCCCAGCGCGCGCAGCAACATCAGCGGTGCCAGCAATCGGGTACGCAAGCCTTTGCCCCGCAAGCCACCGACCGCCACCGTATGCAGTTCGATCTGGTGTGCCGGTACGACTTTCGTCTCCATGCCGCCGACCGCACCGAGCCACACCACCGGTATGCCCTGCGCGCGCAGACACTCGGCCACCGCGAGGCCGGGGAAAATGTGGCCACCGGTGCCACCGGCCATGATCAACACGGGCTCGGAGGCGGTCATGCGGCCATTGCCTCGCCCGGGTGAATGACGGCGACATTCGCGTCAGGTGCTGACGCCGCCAATGACATGCGATTGCGCACTTCGCGCGCGTCGAGCGCACGATTGATCTCAAACGTCGCGCGCAGCAGCACGCCAGCCATCGCGCAAGTCAGCGCCATCGATGAGCCGCCGTAGCTGATCAGTGGCAAGGTCAACCCCTTGGTTGGCAGCGCGCCGAGATTCACGCCCACCGACACGATGGCCTGCATCGCGATCATCAGCGAAATACCAAACGCCACGTAGCCCGCAAACCGCTGGCCAATCTCGACACCCTTCAGCCCCAGATACAGACCGCGCCCCACTACTATCGCGAACAGACCCATCACCAGCACCACGCCGGCCATGCCCAGTTCCTCGCCGATCACCGCGAAAATGAAGTCGGTGTGCGCCTCCGGGAGGTATGACAGTTTCAGCACGCTGGAACCCAGACCGACACCGGTCCATTCGCCACGGCCGATCGCCATGAGTGATTGGGTCAGCTGAAAGCCGTCGTCAAACGGATGATCCCAGGGATGCATGAACGTCGTCAGCCGCTTCATGCGATAGCTTTCGCCAGTCGCTGCGACATACAGCAGCGGCATCAGCGGAAGACCCATCAAGAACAGGAAGACCGGACGCGCGCCACCCAGCCACACCATCGCGATGCTCACCGCAATTACCAATGTAGCCGAGCCGAAGTCCGGCTGTGCGAGTAGCAGCAGCACGATGATGCCGGCAACGGCGATCGGCTTGATCAGGCCCATGAAGCGCGTCTCGACGCTTTCGCGATGACGTACCAGGTAGCTGGCGATGTAGATCACCAGGATGAGCTTTACTGCTTCCACCGGCTGGAAGGTGGTCACCAATAGATTCAACCAGCGCCGTGCGCCGTTGATGCGCATGCCAAAGTGCGGCACGAAGACAGCGAGCAACAGGACGAAGGCAAGGGCCAATAGCGGAAACGCGTACTTCTCGAATAGCTTCAGCTCGGTGCGCATCACCATGCCGGCTGCCAGCATGCCGAGGCTGAGAAAGATCAGGTGCTTCTTGAGGAAATAGAACTGCCCCAAGTGCTGGCTATCGGCTACCGCGATCGAGCTCGAAGTCACCATCACCACACCCACGCTGGCGAGTCCGATCAAACCGATCAGAAGCAGCATGTCGAAGCGTCCGCGCGGACCTTCGCGGCGTTTTGCCTGGGTGTTGTCGAAGTCGAACATCAGCGCACCTTCAACGTGGCAAGACCGACGAGTACCAGCACGACGCTGATGATCCAGAAACGCACGATGACGCGGGGCTCGGGCCAGCCCTTCAATTCGAAGTGGTGGTGGATCGGCGCCATGCGGAAGATACGTTTGCCAGTCATCTTGAAGCTGGCCACCTGCAACATCACCGACACGGTTTCCATCACGAACACGCCACCCATGATCAGCAGCACGATTTCCTGCCGCACGATCACCGCCACACAGCCGAGCGCCGCACCCATCGCCAGCGCGCCGACATCACCCATGAACACCTGCGCCGGATACGTGTTGAACCAAAGGAACCCGAGGCCCGCACCGGACAGTGCGCCGCAAAAGATGGCCAGCTCGCCGGCGCCCGGAATCGACGGAATGCCGAGATATTCGGAAAATAGCTTGTTACCGGCGAGGTAAGCGAATACGCCCAACGCGCCCGACACCAGCACAGTCGGCATGATCGCGAGACCGTCCAGACCATCGGTAAGGTTCACTGCGTTGGAGAAACCGACGATCATGAAGTACGTCAGCACGACGAAGAACAAGCCCATCGGGATCACTACGTGCTTGAACACCGGCACGTACAGCGCGGTCTCCGCAACCGGCAAGGCGCCCACCGCATGCGGTGCGCTGTAATAGAGGAACAGCGCTGCACCGACACCGAACACCGATTGCCAGAAATACTTCCAGCGACTGGCCAGGCCACGGCTGTCCTTCAGCACCAGCTTACGGTAATCGTCGTAGAAACCGATCGCACCGTAGGCCAGCATCACCGCCAGCACCGTCCACACATAGCGATTGTGCAAGTCGGCCCATAACAGGGTGGCGACAACGACTGAGAGCAGCACCATCACGCCACCCATCGTCGGCGTACCGGCCTTGACCAGATGCGTCTGCGGACCGTCGGTGCGGACCACCTGCCCCGCCTTCAACGCAGCCAGTTTTCGGATCAGCGCCGGACCGAACAGCAGTGACGTTGCCAGCGCGGTAAGCGCAGCCATGATCGTACGGAAGGTGATGTATTGGAAAAGGTGGGGGGCGGTGTAATGCCGGGCCATCCAATCCGATAGTTCAAGCAACATCGGATGCCCTCCCTTTGTTGGTGTCTTCCGTGTGAGCGTGTTGGGCACTGGTCTCAGCGCGATCGCCCAGCGCGACCACGACCTGTTCCATACCGGCGGACCGTGAACCCTTGATCAGGCAGGTCACGCCGTCGTGCAGTTGATTCTTGAGTGCAGCGATCAGGGATACCTTGTCAGCGAAGTGCTCGCCTTGCGCACCAAATGCTTCAACGGTAGCTGCGTTCAGAGGACCCACCGCAAACAGGCGATCGACACCGCTGTCGCGCGCGCGCTGGCCGATACCCGCATGCAGCGCCCGGGCATCGGTTCCGAGTTCAGCCATGTCGCCCAACACCAACCAGCGTTCGCCGTGAGCCAGCAGCAAGGTGTCGATCGCCGCCATCATCGAACTGGGATTGGCGTTGTAGCTATCGTCAATCAAAGTCCAGCCGCCGCGCGTCGTGATGCGCCGCAGCCGGCCTGACACACCGCTGACCTGCTCCAATCCGATGACGATGGTGTCCAACGGAACCTCCAGCGCCAGAGCAACAGCGGCAGCAGCCAGCGCGTTGGCTATGTTGTGGCGGCCAGGGAGGGTCAGCGACACTTCGACATCGCCCTGCGGCGTGCTGAGTACAAAGCGCGAGCCATCGATGCCCTGATCGAGAATGTCGGCGCCAACGTCAGCCTTATGATCAAGCCCGAAGCGCAGCACCTTGCGCGAGCCAACCAGCCCGGCAAAGAAACTGGCAAAGGCATCATCGGCATTGATGATCGCGACGCCGTCAGCGGGCAGCGCCTGATACAGCGCACCCTTGGTTTCCGCCACGCCTTCGATACTGCCCATCCGCTCAAGATGCGCCGGCGCAATGAGAGTGACGAGGCCAACATCGGGCCGTGCAATGGCAGCGAGGTAATCGATGTCGCCCGGCTTGCCTGCGCCCATCTCGAGCACCGCAAATTGCGTGTCCTGCGGCATCGACAGCAGAGTCAGCGGCAGGCCCAGTTCGTTGTTGTAATTGCCCGAGCTGACGTGAGTGCGGCCGTGGCGTGAAAGGATCGATGCAGTGAGCGTCTTCACCGTAGTCTTGCCGTTGGAACCGGTGATGCCGACCACGCGCACGTGGTGCTGCGCGCGTACAGCGCTGGCCAGATCGCCCAATGCCAGTGTGGCGTCCTTCACCAGCACCTGCGGCAGCGCACTCTCGATCGTGCGTGTGACCAGCGCAGCGACGGCTCCGCGTGCAGCAGCATCGGCGAGGTAATCGTGACCGTCGGCGTGCTCGCCTTTGATAGCGACAAACAGATCCCCGGGCACAACCTTACGCGTATCGATGGCCACGCCACTGATTTTGATATCCGTGCTCGCGGCATCCGCACCGAGCAGATGGCCGTGGGTCCACATCGCAATGGTATTCAACAGCATCATGCGCGCTGCTCCCGGCTCATCCGATCGAGCGCGGCGTGCGCCACGGCCAGATCGTCGAACGGGCGCTTGCCCGTCGCACCTTCCTGATACGTTTCGTGCCCCTTGCCGGCAATCAGGACGACGTCGCCGGAATGCGCGAGCTGCAGCGCTTCGCCGATCGCTTTTGCGCGATCACGCTCCACCGCCATCGATGGTGACGCAACCATGCCGGCAACGATCTGCGCCACGATGACGTCGCCATCTTCGCCACGCGGGTTGTCGTCGGTGACAATCGCCACGTCGGCCAGCCGCGCTGCGATGCCGCCCATCAGCGGACGCTTGCCGGCATCGCGTTCACCACCGCATCCGAACACGCAGATCAGTCGGCCAGCGCAGTGCCCACGCAATGCGGTGAGCGCCTGCTCCAGCGCGTCGGGCGTATGTGCGTAATCGACCACTACCAGCGGCATGCCATGCAATCCACCCAGCCGGCTCATGCGTCCATTCACAGGCTGCAGGCTTTCGACCGCACCGATGATGCGTTCGAACGGTTCACCCAACGCGCCGAGGCAGGCCACCACGGTGAGCAGGTTGGCCACATTGAAACGACCCAGAAGATGACTGTTCACCATGCGCGCACCCCATGGCGTGCGCAGCCGGAACACTAGGCCTTCGGACGAGGTAACGATGTCGCTGGCGATGATGTCCGCATCACCCAAACCGGTGCTACTGACCCGCAGCGCCTGCACGCCTGTAGGCAACATGGTCAGCAAATCCGCACCGTACGCATCGTCGATATTGATGACGGCGACCTGCAGACCTAGCCACGAAAACAGCTTGGCTTTGGCTGCGCCATAAGCCTCCATGCTGCCGTGATAATCCAGGTGATCGCGAGTGAGATTGGTGAAAGCGGCCACCTCGAAATCGACGGCGGATACGCGCCCCTGTTCCAGCGCGTGCGAGGAAACTTCCATCGCTACATGGCTGGCGCCGGCATCGCGAAAATCGGCCAACTGCTGCTGCACCGTGATCGCGTCTGGCGTGGTGCGCTCGCCTTCGAGCAGCTTGCCATGCAGGCCGGCACCCAGCGTGCCGATGCTTGCCGCGCGATGACCGAGAAACGTCAGCGCCTGTGTCAACAGCTGCACGCAGGAGGTCTTTCCATTCGTACCGGTGATGCCGACCACACGCATCGACTCGGTGGGACGATCGTAAAAGCGCGCAGCGATTTCGCCGACCTGATCGCGCAGTCCATCGATCCACAGCAGCGGCACATCGAGCGGCGCGACCTCGACAGCGGGCGCTTCGGCCAGCACAACCTGCGCGCCGCGCTGCACGGCGCCAGCCGCGAATTCAATGCCATGGCCCTGGGTTCCACGCAGCGCAAAGAAAGCATCACCGCGGCGCACGCGGCGCGAGTCGAGCGATAGTCCGGAGACAACTATACGTGCCGCGCCTCGTGCCCGCGCCACTTGCGCATCGGCAATACCCATCAGCAACTGGTCGAGTTGGCCGGTGCTCATGGCGTCGCCTCGTCAACCGGCGCTTCCTCGATATTCGGCGCCTCCGGTGGCTTGCTGCCGGTCAATCCGTTCTGGTCCTGCACGGGGCCGCCGACATACCAGCGGCCAATGTTGTCGGGCGGGATATCGAGCAAACGCAGCGCGCCATCCATCACCTTGGCGAACACCGGACCGGAGACCAGACCACCGTAGTAGCTGCCCTTCTTCGGACTGTCGATCACCACGGCGGCGACAAGACGCGGATTGGTCGCCGGCACGAAGCCCGCAAACGCCGCGCCGTAGTTGTCTTTGGAGTAGCCGCCGACGGTGGCCTTATGCGCGGTCCCGGTTTTGCCGGCCACCGTGTAGTTGGCAATCCACGCATAGGGCGCCGCGGTGCCACCCGGCTGGGTGGTGGTTTCCAGCATGCCGATAAGCTCTTTGGATATCTGCGGTTCGATGATCGTCTTGGCATCGTTTTCGCCACCCTTGATAAAGGTGGGCGGATGCATCACGCCGCCATCGGCAATCGTCGCGTACGCGTTGGCGAGCTGCAGCACGGTGACGTTGAGCCCATAGCCGTAGCCAAGAATGGCTTTTTCGCGCAGACCCCAACCGCTACCAGATTTCATGTGACCGGACGCTTCGCCGGGAAAACCGCTGTTGGTGCTGGAACCGAAACCGAACGCGCGGTAGGTGTCGTACATCAGACTGGTGTCGAGATCGGCCGCGATGTGTGCAGCGCCCACGTTGCTCGACTTGGTGATGACGCCCGTGGGCGTGAGTACGCCCCAGTTGTGCGTGTCGTGGATGTCGTGTCCGAGAAAGAACCAGTGTCCACCCGTGGTGTCGATCAACGGGCTGGTCGGCGTGAACTTGCCGCTGGATAGCGCCGCTGCCATCAGAACCGGCTTGATCGTCGAACCCGGCTCGAATACGTCGGTCATCGAGCGGTTGCGGCGATCCGATGCCGCCGTGCTCACCAATGCGTTCGGGTTGTAAGTCGGCAGGTTGACCATCGCCAACACTTCGCCGGTCTTGACGTCGAGAATCACCATCGAGCCGGAGTCGGCGTTCGACTTCTCGATCGCCGCCTTCAGCTCGCTGTAGGCAAGAAACTGCACGCGGCGATCGATGCTCAGCGTGAGGTTGCGGCCGGGCTGCGGGGCACGCACCTGCTCGACGTCTTCCACGATGTGACCCATGCGATCGCGGATCACGCGCTTTTCGCCTGGTTTGCCGGACAGCCAGTCGTCGTAGGCCAGCTCCAGACCTTCCTGACCGTGATCATCGATATTGGTAAAACCAAGCACGTGCGAGGTCACCTCACCGGACGGATAGAAGCGGCGAAATTCGCGTTGACCATTGACGCCAGGAATACCCAGATCGAGCACGGCCTGCGCGGCTTCCGGCGCCATCTGACGACGCAGAAAGAGAAACTCGCGATCGGAACGTTGCTCAAGGCGCTCTTTCAGTTCTTCGGCATCGGCACCCAGCGCCTGTGCCAGCTGCGGAATCCGGTCTTCGTTCTCAAGCACTTCAGACGGGTTGGCCCAGATCGACATCACCGGCGTGGATACCGCCAGCGGCTCGCCGTTGCGATCGAAGATCGTCCCGCGCGAAACCGGAATCGGCATCTCGCGCAAAAAGCGCGCATCGCCCTGGCGCTGATAGAACTGCTTGCCGACCACCTGCAGATCGAACGCACGCGCCATCAACCCGAGCGACGCCAGCCCGAGCAGACTGACCACCACGGTCATGCGCTTGCTGGCGCTGGGGCCGGCACTATGCCGACGGCCCTGTCGCGATGATGGGGTTGGCTTGCGCGTAACCATCAGTGCAGCAACCGGATGTCTTGCGGGCGCGGGTTGAGCATGCCCAGTTTTTGACGCGCCTGGTCGTCGATGCGGCGTGGCTCGGCGTACGTGGCCTGCTCCAGCTCGAGCTTGCCGTATTCGATATTCAGCTCGTCGCGCTGGTTCTGCAGGGTCGTGAGAATGACGAACAGCACGCGGCTCTCGTGGCGTGTCCACACCACGCCGAGCGCGCTGGCCAGCACGGCCGCGAGCAGGATCAGCATGATGAGTGCGCCGATCGCCTTCATGCATGGCCCTCGACTGACAGCTTTTGCTCGGAAAGCTTTTCCGCCACACGCAGCACCGCAGAACGCGAACGCGGATTCACTGCAATTTCGGCATTGGAAGGAAACTGCGCCTTGCCGATTGCAACCAGTCGCGCGGCAGCGGCCGCCACCGGCGGACCACGACGGCTGTTCTGCACGCGGCCGGACTGATCGCGGATGAACATTTTCACCGCACGATCTTCCAGCGAATGGAAGCTGATCACCGACAGACGGCCACCCGGACGCAGCCGTTCCAACGCGGCGTTCAAGCCCTGTTGCAGCGAATCCAGCTCGCCGTTGACATGAATGCGCAGCGCCTGAAAGCTGCGTGTGGCCGGATGCTTGCCCGGCTCACGCCGGCCAACAATGCGTTCGATCAGCGACGCCAGTTGACTCGTGCGGGTGAACGGCTTGGCATCACGATCTTCAACGATCGCCCGCGCGATGCGGCGACTGTGGCGCTCTTCGCCAAACGTCCACAGCACATCGGCAATTTCACGATCGGTCGCGCTGGCAAGGAAGTCGGCCACACTTTCGCCTTGCGTGGTGTCCATGCGCATATCCAGCGGCGCATCGGTCATGAAGCTGAAGCCGCGTTCGGCCTCGTCTAACTGCGGCGACGACACACCCAGATCCAGCAGAATGCCATCGAGGCCTGCGGCGGTTTCGTCCCATTCGGCCATCGTGGAAAAATTGGCATGGCGAATCGATACGCGCGGATCGACAGCGAACTCGGCCTGGGCGGCGGCAATCGCCTGTGGATCACGGTCCATCAGCAACAACCGACCGCTGGTGTCGAGGCGCGACAGCACGGCGCGAGCGTGGCCGCCGCGTCCGAATGTACCGTCGAGATAGCGCCCTCCAGACTGCACCGACAGTCCCTCCACCGCTTCATCCAGCATCACCGGGATGTGCCGCAATTGCTGCTCGGCCATGTGCACTCCCGCTCCCATCCTGCGTCTGTTGCTGCACCCGGTTAAAGGCGCAGATCTGCCATCTGTTCGGTAATTTCGTCCTCGCCAATGGTTTGGCGAATCTTGGCGAGATGCGCCTGTTCGCTCCAAAGCTCGAATTTGTTGCCCATGCCCAGCAGCACTGCTTTTTTCTCGATGCCCGCCGCCGCGCGCTGACTGGCCGGCAGCAGAATTCGCGCCGCACCATCCGGCTCGACTTCGGTCGCCGCACCCACCAGTTTCATCTGCATATCGCGATGCGCCGCCTTGACCTTGGGCAGCGCATTCACCTGATCGCGCACCTGCTCCCACTCCGCGTACGGAAACAGCCACAGGCAGCCCGACTCGAAGGGGTTGTAGGTGATCACCAGCCGATTCGCGCACTCGCCCGCAACCTGCTCCCGATAGGATGTCGGGATGGCCAGGCGGCCCTTGTCGTCGACAGTGATGGCGGTTTCGCCTTGGAACACGATGCAAAGACTCCACTAAAACCCACGATTTCACACGTGAACCCACGATAGTCTCGCCACATGAGACTGTCAAGGAAATTTCGCTTGTGAATCAAGGAGAAAGGCGAGATTGTGTTCGTATTTCCAGCGCTTTCTCACAAACCCATGCAAGGTGCTTGAATACGCAAGTTTTTTTGCGAAACAAGCAAAGCTTTCGGCGACGCGATAGCGGCCCATTCGATGGCGTTCGGGTTCAACGCGATGAATCGGCGTTCATGCCCAGCCGATCCCACGCATCACCACCGGCGCGGCTAATGCCGTACCGGTGGTGAAACACGCTTTGAAGAGGTGGAGTCGGCCTGTAAGCCGGGTTCTGTACGTCTTGCGACGCGACAGTCATTCCTCTCGGCCAGACGTCACCGTCTGGCTCCAGCAACCTACCCGGGAACAACGCGGGCCGCGTTATCGTTCCCCTATTTGGTCTTGCTCCGAGTGGGGTTTACCGTGCCACGCGACGTTAGCCCCGCGTGCGGTGCGCTCTTACCGCACCCTTTCACCCTTACCACGCACATCCGAAGATGCCGTTCGGCGGTCTGCTCTCTGTTGCACTGGCCGTCAGCTCACGCTGCCCAGGGGTTACCTGGCACTCTGCCCTGTGGAGCCCGGACTTTCCTCGATACGCTTGCGCGCGACGCGACTGTCCGGCCGACTCCGTGTGGAAGTATAGGGGAAGCGACACGCTAACAGAGCCGCGTAGGTTGGCGGTGAGCGCCAGCGAACCCCAACGAAACTCCACCTTCATCGAAAATGTTGGGGTTCGCTGCGCTCACCGCCAACCTACGCGCCAGTTCGTGGTTCCGCGCATTCCTTACTCCTCATTCCCCGGCTGGTAAAGCAGCTTTCGCGGCGCACCACTGATAACCGCCGCCAACTTGGCCGCCTTCGCGGGCGGCAATTCATCTCGCAAAATCGCGAAGATGCGCCGCCCTTCGGCAAGCTTCGCATCGGCTTCCTCACCACGGCCGGCGAGGAGAATCACGTGTTCACCGCGCTGCTGATCGGGATCGTTCGCCACCCGCGCCGCCAGATCTTTCAACGGTTCACCCAGCACCGTCTCGAACATCTTGGTCAGTTCGCGCGCCAGCACAGCTTCGCGGTCGCGACCGAAAATATCGCGCATATCGGCAAGGCTCTCGGCCACGCGATGCGATGACTCGTAGAAAATGACCGTACGCGCATCTCCAGCCAATTCCTGCAGTCGACTGCGTCGCGCCGCGGCCTTCGGCGGCAGAAAGCCTTCGAACACGAACCGGTCGCTGGGCAAACCGGCCACCGACAAGGCCGCGATCGCCGCGCAGGCACCGGGCACCGGAATGCAGCGAATGCCGGCAGCGCGCGCCGCGCGCACCAAACGAAATCCCGGATCGCTGATCAAGGGCGTGCCGGCATCGGAGATCAACGCCACCGATTCACCCGCCAGCAACCGCCGCACGATGGCATCCACCGCATCGCGCTCATTGTGTTCATGCAGCGCAATCAACGGCGTATCAATGCCGTGATGGACCAGCAGCGGGCGACTGTGCCGCGTGTCTTCGGCGGCGATCACCGCGACTGTCCGCAATGTATTGATGGCACGTGCGGAAAAATCCTCGCGATGACCGATCGGGGTGGCGACCACCCACAGGCTGCCTGACTGAACTGATGACATCGTGAATTCCTGCGCCGCGAGTCGGCAAGTCGATCGGCTATGATCGCGCATTGCTGACCATGACGATCAAGGGATTTCTCATGCGCCTCATGCGCCATTCGCGAGCCGCAGCGATCGGACTGCTTTTTTCATTGACGCTGAGCAGTTGCGTGCCGACCAACGTTCAACGCTCGCCGGCTGATGTTGCTGCCGAGCAAAGCGCCGACGCGCTCGCCAGACAGGGCCAGTTCGACCAGGCAGCACAGGCATATCTCGCGCTGGCCGGGCAATCGTCCGGCAACGCCGACCACTATCGCCTGCTGGCCGCCGAAGCGTGGCGGCAGGAAGGACAAATACAACGCGCCGCGCCGACACTCGCACTGATCAAGCGCGACCGGCTGACTGACAACGAGCCGCTGCGCCTCGATCTGCTGCGCGCCGAGCTCGCGCTGAGCCAGCACGACGCTGCAACAGCATTGCAACTCACCGCGCAAACCAATGCCACGATTCCACCGGAATTCCAGCTGCGCCTGCTGGAGCTGCGCGCGCGCGCGTTAGCGGACAGCGGCGACTACTGGGGGGCCGCGCGCACTCGTGTGCAGATGGACGATCAGCTGAGCGGCATCGATCATTCGCAGAACCGCCAGCAGATACTCAGCCTGCTCGGCAAAGTGGGCGTCGACCCACTCAAACAGCGCGCAGCAGCGATGAAATCCAGCGACCGTATGCTCACATGGGTCAACGAAGCACTGACTCAACTTGGCGTGACCGTGTCCGGGCCGCAACCGTCGCTGCAGCAACCGGTCGGCACCTTGCTGCCGGGCGCGGACGCCAACGTGCGCGAGGGTTACAAGGTGCCGCAGCAGATCGCGCTACTGCTACCCGGCGATGGCAATTTCGCAGCGGCCAGCGAATCGGTGCGCGAGGGTTTCTTCACCGCCTATATCGATGCCGGACACAATCACGCGCCGCGTCCCAGCGTGCGCGTCTACAACAGCCACGGCACCACCGATGGTGCAGTCAAGGGCTACCAGCAAGCAGTTACTGATGGTGCGCAACTGGTTGTCGGCCCATTGACCCGCGGCGAAGTAGCCGCCGTGTTCAGTCAGAAAAATCTCCCCGTACCGCTGCTGGCATTGAATCATCCAGACGACAAGCAACTGCCCGGCAATGACACCAGCGAGTTCGGCCTGCTCCCGGAAACGGAAGGCGCACAAGCCGCCGACCATATGGTCGAACGCGGCGTGCGGCATGCTTATGTGCTGGTCTCGGGCGACGACTTCGCGCAGCGCGCCGCCAGTGCGTTCAAGGCCGAATTTGCCGCGCGTGGCGGCGAGTTGGTCCATATGACTACCTTGACGACATTTACCAGCGCGCTTGCCGGTCTCAGTTTCGATAACGCGGCCAGCGATGCGGGGATCTTTATCAGCATGCGGCCGAACCATGCGCGCTTGCTGATTCCACAGCTGGCTGTTGCCAACGTGCACTTGCCGGTATTTGCCACCTCGCATATTTACGAGGGCATGGATAGCGCGGCGACCAATCGTGACCTGGAAGGCGTCGAATTTTCGGATGCGCCGTGGCTGTTTAACGCCCAGCCGGGCCTGCCCAATCATGACGATATCGCCACCCAGCTGCCGGCCGCACAAGGGAGTGCCGCGCGACTGTTCGCCTTCGGCATGGACGCGTGGAATCTGGTGCCCTATCTTGACTGGCTGCGCAGCCACCCCGGCAGCTACCTGCCCGGCGCTAGTGGACAACTGACCGCGGATCAGTTCGGCCGCGTGCGCCGCGTGTTGATCTGGGCCAAATTTCAGGACGGTTTGGCACGACCGATCGGCGGCAGCTTGGAGATGGATGACGTTCCCGCCAGCGCGCCACCTACGGGCGATCCAACATCCACGCCACCCGACACCATTGCGCCAGCCAGCTCTGCGAGCAGCAACGCGCCTACAAGTACCGATCAGCCAACCGGCCACTGATGCGCGCCATCGGGAATGCCTTCGAGCAACGCGCCTGCGCCGAACTCGAGCGCGCAGGTTTGAAATTGCTGGCTCGCAATTACAACACGCGATTCGGCGAGCTGGATCTCGTAATGCTCGACGGCAACACAATCGTTTTCGTCGAAGTCCGCTACCGAAAGCACTCCGCGCATGGCGATGCCGCGGCGTCGGTGACAGCGAGTAAGCGCACCAAATTGATCAAGGCAGCGGAATTCTGGTTGGCAGAAAATCCCAAACGCGCGAATTCAATTTGCCGATTCGACATACTCACTTATGACGGGCTGCCCGAAAATGCGCGTGGCACATGGCTTTGTGACGCATTCGACGCTAATTGAATATAACAAATTTGTAACACTAGCTTTATAAAATTCGTTGAGGCAGAATCAAGTTATGCGTTGTTCAGGGTATCTTCCCTGTAGACGCCGAAATACAGTGCGTTACGGCGCTCTGATTTCGAAAACACAATAGTTTTTGTGAAGTTGGTGGCGGCTATCAAATAGCGTGCCGAGCTAGGGGTTTGGAATGGAATCGGAAATTTCTACATCGTGGGAGCGGGGGCTCTCACTGCAAAGTTATCGGGGATTGAGGCAAAAGCCTACACACCTTGTGGCTTTTTTCTGTCGCTCTCCGGCGAGCCTCGCTGTACGAGAACGCGGAGCAATTCACTTACGCTTATCCGCCACTACCGATTTCGGATGGCGCGCTTTATGGCGCGCCATCGTATTGAAATGCCGCGACACCACACTCTTTATTAATCCTGACTCATTCCCTTCCACAAATTTTGCGAGTGCGATGTGAATAAGGCCTTCTCAAACACCGCCCTGATGGG
Organism: Rhodanobacter sp. MP1X3; assembly: GCF_014207165.1. Classification (NCBI taxonomy): domain Bacteria; kingdom Pseudomonadati; phylum Pseudomonadota; class Gammaproteobacteria; order Lysobacterales; family Rhodanobacteraceae; genus Rhodanobacter; species Rhodanobacter sp. MP1X3. Next base: position 995,774 of record NZ_JACHCO010000001.1, on the reverse strand, counting down.
CGTTCCCATGCTTTTGGCTTTCGTGATCGCTGGATGCGGCACGCCGCCGGCGAAGGATTTCGGCGGCTCCTGGAAACCGGTCAATCACTTCCAGGACCAAACCACCGAAATACCGCTGGCGCAGGCCTACACGTTTTATGCCTCGCCCATGGATGGCACCCTGAAAACCATGCTCACGCGCTGGTCGACGGATTCGGGCATGACGTTGTCCTACCAGCTGATGTCCGACTACACGCTCTACAAGCCGGTAGCGCAAATTCACACACGGGATATCCGATCCGCCGCCGCCGAGTTGAATGCCATCTACGCCGCGGAAGGGATTTTCATCACCATCAACGACAAGCAGATTCTGGTCGGAGTAGCGGATGTGTCCAAACCTGATGCGTCGGAGACCAAGCCAACGTCGACCACCACCAAGCCGCCTGCGCCTGCGAGCATCAAACGATGAAAACGACTATTGACGTTGTAACAACCCATCTGGATTTTTGCTAATGGCGGACAAGAAAACAGCCAGTCGAAAAATTGACGACACGGTCAACCGATCGGTCAATTTCGAGCTGACCATTGCAGATTTCGCCAAGCGCAGCGAACGGCGCGCATGGTGGGTCGCCTTTACCGCGATCATCGTGGCGCTGATTCTGCTGGGCGGTTACTTCTACATGTTGCCACTCAAGGAAAAAGTCCCGTACGTCATCATGGCCGATGCCTATACGGGTACCAGCTCCATCGCGCACCTGACCGAGGATTTCACCAACCGTCAGATCACCACTAGCGAAGCGATCAACAAGAGCAACGTAGCGCACTACATCAGTGCACGCGAGTCTTACGACAGCTCGACTACGGCGTACCAGAATGGATGGATCACATCTATCGTCATGTCTTCCCCCAAAGTCGCCACTGCATACAAGAATCAAATCCAGTCGACGACGAATCCCGATAGCCTCACCAAGTTATATGGGCAAGATAAGGCGCTGCGAATCAACATTCTCAGCATCTCTTTGCATGGCGCTGGGGTGGGTCAAACACCCAAAAGCGCCACTGTACGCTTCCAAAGAAGCGTCTACGACAAGACAAGCGGTCTGACCACTCCATTGGACAGCAAAATCGCGACCTTGGAATTTACATACATGCCTGATCTGCGAATGGATGACCAATATCGGATTGAGAATCCCCTCGGCTTTCAGGTTACCGACTATCGCGTCGACAACGATTATGAGTCATCCGCACCGACCGCGGTTCAGGGTGCGCCGATTGCCAACAACACTCAGCCAGCCAGTGCGACCAACGCCAACACGGGCCTGCCGGCGAGCACGTCCACAGCCATCACGCCTCAAACCATGCAAACAGGTTTGCCCTCGCAGCCACCCATTCCAGAGCGTGAAGCTCCCCAAGTCACGGCTCCGGGTGTGCCTGCCTCGAACAATACCGCCAATGGAGTGGGTCACCGATGAACCAACCAAGCAAACTGGGTCTGGCTGGTGCCGTCTGTCTGGCTGCGGCCGGCATGACGTTTTCCGTCAATGCACAAGTTATGCAGCAATACGAATTTCAACCTGATCGTATCTACCCTGTGCGCACCGGACTGGGCATCACCACCCAGATCGAACTGAGCCCCAACGAAAAAGTTCTCGACTACAGCACGGGCTTCAGCGGTGGGTGGGATCTGACGCGGCGCGAAAACGTCTTCTATCTGAAGCCGAAGAATGTTGACGTCGACACGAACATGATGATTCGTACAGCGACCCATTCCTACATTTTCGAACTAAAGGTGGTCGCTACGGATTGGAAGACACTGGAGCAGGCCAAGCGTGCTGGCGTTCAGTACAAGATTACCTTTACTTATCCAGGGGCCACCAGCTTCGCGGCTGCGACCAGCAAAACGGCTGACGTACCCGAGTTGAATACGTCTCTGGTCAAAGAGCGCGACTACAACTTCGACTACAGCTATGCCACGCGCAGCAAGGCCGCACCCTGGCTGGTACCTGTCACCGTGTATGACGACGGGCGCTTCACCTACATCAAGATGAGCGATCTGAAACAGTTTCCCACCGGTAACTTTCCCACTGTCTATATGCGCGAAATCAGACATGGTGGAGACGTATTGGTCAACACAACCGTGGAAGGCAACACCATCGTCGTCCACGGCACCTACGCCTACCTGGTCATTCGTCATGGCAACAATGTCGTTGGTCTGAGAAGGAACACTCAAAAGTGAGCTCAAATACTCCCAACCAACCCGGCGATGGCTTCGATCGCGAGAACGCGCCGTCACCTGACCGCAACGATCCACTGGCGAGTAACCCATACTCCAATCAGTATCAGCAAGGTGCGGCTCACGACCTGGATGCCAATGCGCCGACGTTGAAATCCAATGATTTGCGCCGAATGAATCGCCGCGCGCTTTTCTACCTGGTGGCAATTGTCGTACTGCTGCTCGCAATCGCCTTCTGGCTCATCAAGGGCCCTTCCAGCAAAGCACCTGCTGCCAAGCAAGCAGAAACCATTACTGTGCCTGTGGCACCTATAGCCTCACCGCCGTTGCCTACTACACGGTTGGTTCAAGCTATTCCCCTCAACACAGCGCCGACGCCACCCTTGCCGATGGTCACCCAAACCGTGCGGCCTGAGCCCACGAAACCGCAGGGGCCGAGCTTGCTCGAACGCCGCCTTGCGGAAAATCAAGGCACTCCCACTTCCGAAACGCCGCCGGCACCCACCGCCAATCCACCCAGAGGCCCAGGCGATGAACTTGGTGCCATGGAGGACACCAAGACCAGCGCTCAGCCGCTGAGCAATCCAGACACCATCATGGTTCGCGGCACCTTCATTCGCTGCGTGCTGCAAACCCGGATCATCAGCGACTTTCCAGGCTTTACTTCTTGTGTTGTTACCGAGCCTGTCTATTCGTTCACAGGAAAGCGCTTGCTTTTACCCAAAGGATCAAAGGTGTTGGGTAAATACCGGTCCAGTCCAATCATCGGCAATCGCCTCGCTGTGATCTGGGACCGTATCATCACACCGACCGGCATCGACGTGAACATGGCCAGTCCAGGTGTCGATGATCTCGGCGGTTCCGGCAATGCGGGTTATCTCGATTCGCACTGGGGGAGCCGCATCGGCGCCGCACTGTTAGTCAGCATGCTCAGCGATGCGTTCTCGTACGAAGCGGCTGAGCACGGCCCGAAGAGCACCAGCATTTCAGGCAGCAGCGGTGTCGCGGTAGAAACACCGTTCCAAAGCAATACGGCGCAGACCCTGCAAAATTTGTCCCAACAGGCGGTGCAAAAAGCAGCCAACCGGCCTGCCACGGTCACCATCAATCAAGGCACCATCATCGATGTCTATGTCGCCAAAGACGTGGATTTCAGCAGTGTCGTATCCAAATTCTGACCCACTCAACGCACGGTAACGGAACATCTATTTGTATGGACGACGCTACACCCATCGCCGAAGTCTCGAACGAGTTCCTGGACTACCAGTACCAAGTGCTGGGTGTGCGGGACTTCATGGCGTCGCCCGAAGTCACCGAAATCTGCATCAACCGCCCGGGCGAGTTGTATCTGGAGAACCGCAGCGGCTGGCAGCGAGTGGAGGTGCCCAGCCTTACCTTCGAGCGCGCTCGACAGTTCTGTACATCGGTAGTCAACGAGAGCAAGACCGGCCAGCGCATCACCGACATGGATCCGGTCGTATCGCTGACCTTTCCTACCGGCCAGCGTGCGCAATTCGTCCTGCCGCCGGCGGTCGAGGCAGGCAAGGTCTCGATCACCATCCGCATACCCTCCAGGCATACCAAGACCCTGGCCCATTACAAGGAAGACGGTTTCTTCGATCAGATTCTCGAAGACACGCACAACCTCAGCGACCACGACCGCGAGCTGCTGGACCTCCGCGCCCAGCGCAACTATGCAGAATTCTTCAAGAAAGCTGTTTTGTACAAGAAGAACGTGGTCGTCTCCGGCGCCACCGGCAGCGGCAAGACTACCTTCATGAAATCGCTGGTCCAGCACATTCCGGACAATGAGCGGCTGGTGACCATCGAGGACGCGCGCGAGCTGTTCATCGAGCAGCCCAACGTCGTGCATCTGCTGTACTCCAAGGGCGGCCAGAGCGCCAGCAATGTCACCGCCAAGAGCTGTATGGAAGCCTGTCTGCGCATGAAACCCGATCGCATCATCCTGGCCGAGTTGCGCGGCGACGAAGCGTTCTACTTCATCCGCAACTGCGCATCAGGCCATCCCGGTTCCATCAGCAGCTGCCACTCCGGCAGTACCGAGCAAACCTGGGATCAACTCGGGCTGATGGTCAAAGCATCCAACGAAGGCGCCGGCCTGGAATTTGCCACCATCAAGCGCCTGCTGATGATGACCATTGACATCATCGTGCACATCAAGTCGCACGCTGGAAGTCGCTACATCACCGGTATCGACTTCAACCCCAACCGGCACTTGTCGCAGGAGGCCGCATAATGACTCTATCGAATTCGCAGCTCCGAAAGGCAAGCCCGTGCTGACCGGAATGGAGTTGATGTCGTGCCCCAACCAAGCCGTGCCGGCCGAGGTCATGCACCACATTGTGCATGTCGAATCCGGCTACAACCCCTTTGCCATCGGCGTCGTCGGCGGTCAGCTGGTGCGCCAGCCGCAGAGCCTTGATGAAGCTGTCGCTACCGCGCAGATGCTCGAAACCAAGGGCTACAACTACTCGCTCGGTGTGGCGCAGGTGAATCGCAGCAACCTGGCCAAATACGGTTTGGATACCTATGCCAAAGCCTTCGACCCCTGCCTCAATCTATCCGTTGGCTCGCGCATCCTCAACGAGTGCTACTACAGTTCGGGTGGCGATTGGGGCAAGGCTTTCAGCTGCTACTACTCCGGCGACTTTGTCACCGGCTTCCGCCAGGGCTATGTGCAGAAAGTTTTCGCCTCGATGAGCCAGAGCGCGCAGCCCGACAGCAGCGGTGCGGCACCCATCCCGTTACAGGCGGGGGCCACGACCGGGGCCCGGCTTGTCTCGCGCGCCGACATCGTCAGCGGCATACATGCACCCACCGCGCGACAGGACACCGCCGCCTATCGCGTCTCCCTTCGCAGCAGCAGCGTGCTGGATGCCATTGCCGCGCCACTGGTCACTGCTGCCGTCACTGCTGCCGTCCCCACCGCCAGCGCACCCGATCCGAAAATTGCCGCCGCAACCGCGCCAGCGACGGCACCGATCTCGGCCACCGAGGCTGGCGCGCCCAGCGCGGACATCTTCGTGCCCAAGGTCAGCTATCTGGGCGATTCGCCGGAAGCTTCCCCAAACAGTCCCAACAGTAGTAACGAGCAACCCAAACCACCAGCGACGCAGGCCGTCTCGCAAACCACCGCACGCAACCCAGCTGGCGATCCGACCGACCTGCGCCAGAAAGGAGGCGACGATGCCTTCGTCTTCTAAGTGGAAGCGGTCCCCAAGTCCGGCCTCAATGCATGAATCAGATAATTGCCGATTGCAAAGCCAGCACGATTTCGCCATTCGCTATTCAACGCACTATCGCGCAAGGCGTATCGTAACTATCAGTCGTAGTCGGCCAAACCACCGATCCTGTCGATTGGGTATAGGGATCAGCGGCATTGTTTTAAACGCATTGCCGTCGTATCAGGACAATACCGATCCATCGATCGGCGCAGTATTCGTCATGCAGGCATCCTGTTGCCTGCTGCGATGGCTCTCACCAGGGCCGCAGTATCACCTCGGATCAGCGAGGTGCTTTGCAACAGTCGTAAGCTGTGCGCAACACAGCTCTTTCTTCAGGGATGCGGCACCGGTCCGCGTTCGTTTAAATCTTTCCTAAAAGGAATCCAAGATGAAAATTCAATTATTTGCCGGCGGCACCGAAAGCATCGAATCCAGACGCGCGCTTTTCAGCGCCTGTTTCAAGATGGTCGTAATCGCCATGCTGCTGATGCCTTGCATGGCATTCGCTCAGGGAGCTGATGCTTGTTCTGATATGACCAAGTACATGGGCACTGTCCAGACCTTGCTGAAGGCCATCTCCATTGCCGTGGTCACCATTGCAGTTATTTTTTCGGGTTATCAGATCGCCTTCGCGCACAAACGCATCGCCGAGGTAGCACCCGTCCTCATCGGCGCTGTCTTGATCGGTGCCGCGGGAGAGATCGCCACCATGTTTATTACCACTGGTAGTTGCTGATCCGTTCGGAGAATGCCCATGCATAAAGACGCATTATTCCGCGGCTGTACTCGCCCGCCCATGTTTTTGGGGGTGCCGTATATGCCCTTTTTTGTGTGCGTGGGCGGATGCTTTTTGATGGCGCTCTATTTCAGTTTTTTCATTCTTTTTCTGATCCCGGTGATCATCTTGATCATGCGAACCATGGCCAAGCGCGATGAGATGATCTTCCGGCTGATCGGACTGCGCTTGCAATTTCGCTTGAGAATGAAAAACCTGCAAGAAAACGATGGCATGTGGGTGTTTACCCCCAACAGCTATCGCGGCCACAAACAGGAACCTTGACGAAGCGACCCCGGCATGTATAGCCGGGGTATTTCATGTGAACTAACCGGTACCGAAACATGTTCAGCCCCGACACCCCCATCAGCGAATTTCTGCCACTGTCCACGCACGTCTCGCCAACGGTGATCAAGACCACCGGCGGCGATTTCATGCTCAGCTGGCGCATGGGCGGCCTGCCCTTTGTCGGCCGCGATGAGTGGGAGCTGGAACACAGACACAACACCTTCAACCGCCTGCTACAGACCCTGCGTGCGCCAGATTTCGTTAACGTTGCGTTTTGGGTGCACGACGTCCGCCGCCGCCGCAAGTTCACCGACCACAGCCATTTCCAGCATGCCTTCAACCAGCAGATGTCCGATGCCTACTATGGCGCGCTCTCCACACAGAAGCTGATGCAGAACGAGCTGTACCTGACCCTGCTCTATCGCCCCACGGTCAGCGGCAAGCGCCTCGCCGAAAAATCCACCGACGTAACCCAGTTGCAAGCCGAGCAAGAGCAGGCCGTCAACACCATCCTGGAGCTGGCCGGCAACGTCGAGGCGGTGCTGAAGGACTATGCACCCTATCGCATGGGTATGTATGAGGCCGCCAACGGCGTGGTGTTCTCTGAAACCCTGGAATTCTTCGGCTACCTGCTCAACCGCATCGACGAACCGGTACCGGTGCTCAATGCGCCGGTGTACCGCTATCTGGCGATCAGCAAGCAGCGCTTCTCGGCCAAGACCGGCGACTACGTGATCACCACGCCTACCGGGGTCAACCATTTCGGCGCCCTGCTCAACCTCAAGGAATTTGCCGATGGTAGCTATCCGGGCATCCTGAACGGGCTCAAGTACCTGGACTTCGAATACGTCATCACCCATTCCTTTACTCCGAAAGGCCGGCACGATGCGCTCAAGGCACTGGAGCGCACCAAGGGCATGATGGTCTCGTCCGGTGACAAGTCCTTCAGCCAGATCGCTGAGCTGGACCATGCGATGGACCAATTGGCCTCCGGCAACTTCGTGCTGGGCGAGTACCACTTCAGCATCGCCATCTACGCGCCGGACCAGGCCACGCTGTCGCAGCAGATCGCCGCCACCCGGGCGGAGCTCTCCAATGCCGGCTTCGTCACCGTAAAAGAAGATACAGCCGTCGCCGCTGCGTTCTATGCCCAGCTCCCCGGCAACTGGAAATACCGCACCCGGCTAGCCAACCTGAGTTCGCTCAACTTCCTGGGCCTGTCGCCGCTGCACAACTTCGCCGCCGGCAAGAAGGACAATAATCCCTGGGGCGAGTGCGTCACCACCTTGCAGGCCACCAACGGCCAGCCGTACTACTTCAACTTCCACGCTACACACCCGTCAGAGAACTCCCTCGGCGAAAAAGCCATCGCCAACACCATGGTCATCGGCAAGTCCGGCACCGGCAAAACCGCGCTGATCAACTTTCTGCTCAGCCAGGTGCAAAAGCTCAAGCCCACGCCAACCATCTTCTTCTTCGACAAGGACCGCGGCGCGGAAATTTTCGTGCGTGCCTGCGGTGGCAACTACCTGGCGCTGGACAACGGCAAGCCCACCGGATTCAACCCGTTCCAGTGCGAGTACACCGAAGCCAACGTGCAGTTCCTGTCCGACCTGGTCAAGGTGATGGCCGGCAAAAGCGTGTATTCCTCACGCGAAGAGGAGGACATCTTCCGCGCGGTGGAAAGCATCCTGGACACCCCGATCCATCTACGCAACATCACCAATTTCATGAAAAGCCTGCCCAACATGGGCGACGACGGCATCTACGTGCGCATGAAAAAGTGGACCGCGGGCAACGCACTCGGCTGGGTGTTCGACAACCCCGTGGACACCATCGACCTTTCCAAAGCCAACATCATCGGCTTCGACTACACCGACCTCATCGACAACCCCGAGGTCCGTGTGCCCGTCATCAACTACCTGCTGCACCGGCTGGAAGAGCTGATTGACGGCCGCCCCCTGATCTACGTGATGGACGAATTCTGGAAAATCCTCGACGGCAAGGGCGGCCTGAAAGAGTTCGCCAAGAACAAGCAGAAGACCATCCGTAAGCAGAACGGCCTGGGCATCTTCGCCACGCAAAGCCCGGAAGACGCGCTGGCCAGCGATATCGCCGCGTCGCTGATCGAACAGACGGCCACCATGATCCTCTTGCCCAATCCCAACGCCAGCCGCGACGACTACATCAACGGCCTCAAGCTTACCGAGGCCGAGTACGCCGTCGTCGTCGCCCTGGACGAGCGCTCACGCTGTTTCCTGGTCAAACAGGGTCACGCCGCGGCGGTGTGCCAGCTCAACCTGCGCGGCATGGACGACGCCCTGGCGGTGATCTCCGCCTCCACCGACAACATCGAAATCATGCACCAGGTGCTGGCCGAGCGCGCAGAGGCCGAGGGCGTCACGGTCGACCAACTCACGCCCGAGCAGTGGCTGGCAACCTTCTACGAAAACCGCAAAGGCAGTGGCAAGCAGAAACCCAGCCCGCCACCGCGTTCCACCCGGCCCGTCCGCTCGAACGCCATATGACACGCTGCAACTTCAGCTAAGGAGAACGCCATGCAACACCTAGACAAACATTCCAATCTGGTCCGTCGCGCACCGCGCCAAGCAGCGCTCGTCACGGCGCTGGCTGTTGCCTGCATTGCCATGGGCAGTGCTCACGCCCAGGTATTTGTCACGGATACACCCACTGAAACTGCTGCCTCGACAACGGCAACTGAAAGTGCAGCAATGCATGTATTCCAGACAGGCACGCAATACGCCAACTTCGTTGCGCAGCTAACGCAGTTGACGTCCACCTTAAGCAGCATCGCCTCCAACCCCCTCGGCGCGATCCTCCCCCCCAACAGCGTCATGAGCGAATTGAGCGATTCGACGAGAGACCAGCTCATCCAGGGCAAGTGCTATAGCGCCACCAGTGGCGGTATCGTCGGCGGCGTCCTGCAGGGCATCTCGTCGGCGGTCTCATCCATCGGCTTCGGCGGCAATATCACGCAGACACAACAGTCAATCTGCAGCAGTATCGTTTACGCCCAAGTCGACGAGTACAACGCTACCGTCGATCTCTATCAGCAGATGCCTCAACTGCGAAGCGACAACACCCAAGTGCAAAGCTTGGTGCAGCAACTCAATGGCGTCATGGGTAATTCCAGTTCCTCCTCAGCGCAAACACTCGCTGTCCTACAAGCGCACTCGCAGCAGGTCACCGAATGGCAAACTCGCGTGGGAATGGATCAAAAGCTCATAGAGACCTTGAACCAGCAGCAATCCACGCTCTCCGCGATAGCTCTCAGGGGCAATCCCAACATCCTGGGCGATGCGGTGCAGGCCGGCGCGCTGAAACTCGCTCTTTCCATCAACGATTAAAGTACAACGCGCTCGGATGCGTCGGGTTCGGCATGATAGGGACTGTTGCCTGCCCCCATGCCGACCCATCGCACCCGGTGCGTAACCTGCCGCCCAACGGCAGCCACGGATAACTGCGACATCAAGTAGGGACAGGGGAAAGTCATGCTCGTTTTCTATGTACTGGTCTACAAATACATCCAGCACGAGATCGATAAGTTCCTGACCATGCTCCAGACTCAGGTCATCGGCGTGGCCAGCGGCATCGCGCTGATCCTGGTGACCATCTGGATCATGATCCAGGGCTATCGCATCGTCACCGGCCAGTCGCGCGATTCGATGATGGCGCACATGACCAACAGCATGCGCGTGGTCTTCATCGTCTCCTTCGCTACTACCCTGGGCATCTTCGGCACCGACCTGCACACCCTGTTCACCAGCACTCTGCAGAACGATATCAACCAACTCTTCACCGGCAAAACCTGCGACACCAGCAACGACACCAACTGCATCAGCCAGGCCATCGACGACAACCTCACCAAAACCGCCTTCGCCATGGCCGCCATCGATGCCGTGCAGAGCGCGCCCGGTGACACCGATACCGCCGCCGGCAAGGCGCGCGCCTCCGACTTCGCCATCTTCGGCACCGCCAGCCCGCCCATGGCCGCCGGCGCCATGCTGCTGATGTTCAATCTCGCCATCGCCCTGTTCGTCGGCCTCGGACCCATCTTCATCCTCTGCCTGCTCTTTGAGCAAACCAAACCGCTGTTCAACAAATGGCTCATGTATGGCATCGGCACCCTCTTCGGCATGGGCATGCTCAGCTTCGTCTCCAGCGTGGTGCTCAAGGTCACCTCGGCCGTGGCCGAAGGCCTGTGGGCGTCCAGCTTCATCACCAGCCTGCTCGGTACCACCAGCGAGGGCCTCACCACCCAGTCCATGGAACAGGGCGGCATCGGCCTGCTCATGACCATGCTCATCATCTCCGCCCCGCCCATGGCGGCCCAGTTCTTCAACGGCACCCTGGGCAGCTTCATGGCCTACTCCGCATTCAGTGGTAGCGCCGCCCGTCCCGGCCCGCAGGGGCAGCCAGCGGGGTCGTATGGCGGTGGTAGGTATGGCGGGGGCGGGCATGGGCCGTCGCAGGCGGGTACTAACCAAGTTTCAGCAGATACTCGATCTGCAGGCGGTTATAACAATCCCAACCTTGGCCAGCCCCGTCAACCGGCAGGCGCCGAGCCGGGCGTCCGCACAAACCCGCAGCTTGGTAATGCGCCCACGACTCCGCCACCGAACAATCGAACGTCATGAGCCAAGGCACCGTGAAAATTTTGTTTCTTTTCGGCTTGTTCCTGATCGCCGGTGCGCTGCGCGCTCAAGAGCCTGGCGTGGATTGTGCCCCCATTCAAGGACAGGGCTGGTCGGGCTGCGCGCCTCTGTACCCTTCGCAGCAACAAGGGCAACAGCAACAAGCCCCGCAACCCCCGCCTCAGCGCTGGACCGATCATTGGGGGGCGTTAGTGTCTGATGACTCTCAAGGAAAGCTCGGCGTTGCCACTGATAAAGTAAACGAAGCAGGGGCTTGGCTAGCAGCAGAGGAAGATTGCCATGCCAAAGGTGGCTTGAATTGCACACGGCTAATTTCATATCGCAATGAATGCATGGCGATGGTGCTCGGCGATAAAACGTATAGCTTCTCCGCTGGTGCAACCGCGAGCGATGCCATCCGGCAAGCGACTCAAAAGTGTATGGCGAACACTACAAATTGCCACGTCTACTACTCAGCCTGCAGCCTGCCGGTGAGGATTCAATAACCATGGTGCAGATCAAGCTACAACCTTGGATAAAGCGGAGCACGGTGTTGACTGCACTGGTTGCGTGTCTCTTGCTAGTGCACTCACCTCTCGCCGGGGCCGCTCAACCGGCATCTGCATCGATGTGCGCCAAGACCGACAGCATCGTTTTCTCCTGTCCGCTGGGTAACGGGAAAAAAGTCGTCTCGCTGTGCGCAGCCAGCAACGCGGGCCAAGGGCAGCCGCCTTTTTACTACGCCTACGGACGCCCTTCGTCGCCCGAACTGCTTTATCCGCCCAAAGGCCAGGTAACCACTGGCGCCTTCGCGCGTGCGCATCTTGTCTACGGCGGTGCCAGCGGCGGTACCGCGTATTCGTTTGTCAACGGCGGCTACAAATACATCGTCTATTCGATTTCCGGCACCGGGTTTGACGATGGTGGCGTGCTCGTGCAGCACCTCGGACAAACCGATGCAGTGAGAGACATGAAATGCCAGCGCGGAAAGATCACCGAGTCCGACGACGACAAGGTCATCAACGCCACACAGCAATGGAAAAGCGACACCGATCTTGAAACGCATGGCTTGCCTAGCGTGCATTGACCTGCCCATGCCTTGGGCGCTGACTTAAGGAGAAGCCTCATGTCATCCAAAGAAAATGCCGATTATCTGATGGAGGCCGCGACTCGTGCCGGCATCACGGACAAGAAAGAGCTGGGCAATTTCATGGGCCAGATGCAGGTTGAATGCGGCGGGTTCGGGCACATGAGTGAGGGTCTGAACTATTCGGGTGAGCGGCTGCTCGAAGTATTCCCTGGACGTAACGGGTTGCACACCACCGCACAGGCCAACGCGATCGCTGCCGGTGGTCCTGAAGCCGTGGCCAATGCCGTTTACGGTGGCGAATGGGGCAAGAAGCACTTAGGTAACACCGAACCCGGCGACGGCTGGAAGTTTCACGGGCGCGGTTACGTGCAGTTGACCGGCCGCGACGCCTACGAGCGTATCGGCAAGGAAATCGGCCAGGATCTGGTCCATCATCCTGAGCTGGCGGAAAACCGCGAGATCGCTGCCAAGATCGCCATCCAGTATTGGCAGGACCGCGTGGTTCCGCATCAACACCAGACGGATGTCACCGGGGCATGCCACGACATCAACGGCGGCGAGAATGGTTTGAAAGAGCGGAAGGCCGCTGCCGCCGCTTGGGATGAAAAGCTCACGCATGGGTATGTGCCAGGCGGACCTGACTCCGCTTCGCACACGCGCCACCATACGCCCAGCCACCCTGCTGCCGCGCCGCGCCTGGACCACGCCAGTAACCCAGACCACGGCTTATACGAGCAGGCATTGGTCGGCGTACACAAGGCTGAGGCCGCGCACGGCATCACGCCAGGCCTGCATAGCGAACGGCTGGCCGCCGCGCTGGTGGTCGCCGCCAAGTCCGAACACATCACACGCATCAATGGTGTGGCGCTCAGCGATAACGGCGAGCGCGCCTTTGTCGAGCAGAAAAGCTCGATCCCAAACGTCAACAACAAGCTCGCTTTCGTGGATACGAAAGACGCGACCGCAACAACGCTTACTCAGAGCACCGCAGCGCTGTCGCAGGTGAATCAGCAGCAGGAAACTACTCTGGCCAAGGCGCACGCTGCGCCGCAGATCGAATCGCAGCAACCGACACCCGCCGCATCCGGCCATTCGCGGTAAGCGCGACCCATCACTCATTCAACACTTTGGAGGTATGCCATGAAACTACGCTCCGTTTTCGCTACCCTAGCCTTCGGTACTGCCGTCGGCCTGATCACCGCACCCACCCACGCCCAGAACGCGGTCGCATGTACGCTCTACATGTGCATGGCCGGCATCTCTGGCGTCGGCGCGAGTGGCGGTCCCGGCTGTATTCCATCCCTTGCTTTGTGGAACGCCCCGACTCCTGCCGGCTTGGCCGTTTACGACGAAAGCGGCTTCGATGGACTTGCCTCCTACGGGGTGCGGGAGTCATATTTGATGACAATGTGTCCCACCGCCAATGTCGGCACCAACGCCGCGATACTGCAAACCATCATGCTTATGTGGGGCACTTCGCTGGTACCCATGTGAGCCACTTATCTTGATGCTGATCCTGGCTTGGATTTCGACTACGTCGTCACTTCCTCGTTCAGCTCGATAGATCGGGACGATGCTCTCAAGACACTGAGCTACACCTTAGAAAGGCATGACACGCATCGATAATCTCCTGCTCAGAACGGACAACGGTTAGCGCGTGTTCGCCGTGTAGAGCAGCATTGCTCTTGCAGAAGTTCGGCGTGGTGCTGAAACGGCCCTCGCTCAATACACCGATTGACAATGGCAGCGCGTCGGTGCGGTTCATAAAAACTTGATGCCACAATAACCTCGAAACAATTGCACACGATCTTTTTCGGAACCGAGCCTCAAAACCTACGCAGGGAGCTATCCACCATGACTCGTACAACTACCTCGGAATATTGGCGCTATCTCTGCTAGCGACCGTTTGCAGTGCCGGCGGTTTGAAGCATTGAGCCCCAGGATAGCCGCCGATCCAGACATCCGCAGGAACCCGCAGCTTGGTAATGCGCCCACGACTCCGCCGCCAAACAATCAAGCGCCATGAGCCACTGCACCGTGAAAATCTTGTTCCTTTTCGGCTTGTTCGTGATCGCTGGTGCGCTGCACGCTCAGGAGCCTGGCGTGGATTGTGCCCCCATTCAAGGCCAAGGCTGGACAGGCTGCGCCCCGATCAACCCGTCCCAGCCATCGTCCCAAGGGCAACAGCCGCAAGCACCACAGCGCCCGCCCGAGCTTTGGCAAGATCATTGGGGGGCTATTGCGACTTATGTGCCGAATGGATCTCTCGGAACGGTCAATGATTTGGCGAGCGCTAGTCAGGCCGAACAGGCAGCGTTGGCAGATTGCCGCTCAAAGAGTGGAACAGCTTGCAAGATAGAAATCTCTTACCGCAATCAATGTGCCGCAATGATTGTGGGCCATCCAGGTTACTCCATAGCTTTAGGGCCCACAGTGGCTGAAGCTATTCAGAAAGGGATCAAAATGTGCACCGATGCTGGCGATACCAATTGCCACGTCTACTACTCCGCCTGCAGCCTGCCCGTACGGATTCAATAGGAACTGCCATGACTATGTGCCTAAAGTCCTCATCGATCTTTTTAGCTTCTTATCTCATGCTTCTATCTGCTTGCAATGCCGGTGGTTCAACATCGCCGAGCGCAACGGCGGATCTGCCCGTCCCCACAGCTAGTGCGGGCATCGCGAAAGCCGCCACAGCATTATCTGCTGCAACACTTGCGCAAAAGAACAAAATGGACAGTGGATCAACGGCGCAATCACCACCAGTGGCGGCAAAGTCGCTTAATGGGATAAATAAAGGTATGGCGTACGCCGATTTCCGCAAAGCGGTGTTGGCCCAAGGCTGGCAACCCGTCGTGGATCTGAAATGCAAAGCCAATGTTGTTGGCGGAGCTTATAAAGAGCTATGCGCCAAAGGCGCGGATTCGTGCAAGGCCTGTGACGAGCTACCCGAATTGAGTGCCTGTAGCGGCGATGCGGTATGCGCGATGAATTTTCATCATGCTGCCGATAATCAGAGCATGGAAGTCAGCACGTATGGCGACATCGGTGATAGAAATGTTCATGGAAAAGATTCACAACTGGATGTCACCGGCTGGACCGTTTCACCGGGAGCCTCTCATTGATCGACGTGTTCGATCACGCATTGACGTATAAGTTTTAACGAAGAAATTTCACAATTAAAGAAAGCATGCCCACTTGTTGGCTATGAAAAGGAGATTTCCATGAGTAATCCCTTGCTGGATCTAATGGTTCAAGGCGAGTCCGGCGCCGCTGGCTACAACGCCTATAATCGCGGCACATATGTTGATGCCAACGGTGGTGCACATATCCGCGGCGCCAACGGGGCCATCGACTTTTCCAGCCTGACTGTCGGGCAGGTGCACGATCGGCAACATCTTAGAGGCGACGATCCGAACCGGCTGTTTGCCATCGGCAAATACCAGATCATTCCAGCAACCATGGATGGCGCGATCGACAAATTGCATCTGGATCGCAACCAGCCATTTACACCAGCCTTGCAAGACAAGGTTTTTTCCGACTACTTGATTGTTGATAAGCGTCCAGACGTCCATGATTTCGTCACGGGCAAGCCAGGAACAACGCTCGAAGCAGCACAACGTGGTTTGGCGCAGGAATGGGCAAGTTTTGGTGATCCAGACAAAGGTGGCCGCAGCCATTACCCACCACCGAACGAAGCCAGCATTACGCTCGCGCAATCAGGCGACGCGCTGAATCAGATGCGGGCGCAGTATCAGGCCGATATCGGCAAGGGCATGTCGCCGGACGCGGCATGGAAGGCTGTCACTGATGCAGGCCCTTCCAAGACTCAGACGCCGTCGGCCACACACACGCCGGCGCATCCCAATGCCGACACGCACGGCGTCTTGAAACAGGGCGATCACAGCGCCGAAGTTCACACGCTGCAGCAGAGCCTGAGCAAGCTGGGCTATACCGATGCGCATGGCCATGCCCTCAAGCCCGATAGCGATTTCGGGTCCAATACGAAATATGCCGTGGAGGCCTTTCAGCGCGATCATCACCTCACAGCAGACGGCATCGCCGGCCCAAAGACGCTGCATGCCATTCAGCAGCAGACGCAGATTAGCAAGGCCCCCGGACTGGATAGTCCCGCGAACCCCGATCACGCGCTGTATCTGCAGGCACAAAAGGCCGTGCATGAACTGGATGCGCGTCAGGGACGCACATCCGATCAGCAAAGCAACAATCTCGCTGCGGCGCTGACCGTCGCAGCTAAACACGAAGGCCTGACCAAGATCGATCAGGTCGCGCTCAGCGACGACGGCTCACGCGCTTTTGCGGTTCAAAACGGAGCGTTCAAGCAAACCGCCCAGGTGCAAACGGCCGAAGCGGTGCACACGTCGATAGCGCAAAGCAGTCAGGCGCTGCAGCAAGCCGCACCTGCACAACCGTCTCCAACGCACATTCAACACCAGCCGCAAGCACCACAACAAGCCTCCCCAGGCATCAACGTTTAATGCTCAACAAGGTAGCTTTGAGTCCTTCCACATTGCCGACGATTTTGGTGCGGCTGTGTAAAAGCTGAAGCGGCGAACTCGGGCGGGGATAGCTGCTTCAGCCGTCGATAGTCATGCAAGCGAATACGCCGCCCGCATGGCGCGCAGCAAAAGCCGCTTTCGATGGAGAACGAGGTGAACCGAACGGCCATGTCGATACGCTTGACGTCCACACTGATTCTCTTTGCTGCCGTGATCACCGCCGCTCTTGGTGCCCCCATGAAAAAACCCGACATCAAACAGAACGCACGCCCGACGATGCGTTACGCACTTACCGTGACGGTCGATAGAGCACCGGGGCCGTTCGACGCCGTGAGCGGATCGGTGGATTACAAAGTCAGTAACGGTCACTGCGTTCCGTTAACGCCGATCAGCGGCGCCACCGTCGCCCCCGAAAACCATGCCGCCATAGCCCTCACCCGCGTCAGTGAACATGTCTACACGGGCACGATCTACGCCGACCTGATGCAGGACGAAGACTATTACGGCATGGGGGTCTGCCATTGGTTGGCTGTGGCGGCAGCAGCGACGTTCAAGATCAACGCCGTGAGTTTCAGTCCGGCAATATCGCTGGACGAGATCGTGGCGCAAAAATCGGTGACCCGTTTTTTTTCGAATCGGAGTTACCTCTCTGCTGAAAAAGGCTCGACCGACATACTCCCTGTGGATACCGGCGAGTCGAGCACGTCGGCGTACAAGCCGGAACTTCAAGGGCAGCTGTTTTCGATCACGCTCTCCGCCAAGGAGGCCTTTCAATGACGCTGCGCGCCACCGATTACGCCCTGCTCTCACAGGATGCGTATCAGCCCCCTCAACTTAACAAGAACGTTGTGCTCGATGGCGTCACCTATCGCACGATCGACTTTGCCAATAACCCACTGAACGGCTTTCAGGCGACCGCTTATGAGCGCGTGGATACCCATGACGTGGTCATTGCCTATCGCGGCAGCGACTTCAGCCGGGCACCTCTACAGGATGGCGCCGTCGATGTCGGCATGGTTCTCGTTGGCGTCAACGCCCAAACGCCCGATGCCCTGGCTTTCACCGAAAAGGTCATCGCGGAAACCAAACGCAGCGCCGGAGACAAGAATCAACCTGTCGACATTACCGTTACCGGACATTCCCTCGGCGGCACGCTGGCCGAGATCAGCGCCGCCAAATTCGGCCTGCACGGTGAAACCTTCAATGCCTACGGTGCGGCTGGTTTGCTGCAAGGCGTGCCACAGGGCGGTGATCAGGTCATCGACAACATCCGTGCTGGCGACCCCATCAGTGCAGCCAGCCCCCAGTTTGGCGAAGTACGTATCTACGCTGCCCCGCAAGATATCGAACGACTGAGCAAGGCCGGCTACCGCAATGACAGTGGACTGCTGAGTCCACGCAACGTGATCGAGGCCACCGATATCAGCGCGCATGGCATCGACAACTTTGTACCTGACAGCAAGACGTTGGGTCACTCGATCATGAGTCCCGAAAACGAAGCGCGCTATCGCGCAAACAGCGGCATGATTGACCGCTATCGCAACGATATTGGCGATGCCCGTGTCGTACTCTCCGTTGGTTGGGAAATACCCAAGGCGGCAATCGACGGTGGCGTAGCTCTGGCGCACACAGCCGAACGCGTTGCTGAACAGGGCGTCCACGCGGTGGAACATGCCACGCATGTAGTCGCTAATGAAGCACTCAGTGCATACGACGCAGGTAGAAGGGATTTGGCACAAGGTGTGCGAATCGCGGAGCATGCCGCGCAGTCGGTAGAAAACGAGGCTGCGAAGGCATTCAGTTCATTAAGCCACCCAGGCTCATGGCTAGACGGCAAACCCATAGTGAAAGCTCCACAGCGGCTGGACGATCCAACGCACCCCGATTACGCGCTGTTTCAACAGACGCGCAACGCCGTGCATCGACTCGATGCGCAGCAGCAGCGTATTCCTGATCAGCACAGCGAGAATCTGACCGCCGCGCTCACGGCAGCGGCCCGGCGCGATGGGTTAAGCCAGGTCCATCACGTCGTGCTGAGCGATGATGCCTCGCAGACCTTCGCCGTCCAAGGCGATGTGAACTCGCCGACCAAGCGCATCGCCAGCGTCGCGACCACTGAGGCCGTGCATACGCCCATCGATCAGAGCAGCGCGGCGTGGGCGCAAACTGCCTCGTCGAAACAAGCACAGCCTGCCGAGGCACCGCTATTGGCACAGCAGGCCCAACAGCAGCAGGCTCGTCACGAAACAGGATTTTCGCCAACACCGTAGCGGCGCGACGGCTGACACTGCTCCATACCATCGGCTTGCTTGACGGCCAAGCGCAGGTATCAAGGCCTCCCCCCTGTCCAACGACGATTCGGAAAAGCGTGCGACGACCCGAAAGAGATGTTGGACACGATGGCGGCAGGAAACTAATCTTAACGCGCCGCCGATAAAGCCGTTGAAACAAACGCACTCTAAGATTCTCAATAAGCAAATAACTATCGCGTTATAACCACCGATCAGGGTAGATCTACATGAGCAAGGCCAAGTGGTTTTGGGTGGTTGGACTATTTCTGGTTGCCGTGGTTGCAGGCGAATTTTTCTCCGGCTTTTTGACCCTCGCCTTTCTCAAGCTGGGAACAGGCCAGCTGAAATGGGATACCTACCTGAGTTACTTGCGTGCGTTCGACCTACCGCAGGTTCAACCTTATCTCGGCCGGATCAAGGCCGCTGGTTATGTCGGTTTCGGGTTGCCGGCAATCATCTGGCTGACGATCTGGTATTTCATCGCGAGGAAAAAGGCCCAATCCCTGCACGGTGATGCACGCTTCGCCAAGGCATCCGACCTCAGCAAACACGGCATGTTCAAGGCTTCGGACAACGGCATCCTCGTGGGCAGGTTCAAGGGCGATCTGGTTCGGCTGAGCGGACAGCAGTTTGTGATACTCGCCGCGCCTACGCGCTCGGGCAAAGGTGTTGGTGTGGTTATCCCCAACTTGCTCGAATATCAGGAGTCGACCGTTGTTCTGGATATCAAGCAGGAGAACTACGAACTGACCAGCGGCTGGCGCGCGAGCCAGGGACAGGCGGTGTATCTGTTCAATCCCTTTGCCGAAGACCGTCGCACGCATCGCTGGAATCCGCTCAGCTATATCTCGAACGATCCCGCCTTTCGCGTATCGGACTTGATGAGCATCGCGGCAATGCTTTATCCAGACGGTGCCGACGATCAAAAATTCTGGGTCAGCCAGGCACGCAATGCGTTCATGGCCTTTACGCTGTTTCTGTTCGAAAAGTGGGACGACGATGAACGACGCGGGATACCGCTGCAATTACGCGATAAACCAACCCTCGGCGCCGTCTATCGACTGTCCTCCGGCGATGGCACCGATCTGAAACAGTTCTACCAGATGCTGTCCCAGCAGAAATTTCTCAGCGGCAATGCGCTTTCCGCCTTTGCCAACCTGCTGTCGCAGGCAAACGAGACGTTTGCCTCGATTCTCGGCACATTCAAGGAGCCGCTGAATGCCTGGATCAATCCCATACTCGACGCCGCAACCGGCGATGACGATTTCCTGCTGACCGACGTGCGCAAGAAGAAGATGACGATCTACATCGGCATCCAGCCGAACAAGCTGGCCGAGAGCCGCCTGATCGTGAACCTGTTCTTCAGTCAGCTGATCAACTTGAACACCAAGGAGTTGCCGCAGAACAACCCCGCGCTGAAATACCAGTGCCTGCTGTTGATGGACGAGTTCACCTCGATCGGCAAGGTGGAGATCATCGCGCACGCCGTTTCGTACATGTCCGGCTATAACATTCGCCTGCTGCCGATTATCCAGAGCATGGCGCAGCTCGATGCCACTTACGGCAAAGACGTTTCGCGCACGATGATCACCAACCATGCATTACAGATTGTCTTCGCCCCCCGCGAACAACAGGACGCGAACGATTATTCAGACATGCTGGGCTACACCACGGTACGCAAGGAAAACATCACGCGTGGACGAAAACGAAGCGACGTGTCGCGCAGCCGTTCCGAAGAGCGACGCGCGCTGATGCTTCCACAGGAACTGAAAGCACTGGGCACGGAGAAAGAGGTGTTCCTCTACGAGGGAATTCAGTATCCGGTGATGTGCGAAAAGATCCGCTACTACCAGGACCGCCACTTCACCGCGCGCCTGCTGCCGAAGGTCGACATACCCAAGTTATCGATTTAAGCCTGCACGTTTCTGCGCAAGCAGTCTCTCTCATCAGCTCGATATGGGCATCGTGCGCCGCAGGTTGCTGTTGCCGGCCACACACTCTAACCTGCGCTAAAGCCAGCTCGTCTGCTTGCCTGCCTCAGATGCATGCAGCGCAAGCGCAGCGAGACAGACCAGCCACCATGAGGAATCGATGAGCATCAAGTCGCGCCTGATAGCCATGAACTTTCTGCAGTTTTTCGTATGGGGTTCGTGGCTGATCACCATCGGTGCGTACTGGTTTCAGAACCGGCACTGGTCGGGCGCCCAGTTCGGCGCGATCTTTTCGACGATGGGCATTGCCTCGCTGTTCATGCCATCGCTGATGGGCATGATCGCCGACAAGTGGATCAACGCAGAAAAGCTTTACGGCCTGCTGCATCTAGGCGGCGCAGCCGTGCTTTTTGCAACGCCGATGATCAACAACCCAACCACGTTTTTCTGGGTGATGTTGCTCAACATGATGTGCTACATGCCGACCATCTCGCTGTCGATTACGGTGGCGTATGCGGCACTAAAGGGCGAAGGCCGCGATGTGGTGATCGATTACCCGCCCATTCGCGTATGGGGGACGGTCGGCTTTATTGTGGCGCTATGGGTCGTTAGCCTGCTGCATCTGGAAACCACCGCCGGCCAGTTTTACGTGGCCTCGGGCGCAGCACTCGTGTTGGGCCTGTACGCTTTCACTCTGCCGCCATGCCCACCCAAGCTTGACCAACTGAAGGGACGATCGCTTCTCGATACGCTGGGGCTGACGTCATTCAGCCTGTTTCGCGACCGCAAGATGGCGATCTTTTTTCTGTTCGCGATGCTGCTGGGCGCGTCGTTGCAATTGACCAATGCGTATGGCGATACCTTTTTGCACGACTTCGCCACGGTGGACGCGTACAAGGGCACGATGGCGGTACGTTATCCGGCGATCATCATGTCGATCTCGCAGATTTCGGAAACGCTGTTCATTCTGGCGATTCCGTTTTTCCTGAAGCGCTTTGGCATCAAGGCGGTGATGCTGATCAGCATGCTGGCATGGACGCTGCGCTTCGGCCTGTTTGCTTACGGCAATCCCGGGCCCGAGCTGTGGATGATCGTGCTGTCGTGCATTGTCTATGGCATGGCGTTCGACTTTTTCAACATCTCTGGCTCGTTGTTTGTCGAGGGGCAGAGTGACCCGGCGATCCGTGCCAGCGCGCAGGGCCTGTTCATGCTGATGACCAACGGCATCGGCGCCGTGCTGGGCAGTTCGCTCAGCGGCCTGATCATCGATCATTGGTTTATTCGCGCCG
The DNA here is from genome assembly GCF_014207165.1 of Rhodanobacter sp. MP1X3. Classification (NCBI taxonomy): domain Bacteria; kingdom Pseudomonadati; phylum Pseudomonadota; class Gammaproteobacteria; order Lysobacterales; family Rhodanobacteraceae; genus Rhodanobacter; species Rhodanobacter sp. MP1X3. The sequence continues at coordinate 973,478 of NZ_JACHCO010000001.1, read as the reverse complement.
ACGGCAGCAAGGACTGGCAAGGCATCTGGACGACCTTTGCGCTCTACTCACTAGTGGTGGCAATACTCTTCATGCTTCTGTTCAAGCACCGGCATGAGCGCGGTGCCATTGCACATTCCCACGGCATTCGCGATAAACGCGCATTGTGAACGACTGATCAGTCGCCCGGCAGCAGATGCTCCTGCACCAGGTGACTGCTTGAAGGAATCAACTGGCCACGATCATCGAAGTGCAACACGACTAGCCAGTTATAGACATCACCCGGCCATTTGTCGCGACCCAGCAAGGCGTTGGTATCACCGCCGAATGCGCTGATCAGATCGTTGATATGGCCGTGGTGCCATGCGATGAGCACGACGCTCGCCTGATTCTGCTCGCGCAGTGATTCGACCAGTTTGTCCACCTGCTTGTCGGCGAACGGTTGCTCCAACGGCAGTTGCAGGCGCGCGGCCAGCGGGGTCAGCGTGAGTCGCGGCCGCTCGCTGGATTTGCTATCGCTGGTCGCGATCAGACGCTGCGGCTGCAGCGTCTCGCCATCAAGTCGAAGCGGATCGAAATACGTTGCGTAAGCCTCTGCGCGCGCTTCGCCTCGCGGTGTGAGGCCACTACCGTCATCTGGCTTTTCCGCATGGCGGACGATAAGCACGGTGACGTTGCGCAGGCCACGTACATCTCCTTCCCCATCATGTTTTTGCGAGTGATGCGCCGAGGCCAGCGCGGGCAGCAAAAGCAAACCGCAAAAGAACTTGCGCAGCAGCATGATCAGACATCCACAGAATGAGGGACGTCAGGATACCAGCGCGCTTGCCACCACTCGATCACGGCCATAGGATTTGGCGGAATACAGCGCGGTATCGGCAGCACGCATCCAGCTAGTCAGATCGTGGCAACGCTCGCCGTCGAACAGCGCAACGCCAATGCTGACCGTAATCTGCGCGACTTCCAGTTCGGCCGGCAACACGAGTGCAGCGACACCCGCGCGCAAGGTTTCAGCCAGTCGCATACCGTCCTCCGCTCCCAGCTGCGGACAAAGCACGATGAATTCTTCGCCACCGATGCGCGCGATATGGCATGTCTCGCCAATCGCAAGACGCAAATAGTCGGTGATAATCACCAGTACGCGATCACCCTGCTGGTGACCAACGCTGTCGTTGATGCGCTTGAAGTGATCGAAATCGATCAGCATCAGCACATGCAGTGGATCTCGCATATCGCGTTGACAGGTCAGTAATGCCATGGCGCGCTGCTGGAATGCACGCCGGTTCTCGATGCCGGTCAGCGGATCACACAATGCCTGCGCACTGAGTTCAGCTGCATGTCGTCGCTGCGACTTCAGCAGAAGAAACAACAGACAGGCAACCAGAACGAGTCCGACCGCCAGCACCGTGACAACGAGATTGGCCAGCTTCTGCCGTTGCTGCTCTTCATCGCGTCGGGCGGCCTCGGATTGCGCAGCTTTCAGTTCGAGATTCTGGTCGCGATTGGTACGCTCCAGATCGTCGATGCGCAGCTCCTTTTCACGCGCGGCATAGCGCTGTTCGAGTTCCGCTTCGATTACACGTAGTGCAGGCGTGTTGGTGGCGCTTTCAAGCGTCACGATTTCGCGTTCGTCGGCGAGCGCCTGATGCAGGTCACCGGCCTGCTCGGCCAACGTGCTTTCCACATCGAGCAGATCACTCAGCTGGCCGTTCATGCCGGCGGCGCGCGCCTTGGCCACGGTGGCACGCATCAGCGCATAGGCTTTCCGGTGCTGACCCAGCGCGGCCTGCGCACGGGCGATATCGGTGCTGGAGCCAATGGCATCGCTGATGCGCCCATCGGACGTTTCTTGCTTCAGCGACGTCTGCGAGAGCTGCAACGCTTCACGCGCACGACCCTGCTTCAGATACATCTGCGACAGGTTGTCGCCCACCGACACAGCCATCCTGGATGCGCCGACGTGGGTGAAGTGCTGGCGTGAACGCTCGTAGACTTCGGTTGCTTCGCTGATGCGATTGAGCGTAGCCAGGGCAATACCTTCATCATTTTCGGCATCGGCGATGCCCCATTCGTCACCCAGAGCGAGATAGTTGGTCTCGACCTGACGACACAGCGGCAGCGCGCGATCCGCCTTTTCGTCCAAGGTATAGGCATCGCATAACTGGAAGCGTGCCCAGGCGACCAGCTGCGAATCCGCATTGCCCAGCACCTTGTCCGCGGCACGAAGAGCTTCGCCCAAACCATCCCCTATACCGTTGGCGATATCGTGCCGTGCGCGCAGGAAACCCGCCGCCGCGGCCGCCGCAGGATCCTTGCTGGCACTTGCCAGACCATCGAGGCGCAGCGTGGATTCGGCAAATGCAGCAGCATCATTGGCATTGATTGCCGCCGTACCCATACCCCAGAGCAGGGCGCGCTCCTGTTCGGGCGATAGACGTGCACCGGCCTGATCCAGTTGTTGTCGAACGTCTGCAATCAGGCCATGCGGATCGGTTACCGCACGACCACGCAGCGCGTTCATCGGCGACGCGGTCATACCCGCCACTGGCCATGCCAACAGCAAAAGCAGAAGTACTATTCCCGTCAATCCCCGCGACATCGGCCACTCAGCCCCTGGCTGCCAATCGAACCGTAGATACCGATCGATTTCATCATAACGTTTTCAGACTGGCATGGCCGTGGCCGTTACAATACCCCCATGCAGATCGGCCCCTTCCGCATCGACCCGCTGGTGGTACTCGCCCCGATGGCCGGCGTCACCGACAAGCCTTTCCGCCTGCTGTGCAAACGGCTGGGCGCGGGTTTGGCTGTGTCGGAAATGACCAACGCGGATCCGCGGCTGTGGCACACGCGCAAGTCCCTGCAGCGGATGGATCACGTCGGCGAACCCGAACCCGTCAGCGTGCAGATCGCCGGCTACGACCCGGTGATGCTGGCCGAAGCAGCGCGTTTCAACGTCGCCAACGGTGCCCAGCTGATCGACATCAACATGGGTTGCCCGGCGAAGAAAGTATGCAACGTGTGGTCCGGTTCTGCGCTGCTGCAAGATGAGCCGTTGGTGGCGCGCATCGTCAGGGCCGTGGTCGAGGCGGTCGACGTACCCGTAACCCTGAAGATACGCACCGGCTGGGATCGCCAGAACAAAAACGCGCTGACGATTGCCCGCATCGCCGAAGACAGCGGCATCGCCGCGCTCGCCGTGCATGGGCGCACACGCGCGGACAAATATGAAGGCAATGCCGAGTACGACACCATCACCGCGGTGAAAGCCGCCGTGCGTATTCCCGTGCTGGCCAACGGTGACGTGACGACACCGCAACAGGCTCGACATGTACTCGACCTCACTGGAGCCGATGCGGTGATGATCGGCCGCGGCGCCCAGGGGCGACCCTGGATCTTCCGCGAGATCGCGCATTACCTCGCCACCGGCGAGCTGTTGCCCGAACCTGCGCCGGCGGAGGTCAGCGCAATCTTGATCGGCCATCTGGAACAGCTCTACGCGTTTTACGGCGAACTGGCCGGCGTGCGCATCGCGCGCAAGCATCTGGGCTGGTATGCGAAGGACCGGCCGGAGAACATGGCATTTCGGCAAGTGGTCAATCGCGCCGAATCGGCCGAGACGCAGCTGCAGCTTACCCATGACTACTTTGCGGCGTTGAGTGCCGGCGTGCGTTTGGCCGCCTAGACGAAGCGTCAAACAACGGCCATCGCAACCACTTGCGACGGGATCGGCGCATCATCGGTGTTCACTCTTGCCGTTGTGCCTTTGACGCCGGAAAACGATGACGTTGCGCCGGACGCCCTCCCCACTCGTTGCGCAATACCTGCTTGGCGGCCTGCTCCTGGCAAGCATTGTGTTGCTCGGCGGCTGCCGGGCCACGTTATTCGCCGGGCTCAACAGCACCGACCAGCACCGTGGCATCGCGCAGCAGCGCAATATCGTGTTCGACGCCACGCACGATCTGGCGCTCGATGTCTATCTGCCGGAGCACGACGGACATCCGACCACGGCCCAAGCTCCGATTGTGGTCTTCTTCTACGGCGGTGACTGGACCCACGGCAAGCGCCAGTGGTATCGCTTCGTCGGCACAGCGCTGGCCGCTCGAGGTGTGATCGTGGTGATACCGGACTACCGCAAATACCCGCTGGTAAGGATGAACGGCTTTATGCAGGATGGCGCGCGCGCCGTAGCATGGGCCCACGCGCATGCGGTTGCTCTGGGCAGCGACCCGTGCGACATCTTCGTGATGGGCCACTCCGCCGGCGGCCAGATTGCGGCGCTATTGGCGACCGACCCTCGGTGGTTGTCGCCGTACGGCATGAAACCGCACGATCTGGCCGGCTTTATCGGGCTGGCGGGGGTTTACGACTTCATGCCGATTCCGGCCTACGAAAAGGACATGCTGGGCACGTTCGGGCGCGCCTCTGCCGACCAGGCGCAGGCGCAGCCCGTCCTGTTCGTCAGCGGCTACGAGCCGCCGATGCTGCTGCTGCAGGGCACCGGCGACCATGAAGTCGATCCCTCCAACGCGCTTTCGCTGGACAAGGCCATGCTGGCCCGGCATGAAGATGTCACGCTCAAGCTCTACCCCGGAATCGGCCACTCGCCGCTGCTGTTCGCGATGTCGCGACCACTGCGCGACCACGCGCCAACGCTGGCAGACATCCTCAGCTTCATCCAGGACCACGAGCCCATAGACGACCGGGACCCGCCGTTGATCCATCCCGGCAAGCATTCCTGACCTCACCAAACCAGAAACGCCGTTGACTTGAGTCCTCCACAGGGCTAACTTCAGCCTCGCTGAAGGTTTCCATCTTTCTATGCGAATAGAAAGATGGAATGAAATGGGAAGCCGGTATCAAGCCGGCGCTGCCCCGCAGCGGTATGTGGAAACGACCTCCGTCACAGGCACTGGGCAAACACCCTGGGAAGCGACGGACAGTAGATGCAAGCTCAACGTCCACGAGCCCGAATACCTGCCTCAGCCGGAAGCGCGGTAACGCGTTTCCGTCCGACCTGGCGTTTCCGCGGGGAAGCACCGGAACCATTGCGTCGCCCTGTCCAAGGTCGGCGCAATGATTCTGCGCGTCCCGCGAAAGCGCCGGTTCGCCCGCGGGGGCGAAGGTCAACGGCGCAGCGATGGTGCTGGCCACCCTTCGTTCCTCTTTGCCCATCATGCAAGAGGAATTTTTATGTCACTCGTTACCTACTCCGGTTTTCCACGCATCGGACTCAAACGCGAGCTGAAACGCTCGCTCGAATCGCACTGGCGCGGCGACACCAGCGCCGAGGCACTACTCGACACGGCCGCAATGCTGCGGCGACGACACTGGCAGCTGGCGGTGGATGCCGGCGCCGATGTGGTGCCGTGCAACGACTTCAGCCTGTATGACCACGTGCTGGATACCGCCGTGCTTTTCGACGCCATACCATCGCGCTACCGACCGGTATTCGATGAAAATCATCTGGACGGCTATTTCGCGATGGCCCGCGGCCACAAGCGCGGAGGCCATGATCTGCATGCGCTGGAAATGACCAAGTGGTTCGACACCAACTACCACTATCTGGTACCGGAACTCGAAGCTGGCCAGCGCTTCGCCCTGAATGCCAACAAGCCGCTGGCCGAATTCTACGAAGCACAGGCCCAGGGTCACAAGGCGCGCCCGGTTCTGCTTGGTCCTGTGTCGTTTTTGCTGCTTTCAAAAAGCGTCGATGGCAGCGATCGCCTGGCCTTGCTCGACGCCTTGGTCCTCGCCTATATCGAGCTGCTTGGGCAACTCGCCGATGCCGGCGCGGAATGGGTGCAGTTGGACGAGCCATGCCTGGTACTCGATCTCGATGCTGACGACCACGCCGCCTATCGCCAGGCTTATGCGACCCTGGCCGCCGCACGCACGCCACATCTGCTGCTGGCCAGCTATTTCGGCGCACTGGGCGACAACCTGAAGCTGGCGACCAGCTTGCCGGTGGATGGCCTACATATCGACCTTGTACGTGCACCGGAACAGCTCGATGCTGTGCTCGATGCGCTGCCGGAAGGGCAAGTACTCAGCGCTGGCGTGGTCGATGGTCGCAACATCTGGCGCAGCCGACCCGATCGCGTGACCGCGCTTCTCAAAAAAGCGCACGCTCGCATCGGCAGCGAACGTTTGTGGATCGCTCCCTCGTGCTCGCTGCTGCACGTGCCGATCGATCTAAACGCCGAAAACGCGCTCGATCCGCCGCGCCGCGCCGCCATGGCCTTTGCGCGGCAGAAGCTCGAGGAGCTGCGCGTCTATGCCGATGCACTGGTCGGCGTAGCGGAAGCCAATGCCGCGCTCGCCGCACAACAGTCGTTGCTGAAGGCGCAGTCGCAAGCGCCTGGCATTGTCGATGCCAGCGTGCGCGCCCGGTTGCGTGCACTCGGGCCGCAGGCTCCACTGCGCCGATCTGCGTACGCCACGCGCAGCATCGTCCAGTCCGAAACGCTGGTGTTGCCGTCGGTGCCAACCACCACGATCGGCTCCTTCCCGCAGACCGACGCGCTGCGCAAGGCGCGCGCCGCGCACCGCGCCGGCCAGCTGGATGACGCCGGCTACGACGCGGTGCTTGAAGCAGAGGTTGAACGCGTCGTCCGTTTCCAGGAGCACATCGGCCTGGATGTGCTGGTGCACGGCGAGCCCGAACGCAACGATATGGTCGAATACTTCGGCGAACAATTAGACGGCTATCTGTTCACCAAGCTCGGCTGGGTGCAGAGCTACGGTTCGCGCTGCGTGAAGCCGCCAGTGATTTTTGGCGACATCGCCCGCCCTGCACCGATGACGGTACGCTGGTCGCGCTACGCACAATCGCTGACCGACAAGCCGATGAAGGGCATGCTGACCGGGCCAGTAACCATGCTGCAGTGGTCGTTCGTGCGTGATGATCTCCCGCGCGAAACCGTCTGCCGACAGATCGCCCTGGCACTGCGCGACGAGGTACACGACCTTGAAGCAGCCGGCATTCGCGTGATCCAGATCGACGAACCAGCACTACGCGAAGGCCTGCCGCTGCGTCGTGCCGACTGGCCCAGCTATCTGGCATGGGCAGTCGAGTGTTTCCGCATCACTGCCGGCGGCGTGCGCGACGCGACGCAGATCCATACCCACATGTGTTATTCGGAATTCAACGACATCATCGAGGCTGTAGCGGCCATGGATGCCGACGTGATCTCGATCGAGACGAGCCGTTCACGCATGGAACTGCTCGATGCGTTCGCCCGCTTCCGCTACCCCAACGGCATCGGCCCGGGCGTTTACGACATCCACTCTCCGCGTGTGCCGGATTCCTCGGAAATGCTCGATCTGCTGCACAAGGCGCTGGACGTGCTGCAGCCGGAGCAGCTTTGGATCAACCCCGATTGCGGCCTCAAGACGCGGGGCTGGCCTGAGGTGGAACAGGCGTTGCAGCACATGGTGACCAGCGCTCAACAGCTGCGTGCCGAGCTGAAACTCTTGGTGTAATTGAAACTGATGCGACCCTCTCGCCAGCCGCATCGGTGGGAGGGCTCTTTTAACGTCCCGCAGCGGGTGGCATGGCAAAATGCTTGATGCAAAGCTTGTCATCAAAGCCGCTTATTGTTTCGCGGATGGCTTCCGCGATATACCTTCAAAACGCTAAACAGCCGTCCAAACGGCTGAACACGCGCCCAATCCCGCCGCCCCGAAAACGGCATCGGGCTGCAAAAAGGGAAGCGGCGTTGTATGATGCCCGACTTCTTTTATCTCTCTATCCGAACGAAAGGATATAAATCCGATGTCCAGCCACCTGTTCACCTCCGAATCGGTCTCCGAAGGCCATCCGGACAAAGTAGCCGACCAGATCTCCGACGCCGTGCTCGACGCGATCCTCGCGCAGGACCCGCGCGCCCGTGTTGCCTGCGAAACCATGGTGAAGACTGGCGTGGCGATCGTCGCCGGCGAGATCACTACCAGCGCGTGGATTGACCTCGAAGCACTGACCCGCAAGGTGATCGTCGACATCGGCTATGACTCGTCCGAGGTGGGCTTCGACGGCGAGACCTGCGGCGTGCTCAACCTGATCGGCAAGCAGTCACCCGACATCAACCAGGGCGTGGATCGCAAGAAGCCCGAAGAGCAGGGCGCCGGCGACCAGGGCCTGATGTTTGGCTACGCCACCAACGAAACCAGCGAATACATGCCAGCCGCGATTCACTACGCGCATCGCCTGGTGGAGCAGCAGACCAAGGTCCGCAAGAAGAAGAATTCCCCGCTGCCGTGGCTGCGACCGGACGCCAAGAGCCAGGTCACCCTGCGCTATGAGAACGACGTGGCCGTAGCCATCGACGCCGTGGTGCTGTCGACCCAGCACGACCCAAGCGTCAAGCAGAAGGACCTGATCGAAGGCGTGCGCGAGCTGATCCTGAAGCCGGTGCTGCCGGCCAAGCTGCTGCACAAGGGCACCAAGTTCCACATCAACCCGACCGGCAAGTTCGTCATCGGTGGACCGGTGGGCGATTGCGGCCTGACCGGCCGCAAGATCATCGTCGACACCTACGGCGGCTGGGCCCGCCACGGCGGCGGCGCATTCTCGGGCAAGGATCCGTCCAAGGTTGATCGTTCGGCAGCCTATGCCGCTCGCTACGTGGCCAAGAACATTGTCGCTGCCGGCCTGGCCGATCGCTGCGAAATCCAGGTCAGCTACGCCATCGGCGTGGCCGAGCCCACCTCGATCTCAGTCACCACCTTCGGCACCGGCAAGATCGGCGACGACAAGATCGAGAAGCTGATCCGCAAGCATTTCGACCTGCGTCCGTACGGCATCATCAAGATGCTCGATCTGATCCACCCGATGTACCAGCAGACCGCCAGCAATGGCCACTTCGGCCGCATCCCGCAGCTGGTCAAGGGTGCCAACGGCGAAAGCTACACCACGTTCTCGTGGGAGAAGACCGACAAGGCCGACGCCCTGCGCGCGGACAGCGGTCTGGACAAGAAAGCCGCGGTCGCCCGCCGCAAGTAATCGTCCCCAGCAAGAGCGCCAAAACAAAACCCCGCGGTTGCCCGCGGGTTTTTTGTTATTTCAGCCTTCTGAATTCGATCATCCTATCCGGCTGCAATCGACACAAAGCCGACGATTATCAGTTCACGCCGGGGCCAAACTTGGCGGTTTCTTGCTACCGGTTCGGTCAGCGAGTTTCGTCGCCCGACTGCGGTGTGGGCAGGCGCCGACATGCGCGCCAGGACGTGGGCATGTGCCGGCACGACGGGCAACAACTGGGGCACTCTTGCTGTTGTGACGATTACGACGAGCGAGGACAACAGGAGCACCCTTTCCGTTGTGGCGATCACGCCGAGCAACGGCAACAACAGGGGCATTCTTGATGTTGCGGTGGTTGCGCCTCGGCATCGGCCGCGTCGCTGGCAAGGTATCGGCCTGCGCCGTGGCGATGGGCGACAACGCAGCCAGCACCTTCAGCGCCGCGCTCTCCCTCACGCCGGCCGCCTGGGCGACCAGCACGGCGGGTGTCTGCTGATTCTCAAAACCATCGTCCAGCAGGCGAGCCATCAGCTGATCACGCATGGCCGCGGTGCGGCTACCCAGCACCACGCCGAAAAGGCGGTGGCCGTCCCTGACGGCAGTCGACGCGAGATTGAAGCCCGAGGCATCGGTGAAACCGGTTTTCAGCCCATCCATGCCCGGATAGCGATCCATCAGGTGATTGTGGCCGCGTACCAGCTGACCCCGGAAGACGAATTCCTTGGTCGCGAAGTAATGCGAGTCCTGGGGGAAGTCACGATACAGCGCCATCGCCAGCTTCACCATGTCGCTTGCCGTCGTCAGCTGATCGGGATCAGGCAGACCGGAGGCATTGTTGAAATACGTGTCGGTCATGCCGAGCAGACGCGCCTGGGCGGTCATCATTTCAGCAAAGTGAGCCTCGGAACCACCAAGGCCTTCGGCCATCACCGTCGCGGCATCATTGGCCGATTTGGTGACCATGCCCAGGATGCAGTCCTGCACCGAGACGGTTTGTCCGTTACGCAGCCCGAGCTTGGTTGGCGCCTTGTTGGCCGCCCATCCTGAGACTGGCATCTGCTGATCGATCTGCAGCTTGCCGCTGTGCAGCGCCTGAAAGGTCAGGTAAAGCGTCATCATCTTGGTCAGCGAAGCAGGATGGATCTGCTCATCGGGATTGACCGACTCCACGACCTTGCCGGTGGTCGCATCAATGACGATGGCGCCGTAGCCCCCAGCATGAACCACACTGGAAACGATGGCGAGGGCAACAAATGCCGACGCCGCAATCATTCCCCGCAGCCGATTCAACAACTGGCCTGATTTTTCGGATGCGATGGACAACGTGGCTTCCCCACTGAAGGAACCGCGGCAAATTCCCGCGTGACGCAACTGTATAGGCAAGCGCGCGCAATATCCAGAAGCAATATCTTAGATAGATCAGTTAAGTCCATGTTAAATATAATCTTCTGCCGAAAGCAATCTGAACAGACAGCGCCGGCCAGACCCGTGTAACAGCGTAGGGTTGCAGCTGACAAAAGGGCTCTTGAAGGTTTCTCTCGCAGGGCTTTAATGCAATACCGTTCCCGCCGGCGCTAGTGAGCCCATCCACTCACGATGGTCGCCCGACGGCAGGCCAAAAGCTTCCCGCACCCGATGGGCAGGAAACCCAATGTGCTTTGGCTGGATCACCACCGTGTCGGCTAGCAACCGGGTCAGCTCGGCGGCGGAATTCGCACTGCCGTGCCAGACATAGCTTTCGATCTGAAACGCAAACTGATTGAGCGTTCCGAGTACCGAGTTCGAATTGCTTTTCGCCAGCTGCAGCGGCCTGACCGCCTCGGCCTCCGCCGCTGCCATGTCGGCCGGAATATCCAGATTCAGCAGCGCTTTGAACAACGCCTGGCTGAAACGCTCGGTCACCGTCGCATACGGCGCCGCATCCAGAACCACCGCAAAGCGGGTCGGCTCGCTCACCGCCAGCACCAACTGGATGCGCCCGACTCGAATCAGATTGGCCGTCCATTCGCCCAGCCGGTTCATTGGCGGCGCGGGCTCGGCTACTGGCTTGGCTTTCATGGCCTTGAGCAGTTTGGCAGTGCAGCGGAAGGCGGTCATCGTGGCAATTCCCGCATCGCCTCGACTATGCGCTGAGTTTCCACGCTGACGCGGGTGACGCGGCACAACAGGTCTATCACGTGATTCTTGTAGTCGGCGAAACGGTAAGCTGAGCAGCTCACAGCGGCGCGGTCCCTTCGCTGAGTAACGCGTAATAGCTCTGGTAGATCCAGATGCGGTTGCGACGCTGACCAGTGATTTCGTTAAGCAGACCCAGATCATGCAGTGCGGCGATGGCCGAGCGCACGGTGGGCGCGGCTACGCTGAGCGTCTTGTGGATGGTCGGCGCGTCCAGTATTGGTCGACGCACGAACTGCTCGAATACCTGCAATGCATTACCTGCGCGTCGGCCCAGCCCGCGCACTTTTTCACGGTCTTCGGCAAAAAGGGCCAGGATACGCTGGGCAGTATCCACCGCCTGTTGCGACGTGGTTTCCACACCTTTCAGGAAAAACAGCAACCACGCTTCCCAGTCACCGCTGCGGCGCACGGCATCGAGTTGCTGGTAATACTGCTGACGGCGCGTCTTGAAGTAGAGGCTGAGATACAGCGAGGGCTCTCGCAACACGCCTTCGGTGCAAAGGATCAGCGCGATCAGCAGACGTCCCACGCGGCCATTGCCGTCGTTGAACGGGTGGATGGTCTCGAACTGCACATGCGCTAGCGCAGCCTTGATCAGCGCTGGCATGGCGTCGCGATCGGTGTGCAGGAAGCTCTCGAAGGCGTGCAGGCATTCGGTCAGATGCGATGGCGGTGGCGGCACAAAAGTGGCCAGCACCGGTGATTTGCCGCCGATCCAGTTCTGACTGGTGCGGAATTCGCCCGGGTCTTTGCCAGCGCCGCGCCCACCACGAAGCAGCACACCATGGATCTCCCGAATCAATCGCAGCGAGAGCGGAAAGTTATCCTCGCGCAGGCGCTTCAAACCATGCGCCAGCGCGGCAACATAGTTGGAGACCTCTTCAACGTCGTCGTTGGGTACAGGCCAGTTCGTAGAGCAGCAGGTCAGACAGCGAGGACTGGGTCCCTTCGATCTGCGAGGATAGCAACGCCTCTTTGCGCACGTACTGATAAAGGAACAGGGCCGGGTCGGGAAGCATCAGGGTAATGCCGTCGAGGCGGCCGAGCGCCTGATTGGCGCGCTCGAGCTGAGCGATCAGTGGAGGGGTGTAGACGAGGGCCGGTCCGGCGGCAAGGCCTGCGGCACGAAGGCCTGGTAGTGGCTGCCGGAAAGACTGCCTTCCACGTAATCACCAGTCTTTCGTTCCATGGCGGTCTCCCTTTCCCAACGTCGCGAGTGTAGATTCTTGGGAAACTTACGGCAATATTTTTTTCCTAAGATGGGTCAAGCAAAGAGCTGGGAAAGTTTCGCCCGCTTTCCGAATGCAAGGTCACTCGCACCGTTACAATAGGCGGATGTCTCTTATCCAATTGCAACGCGTCGACTTCAGCATCGGCGGCCCTCTCCTGCTCGAACACGTCGATCTGTCGATCGAGGCGAACGAGCGTGTCTGCATCGTCGGTCGCAACGGCGAAGGCAAATCCACCCTGATGAAGCTGATCGCCGGCGAGCTGCATGCCGACGACGGCGAAGTCCGCGCGCAGAGCGGCGTGGTCATCGCGCGCATGGCGCAGGAAGTACCGCAGAACACCGCCGGCAACGTGTTCGACGTGGTGGCGGAGGGACTGGGCGATCTCGGCCATCTGCTGGCCCGCTACCACCATCTGTTGCACGAGCTGAACACGCAGGCCGACTTCGATGCGCTGGGTGAAGTGCAGACACAGATCGAGGCGCAGCATGGTTGGGATCTGGACCGCCGTGTGACCGAGGTGCTGACCAAGCTCGAACTGCCGGCGGATACCGATTTTTCTGCGCTGTCCGGCGGCATGAAGCGCCGTGTGCTGCTGGCGCAGGCACTGGTACGCAAGCCCGACGTGTTGCTATTGGACGAGCCGACCAACCATCTGGACATCGAGGCAATCGGCTGGCTGGAAAGTTTCCTCAAGCAGTTCGCCGGCAGCATCATTTTCGTCACGCATGACCGCAGTTTTCTTCGTGCGCTGGCTACCCGAATCGTCGAAATCGATCGCGGTGCGCTCACCGACTGGCCGGGCGATTACGACAACTATTTGCGCCGCCGCGAGGAACGTCTGCATGCTGAGTCGCAGGCCAACGCGCTGTTCGACAAGAAACTGGCGCAGGAAGAAGTGTGGATCCGTCAGGGCATCAAGGCCCGCCGCACCCGCAATGAAGGCCGCGTGCGTGCATTGAAGGCTTTGCGCAACGAGCGCGCCGAGCGACGCAATCTCACCGGCAACGCCAAGATGGCGCTGGCCACCGGCCAGTCATCCGGCAAGAAGGTCATCGATCTGGAACACGTGCATCAGGCCTTCGGCGGCCGTGTGCTGATCGAAGACCTGAGCACCACGATCATGCGCGGCGATCGCATTGGCATCATCGGCCCCAACGGCGCCGGCAAGAGCACGTTGCTGAAGATCATGCTGGGCGATCTGAAACCCATGGGCGGCACGGCCGAACTGGGCACCAATCTGCAGATCGCCTACTTCGACCAGCATCGCGTGCAGCTCAACGACCAGCTCAACGCGCTGGACAACGTGGCCGAGGGTCGCGAGTTCATCGAGCTCAACGGACAGCGCAAGCACATCGTCGGCTATCTGCAGGATTTCCTCTTTTCACCCGAGCGTGCGCGCGCACCGATCACGCGCCTGTCCGGTGGTGAGCGCAACCGTCTGTTGCTGGCCAAGCTGTTCGCGCAGCCGTCCAACCTGCTGATCATGGATGAGCCGACCAATGACCTGGATGTGGAAACACTCGAGTTGCTGGAAGAACTTCTCACCGAATACCAAGGCACCCTGCTGCTCGTATCGCATGACCGCGCGTTTCTCGACAACGTGGTGTCCAGCACCTTGGTGTTGGAAGGCAACGGCCAGATCGGCGAATACGTCGGCGGCTACAGTGACTGGCTGCGTCAGCGTCCAGAGAACCGTCGCCTCGGCGCCCCCCTGAAAGGAGGCGAGAGCAGGGATTCGGCGACTGACCCTTCAGCCGATAACGGAACATCAGCGACACCGGGTTCCGGCGCGCGCGGGAATGACGAGCCTGCAAAACCCAAGCGCAAACTGAGCTTCAAGGATCAACGCGAACTGGAACAGCTTCCCCTGCGCATCGAACAGTTGGAGACCGACATCGCCGGGCGCGGTGAAGCGATGAACGCCCCGGAGTTCTTCAAGCAGGATGCAGGCACGATTACCAAGGCCAACGAGGCCGTTGCCAAGTTGCAGGCCGAGTTGGAAACGGCCTATGCGCGGTGGACAGAACTGGATAGCTAGAGACGCCAAAGCAGCGTGGCTTCACCGCCTTGTCACATGCGTTTGATGCAATAGCCGTTTGGCCGTCACGCACACTATGCGAGCCGGCAATCTGACCACCCGTCACGGAATTCACATGCATCTACGCTGCTATCGCCGTCTTCTGCCCCTGCTCGCCGTTGTCGGTGTTGCCGTCAGCACCGCCGCCATCGCCGACACTCCCGTGCTGATGGTGTCGATCGACGGCCTGCGCGCCAATGATGTGTTGCAGGCCAAACAGCGTGGGCTGAACTTGCCGGCATTGAGCGCCTTCCTGCACGAGGGCAGCTATGCCACTGGTGTTACCGGTGTAACGCCAACCGTCACGTATCCGAGCCATACCACCCTGGTCACTGGCGTGGCGCCAGCGGTGCACGGCATTTACTCGAACTACGCTTTCGACCCCGAGTGGAAAAACGATCACGGCTGGAACTGGTACGCGCAGGACATCCATGTCACCACCTTGTGGCAGGCCGTACACGACAAGGGCGGCAAGACGGCCAGCCTGATGTGGCCAGTGAGCGTCGGCGCCCCGATTGATTACAACCTGCCGGAGCTGTGGCGCTCCGGTGCCGATGACGACCGCAAGCTGCTGCGCGCGGTTTCCACGCCTGGCCTGCTGGACGAGGCCGACCAGGCACTGGGTGTCTACCCGCAAGTGAAGTCCTATACCGCCGAGGACGACGCGCGCCGTGCCGAATACGCCGCCTGGATCTGGCAACACAAACATCCGCAGCTGCTGACCCTTCACCTCAACTCGCTCGATTCCGTCGAACACGAATACGGCCCTGGCAGCGCGCAGGCGAATGCGGACTTGACCCGACTCGACCAGGTCATTGGGCAGCTGCGTCGCGCGGTAACTCAGAACGATCCGCACGCCGTGGTCGTGATCGTCTCCGATCATGGTTTCGCGTCTGTGCAGCACGACGTCAACTTGTTCCAGCCGTTCATCCAGGCCGGCCTGATCACGCTGGCCAAGCCCACGCAGGTCGAGCCGGCAACGAAGCCGACCGTGACCGACTGGCAGGCCACACCGTGGCCGAACGGTGGCTCCTATGCGATCGTGCTGCACCATCCGGAAGACAAGGCACTGCAGACACGGGTACGAGCGCTGCTGGACAAACTTGCTGCCGATCCGCAGCTCGGCATCGAGCGCATCATCGATGCGAAAGAGATCGCCGAACAGGGCGGCAATCCGCAGGCCTCGTTCTATGTCGGCCTGAAGCTCGGCTACGAGAGCGCCAGCAGTCCGCTTTCCCCGCTAGTCGGCGCACCGCAGGAACTGGGCACCCACGGCTATCTGCGCCAGCATCCGGAAATGAACGCGACCTTCCTGATCGCCGGCCCCGGCATCCCGGCTGGCAAGTCGCTCGGCCAGATCGACATGCGCGACATCGCACCGACCCTGGCCAAGCTACTCGGCGTGCAGCTGCCGCAGGCCACCGGCAAGCCGCTGCTCTGATCAAACAGCGCGCAAAGCGCTCGAGGAAGCTGAGCCCCGGTACGCCAGTCGTACGCAGCACGCCGCAGCACCAGTCGCAAGGTGATGCGGCGCTCATCGTTACCGAACGTCACGGTGGCACTGAACTGGCTGTTGCCGATTGGGTTGAAGAAACATGTGTCTAGCGGGCAGTTTCTCGAACCACTGGCCCGCTCATGGAATGCCGGGGCGACAAATGATCAACCGGTATTCTGCAGCCCCTGGGAAACGCCGTTGACGCAGGCCACCAACGCGGCGAGCAGGCTGTCATCGGTGGCGCCGCCGTCGCGCCAGCGGCGAAGCAGATCCACTTGCAGCAGGCTCATCGGATCGACGTAGGGATTGCGCAGGCGGATCGACAACGCCAGGCGAGGATCGCCCTGCAACAGTTGGTCGCTGCGCTTGAGTTTGAGCAGCCAGTAACAAGTGCGTTCGAACTCGCCACGGATCAACGCGAAAAATGGCTCGTGCAACGGGCCGGCGAGTTTCGAAAACGCTTCGGCGATATCCAGGTCGCACTTGGCCAACACCATCTCCACGTCGTCCAGCAAGTTGGCGAAGAACGGCCAGTCACGCGCCATCTCGCCCAGCGCGTCTTCGCCGAATTCGGCGACACCGTATTCCAGCGCCGAACCCAGACCGTACCAACCGGTGATGATCGAGCGGCACTGCGTCCACGCAAACACCCAGGGGATCGCGCGTAGATCCTGCACGCCGCGCATGCTGCGCCGACTGGCCGGACGTGACCCAAGAGTCATCCGTTCGATCACGTCAATCGGCGTCGCGGTACGGAAGTAGTCGACGAAATGCTCGCGGTCGACCAGTTGGCGATAGGCCTTGCGGCTATTGACGGAAAGCTGCTCCATCATTTGAACCCATTGTTCTTCGCGCTGCTCGGTTTCGCGCGGGCGCAGACTCGCGCGCAACACGGCGCCGACGGTTTGCTCAAGATTTCGCAACGCCAATGCGCGAATGCCGTACTTGCGATGGATGACTTCGCCCTGTTCAGTCACCCGCAACACGCCAGCTACCGACCCGCGCGGCGACGACATCAATGCCGGCGTGATCCGCGCACCGCCTCGGCTCGCCGAGCCACCGCGACCGTGAAAAAACGCCAACCGAATGCCGGCAGCCTGGGCCAGTTCC
Source organism: Rhodanobacter sp. MP1X3 (assembly GCF_014207165.1). Lineage (NCBI taxonomy): Bacteria > Pseudomonadati > Pseudomonadota > Gammaproteobacteria > Lysobacterales > Rhodanobacteraceae > Rhodanobacter > Rhodanobacter sp. MP1X3. The sequence continues at coordinate 956,385 of NZ_JACHCO010000001.1, read as the reverse complement.
AGCAGTTCCACCTGCGCGCGCTGCAGCCCCCAGCGCGAAGCCAGCGTGCCGGCATCCTTGCCACTATCCGAATAACCGAGCATCACCCACTGCCGATTGCCACGCGCGCTGAGATGCTGGCGATACAGCGGATCGTCGAGCAGTGCGCGCAGCGTCGCCGGCGCATTTTTCAAATCATCGACAGTTTCGAAAAGTGGCGCGATGTCCAGCGGTACAACGCTTTCTGCATTCGCTTCCTGATCGGCTTGAGGCGAATGACCCAGCCCGCCATAACGAGCCAGCGCCAGCACCGCCAACACGTCGGCAGCAGAGCGGGCCATGCTGATGATGTAAAGCCCGATGGCATCGGTGCCATAACGTGTACGTGCATCATGCAGCGTCGCGAAGACATCGTGCAGCGTCTTCGCATTGGCGTCTCCACTCATCGCGAACGCACGCTCGCCGCTGGCGAATGGCTGCAGTCGCTCGACGCGATCGGCCACGTCCCGCGAGAGCCAGTCCGGATCGCTGAACAATGCTGACAAGGCTTCATCGTGCACCCGCGAATCCTGGCGGACGTCCAGCCGCGCCAGATGGAAACCGAAGGTACGCACGCGCCGAATCAGCCGCTTTACCGCATAGGCACCCGCGTGTACGCCGTGATGATCCACTAGGCTGCGAGCGATGATTTCGAGATCGTCCTGCAACTCGTCAACGGACGTATAGCCTTCCAGATGCACATCGTCTTCGGTCGCCCGCAGCCGCGCGCCCATCAGTGTCAGGAGGCAGCGGTATGGCATGTCCGCGTGCCGCGGGCGGATGCTTGCTGCAGCCTTCGGAAAGCGCTGACGGTAGTCGGCCAGGCGCTGCGACAATGCCTCGTCCACGTGTACGCGCTGATCGGTCTGACTCAGCAGGCGAGCCAGCGTCGAAATATCTTCGACGTAATGTTCCAGCACATGCGCACGCTGGGTTGCCAGACTCGCGCCGATGGTGGCGGCACCCACGTTGGGGTTGCCGTCCATGTCACCGCCCACCCACGTCGCAAAACTGAGCAGCTGCGGCAGCGGCACAGCGACGTCGTAGATGGTCTTCAACGCCTGGGCCAGCGATTCATACAGCGCCGGCACGATGCGATAGATCGGATTGGCCAGATAGAACCCGACGTGGTGATGTTCGTCCTGCACGGTCGGGCTGACCGGTGAGGCTTCAGCGGTTTGCCAGCCAGACGACAGCGCCATGTAGATGCGGTCATCATCCTCGTGTCGCTCCTGCGGCGTGCGGGTGGGGTCGAAGTTATCGACCAGCGCACGCACGATCGCCTGCTCCTTTTCCAGCAAGGACCGACGCACCGCTTCGGTGGGATGCGCGGTGAATACCGGTTCCACCCGCAGGCGGTCGAGCCATTCCAGCAACTCGTCCGCGTTGACACCCTGCTCCTTGAGATGCGTCAAAACATCAAGCAGCGACTCGGGCTGCGGAAACGTGCCATCACGCTGGTATTCACGTCGACGGCGGATGCGGTGAACGCGTTCAGCAATGTTCACCGCTTGAAAATAACTAGCAAAGGCACGCGCGAGTGCCTCCGCATCGTCGGCCTGCAGGCCAGCCAGCGTATCGGCTAGCGCCACCACTGAATTACCCTCGCGACGGCGCCGTATCGCGGCCTGACGCACCGACTCCACCCGCTGGTAGAAGGCCTCACCGCCCTGTTCGGCCAGCATCAGGCCAACCAGTGTGCCAAGCCGGTTGACGTCTTCGTGTAGGGGACCATCGTGCGGCAAGGATTCGGTTTCGCGAGTTTCTGGCATGGACGGCTCCGTTCAGTTGGCTCCAAGACTACCAATCCAACGCGGCGCTGTGGTCAGCTATAATCAATTCTTTCCCCTGTCCGCCGAGGGGCGCTGCGACCGTTCGTGAATGCGGCTTCATCCGCAACGTCTGCACCATGGTGCAAACACTCAGAACGGCCAGGCTCGGTGCGGCAAGTTTCACAACGGCGCCCGGTTACCACACGCGAATTCGTTCGCACTAACCGGAGACAATCCATGAACGCTGTTAGCAAAGAAGTCGACGCTGTCGACTATAAAGTGGCCGATCTTTCCCTGGCCGATTGGGGTCGCAAGGAACTCGACATCGCCGAGCACGAGATGCCAGGCCTGATGTCGATCCGCAAAAAGTACGCCACCGCCAAGCCATTGAATGGCGTGCGCGTGACTGGTTCGCTGCACATGACCATTCAGACCGCCGTGCTGATCGAGACGCTGAAGGACATCGGCGCCGACGTGCGCTGGGCCTCGTGCAACATCTTCTCGACCCAGGACCACGCTGCCGCCGCGATCGCCGCGACCGGCACGCCGGTGTTCGCCTGGAAGGGCGAGACGCTGGAGGAATACTGGGACTGCACACTGGATGCGCTGACCTTCCCGGGTGGCAAGGGGCCCGAACTGGTCGTTGACGACGGCGGCGATGTCACCCTGCTGATCCACAAGGGCTACGAGCTGGAGAAAGGTTCGACGTGGGTCGACGAGCCGGCTTCCTCACACGAAGAAGGCGTGATCAAGAACCTGCTCAAGCGCGTGGCGAAAGAGCGCCCCGGCTTCTGGACCACCGTGGTCAAGGACTGGAAGGGTGTCTCCGAAGAAACCACCACCGGCGTGCATCGCCTGTACCAGATGGTCGAGGCCAAGTCGCTGCTGGTGCCTGCCATCAACGTCAACGACTCGGTCACCAAGTCGAAGTTCGATAACCTGTACGGCTGCCGCGAGTCGCTGGCCGATGGCCTGAAGCGCGCGATGGACGTGATGTTGGCTGGCAAGGTGGCTGTGGTCTGCGGTTACGGCGACGTCGGCAAGGGTTCGGCGCACAGCCTGCGTGCTTATGGCGCACGTGTGGTGGTGACCGAAATCGATCCGATCAACGCGCTGCAAGCGTCGATGGAAGGCTTTGAGGTCAACACCGTCGAAAGCACGCTGGGCCGCGGCGACATCTACGTCACCACCACCGGCAACAAGGACGTGCTGACCATCGAGCACCTGAGCCAGATGAAAGATCAGGCCATCGTCTGCAACATCGGTCACTTCGACAACGAGATCCAGGTCGATGCGCTGAACAATTTCCCGGACGTGGTCAAGCTCAACATCAAGCCGCAGGTCGACAAGTACACCTTCAAGGACGGCCGCGCGATCTTCCTGCTGGCCGAAGGCCGCCTGGTCAACCTCGGCTGCGCCACCGGCCACCCGAGCTTCGTGATGTCCAACTCGTTCTCCAACCAGACGCTGGCGCAGATCGACCTGTGGGCGAACAAGGACAGCTACGAAGCCAAGGTCTATATCCTGCCGAAGAAGCTCGACGAGGAAGTCGCGCGTCTGCATCTGGAAAAGATCGGCGTGGTACTGACCACCTTGACCACCTCGCAAGCCGCGTACCTCGGCGTGGACAAGGACGGCCCGTACAAGCCGGAGCATTACCGCTACTAATCTCTCCCGCTGTTGGAAAGATACGAAGCCCGCCTGCGAAGGCGGGCTTTTTTATTACGCGCGGTCATCGGATAGCCCTCCAAGAAGAACGTGCACCCAGCGGCTCGATGCCATAGCGTCACGCTGCTGCGCTTTTCACGTATCCGGTGCGAATAATGCTGTGCCTGGCGCTTTATCAGCACCAGCACTCCATGACCCTCCTCCATTGACGACAGGAAAAGACCATGCGCACATCGCAAAATAAACTCCCACTGCTGCTTGGCCTAGCTTTGGCCGTTGGTTTGACCGCAAGTGCAGCAGCGCTGGCGGATACTCCCGCATTATCGAAAAGCGATCAGGCCTTCGTGGCGAAGGTGTCGCAGGGCGGCATGTTTGAAGTGGCCGCAAGCAAGGTCGCCGAAGACAAGGCCCAGGCGCAGGACGTCAAGGACCAGGCCCATACCGAAGTACATGATCACGAACTGGTCGGCAGCAAGCTGAAGTCGATCGCCTCGTCCAATGGCGACGACTTCCCAACGGATCTGAACGCCGATTTCACCGTACGGGTGGCCAAGCTCAACGCCTTGTCCGGCAACGCTTTTGACGATGCCTACATCGCCGAGATGAAGACGATCCATGCGTTGGACGGTGCTGCTTTCGCCAAGGAAGCCAAGACCGGGCAGAACGCCGATCTGAAAGCCTTTGCGGCCGAGACCGTGTTGATCGTCAAGCGTCACATCGGCGCCCTGCACGGTGTTACGAAGAGCTGAAAGTCGGTGTATGTCGAAGCAGCGATGCCTCGGCGTGCGCTTATTTGCAGCACTGCGACCGCCCCTATTAAAGCCGCTAACGAAAAGCCCACACAAACCATATCGCTCTATCGCGAACAAGAGATATATACTTGAGCCATTGCACCATCTGGACACGACGTGATGCCGGCGATCAGCTTTGAATTCTTTCCGCCCAAGACCGATGAACAGCGTGCACAGATGGATCGTGCCGCTCAGTTGTTAAAGGCTCACCAGCCCGAGTACGCCTCCGTAACTTTCGGCGCCGGCGGTTCGACTTTGAGCTACACCAGTGAAACCGTGCAGCATCTCAATAAGGTGCATGGGCTCTCGGTGGCACCGCATCTGTCCTGCGTAGGTGGAACACGCGCCGAACTGGGCGCGCTGCTGGACGAATACCGGGCAGCCGGCTATCGACGCATTGTCGCGCTTCGCGGTGATCTGCCTTCCGGCATGGCGACTCCGGGCGATTTCCGCTATGCCGTCGAACTGGTGGCTTTCATCCGTCAGCACAGTGGCGATCACTTCCATATCGAAGTAGCTGCCTACCCTGAAACCCATCCGCAGGCGGACAACGCGTTGAAGGACCTGCAGCACTTCAAGGCCAAGGTCGATGCTGGTGCCGATGGTGCCATCACCCAATACTTCTTCAACGCCGATGCCTATTTCCGCTTCATTGACGATGCCGGCAAGCTGGGTGTGAATGTGCCGATCGTGCCGGGCATCATGCCGATCGCCAACTACAGTCAATTGCGGCGGTTCTCGGAAATGTGCGGTGCCGAAATTCCGCGCTGGATCGCCAAACGTATGCAGGCTCACGGCGACGATGCCGAGTCGGTGCGAGCGCTCGGTGCCGAAGTCGTCGCACAGCTGTGCCGCCGCCTGCTCGACGGCGGCGCGCCGGGGCTGCATTTCTACACGCTCAACCGCGCCAAGGCGACCCAGTCGGTGCTGCAGCAACTGGTTTGAACCGAGCGGCTATGCTGTTGTCATGCGCCTGCTGACAACATTGCTGTGGTTCGTTCTGATTCTCTGGGCCATGCCCGGCAGGGCGCAGACGGATATTCATCGCTGCATCGGCGCGAACGGCAATGCGCTGTTTACCGACCAGACCTGCGCCGCCATGCAGGCCACCACGATACATGCTGCGGCCAAACCCAGTGATGACGTCACCCATACCGCAACGATTGCCTCCACACCGGCTGAGCCACCGCCGGTTCTCTGCGCCGGAACCTTCAACGAATTGCGGCAGAGCGTGATCGATGCCTTCGCCAACCACAACGCAAACCGCATGGCGGGGCTGATGCTTTGGAATGGTTACGGCGGTAGCGCCGCCGTTGCCGACATTCGCGCGCTCAGTGCATTGATGCAGCAACCGCTGCTGGACGCCGGGCCACCCGAGAATGCCGACGCTTCGCCGACCAGCAACAGCGATCCGTCGACGACAGATAACGCTGCCGAGGCACCAGTCTCTGGTAACGAGTTGGTCCTGCATCTGGCCGGCAACGACGGCAGTGGTAACCCACGAGAACTGCGTTACGGCATCGTGCGCCGTTCGGGTTGCCTGTGGCTGCGCAACGCCGACTGAGGCGGACCGATCTGGCCGCTGACTCAGTTCACCGTGCCATACACATGCCGTACAACCACTCAGCAGCTATCATGCGCGGTCCCCATTGGAGAACCGTCATGGCGCAGCAGTACCCGGAATGGATCTGGCAGAACGGCAAGATCAAACCTTGGCAGGAAGCGACCACCCACGTGATGTCGCATGCGCTGCATTACGGTTCCTCCGTATTCGAAGGCATCCGTAGCTACGCGACGCCCGACGGCGCGGCCATTTTCCGACTGACCGACCATCTGAATCGGCTTTACCAGTCGGCACGCATTTACGACATGGTGCTGCCACATACTGCTGATGAGCTGGCCGCGGCCTGCCGTGATGTGATCAAGAAAAACGAGCTGGGTGCGGCGTATCTGCGACCGGTCGCTTATCGTGGACTGGGTGGTTTTGGCCTGTCCGCCGAAACGCCGATCGATGTGGCGGTAGCCGCTTGGCCGATGGGTCCTTACCTTGGTGCCGAAGCACTGGAAAACGGCATCGATGCCTGCGTCTCGAGCTGGCAGCGTTTCGCGCCCAACACCATCCCGGCGGGCGCCAAGGCCGGCGGCAATTATCTGTCGGGTCAACTGATCGCCCGCGAAGCGCGCCGGCTGGGTTTTGGTGAAGGCATCGCGCTGGCTTCCACCGGCCTGCTGAGCGAAGGCGCCGGGGAAAACCTGTTCCTGGTATTCGACGGTGTGCTGCACACCACGCCGGCCAGCGCATCGATCCTGGCGGGCATCACCCGCGATACGCTGAAGACATTGGCCCGCGAAGATGGCATTGAAGTGGTCGAGCGCGATATCCCGCGTGAATACCTCTATCTTGCCGACGAGATCCTGATGTGCGGCACCGCGGCCGAGATCACGCCCATCCGCTCGGTTGACGGCAAGCAGGTCGGCGCAGGCAAGGCCGGCCGCGTGACCCGTCGCTTGCAGGAACTGTTCTTCGGCCTGTTCGATGGCCGCACCAACGATCGCTGGGGCTGGCTCGAGCCGGTCTGAACCTATTCGACCCGACAGTGCCGCGTGCAAACATCATCGGCGGCTTCGTCCATAGCCTCGCGCTGGACGACGCGTAACGGAATCGCACCCGTCTTATCCGGTTCGTAGTAAACCGTGCCGCGTTCGCTGCTCACAAGCGAATGCGGCACGGAATAGCTACACCCGCTCCAGCGACGCACGCAACTATTCTGCGGCAATCGTTTCTTGCAGACAGATGACGAAAGCGATATTGCTTTCGATCAGGTACTTGAGGTTGGCAAGCTTTCTTTTCATTGCGCTCACGATTCAGCCGCAGCGGCAGAACTGACGGGCTCGTGCTTGCGCGCCGGTTTCTTGCAGAAAGCGGCGATCCGCGGATGTCGTTGTTCGAACGTGCCCAGCCTGCCCAAGAGCCCATCGATATACCCGCAGGCTATCGCAACGATCTTGCGCAGTTTCTGCGGCTCGAACAGCAGCACGCAGTAGCCCTGATGGATCGCCAGCAATCCGCTCAACCAGTGCAGTCCCCAATGCGCCCGGTACAAGCGCAGGCAATGCACTCCGTTGCGTGCGCGGTAGTAGCGCCGCCATGCTACATGGTTGGTGGTGTACAACTTGCCATGTTGCTCGATGTCGCCGGCGGTCTGGCGCATCATCACCGCGGCATTCATGTATACCGGCACACCCTGACTGGATGCGCGCAAGCTGTATTCGATGTCGATGTACTCGATGAAATAGTCTTCTCTGAACGCGCCGAGGTTGCGGTAGGCCTGCGCCGAAATGGCCGAGCCGGAGGAGATGATGAACAGCGTGGGGAACATTCCTTCGGTCTGCTCGTCGATGCGCAACGGCTTCGGAAAACGCTTGCCGGGCGGTATCACCGGCATGCACTTCTGCAGGTTGATCTCGTGGATTTTCGGGCCGACCAGGAAGGTATCCGTGCCCAATGCTTCGCAGGCATGCATCATCTTGCTGAAGAACGATGCGTCGATATCTGAATCCTGATCCAGCAGAAAGATCACGTCGCACTGCTGCGCCAGCAGCAACTGGGCGCCCTTGTTGTAGGCGCCGGCAAGCCCGCCGTCGTTGTAGTTGTAGAGTACCTGCATGCCTTGCCCGCACAGCCGCTCGTGCAAACGCATGTCTGCCTCGGGCGAGTTGTCGACGGCTATGACGTTGTCGCAGATGGCACGCGCTTTCTGCAAGTTATGCAGAAACTCTCCGGACGGCTGATAAAGCACGAAGATCAGGCCGAAACTTTTCATGGCGCAGGTACTGGCATCAGCGCCGCCTCCAATACCGTGATATGAGTGAAAGCGGCACGCACACTTTCCGGGCGCATCGGCACCCGGATGTAATCTCCGCGCTGCCAAAGCGCAGTTTGATCGAGATAGTTGGCACTGCCCGCCCAGCCATCCTGACCTCCCAGCAGCACGAAATCGTTGGCGTCCAGATCGGACAGATCGGAGATGTGCCGCGCACAGGAACCGAAGCTGGCCTCGTGCACTCCGCCACTCAACGAATGCCCGCTTTTGTGCACGGTGTTGTTGCCACCCTCCGCCGCGAACGCCGGCGCATTGAAAAAACGCCCGAGACCGGGCAGATAGCCAAGCGGATGCTTCAAGCGGATCCGATGCATCGCACCCCAGCGTGCGTAGCGGCCCAACTGCCGTGCCGCGGCCGGCAAAGCGCGTTCAACCGCACGGCGCAGCACCGCGTCGGGTAGCGCGGCGAAATCCTGTCGCAACAGACGCTGGGTCATCCACACGGTCTGGTAGGCACTCAGATAACGCTTGTTGCTCAAACGCTTTGCCACGCCGGCCAGCAACAGTTCAAAAGCCAGTGCACCGGCCGAATCGGCGGCATAGTCGCCATTCCATTGCCGCAACACCTCACGCAAACGCTGCGATGCGGCCGCACGCGGGAGCAAGGGCAGCGCCGTCAGCAGCAGATCGCGCATACGAAGGCTGCCGGACCCGGCGACGTCGCGTTGCAACCGGCGCAGATCGTCAACGTCGAGCAGCTTATCCCCACCCAGCAAGGTCGCCAGACGCTCGGCGCGATCGGGCGGTGCGAAGAAATAACCCACGGGAAAATCACCGCCGCGCGGCGGCTCGTTGGCCGAAGCGACGAAGCCTTCCGGCGGATCGAACCGGAGCGGCATCGCCGTGATATCGGCGATCTGTTCCCAGTGCGAAGCAGCCTGCGTCGGCAACACCAGATCCGTCGGCCGCTGCAGCGGGCGCCTGGGCAAATGCGCCGCCAGCACATGCGCTACCCGCCCATCGCTGCCGGCAAACACCAGATTGGCACCGGATACGCCGTAACTGCGCAAGGCCTGACTCCAGGAGTCCCAGTCGCGCGCGCGCGCCACGCCGAGCATGGCACTCAACTCGCTGCTGGGGCGATGACCGACCCAGCGCATGGCCAGGGTCTGCCCTGAGGACAACAGCGCGCCGTCGGAAACGATCGGCCCGAACTCACTCTCGCGCAAGCGCAACCGACGCGTGCGTGCGCCGCGTACATGAACCGTCTCAGTGCGTTCGCGCATTGCCGCCGACGGCACCTCAGACACATCGAACAGATCGCTGCCTTGCGCATGCAGGCTGGTGCCACCCCAGGCGATCCAGCGATTGCGACCAAGCAGCAGGAACGGCAGTCCCGGCATCATCAGGCCCACACAGTGAAACCCGGGCGAATGCATGCCTGCAATCAGCCAGGCATTGGGCAAACTCAGCGGCAGGTGCGGATCGCTGGCAATCATCGCCGCGCCGCTGCGGCTGCGGTGCGCTGCAATAGCAGCAGAGTTGCTGCCGCTGCGCAGCATCGCGGTGATCGCCCGGCCAGCCAGATCGCGCTCGCTGGCGGCGGCCGTCGCCGGCATCTCACCGGCCAGCAACCGCGGCCACAATGCGGCCCACACATCGGGCGCCAATCGCTCGCGCAACGGCAACAACCGTAGCCAGACCAACCAGCCGATATCTGCGGAGGCCAGCCGGCCGAAGGTGAGCAGATCGGTCAGCGTCCAAGGTTCGACACGCATGTTGAGCAGCTTGAACTCGGCGGGCTTCTCACCGCCGTCGAGCAGTACATGATTGATGCCGGCGACGAAGCTCTCAGCCAGTTGCCGATCTTCCGACGACAGCGCGGCCAGCATCTGTGGCACGGCGCGACCGACATCGAACAGGCGCAATGAACGATCCACCTCGATGCCTAGTGGACCGATCATCTCCGCGACACGGCCATAGGCGATACGCCGCATCAGCTCGATCTGGCCCAGCCGCAGATGCGCATGCACCATGCCCAGCGCGACCATCAGATCGTTGTCGCTGGACGCTTCGATAAAAGGTATCTGGTATTCATTCCAGCGGATCGTGACCGCATCGGTTACCGGTGTACCCGTGCACGGCAACATAGCCAGGCGTTGCTCCAGGCTGCGCAACTTGGGCTTGCGGCCGTATGCCGCTTTGCCAAGCACGACCGCCGCCACGCCGATGCCGCCGAGCAGGTTAGACCAGCCCCATTTCACGCCGCGCTCCGCACCGGCGCATAGGCCGCGGTCACCGCACTGGATAAAGCTTCTGCCGATGCATCCAGCAAGCCCCAGGCCTGTAGATAGCGCACCGCTGCGGCCACGCCATCTTCGGCGCGGATAGCCTGTCCAAGCACTGTCGCGGCCTGCTGCATCGACGGCTGTTGCGTGGCCACCAAGGCGCTTGCCAGGGCGTCCGCGCTCAGGTTCAGCCGATCCAGCGCGGGCGGTGCCACACCCTGACGGTTGAGACAGCGCGCCCAGAACGGCTGATCGCCATAGAACGGTACGATCACCGAGGGAATGCCCGCCCGCGCGGCGGCAGCTGTGGTGCCCGCACCACCGTGATGCACGGCAGCCGACATCAGCGGAAACAGTTGGTCGTGTGGCGCATGGCGCAGAAAGAAAGTCTGCTCGTCTTGTGCACCGTCAGCGCCATCCAGGCCGCCCCAACCGGTGGCCAGCACGGCACGCTGACCGCTCTTGCGCACGCCATCCAGTATCTTCCTGGTGAATCCCATGGCATCGCTACTAACCATGCTGCCGAAGCCGATATACAACGGCCTGGGACCGCTCTCGAGGAAGTCGCGCAAGGCATCCGATGGCTGCCATTGCGGTTGGTCGAGAAACCAGTAACCGGCCACTTGCGCCGTGCCCGGCCAATCGGCCGGTCGCGGCAACACGTGCTGGCTGAAACCGTAAATCACCCGGCCACGCGCCTCGCCTTCATTGAAATACGGCCCATACCAGGGATAGCCGCGCAGACCAAGCTGAGGCCGGACGATGCCGTTGATCGCCGGGCGCATCACCTTCCACACCAGCAAGCGCAGCAGATGGTAGGCGCCCATGCTCAAGGCACCGGGCAATTGGCTGCGAGTACCAGCGAGCACCATCGGCGGCAGAATTTTCGACGGCGTCAGCGGTTGTAACTGCGCGCGCACGAACGGCAGGCCGCGCCGCTGGGCCAGCGATTGCGCCAGCAAGGTGCTGTTGCCGACACCGATCAACAGGCCCGCGCCATCGCTCGCGGCCATGCCCTCCTCAACCCAGTGGGTGGCCCAATCTGCAAAACAGTCGCGGAAGGTACGCGCCATCGCGCGCATATTCAGACCCTGATCGGCAATGCTGCGATCGGCCTCCAGCAGTGTCTGGAAATTGCTGGTCAGCGGGAAAAACTCCAGCCCGGCGCCACGAACCAGCTCGGCAAAATTATCGCTGGTGACGATGCGCACCGGATAGCCAGCGCGCTGCAAGCCCTGCCCCAGAGCTACGCAAGGCCGTATATCGCCCTGCGTGCCGATGGTAAAGATCGCGATGGGTGCGCGTATGCCCTTCAGATCAGACACAAACCGCCCCCAGATCGGCCATTTCACGATCGACCGTCCTCATGGGCTCTGGCACGACAGCCTGGCGCAGCAGGGTTGGCAGCGCCGACTTCGCTGCGTGCAAAGCCGTCAGCTTTTGCTGCAATAGGCCACCGATCTGTCCCGCCGGCCCGGCTTCCAGCATGTTCTGATGATGGCAATCGATCTCGTGTGTCTCGATCCGGCCGCCCACAAACGACCGCCATGCCCGCGGGTGATATTGCAGCAATCCGTCCAGCTCAACCGGTTCATTGGCGGTGGCATGGAAGAACAGCAAGTCGGCATCGATCAGCTGCGGCACGTATTGCCGGGCCAGCCGCAGATTGTTGCGGGTCACCGCCGATACGTGATCGATCAGCTGCGGGTCGCTCTTCATGATCTCCTGCACCAGCGGCGCCGAAAACACGTCGTATTCGCGGCATAGCGCATCGCTCAACGCATCCATGTTTACGGGCGGGTTGTCTCTGGCCAACTGATGGAAGCCGAGGAAGTGCAGGATCGCCTGTACTTCGCGCGCTTCGTCAATGCATGCTTGCGCATCATCGGTAACAAAGGGATACGAATCCATCATCGCCAGGCATTCCACGTGCTCGCCCTGAGCTTGCAGCTGTGCCGCGATGGCGTGCGCAATCAGGCCGCCCAGCGACCAGCCCAGCAGACGATACGGCCCGTGTGGCTGTTTGTGCCGAATCTGCACCAGATAATCCGCCGCCATTTCCTCGATGCTTTCAGGCAACGACGTCTTGCCGCGCAGGCCATGCGATTGCAGGCCATAGACTGGCAGCTTGGCGTCCAGATGGCGCAGCATGTTGGCGTAGCCCCAGCTGACACCGACCACCGGGTGGATACAGAACAGCGGCCGCTGCTGTTGCGACAGACGCAGCGGCAGCAATGAACCCAGTGGATCGCTCTGGCTATCCGCACGCTGCAGATAGCCGGCCAAACCAGCGATGGTAGAGGCCTCGAACAAGCTGCTTAGCGGCAACTCCATGGAGAAATGCTCGGGGAAACGCGCAAGCATTTCTGCCGCGCTCAGTGAATCACCACCGATCTCGAAGAAATTGTCGTGCAGACCCACTCGCTCCAGCCCAAGAATCTGCTGCCACAGCGCCGCCAGTTTCTGCTCGATCTGGGTCACTGGCTCGACATAGGCCGCGCGGGATTGCCGCTCGGGCTGCGGCAATGCCTTGCGGTCCAACTTGCCGTTCGGTGTCAGGGGTAACGCATCAAGCAGCATGAAGCTGGCCGGCATCATGTATTCCGGCAATCGGCTGGACAGATAGACACGCATAGCATCGGTATCGATGATGGCGCCAGCTGACACCACCAGATAACCGGCTAGCGTGACGATGCCTTCCGCATCGCGATGCGCGGCAACGGCGGCCGCCGTGATGGCGACATGCTCGAGCAGTTGGGCTTCGATTTCACCCAACTCGACGCGATGGCCGCGGACTTTCACCTGACCATCCGCGCGCCCGATGAAACTCAGCAAGCCATCATCGCTCCAGCGCACCAGATCGCCGGTGCGATACATCCGGCTGCCATCGGCCATGAATGGATCTGCCGGGAAACGCTCCTCGGTAAGTTGTGGACGATTGAGATAACCCTTGGCGACACCGGCGCCGCCGATATACAGCTCGCCAATCGCACCGGTCAGCACGGGCTGGCGATCTTCATTGAGCACATAGAGCCGGGTGTTGAGGATGGGCCGGCCAATCGATGGCGGCGCCTGGTCGAGGCTGCCCAGTTCGAATGCCGTCGACCATACGGTGGTTTCAGTCGGGCCGTAGAACTGCGTGACACGCGCAGCATGACGCTGCAGGCGGCCAGCCAGTTCCGCACTGAGCGCTTCACCACCCACCAGTGCATGCACGCCGTCCAGTTTCGTTTCCGCACTCGTCAGAAGCACGCGCCACAACGATGGCGTGGCCTGCACGTGGGTGGCAGCGCTGCGTTGAATAAGCTGCGCCAGCAGTGGTGGATTGCGCACTGCTTCGCAACTGGCCATCACCACTTGCGCGCCAACGGTGAGCGGCAGATACAGTTCGAGTCCGGCAATATCGAAGATCACCGTAGTCACGGCCAAAAAGCGATCGCTTGCCACCGGCTTGAGCTGATCCTGCATACCTTGCAGGAAATTGCCCAGATTGCGATGAGTGACTTCCACACCCTTGGGCCGGCCGGTGGAACCTGAGGTGTAGAGCACATACGCCGTGCTTTCCGCTACGCTGAGATCAGGCTCGTACAAGGTCTCGCTAGATAGCGTTTCGCTTGATGATGTATCCAGTTCTTCCGGCGCCAGCAGCAGCAAGCCACCGAGAGCAAAACGCGCGTGCATTTCGGGCCGAGCGATCAGCACGATCGGCGACGCATCGGCCAGCACCAGCGCCGTACGCTCAGCCGGGCTGTCCAGATCGATCGGCAGATACGCCGCACCGGTCCGCATGATCGCCAGCAGCACAACCAGCAGTTGCTCGCTGCGCGGCAAGGCCACCGCTACTACGTCTCCCGGCTCCACGCCATCGGCGAGCAACTGGCGGGCCTGACTGACGCTGCGTGCATGCAGTTCGCGATAGCTGATGACGTTGTTTTCGAATACCACCGCCGGCGCTTGCGGCGTCAGCTGCGCATGACGCGCGACCAGTGTTGGCAGGCGCTGCTCGGACAACGCCGCCGCCGTGTCGTTCCAGTCGACCAGCAGGCGCTGGCGCTCTTCTTCGCCAAGTATGTCGATCTGCCGCAGCGGCTGTGTCGGATCGGCCAACACGGCTTCGATCAGGCGCACCAGCCGACGCCGGTGTTCGTCAAGTTCGGCCATCGAATACAGCGCGGGGTTGGCGTCGAAATCGAAGCGCAGCGGGCTATCGTTGCCACGGTCGTAGACGAAGACCGTGAGGTCTTCCGCCGAACCATTGGACATGTTGTGCGCGATGGAACTCGCACCGGCGAAGTTGAGTTGATAGTCAAACGGTTCGATGTTCACACCCAGCCAGGCAATGTGCTGGCCTTCGCTGATCAGGCCAAGGTCACGGCGTAAATCCTCATACCGGTACTGCTGGTGCCGCAACGACTGCCGCACGGTCTTCGACACTTGCGCAAACAGCTCCGCCGCCGTCATTTCTGGCGTAAAGAAGAGGCGAATGCTTACCGCGTTCGCAACCATTCCGGGTGCGCCACGCAGAGTGGCATTGATGCGTCCGGAAACCGGCATGCCCATGACCAGGTCGTTGGCGCCGGTAGCGCGATGATAGTAGGCAGCGACCAGGCCGATCAGTACTTGCGGCAAGCTCGCCGCCGTAAGCTTGCCCAGCTCACCCAGACGCTGTGTCGTCTCGACTGAGAGATGACCGATACTGCGCAGCAGACCACCCATGCTGCGCCGACGGGTGTTACGCGACAAGGTAACCGCCTCGGGCAACTGGGCGAGCTGTTCTTTCCAGTATTCGCGATCGCGACGGAAGCGATCCGAGTCTCGATAAACAGCCTCGCCCTCGATCAGGGTATGCAGCGAACCGAATCCGCTCGGCGCTGGCTCACGCCCCTCGGCGTAGGCCGTATAGAGCTCGGCCACCCGGCGCGCAACCATGCCGCCGCTATAACCGTCGTACACCGCATGATGCGCGCGCTGGTACCAGTAGTAACGGTCATCGGCGAGCTTGATCAGCGCACTCACCCACAACGCATCGCGCGCCAGGTCGACCGGCCGGATGATTTCATCGTTCATCCAGGCTTTTGCGGCGGCCTCCGGATCGGCCTCGTGACTGGCGTCAATGAACGGAAACTCGCCTTGGTAGATTGGCCGGATGATCTGTCTCGGCTTGCCGTTCTGTTCGACGATGCAAACACGCAAGGTGTCCGCTTCGCAGGTCACCTGCGACAGCGCCCGTTGGAATAGTGCAGGATCCACCGGGCCGCAGATTTCGACCGCCTCGGCAATATTCATGGTGGTATCGGCGGCCGCAATTTTCTGGCCGACCCACAGACCACGTTGCGCTGTGGTCAACGGTAACGAAGCATCCTCGTACTCATTCATCTCACATCCTTCCTTCGATGTCTGCTCAGCCGTACCCATTCGATCGAACGTGCAGTCACGACGATCCTGTATCGCTGCACATCACCTGCATCGGCCGTCGTTATCTCGTTGCGATCTGGTGATATGGAATCCCGGTATTCGCCACTGCACCTGCCTTCGTAGTTCCTTGTGCTGCTGTTTCAACAAGCCACACGAATCCATCGCGTGGCCGGTGCGGCGACACTTAAATCGTCTGTAACGTTGTTTTATTTCCGGATCTTCAGGAAATCCGGATATTCAAAGGAGAGCCGTCACCAGCAGCAGATCTGCCGATCAAATCACCAGATGGAAAGACATCTCACCGAAAGCCTGATAGCAAATGGACACCCACTTTCCATGCTATGCCGGGACAAGTAACCATCCGTCTTTGATACAGAGTGTCAACACTCAGTCCACTCATGTCCACCGACACTACGTGCGGTCGGTCACATATTGTGCGATGCAGCAATATTTCGTACCGTTCCTGTGCGGTACTCGACATTACGAACCCCGACCGCCTTGCGCGGCCGGCAGCGTGAAGCACTATTTGAAAACGATGCTCGCTATCGCGCCGTTGGCATCACTACGCGGACGCATCGATACGTCCCAACCGTAGAGCTCGCACAACCGGCGGACAATCGCCAGACCGAGACCCGCACCGCTGCCGCCAGCGCCTTCGCCACGTACACCGCGTTGGAAAAGCCGTTCGGCGTCCTCCGGCTTGATGCCGGGGCCGGTGTCGATCACTTCGATACGGCTATTACCAACCTCGACGCGCACGCTGCCTTCCAGCGTGTACTTGATCGCGTTACCAATGAGGTTGGTGAGCGCCACCGATAGTACCGATGCCGGCGCATTGACGGTCACCGGGGCATTGACAATCAATTCGATCTCAATCGGCTTGCCGCGCATCTGCGGCCGCTGGCTCTCGATCACGTCAGAGGCCACCTTGCCCACCTCGGTGGTTTCGCCACGCGTCGGCCCGCGCCGTTCGGCACGGGACAGCAAAAGCAGCGCTTCGATCAGCTCGGTCGCCTGACGAGATGCACGCTCGATGCGCTTCAGGCGCTCGCTGATTTTTTCGCTGAGGTCAGACGAACCCTGCAGCAGTTCCGTCGTGCTGGCGATCACTGCCAACGGCGTGCGCAGCTCGTGGCTTACGTCGGAATTGAATTCGCGGTCGCGCTCGACCATCGCGGTAAGTCGTTCGGAGTATTCGTCCAGCGCATGCGCCAGCTCGCCCACTTCGTCATCGGCGAAATGCACTGCCAGTGGCTCGGCTTTGCCGGCTTTACGAAAACCGCGCAATCGTTGCGCAAGCTCGGTAACCGGTTTGAGGACTTTGCGCGAGAGCCACAGACCAATACCCAGCGATACAAGGCTGAAAATAACCACTGCGCCGATCAATGATGTAATCAGCTGGCGCTTGCCCAGATCCTCGCGACTGATGTCATAACGGGTGAAACCGATGATGCCATTTTTGCGTCGAACCGCCAGTTTGTAATGCTTGCTCTTACCCTCGGCGTCCGTCTCCTGGATGTCATGAACACCACTGCCCAAGTCCTGCCAAGAAAGTGGCATCTTGTAGAGCGTTCGGTCACTCTTGACCCATCCCTCGATCAACTCGGATTCGAACGGCCGATCGGGGTGTTCGATGGCGTTGTCGACTGCTTGGTCGACATCGTTCTGCATGCTGTCATTGATCAGCTGATTCTCGACCTTCGCCCGCACGTAAAGTGCAGCTATGGCGAACGTCGCACTGAGGCCGAAACCAAACAGCGCGAACGAGACAATCAATCGAAAGCGAAGCTTACGCCTGGACTGCATCCGGCTCGACCATCCGATAGCCAATGCCGTGCCGCGTGTGAATCAAAGGCTTCTCGAACGGCTTGTCGATCGCCGCGCGTAAGCCATGGATATGCACGCGCAAAGAGTCGCTATCCGGCAACTCCTCGCCCCACACACGTTGCTCCAAATCCTGTCTTGTCACCACCGATGGACTGGCCTCCATCAGCGCCTGCAGCAGCTTCAGGCCGATCGGGTTGAGCTGGATCGACTTGCCTTCGCGATTCACCGTCAGCGTATCGAGGTTGAACGTGAGGTCAGCCACTTTCAGCACGCGGCTCTGCGGACCTTTACCGCGACGCGCCAGCACTTCGAGCCGTGCCGCAATTTCCTGCAGCGCGAACGGCTTGGTCATGTAGTCGTCTGCGCCGGATTCGAATCCGATCAGCTTCTGTTCCAGCGCATCACGCGCCGTCAGCATCAGGATCGGCGTCTGCTTGTGCGCTTCATGGCGCAGCTTGCGCGCCACTTCCAACCCGTCCATGCCGGGCAAGGTGAGGTCCAGCACGATCACGTCGAAATCGTGCACCACCGCCAGATGCAAGCCGGTGACACCGTCGCCGGCGAAATCGACCACGTGGCCGCGGTCTTCCAGATAATCGCCGATGTTAGTCGCGATATCGCTGTTGTCTTCGATCACCAGAACGCGCATGCATCACTCCTACGCAGCCGTTGCACGGAACGGCTGAGGCTGCAAGCTTAACAAGCTTGGTGCGAGGAATCCCGCCAAATACCACGCGAAACTGAATCGGACGCCGCGCGAACAAGAAAAAGGCCCAGATGCACGACTCGCCGTCGCCACACCTGAGCCCAAGCTATCGTCCCGATACCATCATCAGCAATCACGAGCCTTGGCAAGCCGCAACATCAAGCCGATAACCGGTGCAGATGTTATAGATGGTAGAGAGTTATGGAGGGGTTAACCCGTGACCTCAGATCTCGCCCAAGGATCCCCGTGAAGTACCCAACCTACCCAGCCTAATGACCCACGTAATAGCTAACGGCTTCACTGGTACCCGCTGATTCGCTATTTCCCGGCCACCGACAAATGTGCGTGCCGGTGGGGATTTGGCAGCCCACTTGGGCCTGAATCTGCTGGCTCCCTGTTCTGTTGGGGAGCATTTTTGGAACGTGAGTTGCATTCAAAGTGAAGGCCATAGTCTGTCGGTAACGCCTTCGAGGGGATGCCGCCGCTATCGTCGCGTATTTCCACCCGCGCATTGCTTGCAGAGCCGCCTGATCAAATGTCCCCGCGGGCTCGGCACTGACAACACGCATGTCCTGCACACTGCCATCAGCGGCGACGCCGAACTCGATCGTTACCGCGCCCTCAATTCCGTGTACTAGCGCAACCTGCGGATACACGGGCTGACGAATTTGTATCGGTGCTGGCGTCACCCGCAAATCTGTAGCTGCAGTCGGGTTGGCAAAACGCACACTCGGTTGGTCAATCGCACGCGCAAGATCAGCAACCTGCACGGTTGCTAGCGAAAGGCGCGGCAAAACCATCCTGTGTTTGCTCTCGATGGTTAATGAGACAAGGTCATCTAGGGCGTCGACAGGATGCTCCTTTGCCAGAGGGCGCATGACCTGAACTTTCGCAGGGACCAAATCAGTCCAGTATGTCGCTTTCATGGATTGCATCAGCGGCCGCAACTGCGGCACCAGGGTCAGCTGTAATTGCCCGATAGATTCACTCAAATTCTTCTGAAATTGCGTCTGGCTCCATTCGAGCCGTAGCGTAACTGCGATCAACATTGCCCCAAGTAATACGGCAACAAAGCGCGCTGATACTCTTCCAGGTGCAGGTTCGCGCGGCATGACCATCTGCTGCACCCGATCCAGCAGTACGCCACCGCTGGCAGCAAGTAACAACGAACCATGCCGTTCGCTCAGATCACCCAATTCAGCTAGGGCTGCTACGAACTCGCGGCGACTGCCGCCGCTAATCGAGAGCGCCATGGCGTCGCAGCATATCTCGCGCTCATTACGCACATCGCGTGAAATCCAGCGCACTACCGGGTGGTAGAAGTGCAGCGTTTCGAGAACTATCTGAAACAGATTGGCAACCGGGTCCCAACGCCGCAAATGCGCCAGCTCATGCGCAAAGATCAATTCGATCTGCGTCGCCGGAAAATTACAAACGACCGCCATCGGCAAAAGAATGACCGGACGGATCCAGCCAACCAAGGCCGGAGTGAATACGGCCTTGCTGCACAGCACTCTCACTTGCCGATGCAGGCGGAACTGTTTCGCCATGGCATTGACGACCTCCTGCCATAGCGGCATAGCGTCTGCCATGCGAACGAGCTCTTTCACCCCGTGCCACTGTTTCCACGCGCGTAGCGACAAAAAAACAACACCACACGACCAAACTAGTACCATCCATGGCAAGACCAACTCCAATCCCGAATTCCAAGTGAAGCTGATCGTGATGTCAGGACCAACGAAAGTTGTCGCCGCCACATCAGGTAATGTGGGGATTGCCGGGCCTGCAACCTTCAGCAATCGCCACACCGTAAGCAATGGACAGAAGGCCAGCAAAATCAGCGCGATCATACCCAGGCG
Source organism: Rhodanobacter sp. MP1X3 (assembly GCF_014207165.1). Classification (NCBI taxonomy): domain Bacteria; kingdom Pseudomonadati; phylum Pseudomonadota; class Gammaproteobacteria; order Lysobacterales; family Rhodanobacteraceae; genus Rhodanobacter; species Rhodanobacter sp. MP1X3. The sequence goes on along the minus strand of NZ_JACHCO010000001.1, from coordinate 936,217 downwards.
ATAACGAGCCTCGCCGCGTGGCACCAGAAACCTTATCAACCCGTAGATCACTCCCAGCAGCACCCCCTGCCAAAGAAAGTGCACCAACGCCCAGCCAATCAATCGTGTACTGGCAAGCACTAAAGGCAGTAGATCCATCACTGTGCATCCTTATCGAGCTTGTTCAATAGAAGTCGTATGGCATCCAGCTCCTCGCGGCTGGCGCGCTGGCTTCCCAGCGCATGCAAAACCAGTTGGGATGATGATCCTTCGAACACGCGCTGCACCATATCGATCATGAAACGCTTCTGCGTACGTTCCTTGCTGACAGCCGCTCGATAAACGTGTGCGCGCTGCGAATCATCGCGCTCCACCAGCCCCTTGACATGCATGACCTGCATTAGCTTGAGCGCCGTGGTGTAGCCCGTACCGCCGCGAATATGCAGCGCATCGTGAATGTCGCGCACCGTGCATGGCTGATTGGCCCACAAAAGCTGGAGTATTTCCAGCTCTGCATCCGTAGGCTGAGGAATAGACAAAGTTGTTGATTTTTTCACTGGAATTTCTTCACTAAAGTCTAGACCTCAAACCGCTTGGGTGATCTACTTATCGCGAATATTCAGTCGTGAACGTAAATCGATTTCAACCTCCCGAAGCCCTGTAATTATTTATCGTCTGTGCTTTGCGCATGACCTGCTGACTTTCCGCCTTGGCCAGCTCTACTTCCTATAGGGGTGACATACCGTGCGCGGAATATGCGAGCCCAGCGGCACGTAGTACTGGCATACCAATCGCGTATCGCCCCAACGCGTCAAAGTGGCATTGACGGTTTCCTGATCGCTGAACAACTGCACTTTAGATGCCTGATCCATCTTTTCCACAGTGTCAAATTTGTTCAAAAACGTCTGCATGTCGTTGTGACAAACAACTACGCCCTCTTGTTCCCGAGGCCTTATATATTCATAGCGGCAGCCGAGAGCCATTTAGCTTTTCACGTTTACGGCCAAGGCCGCAAAGCTGTCCTTGTCATTGGCACTAACGATCGCTTTCGTTTTCACCAGACTTTCTGCGTGTGGTATGCCAAAGATACCACCCGCAACAACTAGGTCAACGATATTAAAAAAATAGCTTTTCTTTCCATATCAGGAATCCCAGATTTGAAAAAATCAAAGAATCGAAATGCAGCGTAGACCTCGAAACCTCCGGGGTATTGCGCGTGTCTATTAATGGCCGCCCGGTTGAGTCGTTTGATTGAAACCTCTCATTTCACGCTGTGCGTCACGGCGATCTTGTTCAGTCTGACGGTAGGTACGGCAAATTCGCTTGGGAATGTTCGAGCCCGTGGGTGCTACCGACTCGCATACCAGACGATCACCGTCGCGATGAGTCAGCGTCGCGTTGACGGCTTCCTGATCGTTGAATAGCCGCAGTTTGGAGGGTTGATCCATCGCGTCCACGGTGTTGAACTTGTCAAACAGAGATTGCATGTCTGCCAAATTGGCATCGAGGGCCGCCCGCTCTTTGTCCGTGGTGAATTCGAAACGGCCGCCGGATGCCATGTTGCTCTTGATCAAAGCCACGGCAGCGGCGAAATCCTGCTTGTTGTCGACCGTGACCATCACTTTTTTATCAGCGGCGTTTACAGAAGCGGCCAGCAGAACCAATCCTGCGATGGCTAACACCAGCGAGATCTTCAATTTCATGAACCTTGCCCCCAGCCAGGCAATTCCTCGATATGAGAAATTCAAAACCAGACTCTCCAATGCTTGATCTTAAGACCAGTCTCGGAAGCTAGTCAACGAAGACCTTCGTACTAATGCGTTCGTATATGGAAAGCTTAATTTGCAGCTCAATGCTTGAGCGCATGCCCCTCAAGATGCTTGATGATCTGCGCCGACACATCCACGCCAGACGCTGCCTCAATACCCTCCAGCCCCGGCGAAGCATTCACTTCCAGCAGTAGCGGACCGCGGTTCGAACGCAGCAGATCGACGCCAGCGATTCCGAGCCCCAAGGCACCGGCTGCGCGGATGGCGATACGCTTTTCTTCCGCACTCAGGTTCGCCTTGATCGCGCTACCACCGCGGTGCAGGTTGGCGCGGAATTCGCCGGGGCTGGCGACGCGTTGCATGGCAGCCACGACTTTTTTGCCGACGACGAAACAGCGCAGGTCACTGCCTTTGGCTTCGGCGATGAATTCCTGCACCAGGAAATTGGCATACAGGCCGCGGAATGCCTCCACCACGCTCTGCGAGGCGCTGCGCTTTTCAGCCAGAACCACGCCGGTGCCCTGGCTGCCTTCATTGAGCTTGATGACGTGCGGCGGATCGCCCAGCATCGCCAGCACGTCGTTGGTATCGTCGGGGTTATCCCCGAACACCGTCACCGGCATGTCGAGCCCCTGCGACGAGAGTATCTGCAGACAGCGCAATTTGTCCCGGGCGCGCAACACTGCGTCGGACGGATTGGGCGTATAGACCCCCATCATCTCGAACTGGCGCAGCACCGCTGTGCCGTAAAACGTGCTGGACGTGCCGATGCGTGGAATCACTGCGTCGATGTCGCGCACGTCCTTGCCCTTGTAGCGAATGGCAACGTCGTTGGGGGCGATACGCACATAGCAGCGCAGCGGGTCGAGCACGCGCACCACATGGCCGCGCTCGCGCGCCGCCTCGATCAGTCGCCGGGTCGAATAGAGACGGGAGTTGCGCGACAGAATCGCAATTTTCATGGAGAGTCCGTAGCGACCAAGGATGGTCGTGACTGGGTATAGGAAAGCGCCGGATCTACCGCAAACCGCCCCACCAGGGCGCTGCGACCGAGCAACAGAGGAAACAGCATATGTCGACGGTCGGTGAGGTTGACGTCGACGCTGAAAGACTGCCCGGCCAATGTGACCTGCGTGCGAATAAACCAGCGCTCGGTGCGTCGCCCGCCAGTATCGGTCACGATACGACGATCCAATGCAGGCGCTTCGCAGCTGATTTCGAACGGATGTCGACGCCGGACACTCAGCGTGAAGCGCAGCCACGTCTCACCGCTTCGCTGAAACGTTTCCAGCGTGTCGACATGCAGCGAGCTACTGCGCGCGCCGGTATCGAGCTTGGCCTTGAGCAGACCGATGCCCAGCTCGGGCAATGCCAGCCGCTCGCGCCAGCCCAGAATAATGGGGCTGGACTTGATCAGATCGGTCATCTGGCGGCGGCGCTGCTCGTGAGAATCGAGGGAGTGGAGCGGGTGAAGGGAATCGAACCCTCGTCAGTAGCTTGGGAAGCTACAGCTCTACCATTGAGCTACACCCGCGTCGGCCGGGCGATGGTAACCCGGGATACGAACGGTGGGAACTGCATGGCACGACGAATTTATTTCCGCAACGACAAAATGGCGTGCAACCACCCGCGGCCAAACGGCGGGTAAATCGCAGGTAGCGGCTGGCTGAACGAGCATGAGGCGCCGTGGATAAAGCCACGTACAGGCTATGCCCTGCCGTGCACATAATCCGGCCGTGCGCATAAATCGGGCGATCAGTGCTCGTTGCGTTGGAGCAGGACCGGCCGTTGTATTCGTTACGCGGCTATCGTCGCACCTACTGTGTTCGGAGAGCACCATGCGTGTGTATGCGAAAGAACGGTTTTCGTTGCGTCCCTATTGGCAACCGCTAGCCGTTTTGCTGCTGTGCGCATCCGTCGCCTTGGCGCAAGCACAGTCGGCAAGCGACGACGCGGCGGTCGATCCGCCCAGCCGCGTGGCGCGATTGTCGTATATGGAAGGCGACCTGGGCTTTTTGCCGGCCGGCGCCAAGGAGTGGAGCGATGCCAGCATCAACCGCCCACTGACGACAGGTGATCGTTTGGCGACCGGGCAGGACACCCGTGCCGAACTGGAGCTGGGTGGCGGCACACTGCGCATCGCCAGCCAGACCGACTTCGGCCTGCTGAATTTAAACGACCAGCTGGCGCAGATTGAACTGACCCAGGGCTCGCTCAACATCAGCGTACGCTCGCTCGATCCAGGCCAAAGCTACGAGATCGACACGCCGACCGTAGCACTCGTGATCGATCAGCCCGGTATTTTCCGGGTAGACATAGATGGCAATGGCCAGAACACCAAAGTCACTGCGCTGGATGGCGATGCTACCGTCTATGGCGAAAACAGCGCGCAGCGTCCCATCAACGCCGGACACAGCTATCGTTTTTACGATTCCGGTCTCATCAACGGAACGATCACCGACATCAGCGGTGGCGATGCCTTTGATGCATGGTGCAGCGATCGTGATCGCCAGTACGCGCAACCTTCCGCCACCCAGTATGTTTCCGATGACGTTGTCGGTTATCAAGACCTCGCCCAATACGGCGACTGGAATTCGGATAGCGACTACGGCGCCGTCTGGTATCCGTCCAACGTCGACAGCAACTGGGCTCCTTATCAAGATGGCAGCTGGGCTTACATCATGCCGTGGGGCTGGAGCTGGATCGATAATTCGCGTTGGGGCTTCGCGCCCTATCACTACGGCCGCTGGGCGCATACACACCGCGGCTGGGGCTGGATCCCCGGACCGATCGGCGTGCACCCGGTCTATGCGCCCGCACTGGTCGCCTTCGTCGGCGGCGGTAATTGGGGCGGTGGTCGCCCCGGCTATGTGGGCCCGGGCGGTGCCGGACCTATCCATCCGATCGGCTGGTTTCCGCTCGGTCCCGGTGAAATTTACAACCCGTGGTACCACAGCAGCCGGCGCTATTACAGCAACATCAACATCACCAATATCCGCGTGATCAATAACAACCGCACCTTGATCCTCAACAACATCAACACCCAGTATGGTCACTACCGCAACGGCACACCGCTGCGCGGCGAGCAGTACGTGAACCGCGCCGCGCCACGTGGATTGACGGCGGTTCCGAGCGCGGTCTTTGCCGGTGGCCTAAATGTGCGGAGCCAACTGCTGCACGTCGACCCACGCCAGGTAGCCGACGCACCGGTTTTGACGAGTGGATCGGTTCTGCATCCTGCCGCAGACGCGGCAGGACCGCGCAGTGAACATGCGCGTTCGCTGCCGCTCGGCGGATTTCAGCGCAATGTAGTGGCGCGGCAGGCACCACCCACGGCAACATTTGGCCACGGTACCGGGGTACCTAAAAACCTGGCAGGTTCACAGCGTGCTGGTTCGCCGACCGTCAACGCCCGGCCTGGTTCGAATGTCAAAGTATTGAGCCAACACTTTGGCAACGGACCTGTTGTGGGTCAGAGCGATGTCACACCGGCAGCCAACAGCCGCGACGTGCAAAGTAATCCACGATCGTTCGGCAATGCACCGCGCCATCTTCCGCCGACGTCCAACGTCATCCCGAACGTACCGGTGATAACACGCCGGGACAATGCCCCGCAGAACGTTCCACATGGAAATAATTCGGCCACGCAAGCTGGCCAGGTTCAAAACGGCACTGTGCCCAACAACGTTATCCAGACCCGTCAGGGGGAGTTGCCCTCGGCACGCTTTGCGCATCCGCAAGGAAACAACATCTCCAACGGCAACGACAATCCGTCGCGCGCAAACGATCGACGCGCATCAACCCTGCCGCAGGTGCCGCAGATCCGGCAAGCATCGTTAATCAATCAGCCGGTGCCAAGCAACAACCCGCCGCCGTTTCAACGCCCGGAAAACAACGTTGCTCCGCGTGAGTTCAACCGCTCGCAGGAACAGCAGCAGATGCAGCCGATGGAACAACAGCGCCAGCAAATGCAGGCACAGATGCAACAACGCCAGATGCAGATGCAGCAAATGCAACAACAGCAGCAAAGACCGCAGCCGCAGACGGCTGCGCCGCCGCAGCGCGCGGCACCACAGCATGCCGAACCCAGACAAGCCCCCAGCAGGGAAGACCAGCACTGACGCGCCATACGTGACGCCCCTTAAAGGCCCGAGCATGCCGGGCCTCTGTTGTTGCAGAGATTGTCTATTCGACGGGGCGCTCAATCCCGAATCGTCTGCCGCGATAGTGCACGGCATCGGCGAATCTCATGTCGACCACTACAATAGACACGCTCGGATCACGCATGTGTCTTCGCGATGAGCGCGATGAACCCGCCCAGACAACCATTGCGCTGCCGTCATCAGCCACACCGATATCGATCCACCCCGCCATTCTCCATCTTCGCCTTACCGAGACACGCCGTCATGAGCGACATGCAAAAACAGGACGATGCACAAAGCCCCGACTACATGCGCCGTATCCGCAGCTTTGTATTGCGCGAAGGCCGCATGACGCCCGCGCAGCAGCATGCATTCGAGGCCCACTGGTCGCGTTACGGGATCGACTATCGCACCGTACCGCATGACTTCCACGCGAGCTTCAGCCGCGAAGCCCCGCTCGTTCTGGAAATCGGTTTCGGCAACGGCGAGGCGCTGGCCTGGGCCAGCGAGCACGACCAGACGCGCGACTTCATCGGCATTGAAGTACACGGCCCCGGCGTCGGTCGACTGATGAATGTATTGGCCGCGCGCGATGCCAACAATGTGCGCCTGTACAAGCACGATGCGGTGGAAGTGCTCGAGCACGCGATCGCACCCGGCACGTTGGCCGAGGCGCGGATCTGGTTTCCCGATCCGTGGCACAAGAAGCGTCACAACAAGCGCCGGCTGATCCAGCCCGGGTTCGTTGCCCTGCTCGCCTCGCGCATGACACCCAACGGACTGCTGCATCTGGCCACCGACTGGCAGGCCTACGCCGAGCACATGCTCGAAGTGATGGAAGCCGCGCCCGACTGGCGCAACACCATTGCACCCGGTGAGTACGCCGAGAAACCAGCGTGGCGCATCGAAACCCATTTCGAGCGACGCGGCCTGAAGCTTGGCCACGGCGTGTGGGATCTGTTGTACCGCACACGCTAAGCGCGCGGAAAGATTCGTTGCAACGAATCTAACGATGATGTCGATGCACAGCAGTCAGGCTGGCCCGCTTATACTTGCGCGATCCAGACAGGGACGAATCGACGCAGCGTGAAGCTTCCACTGCCCTCTCCTATCGACCGTTGCCAGCCACCCTTGCGGAACGTCAGCTAGTGGGGCTCACGCTTACCCCCGACATGATGCTGGTGCTCGGCCTGGTGGGTTTCACCATGCTGATGCTGGTGCTGGAATGGATTCGCGCCGACATGGTGGCGCTGCTGGTCGTGGTAACCATCGGCCTGACCGGCCTGATCCCTTCTGAGCGCGTATTCAATGGCTTCGCCGGCAATGCGGTAATCGCGATCATTGCCATCATGATCATGGGCGAAGGCCTCGACCGTGCCGGCGTGCTGAACCTTACCGCACGCTTCGTGATGCGCATGGCGCGCGGCGTGGAATCGCGCCTGGGCCTGGTCATCAACATGGTCGCCAGCCTGTTCAGCGCGATCATCCCCAGCCAGGCATTGGCAGCACTGATGATTCCGGTCAGCAGTCGGCTGTCGGCGCGCACCGGCGTGCCGTTGTCGCGCCTGCTGCTGCCGATGGCGTTCTGTATTTTGACAGCCACCAACACCACGCTGATCGCCAACTCGCCGCTGATCGTGCTGAACGATCTGATCGCCAGCGCCAACGCCAACCTGCTGCCAGGTGCGCACACCATTCCGAAGTTCGGCCTCTTCAGCGTGACGCCGGTGGGCCTGACGCTGGCCGTGATTGGCGTGCTGTATTTCTATTTCTTCGGCCGCAAGCTGCTGCCCGGGCACGAGGACGAACGGCTGAAGGTGACGCCCGGCCGCACCGAAAGCTACTTTGCCGAGACTTATGGCATCGGTGGCGAAACCGCCGAGCTCACTGTCACCGCGGAAAGCCCTCTCGTGGGCATGAGCATCGGCGAAGTCGAACAGCTGCACGACTCGCCGATGATCCTCGCGATCAAGAGCGGCAACGATGCGCGCATGGCGCCGCCGGTGGATCACGTGATCTGGGTTGGCTCGGTACTTGGCGTGCTTGGCCCGCGCGAACAACTGACCCAGTTTGCCAACAATCAGCTGTGCCGCTTGTCGACGCGGATGCGCCAGCTGGGCGAGTTGTTCAACCCGACCCGCGCCGGCATTTCCGAGGTGGTGATTCCGCCCAGCTCGCGTTTCATCAAGCAGACCATCGGTGATCTGCGCCTGCGCAAGCGCTTTGGTATTTCCGTGCTGGCGGTGACGCGTGGCGAGCAGGTGTTTCGCGAGGACGTGCGCACCGTCACGCTGCGCGCCGGCGACACCATGGTGTTGCACAGCAACTGGCGCGATCTGTCGCTGGCATCGGAAGACAAGGATCTGGTCGTGGTCACCGACATCCCGAAAGAGGAGCAGCGACCGGGCAAGATCTGGCAGGCGGTCGGCTTCTTCGTGCTGGCCAAATGCCTGGCGCTGTTCACCCAGCTCGATCTGTCAGTGGCGATGATGACCGGCGCGATTGGCATGCTGCTGACCGGCGTGCTGAACATGGACGAGGCGTACAAGGCGGTCAACTGGAAAACGATTTTCGTCACCGCCTGCCTGATCCCGCTGGGCTGGTCGATGGATTCCACCGGCACTGCGGCATGGGTGGCACAGGTCGTTCTGCAACACCTGGGCAACGCCTCGCCTTACATTCTGCAGGCGTCACTGGCGATCCTCACCCTGTTGTTTTCGCAGGTGATGTCCAACGTCGGTGCCACGGTGATGATGGTCCCGGTGGCGATCAGCGTAGCCGTTGCCACCGGCGGCAACCCGTCGGCTTACGCGCTGATCGTCGCGGTGTCGTCGTCGAATACTTTTCTGCTCAGCTCTGGCCATCCTGCGCTGATGATGGTTACCGGTCCCGGCGGTTATCGTGGCAAGGATTTCCTGCGCGTCGGCATACCGCTGACCCTGCTCGTGCTGGTGGTCACGCTGGTGGTGATAAACCTGATGTTTCGATGAGTACGCTCGCCGATTGATGCCGCCGGACGAATGCGTGCGCTCGGTTCCAGCGCTCTATGCGAGAAAGATCTCGTCACCTTGCACATGCACCGCCACTGATCGCAGCGAATCACCTTTGCAGGGACCGGCAATGCATAGCCCGTCGGCCTTGTTGAAGCTGGCGCCGTGCACCGCACAGATCAGCATCTGATCCTGGAGCAGAAACTTGCCAGGCGCGTAATCGAGCTGGCGTCCGGTGTGCGGGCAGATATTGAGGTAAGCCTGCACCTGGCTACCTTGCCGCATCAGGATGACATTGTCCCTGCCATCGGCCAGCATGGCGTCAACCGCCGTGGCGCCGCCATCGGGAATGTCATCCAACCGGCATATCGCCTGCGTGGACGGGGAAATGGCGGAAGTCACTGTATCCATCGGCACTTGCCTCGTGGGCGCATTAGCCCCATCGTTACACTCGTAAGTCATTGATTTTACCATACGGATTTTTAACACATGCACTTCTCCCTGCCCACCATGCGTCATCCGCGCAACCCGCTGGCCCGCGCCCTTTCGTTGCTGATCGGTGTGGCGGTGATCGGCGTGCTGCTGGTCTTTGGACTGGTCGTTGTCAGCGTGTTGTTGGTCGGCGGCGTCCTGCTTCTTGCCTTGCGTCGCTGGAAGCAGGGCAGCGCGCGCGTGAGTTCGACCACGACGCATGCCAGCCACAAACCGGAAGTACTGGAAGGTGAGTTCGTGGTCGTGCAGCGCGGCCGTCCCGTTACGCATTGAACACGCCTGCTCCGGCGATATCTGCTGTGATCGTACGTGTTCCCTTCGCATGATCCGGATAATCGACGCTACCTGCCGAATCTAAAGCGAAGTGGCCGCGGAATTAGAGCATCCAACTGAGCCATCCAAAAGTTGCGCGCGATACCACAACGTACGCAGCAATCCCACAGTGATCATGCCGGACGGATCAATGGCCGCTGGCGCTGTGGTGCCAGACGCCGGTGCGAGCTGCTAGCCCGCGAACGCGCCGTGCCTACACCGGGAAAAGTCAGCGCGAGTACTCGCCGCGGCCAGTCGACTCGCGGATAATTCCGCTACTCCTCTTCCGGTTTGTGCATTCATCCATGTCCGATAGCTCCGTCCCCGCCGCGGCCGATATGCCGCGGCCGCTGACCAATCCGCGCCTGCTGATTCCGCTATCGCTGTTTGCGCTGTACATCATCTGGGGATCGACCTATCTGGGGATCCGTTACGCGCTGGAAAGCTATCCACCGTTTCTACTCGCCGGCGTGCGTTTTCTGATTGCGGGCGTGCTGCTGTTCGGCTTTCTGCGGTTGCGCGGCATCACGGCCCCCAGCGCGCGACAGTGGCGCAATGCAGCGATCACCGGCGTACTGTTGCTAGGCTTTGGCAACGGCATGGTGTGTTTCGCCGAGCAACGCGTAAGTTCCGGTATCGCGGCGGTTGCGGTGGCCAGCATGCCGCTATTTGCCGCGCTGTTTTCCAGCCTTTATGGCGAACGCCCGACCCGACGCGAAGGCCTTGGCCTGGCGATCGGCTTTATTGGCGTCGTCGTGCTGAACCTGGGCAATGGATTGTCAGCCTCGCGCCTGGGTGCAACGGCGTTGCTGTTGGCGGCCATGTGCTGGGCGTTCGGCTCGGTATGGAGCAAGCGGCAGGACATGCCACAGGGCCCGATGAACACCGCCGCGCAGATGCTGTGTGCGAGCGTGGCCTTGATCATCGTGGCATTGCTGGCTGGCGAACGGCTACCGGCACATCCCTCCACACGCGCAACGCTGGCAACGGGCTACCTGATCGTATTCGGCTCGATCATCGCCTTCAGTGCCTACCTGTATGTACTCAAGCACGTGCGGCCGGCACTGGCGACCAGCTATGCCTACGTCAATCCGCCGGTGGCTGTGCTGTTCGGCCTGCTGCTGGTCGGCGAACACGTGGGACCGTACGACCTCGCCGGCATGGCGATCATTCTGCTGGGCGTCGGAGTCATCACCTTCGCCCGTCAACGTCGGCATGCATGAAGTCCCGCGGGCCGTGTTGAAGCAGGGCGTTGCCCGACACACTAACCCACGATCGCCGCCCGCAATGCCGCGACCAGAATCCGGATCGCCTCGCACGTACGCGGTTCGCTCGCGCGGGTATACAACGCGATCTCGATCGGCGGCAGCGACGGCAGACCAAGCCGGCTACCGATCTCGACTGCCCGCGGTGGGCACATGCGGCGGGTAAGCGGTGCCACCGCCAGACCAGCAGAAACGGCTGCGCTGACCGCAGATAAGCCCCCACCGACAAAGACCTCGCTCCAGGCCACACCTGCGTCGTCCAGCGACTTCAACGCCTGCGCACGTACCGTGCACGGCGAGGACAACGACGCAATACGCAGCGGCTCACCCGCTGGCTGCTCCCAGTCCGGTAACGCAAACCAGTCATAGGGCTCAATGAACAAACGTTCCCCATCACGACGCTCGCCATCGCGACATGCGATGACAGCGTCCAACTCACCGCCGTCGTACGCGGTCAACAAACCATGAGATGCTCCGATGCGCACCTCGATGCGCAGCGAACGGTCATAGGCACCGACCTTTGCCAGCAAGATCGGCAAATCCGTACCGGCAGATTGATCGCTGATACCGATCCGCAGACTCATGCGCGCGCCGGCACGGCCACTCAGCGCTCGTGTGTGTGCACTAAGCAAATCACGTGCGGCATCGAGAAACTCCACGCCTTCGGCAGACAGCCGCACCCGTCGCGGAGTGCGTTCAAGCAGGCGCTGCCCCAACCGCTCCTCCAATCGCTTCAGCTTCAGGCTGACGGCGGACTGGGTTGTGTCCAGTGCCTCGGCAGCCCGAGTAAAGCTACTGAGATCCGCCACCAGGACGAAAGCCTGCACTGCATCGAGGTCGAGTGGCCGCGCCATCGAACTATTTTCATTAATCATGACTGAAATATCTATTAATGAGTTTTACTTATCATATAGCAGGACTAGCATGCCTGCCATCCCCTATTGACGCCTCGCGCCCATGCCCCTGACCCGAATCTCGATGCGCCGCGGCAAATCAGCCGCTTATCGCAAGGCAATACTCAATGCAGTCCAGCTCGCCCTGCGCGAAACATTCGACGTGCCACCGCGCGATTTTTTCATGACGATCAGCGAGCACGACGAGGAAAACTTCGTCTATAGCCCCGACTATCTCGATATGGCGCGCAGTGACGAACTGCTGATCATCCAGCTCGTCGTGAGCCAGACGCGGAAGCTCGAACAGAAGCAGGCGCTGTACCGCCGCATAGTGGACTTGCTTGAACAGGTGCCTGGCGTATGTCCGGATGATGTCTTCATCAACCTGGTCGAAGTGGCCAGGGAAAACTGGTCATTCGGTCACGGCGTAGCGCAATACGCCTGATCTCCCATGTCACTTCAGGCCATGTCAATGGAGGCAAACGCAATGACGACGCAAGACGCGACGGGCGATCCACGTCGCTGGCTGGCGCTCCCCATACTACTCGCCGGTGCCTTTCTGCCGTCGCTGGATTTTTTCATCGTGAATGTAGCGCTGCCGGCGATACGTACTGATCTGCATGCAACACCCGCGCAAGTGCAGTTTGTGATTTCCGCCTATGCGGCGACCTATGCGGTTTTCCTGATCAGCGGCGGACGATTGGGCGATCTGTTCGGGCGGCGACGTCTGTTCCTGGGTGGCATCAGCGGGTTCACCCTGGCCTCGATGCTGTGCGGGCTGGCTTGGTCACCTACGGCACTGATCGCCGGACGCATGCTGCAAGGCATTACCGCCGCAGCCATGGCGCCTCAGGTGCTCGCATCCATCCGGGTGATGTTTCCAACCGCCGAGCAACCGCGCGCACTGGGCCTGTATACCGCTACCTTCGGCATCGCCGCGACGCTCGGCCAGCTGCTCGGCGGCGTACTGGTATCCAGTCATCTGTGGGGTTTCGGCTGGCAATTGATTTTCCTGGTCAACCTGCCGGTAGGTATCGTCGCGATCATCGGCGGCAATCTGCTGTTGCGCGAGTCGCGCGCTCCCCAGGCGCAACGCCTGGATCTGGGCGGCGTCGCACTGCTGTCGCTGGCGCTGGGCCTGCTGGTCTATCCGCTGGTCGAAGGCCGGGAACAGGGGTGGCCGATGTGGACGTTTGTCATGCTTGGCACGTCGCTGCTGGCCCTTGTAGCGTTCGTTCGCTACGAGATTCGGATCGCAAGCCATGGCGGCGCGCCGCTGGTCGATGTGAGCTTGTTGCGTGGCAACGATTTCGTGCTCGGGCTGGTCATCACACTGTGCTTCTACATGATCTCGGCGTTCTTCCTGACATTCGCCGCTTATCTGGAAGATGGACTGCATCACAATGCGTTACAGACCGGCATCGCCACCGTGCCATTTACCATCGGCTTTTTTCTGGCATCACTAGGCTCGGCCAAGGCAGTAGAACGATTCGGCACACGCGCACTGACCATGTCCCTCGTCGCGCAAGCGCTTGGATTCGGCCTGACGGTGACCTCCGTGCAAAACGCATCGCCGACGCTGGGGCTGATATCCGGCCTGCTTGTTGCCGGGCTCGGCTACGGCATCGGTTTGCCATCGCTGATCAAGATCGTGATCGGCGGCATGGACAGCCGTCATGCCGGGCTGGCCTCCGGCATGGTGATTACCGTACTGCAGATCAGTGCCGCACTTGGCGTGGCGATCATCGGCGGGGTTTTCTACAGTGCCTTGGGCGGTCATGACGACGCCCACGCGTACACCCATGCCTTCAGCACAGGTCTGTACTGCAATATCGCTGTATTGCTTTTGACAGCCCTACTATCGCTGGCGCTGGGCCGCACCAAGACGACCATCGCTGTCGGCGCGCCGGCGGTGAGCCGCCATTGATCCGATGCGGCGCTGCTATGCCCAGCATGAAGCACGGATAAGCTATTTATCCGTGCTTCGATAATTCAATCACAGCACGACTCGATCACAGCTCGCGCAAGGCCGTCGTCACGGGCAAACGGGCGGCACGTACGGCCGGAAACAGGCCGCCAATAAACCCGATCGCCAGTGCCCACTTCAGCCCGCTCCACAGTAGCGCCGGAGTCACGCTGAATTCGAAACTCAGCTGGCCGACCGAACCCGCTGCCAGGGTAGACGCGGTATAGCCGTTGAAGATCAGCCACGCCAACGCGCCGCCGAGCAATCCGCCGATCAGCGCCAGCAGCATCGTCTCCAGCATGATAGCCACCACCACCGGGCCGCCGCGAAAACCAATCGCGCGCAGGGTCGCGATCTCGCGCGCACGCGCCGCCACCGCGGCAAACATGCAATTGAGCGCGCCGAAGATCGCACCAATCGCCATGATCGCGCCCACCGTGATGCCGATGCTCTGGATCATCTTGCTGGTACCTTCGGACTGCTTGCTGAAGTAGTCATAGGTCGTGCTGACGTCAACCTTCAAGCGGGGATCAGCCTCAAGCTCGGCCTTGAACGCATCGAACGCCTGCGGATTGGCCAGCCGCACCGTCACCGACGCGCGGCTGCCGCCACGGCGGTAAATATCCGCCACCACGTTGTTATCAGCCCACAGCTCCGAATCGAGCGCATCGCCTGAGGAGAATACGCCGACCACCGTCCAGCTCTGGTTACCGAGCTTGACCTCGCTGCCAACATTCAACCCCGCAAACTGCCGCTGCGCGCCTTGTCCCACCATCAGCTCACGCATGCCTGGCGTAAATTTGCGACCGGCCACCACCTTGACGTTGGGCCGAACCGCCCAGGCCTGATCACCAATACCGCGTAACTGCACGCTACCAACGTCATCGGGGCCGCCGCCCTTCACGGGAAGGTTGGCCGCAACCACGAGTTCAGCGGAAGCGACCGGTCTGCCCTGCGCGTCGTGCACGATGCCCTTGGCCTGGGGAATGATCACCACGTTGTCGCGCTCCAGCACCGACATCACCTCTGACGCCGAGGCTCCACGCATCACGATGGCGGTATCCGCGCTGCCGGTCTTGCGCAGCGTCTCGCTATAACCCTCGCCCATCGCCAACAACGCCACCAGCACGCCGACCACACCGGCAATGCCGATCACGATCACGGCCGATGATCCCAGCCGCTGGCGTAGCGTACTGACGCCCACCACCGTCACGGATGCCGCCTGCCGCCCGCGACGTGTGAGTGCCATCCACAGACAAAACAATACGGCGAGCACGATGACACCCTGCCAGGGTAGCCTGATCCAGATCGTCAGCGTCACGGCGAGTATTGCCAGCAGCCCCAGGCCAATCAGAAAATTCTTGAATTTGCGCATCTCGTGTTCTCCTCAGCGCCCGGCCAGTGCATCGACGATATTCAGGCGCATGGCGCGCATCGCCGGCAGCGCACCCACCAGCAAACCGATCAAAATCATCAAGCCGATGCCGAGTAACCAACTGTTCGCATTGACCGGCGGCAGATTCAGCGCACCACCACTTGCGCCGCCAACCAGCGGCAGCAGCACAGTGGCCAGCGCGAGTCCCAACACACCACCGATCAACAGCATCAATACCGACTCGGCCAGCACCATGCACAGCACGCTCTGACTGGAAAACCCGATCGTCTTGAGCACCGCCAGTTCGGATGTCCGTTCGCGCACCGCCATCATCATCGTGTTGCCTGACAGCAGCATCAGCGTGAAGAACACCGCGCCCATGATCGAGCCGACAATCAGCCCGATATCCGCCAGCTGTTTGATCCAGTTGGCCGTGGCGGCCTGCTCGGTCTGCGTGCGCGTTTCATGATCGGAGTTGGCCGAGATCGCGTCGATCGCCTTGGCCACACGGTCGGCCTGATTCACATCGGTGACCCGCGTGACATACCAGCCCACCGCGCCCTGGTTATACGGTGTGCTGTCATCGAAGTATTTCCAGTGCAACAAGATCAGCTGGTTGAACATGCCACCTGCTGAGGCGTCCTTCGGATGCATGATCCCGACAATATCGAACTGCCAGTTCTTGGTGCCATCGTGGGTCGGAAAAATGGTCGACTGCAGCGGCAACTTGTCGCCTATCTTCCAATGGTATTTCTGCGCCAGCTGTTCGCCCACCAGCACGCCGGTGCGCGTGTTGTCGTAGGCTTTGCGTTGATCCGCACTCACCTCAATCTCGGGAAACTGGTCGATGTAATTTGGGCTCACCGCGAAGCTGAAAATCTGGTTGTGCGGATCCTGATACGCGCCACCAAACCAATTCGCGTAACTGACAGCCTTGACCCCAGGCACATGGCTGATCGGCAACTCCAGCGACTGCGGCAGCGTCTGGATAAACGACAGCTTCGAGCCAGTCTGCAACCGCTCCGCACCGTTCGCGCTCTTGCCGGCCTGATCGAACGAAGTACGTACTGCGTCCAACATGCCGAACAGCAGGAATGCGGTGAGTATCGATATCAGGGTCAGTATCGTGCGGGTCTTGCGCCGAAACAGCGCTGCCCAGATCAGATGAAGGTATTTCATCGTCCTCTCCTTACGCCATGGCCGGTGCGACCAGCGTGCCCTTGTCCAGATGCAGGGTATGGCTGGCGTATTCGGCAGCTTTCGGATCGTGCGTGACCATCACGATGGTCTTGCCGTGTTCGCGATTGAGCTGCTGCAGCAGACCGAGTACATCCTCGGCCGATTGACGATCCAGATCACCGGTCGGCTCGTCGCAGACCAGCAAGGTGGGATCGGACACGATGGCACGCGCGATCGCCACACGTTGCTGTTGTCCGCCAGACAGTTCGCCAGGCTTGTGTGTACCGCGCTCGGCCAGCCCCACCAGTTGCAAGGCAATCGCCGCATTTTTGCGCCGTTGTGCTCCGGAGAGTTTGGTGAGCAGTAGCGGCAGTTCGACATTGCGCTGTGCCGACAGCATCGGCATGAGGTTGTAGAACTGGAAAATGAAACCGACGTTCGACGCGCGCCATTTTGCCAGCGCGCCGCCACCCAGTTGATCGATGCGCTGACCGCCAACCGTGATGCTGCCGGCCGTCGGCGTATCGAGCCCACCGATCAGGTTGAGCAGAGTCGTCTTGCCGGAACCGGATGGCCCCATCAACGCCAGAAAATCACCCTCGGCAATCGCCAGGTTGACGTGATGCAGCACTTCGACCTTCTGCTTGCCGCGCTCGTAAACCTTGGCCAGATCCTTGATGTCAATCAATATGCCCATGATCGTTCTCCCGATGAATGCCGTAGTGATGCCTGGTCGTTGTGGCGAACTGCGCCGTATCGATAAGTGTCAGGGTGATGCGGGTTTGATCTCGATGTCTGAACCATCGTGCAACTCTGGCGGCGGCGCGATCACCACGCTGTCGCCCGACGCCACCGCTGCCGGCAGCAGGCGCAGATCACCATAGGCTTGCGTCGCCGGGGTCACCGCGCGCTGCCGCACTTTGTCGCGCTCAAGCACGAACACCACGCTGCGACCATCACGCTGCACAATCGCCGTGGCCGGCACCAGCACGCCTTGTGGTGCCGGTGTAGTGGCTTGCGGTTTCACATCGAGAAAGGACACGCGCACGCCCATGTCGGGCACGATGCGGGCATCCTTGTGCTCCAGCGCGACGCGCACCTTGATGGTCGCCTTGCCGCGATCGGCGGTGGGCACGATGGCGATCACGTGGGCGGGAATCTTCCAGTCGGGGTATGCGTCCAGCACCGCTTCGGCCGGCATGTTCGCCTTCACTTTGCCGATGTAGGCTTCGTTGACGTCCACATCGACTTCCAGTGACTCCATGTCCACGATCGTGCCGATGCCGGTGCGGGTGAAGCCGCCGCCGGCGGAGAACGGCGAGATGATCTCACCGACCTGCGCATCCTTGGTGGTGATGACGCCATCGAACGGCGCGCGTACCACGCAGTAGTCGAAATTGACCTGCGCTTCGGTCACCTGCGCATCGGCCGAGACGGCCTGCCGCTGCTGCGAGACGAGCTGCGAGCGGGTGCTATCCGCGAGCGTGCGCGCCTGCTCGGCCAGCTGGGTCGCAACCAGGCCCTGCGCAGCAAGATTCTTCTCGCGATAGGCATCGCGGAGATTCTGCGCCAGCTGCGATTGGTACTGTGCAACCAATGCATGCGCCGCACCCGCGGCGGCCTTGGCAGAGTCCAGCGCGGCGCGGTAACCGCTGTCGTCCAGTCGCGCCAGCACCTGATCCTTCCTGACCCGATCGCCTTCCTCGATCAGCACGTCGGTGAGCGTGCCAGTGATCTGTGCCGACACCGTGGCCTGCCGCCGCGCGGTGACATAACCGGTGGCCTGCAGCACCGCGCCCGCTTCGCTCTCGCTGGTGGGCAAGACCGCGACCGCCGTTTGCACCGCGATGGCGCGATGACCCAGCAACATCCAGCCCGCGGCGGCGATAAACACCAGCACGATGACGATCGCACCGATGATCCACAGCCAGCGGCCTGAACCCTGGTTTCCATGGTCCTCGCGCTGACTGCGATCGATGCGCAGTTCCTTCAACAGATCGGCGTTGCTCACCCTGACTCCCCAACCCGGCCATGCCGGTGATGCGTTGAACACAGGCTCACCATGTGCAAGCCCGTTGCATGCAAGATTGACTGATCGTCCCCATCGCGATCAGGGTGCAGCATCAGTCATCGTCGATGACAGATGTCATGCGGCTCGGCCGCCATCCAAACCAACAAACCGGCAGGCTGGATCTGCTCTTGGCCAAGAATATCCCTCTTCCCACTGGTATCTCCATGCTGCAGTGCAATTACACGACGATGCCGATCCGGTTTGCTACGCTTGCCGCCATGACCACAATCATTCCCGCTCCCGCGATAACCACCCTGCCGATCATCGGCAGCGATCAACGCTTCCCCGTACGCCGCGTGTTCTGCATCGGCCGCAACTATGCCGAGCACGCACGCGAAATGGGCTCGACGGTGGACAAGTCGACGCCGATCTTTTTCTGCAAGCCGGCCGATGCGGTCGTCAGCGATGGCGCCGATGTGCCCTACCCGCAAGCCACGAACGACTTGCATCACGAAGTCGAAATGGTGGTAGCCCTTGGCGCCGGTGGTATCAACCTGACGCCCGCTCAGTCTTCATCCTTGATCTGGGGCTACGGCGTCGGCCTGGACCTCACCCGTCGCGATTTGCAGGCCCAGGCCAAAGCCAAGGGCAACCCATGGGATACGGCAAAGGCATTCGATCACTCCGCCCCCGTGTCCGCGCTACGTGTGGCAGCCGACGTCTCCATCGACGCCCAGACGACGTTGCAGTTGCACGTCAACGGCAGCCGGCGTCAGCACACCACGCTGGGTGAAATGGTGCACACCGTGCCGGAAATTATCGCCGTGCTTTCCACCCTATTCGAGTTGAAAGCCGGCGACCTGATCTTTACCGGCACGCCGGCGGGTGTAGCCGCACTGCAGCCTGGTGACAGTTTTCATGCCGAGCTGGTCGGCGTCGCCGAGCTGGTCAGCCGAGTCGTTTGAGTTCTTCCACAGCTGCACTGGGCGGACTCATCACGTTGCGTTAGAGTCCACTGGCCATTCGGCCGAAACCTGGGGAAAAAGCATGAGTATGTTGCAGGAATTCAAAGCTTTTGCCATGCGCGGCAGTGTCGTTGACCTGGCAGTTGGTGTGGTGATCGGTGCCGCGTTCGGCAAGATCGTCACGTCACTGGTCGAAAAAATCATCATGCCGCCCATCGGTTTGATTACCGGTGGTATCGATTTCAGCCAGCTGAAATGGGTACTCAAACCGGGTGATGACAGCGATCCGAAGCACAAGATTGCCGAAGTGGCGATTGGCTACGGCGACTTCATCAATACCGTCATCACCTTCCTCATCATCGCCGCGGCGATTTTTCTGGTGGTCAAGGCGATCAACAAGATGCAGAAGAAAGAGGAAGCGGCTCCAGCCGCACCGACAGCCGACGTTGTCTTGCTCACCGAGATTCGCGATTTGCTGAAAAGCAAACCCTGACCCGAACCGATTTCAAAAACTTCTCGATGGCCGCGCATTCGCAGGGATGCGCGGCCATCTTCATTTGCGACGGCCGGCATGACTTATGGCTCAAGCACAGGAGCTGTGTAGTCCCATAATCAGGGTTTGTCGTCAGGAAACTCACCATGCGCGTTCCGCTCACTTTTCTCGCTGCCAGCCTGCTGCTG
The DNA here is from genome assembly GCF_014207165.1 of Rhodanobacter sp. MP1X3. Taxonomy (NCBI): domain Bacteria; kingdom Pseudomonadati; phylum Pseudomonadota; class Gammaproteobacteria; order Lysobacterales; family Rhodanobacteraceae; genus Rhodanobacter; species Rhodanobacter sp. MP1X3. Next base: position 916,198 of record NZ_JACHCO010000001.1, on the reverse strand, counting down.
GCAAACGCTGGTCATGCCAGCGCCACCAATACCCGAATTCCCGACGCCACGGTAAAGGCGGCCGAACAATTGCGTGACAAGGCGCTCACCGACGACACCGGCTACAAGATTGTCACCTCGCTAACCACCGAGGTCGGTCCACGCATTGCTGGCGGCGTCAACGACGCGCGCGGACGCGCCTGGGCGATCGCCAAGTTCAAGGAGCTGGGTTACGACAAGGTCTATACCGAGGCGGTCACCTATCCTCTATGGCAGCGCCGCAGCGAACACGGCGCCATCGTCGCGCCGTTCCCACAGCCGCTGGCGCTGACCGCGCTGGGCTTCTCCGCGGGAACGCCGCAGGGCGGCCTCACCGCCGAAGTCGTGAAGTTCGATAGCCTCGATGCACTGAAGGCGGCTGATCCGGCCAGTGTGAAAGGCAAGATCGTCTACATCGGTTTTCGCATGACGCGGCAGAAGGACGGCCACGATTACGGCATGGGCTCGGCGATCCGCACCGGCGGCCCAGCCATCGCTTCCAGCAAGGGCGCAGCCGCTTTCATCCTGCGCTCGGCCGGCACCGATGCGAATAGCCGCACGCCGCATACCGGCGTCACCATTTTCAAAGATCCCACGCAGGCGATTCCTGCGGCCGCGCTGTCGAATCCCGATGCCGACCAGCTTGAGCGCGTGCTCGGCTACGGCAAGCCGGTCAGCGTGAAGCTGGATCTGGATTGCGGCATCGTCGGCACCTTCACTGGCGCCAACGTCATCGGCGAGATCACCGGCCGGAAGCATCCCGAGCAGATCGTCGATATCGGTGGTCATCTGGATTCGTGGGATCTGGGCACCGGCGCAATCGACGACGGCGCTGGCGTGGCCATCGCGATGGCCGCTGGCAAGCTGATCCAGGACATGCCGCAGCGGCCGGACCGCACCGTGCGCGTCATCGCGTTTGCCAACGAGGAGATGGGCCTGTATGGCGGCATCGCGTACGCAAAAAAGCACGCCAGCGAAGTCGCGAAACACCAGCTCGGCACCGAATCCGATTTCGGTTCCGGCCCGGTCTGGCGCATGAGCGCCAGCGTCAAGCCCGAAGCGCGTGCAGCGATTGCACAGATCGCCGGCGTGCTTGCTCCTCTTGGCGTGGCGTACGATGAAAATCGTCCCGGTGGCGGCGGCTCGGATCTGTCGCAGATGCACGGCAAGGGCATGGCTGCGCTCTCACTGACGCAGGACGGCACCATGTACTTCGACTATCACCACAACGCCAACGACACGCTGGACAAAATCGACCCTCGAGAACTGGCACAGAACGTTGCCGTGTACGCCGCCTTTGCGTATATGGCGGCCGATGCCAAGGGCGATTTTGGTTCGGCGCCTGATGCGTTCAATAAAGACGGCGCTGGCGAATAATGCCGCTACGCTAGTCGCATAACAAGGAAACGGCCTTCGGGCCGTTTCCTTTTTGACATCCGAACGTCTTCATCGGGCTGGGCGGCGCAAGATCCACCTAGAGGCAGTCAATGCCGCAGACAGTGCGGGCCTGGCGTCAGCATGTGGCATCGCCATTGCGACCAATGGACCCAAATCAGTCCGCCAATGAGCAAAGATTCATGCCCAGGCTCAGCGCAGAATCATTTTTCAGCGTCGGCCGTGAGCTGGTCCAACGCCAGCAGGTTATCCTTGATTCGGGTGATCACCGCCATCGCCTGCTGTAGTTCGTCGTAATCGATATTGCGGGTGGCATCCTTGCGCAGGCCGCGCCCGATAACTTCCATGTCATCGACAACGCCACGCGCCTGGTCGGTCGTATGCAAGCGCCAGGCCCGGCGATCCTTCGGATCGGGTCGACGCTCGACAAAGCCGGCGGCTTGCAGTCGATCGATCACCCGACCTACGGCAATCGGTTCCATTTCGAGAAATTCAGCCAACTCGGTTTGCCGCAGACCTTCGCGGAGATACAGTACTTTGACCGCACGCCATTGGGCGCGGGTAAGTCCAAACTTCACCGCACGCCGATCGAAGTGCTTGCGAATCAGCAAAGTCACATCGTTGAGCAGGTAGCCGAAGGAGATATCTTCTGTCTTCGCCATGAGCTTTTAAAACCTCTGCAGAGATTGAAGCATACGGCGCAGCCAGGACCGAAGCCATGCCCATCACCGTTGTCACCGCCGATATCACCCAACTGCGCATGGACGCCATCGTCAACGCGGCCAATCCCGGCTTGCTCGGCGGAGGCGGCGTGGATGGCGCGATCCACCGGGCGGCTGGACCTGCATTGCTGAACGCTTGTCGCGCATTACCGGAAAGCGTGCCGGGTGTGCGTTGCCCGACGGGCGAGGCGCGCATCACACCGGGCTTCGATCTTCCGGCACGCTACGTGATTCACACCGTTGGACCGATCTGGCATAGTGGTGATCACGATGAAGCGGCGCTGTTGAGCCACTGCTATCGCAGCTCGCTGCGTCTGCTGCGCGAACATCGGCTGCGCACGATGGCGTTCCCGGCAATCAGCTGCGGTGTTTACGGCTATCCGGCAACGTTGGCGGCGGCAGTGACCGCTGCCACGCTGTGCGATGAGCTGACCCATGATGCTTCCATCGACATTACTTTGTGCTGCTTCAGCGAGGCTATGCGAACAATTTTCCAAGGCGCGATTAATGCAGTTTAAAGGGATAGAGCGGCGGCAGATCAGAGCCCTCATCGCCCTTGTCGGCCACACACCAGATAAAGCCGCGCTTGAAGACTTCAGCCAATGGTGCATCGCTACCCGACATCGATGCACTGGCGTAATGCCGCTGCTGCAAGCTCGCAATGGCCGTGCGTTGTTGTTCATCGCCCAGCAATGCGGCCAAGTCGCCGAGATGCTGGATTGCCGGTCGTTCTATGCGTGCCCATGCCAGCAGGCTACGCACCTGCTCTGACGTATTGCTGCCGCGCGCGGCGACGAGGAATGCTTGCTGACGCTCGCGCGCCGATGCATTGGGCGCGTTTGGAATCGCCACCGATGCAGGACGCTCACGCTGATAACGACGCCAGATCAGCCATGCCATCACGCTGAGCAACCACAAGGCAATACTGCCTATGGCGATCCAGCGCCATGGTGTCGTTGGTGCATTCGCCCACGTAACTGGCGCGACAGCTGAAGCTGCCGTCGCTGCGGTCGCCGGATTGGCCGTATGGACGTCCGAACCACCACTCGCTGGCAACACGGAAAAACTGTGCGCCGGAATCTGCGCGACCTCCATGCGATCGGCCAACACGTTCCACCACTTGAGCGTTGTTGCGGGGATCGTCAGCGTACCGGCACGGTTGGGAACAATCGCAAAGGCTTGCTGCCGTTGGCCAACGATCCACGGGCCATCGTTGCGGCTGGTGGTGGTCGGTTTGTCCGGATATGCCGTTGCTCCATCCAGCGGCGGCATGCTGAGCGCTGGCAGCGCCTCCACCGGCAAGCCGGTCGCCTGCAGGTTCATCGTGAGATTCAGCGGCTGGCCCACTCGCACCGGAGTCTGCGCATCCGGCAAACCATCCAGCTTAAGGCCTATTTGGCGTGCCGGCAGCCACGCCGTGCCGCCCCAGTCAGCGGGCGTCGGCTTGATGTCGATCGTTACTGCGGGCGCGCTGGCCGACACCGGTTTGCGCGCGCCGAAGAAACTGTCCGGGTCCGCCGGATCGATTGCCACGCCCTGAAAATTCAGCGCGGGAATCTCGACACGACCGGCATGCTGTGGAATCAACGCATAACGCCGCTCCAGCACATGGTACTGACGTCCACCACGCTCAACCGAGTAGTTGGTATCGTCGCCGATCTTGTTGAACTGGATGCCATTGAGTTGCGGTGCTTCGAGCGAGCCATCGCTGATGGTGGTGGCAAAAAACAACCGCACCACGTAGCTCAGCTGCTGGCCGACATAGCCCTGATTCGGCTCGACCTGCGACTCCATGAAAACATCACGATGCGCGGCCACATTATCCGAAGCATCCGCCACCGTTACTTCCAGTTGCAGGGGCGCTGTTCGACTTCCGGCGATAACAAGCGAGGGAATCTGCAAAGTACCGGTATGCCGGGGTCGCAATACCACACCCAATGTCAGCTCGGACGTCGCGGCACCGTTGACCACGCTGACGCTGCTGTTTTGCGATGTACCTAGCATGTCGAAGTCGCTGCCCAAAACGCCTAGATCGGGCATGGCGAGATTGCTGGCATCGCCTTGGATACGCAGATTCAACGTCACCGTTTCGCCCAGCGACACGCTGGTGCGATCGAGTGTGGCCTGCACGTCGCCCGCATGGACGAATGCCGGGATCAGCATCAAGGAGAGCAGGCACCATGCAATGAGTCGTCGATAGATCACGGTTGATCATCCTCGTTGGGTACGCCACCGTGGCGCTGCTCGTATTCCAGTTGAAACTTCCGTCGCAGCAACGCACCCGGATCATCCGGCACACGCTGTATGGCCTGTCGCAGATCGGCCGGCAGCTTGGAATCCGGATCGTCTTTCGACATCTCGCCAAGCTGATGGGTTGGCGGCAACTTGCCCTGCTGATCCTTTGGCTGGCCAGCCAGCGCCTGATCCATCTGCTTCTGCAAAGCCTGCTGCGCCTTGTCAGCGCTGGCCTTCTGCTCGGCTTGCTGCTGTGGCGTCAGTGGCTTGGGTTGCTCGGCGGACTGGTTCTTTGCGGATGAATCATCGCCCGTTTGATCTGGTTTGGATTGATCCGGCTTGGACGGGTCTTGCGATGGCTGCTTCTGCGAATCAGGCTGACCATTCTGTCCCGATTTATCCGATGGCTTGCCGGCATCCTGCGATGGCTTCTGATCCGGCTTTTGCGAGGCATCGGACCCCTGTTGATCCGGCTTCGGCTGACCCTGGTCACCGCCACTGTCAGGCTTTTTCGAATTCGACGAATCCTGCTTTTGCTGCTGATTCTTGTTCTTCTGGTCCTGCTGCTGTTGCTGTTTCAGCCAATCCTCGACGGCCTTTTTATTCGCGGCCGCATCGGCGTTGGCCGGATCGATTTTCAACGCCTGTTGGTAGGCATCGATTGCCTCGCTATATTGACCCTGCCTGGCCAACGCGTTGCCGCGGTTGTACGCCGCGTTTGTGCCAGGCAGCGGCTGCAGGGTTTTCGCGGCAGCAGCATAGTCGGCTGCACGATAATCAGCCGCACCGCGCCAGGCGGGATCACGTGCAAGCTGCTGCGCCTGCTTGGCCGGGCCACCCTGGCGTAATGTCTGCGCAGCCTGCTGATCTGGGCGCTGCCACAGGTCGCGCCAATCGGTAGCGTCGGCGCGACCAGGCAGCATGGGTAGCAGGATCAGCGGCAACAACAGTAGCCAACCGCGTCGGAAAGCCAGAGCCACGACCAGCAGCAGCAGCGGCAGCAACCACGGACCGCGATCCTGCCACTCGTCACCCACTTGCCCAGCTGCGGCTATTGACGGACCGGCACGCAGCTCGCTTTTCAACGCATCGATATCGCCGGCATCCGTCGTCATCGGCGCGTAGCGGCCACCGCCCGCAGCAGCCAGTGCCACCAACGCTGCATCATCGCGATCGGCCATAACGATGCGATCCTGCTCATCGCGCAGAAAACCGCCGCTGGCCTGAGGTATCGGGCCACCCTGCGCCGTTCCCACACCGAGCACCGACACCCTCACACCCGCGGCATTAGCCACGCGAGCCGCGGCGGCGGCGGCGGCATCGGCTTGATCGGTAATCAATACCAGCGAACCGCCGGGTACATTGGCATCGTGAATCAGCGCCGCGCCACGCTGGATCGCCAGCGCCGCATCGTTGCCGTCCACCGGCATGGTGTCGGGGCTCATGGCGTTGAGCAAATCGCCGAGGCTGTCGGCATCGGCGGTCAGTGGTGCCACCACGAACGCCTCGCCCGCGTAGCCGATCAACGCGTTAAGGCCATCTCGATTGCTGGCCAGCAAGTCATGCACCTTGTAGCGCACTCGGTCCAGCCGGCTCGGTGCCACGTCGCGCGACAGCATATGCTGCGACAGCGATATCGCCACGACCTGAGCTGCTCGACTGGCATAAAGCGGCTGCGCCACACGATTCCAGGTCGGGCCGGCCAACGCCAATGCACATAGCGTCCAACCCATGGCGAACAGACCAGCTGGCACATAACGATTGGCCGCACGACCACGCAACAGATGCGGCAACAGCTCGGCATCGACCAACCGGGAAAGTTCAAGTGGCACCGAACTCCGCCGCATACCGAACCAGAACAGCAGCGGCAGCGCGACAAGCGCGACGAGCCACAGTGGTCGCAGAAAATGAAACTGCTGCAGCGCCTCATTCATGCGTGATGCCCCGCATTACATTGAACCGGCGGGGCAAGATCACGATCAGCAAAAGCACAATCGCGACGCCTAGCGGCCAGCGGAACAACTCTTGTCGGGGTCGCAGTGGCGGTCCGTGCTGGGGCATCGGCTCCAGCGCGTTGATGGCGCGATAGGCATCGGCCAACGCATTGCTGTCGGTGGCGCGAAAAAAGCGCCCGCCGGTTTCGTTGGCGATGGTGGTCAGCATGTCGGCATCCAGATCGGCCGACGGGTTGACCAGCTGACTGCCAAAAAGGCCCGCCACACGCATCTGGGTGGCGCCGATGCCGATAGTGTAAATACGCACGCCGGCGGCCTTGGCAGCACGCGCCGCTTCGCGCGGCGCAATGCTGCCCGCGTTGTTCACGCCGTCGGTAAGCAACACCAGCACACGCGCCTGCTGCGGCAATGCCGACAGGCGCTTTACGGCCACGGCGATCGCATCACCAATAGCCGTTTCCGTGCCAGCCAGCCCCACCGTCGCACCCTCGAGCTGCGCCCGCACAGCGGAAAGATCAAACGTCAGCGGCGTCACCAGAAAGGCCTGACTGCCGAACAAGATCAAACCCATTTCATCGCCGCGCCGACGACTGATGAAGTCGCCGGCAATCGCCTCGACCGCACCGAAACGGCTGACCGCCTGGCCTGCCAACTGCATATCCTCGGTACGCATGCTGCCGGACAAATCCACTGCCAACATCAACGCTCGCCCGCTGTGCTGCTGCGCCTCTGGCGGCCCGATCCACTGCGGCCGAGCGGCAGCAACAAGCAGGCTCAACCAGGCCAACACCAGCAGCCACGGACCGATACTTTTTGCCGACTGGCTGTTCGCCTGTGCCAACCGGATGCCCGGCTGTGGCAGATGCAAGGCCTGCCCCGGCGCCACCGGTCGCAGCCAGCGCCATAGCAACCAGGGCAACGGCAACAATACGATGATCCACGGCCACGCGAACGTCGTCATGACCGCGCTCCGCCATTGCTCGGTGCACTCGTAGCGCGCTTCCATTTAGCGGGCTTCAATGCCAGTCGCAGCCATTGCCGAACCGCCGCCGATGCAGCCGCTTGATCAAACGCTACGGGCGCGCGGTAAATCACTTGCTCCAGCGCCATCAGTTGATCCAGCGTCCCCGCATCGACCGGAACGCGCGCCAACGTTTGCCGCCATGCGTTGCCACGCTGTTGCGCGGCGTGTACATCGTGCCGACGCGCAACGCGACGCAGCAGCTGATGCATGCCGCTCGCGAGCGCCGACTGATCGCCGTCTCGCTGATACTGCTGCATCAGCTGATCGAGTTCAGCCAACACGCGCTCACGTTTTTGAGCCTGGCTACGATATCGCCGCCACAACCAAGCGCAGAGCACCGCCACCATGAGTAGAAGCCCCACCAGCATCCACCAGCCCGGTGCAGGTGGCCACCATGATGGATCGGGTGGCAAATGGATATCACGCAAGACCGGGCCCGGCGCTGCCGCTGCTGTCGATGATGATGATGCGGATGGAGGAGTTATCACGCCGATCTCCTGGCACCAAGCACACCGATCACCGCATCGAACGGATCAGCGGTAGTGTCTACATTGCCCCAGCGGAGGCCAAGCGACTGCGCCAACTCGCCGAGTCGCGCTGGTCCGGCGCCGATGGCACGCTGAAAATCGCGACGCTGACGTTCGGATTGCAAAATCACTTCAGTACGCTCACCCGTCTGTTCCAACGGATAACGACCGGGTGGCACCAGTGCAACTTCCAGCGCGTCGGCAACCACTAGAACACTTACAGCAGTGTGCCGACTGAGATCCAGAAGTCGCTGCCGCGTGGACACGTCGCCGCTGAATGTGTTGGCACTAAATCCGTCGCTGATCAGCAGCACGCGACTGGCGCCGCAGCGCAGACGGTTTGCACGCGTCAATGCATCGGCCAGTGATTCTGTTCGATCGGACGTCGGCCTTGCATCCCACTCTGCCAGCGCTCCACACACGGCCAATGCGCCGCGAGGTCCAGCCTGTGGACCCAGTAGCGAATCAGCCTGACCAAACGCCATCACGCCAACCCGCTCACCGGCACGCGCTGCATACCACGCTGCACATGCCGCTGATCTGGCCGCCTGCACCGATTTGAATCGCACCCGTGTGCCGAAGCGCATGCTGGAATGGGTATCGACGAGGATCAGCAATGACCCCTCGCGATCTTCCTGAAAAAGTTTGGTGTGCAGCTTGCCGCTTCGAGCAGTAAGACGCCAGTCGAGTCGGCGCACATCGTCACCCGCCTGATAAACACGGGATTCGGCGTAATCCATGCCGCGGCCGTATAGACGGCTGGACTGCTGACCGCTTCGCGCTGAACGACTGACCAGTGCCGCCAGCTTCGCACGTCCTACTCGTGTGCGCAGCGCGATCAACTCAGCCAGTGAAACCCGAGAGCGACCATCGCCATCGTTCGATTGCGACATCACAGCACTCACGGCAGCGGCACGAGATCCAACAGACGATCGATCACGCGATCAGGACGCACGCCCTCGGCTTCGGCTTCATAACTGAGCAAGACACGGTGCCGCAAAACTTCGTGCGCGATGCCGTGCACGTCCTCTGGAAGAACGTAATCGCGACCGGCCAACCAAGCGCGGGCACGCGAGCAGCGATCGAGTGCGATGGTAGCGCGTGGGCTGCCGCCCCAGGCGATCCAGCGCTTCAGCTCCGGACCATAACGACCAGCGTCGCGCGTCGCCAACACCAGCTGTGTCAGGTATTCCTCCAACGCCGGCGCCATGTGCACCGCCATGGACGCTTCCCTTGCGGCGAAGACATCTGCCTGGCTCAGCAACGCAGGCGACGTTGCCGGCGCCTGACCGCGATGGCTGGCCTGCTCGCGCACCAATCTGAGAATGGCCAGTTCAGCTGCTGCATCGGGATAGCCGATGGTCACGTGCATCAGAAAACGATCGAGTTGGGCCTCGGGCAAAGCGAATGTACCCTCCTGTTCGATGGGATTCTGGGTTGCCATCACCATGAATAATTCAGGTAAATGCCAGGTGCTGCGACCCACAGTGATCTGCTGCTCTGCCATTGCCTCAAGCAACGCCGACTGCACCTTGGCCGGCGCACGATTGATCTCATCCGCCAGCACGATGTTGTGAAACAGCGGGCCAAGCTCGAACTCGAAACTGCCACTCTGTGGACGAAACACGTCAGTGCCGGTGAGATCGGCAGGCAGCAGATCGGGAGTGAACTGTACTCGATGAAAATCCGCCTCGATCCGCGCCGCCAGTGCTTTCACTGCCGTGGTCTTGGCCAGACCGGGGGCTCCCTCGACTAGCAGATGCCCATCCGCCAGCAAGGCAACGAGCAGACAGTCGATCAAATGCGGCTGCCCGATGATGCTCCGCTGCAAGTCCTCGCGCAGCACCGTAAACGCTTGCTGCAATGGGCTAATCGACGAAGTTTCAGCTGTAGCCATGTTCACTCCATTTCCAAAACGGGCCCGATAGTCAATCAATAGAGAGGTATTGAATGCATCATTGAGCGGTGCCCTTCAGACCATCATCTTCGTCGTAAGTTTAATCGACCGACAAAAGTAACGGTCCCAGCAAAAAAAGAGGCGGCCTAAGCCGCCTCTTTTTCAAACACATTGAGGTCTTACTGCAAGGTCTCGCTGAGAATGCGCGGCGTCACAAAGATCAGCAGTTCAGCCTTGGTGTTGCTGCGCGAACTCTGGCGAAACAACGCGCCAAGTATCGGAATATCGCCTAAACCAGGCACCTTCACTACAGTATCGGTATTGTTGATTTCGTAAATACCACCCAATACCACAGTCTGCCCATTGTCCACTAACGCTGACGTATTGACCGAACTCGTGTTGATGGTAGGTACCTGGCCGCTGCCGGGAACGGTGATGTAGCCAGCGAGCGCGTCCTTGGTCACGTTGATCAGCAGGTAGATGCGGTTATCGGCAGTGATGGTTGGCGTGACTTTAAGCTCCAACACAGCGTCCTTGAATGCGACGGTTGCCGTGCCGCTGCCAGATGAACTGCCTGTAGAATTCTGGTAGGTCACGTAGCCAATTTCCTGACCCTGACGGATAACGGCTTCTTGCTGGTTTGCCGTGATAACGCGAGGACTGGAGATAACCTCACTGCGGCCTTCCGTCTGTGCAGCGGAAAGCTCCAGATCGACTGAATAGTTGGCGCCGAGAATGGCCAATCCGAAACTACCGCCAGTCGTCGTAGCAGGTAAATTAAAGTTCAGACCGCTGGCTGTGCCGCTTCCACTGTCAGTGCCACCAATAGACACCACGTTGCCGCCGCCGACGCCTGACGCCAAACTGGTTCCAGCTGCCGTTGAATTCGCGAAACTTGTATTGTTCTGCTTGCCACTGATGCCGAATTTTGCGCCAAGATCCCGCGCGAAAGTGTCATTGGCGACTACAAGACGCGATTCGATAAGTACCTGCTGCACGGGCTTGTCCAGCACCGCAATAAGCTCGCGCAGTTGCTTGATTTTTTCAGGCGTGTCGTTGAGCAACAGGGTATTCGTACGGATATCAAACGCAACACTTCCACGCGTTGATAGAAAACCATGTTGAGCGCTGGCGTTGGTTCCGCCACTAGCCTGCAAGCTTCCTGTCGTCAACAACTTCGCAATATCCGAAGCCTTGCCATAGCTGATCGGCACATAGTCGGTGACCAGCTCGGCAGTATCTTGCGCTTTCAGCTTCGCATCGGCGATGTCCTGCTCGTACTTCGCGAGTTCGGCCTGTGGCGCGATCCAGATGACATTGCCATCGCGACGCTTGTCCAGGCTCTTGGCGCGCAAGATGACGTCCAGCGCCTGATCCCACGGCACGTTATCCAATCGCAACGTGACACCGCCGCTGACGCTGTCCGAAGCAACCAGATTGAGTCCGGATTCATCGGCGATCAGTTGCAGCGCCGAACGTACGGGAATGTCCTGGAAATTGAATGTGGCCCGTTTGCCGGTATAAACCGGTTCCTGACCCGCCTTGGCCAACGCTTCGGTTTTGGCATCGGTTTTCTTGGGTGACACCTCAACCACATACTGATCGGAAGTCTGATAACCCGATGTATCAGCGTCACCCTTCACGGCGATTTCGATATGCGCGCCACCACCGATGGCCGCCTTGGTAACAATCGACTGCACCGGTGTCGCAAAATCCAGCGTATCCAGACGTTGCGCCAAGTTGGGCGGCAGATTGGCGTGATCGATATTGACCAGCACCATGCCGCCCTTGTGCGTCATCTGGGCGTTGGCACCGGAACCGCTGAAGCTGATCAGTACGCGACCTTCACCGTTGGGGCCCCGGCGAAAATCGATATTGGAAATCGCCGGACCATTCATCGACGAAGGAAGCGCCTTGGACGGATCGATGGTGGCAACCGTGGTGACGGATTGATCCGCAGCGCCGTTATTGATAGTCAGCAGCAGGCTGTGACCTACAACGCGAGTGCGGTAGGTCGATTCACGCATCAGCTCGACCACGACGCGAGTACGGCCGCCAGCGGTTACCGCCGAGACGCCCGAAGTCGAACCTTGCCCGATGTTCAGATGCCGCGCGGATGCGTTATCAGTGTCGGCAAAGTCAACTGCTATACGAGGCGGATTGCCTGTCGTGAATATCTTTGGTTGCGGCACAGGTCCGTTACCGAAGTCCATCTTCAGCTCGACGTTGCCACCCGGCAGAGCCTGATAACTGATGTTCTTCAGCGTGGTGCCTGCTGCCAAAGCGGCGCTGGCCCAGCCGGAGCCGGCAAGCAGCAAGCCTATCAATACGTAGTGACTCGCATGGCGCATGACACGGCCCCGAAAGGATTGGATTGGATTGGTCATAGCATCAGCCCCTGTATTTCCTATTGCCCGGCAAGGGCGATGCTGGCAGGACGTTCCATCCAGCCACCATTACCGTTAGATACCAACTCGACCAGATCGATGTGATCATCGCTTATGGTGATGACGTGCCCGTAGTTCTGGCCCATGTATTCACCTTTGTGGATACGGTGAATCACCCCACCCGGATCCTTGATAAGCACTTCGGTACCGATACCGGAACCGACTGAACCGACCATCTTCAAGCTGTCCAGCGAAAACATTTCCAGTGGTTCCTTGGCACGGTTCGCATCCGGGCGCGGACCACTATTGCCGGAACTCGGCTCGGTTTCGGCCAAGCTCGGGCTGAACGGATCGCGCTTGTCCTGATCGTCGTACTTGAATGTCTCGAAAGTCTTGATGACCGGCAGTGGCGTGATCGGCGCGCCCTTCTTGGCCTTTTCCTGCGCGATCCAGTCGCGCAAATCCGAGGTGCCGCGCGTGCAGCCACTGAGAACCAAGGCGAGCCCCAGCATCAGCACAACACGTAGCGGATTGATGGCAGCAAACATTTTCATTTCTGCCCTCCCGGCGGGATGCTGCCCGATGCCTTGATGGTGGTGCTGCTCTCTTCATCATCGAGATAGCGATAGGTTTTGACCGTACCCTGCAGGACGAGCTGGCCATCGCTGGCTACGCCCCCTTTCGACGCTGCCTTCGGCGTCAACGAAACATCGTGCAAGGTCAGAATCACTACCCGTGGCAACGAAGCCACACCGCTGATAAAGGTACCGAACTGATGGTAGGTGCCGGACATACGCAAGGTGATTGGCTTTTCCGCGTAAAAATCCTTCGGTGTTTCCGGACCCGGCTGAAACAGTTCCGTCTGCAAGCCGGCGCTCTGCGCGGTCTGCGAAATATCGACGAGCAATTCCGGCATTTCGGTCTTGCCGGGCAGCTGACGAAGCAGCTGACGGAGCATGTCCTGCATCTCGTCGAGCTGTTGTTGCAGCGGTTCCAGATTGACGGCCTTGGCCTGCTTGGTCGAAAACTCCTGCTTTAACTGATCTTCCTTGCCGACCAGTGTCGTCAGGCTGTCCTGCTGGTCACCGATAAAGAAATACCAGCCAATAAGCACGATGACGGCGAACAACAGTCCGGTAAAGAACATCTTGACCGACTGCGGCCAGCCACCAACGTTGTTGCGATCGAGATTGCGAATGTCATCGAGGAACTTCATGGCTTGGTTCCTCCCGCAGTCGTCGCGCTCGCCGGTCCGAATATCGATTTCGCTGGCGCGGTGTAGTTAGTTTTCGTCTGCGCCGCTTCCAACGCCTTTGCCATCGCATCGAGTCTCACGCGATCCGCCGGCGTGGCGTCGGGCTTCGCCGCCGCCGCTTTGAACGACGCTACCATCGCCTCGATTTGTGCGCGCTCTGCCGGCGTGGTGGCGACTGGCGGTGGGGGTGTCTTGCTGAAATCGGTCTCGGGCATCTTGCTATCACTGGCCTCGTCAGTCTTTGGCCGACTCAATGCCACATCCAAGCCAAATGTGTAAGGCATGCGCGTTGCCTCCACACTTTTCTCGGTCTTGCGCAGCTCGGTATGACCCAGCCATGGCGAGGCTTCGATGTTGCGCATGTACTCAGCGACGCTGGCATTGGACTGCGCCACGCCATCGAGCGACATCGACTGGCCATCCTGCCTCATACCCGTGAGCCGCCCGCTGGACGGGATCGTTTTCACCAGCTCGTCGAACAGGTGGACCATCTGCGAGCGATCGGCCTGCAGCTGTTCGATGATCTGCTTGCGCGCCAACAGATGGTCGCGCACTTTTTCCAGATCCTTGATCTTGGCAATGCGCACGTCGACCTGGGTTATCTCGTTCTGCAGCATGGTGTTGCGATCGCTCTGGTTATCGATGCGCTCGCCCATCCATGATCCCCAGAGCAGCAAAAATAAAATCGCTGCTGCAAAGGAGACGCCCAATTGAATGTAGAACTCGCGTTCGCGCTGCTTGCGTCGAGCAGCACGATGCGGAAGTAGGTTGACATGTGCCATCAGTCGAAGCTCCTCAGGGCGAGGCCGACCGCGATCATCAACGCAGGTGCATCCTGAGCCAGCGACTGCGCCTGTACCCGCGGTGATAGCGACATCCGCGCCAGCGGATTGGCAACGATGCAGGGCACGCCGAGCTGTTCTTCCAGCATCGCACCCAACCCTTCGATCGAGGCACAACCACCGGCCAGTACGACCTGGTCGACCTTGCTGTACTCGCTGCCTGCAAAGAAGAACTGCAGCAGACGGCTGATCTGCTGGATCAGCGATTCCTTGAACGGCTCCAGTGCCTCGCTTTCGTAGGATTCGGGTAAGCCGCCCTTGCGCTTGGCACGACCGGCTTCCTCGTAGGACAGGCCGAAGCGACGCATGATCTCGTCGGTAAGCTGCTTGCCGCCAAAAACCTGTTCGCGCGAATAGATGGTGCGTTGATTACGCAGTACCGACAGCGTAGTCATGGTGGCACCGATGTCCACCACCGCCACCAGCGCGTCGCGCCCCACGCTCAGCTGGTCAGCCATCATCGCAAACGCGTTTTCCATCGCGAATGCTTCAACATCAATCACACCGGCAATCAGGCCGCCGAGATCGAGAGCCGCCACGCGCATATCAACGTTCTCGGTACGCGAGGCGGCCAGCAGCACATTATTCATCTCCGGGTTGTCACGCACCGGACCCACCACTTCGTAATCGAGGCTGACTTCGTCGATGGGGTAAGGAATGTACTGGTTTGCCTCAATCTGGATCTGACCTTCGAGGTCATCTTCAGAGAGGTCGCTGGACATCGGAATGATGCGGGTGATCACCGCTGAGCCGGCCACCGCGGCCGAACCGTGCTTGAGCTTGGAGCCGGAACGAGCCAGTGCGCGACGGATCGCATCGCCTACCGCTTCGACCTCGACGATGTTTTTCTCGACCACGGCATTGGGTGGCAGGGGCTCGACCGCGTAATGTTCCACGCGAAAACGGCCGCCCGCCTGACTGAGCTGCAGCAGCTTGACGGCAGTCGAACTGATGTCGACACCAATCAGTGCCGGCTTCTTGGGTGTAAAAAGCCCCACGGTGTTTCCCCCTTGCCACTTGGCGCCCCTAACCAGAATCCTGGAGGGATGCGCAATGGCATTAAATCGAAAAATTAACGCAATAGCAACGGTCTACGTGCACTTTCTCAACTAATTGTCGTGATGTCCGCCACAATTGCGACCTTGCCTTGTTTGGCGTGTGCCTTGCTTGGCGGCGACGTGCTCATTCGGGGATATTGCTACATCTATACTCTGGCATGTTTTGACTCAGGTCTCGCTATCCCCACACCATGCGAATTCTCAAGCGATTGTTGCGCTGGGCTCTGATCCTGGCTTTTTCCGGTCTGCTGCTTGCCGTTATCGCGGTTGGCGTGGCGTATTGGTTGATCGCGCCAAGGCTTCCAGCCGTAGCCGTTCTGAAGGATTACCACATGCAGGTACCGCTGCGCGTGCTGAGCGCAGACGGCAAATTGATCGCCAGTTTCGGCGAGACACGGCGCATCCCGGTAGCGATCGCCAATGTTCCCGATCAGCTCAAGCACGCGGTGCTGTCGGCCGAAGATGCCGACTTTTACCATCATCCTGGCGTGGATTGGCACGGTCTTGCCCGTGCCGGCTGGCACGTCATCGCAACCGGCGGCGACAAGGGCCCTGGCGGCTCGACGATTACCCAGCAGGTGGCGCGCAACATCTTCCTCAGTCCGGAAAAGCTCTACTCGCGCAAGCTCACTGAGATTTTCATCGCTCTGCGTATCGAGCACGAGCTGAGCAAGGACCAGATCCTCGAGCTCTATCTCAACAAGATGTTTCTCGGGCATCGCGCTTATGGCGTTGGTGCAGCCGCGGAGTATTACTACGGCAAGACGCTGGATCAGCTAACGGTGGCCGAGTGCGCCATGCTGGCCTCGACCTTCCAGTTGCCGTCAGTGGTGAACCCCATCAACAGCCCCGCACGCGGCATCGCCCGAAGGAACTGGGTGCTGGGTGAGATGCTCAAGCACGGTTACATCACCCAGCCGGTCTATCAACAGGCGATCGATGAGCCGAACCACGCTTTCCCGCACGAGCAAACCATTGAGGTCGACGCCCCTTATCTCGCCGAAATGGTACGGCGGCAGGCACTGGATCGACTGGGCAACGAGGCGCTGACCGAGGGCTATGTCGTCAAGACCACCCTGCAAAGCGATCGTCAGAAAGCGGCCGTGGAAGCATTGCGCAACGGGCTCGGCATCTATGACCACCGTCATGGTTGGCGCGGCCCGGAGGCGCATCAGGATCTGGCGGCCGATGCCGGAGAAGCCGACTACGATCGCGTGCTCTCCAGCTATTTCAGCATCTCGGGCATGCAGCCGGGGCTGGTCACCGCCGCCGACGCGACCGAGGCCACGGTTTATCTGGCCGATCACCAGAGCGCGAAACTCGAACTGGCCGCAATGAGCTGGGCACGCCCGCATATCGACGACGATCGTGTTGGCGCGGCGCCGACCACGGTCAGCAAGGTACTCAAACGCGGTGACGTGATCCGCCTTTCTCGCGATGAAAAGGGCGAATGGCAGCTCGATCAGATTCCCCGTGCGCAGGCCGCATTGACCTCGATCGATCCGGAAGACGGCTCAATCCGTGCGCTGGTCGGCGGCTTCAATTTCTCGCTGAGCAAATTCAACCGTGCCGTAATGGCAGCACGCCAGCCTGGCTCGAGTTTCAAACCGTATTTCTACTCGGCGGCGTTCGAACGCGGGTTCACGCCAGCATCGATCATCAACGACGCGCCGCTGGCATTGCCTGATCCATCGCGACCCGGTGGCATCTGGACGCCGTCCAACGACGATGGAAAGTTCGCTGGCCCGATGCGTCTGCGCGAAGCGTTGGTGCAGTCCAAGAATCTGGTTTCCGTACGCCTGCTCGACGCCATCGGCGTTCGCTATGCACGCGATTACGTCACCCGCTTCGGCTTCTCGCTCGACTCCATCCCGCCCAACCTGTCGATGGCACTCGGCACCGCGTCGGTTTCGCCGATGAGCATGGCGCGCGGCTACGCGGTGTTCGCCAACGGCGGCTACCTGGTCACGCCGTACTTCATCAGTGAGATCGACGACCGCACCGGCAAGCCGGTTTACGTGGCCAATCCCGCCCGCGCCTGTCGCGACTGCCAGGAGCGTCTGCTGGATACGAGCCCCCCCGGACCACCGCCAGCCGACATGATCAAGACGCCGGCCAACGATGTTCCGATAGCCACCACGGCAGCCCCTGCATCGGCCAGCAGCGTCGATGGCGTTGGCATCGCTGTCTTGCCTGCCGACGTGCACAATCAGAATGCGCACCCTCCGGTGCTGGCGCCGCTTGTCATCGACATTCGTAACGACTACCTGCTCACCTCACTGATGAAGGACGTGATCCTGCGCGGCACCGGTTCAGCCGCGAAGTCCCTCAACCGGACCGATCTGGCCGGCAAGACCGGCTCCACCAACGACCATCGCGATGCCTGGTTCGTCGGCTTCAACGGCAATCTTTCCACGGCGGTATGGGTTGGCTTCGACGATTACGCGTCGCTGGGTCATGGCGAGTTTGGTGCAAAAGCCGCACTGCCGATCTGGATGGACTATATGGGCGAGGTGCTGAAAGGCCTGCCAATGAACACGTTGCCAATGCCGCCCGGGATCAGTACGGTATTGATCAACCGCGACAGCGGTTTGCCGACCTCGTCGGATGACCCCAACAGCATGAACGAAATCTTCAAGGTGGAGGACGTCGACCGCCTGCGTACCCAGGCCACTCAGCAGAAGGAACAGGACCAGCAGCACGCCTACGATATTTTCTAAATCGCCCATGCAGCGTGTCGCCATCCAGATAGCGCCGCACTGCAGGCAATCTACCGATGAGGAGCGTGTCATGTCCCGAGGCGAACACCACCGCATCCACGCGCACGACCGGCTACAGCGCAGTCGTTTGCGCATTGCCCAGGAAGCCGCTCGCTTGATGAGCGAGCACGGCATCCGCGACTTTCACCACGCCAAGCTCAAGGCCGCCGAGCGCTTGGGTATTCTCGATACACAGGCGTTGCCACGTAACCTGGAAATCGAAGAAGCGCTACGTGAGCATCAGCGTCTGTTTCTTGCCGATAGTCAACCAAGATCATTGCGTCAGCGTCGGGAAGCTGCGGTCGAAGCCATGCGCTTTCTCTCCGCGTACGAACCGCGCCTGGTCGGCGCCGTGCTCGAAGGTACCGCCGATACTCACTCGGCCGTTTGCCTGCATGTGTTCAGCGATGATCCCGATGCGGTAGGTCGATATCTGCTCGACAACGGTGTACCGATCGAAACACAGACCCGCCGGCTGCGAACCAAGCGCGATGAGCAATCGGAATATCCCGTGTTGCTATTTGCCGCCGACGAGTTGCCGTTCGACCTCACCGTTCTGCCACGCGACAGCCTGCGTCAGGCACCGCTCGATCGGCGCGCCGACGACACGCCCATGCGGCGGGCGACGCTTACCCAGGTGGAAATTCTGCTGGCGGAAAACGATGACGATGCGTTCGAGCAGAGACTGTCGGCGGCTCTGCGCTGACCGTCAATGTGCCGTATCTGGCGACGCCATAGAAAAAGCCCGGGATAAACCCGGGCTTTTTCTTTTCTATCGATTGAGCGCAACAGACAGGCTTAGCGCTTCGCTTCCGGCAGATAGTCACGCACGTCGGCACCGGTATAGATCTGGCGCGGACGACCGATACGCGATCCGGGTGTTTCGTGCTGCTCGATCCAGTGAGCAATCCAGCCGGAGGTCCGCGCGATGGCGAACATCACCGTAAACATTTCGGTCGGAATGCCCAGCGCCTTGTAGATGATGCCGGAATAGAAATCAACGTTCGGGTAGAGCTTGCGCTCGACGAAATAATCGTCCTTCAGCGCCGCTTCTTCCAGCTTCATCGCCACATCGAGCAGGGGATCGTTGACGCCCAGTTCCTCGAGCACCTTGTGGCACATTTCGCGGATGATCTTCGCGCGCGGGTCGAAGTTCTTGTAAACGCGATGGCCGAAGCCCATCAGGCGGAAGCTGTCGTTCTTGTCCTTGGCGCGTTTGACGGCAGTCTCGACCTTGTCTGGTGTGCCGATTTCCTTCAGCTGCTTCAGCACCGCTTCGTTGGCGCCACCATGCGCCGGACCCCACAAAGCGGTAATGCCAGCAGCAATGGAGGCGTAAGGATTCGCACCGGTGGAACCGACCAGTCGAACAGTCGACGTCGAGGCATTCTGCTCGTGGTCGGCATGCAGGATAAACAGTAGATCGAGTGCTTTCGCTGCCACCGGACTCATCTCCAGCGGCTCACTTGGCACTTCGAACATCATGTGCAGGAAGCGGTCGACGTAGGCGAGGTTGTTGCGCGGGTAGCGGGCAGGCCAGCCGATCGAATAGCGATAGCAGGACGCGGCAATGGTCGGCATCTTCGCAATCAGGCGAATCGCCGCGAGTTTGCGATCGGCCGGGTCATCGACATCCAGATCGTCATGATAGAACGCCGACAGCGACGCCACCGAAGCCGCCAGCATGGCCATCGGATGCGCATCGTGGTGGAAACCCTGGAAAAAATTCTTCTGCGACTCGTGCATCATCGTGTGATGCGTGATCTCGTGGTCGAACGCGTCGAACTCGGCCTTGGTCGGCAGCTCGCCGTTGAGCAGCAGATAGGACACTTCGAGGAAGCTGGATTTTTCGGCCAGCTGGTCGATCGGATAACCGCGATACAACAGCACGCCCTCGTCACCATCGATATACGTGATCGCGCTCTTGGTGCTGGCGGTACTGCCGTAGCCGGGATCGTAGGTGAAGTGCCCGGTGTCCTTGTAAAGCGTACCGATGTCGATGCACGCGGGCCCAAGCGTGCCGCTGATCAATGGCAGCTCACTACTGCGCTGGTTCGACTCATCCACCAGCTTGACGATCTTGGTATCGGACACGGGAATCTCCTTACATGTGGATCACCACCAGGAGCAGCCGCTGGGGCGACACCGGTCGGCGAGGGGAATGCTTGGTTTGCATGCCGGGGAAAGCATGCGGTGCTTCGAACGCCTGGGCGTTGTTCAACGCGAATTATCGCATAAGGCCTTGTGAACATTCGATCGCGAATGGGAGCTCAGCGAGCACAAAAAAATACGGGGCAAGCCTGCGCTCACCCCGTATCTCGAATCGTATCTGCAGGCCTTTCAATGGAGACGGCCCGACAGCGAATTATTCTTTTGTCGAACCCGCATAGCGGCGACGGAACTTGTCCACGCGGCCGCCAACGTCAAGCGTCTTCTGCTTGCCGGTGTAAAACGGGTGCGAGTGGCTGGAGATATCCACCTTGATCAGCGGGTACTCGTTGCCGTCTTCCCACTTGATGGTTTCCTTGCTGGACATGGTCGACTTGGTCAGAAACGCGAAGTCGGACGACAGGTCCTGGAAAACGACCGCTTTGTTGTTCGGATGGATATCAGGCTTCATGACAGACTCTAAAGCGATGGAAACAAGAGCGGTATTGTAACGGTCGTTTGCCCGTCACTGCAACCCCGGAGCTTGTCCGCCTCAAACGACGACGCCCAAGGCACGCCGTACCATAGCGGCAAAGCGGGCCTGATCGACCTCCAGCACGATGTCGGCGTTGATCGGCCGGCCAAGTCGGCCAGCCCAATCAACCACGGTAGCGCCGCGGGTCAGACGCCCGTCGAGCTCAACCGAAACCGCACGCTTTTCGCGACGGGTGACGATCGACGGATCGATGGCCACAGCCATCGCCAGCGCGTCGGCGGCAATGACGCCTTGCCGCCCGTGCGTCAGGTTGTAGGCACGTGCGGTACCCACAATGCTGTCGTAAAACTTTGCGCGCTGATCACCGGCCTTCAACCAGCCCTCAAACTCTGCGTCGTCAAACGCATGCCGCAACGTGGCCTCCCAGTCGACCAGCTCGAACTGTGGAAACGCCTCGAACACCACATGCGCCGCCTCCGGGTCGAAGCCAATATTGAACTCGGCCGGCACCTTGCCGGTATTGCCGTGACCGGTGACCGCGCCGCCCATGATCACCAGCCGGGCAACCCGCTCGGGCAAGCTGGGATCGATCCGCAGCGCCAACGCCAGGTTCGTCAACGGCGCCAGCGCGACGAGTGTCAGCTCACCCGGCCGTTCGCGGGTGAGACGCAGCAATGCGAGCGCGGCGGGCTCATCCGCAGGCATGGCTCGTGGCGACGCAAATCCCACATCACCAAAACCATCCTGACCGTGCACAAATGCCGCGTCTTCTTCCGGTGCACGGACCAACGGTGTGGCGCAACCGGCAAAGATGGGTGTCGCGGCATCCAGCAGATCAACAAGGGTGCGTGCGTTACGCACGGTATGGCCCAGGCCGACATTGCCTGCAGCGATGCTCAGGCCCGCAACATCGGCATGTGCGTGCGCCATGAGGATAGCGAGCGCGTCGTCCACGCCGGGGTCGGTGTCGATTAGAAGCTGGGGCTTGGTCATGGGGACAAGTCGAGGATGAAAGAGCTTCGTAGTTTAGAGGTAACAGGCAGACCAGATCTCGCGAACGCTCTCAAGCCTTGATTCCTGTTACCCGTGACCGAAAGGAATCCTTTTTCAGGGCTCCCTATTCTCCACGCTCACGCATGCACATACCGCGCGGCGCCACCGATCCAGCGCTCTATCAACCGCTCGGTCTGTGCTGGATGTTGGGCCAGCATGCGCTCGCCAACCTGCTGCACCGCTGGCAACAGATGCGCGTCGCGAGCCAGATCGGCGATGCGGAAGCTGAGCTGTCCGGTCTGACGCGTGCCGAGTACTTCACCCGGGCCACGCAGCTCCAGATCCTTCTCGGCGATGCGAAAACCGTCGCTGGTTTCGCGCATGACCAGCAGTCGCTCCCGCGCCAGCTGTCCGAGCGGCGGTTGATACAGCAGCACGCAATTGGACGCGACCGCTCCACGCCCGACGCGCCCACGCAGCTGATGCAACTGCGCCAAGCCAAGCCGCTCACTGTTCTCGATCACCATCAGACTGGCATTGGGTACATCGACGCCCACCTCGATCACCGTGGTAGCCACCAGCACAGACAATTCCCCGGCCTTGAATGCATCCATCGCCGCCTGCTTTTCTTTCGGCTTCATGCGACCGTGAATCAAGCCAACTTTGAAGCCAACCAGCGCAGCCGAGAGTTCGGCGTGTGCTACTTCGGCCGCCTGCGCGCGCAATTGCTCGGATTCCTCGATCAGCGTGCACACCCAATAGACCTGTCGCCCTTCTCCGCACGCGGCGTGGATGCGCTCGATCACCTCGAACCGGCGCGCGTTGGAGATCGCAATCGTTTGCACCGGCGTGCGACCGGGCGGCAGCTCATCAATGGAAGAAACATCCAGGTCGGCGTAGGCGCTCATCGCCAGCGTGCGTGGAATGGGCGTGGCGGTCAGCACCAGCTGATGCGGCACCAGACCGCTGATGTGATCGGCACCCTTGTCACGTAAGGCAAGCCGCTGCTGCACGCCGAAACGATGCTGTTCGTCGACGATCACCAGTCCCAGTTGCGCAAAGGCCACGCCTTCCTGCATCAACGCATGCGTGCCGATCGCCATCGACGCACCCTCGGCGATCCGCTGCATAGCCTGCTGCCGCGCCTTGCCCTGCTGCTTGCCAACCAGCCATTCGACAGCGACACCGAGCGGCTGCAGCCAGTGTCGGAAATTGCGCAGATGCTGTTCGGCCAGCAACTCGGTCGGCGCCATCAGTGCGACCTGCTGACCGGCCTCAATGGCAGCCAGCGCAGCCAGTGCAGCCACCACGGTTTTGCCGCTGCCGACGTCGCCTTGCACCAGTCGCAGCATCGGCTTCGGCTGGGCGAGATCGCGCGCCACCTCTGCAGTTACACGTTGCTGCGCGGCGGTCAATGAGAACGGCAGTTCTTTCAGCAGTTGCTGGCGCAAGTTTCCATCGCCGCCAAGCACCGGCGCATGCCGACGGCGCACGGCAGCACGCATGCGCTTCAGGCTCAGATGCTGGGTCAACAACTCTTCAAAGGCCAGCCGCTGCTGCGCAGGGTGATGGCCAAGCATCAACTGGCCGAGGTGGGCATCCGGCGGCGGTCGATGCACGTAAAGCAATGCATCGCGCAACGAGGCAAGTCCGTGCTCTGCGCACAGTTCCGGCGGAATCAGCTCCAACTGCGCGGCAGGCGGCAGCAACGCCAGTGACTTCGCGATCACGCCAGCGAGCCGCTTCGTGCCCAGTCCTTCGGTCGTCGGATAGACCGGACTCAGCAATTCATCCACCGCAGCCAGCTCGTCACCGCTCAGCCGCTGATAGCTCGGGTGCACCATCTCCAGACCCTGCGCGGCGTGGCGAACCTCGCCATAGCAGAGCACGCGCGCACCAACCCGCAACTGTTCGGCCTGTGCGCGATTGAAATGGAAAAAGCGGAGCATCAGCGTCTGACCGCTCACATCGCCAATGGCCACCTTAAGCTGCGGGCGAAAACGGAAGCCGCGTTCGACCGCTTCGATAACGCCCTCGACTTGGGCTCGCTCACCGACGCGCAAATCCGCAATGGCGGTAACGCGGGTCTTGTCTTCATAGCGCAGTGGCAGGTGAAACCACAGATCCTGTACACGTTCCAATCCGAGCTTCGCCAGCGTAGTGACCAACGCCGGACCCACACCGCTCAGCGCACTGACCGGCGCAATACCGGGATCAGTGGTTACCGTGGAAGAAGGACGAGGAATGCGCGCGCTCATGACGCCCAAGCCTAACCGAGCACACCCCATCGCCGTAAGCCGCAATCCTTACACAATCCCGACAACAGCCGTCGGCATACGCCGCGATGAACGATCAGTCCAGCACCATTACCGCATCGATTTCGACCTGTGCGGCTTTCGGCAACCCGGAAACCTCGATCGTGGAGCGCGCGGGATACGGCGTCTGGAAATACTCGGCCATCACCGCATTGACCGTAGCGAAATTCGCCAGATCGGTCACATAGATGCCGACGCGTACGATTTGAGCCAGAGAACCGCCCGCTGCGCTCGCCACCGCTGTGAGGTTGTCGAACACCCGCCGCGTCTGTGCCGCGATGTCGCCATCGACCAGCGCTCCAGTGGCAGGATCGAGCGGAATCTGACCGGAGAAATACACCGTATTGCCGGCACGCACGGCCTGCGAATACGGACCGATAGCGGCGGGTGCAAGCTCAGTAGCGATGATGCTGCGGGACATGGGGAACCTCGCGAGATTGAAAGCGCGAGTGTAAAGCTTAGAGGCGAATAGCGACGGCGCAAGTTCGCAACGATGTAGCGACGTTCTCGCTACTCGCCTTACAAAGGATAACGATGCGCGCCACTGATCACGCCGGTGCGCCGCACACGGCGGATCACTTCGGCCAGATGCTTGCGGCTCTTCACTTCCATCGAGAACAGCAGCGTTGCCGCAGCGGCATCGCGCTCGACGTACTCCACGTTGTCGATGTTCGAATCCGCCGCTGCGATCGCCGCCGCCACGGTCGCCAGCACGCCGGGACGGTTGATGACTTCGATGCGTAACTGGGCGCGAAAATCACCCTGTACGCCACGATCCCACTCGATCGGCACGTAGCGTTCGGGCGACTTGCGCAGCTCGATCACGTTGGGGCATTCCTCACGGTGCACCACGATGCCCTTGCCCGACGACAGATAACCAACGATGTCATCACCAGGCAGCGGATGGCAGCAATTGGCGAAACTCAGAACGCCGCGCTCGGCACCGGTGATACGAATTTTTTCGTGCACACGCTTGGAGGCTTGCGGCGCGCCGTCGGCACGCTCACCACGCAGCGCCAGCAACTGACCGGCAACCACATCGGGCATGCGGTTACCCAGCGCAATATCGGATAGCAATTCTTCCAGCCGATTGAATTTGGACGCTTCGAGAAACAGATCCAGCACCGCCGTTGGCACGCCATCCAGGCTGCTGCCCTGCGCGCCCAGCGCGCGATCGAGCATGCGATGGCCAAAGTCCACCGCATCTTCGTGCTGAAGATTTTTCAGATACTGACGAATCGCGGTGCGCGCCTTGCTGGTAACGACAGACTCCAGCCACCCCGGATTCGGCATCGCTGATGGCGCGGTGATGATTTCCACCAGTTGCCCCGATGCCAGTCGCGTGCGCAATGGCAGCAGCTTCTTGTCGACCCGCGCTGCCACCGCATGGTCGCCGACATCGGTATGCACCGCGTAGGCGAAGTCCAGCGCCGTAGCGTTCCGTGGCAGTGAAAGAATGTCGCCACGTGGTGTGAAAAGGTAAACCTCGTCCGGAAACAGATCGATCTTTACCGCTTCGATAAATTCCGCCGACGACGAAGTATTAGCCGAGCTGTCAGCCAGTGAGGAGAGCCACTCGCGCGCGCGCGCCTGCGCGCTGTTGGCCGGACCGCTGTCGGTTTTATAAGCCCAGTGTGCTGCCACACCCCGCTCAGCTACCGAGTCCATTTCGGCCGTGCGTATCTGAACTTCAATTGGGGCGCCAAACGGGCCAAGCAGAACGGTGTGCAATGACTGGTAGCCGTTCGCTTTGGGAATCGCGATGAAATCCTTGAAGCGTCGATCGACCGGTTTATACAAAGCATGCGCGGCGCCAAGTGCCATATAGCAACTCATCGCACTGTCAACGATCACGCGAAAACCGTAGACGTCCATCAACTGGGCGAAGCTCTTGTGCTCGTCGTGCATCTTGGAATAGATGCTCCACGGCGACTTGATCCGCCCCACCACTGTACTCTGCATATGCTCGGTGCTGAGCCGGCTTGTCAGAGCGGTCTCGATCTTGCCCATCGCTTCACGGCGATTGCCGATGGCAGCGCGAATGCGCTCGCTGATCACACGATAGCGATCCGGATACAGCGCGCGAAAGCCCAGGTCCTGCAGTTCCGCCTTGAACTTGTTCATGCCCAGGCGCTGGGCAATCGGCGCGTAGATTTCCAGCGTCTCGCGGGCAATGCGGCGACGCGACGCAGCGTCTTTGGCACCCAGCGTTCGCATGTTGTGCAAACGGTCGGCCAGCTTGATCAGGATCACACGCAGATCCCGTGCCATGGCGAGAAGCATCTTGCGGAAACTCTCCGCATCGGCTTCCTGCCGGGTACCGAACTGCATCTTGTCCAGCTTGGTGACGCCGTCGACCAGTTCGGCGACCACTTCACCGAATTCAGCAGACAGGGCTTCACGGCTCAGCTCGGTGTCTTCCAGCGTGTCATGCAGGATCGCAGCGATAACCGTTTCAGCATCCAGCCCCAGCTCGGCCAGAATGCCGGCCACTGCCACGGGATGAGTGATGTACGGTTCGCCGCTTTTGCGCTCCTGCCCGGCATGCGCGTCGGCACCAACCTGGAATGCGCGAATCACCTTGGCGATTTGCACGTCGGATAAATAAGCGACGCGCTCTTTGAGAGCCAGCACATAGGGCGGCAACACGGACATGTCGACCGGACCGGGGTGCGTGGCCGCTGTCATGGAAGCCGGCGCCAGCTCAGGCGCCCACCTCGATGCAACAGGAATAAACGACTACGGATGACTTGATGGTGGCTGCACGCGCGTGACCGGCAGCACTAGAAAAAACAGTGCGGAAGGCTCGCTGTCGACAGCCGGCATCCATCAGTCATCGCCACCTTTGGACAGGTCGTCGTCAACCTCGGCAGCAGCCCACTCCAGCGCCTCGCGCTCGGCGCGCTCACGCTCGGCCGTGTCGATCTGGTCGATCATGGTCTGGTCAATACGGCGCTCGGCGATCTCGCGCAGGGCCAGCACAGTCGGCTTGTCCTGTTCGGGATTGACGGCAGGCTCGGCGCCCTTTTCCAGCTGGCGCGCGCGCTTGGTAGCCATAAGCACCAGCTCGAAACGGTTGTTGACCACCTCGAGGCAGTCTTCAACGGTGATACGTGCCATGCGAAATCCTCAAAAAATAAATGACTTATATGGCTGAGTAGTGTAGCCAGCGGGCGCTTTGCTGGCAATGTGGCCAGCGCGTATGATGGCCGGCTGCCCTACACACAGGCTTGATGACACTGAAAGCACACTGAAAGCCGTGCAAGATATAAAACTAGTCAGTACAATTATGTCACCCCCCTCCCTGCACGCGAACGATCAGCACCGATGCCCCCCATGCCCCGATCCATGTCCTTGAGCCGCTGGTTGCTTTTGCTTGCGATCGTGCTGCTGGCCGGTTGCGCCACCATCGCCCCGCCGCGCACCGATGATCCGCTCGAGAAGTACAACCGCAAGGTATACAAATTCAACGACACACTGGACAAGGCGATTATTCGTCCGGTAGCCGTTGGCTATCGCGACGTGACGAATGCGCCGGTGCGGACGTCGGTGAACAACTTTTTCACCACGATTCGCATGCCGATCACCGTAGTGAACGATCTGCTACAAGCTCGCCCGAAGCAAGCGGTACAGAGCACCGGTCGCATGGTGGTGAATCTGACCATCGGGTTCGTTGGCTTGTTTGATCCCGCCAGCCAGTTCGGCATCCCGCTCGAAACCAACGATTTCGGCATCACGTTGGCGCGCTGGGGACTGCCGGAGGGGGACTATCTTATGTTGCCACTGTTTGGTCCGAGCACGGCTCGTGATATCTGGCGCATACCTGTCGACAGCTATTTCCTGGATCCGCTCAGCTATTACGCGCAGAACAATCACGACCATGGCTTGCAGTATCTGCCGCAGGTCATCTATCTGGTCAATCTTCGCGCACGTGCCATCGATGCGGAGAATTTCCTCAACTCGGCTTACGACCCGTACGTATTCCTTCGCGATGCGTATCGTCAGCAGCGCATTTACGACATTTACGACGGCAATCCGCCGGACAGCGTTATCCAGCATATGCAGGGACTCGACGACAAGAATTTTGACCCTGACGAGCTGCTGGATCAGCAGCACAAATGGGAAAACAGTCATCCTGGCCAGACGAATGAAGGCAGCAAGCAGTAGCCAGGTTTGATCCGAGACATATCATCAAGCGACATGAAAAAGGGGCCAGCGGCCCCTTTTTTATTGGTGAAAATCATGCTGACTAATCGATCAACTGATCGACCTCGGACACCTTGGCCAGTGCCTGCATACCGCTGGGCATATGTATGACCTTGAGCGACCGACCTTGCCGGGCAGCCTCAGCCATGACCGCGACCAGGCAGGAAAGCCCGGCGCTGTCCGCGTGTTTCACGCCGGCCAGATCAAGTTGCGCGATCGAAGGATCCGATAACGCAGACTCGATTGCCTGCGTGGCGGCGGCCGCCGTGTTGAAGTTGAGCAGACCAGTGACGCCGAGAACACCCGGCGTACTGGTGGCGAGTTCGAACCCGCGTTCGGTGATGATCGCTGTCACTGCCCGCCCTTGCTGTCCTTTGCCATCGTATCGAGCGCGCTGCCACCCTTGGATTCAAGGTTGGTGATCAGCGCATCGATGCTGCTTTTGCGGATTTCGGCATCCACCTGATTGCGATAGTTGGTGACATAGGAAATGCCCTCGATGATCACGTCATAGGCTTTCCAGTCACCCGAGCGGCTCTTGCGGAAGGCGTAATCAATCGAGACCAGCTTGCCGTCATCCATCGTTACCTGCGTGCGAACCACGGTGCGCTTGTCGTTGAGGTCACCGCTGAACGGCAGCACCTTGACGCGGCCACGCGTGTAGTCGAGCAGGCCTTCGGCGTAGCGATGGGTAATCGAGTTGTAGAACGCCTTGGCAAAACGCTCGCGCTGCGCTGGCGTGGCCTCGCGGGCATGCTGACCCAGCACCAGGATCGACGCGTAGTCGATATCGAAATGCGGCAACAGCACCTCGTCGATGATGCTGATCAGCTTGTCCTGATTCTGCTTCAGCTCGTCACGATGACCGTCGATGGCACTGGCCAGCTGATCGGCAATCGACTGGATGATCTGTTCGGGTGTCTGTTGGGAAGCAGGGGCAGCCGTCGCCGGCGCCGGATCCTGGGCGAATGACGGAGTGGCGACGATGGTGCCCATAGCGATAGCGGTGGCAAGAGCCAGTCTGCGCAACATGGAGAACTCCTTGGACATGACCGGCTACTGTTTGCCGGTGGGGATAGGGGAAGACGGTTTGTCGGATGACGATTTACCCGGCGACGTGCCATTGCCGGCATTTTTCTGATCGCTTGACGAACCATTGACCAGGAATTTGCCGATTAAATCCTCCAGTTGCATGGCGGATTGCGTCAGCACCATCTCATCACCATTCTTGAGTGCGTCAGGTGAACCACCCGGTTGTATGGCGACGAATTGCGCGCCGATCAAGCCGCTGGTGAATACCGCCGCCGACGAATCATCGGGAATCTGGTTGTAGCGGTTGTCGATGGCCAGGGTAACCTTGGCGTCGAGCTTCACCGGATCGGCAACCACCGATTGCACGCTGCCGATCGGCACACCGGCCATCTTTACCGCCGCACCGGCAGAGAGCGTGCCGACATTGGTGAAGTCTGCTGTCACCGTGTAGGTACCGCCGAGATTGTCGGCCATGCCACCCGCACCGAAGAACTTGCCCAGCATGTCTTCCAGTTGCTCTGCCGGTTTGGTCAGCGCCAGCGTGCCACCCTCGGCAACCGTTTTCTTGGAGGTACCGTAGACAATGCCGACGTACTGATCGCCCAGCAGACCGCTGGTGAAGATCGTCGCCACCGAGTCCAGCGGAATCTTGTCGTAGTTCTTGTCGATCGCCAGCTTCACATCGGCCACTTCGGCACCCGGCTGCAGTGTGATCGACTGCACCTGGCCAATGCGCACGCCGGCAATCTTCACCGGCGCGCGCTCTTTCAGCTGGCCGATATTGGCGAAGTGCGTATCGACGGTGTAGCTGGAACCCTGATGGACATTGGCCACCGACGTCGTCTGGGTGGCCAGATACACCAGCGCGGCAAAACCCAGCACGATGAACAGGCCGGTGCCGACGGCATAGGAATTTCTCGGTTGGCTCACGGCACGATCCTCGATAAACGTTGGGGAGATAGGTACTGGAACATGGTGGAATGGTTCATGGCGACGATCTCGTCAACGCGTTCACATCAGAAACGCCGTGAGCACGAAGTCCAAGGCCAGAATGGCGATCGACGAGGCAACCACCGTTCGCGTAGTGGCATAGGCCACGCCTTCGCTGGTCGGTGGCGTGGTGAATCCCTGATAGACCGCGATCAGCGAAACCACGGCGCCGAACGCCAGGCTTTTCAGCAGCACGCCATTGACGATATCGGTGTGCAGATCCACTACGGCGGTCATGTTCGACCAGAACGTGCCGTTATCGATGCCAAGCCAGGTCACACCGACCAGATGGCCACCCAGCACTGACATTGCGCAGAACACGCAACACAGCAGCGGCATCGCAATCAGCCCAGCCAGAAAGCGCGGTGTCGCCACGTAGGCGATCGGATCGACCGCCATCATTTCCATCGCATCGATCTGGTCCGTGGCACGCATCAGCCCGATTTCAGCGGTAATCGAGGTGCCGGCGCGGCCGGCAAACAGCAGCGCCGTCACCACCGGCCCCAATTCGCGATACACCGATAGCGCGACCACCATGCCGCTGGCCGAGGTGCCGCCGAAAATCGACAGCACGTGATACAGCTGCAGCATCAGCACCATGCCGACGAACAGGCCGCAGACCATGATGATGGTCAGGCTCATCGCACCGACGAACCACAGCTGGCGAAGTGTTTCACGCACATAGCGGAAGCTGCGCGGAATCGCCGCCAACAGGGTCAGCAGAAACAGACCGCAGTTGCCGATTTGCGCCAGTGATCCGGTCAGCACGTTGCTGCTCTGTACGGGGCGCGCGCTCATTTCGCGGCTCCTGGAAAGCCCAGCGCCTGCGCGTAATCGCCCGCCGGATACTGGAACGGCACCGGACCATCCGCCCCACCACCGAAAAACTGGCGCGTCCATGCCGAGCCATCGTTGGCGATGGTTTTCGGGTCGCCCTGCGCCACCACCTTGCCGTTGGCGATGAGGAACACGTGATCGGCCACCTGCTTTACCGCTTCGATTTCGTGCGCGACCAGCACGCTGGTAATCCCAAGCGTCTCGTTGAGCGTACGGATCAATTTCAGCACCTGATTCAAGGCCACCGGATCGAGCCCGACAAACGGTTCGTCATAGAGAATCAGCATCGGATCGAAGACGATGGCCCGCGCCAGCGCGACGCGGCGCGCCATGCCGCCGGACAGTTCGTTCGGCATCAGCTCCGCTGCACCACGTAAACCCACTGCCTGCAGCTTCAGCAGCACCACGTTGCGCAGCAGCACTTCGGGCAGCTTGGTGTGCTGGCGCAGCGGAAAGGCGACGTTCTCGAACACGCTGAAATCAGTCAGCAATGCTGAATTCTGGAACAGGTAGCCAATGCCCTCGCGGAGCTTGTACAGCTCCTCGCGTGACAGCTCCGGCACATTCTTGCCCCCGACCAGAATCTGGCCGGCGTCGGGCCGCATCTGACCGGTGATGTGCTTGAGCAGGGTGGTTTTTCCGGTGCCGCTGGGACCCATGATGGCGGTGACCTTGCCCCGCGGGATATCGAGTTCAAGCTTGTCGAAAATGGTCTTGCCGTTAAGCACCGTCGTCAGGCCACGAACCCGCACCAGGGTGCTGTCGTCAGGCGCGGCTCGAACGGGTTCGGTCATGGCGATCATCAGATGCGTTAAAGAGGGTACAAGTTACCGGAAGCCTCGCCCTAGCGCCACGCCAAACCACCCACACGGCAGGCGGGTATTCAGACCACGACGTTTGAATCTGGACCGACGATGCCTGACCATGGACCACGAAAAGCGAGGGAATGCTGCATGCGAACGATGGATGCCGAACATTACGTCATGGACGTGCGACTGCGCCGTGAACGCGTGCCGTCGTTCGATCATTACCCATTTGCCCTGCCCGTGTTGCGCGACTTTACGGCGCTTGAGCTACATCCCTCAGTCACCTTTCTGGTCGGCGAGAACGGCAGCGGCAAATCCACGCTGATGGAGGCCATCGCCACGGCCTGGGGTTTCAATCCGGAGGGTGGAACGAAGAACTTTCGCTTTGCCACGCGCGCCTCGCATTCGGATCTGCATGAATACCTGCTGCTGACAAAGACTTTTCGACGACCGAAGGACGGATTTTTCCTTCGCGCCGAAAGCTTCTTCAACTGAGCATTCAGGAATCGGCCGCAAGCAGTTCCGCAATCAGTGCCTCGTGGCGCCGCCATTGCAGCGCACTGCGCTGACGAACCGCCTGCACGATCGCCTGCAGATCATTCAACGCGTCCGCAAAGACATTGTTGATCAGGATGTAGTCGAACTCGTGCGCGTGGGCAATTTCACCGCGCGAGTTGTGCAAACGGCGCTCGATCACTTCGGCACTGTCCGAGCCGCGGCCGCGCAGGCGGCGCTCCAGTTCGGCCCGTGACGGTGGCAAAATGAAAATACCCACGCAGTCGGGCTTGCTGCGACGAATCTGCTCGGCGCCCTGCCAATCGATCTCCAGCAGCACGTCATGCCCTTCGCTCAACAGCGACTGCACCGTGGTACGCGATGTACCGTAAAGATTGCCGTGAACTTCGGCATGCTCAAGAAAGATGCCCTCGGCGATTTCGCGCTCGAACTCCGCGCGTTCAACGAAAAAATAGTGGCGGCCGTATTGCTCGCCCTGCCGTGGGGGGCGTGTGGTGTGCGATACCGACAGCGAAATCGCCGGCTCGCGCTCCAGCAGTGCGTTGACCAGACTCGACTTGCCCGCGCCCGACGGTGCGGCAACCACGAACAGGGTGGCGTTGTCAGACATCGCCGTCATGCGATGTCCTGCGCCCGGCCTAGCGCCATCCATGCGAGCGACAAGTTGTCCCAGGCAAGACTCCCGCGCGGCAGAGTCGCGGCATATGTCAGGTTGCAACCGGGTTGAGTGCTGATTTTCATCGCCGCAGTATAGCGACTGAGCCAGCCCATTCGGTCCGCCGGGTCGGCATCGATCCAGCGCGTTGACGTGAGCCGCATCCATTCTTCGCCGGCACCCAGCACGGTCGGCGTGTTCGGCTTTCTGAGCATCGACTGGTAGTGCCGCGATTTTTCGTAACGCCCAGCACTTTCTCGAACTGCATTGCGCTCAAATTGAAATTTATTGAGTAACGCAGTGTATTCATGGCATCGGATGGCCATCATTTGCGACAACTCTGAGCAAGCAACATACGTTCTGAATCAATAAATTTAAACTGTGACTTGCTCCAAAGAATAATTTGTTATGGCGGTATAAGTGCCGTGAAACGTCGCCTGCAACAGCAGTTTAAAATTTATTAAATACGCATTATTTTACGATTCATCGTAAAATAATGCTTTCTTGTCCCCATTACCTGGAAACCCTTACAGGTGAATATTTCCTATTGAGCATGATGCCAGCGCATTTTAGTATCAACATTCTCAATTTGTACATTTTCTAGTTAAATTATATTTTTAATTATTTTTAATCAGGTTTGATTGGCATCCTTTCATTTTTAATGGGAGTAACAAAATGGGAGCAATAAATATGCAATCGAAATCCAAGTCCGGCACGCGTTACATGATTCAGCTCGCGATTATGGCGAGTCTTGTGGGTGCGATTGGAACCTCATCCGCTGTTTTTGCCGCTCCGACTGACAATGAAGCGGTTTTTACCGCACCGCCTGTCAGCGCTGCCGAAGCTCAGGCACAAGAATCCTGGCGTGCGGACATGGCACGTCATGGCGCGCCTGCCGAAGGCTGTTACAGCGCCTCTTACCCCAGCATTCTCTGGAAAAAAGCAACGTGCGTCGCCGCACCGGCGAAATATCGGTCGAAGGTTCCGTCACGTAGTGGAAGCGTATTCGGTGATTCAACGAATACAAAGTCACAAGCGGCAGGTCGTGCCCAAACCGTCGGCAATGGCGAAGATTACGTTGTTCAAGGCCCGGGGTTGCTGAGCGGAACAGTCGGAAGTTTCCCGACAGTATCCGGGGTGACGAGCGAAACGGGCACGGATGGCTCGAATGACTATACGCTTCAGCTCAACACGAACTTCAATGGCACTACGTCTACGTGCAAAAGCTACTCGTATTGCACAGTCTGGCAACAGTTCATTTATGAGTCGGACGTTAGCTCGGGTTACGTATTCATTCAATACTGGCTTTTTAGCTACGGCAGCAGCACTAGGAGTGGCGGTACCTGTCCGAGCGGGTGGAACGATGCCGGAGCGGACCCGGACGGCATCGGCGAAGACTGCTACGTAAACAGCAGTGCCATATCGGCGCCTGCAGTAGCAGCTAGCCAACTGGCGAATGTGAAGCTTTCTGGCTCGGTCGTGTCAGGAGGCAACGATACGACGGTATTCACCAATGGCACCACCGCATACACCTTGACCACCAAGGACAGCAAGGTCAATATCGCAGCCGTCTGGAACCAGTCGGAATTCAATATCGTCGGTGACGGTGGCGGATCAGCGGCGACCTTCAATACAGGCTCGACGATAACGGTGAAAGATGCCGTCACTGACGGCAGCACGAGCGCGCCAACATGCGTTGGACCATCCGATGCGGGCTTCACCGGCGAAACCAATAATTTGACCTTGACCGGCAGCTGCACCGCCACGGGCGCATCATCGCCCTATATTCAGTTTACCGAATCGAACTGAGTCTTTTCGGTCGCTTTCTATGGATAGCGACCGTGCAGGGAGGCCGAGGGGAAAAATCCCCTCGGCCAAGACCCGCGTCGGTTCGCGACAAGACATCACGGCGACGCTCGAATCAGACGCCAACCTTATCCAGTGGCGGATTACCACATGCGTCTGGACGAATGATTCTGCACCGGACAAGAAAAGGCTCATCGAATAGCCATCTCGGGATCCCGGCGCGATGAATTAGACGAGCCTTCTTAGGCATCATTCGATGTTCTGCACCTGTTCGCGCATCTGCTCGATCAGCACCTTCAGCTCGACTGCCGCATTGGTGCTGCGCGCATCGACCGATTTGGAACCCAGCGTGTTCGCCTCGCGGTTGAACTCCTGCATCAGGAAATCCAGTCGGCGACCGACCGGTTCCTTCAACCCAAGCACACGGCGGGTTTCGCCGATATGCGTGCTGAGCCGGTCCAGCTCCTCGTCCACATCGGTGCGGGTGATCTGCATGACCAGCTCCTGCTCCAGCCGACCCGGCTCGATCGGCTGCTTGATGTCGGCCAGCCGACCTTCAAGCCGTGTACGCAGGGCGGCGCGGATTTCCGGCATCCAGGTACGCACATCGGCAACGACGCGTTCGATGCCGTCGAGCTTCTCGCGCAGGATCTCGCCCAGTTTCTCGCCTTCACGTTCGCGCGTGGCGGTGAGCACGTCGAGTGCGCGATCAAGCACCTCGAACAGCGCCGCCTGCTGCGCTTCCGGGTCGATCTCGGCCTGCTGCATCACACCGGGAAAGCGCAATAAGTCGGTGAGTTCCACCTGCAGGTTCGGGAAGCGCGCCTGCATGTCCAGCGCCAGCTCGGCCAGCTTCGTCACCAGCGCACCGTTAATCTGCAACGTGTCGCCGCGTGCTTCGTTGCCGCGCACGCGCACGGTGATATCGAGCTTGCCGCGCGACAGCTTGGCCGCGATCCGCTCGCGCAGCAGCGACTCGAAACTGCGCAATTCGTCAGGCAGACGCGGACTCAGCTCCAGATATCGATGGTTGACCGTACGCAGCTCGCAGCTGAGGGTGCCTGCGGGGCCGGTGGCTTCGGCGCT
This sequence comes from Rhodanobacter sp. MP1X3, assembly GCF_014207165.1. Taxonomy (NCBI): domain Bacteria; kingdom Pseudomonadati; phylum Pseudomonadota; class Gammaproteobacteria; order Lysobacterales; family Rhodanobacteraceae; genus Rhodanobacter; species Rhodanobacter sp. MP1X3. Next base: position 880,238 of record NZ_JACHCO010000001.1, on the reverse strand, counting down.
GGCATAGGCCGTCATGCTGCGGATCATGGGGAGTCATCCAAACGTGGGAAACAGGACGCAATGGTAAACTCTCCGACCCCGCCTTGCTTGATCCGGCGATCTCAGCGAACAACCCCATGAATTCCGTTACCCGCCCCAGCGGCCGCGCCAGCGACCAGCTGCGCAGCATCACCATTGAACGTCATTACACCCGCCACGCCGAAGGTTCGGTATTGGTGAGCTTCGGCGATACGCGCGTCCTGTGCACCGCCAGCATCGAGGATCGCGTGCCGGCCTGGCTGCGTGGCAAGGGCGAAGGCTGGGTTACCGCCGAATACGGCATGCTGCCACGCGCCACCAACACCCGCATGCAGCGTGAAGCCGCGCGCGGCGGCCAGGGCGGCCGGACCATGGAAATCCAGCGACTGATCGGCCGCAGCCTGCGTGCCTGCATCAATCGTCAGGCGCTGGGCGAGCGTGTCATCACGCTGGACTGCGACGTGATCCAGGCCGACGGTGGCACGCGTACCGCGGCAATCACCGGTGCCTACGTGGCACTCGTCGATGCGATCAATTACCTGATGAAGCGTGAAAACCTCAAGCGCAATCCGATCGTCGGTGCTGTCGCAGCGATCTCAGTCGGCATCTACAAGGGCTTGCCAGTGCTCGATCTGGACTACGCCGAAGATTCCAACTGCGATACCGACATGAATGTGGTGATGAACGACGGCGGCGGTTTCATCGAAGTCCAGGGCACGGCCGAAGGCCACGCGTTCCGTCGCGATGAAATGGACGCGCTGCTGGCGTTGGCCGAGAAAGGCATTGGTGAACTGGTCCTGGCGCAGCGCGCTGCATTGGCGCAAGGCTGAATTGCCATGGGGCGCATCGTTCTTGCCAGCAGCAACCGCGGCAAACTCGCCGAATTCGGCGAGCTGTTCGCCGACAGCGGCTTTGAAGTGATTACCCAGGGCAGCCTCGGCGTCGAGGACGCCGAGGAAACCGGCCTAACCTTCGTCGAGAATGCCTTGTTAAAGGCACGCAATGCCGCGCGCGCCACCGGCCTGCCGGCGCTGGCCGACGACTCCGGCCTGTGCGTCGACTACCTGCACAACGCACCGGGCCTGTATTCGGCCCGCTACAGTGGCGGCCACGGCGACGACGCGGCGAACAACCTGAAACTGCTGCGCGAACTCGATGGCGTGCCGACGGAGCAACGCGGTGCGTTCTTCATTTGCGTGCTCGCGCTGCTGCAGCATGCCGACGACCCGGCACCGCTGATCGCCGAAGCACGCTGGCACGGGCGCATCCTGGATGCACCACGCGGCACGAATGGTTTTGGTTACAACCCACTATTCCTGCCCGATGGCCAGACCGCCAGCGTGGCCGAACTCGATACCGCGACGAAGAATCGGCTCAGTCATCGCGGCCAGGCACTGGCAAAACTGCACGCGCGACTGATCGAGCTGCACGCCTCGGCATGAGCCTGCTCGCGCCACCACTGTCGCTCTACATACACATGCCGTGGTGCGTGAAGAAGTGCCCGTACTGCGATTTCAACTCGCATGGCTTGCGCAGCGAACCGCCGCCTTACGACAACTACATCGATCACCTACTCGCCGATCTCGATGCCGACCGTAGCGATTTTGCCGCGGCGCTCGAAGGCCGCTCCATCATCAGCATCTTCTTCGGCGGTGGCACACCGAGCCTGTTTGCACCGGAACTGATCGAGCGCCTGCTCGATGGCGTGCGTGAACGCCTGCCGCTGCCCGACGACGCTGAGATCACACTGGAGACGAATCCTGGCACGGTCGAACATGGCCGTTTCGATGGCTATCTCGCTGCGGGCATCAATCGCATTTCGTTCGGCATCCAGAGCTTCGACGACGACAAGCTGAAGCGACTGGGCCGCATCCATTCCGCCAGCGAGGCCGAGGCTGCGGTGAAATCGGCGCAGGATGCAGGCTACCGCAACATCAACCTCGATCTTATGTATGCGCTGCCGCAACAACAGCTCGATGGCGCGCTGACCGATGTCGCGCGAGCTGTTGCCCTGCAGCCGACACACATCTCGCACTACCAGCTCACCCTCGAGCCCAACACCGCTTTCGCCGCCAATCCGCCGCCGCTACCGGATGACGATCATGCGTGGGCGATGCAGGAAGCTTGCGAGCAGGCGTTGGCGGCAGCCGGCTACGGCCAGTACGAAATTTCCGCCTACGCACAGCCCGACCGGCGCTGTGCGCACAACCTCAACTACTGGCGTTTTGGCGATTACCTCGGCATCGGCGCTGGTGCACACGGCAAGATCAGCGACGCAGCCAGTGGCCAAGTCCACCGCCGCTGGAAATCCCGCCTGCCGAAGGCCTATATGGATGCGGGTGGCGGCCCAGCGCGAATCGGCGGCGACAGCGTGGTCAGCGCGGCCGAGCTGCCGTTCGAGTACATGCTGAACGCGCTGCGGCTAGTGGACGGCGTGCCGTCCGAAGATTTCACGGCACGTACCGGACTGATGCCAGAGACAATTGCGCGAGCACTGACCGCCGGCCGCCAGCGGGGCTGGCTGATGGACGACCCGCAAAAGCTGCACACCACCCCACTTGGCCAGCGCTTTCTGAACGATGTGATCGCCAGTTTTATGGACTGATACGGAACCTTGAGCCGCACGGCTTGTACACGATTATCTGGTAGCGTGTCTGTGACAAGCAGCATAAACTCACAAGGATTGGGGACGGGGCGAGTTCATCATGGATGTCGAGCAGAATCGACGCCGTCGGTTCGAGGCGTACCAATCATTTCGTCTGAAAGACGGACGCTGGCCTGCGCGCGCGCAACGGCTGCTTGAAGCCTCTTATGCGCTTTGCGTGGAAGGCTTGCAGGAGCCGCTGCATCAATGCCTGAGTGACTTCGAGCAGAAGCTGTTCAAGCAGGCCGAAAGCGCCAAACTGCCCAAGCAACAGCAGGATTTCCTGACCAGCCGGCTGCGCACGGTACACGACCGCGTGGCCTTCGAAGAACGCTTCCTGCTGGAACTCGCCGAAGCCTTCAATGACATCGACAAAACTGCTGTCAAAGTTGACGCGTCTGCCAGCCCAAGATCACGACTGTCGCTGCAACTGCTCGATCAGGCCGAGCAGGAAATGGTGATGTCGATCGAGCGTCTGGGCGCGCGCGGCGAAATGCGCCACAACGGCGTGCTTTACGAACTGGGCTACCGACTGGCCGTATTGATTGGCGCGCCACCGCTGGACGGCCACTCGCTGCCGCTCGGCCCTTACGTATTGACCCGCGCCATTCACGCCGCCAGCGTGGCGCTCGAGCTGCCGCTGGAGCACCACTTGCTGCTGATGCAAAGTGTTGAGGAGCAGCTGATCCAATTGCTCGCGCCGGTCTATGACGCCGTCAACGCAAAGCTGCTCGACGACGGCATTCTGCCGGAGCTGCGCAGTATCCCGGTTCCACGACAGATCAACACACGACCCAACGTTGTTGCGCCAGAGGAGGTCACCGCAGCATCGACGGTAAAGACACGTCAGACAGCCGCATCGGGCGCAGCGCCCGGTGACTCCATCGAGGTACTCGAATCTCTGCGTGATCTACTGACCCAGCGACGCACCACCAGCGCTGCGACAGACGACCAACCGCCTGGCCGTGCCGCCAGTGCCGATGAATTGCAGATCGCGTTGGGCGCCCTGCAGCAGCATCTGTTCAAAGTCACCGATCAGGCCAGCCGCGAGTTGCGCAGTGCCCAGCGATTGCGCGAAGAACTGCTCACCCAGCTCAACGTGGGCAAGCCCAGCGATGCGCCACGAACTCAGCTCAGCATCGAACAAGGCGACACGGTGGATCTTGTCGCCATGCTGTTCCAACAGCTTGGCCAACAAATGCTGGGCGGCGAAAATAATGCGCACGCCCTGCTCGGCAATATGCAATTACCCGTCACGCGTATTGCCGTAGCGGATCCCGCATTCTTTGAACAACGCGAACATCCCGCGCGCAAACTGCTCGATACGGTTACCGCCGCCGCGCACGACTGGCTCGATGGCAGCGACGACGAAAGCGGCCGACCGCTGGCAGCGAAGCTCGACCAGCTGGTGACCCGGGCCAATCAGGAACCGCCAACGGCGGGCCTTTATACGAGCCTGCTCGCCGATATCGAACATCACCTGTCCCTGTTGACACGCAAAGCACAAACTGCCGAAAACCGACATCTGGAAGCCGCCAAGGGTCGCGAGCGGCTGGACCAGGCACGCCAGCGAGCCAGCGAATACATGGCCGAGCGCTTTGCGCAAACGCCACCGCGCGGCCTGCTGCGCGCCCTGCTCGATCGCGCCTGGTCCGACGTGTTGGCGCTGACGCTGCTGCGTCATGGCGAGCAAAGCGGCGCCTTCCAAGCCCAGCTGGCGATCACTGATCAATTACTCGGCCGTTTACCCATAGGGGATCGCGACCGACTGCAAGTCGATGTGGAAGTCGGCCTGCAGCAGATCGGCATGCACGCCGGGGAAGCGGTGCAGGTAGCACGGCGATTGCTTGGGTTGGATGACCCGGATTCCAACGTGGACTTGCCCAGCACTACCGACCTTGCGCTGCGCCTCAAACAGCATCAGCGGCTGGGTGAAACCGCCAGCCAGGACTCGGCCATTCCCGAACTCCCGCAGGAGGCGACTGTCGATCCGCGCGAGCTGGCGGTTCAGCAGCATCTGCATGAGTTGCCGTTTGGCAGCTGGTTCGAGTTCACCGATCCGGCCAGTGAACAAAGGGTGCGACGCAAACTGGCCTGGCATTCGCCGATATCCGGTCGCTGCCTGCTGGTCACCCGGCGCGGCCAGCGTGGCGAGGAGATGAATATCGCGCAGCTCGCCCACGAAATCGTTGCCGGTCGCGTCAGCGAAGTACCGCTGCAGCGTGAAGGCATACTCGATCGTGCCTGGCGCAGCCTCACCGGCAGCCTGCGCCAGCCGAACACCTCGGGACATAGCCGCCGACCGGAGTCCGACAGCCGATGAACTTGCGAGACCACTCCGGCGAAAAGCGCCGCATCGAACGCAAACGTGTCCCCTTCCCTGCGCAAGTGACTGATGTCATCAGCGGCCGGATGATCGGTTACGTAGGTAATCTCTCCAGCAACGGCATGCTGCTGATTAGCGCGCAGACTCCGCGCAGCGAAGCGCTCTTTCAGATCAGGCTACCGCTGCCCGAACCAGGCCAGGAGCTAGGCGCCTCATCGCTGATCGAGGTTGGCATCCAGGAGCAATGGCATGATCACGCAGCCAGCCCCGGTCAGGTCTGGGCCGGCTATCGGATCGTCGCCATCAGCGATACCGACGCCGAGCGGCTGCATAGCTGGCTCGATAAAAACTGACCGCCAGCCGACGGCTGGGTCCAAGGCACGCAATCGTGCGCGCCTTCTTTATGGCCGTATGATTGGCCTTTTCCGCCACTGAGGCGTTGTCCGGCGTCCCGATCACGCCGCGCGAAGTGGCCCACACGCCGCCGCTCATCTGCAGGAATATGCATGCCCGCTTCAAGCCTCGCTTCGCTTTATCCAGACCATCTGAACACGCTGCGCGAACGCGCCGACAAGGCGCTCGCACTCGCCGGTTTCGACCATCTGCTGATTGCTGCCGGCATGCCGCTGCGCAAGTTTCTGGACGATCAGGATCAACCGTTCGTCGCCAGCCCACACTTCAAGCACTGGCTGCCGCTGACCGACGCGCCGGGTAGCTGGATCGTCTACACGCCAGGCAGCAAGCCGAAACTGATCTTTCTGCAGCCACGCGATTACTGGCACGTGGTACCAGATGTCCCGCAGGGTTACTGGATCGAGTATTTCGATATCGTCATCGTGCGCACTGCTGTCGAAGCGGTCGCGCAATTGCCGAGCGGCCGGCGTGCAGTCATCGCTGCCGGCTACGCGGCGATGGATAGTGTCGAGGCGAATAACCCGCAGGTCCTGCTCGATTATCTGCACTGGTACCGCAGCTACAAGACACCGTACGAGCTTGAGCTGATGCGCGAAGCCAGTCGCCTTGGCACGCGTGCGCACCGTGCCGCCGAGCAGGCCTTCCGCGCCGGCGAGAGCGAATTCGGCATCCATATGGCCTACCTCGCGGCAGCACACCAGAACGATGCCGAGTTGCCCTACGCCAGCATCGTCGCGCTCAACGAACATGGCGCGGTATTGCACTACACGAACTTTGATCGCACGCCGCCAGCACAAAGCCGCTCGTTCCTGATCGACGCCGGCGCGAGTGCCGCCGGTTATGCCAGCGACATCACCCGTACCTATGCAGGCTCGAATGCCAGCGAATTCCAGGCACTGATCGACAGCGTCGATGTGGCTCAGCAGAGCTTTGTTGCCAAGGTGCGCGCTGGCCAGAGTTATTCCGAGCTGCACATTCACGCACACCACATGCTGGCCGAGGTGCTGCGCGAACACGGCTTTATTCGAATGAGTGCCGAGAGCGCCGTAACCTCGGGCGTCACCGGCGCGTTTCTACCACACGGCCTGGGCCACCCGATCGGCCTGCAGGTTCACGACGTGGCCGGCTTCCAGCAGAATGAACGTGGCGGCACGATTAGCCATCCAGACGGCCATCCATACCTGCGCATGACCCGCGTACTTGAGCCGGGCATGGTGGTTACCATTGAACCGGGGCTGTACTTCATCGACATGCTGCTGGCCGAACTGCGCGACAAGCCGGTATCAGCCGACATCGACTGGGCCAGGGTCGATGCCTTCCGCCAGTACGGCGGCATTCGCATCGAGGACGACGTAGTGTGCACCGATGGCGCACCGGAAAACCTCACGCGCGATGCGTTCGCTCGCCTGAGCTGAGATTTCATCGCAAGCGTCGATACTCTGTGTCGCCATGCCGACGCAGAGTATCGACGGCAACGACAACACCCCTGCGGCTTTCAGCCACACTTCCCGCGCACGGACGAGCGCCCGCCTGCGCTGTACGCCCGAGATCGACAAGTGCATCACATGCCGGTCCTTGGCCTGAGCGAAATGAGGCTGATAGTTTTACGCCGATCGGCGTAGTCTGGCAGCAGGTGCTCGCAAGGAGTCCTGCCGTTTGAACATGTCGCCATCCAGCTTCTGGTCACACCGCGCATCAAGGCGACCACTGCGTCGCCTTGCCCTTGAGCTGGTGCTTGTCATCTTCGCCAAACTCGCCTTCCTGATGCTGATCTGGTGGCTGCTGTTTGCGCCCCACCCCAAACCCGATGCCAGCGCCGATGCGATCGCTCGTCGGCTAGCACCATCCTCAGCTCATCCGGAAACGCATCCATGATCATCGATACCGATGTCGTCACGCTGTCGCGTCTGCAGTTCGCGATGACCGCGCTATACCACTTTTTGTTTGTGCCTTTGACGCTGGGACTGGTCTGGATGCTGGCGGTGATGGAAGCGGTCTACGTAATGACCGGGCGCGAGGTATGGAAGCGCATGGTGCAGTTCTGGGGGGTGCTGTTCGGCATCAATTTCGCGATGGGTGTGGCCACCGGCGTCACCATGGAATTCCAGTTCGGCATGAACTGGGCGTACTACTCGCATTACGTCGGTGACATCTTCGGCGCACCACTGGCGATCGAGGGGTTGATGGCGTTCTTCCTGGAGGGCACCCTGGTTGGCGTGTTCTTCATGGGCTGGGATCGCATCTCGCGGGTCAAGCATCTGCTGGTGACCTGCTTTCTCGCGCTGGCCACCAGCCTGTCGGCCGTGTGGATCCTGATCGCCAATGCGTGGATGCAGCACCCGGTAGGGGCTGCGTTCAACGCCCAGACCATGCGCATGGAAGTCACTTCATTCAGCGACGTGGTGTTCAATCCGGTGGCGCAGGCCAAGTTCGTGCACACGGTGAGCGGCGGTTACGTGCTGGGCTCGATGTTCGTGCTGTCGATCAGCGCGTGGTATCTACTGCGCGGGCGCAACGTGGATTTCGCCAAGCGCTCGATGACGGTGGCAGCCAGCTTCGGTCTGGCAGCGGCACTATCGGTGGTGGTGCTGGGTGATACCTCCGGCTACACCGTGTCACAGAACCAGAAAATGAAGCTCGCGGCGATCGAGGCGATGTGGCACACCGAGCCGGCGCCCGCGCCGTTCACCCTGTTCGGCCTACCCGACGTGCAGGAGCGCACCACGCATCTGGCGGTGAGGATTCCCTGGGTGATGGGCCTGATCGGCACGCACTCGACCGACGAAACCATGCCCGGCATCGCTGAACTGGTGGACACCGCCAAGGGCCGCATCGGCGAAGGCGTGAAGGCCTACGACGCCATGCTGATGCTGCGTCAGGACAAGAACAACGCACAGGCCCAGGCGACACTGGCGGCGCATGATCAGGACATGGGCTACGCCCTGCTGCTCAAGCGCTACGTGGACGATCCGCGCCAGGCGACGCCGGCGGATATCCAGAAAGCCGCCGACAGCACGATACCCAACGTACCCGTGCTGTTCTGGGCGTTTCGCATCATGGTCGGCTGCGGCATCTACTTCATCGCGCTGTTTGCCCTGGCGTTCTGGAAAGCGAGCAAGCGCGAACTCACTAAGCACCGCTGGTTTCTGAAGCTCGCGCTATGGAGCCTGCCGCTACCGTGGCTGGCGATCGAAATGGGCTGGATCGTAGCCGAGTATGGCCGCCAACCATGGGCGATCGAGGGCGTGCTGCCGACAGCGCTTGGCGTGTCGTCAGTAAGCTCGGGTCAGGTGCTCACCTCGATCGGCGGCTTCGTGCTGTTCTATACCGCGCTGGCCATCGTCGACGTATGGCTGATGCTGAAATTCACCCGCAAGGGGCCGGACGGCCTGGGTATCTGGCTACACAACGGCACCATCGCTACCGCTGGTCACTGAGGATTTCGCCATGTTCGACTACGCTACGTTGCGCGTGATCTGGTGGGCCCTGCTCGGCACACTCTTCATCGGTTTCGCCATCATGGACGGCTTCGATTTCGGGGTCGCCGGCCTGTTGAAAGTGCTCGGTCGAAACAATGAGGAACGGCTGGTGCTGATCGAAGGCATCGAAGCAACCTGGGAAGGCAACCAGGTCTGGTTCATCCTCGCCGGCGGCGCCACCTTCGCCGCCTGGCCGATGCTTTATGCGGTGTCGTTTTCCGGCATGTATCTGGCCATTTTCCTGGTGCTGCTGGGTTTCATCCTGCGCCCGGTCGGCTTCAACTTTCGCGGCAAGGTGCACGACCCGCGCTGGGCCAGCCTGTGGGACTGGGTGCTGGTCGCATCGGGCGTGGTGGTGATGCTGATTTCCGGCGTCGCCTTCGGCAACCTGTTTCTTGGTCTGCCGTTCCGTTTCGACGACGACTTGCGCATGACCTGGCAGGGCGGCCTGTTCGATCTGCTGCATCCGTTCGCGCTGCTCGCCGGGCTGGTATCGCTGAGCATGCTGCTGGCCCACGGTGCCTGCTGGGCCGCGCTGAAAGCCGATGAAGTGCTTGCGGCACGCGCGGTGAAAATGGCGCGCTGGCTGACGCTGATCTACGCGGTGCTGTATGTCACGGCCGGCATCTGGCTGGGCTACCGCATTCCGGGCTACGCCATCAGTGGTGCCGCGCTCGTCGAAGGCGTTTCCAACCCGTTGTTCAAGCAGGTGGCACTGGGTGGCACGTGGTTCGCCAGCTACCTGCAGTACCCACTGTTCTGGATCGCACCCGCACTGGCGTTTGCCTCGGCCATCGGCGTGCAGCTGCTGGTTGGCCGACGCAGCGTGGCGGGCTTTATCGCCAGCAGCCTGATGGTGGGTAGCACCATCGCTTCGGCAGGTTTTGCGCTGTTTCCGTTTCTGATGCCGTCCAGCCTCGACCCACGCTCCAGCCTCACCGTGTGGGACGCCTCGTCCAGTCACGGCACGCTGTCACTGATGCTGGGAGCGACGGCGCTGTTTCTGCCGATCATCATCATTTACACCAGCTGGGTTTATCGGGTGATGCGCGGCCGCGTCACGCTGGCGCAGATCCGCGCGGCGCACGGCGGCTATTGAACGCTGCCTCCTCCCATCCAATCACCGGAGATTGAACAACATGTGGTATTTCGCCTGGATACTCGGACTCGGCCTGGCCTGCGCCTTCGCCATCCTCAACGCGATGTGGTTCGAGGTGAACGCCAGCGATGAAGCCAATCGCTTGCGCGACGATTACCAATTGCCGGACGAGTTGAGCTGACGACCGCGAAAACTCAGCGTGCCGCCAGCAGAGCCTCGATCGCCTCGGCCTCTTTTGGCATGCGTTCGGTCAGCACTTCGTTGCCATCGCGTGTCACCGCCACATCGTCCTCGATGCGAATACCGATGCCACGCCAGCGCTCGGCGACCGAGCGATCGTCCGGCGGTATGTAGAGGCCCGGTTCGACAGTGAGCACCATGTCAGGCTCCAGCACGCGCGATTCGCCGCCGACGCGATAATCGCCGACATCGTGCACGTCCATGCCCAGCCAGTGGCCGGTCTTGGCCGGAAAGAATCGCTTGTAGCTCTCGTCGGCAATCGCCGCATCGGCGCTACCCTTGAGCAGGCCCAGCTCGCACAGGCCTTCGGCCAGTACGCGAACAGCAGCAACGTGCGGTGCATTGAACGGATGGCCAGGGCGGACTTCGTCGATCGCGGCCAGCTGCGCCGCCAGTACGACTTCATACAGCGCGCGCTGCTCGCGGCTGTAACGGCCACCGATCGGAAACGTGCGGCTGATATCGGATGCATAGCAATCGAGTTCGGCACCCGCATCGATCAGCAGCAGCTCGCCATCGCGCAGCGCTGCGCGGTTGCTCTGGTAATGCATCACGCAGGCGTTGACGCCGCTGGCGACGGTCGGCGCGAAAGCCGATACCGCGCCGCGACTGCGCATCACACTGAGCAGCTCGGCCTCGACTTCGTATTCGCGCCGACCGGACACGGCGACCTGCAGCGCAGCCAGATGCGCGTCCACCGCGATCGAAGCCGACGCCCGCATCAGCTTCAATTCGGCGCGCGATTTGTATAGCCGCAAATCGTGCAGCAGATGGCCGAGTGCCACGAACTCCTTCGGTACCACGCCACCGCCGCGCAGCTGGCGCAGTCGGCGCATCCAGCCCAGCAGACGCGCATCGAATTCGGGTTCGCTACCGAAATGGCAGTAGACGCGCGCACGGCCCTCGATCATGCCGGGCAGGATGTCGTCGATGTCCTCGATCGGAAAGGCGTCGTCCATGCCGAATTCGGCCACCGCGCGATCCGTGCCGATCGACTCGCCGTGCCAACGCTCGTGCGTCGGATCGCGCTCGCGACAGAACAGCACCGCCTCGCCATGTTGACGACCGGGCAGCAAGGCCAGCACCGCCTCGGGCTCGGGAAAGCCGGTCAGATAATGAAAATCCGAATCCTGCCGGTATGGCCACGCTGCGTCCGCATTGCGCATGCGCTCGGGCGCCGCGGCCACCAGCATCACGGCATCGTCGCCGGCCATCTGCATCAGCTGGCGGCGACGGCTAGCGAACTCTTCAGGTGTAATCGCGAGCGAGGCCAGACTCACGCCACCGGCACCGAAACCGGCCGATCCAATGGCAGCGAGTTTTGGTGCGCTTGGCTTCAATGCAAGGTGCCGCTGGCCGATTTGCCGTGCGCGGTGCATTCGGTATGCAACAGCATGGCGCCGATGCGCACGAACTCCTGCACTTCGATCAGTGCGTCCTCGTCTTCGTCCTCGTTGCCGAAGTCGAACGACGAGGCGGCAATGGTGCCCAGGTCGCGCAGCACTTCCTGTGCCTCGTCGGACAGCTGCGCGTGCGCGCTGGTGCCGGCCAGACCGAAGCCGCCGAGAAAACCGCGGCACCAGTCGACCATCGCCTCGGCGCGTTCGGTCAACGGACGGTCGTCCGCCGGCAGCAGCGGCTCGAAGCCCAACTCGGGGTCGGCCAGTTCGGTTTCGCACTGCCTGGCCAGTCTATCCAGCAGCGCCTGATCGTCGGCCGAGGGATGCGTGGCCTCGCCATCGAGCTGCAGTGCGGACAGCACCGCGACCTTGCCCAGCAACCCGCCACCGGCCAGATAGCCGCACAGCGAACCGTGCAATTCGCTGGCCTCGGTGCCCAGCCGCAGGCTGATGGCCAGCGTGTCGAGTTCGTCGTAACCAACCAGTTCGGTATCCGCCATGGCGGTGCTCCATCAAAGAATACCTGTCAGTTTAATGCAGGCGCCGCCCGCCAACGGATTCCTGCCGATGGGCACGCTGTCTGGCGCCAATTTCCAGCATGCCTCCTGCTATAGTTTCGACCATGAGCACACCCGATCCCGTCCGTTCCGACCCCGTCCGCGAGGAGTTGGCCGCACTGAGCCAGCAGCTTGATCGGCTGCTGGAAACGGTGCGCCGCCTGCACGAGGAAAACCGCAGCCTGCGCCACAGCCAGGAGCAGCTGTCCGGCGAGCGTGCCGGCCTGCTGGCGCGCAACGAGCAGGCGCGCGGCCGGGTCGAGGCGATGATCCAGCGACTGAAGTCGCTGGAGAGCAACGGTTGAGTGTGTCTGGAGCAATGGGGATTGAGAGCAGCTTATGAGCACTGAACCGGTCGCACTGCGACTGATTGACCGCGAATTCCTGATTGCCTGCGAGCCGGAAGAACGCGAGGGCCTGATCGAGGCGGCCAGCTTTCTCGATCGCAAGATGCGCGAACTGCGCGCCAACGCCAAGGCCCCCAGCTTCGAGCGACTGGCCGTGCTCACTGCCGTAAGCGTCGCGCACGAATTTCTGCTGTTGCGCAAGCAACACGACGGCCAGGAACAGCGGCTCAGCAATGGCCTGGCAGCCCTGCGCAGCAAGCTGGATGCAGCGCTGGAATTCGACGGATTGAAGCGCTGATCGCGAATCGCTTGCATCAGGGTGTGCATACCAGATCGCTCGCCCGCTACAACCGGTGCCGGATGCGTCAATATCTCGCCGGATAATGAACCCGGCCAGTCCGAACTCGGTAGCACATTCCTCGGTAAGGGCATAAAATCAAACCCGGCGTTTTCTGCGATGTGCGCCAGCACACTCTTACATTTGCCTTGTTCCTAATTACGGCCCCGGGTCGGCTTCACATCGGTTGTTGCGCATGTCCGCTTCGTGCGGAAAGCCTTTAGACCATGTAGCTCTCCCACCTGATCCATTTTGGATCAAGGTCGTTTGGTGGGCAGCGGCATCGCGGTAAACGCCACCTAACAATACCCGGCTGTCGTCTGCTCAATACAATGTGTTGAAGACAACCGGTCAAGACAATCGAACCGCAGCAAGCAGCGACGCCGGCAAAGCGCGCTTTCGATGGGAGACGCGCGACACGTGGACGCCAACGCCCAACGCCGCGAGCTTCGCCAAAGCCTGGCCGAACGCCGCCGCGCTCTCACACCAGCCGAACGTATCGCCGCCGCGCAAGGCCTGCGCCGCAGCCTCGAGCAGTTGCCCGAATACCTTACCGATGCACGCGTCGCCGGTTACTGGGCGACCCAGGGCGAGTTGCCGCTGAACCTGGTGATTCCGCCCCTGGCCAACCGCGGACAGCAATTCCTTTTGCCCGTCATCAGCAAGGGGCAAAAGCTGAAATTTGCGCCATGGCAATCTGGCGAAGACGTGCAGCCAAACCGCTACGGCATTCCCGAGCCGGTCAAGCCCGCCACGCTCTTTGAACCCTATCAGATCGATCTGGTGCTGGTGCCCCTGCTTGGCTTCGACCGCCGCGGCCAGCGACTGGGATACGGCGGTGGCTACTACGACCGCAGCTTCGCCTTTCTCAACGAACAGGTGCGCCCGACCGAGCCGCTGCTGGTCGGAATCGCCTACGCGTTCCAGGAGCTGCCGCAACTGGAGGAGGCCGACTGGGACGTGCCGCTGGATTTCATTGCCACCGAGCGCGAGCTGATCGACTGCAACGCTGCCGAAGATAACGAGACGAACGCATGAGCACCGCGAAACCGAAGCACTGGTTGATGAAGTCCGAGCCGGAGACGTTTTCCATCGACGATCTCCAGCGCAAAGGCCAGGAACCATGGGATGGCGTGCGTAACTATCAAGCGCGCAACTTCATGCGCGATGGCATGCGCCCCGGCGACAAGGTGTTTTTCTACCACTCCAACTGCGCCGTGCCCGGCATCGTCGGCCTGGCCGAGGTAGCGACGGATGCCTATCCCGATCCCAGCCAGTTCAATCCGAAGAGCGATTATTTCGATCCGACCAGCAAGCCCGAAGAGCCGCGATGGATGCTGGTCGAAGTGAAGTTCGTCAAGAAACTCAGCCGCACCATCAGCCTGGACGAGCTCAAGACGATGGATGCGCTGGCCGACATGGCGCTGGTGCGCAAAGGCAATCGGCTATCGGTGATGCCAGTAAGTGCTTCCGAATGGCGCACGATTGTCGCGCTGGAATGACGTATCGGCACATACCTTATCTTCCGCCAGACGCCGTCGTTTGGATGGCCAAATGAAGCTGCCAAAATGAAGCCGCAGGAAATCAACGCATGAGCAACGCCAACGAGAAACGCCAGGCCGGTGAGGCCGCCATCCGCTACGTCGAGGACGGCGCCGTCATCGGCGTTGGCACCGGCTCCACCGTGGCCTTTTTCATCGACGCGCTGGCCGACCTGCGCGACCGCATCCAGGGCGCGGTGTCGAGTTCCGAGCAGTCCACCGCACATTTGAAGAAGCTCGGCATTCCGGTGCTCGATCTCAACAGCGTCGGCCCGCTGCACATCTACATCGACGGTGCGGACGAATGCGATCCGCATCGGCGCCTGATCAAGGGTGGCGGCGCGGCACTGACACGCGAAAAGATCGTGGCCGCGGCGTCGCAGAAATTTGTCTGCATCATCGACTCCAGCAAGCAGGTCGATCTGCTCGGCAAGTTTCCGGTGCCGATCGAGGTGATCCCGATGGCGCGCAGCCTGATCGGACGGGAGATCGTCAAGCGCGGCGGCCAACCGGTGTGGCGCGACGGCGTGATCACCGACAACGGTAACTGGATCATCGACGTGCACGGCTGGCAGATTACCGACCCGGCTGCACTGGAAAGCGACCTCAACCAGCTCGCCGGCATCGTCACCGTCGGTCTTTTCGCACGCCGGCCGGCTGATGTCGTGCTGGTCGGCGATCGCGAAATCTGACCACCGCCGGACTCAAGGGCAATCGCGATGACTATCGGGCTGTGGTGCGTACTGATCGGCATCCTCATGCCGCTTCTATGGACTGGCTTGGCCAAATCCATGGGCCGTTACGACCTTCGCGCCAATCAGCATCCGCGCGATTTTCTGGCCAAGCTCAGCGGCCCGGCCAGCCGCGCCAACGCGGCACAGCTCAACAGCTTCGAGGCCTTCCCTGCGTTCGCAGCTGCCGTGCTGGTCGCCCAGTACGCGCACGCGCCACAGCACTCGATCGATAGGCTGGCCATTGCATGGGTTGTGCTGCGTCTGATCTATGGCGCGCTATACATTGCCAACCTTGCTGCATTGCGCAGCCTGGTCTGGTTTAGCGGCATGGCCTGCGTTGTCGGGCTGTTTGTGATCGCGGCCTGAGAGGCAAACGACTCAGTCGAACAGCACGACCTGGCGAATTGCCTCACCACGCTGGAGTCGATCAAAGCCGGTGTTGATTTCATCCAGAGTCAGCCGATGCGATAGCAGGCGATCGACCGGCAACCGGCCGTTCCGGTACAACGCCACATAGCGTGGAATATCCCGGCTTGGCACCGCCGAGCCCATGTAGGAACCCTTGATCGTGCGTTCTTCGGCGGTGAGGCTCACGGCGGGAATGCTCAGCATCTGTTGCGGCGCCGGCAGGCCGACCGTCACCGTCGTACCGCCGCGTCGCGTCGCCGCATAGGCCTGCGCCAGCACCTTCTCGTTGCCGACCGATTCGATCACATGCATGGCACCGCCGCGCGTATGTTCACGGATCGTCGCCACCACATCCTCGCGGGTGGGATCGACGACGACATCGGCACACAGCTCGCGGGCGAGCGCCAGCTTTTCCGGCACCGGGTCGACGGCGATCAGCGGATAGGCCGATGCCGCGCGAGCACCGAGCAGCGCAGCAAGACCTACTCCGCCCAGCCCGAAGATCGCCACACTCTCGCCAGGCGCAACGCGTGCCGTGTTGATGACGGCACCGACACCGGTCATCACGGCGCAACCAAACAGTGCAGCAATTTCAGGCGGCAGATCGTCATCGATACGGACGGCCGAATGTGCCGACGTAACGGTGTACTCGGCGAAGCCCGATACGCCCAGGTGATGTTGTAGTTGCTGCTGGCCACCGTCGTGCCAGCGCATGCCGCCACCGAGCAAACGGCCGCTGGCATTCGCCTGCGCGCCGGGCTCGCACAGCGCCGGACGACCGGCAGCACAAGGCTCGCAGTGGCCGCACATCGGCACGAAAGAAAACACCACGCGATCGCCCACGGCGAAGCCAGCGACATCCGCGCCAAGTTCGACGATTTCACCAGTCGCCTCATGACCCAGCACCATCGGCATCGGCCGTGGCCGCGATCCATCGATCACCGACAGATCGGAGTGACATAGTCCGGCCGCCAGCACGCGCACCAGCAGTTCGCCAGCACCCGGTGGCGCCAACTCGACCGTCTCGATGGTCAGCGGCTTCGACTGTTCATAGGGCGCGGCCAGGCCCATCTCGCGCAGCACCGCGGCGCGCACCTTCATGGCGTCGCCCGCAGCTTTTCGAGTGCTGCCCGCATCGTGTCCGGCAGCGGTGTCGGGCGTCGTTCGGCGCGATCGACAAACACGTGCACAAACCAGCCTTCCGCCGCTGGCGTATCGCGACCGGGCCGAAACAGGCCGATGCCGTAGCGCACGCTGGAGTTGCCCAGATGTTCGACACGCAGGCCAGCCTCGATAGTTTCCGGAAAGGCCAGTTCGCCGAGAAACTTGCAGTGCGATTCCGCGCAGACGCCGATAACGACGCCGGCGTGGATATCCAGTCCGCCTTCGAGAATCAGATAGGTGTTGATGACCGTATCGAAGTAACTGTAGTACTCGACATTGTTGACGTGACCGTAGATGTCGTTGTCCTTCCAGCGCGTGGGCAGTGGCAGGAAATGACGGTAGTTGTCGCGTTGGCTCATGCGGTTTCCAGACGGCTATTCATACGGGTAGCTTGCGACTGCTTCTAGTGAGCGGCGGCGGTCGCGCCATGCGCGCGTGCATTTTCCTTCTCCTGTAGCGCACGCCACTGCACCTTGCCGGTAGCAGTCTTTGGCAGGCTGTCGACGAATTCGATCGCATGCGGGACTTTGTATGCCGCCATGTGTCCGCGCGCGCACGCGATGATGTTGTCGGCATCCGTCTCGACTCCGGCACGCGGCACGACCAGCGCCTTGACGCTCTCGCCGCGATGCGTATCGTGGTAACCGATCACGCACGCTTCCTGCACCGCCGGATGGCCGTATAGCAACGCCTCGACTTCGGCCGGCCAGACTTTATAGCCCGACGCATTGATCATCCGCTTGACGCGATCGACCATGAAAAAGTAGCCCTGCTCGTCCTCGAAAGCGAGGTCGCCGGTGCGCAGATAACGCACGCCGTCGATCTCGACAAAGGCGGCTGCGGTAGCGGCAGGATTGTTCCAGTAACCCATCAATACCTGCGGGCCGTTGACGAGAATTTCGCCGGCATCACCGCGCGGCACCGGCTTGAGCGTCACCGGATCGACAATGATCGCCCGGGTGTTGGAGATCGGCAGTCCCAGGCACTGCGCCTTTGGTGCCTGCGGTGGATTGATGTGCGTGGGAGCCATCGTCTCGGACATGCCATAGCCCTCGATGTACGGAATACCCCAGAGCGATTCGATCCGTTCCGCTACCGCCTTGGGCATCGCCGCCCCACCGCCGCAGAGTACGAACAGCGAAGCCAACTCCTCACCGCGCAGATCAGGCTGATTGAGGAAATCCATCAGCATGGTCGGGATGGCCGTCCAGGCCGTCACCTTGTAGCGCGCAATCAGCAGCGCGGCGCAACGTTTGTCCCAGCGCGTCATGATCACCATCGTGGCACCGAGCCAGATCGGCGTATTCATGCCGTTCTGCATGCCGGTCACGTGGAACATCGGCAAGCAGGCCAGCGCAATACCGTCCTTCGCCAGGCGCACCCATTCGGCGGCGGCGACCGCGGTATGCATCACGCTCGCATGCGTATGCGTGCAGCCCTTCGGCTCACCGGTGGTACCGGAGGTGTAGGGAATCACGGCGTAATCGTTAGCCCTCGCCGTGTGCACCGATGGAACAAGCTGCACCGCCAGTGCATCGGCCCAGGCCGTCGCACCTTCTACAACCGTGCTCGCCGCCGATAGGGTTTCCGGCACAGGCAGATCCGTCGTAGCCGTGAGGTAGTCGGAGTGCGTGACCGTGATCGCATGTGCGAACGCGCCACTGGCAATTAACGGCACGACGTTCGCAGCCAGCACCTGATCGAAAACGATGACCTTCGATCCGCTGTCCTTGACGATGTGCTTCAACTCGTCGTGCAGGTTCATCGGATTGATCGGCACCACCACCGCGTCCGCGCGAAGAATCGCGTAATAGGCGATGACGAACTGCGGACTGTTCTGCGCGTAGAGCGCGACGCGATCGCCCTTGGCGACGTGACAACGCTGCTGCAGAAAACCGGCCAGCGCATCGACCTGCCGCTTGAGTTCGGCGTAGTTAATGACGCTGTCGTAATAAATGATCGCCGGGCGCTCGGGATAGCGCGCGGCAGCAACGTCGAGATTGAAGTACAACGATGTCTGCGGCACGGTAAGTTCGTGTGGAAGACCGGGTGGCCAGTAACTGAAATTCATATCGGTGAATCTCCAGTACAGCAGCGGGTTGAGAGCCTGTTCAAAATCTCTCCATGGCCCACGCCGGGAGCGGTTTGCGCGCAGGCCAAGGAAGAACGAGGAAGTGTACGTCGGTACACGACCGAGTGATGACGCCGGCATGGGTGCAAACCGACCCGGCCCGAAGGGTTGAGCCGTGGCGGTCGTCCGACGGCCACCACGGCTCAACGCGGGCTACGGAGAGATTATGAACAGGCTCTAAGATTAGAAGTGCCCTTCGGTCGCTTCGTAAACAGCATTGCGCAGCGCCAGCAGCCGCGGTCCAAAATCGTGAATCAACTTCTCGCGTGTCATCGTCGACACACGGCCGCTGCAGTTGAACGCCAGCACGCGCGTGCGGTCGGCCGAAACCATCGGCACGCCGATCGCGAACACGTCGGGATTCCAGTCGCCCAGCGAAAAGCAGAAGCCGAAGTTCTCGTAATCGTGACGTGCGCGCACCAGGCCGGCACGGATCGTCGGCCATGCCGCTGGCTCACACTCGCGCTCAAGCTCCAGCAGTTTTTTCTCGAACAGTTCCGGCGGCCGCGCGGCCAGATCGGCGCGGCCCAAGGCCGTCGTGCCGTGCGGTACATGCGAGCCAGTCTCCAGCTTCATCTCGAACGTGCGATCGCCCTGGCACACCTCAAGCACGAGCATGCGCAGACCATCCGCGGCACCGAGCATTACCGCTGACTGCGTGTAGTCGGCCAGTTCGCGCAGCAGCGGGCGTGCCACGCTCAATACATCGTTGCCTTTGACAAAGGCATGGCCCAGCGCCAGCACGCCGGTGCCGAGCGCATATTTTTCCTCACGCGTCGAGTAGCTGAGATAGCCAAGCGCGGACAGAGTAAAGGCGAGTCGCGAAACCGTCGGCTTTGGCAAACCGGTGCGCCGGGCGATGTCCTGGTTACCGAGATAGCGCTCGCCACGCTCGAAGCAGCGCAAGATCGCAAACGCACGCGACACCGCAGTAACGAACTGCGGGTGGCTGGCGTCTACCGAGCGAAAGGCATCGCTCTTGCGTTTGGGGTTGCCCATCCATCACTCCATGGAAGATCGCGCCGCGGGCGCACGACTCGCTGGACCATGCGCCAATGTCGGCTGAAAGCCTGATCAAATAGGTTTCGTATAGTGAAACTATAGCGATTCAATCGAGCCGTAGCGTAGGCCTCGTCGGCGCGCCAGCGCAAGTCCGATGCAAGCGTTGAGTCATGCAGAAAATTCCTGTTGCAATGCGACAAATTAAGATTATGTGACACGCTTGCGTTCGGTTTGGGCCGCCGATAGCATCGGTTCGCACAGCAAAAATAGTATTTCATATAGCAAAACTTCGAACGCTGTTTATCCCCCGCGGCACACATCGCCATCCCATGGCTCGTTGCCCGCCAGCCGGCATTTTTGCTGTCTCGGGCACAGCAAGAACGCACTGGCGACTTCAGCCCATTGTCGAAAGATCAGGAAATCACGCATGCCCGTCACCTCAGCCATCCACGATTTCGTTGCCGTCATTACCTTCAGCAATCCGCCAGTCAACGGCCTCGGCCAGGCTATTCGTCGTGGCCTGATCGATGCGCTGAACGAAGCCCTGGAAAACGATGCGGTGAAAGCCATTGTCGTCACGGGTGGCTCCCAGTACTTCTCAGGCGGGGCCGACATCCGCGAATTCAATACGCCACAAGTGCAGATGGAGCCATCGCTGCACAGCGTGATCAATGCGTACGAAGCCAGCACCAAACCGGTGATCGTGGCGATCAACGGTACGGCGCTGGGTGGTGGTCTGGAGCTGTCGCTTGGCGTGAATTATCGCGTCGCCTCGGCCAATGCGCTGATCGGCCTGCCCGAGGTAAAGCTTGGACTGCTGCCGGGCGCTGGCGGCACGCAGCGTCTGCCACGTGCGGCAGGTTTGGAGAACGCGCTCAACATGATCGTATCCGGCACGCCGGTGTTGGCAAAAACGTTGGCCGATACGCGCCTGTTCGACCGCATCAGCCAGGGCGATGCGCAGGACGATGCCATCGCGCTGGCGCACGAGGTGGTTGCCGCCGGCAAGCCGTTGCCGCACGTGCGTGACTGGAAAATCGACCACCCGAATGCCGAAGGTTTTCTTGGCTTTTCGCGCACGGCCATCGCGGCCGCGTCAGGCCCCTACCCCGCCCCGCTGCGCTGCCTCGATGCGATCGAAGCCGCCGTGCTGAAACCATTCGACGAAGGCATGCAAGTCGAGCGCGCGGGCTTCATGGCCCTGCTGGAAACGCCCGAGTCGAAGGCATTGCGTCACGCCTTTTTCGCCGAACGCGCGGCCAGCAAGGTCACCGACATCGGCAGCGACGTGAAGCCGCGCGAGATCAAGCGAGTCGGCATCATCGGCGCCGGCACCATGGGCGGCGGCATCGCGATGAATTTCCTCAATGCCGGCATCCCGGTGACGATTCTGGAAGTAAAGCAGGAATTCCTCGATCGCGGTTTGACCACCATCCGCAAGAATTACGACAACAGCGCCAAGAAAGGCCGCATGACGGCCGAACAGGTCGAGCAGCGTATGGGTCTGCTGACGCCGACGCTCGCCTATGCCGATCTTGGCGATGCCGACATGATCATCGAGGCGGTGTTCGAGGAGTACGACGCCAAGAAAGCCGTGTTCGAGCAACTCGACAAGGTCGCCAAACCCGGCGCCATTCTCGCCAGCAATACCTCCACGCTCGATGTCGATCGCATTGCCAACTTCACCTCGCGTCCGCAGGACGTGCTCGGCACGCACTTCTTCAGCCCCGCCAACGTGATGAAGCTGCTGGAAGTGGTGCGCGGCAAGGCCACGGCGAAAGACGTGCTCGCCACCGTGATGGCGCTGGCGAAGAAAATCAAAAAGACCGCCGTGGTATCCGGCGTATGCGACGGCTTTATCGGCAACCGCATGATCGAACAGTACAGCCGCCAGGCCGGCTTCCTGCTCGACGAGGGCGCGCTGCCGCAGCAGGTCGACAGGGCGATCGAGAAAATCGGCTTCGCCATGGGCCCGTTCCGCATGGGCGACCTCGCCGGCAACGACATCGGCTGGGCAATCCGCAAACGGCGCTATCGGGAAAAGCCCGACATGACCTATTCGAAGACGGCCGATCTGCTGTGCGAGATGGGCCGTTATGGCCAGAAAACCGGCAGCGGCTGGTACGACTACAAGGCGGGCGACCGCACCGCGTATCCGTCGGCCGAGGTCGACGCGATGATCGTCAAGCACTCGGCCGATATCGGCGTCACCCGCCGCAAGATCGATGACAAGGAAATCGTCGAACGGCTGATCTATTCGCTGGTCAACGAGGGCGCGCACATTCTCGAGGAAGGCATTGCCGCGAAAGCCTCGGACATCGATACCGTATACCTAGCCGGTTATGGCTTCCCGGTCTGGCGCGGCGGCCCGATGTTCTATGCCGACACGGTTGGCCTGAGCCATGTCATCGCCGCGATGAATCGCTACGCGAAAGGCTATCAGGGCGACGCGTGGGAACCTGCACCTCTTCTTCGGAAACTGGCCGATGCCGGCCAGTCCTTCAACACCACGGCAAAGCCCGCATGAAAGAAGCACTGATCGTTTCCACCGCGCGCACCGCACTGGCCAAGAGCTGGAAGGGCGCCCTCAACATGACGCACGGCGCCACCATGGGTGGCCACGTGGTGGCGCATGCCGTCGAGCGTGCTGGTGTCGAACCGGATGCCATCGAAGATGTGCTGATGGGCTGCGCCTATCCTGAGGGTGCGGACGGCGGCAACATCGCGCGGCAGATCGCGCTGCGTGCCGGCCTGCCGGTGAGCGTGCCCGGCGCCACCATCAACCGTTTCTGTTCGTCCGGCCTGCAGTCCATCGCCATGGCCGCGCAGCGCGTTATTGCCGGCGAAGGTGATGTATTTGTGGCCGGCGGTGTGGAAAGCATATCCTGTGTGCAGAACGTCGCCAACACGCACATGTTCACCGAAGGCTGGCTGCTCGAGCACAAACCGGAAATCTACTGGCCGATGCTGCGCACCGCCGAAACCGTAGCCAAACGCTACGACATTTCGCGTGAGCGGCAGGATCGCTATGGCGCGCAGAGCCAGCAGCGTGCTGCTGCTTCGCAGGCCGCCGGCTTGTTCAACGAGGAAATCGTGCCGATTACCGTGTTGGCCGGCATCGCCGACCGTGCCACCGGCCGACTGTTCACCCGCGAAGTCACCCTGCTCGCGGACGAAGGCATTCGCCCGGATACGACCTACGAAGGTGTGTCGACGATTCGTCCGGCGATTCCCGGCGGCGTCATTTCGGCCGGCAATGCCAGCCAGTTCTCCGACGGTGCATCGGCTGCGGTGATTGCCGATGCCGATTTCGCCGCCAGGCATTCGATGAAACCGCTGGGCATTTTCCGCGGCTTCGCGGTGGCGGGCTGCGAGCCGGACGAAATGGGCATCGGCCCGGTTTTCGCCGTACCCAAGCTGCTCAAGCGCGCCGGCCTCACCGTCGACGATATCGACCTGTGGGAACTCAACGAAGCCTTTGCGGTGCAGGTGCTGTATTGCATGGACAAACTCGGCATCGACCCGGCCAAGCTCAACGTCAACGGCGGCGCCATCGCGGTCGGTCATCCCTACGGTGTGAGTGGCGCTCGACTGGTGGGCCACGCGTTGATCGAGGGCCGTCGTCGCGGCGCCAAATATGTGGTGGCCACGATGTGCATCGGCGGTGGCCAGGGCGCGGCCGGCCTGTTCGAGGTACTACCGGCGTGAGCAATGAGCTGTTGATTTCGCGTCGCGATCTGGAGTTTCAACTTTACGAGTGGCTCAATGTTGGTGCGCTGAGCGAGGCGGAGCGCTACGCCGATCACGGCCGCGAAACCTACGACGCAGTGCTCGATGCCTGCGAGCGTCTGGCCATCGAAAAGTTTGCACCGCATTATCAGAAGGCCGATCGCGTCGAGCCGCAGTTCGACGGCGAGCGCGTCACAGTGATCGACGAGATCGGCCTGGCACTGAAAGCCTTTGCCGATGCCGGCCTGCCGGCAGCCACGCAGGACTATGAGCGCGGTGGCATGCAGTTGCCCACGGTGATCGAGAAAGCCGCGTGGTCATACTTGTGTGCGGCGAATATTTCGACCGCCGCCTATCCGCTGCTGTCGCTGGCCAATGCGCGTTTGCTGCTGCATCACGGCAATGCCGCGCAGGTCGCTGCGTTCGCCGAACCGCAGCTGCGCGGCGAATGGTTCGGCACCATGTGCCTGTCCGAACCACAGGCTGGCTCCTCGTTGGCCGATGTCACCACGCGTGCCGAGTACGAGGGGGAATCACCATTCGGCGGACAGTACCGCGTCAGCGGCAACAAGATGTGGATTTCCGGCGGCGACCACGAACTCGGCGGCAACATCGTGCACCTGGTGCTGGCACGTGTTGCCGATGCAGACGGCCAGGTTATTCCCGGCGTCAAAGGCCTTTCCCTGCTGCTGGTACCCAAGTACCTCGTCAACGACGATGGCTCGCTCGGCGAACGCAACGACGTGCGCGTGGCCGGCATCAACCACAAGATGGGCTACCGCGGCATCGTCAACACGCTGCTGAATTTTGGCGAAGGCACGGCGTATCAACCGGCCGGCAAAGCGGGCGCGATCGGCTATCTGGTTGGCCCGCTGCACGGCGGCCTGGCCTGCATGTTCCACATGATGAACGAGGCGCGCATCGGTATTGGCCTGGGTGCCACCGCACTGGGCTACACGGCCTATCTGCACTCGCTCGACTACGCACGCAATCGACCGCAGGGCCGCTCGCTCGGATCGCGCAGCAGCAAACAACAGCCGATCATCGAGCACGCCGACGTGCGCCGCATGCTGCTCGCGCAGAAGTCGTATGCGGAAGGCGCACTGGGATTGACTCTCTATTGCGCGTTACTGGTCGATCAGGCACGCGTGGCAACGGATGAAAGCGAACGCGTGCAGCTCGAACAACTGCTCGAACTGCTCACGCCGATTGCCAAGAGCTGGCCCTCGCAGTGGTGTCTGGCCGGCAACGATCTGGCCATCCAGATTCACGGCGGCTACGGCTACACGCGCGAGTACAAGGTCGAACAGTTCTATCGCGACAACCGTCTCAATCCGATCCACGAAGGCACCCACGGTGTCCAGGCAATGGATCTGCTCGGTCGCAAGGTCACGATGAACGACGGTGCGGCGCTGATGCAGTTCAGCACACGCGTTTCCGCAACCATCGACCATGCCCGTGAACTGGATGGGCTGGCACCGCACGCGGATGCCCTGCACGCACAGCTGAAGCGGCTACAGCAGGTAACACGCACGCTGTGGTCCGCCGGCGATCCCGTGCTGACGCTGGCCAACGCCAGTGTCTATCTGGAAGCGTTCGGCCACATCGTGATCGCCTGGATCTGGCTGCAGCAGGCCGCTGCCGCGCACGGCAAGGACAGCGATTTTCATCAGGGCAAGCAGCAGGCCGCGCAGTATTTCTTCGCGTGGGAACTGCCCAAGGTCACCGCACAACTCGACCTGCTCGCCACGCTCGATCGCAGCACGCTGGATATGCGCGACAGCTGGTTTTAAAGCCGTCGCACGGACTTTCAAATGCTCTAACTTCTTACGGATACTTCATGGATCTCGATTTCAACGCTGAAGAAAACGCTTTTCGCGACGAGGTGCGCGCGTTTCTGAAAGCGCACCTGCCGAGCGAAATCAGCACGCGCATCGGCCGCGGCGACGACAGCCAGATCGCGCAGGACATTCCACGCTGGCAATCCATCCTGCATAAACACGGCTGGGGTGCACCGGCGTGGCCGGAAGCTTTCGGTGGCACCGGCTGGACCACGACGCAGCAATATATTTTCGAGACCGAATGCGCGCTGGCCGATGCACCGCTCCAGCTGCCGTTCGGACTGAAGATGGTCGCCCCGGTGATGATGCGCTACGGCAACGCCGAGCAGCACGCACGCTTTCTGCCGCGCATCCTGTCCGGCGAGGACTGGTGGTGCCAGGGCTATTCCGAGCCTGGCTCCGGCTCTGATCTGGCGTCGCTGAAAACCCGCGCCGTACGCGATGGCGACGACTACATCGTCAACGGCCAGAAAGTGTGGAATACGCTGGGTCAGTTCGCCGACTGGATCTTCTGCCTGGTGCGCACCGACTCCAGTGCCAAATCACAGCAGGGCATCTCGTTCCTGCTGATCGACATGAAGTCGCCCGGCATCAAGGTGCAGCCGACCCGCCTGCTGGACGGCACGCACGAGGTCAATGAAATCTGGTTCGACAATGTGCGCGTGCCCGTCGCCAACCGTATCGGCGAAGAGAACGATGGCTGGACCTACGCCAAGTTTCTGCTCGGCCACGAGCGCACCAATATCGCCGGCATCGGCGGGTCCAAACGCGAGCTCCAGCGTCTCAAGCAAATGGCCGCCGCGCGTCAGCTTGACGGCAAGCCGCTACTCGAGGATTCGATGATCGCCTCGCGAATCGCCCAGGTGGAAATCGACCTCACCGCACTGGAAATCACCAACTTGCGCGTGATCTTCGACGCCGAACAGAAAAAGGCGCCCGGCCCGCAGGCCTCGATGCTGAAGATTCGCGGCACCGAAATCCGCCAGCGCATCGCAGAGCTGCAGGTCGATGTGCTCGGTGCCGACGCACTCGCCTTCGATGGCCACAGCGACAGCGACGATGTGCCGCGTGCGATGGCCGACTATCTCAACCTGCGCAAGCTCTCGATCTTTGGTGGATCCAACGAGATCCAGCGCAACATCATCGCCCAGATGATTCTCAGGCTACGGGGATAACCAGCATGGATTTCTCATTCAACGACGAGCAGCAGATGCTGCTGGATACCACCCGCCGCCTGATCGCGAAGGATTACACCTTCGCCCATCGTATGAAGATTCGCGAAGGCGCCGACGGTTGGTCACGCGATACCTGGATGCAGCTGGCCGATCTGGGCCTGTTGGCACTGACCATCCCCGAAGACGACGGCGGCATCGGCGCGGGTGCGATCGGCGCGATGCTGGTCTCCAATGCCGTCGGCGAAGGTCTGCTGCTCGAGCCGTTCCATGCCAGCGCGATCGTCGCCACCCAGGCCATCGTGCAGATCGCCGACTCGGAGCAGCGCGCCCGCTGGCTACCTGCGCTGGCCAGCGGTGAAACCATCGCGGTTCTGGCGCATGACGACGCGGGCAAAGGGATTGGCGTCGAAGCCACGCCGGACGGTAGTGGCTGGAAACTGACCGGGCACAAGCAGGCGGTGTATCACGGCGACATTGCCGACCTGCTGCTGGTCTCGGCGCGCATAAAGGGCAGTGATGAAGTGGCGCTATTCGCGTTGCCCGCTGATACGCAGGGCATCCCGCGCCACGGCTATCGCACGGTCGACGATCAGCGCGCCGCCAATCTCGAACTCAAGGACGTCAGTGCCAGCGCCGATACGCGGCTTGGTGGGGATGCCGCGGCCGGCCTGCAAACTGCAACCGATTTTGGCCTGGCCGCGCTATGCGCCGAAGCCGTTGGCGCGCTCGATCGCATCCTCGCCGCAACCATCGACTACAGCCGTGCGCGCAATCAGTTCGGCGTGCCGATCGGCAGCTTCCAGGCCTTGCAACACCGCATGGCCGACATGCTGATGTATGCCGAACAAGCACGCTCGATGTCCTATCTCGCCACATCCCGCTGTACCGATGCAGATGCCGACGTTCGACGCGCGGCGCTATCCGCCGCCAAGGTTTCCATCGGCCAGGCCGCGCGCTTCGTCGGCCAGCAGGCCGTACAGATTCACGGCGGCATGGGCATGACGGACGAGCTTGATGTCAGTCATTACTTCAAAAAGCTGACCGCGTTCGAGTTGCGTGGCGGGACGACGGATGCGCATTTGCGAGGGTATGCGCGGGGGTTGTCGGGTAAGTAGGCGAGGTTCCACCAGGGCAGGTACTAGGGTGATCCGCGGAGCCGCGGCTGTGAATCGTAAGCCCGAGATGGGCCTATCAGAGACCAAGTTTATGAAAAAAAACCATGTTTCTTAAACGTGCGTCCTTTAAAACTTTGTCCCAACTCAAAACCTCGATATAAAGATTGATATTTTCATACCAATTGAACCAACCCAAAGCGTCGGGCATCACTTTGAAATTCTTCTCCCGCTCTAGCCATTTCTTGACCTTATCGGTCAGGTCACAAACTACGTAGCCATAAAACGGTGTGTTTTTGGCGACATGAATGTCCCGCCCCTCCAGAGTCCTATATTTACTGTCTTGAATGTTATTGACGTATCGAATGATTTGCTGGACGGGGTCCTCTTTTGAGGGCGGGTTAACGAAGTCGTCCCGCTGTGGCTTCTTGAACTCAAAGATAGTCACAGGATTGCTGGGCTCGTTGTCCCCCCGATAGGCGACGGGATGATCGTAGGCGATGATATCTGGACGCCCCGAACGCCCCTTATTCAACGGAAGATCTGAAGAGAGGTACTGGGTGAAATTCAATCTTTCATCGATCAGCCAAAGATTGTGATCCTTGTACTCCAAAGTGCCGCTGTCTTTTTTCCTTGGAAAGATGATGTCGTGAACAATCCCTTCGTCCTTATAGTCATCGCTGGCCGTGATCTGTAGGCTTTTCTCAAAGAGGTCCAAGACGTTCTTTCGCAGGGCAACATAGTGGACCAAGTCATTCTTGCTGTTCGCTGATATGCGCTCCACAACGTCGGAAATACTTTTCTCAAAATTTTCCACACTTCCATCGCTGAGAATCTTGCTGACCTCCCGACGGATCGTCGTTTCGTCCTTGAACTTCTCTTCCTGAAGCCTTGCCTCGATCTGCTCATTCGATGGGTTGTAAGGAAAGGTGTTTAGGTCAACCTTCTTCAAGATTTCTTTGTGCCAAGGCGCGTCTGTCTCAACATAAGATGTGATCTGCGCGGCCTTTTTTTCTTGGCGAGACGTAACTTCAGAAGCAATGGCCAACTTTGTTAACTCAGCCGCTTGCGTCTCAATTTGCGATTGGGATATGCCGTAAATGGCATCGTTTTCTTTGTGAAAATCGAAGCCTCCTCTTTCCAGCGAGACATGTTCATTCAAGTACTCGCCGAACACGTAAGTCTTGACGACATAGTTCCTTCCTTCATCAGAAGCGCCATCTGCCTTAAGCTCGAAAAACTCCTCAGCAAACTCCGGGATATAGGTCTGGGTTGCGGTCTCAGTAACCTCGCGGTTGTGCGCAACGAGACTTATCTTGCTCTTGGTATTACGTGGAGAAAAGAACTTGAAGATACGCACTTGGAAAGTATGTAAGCAGCCATTTACCTCAATGGAAAACGAATTCTCCACAGTGGGAATTTCCCTGATGACTGCCGCCTTATCTCCGAGATAGTCATTGAGAACAATCTCGTCACGACCGCCTTCCTCCACCAAAACAACGCGAGGGCACTCGTAATTTTCCGCAATAAAGTAGGGCAAAAGCTTTTCAACAATACCCTTCGCGATGGTCGGAAGCTTCTTGTTAAGCCTGTCAGCATGCCTCACTGATCCCAGACAAACCTTGGTTCCCGTAACACTCTGAATAGCATCAGAGATTTTTTCGTTAACGATGATCTCTGTGTCTTTACCCATTTCGAACCGGCGCCGCCTTAGCGATCCGCCGACTGAAAACGTGCTATCGATCTGGACGCTATCGAAATACTTGAGGCAGGTGAACCGGCCGAAGCCTTTGCCGCCCTGGGTTATCTTGTTATCGGTGTAGAGGGTATCGAAAGCGTTGCGGTTCCTATCATTGAAGCCAGTTCCATTGTCTTCAACAAAAATGGAGTCAACAGCCGGGATCGAGCCCTCCACCGCACTTATCTCCATCTGAGGGGAACGTTTGATGGTCACCGTTACCAGTCCCGACTCGGGCTTTCCATCTTCTATCGCTTGTATTGCATTGACCACCAGCTCAACAACAGGTGTGTAAACTGTGGTACCTGTCCTGATATTTTCAACGGCTCGCTTGATGTTGACGTTACTCATCGTGAAACCGTCCTAGTCATTTGAAGCCGAGGTCATCTTGAGGAGTGCTATTTTGGTGAGCGTTGCTAATTTTAACGGAACTTATGACCTCTAAATAGAAATCACGATCCTTTAGAAGATCGCTCGTCAAAAGTCCTCGCTTATACAGCGAAACATAAAGCGACGCCGAGTATGCCTGACAGTTGATCGATTTCTCTGGATTAAAGGCAATATCTGAGAAGGCACTATATTTAATAACTTGTAGAGCAAGGTCTTCTTTTTTGTGAAGCGCGTTTATGTATAGCCAATCGTAAAAAGCTGTTCGTGGCAGAAGATCCCAATCCACGCCAAAGAAGTTAAACTTTATAAGCCTTCCTGATTCTTTTAGTCGCGGATCTCTCTTTGCATCGATAGAACGCTTTTCAAAAATGTCTCTAAAAGGCCCGCCATTTTCGAAAACTTTACTGGCCTGAAATGCACACTCAAGGCTAAATTCGTGACCGTATTTGAGGGTCTTGATCATCAAATTAAACGCACTTAAATTGATACCAAGCTCGTCCCTTGATTTACTCGATATCTCAAGCACTTTATTAATATTGAGATTTTTTCTGGCCTCTTCGTGCAGTGAGTCAATCGATTTCTGAGATTGACTGATAGCCATCCCAGGAAACCATTTGAACTGAACCATCTCCGTTCTAACGAATTCAGGACCATTCAGCGATGGCATAAATATGGGGCGCTCAGCCATTACACAATTACCTTTTTCCAATGCTTATAATCACTTCGAGGCTGGAAATAATTGGGCAGAACTTTAACGAATAGGCCCGGATAAGCCGCCTCAAGCCTGCGTTTGATTTCATCTCTTTCGACGATCACACCTAAGATTTTTTCATGAGGGACACCGTCCAGCAAAAGAACCTCAGCCTGCGGATGTGTGGGTAGCTTAATGTGTAAATTAAGGTCGAGCCTTCGCTTTTCCTCAAAGTCGTCGTACATCCTTCTAAACGAATGCAGTGACATTCTTTCCAGCAGCGGAGTAACGGTCACTGAATTTGATGCCGCGTTGCAATGACAAAACGCGCTCCTATTTTGCCAAAGCACACTGGCATCTATGACCAATATTATCCAATCGGCGTCCCGATTTTGCAGACGCAACCTGTAGAACATTAAATAATTAGGGAACTCGATCGAAACGCAAACAGCATCGGTTCCATCTAGCCTAAGTTCATCATTACAGCCGTCTCTGTTTTCCAAATGATTTCTTGGCAGTAAACCTTTGGCGAGAATCGCGTCGAGATTGGTGAGCTTGGTAAAATGCATTAAATACTTAATCTGCCGTTCGGCAGCAAACGCTTCAATTTCCCTGCTGATCCCTGTGTTCATCCCTGGAAATTCCTTACCCGTTTATAGGCGCGAAGTGCGACTGACTGATCGGAGACCCCTCAGGTTGTTGCTATTCGACCAAGCGCTCACTTCAACCGCCCCCAACATCCGGAATTCACGCCCCATGGCTCTTGCTTATGGTTGCCTGAGCATACGCTCGCTGTTTTCCTACTGCACGCTTCTTGGAAAGCCAACACAAGGTCACATGAGCCCCCTCCCGGCCAGCGCGCCATATTCCTCGACCGATGACGACCGGCAACGCTAACGGAGTGCCCGTCCGGTTGGCGTGGCCAACCGCCGGCATCGGGACAAACTCCATATGCCTTGAGATCCCTATGCCAGACCAAAACAAAAGCCCCGCCTGAGCGGGGCCTTTTTTGTCAGGAATGTCCGATTTGTAACGTTGTAAGCCGGCTAAGCCATCAGAGACTCGCCTCTAACTCAACCGTGATAACAGCCCTGTCGAATTATGTCCGCATCACGGGCCCTTGTTGCTGGGTCGGCCCTTGTTGAGTTTGATTTTGCGCTACCTGTTGTTGCTGAGCTTGGGCTTGGGCTTGGGCCTGGCCTTGTTGGCCCTGTTGCAAGGCCTGTGGCCAATGTGCACTGCTCTGCGCAACGGGCGTGTTTAGCGCTTGCATGGTTTCCACGTGAGCCATCTTCCGGTCTAGTCCATGAACGCTGTTGGCATTGCCTTCCACCGCGAAGATTCGTCCACCGTCCGACCCCACCAGGACTTGGTCAATTTTATTCAGACCACCGGCCCGTGCGGAAACCACCAGTGAGGCCGCAAGATTGTCACTGTGCTCAGTAGGAGCACGACCATGTTCCGCATCAATCTTACCTACCCCCGTCCGTGCTTGTTGATACATCGCGTAATCGGGATGCTTGGGGTCGTTCAATTGCTGCTCGCTTAAAAGATGCTGCAGCACACTTCGGTGTTCCGGCATCGGATTGGAGTGGGAGCTGTTGAGGTGACTGCCGGGAACAGGGTCTTTGATGCTTTTGACATCGTCCACGTTCTCAGCAGGCCGATAGGCACTTTTGCCCTCACCGTGCCCCGGTAACGGAAGTCGAACGCTTGGCCCTAACGGCATGCCGGGCAGAGAAATATCTGCATGATTCTGGCGTTCGATACCGGCATGATTTAAACCGGCCCATGTGAAGTCCACACAGTTGTGTCGAGCATCTTTGTAGTACGTATCAAAGCCAAATTTTTCGGGATGTTGCCCGAATTCGTTCAACTTATCGTATTGGCTTTTGCTGATTTCCATCGTTCTTGCGTAGAGCGGATTTTTATAATTTACGTTGTCGTTATCCGAGATGGCACCAGCCCCATCCATGCTTCCATGCTGGATTGGAGCAAAGCCAAAACTCTGCGGCTTGTCGTGCCCATTGCTTGTTGTATAAAACATGTGCCCCGGTCCGGATGTCGTTCCGGGCGCCTCTTTGACCAGCGGCGTACCGGGAGCCGCGACGTAAACAGTGACTGTGTATTTATCATCATCCATGGCTCAATCCTCACTCACCTGTATTGTAAAACTCGTCCACTTTCAACTCAGTCTTGACGTGTTTGAACATGGGCAGGTCCTGCACCGTTTTGACCACCGCAACATAGTGCCCGTATTGAGATAGGTAGAATCCCGCGATCAGGACATAGGATGTAACTCCATCGTGTGCATAAAGATTCAATTTCGCTAACGAGCTATCTGCTTTTGCTTTCGATCCATTAGCAGCCGACACGATGGCTTCGTCATCCTGCGTTGGAATGGGTGTCGTCTTGCCATGGTCGACAAGAAAAACCTCGACACGAACGGGCACATCTTTTTGCTGGATGACGTGCTCGATGCTGCCATCTTCTGTCTGTGGAAAGTCCAGGCCAACCATGAAACGTCGCTTGAGATTGGCTTGACCTTCAACCACCGAAAAATCAATTCGAGCGGTCTGCCCCGCCTTGTCCATCGGGAAGGAGACCGTCACCGGCAATGCATGATGTGAAGTGGATGCTGGTGAGCATGCGGCTCCCGTGAGAAGTCCGAAGCATCCGAACAACAGGCCAGCAATCCTTGATGCAGTTTTCACTGTGACGATTCCTTGTGAGATGCAATTCCATCCTATCGCAACACGCAATCGTGCTCCACACGGTGTATCGCATGCGTGGTGTGGGGCACATCAGTCACGCCGATAGAAAATGTCAATTTTGTTGGGAAAGCGACCCGCGCGCTTTCGTAAATACTGAAGAAGCAGAGAAATTCAAGATTGAATCCAGTCCTGAATTTTTTGTTCTAGACGACTTTATCGACTGCGGAGGCAGGATGCCGTAGCGAACATCAGCGCAGCCGATGGCCCGAAGGGCGAGGCGCAGGGTATGCCGAGTAACCGCGCTTGCCACCGTGCTGGGAGACTAGGATTGTTGGTCCCATCCTTGGGACCAACCCCGCTTCGCGGGGCCAGCCTGCGGCTGTCCAATTTTGTTCCTGACAAAATTGTCGAACCGTGGTTCGCCTCCGTTGCCTCCACAGACCAAAATAAAAAGCCCGCCACAAGGGCGGGCTTTTTATTTTGGCTGGGAGACTAGGATTCGATAGGTTCGAAGCCAAGCGCCAAGAATCAAAGACTTATAGAACTCGAAATCTGCAATGTGGGAGCATTGTGGGAGCATTTGTGTGAGCGTTTCAAGTTCATCCGAAACACTGACTAGCCTCAACGTCGCGATGCGCGGCGAGCGATCATTGACGCGGGCACGGGCACGGGGGATGCGCGCGATCCCTCAGACATTGATACCCAAACGAAAATCTCTGCCGAACATTTCAGCGCTTCAGCAAAGGCCGCAGTGCCATCTAGCACTCGTCACCATCACCCAAGCGTGCCGTGGCTACCTCGGAGCATGGAGTCAACACGAGCCTACTGTTTTGGCATAGATGCAGTGCAACTGGCCACAGCTAGGAGGGTCAGAAGGGGCAGCAAACGGGGCATGCGTAAGTCCATGAATCTGAAGATGATGGGGTATAAACGACTGCATAGGAGCAAGGGAAAGAGCAAGAGAACCTTATGGTATCTATAGGAGTCCTAGTGAGCCCTACTAGAGTCATCAGTGGAAGAGTCTCCTTACTGACCCCCTCTCCTCTGTCATTGCTCAGCTCGCTGATCCTCGGCAGACTCACCCGATGGTTCAACTATGGGGAAGGAATGTGCTCAAGCAGGGCTTGGTGGCAAAGGGACTATTGGTTGTCTTGATCGTCGCGATTGCCACGGCTGCTTGCGTGTTAGTTGTGGGAGCGACAGCGAAGGATGTGGCAGGCTGGTTGATTCCGTTGGTCGGCACGTACGTCGGCGCGGCCTACGGTGCGTCCTACGCGTTTAAGCTTCAACAGGGCAAGGAAGCAGCGGCGGCAGATCGTGCCAAGGTGGACGCACTAAACCGGGCGCTGATGGTCATGTGTCTCCAGTACAACGAAGTAGCTGCAACGTGGGCGAAGATGCGCAGCTTCGACAGGGGCGAGCTTCCCAGAATGATCGGCCTTCCCGCATACCAAGCTCCACAATTTGACTACCGCCAGCACGTTGTGGATTTGGCCTTTCTTATGCGCTTTGACAATGCACAGTTGATCCTCGAGATCTCGATCGAGCAGGGTCGCTTTGATGCCTGCTTGGACTCGATGCAATTACGGAGCAAATATTTTGTAAAGACGGTGGAACCGCTCATCGAACAGTATGGACTCCGATCCAAGCTGCTCAGTGAGCAGTTGGTATTCACTGCGTTCGGCGAGCGAATCTACCAGACACTTCGTAACAACACGAACTCTTTGTACGAGCACTTTGCGACTACAGAAGTAAGCCTGTTCGAGACGATTGAGAAACTCCACCGTACGGCGAAGCAGTTCTTCCCAAGAGAGAAGTTTTTCAAGGTTGGCCGAGTCAACTTTATGGCGGAGCCAACAAACGGGCTGGAGGGCTTAGACCTAGAAGCTGAGAGTCGCGGAATCGAGTGACGTTTCCCTCAGGTGGAACGCTTCCAAAGTTTGGTCTCAGCTTCGCGACGATTCACGAGTCCCGAGTTGATGACTAGGCGGCTGTTGATGATCTCCTTGGTCCATCGCAAGAGCTGCGTGGGCACCGATGCGTAGTCGCTGGTATTGACCAAGCGCAATAGGGTGCACGTCTGAAATGCACGGACTCCCTCGTTGAACGTGAAGGACACCAGGACGATCCACTGAGCTTCCGTGAGGGACACACGGACGTATCGGGATACGCAGAGCGAGGTCGGCTCTGAGGAGCTGCTGTGACCGCCCAGGGGTGATGCAGAGACCCTTGGCTACATTAGAGCCAGTGTGGCCAACACCGATGGTCAGGGTGCCGTTTGTATCGTAGTAAGCGACAAGCCGCTCGCCTTCGATTCCGATTAGGAAGTCTTCAAGGCGGGGAGTGATCTGATAGGTTATGCGGGCTCCTATGGGGAGATTGGGGTGATCTATGGGAAAGTGCGTTAGCGAGACCGCCGAAAGACGAATCAAGCTCCAAGCGCAAGAACTGAAGCGAAGCGCTCCGGCTCTTGAGCGCAGGGCTCATTCGGAATGGGGTAATAGCGGCCAAGCACTAGGAGGAGTGGTCAAAAACTTCCTGGGCGCGCTTCGCGGCCTTGCTGAAACCTGTGTTGAGATGCGCAAGCTCGACAGAAGCCGGGCACTTCGTATTTCCAAGGCGGACAGCGACGAGTGGAAGCGCTTCGCGATGACGACGCTGCGAGAGGCGCTTGACTATCTTGTTGCTCGACTGCCGGTCGTGGCGGACAAGTTCGGGGCTTCACCGCAGGCAGCGACTCAGGCGCAGCAACTTTTGGGTGAGCGCTACATCGCAATCGAGGACTTCATGAACATCGAGCTAGACGATCAGCATGTCGAGGGTCGCATAGCTGTCCGGGACAAGGCGATCCGATGGGGAACCAACGGCTTCTTTGCTGTCGGCGGTTATTTGCTGCATGCCCTCGGTCCGAAGCTGCTTGCGCTCATTGCTCGCCTGTAGGCTCTTAAGTTGTTGTCGCAGAAGTTCGGTGCATCAGGTAGCTCCATCGATGAAGTCTTCAAAGCACGAGTGATCTGGTAGCCATCCATGGCTAGTCCTCAGATGTGCACGGCGGCTTGCTGCGAGCGCGGCTGCACCGAGCAACATACTTTCTGATTCGATGTGCGCGTATATATCAGCGGTCGTTTGAATCGTGGTGTGCCCGAGCCAGTCTCTTACAAGCACTAGATTCCCAGTGGCTCTGAGCAGCCGAGTAGCGCATGTGTGCCGTAGGCAATGAATTACACATTCGGGGTCGTCTATGCGTGCATTCTTGACTGCCCGAGACCAGATATGTTCCGCGCGACGTTTGTTGAGGTCTGCGAATGGGCCGCTAGGATGAGAATCGCGCTGTCTGACACGCTCAAACACCGTCCTGCATGTTTCGGTCATCGGTATAGTTCTAGCTCTGCCCGTCTTAAGTTTCTTGATCCTGTGGAGCTTAATCAGCGAATCAGACGCGGTCATAGTCAGATCGCCCCATCGCAGGCTCAATGCCTCACCAAGGCGCATACCCGTCTCTACCAAGACCTGAAATAGCTCAAGGTAGCGATGAGCATCCAATTTCCTGGGAGGACCTCTTTGTGGCCCAGGCCGCAATTGGTCCAAATCCTCGACAGCCTTGAAAACCGAGCTCTCCTGGTCGTATGACAACGTGAACTTCCGGGCGCCCTCTTCTTTCAGGTATCGAAATCGAGGGATTGTTTTGGGGCCATCTGAGCACTCTTGCATTGCTTTGAACATTCTTCCCAAGCAGGCCAAACGTCGATTGACGGTTCCCGGTGCATTGTTGGCTGCAAGTTGCGCGTTGATGTAAAGCTTTACGTCTTCGGAGCTAATGGACTGAAGATGACGATGAGGACCGAAGAAAGACTTCACATGCCTCGTGTTATGCGCGTAGGTCCGCTGGGCCTTTATGCGTCCCCAAATTTGTGGATCGTGAAAGCATCGAGCAAAGGCCTGTTCCAACGTGAGTCCCAGCACGGTCATTATTCCGACGCGTGCTGCGTGCTTCTCACCGCGCACTATCTCTACGATCTCCTTCTGCGTAACACCCGGGTCGTTCCTGAGCGTATCGAGCACCTGCTGATGTCGCAGCTCGGCGAGTTCGAAGTCTCTCGTGCCGGAAGAGACAACGACCCGCCGTCCGTCTACTTGAACTCGAATCATGTAGTAGCGGCGGTCATGCCCAATCCCCCTTTCAGTACCTTTGAGCTCCAAGGACATAACGTTTCTCCGCTGGCCATTTGGCCCGACAGTGAGCGCCGAAATCGCCTAGAGCTCAAGACGGAAGTCGCAAAATAGGGGGTTCCGTCAACCTAAGTCAGCTGGGTTTAGCTCGACCTCCACGTACTTGACGTTCTCTCTCGTCCTCCATGGCTTGTCCCAACATCTCAGCTGTCGAGGTGATGTCAGCCTCGGCACCTATTGAGCGCTCCCGGTGGGCTCTGAATCCACTGTAGACCGCGAGCCTCGCCTGAGGGCTCAGCCACACGGTGTAGCTAATGGCGAGTTCATCTGAAACGAAGATAGGTCCGTCAGGGCCGTTCGGCATTACGATAGGATCGATGCCGTGGATGATCGCTTCCTCACGCAATAGCATGATCAATTCCTGGGTTTCCTCCAGTCCAAGATAGTTCGATGGATCATGGCTAGGCGACCCTCCGGCGGCCTTATGCAGATCGCTGAGGCAATAGCGACCTGCAGCATCCTGACGAAGTTCGACACGGTTAGCGGTGTCGTCATCGCTAGCGACAAGGTCTAGATGTGGATTTGGCTTATTCACTGATGTTGCTCCTTGTGTGCGGCTGTTGCTCAGCAATCAAACGCCAGTTAAGTCCCTGCAGGCCATAGCAAGCTCGCGGCCTAACACGCGGAGTACTCGACCGCGGCTGATGGGATGTTTGTGAAACTCGGTTACATCGACTTGCCCGGTGGCTTTCTGGCACTCCCAGCGCTTGTGAGTACCACCGGCCATCCGGTGGATCAGCTTGGCCACCTGCACATGCCGGTATTCGTCGTGACGATCCGGTTGCGGGTCATCACGTAGCCGTAGGTCAACCGCAAGCCACGCCGCCAGCACGTCCAGCGGATCAATCTCACGCTTCCGCAACTGCGCCCAGGTCGCCCTCGCTCGTTCCCCAGGAGACTTGCCGGGCAACCTAAAGGCCTCCACGGGCGTTCCTGCAGCGTTGTACAGCCTCTGCACACCCGCGATAGCCAAGCGCACGCTCTGGTCGTCACCATGCGCCCTGAGCCAAGCCAGCGCCTCCACGCGATACGGCCGCAACTCGCCCGCACCGTAGCTGCGCTTCACGTAGCTCCCATGGCGTCGATAGAACTCGATGTGCTTGCGGCAGTAGAGACGATTCAATCCCTCGCCGCGGTCCGCTGTGGTGCCGTTGGCGCACGGATAGACCCTGCAGCGCTCGTAGGGGTCTTGGGGATTCGCGAGGCGACCACGCAGATCAGCCAGTCGCTGCTGGCGGTTACGTGCACCGGGCATCAGTCCGATGCTCCAGCGATGGGGACTTCATGGCCCCTACTGAAGGGGAACACAGGTTGAACTATAGATAGAGCAGGAGAAGAGTGGTTATCTCCCTCCTCATCCCTATCCCCAGTCCCTTGGGTATCACCTTCCTCCCTCTCCCTCATCTCACTCCTCCAGTCTCTCCCCTCGACCTCCACCACACCGATGACACCAAGCACTTCATGGAAGCTTTCCTCCATCACCTGCTTGGCGATCTCCCGGTGAGACCATCCGACCAGTACACAGTCATGGATGGGTAAGGCCACGATGCCAAGTGACTGGAGCCTCTGCAGGGTGCGGATAAGAATCTCGCTCTCATCTCTCATGAAGCGCAGACCGCTCGCGGAGCCGAACAAGGAAACGATAGGCGCGTGATAGCGGTGGATGGCGTTGAGCACTCGCTCGAACTTCCAGCTCCTGGGCATCTCCCCGCGTGTCCCCTTCGGAAACCGACGGGGCATCGTGTCGGCGCTGAGCAGCGCGTTGACGATCTTCTTGGTTTCGCTGCGGTAGCCCTCCAGGCCCCATATGGCGTAGAGGTCGCCCCGTGGCGGCTCGACACCGACTTGGGCATACGCCATGCGTAGGGCGGATTGGGCGAAGTCCAGCGAGGCCACCGCCTGATCATCAATGATGATGCTGTCCATCCGTAGCGCACTCTTGGCGTACTGCCAGAAGCCACCGTAGAGTCGCCCGCCCGCGTCCAGTGACCCGTTGTTGAAGATACGTTTGAGGGCGCGTTGCCCGACGTCGATCTTGTCGGCCTTGAAGTCGCCCAGCCACCACAGGGAGGCCCCTGCGATCCAGGCATTGATCGCGGTCATCTCGCTGCGCATGTGAGTGACGCGGTCGCTGTCAGGAAGAGGGAGTTTGTCGGCGATGAAAGCGAACTTGCCATTCACCAGCCGCTTGGTCTTCACCGAGCGCAGCTCCAGGGGATCACCAAGAAGCTTTGGGTCACGGCTGAAGTGTTCGATGTCCAAGCCCAGCGCATCCACACGAGCCTGAAAGGCCTCACTGGCCCGGATGGTGGACCGCACGCCCGTGTAGGGGTGTGGGTCGCCCACGCGCAGTTCCAGAACATCGACGGCGGGCTGCGCCAGCGACTTCACGAGGACGGCGAATTGCTCAGTCATGAAGGGCGCGCGTCGTTTGCCTGTGGACAGCGCGGCTTTCGACAGTTCCACCGTGAGCCACCCCGTGGGTTCGAGTGAGCACCGATGAACCAAGTCGCAGATGAGGGCCGATAGCGCGCTCTCGTGGATGGCTTGGTCGATGGGCTTGCGCTTCTTGCGACGATTCTCCGTAGCGCTCAGCTTCTGCATGACCTCGGCGATGAACTGGTGCGCCTCCTGGGTGACGGGGTTGCGCGAGGGTTCGAATCGCCGGTCCTTCGGCGACAGGGCTTCGGTCATGGTCGTACGGGTCATATCAAAACTCGACACCCCTCCTACCCTCACAGAGGGACGGGCTACAAGGTGCATAGGGGTCACTGTCTGGACTGGCTGCAGGCGCGCACAGTAACCGCAATAACTTACGAATACTAGGCGGTCACGCCTTCCTGAGGCTCGGGCGGTTCGTGTGCTCGCCTCGCGGAATAACACTGACTGGCTGTCTTGATGTGCCGCGGCGCCCATGCCACGGCGATACGGATCGACTCGCTCAAAGCGAAGGAGAAGGTCCAGGAAATACCTGAAGACTTCGTTGTCATGCGATGGCACTATCGTCAGGCGAATAAGGGGCGGGGCAGCGTAGAGTTATCACGGCTCGCAGAGGGTTGAGCGAGCCGTCATCTCGCACGCGACCTGCCATAAAACCGTCTACCACTATCGCTCTCACATCATTGGCATACGTGCGCGCAAATCTAGCCATCCGGTTTGCGGTACAGGGGAAATTAAATGGACTTTGTTCGCTCCTTCCTCCGACAACTAGCCCCTACGCGGTGCGCTGTTTTTTGCTGCGTGCTTCTACTCGGCTCTCTCGTTTTTCCTTCGACGTCGTCTGCTCAAGATTATGGAACTGAGTCTGGCGCGATGGCTGAGTGCCTAAGTGACAACGCGTCTCTTATTGCCGCCTATCCCAACAATTGGCGCTGCAGAGATGCGGGAGTCCTTCATGATACGGAATACGCCGTGCAGTCCCAGACCTATAACGGGAACAATGGCGAGTGGCAGCCCGTTGGCAACTACCTCTACTACTTGCCGCGGCCGGCTTCGCCACAGGTCGATGGTACGAAAAGTCAGGGTAAGCCCACAGGGTGTCCGAGCTGTGTTAGCGGCGACCCGATCAATGCTGCCACCGGTAACGCTTATGAGATCAAGACCGAATTTCGCGGGGTGGGGCCATTTCCGCTCGAAGTGACTTGGACCTATAACAGTTCCGAGGCGACGGAATCCATTTTGCCTATAGAACGTGTTCTTGGCGCCAATCGATCACTCAGTTATATGCGTAGTGTGCGCGCTTCCGCGACGTCGGCAAATGCAGCTGGACCTATCTTCGCGTACCTCACGCGGGGTAATGGCGCTACTTACGTTGCGAACTTCGTCGCTGGCGTATGGACTGTGGATGGCGATATCAACGGGGCGTTGTCATCGACGCAGGACGGCAGCGGCAACTTCACCAGCTTTACCTACCTCAATGATCAAGGTCAGACCGAATCGTATGACAGTGCAGGCGACCTCCTTTCGATCACGGATCGCAATGGCTTTCAACAAACGCTGTCGCGCGAGACCAACAAAGCACTGATTACCAGTGTGCAAGATAGCTTTGGCCGAACGCTGCAGTTTTCCTATGACACGAGCGGGCGTCTTGCGCAGGTAACTCAGCCCGATGGCGGCCTGATCACATTTGCTTATGACGCCAACAACAATCTACAAAAAGTCACT
Organism: Rhodanobacter sp. MP1X3; assembly: GCF_014207165.1. Classification (NCBI taxonomy): domain Bacteria; kingdom Pseudomonadati; phylum Pseudomonadota; class Gammaproteobacteria; order Lysobacterales; family Rhodanobacteraceae; genus Rhodanobacter; species Rhodanobacter sp. MP1X3. The sequence continues at coordinate 838,613 of NZ_JACHCO010000001.1, read as the reverse complement.
TATCCCGATACGTCGTTTGTCACCTACAACTACAACGAATCCTCCTATACCTCGGGTGCCAACTTTCCCGATGCCTTGACCAGTACGGTGGACGAGGCATCGATTGTTTACGACACCACCACATATAACGCTCAGGGCCTTGCCATCGCGAATGCTTTAGCCAATAACGTGTCGAGCTATGCCTTCAGTTATCAAATGGCAACCGATCAAGTCACCAGCGCACCGATCGTCGCCAGTGCCACCATCACTGAACCACTGAATGCCAGCCTGTCGGCAACGTTCCAACCGAGCCTCGGTGTCAACCGGCCATCACAAAAATCACAGGCGTGTACAGGCTGCGTTGCGCAGTCGGACAGCTTTACGTTTGATGGCAACGGACTGGTCCAGACGGCTACGGATGCGCGTGGTTACGTGACGGCCTATTCACATACCGCCGCGTTGCTGACCCAAGTGGTCGAGGCACAAGGGCAGCCGACGCAGCGCACGACCAACACGATGTGGAATACCGCACTGCGTGTCCCGCTCTCGCGTACCGTGCTCGATGTGAACGGCAATACGGTCGCCAGCTCCGCTTGGGTTTACAACACGTCCGGACAGACGCTGGCGCGATGCGAGTCTGATCCAACCAATGCTGCTGCCTCCTCCTATACCTGTGCCGCCACGGGGACTGTTCCCGCTGGGGTGCGCCGCTGGACCTCTACCTATTGCACTGCCGTCAGTAGCGGCTGCCCGCTGATCGGCCTGCTGCTGACTTCGACCGGTCCACGGACCGATCTGAGCCAGACCACCACCTACAGCTATTACACAACCAGCAGTGCCACGAACTGCGGTACGCCGGGCGGTGCCTGTTACCAGCCGGGCGATCTGTATCAGATCACCGATGCCCTCGGCCACGTCACGACCTACGCCTCCTATGACGGCGCAGGACGCGTGACGCGCATCACCGACCCCAACGGGTTCAATACGGACATGACGTACACACCGCGCGGCTGGCTGGCCTCGCGCAGCGTGGGCGGCTCGGCCACCACGTTCGCGTATATGCCGTATGGCAACGTCAAGACCCTCACCGATCCCGATGGGGTCGTGACAACGTTTGGTTATGACGCCGCGCACCGGCTCACCGACATCACCGACGCGCAGGGCAACGATATCCATTACACGCTGGATGTGGCCGGCAACAAAACCGCGGAGCAGATCAGTACGGCCTCCGGCACCGTCGTGCATAGCCTGTCGCGCAGCTACAACGCGCTGGGGCAGCTCACCGCCGTGATCGATGGTCTGAACCAGACCGTCTTCAACGCGGGCTACAGCGATAGCTACGACGCCAATGGCAACCTGACGCACAGCGCCGATGGCCTCAGCATCCAGCGCCAGCAAAGCTACGACGCGCTCAATCGTCTGGTCTCCACCCTCGACAACTACAACGGTACCGATACGGCGACGGCGAACACCACCACGACCACGAACCAGGATGCGTTGGATCGCATCACCAGTGTCACCGACCCCACGAATCTGGTCACCAGTTACACCCATGACGGACTCAGCAATCTCACCGCACTGCAAAGTCCGGACAGCGGCGCCAGTTCATCGACCTTCGACGCCGCGGGCAATGTGCTCACCCATACGGATGCCAAGGGCGTGGTGGCGACATCCACCTACGATGCCCTCGACCGTAAAACTGGCACCAGCTACATGGACACCACAGCCAATGTCACCTACACCTACGACGAAGCCAATAGCGTCACGGGTTGTACGGCCTCCGCACCTATCGGTCGGTTGACGCGGATGGTGGAGAACGCGGTCAGTACCACCTACTGCTACGACGCGCGCGGCAATGTCATCCAGAAGACGCAGGTGGTCTCGGGGACAACCGACAGCACCTCCTACAGCTACACCGCCGCGGATCGGCTGAGCGGTGAGACCACACCCGATGGCACGGTGATCAGCTACGCCTTCAACAGCAATGGTCGCATCAGCGGTGTCCAGGTCACACCCAGCGGCAGCACGTCCGCATCGCCCACCGTGGTCAGCAGTGTCACCTGGCTGCCGTTCGGGCCGATCAGCGGCTACACGCTGGGCAATGGCCAAACCGTTACGCGCGCCTACGATGCCAACTACAGGCTCACGGACCTCACAAGTCCCGCTCTGACGCTGCATTTTGGCCGGGATGCGATGGGCGACATCACCGCCCTGGGCAACGCCCCCGGTGCCAATCCCGCCACCGAGAGCTATCAGTACGACCCGCTGTATCACCTGACCAGCGTCACCAACAGCAGTGGCGTACTGGAGAGCTATACCTACAATTCCACCGGTGACCGACTGAGCAAGACCGCCTCCGGTCTGGCAACGGGTACCTACAGCTACACCAGCGGTACACATCAACTCGCCAGCATTGGCAGCGCCCCCCGCGCCAACGACGCCAACGGCAACACCACCGGCAGCGTGATAGGCGGCCAGACCTACGGTTTTGCTTACGACTCACGTCAACGCATCGCGCTCGCCCAGGCTAACGGTGCGACGGTCGGCACCTACCTCTACAACGCCCTCGGCCAGCGGGTGTACACGTCGGCTACCAGCCTGCGCTTCGATTACGACCAAGCGGGGCATATGCTTGCCAACTATGGTGCGAGCAGCCGTGACTATGTGTGGCTGGATGATCTGCCGGTTGCCACGGTGGACACCACGGGCAGTGGTAGCGTCACATCCAGCACAGTCAATTACGTCACGGCTGATCAACTCGGGACACCACGAGCGGTCACCAACAGCGCAGGAACCGCTATCTGGTCGTGGGCCTATGCGGGGAATCCCTTCGGTGAGCAGCAGCCGTCATCCGCGGGATACACGCTCAACTTGCGCTATCCAGGGCAGTGGTATGACGCCGAGACGGGAACGGCGGACAACGGTTATCGGACTTTCGAGTCTTACCTGGGACGCTATGCGCAGACCGATCCGGCCGGATTCAATGGAGGCATCAGCACGTTCGCCTATGTGGGTAGTAACCCGTTGGATGGTATCGATCCGCTCGGGCTGCAGTTTGTTATTCCTGTCCCCGTCCCCGATAACAGACCGGTAATTTCTCCGGTAACTGGGTTACCTCAGCAGACGCAACAGTATCCTCAGGATGATCCGGTTGCGCTGTGTTTAGCCGCCGGGCCGATCTGTGTTGGGCCTGCGGCGATAGCTATTGGCACCGCCATGGCAAATCAGCGGGTTGATGATCCGGCGGCCAATCAAGAATGGCAGACATACAAAGATCAATATAATGAACCGCCTCCACCGGATTTAGACGAATGTGCAATGCTTCGATGGGCGTTGGCTAGGGAACAAGCTCTTTTGGCGGGTAGACAGGCGTGGGATGCTAAATGGTGGCCCGGACGGCATGACCAAGCAAACCAACAGTCAATGAATGCAATACGTAATCTAGAAGATAAATTGAAAAAGGCTAAATGCTCATGCCCATAAATTTAACAAAAGATGAAATCACCGAGATTCAGCATCGATATAATTATCTCTTAAATTATGGAGGTGACGACCCGACAGCACCAATTGATCCGATATCCTACGTTGATTCCAATGACGACCATCTAATCCATATAGCTGCTCAACGTGGCGATGTCAAAACCATCGAGCTTCTTATAAGGGCTGGCCAAGATGTGAATCAAACGGGGGATATGTCTTGTACTGCGCTGCATTACGCTTACATGAAAGGGCGCCTAGAGATAGTCGAACTGTTATTAGCGCATGGAGCCGATAAAAATATGGAGGACGAATTCGGGAAAAAGCCTGGAGAGTGACGAATATCCAGTGATAAAGGTTGACGTGGCGCTGTGCCACCTGATGCGTCTATTCCCATTAATCCTTTCGTGAATGGGGGTTGAGATATGTTCTATGAAGACGGACAAATTGTGATGCTTGACGACTTTGTTGACCTTGGAGGCGGCATGACTGGAAAGGTCGTAGGTTTAATTGAGCAGAATAAATATACGGAAGGCTATTCTGGAGACGACTGGGGTTATCTAAAAATAGGAGTTGTCGTTAATACAGAAGTGGCCGGCACTATTCACTACCCTGAATCGCATGTGGATTTTGTTCTGATTAAACGTGCTTAAGTACTAGGTATAAGCTTAGGTTGAGGGCGTCAAGCTGCAGTTGCAGGCCCACATCTCACCAATGGCGCATTCTATAAGATGCGCCGAACAGGAGGTCTTGGCGATCTAGGAGCGAGTGATTCGTGGTGAGCTGACGCACGGCGAAGGTGTGCTGACTCAGATTGAATCCACCCGCTTGGTGTATGTCGCCTACCCGTCACCTCTATACCGTTAAGCCGCCGAGACGATCCAACAAGTTCCTCACAGAAGATTTATGCCAGCGTCCGCCTCGCGGGGTCAGCATGCCGCGCTCGTTGAGCGCTTCAGCCACTGCACCAAGACTCGTCGTGCCTTCTGAAGCCAAAGAGTTGATGACCGGTTGAAGGTTCTTGGCGTGACTATCCGCAGCGCCGCGAATTGCTGCCACTCCCGCCGCATTGCCCTTATCCGCACGCTTGAGCGCCGCGGCTCCATTAGGATTCCCCAGACGCACCCCACGGGCTTTGGCGGCGGCTAGGGCCTCCGTGGTGCGGCGAGAGATCGCCTCACGTTCCTGTTGAGCCACGAGGGCCATGATGCCCACCGTGAGGTCATTAGCATCCGGCAGGTCTGCCGCAATAAAACGCACGCCGCTGTCGCGCAGCGTCAGCAGGAAGGCGGCATTGCGGGAGAGTCGATCTAGCTTGGCGATCACCAGCGTGGCCCCGGTCACCTTCGCGAGATGCAGTGCTTTCAACAACTCAGGCCGACTGTTGAGCTTGCCGCTCTCGACCTCGGTGAAGGTTTCGATGACCTTGCCGCTCCGCTGGGCTGCGTAGGTCTCAATGGCTGTGCGCTGAGCCTCAAGTCCTAGACCGCTGATGCCTTGTTGCCGTGTGGATACCCGCAGGTAGCTGACGATTTTCATGGGGTGCCTGATGGGTACAAGATGGACTAATGTTCGTTAGTCAATATTGTACCCACCGTTAGCCTATCCGTCGACGCTGGCCCCCACAGAGGCGCCGACAAGGGGCGTCAAGGTCGTAGATAGCAAATGTATGGGGTATGGGGCTGCTTCTATGCACGAGAGGCGACCCACGGGGGGGATGACTCGCGCAACACATTGGATACCCCAACGGAAATTTCCGCTGCATTTTTTTGGTTGGCACCGTGCGGTAGTACCTATTGCGCGTCGCACCATGGCAGGGAGCTTGCATGGGAATCCGGTGCCACCTATTCGATGCAGCTCTCGATTCGACAACCGTCGATAACACTAGGGAAAGTAAGCGATATGAATATTGAAGATAATAAGCCTGGCGCGCTCGCCACGGAATCTGACTTAGCACCCAACGAAGACCTGGACAATGCGCTGCGTATAGCTCGCGAACAGCTAGGAATACTCGCAAAACTTGTCGATGAAGCCAAGACGTCGGGCGCAGCGGTGATTGAAAGTCAGCGGTTGAGTGCTGCGGCGCTGGAAGCTGCCAAGGTATCGATGGCTGCAGCGGCGGAGAATGAGCGCCTGAGTGCATCTGCACTTGAGGAGGCTAAATCAAAACTCGCTGAAACTAACTCAGCTGCAGCTACCTCTACGGCAGCAGCCGCGAAAGTTGAGGCGGAACAGTTGGTGGTTGCAGCTAAGTCAGAGCACATCACGGCCGCTCAAACGCACGCGGACAAAGTACGGGCCGAGCTCGATAAGCTTGTTACGAATGCCGCCCAGAAGGCAACAGCCGCCGATGGCTCACAGTCCCGCGCACAGGCCGCTGCTGATGCTACTAGCACTATCCTCACCGACGTACAGGCCACCAAGGTAAACGCAGAGGCAGGAGCGGCTGCGGCCGCCGTGACTCTTGGAGAATCGAAAGCTTCCGCTGCGCAAACCAAGAAACTCGCAGACAAGTCTGTGGCTGTTGAGGAGGCAATTGCTGCTTATGAGAAAAACCTTAAAGAGCTCGAAACAGAAGCGAAAGCGAAGCTCGCTACGATTGTAGGGCTCCTGCCAGGCGCTACTAGTGCGGGACTCGCAAGCGCGTTCGCCGAGAGAGCGAATTCATTTCACACGCCTCGCATCAGGTGGCAGCGAGTTTTTATAGGCTCACTAGTTCTGCTGGTCCTGCTCGGTGTCACTGGATTAGTGCACGTAATATGGACCGGCGATGCGCTGACATACGATCAGCTTGTTCGCCTGTGGTTGTCGCGTCTTCCAGTCGCCGGTGCGCTTCTCTGGCTCACCCTTCATGCAAGTAGAGAGTCAGCACTCGCTCGCCGGCTTGAAGAAGACTATGGCTACAAAGCGGCGATTGCCTCGTCATTCGAAGGCTTTCACAATCAGATGAAGGACCTTGGCACGGCATCAGATAGCAACGCGCCTTTGAAGCTGCTCTGCGAAAATACTCTTGAAATCATAGGCACTGCACCCGGCAGGATTTATGAGAGACATGAGTTGACCGTTTCACCTGCCGGGGAAGCGGCTACGCTGGCAGCAAATATCGCCACGAGCTTGGCTGCCAAAGGTATCAAGCCGGCGCCATAGGCCTCATGACACTGTATGCCGCCGAACGCTGCGGCGCTGCTGACTACGGCTACATCTAGCTGCAGCCAATTCTGCCGGACCGTTGATCGTCCGACTTATTTCGGGGGTGCGAGTCGCTTCGCAGTTGCCCGCATGCCATCGCGCCTAACATCATCCAGTAGCGCAACATGGCGCACCCTTCCTATGGCCGACGCCTTGAGCGCCTTGTCCTTCGGAAGCGCGTTCGACGCCTCTATTGCCGCCTTCATCTTCTGATGCTGCCGACTCGGTGCGCGGCTCTGGCCCCCGTAAAGGACGCGTCCCGTGATAAGACGAGCGCGAGAGGCACGAAATATCTTTGTCTTCGATCGCTTTACCGTGAAGTCAGAGCGCTTAAGCAATCGAGTTATCCATTTGACCTCGGCAGTGCCGATCCCTTTGCCTGTGAGTGCAACGTCATCTATATACAGCGTGAAGGCGCCGCTCCTGCGACCCGCATGTGCCGCAATCTGATCGAACGTCTCTTTATTGGCCAAGAAGGAAAGCAACGGGCTTGCAGGACTTCCTGTCGCCAGATGTCCATCACAACAGAGGAGCTGCGCAAGGACCTCCGCCACGTCGCGAGTGCAGGCAAAAAGTACGATGAACATCCGCGTGACCCGGTCTTGACTGATGGACAGGTAAAAGTCCGAAATATCCATCGTCACCGTGCAACCTGCCGCGTCGCGATGCGCCGCAGAGCATGTCAGATATGATCGGCCGGGAATTCCCGAGTGCAGGTAGTCGGGCATCACAGTACGCTTAAGCAAATCTTCAACGCGCTTTTGGAAGCCCTTCAGACGAGCTTGGGGGGCCTCAATTAGCCTTGGCTTTTCGGAGCGTCGCCGATCAATGTAACGAGCATAGTTGTCCGGATCACGAGCAAAGCTGGCGAGGGCGCTCGTCGGTCCAGCCCAGAAAAGCACTTCAGCGAGCCTACGTTTCGACTGTATGCCGTACAGAGGGGAAGTGCCGACGCCATATCGCTGCGCGCTATTTGTTTGCTTGCTCGCCATCGGTCTTATCCAAGGTCCATTCCAGGACGCGCAGTAGCTTCTTTGCCTTCTCTCGCCTGCGGTCTGACTCTCCCTCGAGTGCTTCCATGAAGCTGAGGAACGTCGACGGCGGGACATCGAAAATGTTGGCGTACTTCTTCAAGAGTTCTACAGACACTCCCTTCTTTCCACTTTCCAGTTCGGAAAGGTGAGACTTCGAGATACCCAATTTTTCCGCAAGGTCAGCCTGACGGATTTGATGTACCTCTCTGACCGTTTTCAACGCGCGATCTAACATGGCTACTCACTAAGCTCGTGCATGGCCTCAGCTTGCTGAACTAAGGGAGGGTGTCGCTGTGTGTCATATGTCCAAGCCTTGGACCGGTGCCATCAGGGCGTGAAATGATCGTAGATCTTCCAAACCACCGTGATAACCAGCTTGAAAAACCACCGTTGACGCATTACGCGCTTTAGGTGCAACAGCAACCACTGACGTTTGTCGCGTTTCCGACTGTGCTTTTGCATAGCCTTGCTCCTGGTGTAGTGCCGGATGGCACCCCTTGCAACTCCAGAAGCGGGGAAACGTCAGCTATCCCTCCACCAATCCATTGGCTCCGAGCCCTTGCCGGAGCCACCTGAATCCTCCGTCTCCGTCTCCGTCCAGATAGGGGGGGAGAACGTCGCCGCAGGAACATTTGGGGCTTTTCACCCCTCGAGCCGACCATCCGGCTCCAACCGCGCAAGACCATCCCCTTCCACGACAGGCCCACCGTACCACGAGCGAACCAATAATGGCGATTTTAGTTCGCTCTAAGCGAACCATATTCAGGTTACATTTAGGCTTACGGATAGCAGCCGACCGCTATAGCGATCGATCCGTGGAGCATTGCAGTGCTGCTTGAACCGTAGAGACCGCCTAGGCGGGAAACCGCGTAAATGCTATGTCAAGGGCTTAGTGAGAGGGCGCACTTCCCCTCCACCCGTGGTCACCGCGACCTCAGGCCACTCCACCTTGCAGATCGCATCGAACAACTTTCGTAGCGGCATCTCCTTCGTATAGACGGCTCGGCTCGTTCCCTTGCCCTCGTGTCCAGTGAGCTCGTCGACGAACACATCCGTGACCTCAGCCGCAAAAAGCTTAGTGGTCACACCGTGCCGGAAAGAGTGATAGTCCAGTCCCGACTCATAGACCCCAATCTCGCGCCGATATCTCGTCCACCATTTGGAAAATGAATGACCGCGTTTCCTATCGGCTCCCCCAGGAGTCAATTTGGGGAACAGCTGGTCACCGGGAGTCGGCGCAACCGACTGGACGTAATCCAAGAATCCAAGCGCAAGCAATGTGGGGTGGATCGGCACACGTCGCTTCGACTGCTCGTTCTTGATCTGCTTACTCTCGTCATCATTGATGTCGAGATACCATATGTCGTCGTCGCGCCGAACGTCAGAACCTATGAGCTGCGCGAACTCCTCCAGGCGATTGCCGTGATAGAGCCCCAACAATGGTAGCCAGTACTTCTCGTCCTTGATGATCAAAGTGCCCGGGCTACTCCGTTGCCGTGGGGTTTTGCAGCCGGTCCATATGGGAGAGGCAAAGAGCTTGCGCAGCCTCTCACCCTCCCACATCTGGCGCTTCATCTTGGCGCGCATCTTCTCGGGGAAGCTGAAGCCATGCGCAGGGTTCGCGCCTTCATACTCACCGCGTTCGATCAGGTGCTTGAACAGACTACCGAGCGCTGCAAAGTGGCGCTTCAAGGTTTTCACAGCGAGCCGAGATTCCTCGGACTTTGCCTTGGCGGCGACCTCGGCCAGCGAAAGACCCTCCCATCGCTTCGCCTTCGCGTAGTCCGCGGGAAGACTGCGGAAGAGATCCAACGTCCTGGCGAGCTCTGGCCGTTTGTACGAACTCACCGGCAGATCGCCACAGACCTCCATGAAGATGCGATAGGTTCCCTTGTTCTGCATCAGAGTCTGTCCACGCCAGCCGCTCTCATTCGACATCTGAGCTATGAAGACGGGAAGTACATCGGACAGCTTGGGGCCACCGAGAGCCGCTGCAGGGGCTGGCGCGTGTTCTACGGTCGCGACGGCCTCCGCCCCTATAGCTACCTTGGGTGTAGCGCCCGAGATCAAATGCACTTTCGACTGTTCCAAGCGTTGAACCCGAACCATGGCTAGTCCAAGCGAGAGTTCCGCTCGCAACTCCGGCGCTAACCCATGCTTGGACATCACCTCATCGACCCAATCATCAATACCCATCGTGTCGCGAAGAGCCAAAGAGTTGCGAGCGTCAACAAGGTCAGCATCAACTTGGCGAAGGTCCGCCGCCATCAAGTCGCCGTCATCAACGTCATAGGAGTAGACCGGTGAACCGTAAGGGGTCGCGAAGTGGCGCTGTCGATCACGTTCGACGGCCAGAGCTAGCTCATGGCGTAGCACGGATTTCAACTCAGGCAGAGCGGGCATCAACGTCAACCGCAAGAAAATACGATTGAGGAGGATACAGAGATGTTGAGCTTCTCGGAAGCTGCTTGTTCGCAGCGACACCGTCACTTCGGAACTGGTATTCGGAATACGCCGACGGTAGTAGAACCGCCCGCGTTTCCGAGCCATGTGGGAATTTTGTGGGAGCATTGTGGGAACAATTCGTCTTTCGACCGGACTACCGCCGGCCTCGGGACGAGCTCCATATGCCTTGAAACCCTTACGCCAGAACAAAAACAAAAGCCCCGCATGAGCGGGGCCTTTGATGTTGGCTGGGAGACTAGGATTCGAACCTAGATAGACAGCGTCAGAGGCTGTCGTCCTACCGTTAGACGATCTCCCAAAAACCGCTGGATCGATGCGCTCTGACTCTGGTGCATCGAACCGACAAACGCTGTTTCCGAGGAAATTAGCGCTTGGAGAACTGGGTGGCGCGACGTGCCTTGTGCAGACCGACCTTTTTACGCTCAACTTCGCGGGCGTCACGGGTCACAAAGCCAGCCTTGCGCAGCGGCGACTTCAGGGTTTCGTCGTACTCGATCAGTGCGCGAGCGATACCGAGGCGGATCGCGCCGGCCTGGCCGGTGATGCCGCCACCGGCAACCGTCACCAGGATGTCGAACTTGCTGGTGTTGTCGGTCAGCTCGAGCGGCTGGCGCACGATCATGCACGAGGTCTCGCGACCAAAGAACTGTTCGAGGGACTTGCCGTTGACCACAATCTGGCCATTGCCCTTGCGGAGAAACACGCGGGCGGCGGAGGTCTTGCGGCGGCCGGTGCCGTAATTCTGCTGGATCGTCATGATGGTTCCTTAGAGTTCCAGCGCCTGCGGCTGCTGTGCGGTATGCGGATGCTCGGCACCGCCGTAGACCTTGAGCTTGCGATACATCTCGCGGCCCAGTGAATTCTTCGGCAGCATGCCCTTGACGGCGGTCTCGATCACTCGCTCCGGATAGGTAGCGAGCAGATCCTTGAGGCTGGTGGTCTTCAGGTTGCCGATATAACCGGTGAAACGGTGATATTTCTTGTCGTCCAGCTTGCGGCCGGTGACGTGCACCTTCTGCGCATTGATCACGACGATATAATCGCCGGTGTCGCAATGCGGGGTGTACTCGGGCTTGTGCTTGCCGCGCAGGCGACGTGCAATTTCGGTCGACAGGCGACCGAGCGTCTTGTCCGTGGCATCGACCACGAACCAGTCGCGCTTGACGTTGTCTGCATTGGCGCTAAACGTTTTCATTTCAGAATACCTGTTCTGCCGCCGTAAGGCGGTACACATCATCGGTCAATCAGAGGCGCGAGATGATAGCGGAGCTGTCATCTACGGTGCAAGCCTGCCGTCCGGCGGGCTGTGAGCTGGCAATGATAGCATGATGGGCATACCGCTTGAAAAGTCCCCCACGGGCACGGCGCCCAAGCGTCTGACAGGCGATCCGGGCAGCACCCAGGCCCGGCGCGGTCAAATCGGCGTTTTGCGCCCCCAAACTCCCACCCCAATGGATCAGGAGCCCCTATGAATGTACGCACGTTGACGCCCTTGGATCAATTGCTGGCCCGATGCGAGCGCGCACTGGAGGCTATTGCCGGCTCTCCCGAGGCGCAGCGCCCATCCCCTGCCAACGGCGTTACCGAAGCGGAGCTGGACGAAGCCGAGCGCCGCCACGCAGCCGGCCTGATGCGGATCAACCATACCGGTGAAGTCTGTGCGCAGGCGTTGTATCTGGGCCAGGCAGTGCTGGCTCGCAACGCGGATACGCGCGAACACCTGCTGCATGCCGCCGACGAGGAAACCGATCATCTGGCCTGGTGTGCTGCCCGCCTGAAGGAGCTGGACAGCCGTCCGAGCCTGTTCAATCCGCTGTGGTATGCGGGCAGCTACACGATCGGCGCGGTCGCGGCGCTGGCCGGCGATCCGCTGAGCCTGGGCTTTGTGGTGGAAACCGAGCGTCAGGTGGAGGCGCATCTGCAGGATCACCTGGAAAAACTTCCCGCGCCGGACGAGCGCTCGCGCGCGGTGTTGGCCCAGATGCAGGCCGATGAAGCGCGTCACGCGCAGGAGGCAAAACAGCGCGGCGGCGTCGATCTGCCGTTTCCCCTGCCGAAACTGATGTCGCTCAGCTCGATGGTGATGAAGGCGGTCGCTTACCGCATCTGACGGCCACTCGATCCGGCAAGCCCCATAAAAAAACCCGCCTCTCGGCGGGTTTTTCGTTACATCAGGTTGCGGCCGTGGAAGAGTTCCTCGATCTCACGTCGCAGCAGCGACTCGATGCGCTGGCGCTCCTTGAACGACAGATCGTCGGCATGCGAGTCGAACAGGTACGTATCGAGATCGAAGTCCTTGATGTGCATCTTCGTGTGGAACATGTTTTCCTGATACACGTTGACGTCGAACATTTCGTACTTCTGGCGGATGTGCTTGGCCAGGTAGTCCTGCACCGAATTGATCTTGTGGTCGATGAAGTGCTTCTTGCCCTTCACGTCGCGGGTGAAGCCGCGCACGCGATAGTCGCAGACCACGATGTCCGACTCGAAGCTGTCGATCAGGTAGTTCAGCGCCTTCAGCGGCGAGATCACGCCACAGGTGGCCACGTCGATATCAGCTCGGAAGGTGGCGATGCCGTTGTGCGGATGCGTTTCCGGATAGGTATGGACAGTGATGTGGCTCTTGTCCATGTGCGCGACCACGGCACCGGAGATGGTGTCGCGACCCAGCTTCTCCAGTACCGGCTCCTCGGAGATCAGCATCGTCACCGAGGCGCCCTGCGGGTCGTAATCCTGGCGTGCGATATTGAGGATGTTGGCGCCGATGATCTCGGCCACGTCGGTCAGGATCTGGGTCAAGCGATCGGCGTCGTACTGGTCATCGATGTACTCGATGTAGTTGCGGCGCTGCTCTTCGGACACCGCGTAGCAGATGTCGTAGATATTGAAGCTCAACGCCTTGGTCAGGTTGTTGAAACCTTGCAGGCGAAGACGGGGTAGTGGTTTAACCAAGACGACTCTCCATGGCGGTATGAGGCCAGCAGTAGAGGCGGGTTAGCGACAAGGGTCCCCGCTGAATGGTGTGGCGCGCAGGCAGCAACCTTCCGCGATCCTTGTGACCGGCGTGCGACAACCTGAAAGTTGCCCTTGCCGAAAGACCGCGGAGTATGAGGTAAAACGCCAAAAAACTGAACCTGCGGCAAGGCACCGAGGTTTGCCATAATGCAGGTGAACAGGGGACGGCAACGAACACTGATTTGGCGGTCAGCCTTGACCACCGCCAGCACGAAACCTTCTGCGGGGATGATAGTGGCGCAACTCAAATACCAGCTCCAACAAGCTTTTGAACGTTCTCAGGCGCCGCTCAATTTCGCGCCTGATCCCGCCTCAATGGAGCGATTTCTTGCGCTTTGCCATCGCCGCCGCTATCCCGGCAAGACCGCCATCATCCGCCCGGGCGACCCGGCCAACACGCTTTACTACGTCATCGACGGCTCGCTGGCCGTATGCACCGAGGACGAACAGGGGCGCGAACTGATCCTCGCCTACATCAGCCGCGGTCAGTTCATCGGCGAGATGGGCCTGTTTGTTGAACAGGCCCAGCGTGAGTCGATGGTGCGTACGCGCACTCCCTGCGAGATGGCCGAGATCAGCTACGAACGCCTGTTCCAGCTGATGGAAGGCCCGCTGCGCGAGGAATGCCCGAAGATTCTTTTCGCCATCGGCGCGCAGCTGACCACCCGACTGCTGCGCACCTCGCGCCAAGTCAGCCGGATGGCTTTCATGGATGTCACCAACCGGATCTCCCGGACACTGCTGGACCTGTGTCAGGAACCCGATTCGATGACGCATCCGGACGGCACGCAGATCCGCATCTCGCGTCAGGAAGTCAGCCGCATCGTCGGCTGCTCGCGCGAGATGGTCGGTCGTGTGCTGAAGCAGTTGGAAGAGCAGCGCATGATCGACGTATCGGGCAAAACCATCGTGGTGCGCGGCACGCGCTAAGCGACCGGATCGACCACCGGCGCCCCGTGCTTCATCGGAGCGTAAATCATGTAGACGTCGGCGCGCTGGTAATGCGAGCCGACGCGAATGGCCGGCTGCATCACAAAGCCGGCCTGCTCGTACATGCGCAAGGCGATGGTCAGCGTGCTGCTGGATTCAAGAAACAGCAGCTGACCGTCGCGCCGGTGAAATTCGGCAATCGCGGCATCGAGCAGACGACGGCCTGCACCCTGCCCGCGGAAAGTCTCGTCCACGCCCATCTTCGTCAACTCGTACACGCCGGGCGACTCGTGCAGCAACGCGCAGGTGCCGATGATGTGCCCGCCCAGTCGCGCAAAGAAGATCGCACCGCCGGGCTGCAGCACGTGCGTCTCCGGGTCGCTCAGCACCAGGCGATCAATATCCTCGATCCGAAAATGCCGCTCCAGCCATTGCGCGTTGAGTCGATAGAAATGCGCACGCAGCGCCGGCTCGAACGGCACAATCTGTAATGACACCGTTGTGCCGTGCCTGCTGGGATCGGTCGGCGCGGACACAGCCGTCAAAACCACTCGACGCGGGTGACGCTGCGGCCCAACGCTTTCTCGATCTTCATGCACAGCTTCGGTGTGCCGTTGACCAGCACCGCCTCAGCAGCGGGCTTGAGCATGGGGATGTCCTGCGACGAATCGGTGTAAGCCCGCCGCCAGGCCTGGAGACCATGCGAGGCCAAAATCTGCGGCTTGCGCTTGCCGACATTGTGCAGCTTCACGCGCATACCCAGCCAACTCGGCCGCAGCTGCGAGGCAAGCACTTCGAGCTGGGTCAGACCAAGCTCTTCCAAAATACCGGTCACCAGCGTGTGCTCGCATCCGGTGACCACAATCACCCGGTCGCCAGCAGCCTGATGACGGCGCAGCGCCAGCAAGCCATCGCGACTGAACAGACGCGGTCGGCGCACCAACTGTGCGGCAAAACTCTTCGCGGCGGCTGCGTATCGCTGCTCGCTGATGCCAAGCAGGCTGATATGTACCAGCGTGCGCACTGGCCACCGCCACGACACCATCAGTCCGAAAAGCAGCCAAGGCAATGTCGGCAGTACCAGCAACTTGCGCATGAGCGAACGCTTGTAGCGATCGCGCATGAAAAGGCCGAACGCATCGCCATGAATCAACACGCCGTCGAAGTCGAACAACACCACGCACGAGATCTTGGCGTCGATCGCGGCAGCGTCCATCACGGGCGACTCGATCATGGCTGACTCGGGTACGTCAGTGCCAATCGCCTCAGAACCGATCCAGGCCGTATCGGGCTTTTCCGCTTGCGGCAACGGCGCAGTCACGGCGTACCGAACAATCGTCGCAGTTCACTGCCGGGATCTTCGGCACGCATGAAAGCCTCACCGACCAGAAATGCCTGGATACCGCCTTCGCGCAGACGCGCCACATCCTCGGGCGTGTGGATGCCCGACTCGGCCACCAGCACGCGGTCGTATTCGATCAGATCCTGCAGCGCCAGCGAGGTCTCCAGCGAGGTCTCGAAGCTGCGCAGGTTGCGATTGTTGACGCCGATCAGGGGCACCGGCACGGCCATCGCCCGTTCCAGCTCCTCTTCGTCGTGCACTTCGCACAGCACGTCAAGATCGAGTTCCGCAGCGAGCAGCGACAGCTGCAGCAGCACATCGTCATCCAGCGCCGAAACGATCAACAGCACGCAATCCGCGCCAATCGCGCGCGCCTCGTACACCTGGTACGGGTCGATGATGAAATCCTTGCGCAACACCGGCAATGAGCACGCGCCCAACGCCTGCTGCAAAAACGCCTCACTGCCCTGGAAAAAATCGCTATCGGTCAGCACGGAAAGACAGGCAGCGCCAGCTTCCTCGTAGCTGCGCGCGATCGCGGCCGGATCAAAATCTGCCCGGATCACACCTTTGCTTGGGCTGGCCTTTTTTACCTCGGCGATGACAGCCGGCAGGCCGGCGGCGATCTTCGATTCGATCGCCGCGGCGAAGCCGCGGGTGTCATGCAAATCCTTGATGCGCGCGATCAGCTCGGCCATCGGTGTTTTCGCTTTGCGCTCGGCAACCTCTTCGGCTTTGCGCGCAAGAATACGATTGAGAATGTCGGTCATGGCATTTCTCTTGTTGATACAGCGGGTGGGAGCGCGCGACGTGCTGCGCACGGGTGCCAGTATCGCCGCTTCGCGTCACGCAAGCACGCGCAAAATGCGGTTGAAGCCGGTTGATCTGATTTATGCGGACACGGCCAGCTTTCGCGTCGCCGCCACGAACGCGCGCATTTTTTCATGCGCTGCACCGCTGGCAATCGTCGAACGCGCCAGATCGATGCCATCGTCGATCGAATCGACCACACCGGCCGCATAAAGCGCTGCGCCACTGTTGAGACAGACAATGTCGTGCGGCACGCCACGGCGACCCTGCAGCGCTTCGAGCAGCATCGCCTTCGACTCGTCCACGCCCTCCACACGCAAGTTGCGGCTGGAGGCCATGGCGAAACCGAAATCCTCTGGTTCGATTTCGTATTCGCGCACCACGCCATCGCGTAGCTCGCCGACCAGGGTGGTAGCACCGAGCGAAATCTCATCCATGCCGTCACGTCCCCAGACCACCAGCGCCTGCCGTGCACCGAGCGCCTGCAGCACACGTATCTGGATGCCGACGAGGTCGGGATGGAACACACCCATCAGGATATTCGGCGCATCGGCCGGATTGGTCAGCGGGCCGAGAATATTGAACAGCGTGCGCACGCCCATCTCGTGCCGCGCCGGCGCCACCACCTTCATGGCCGGATGATGGTTCGGGGCGAACATGAAGCCGATGTTTGTCTCGGCCATGCACTGCGCGACCTGCGCTGGCATGAGGTCGATCGATGCACCCAGCGCTTCCAGCACATCGGCACTGCCGGATTTCGACGATACGCTGCGCCCGCCGTGTTTGGCCACGCGCGCACCAGCCGCCGCGGCCACAAACATCGACGTGGTGGAAATATTGAAACTCGACGCCCCGTCGCCGCCAGTGCCGACGATATCCAGCAGATGGCTATCATCGCCTTCGATCGGCACCTTCGCCGACAGTTCGCGCATGACGCGCGCCGCGCCGGTGATCTCGCCGATGGTTTCTTTCTTGACGCGCAGGCCGGTCATGATCGCGGCCGTCATCAGTGGGCTCACCTGTCCGCTCATGATCTGGCGCATCAGCGAAATCATCTCGTCGTGGAAAATCTCGCGGTGCTCAATCGTGCGCTGCAAGGCTTCCTTCGGGGTGATCGTGATTTCACGCTGATGCGAACTCACGCGGCCAGCCTCAACGGCTGACCGAGGAAATTCCTCAATAGGTCGTGGCCGTGCTGGGTCAGGATCGACTCGGGATGAAACTGCACACCTTCCACCGCCAGCGTCTTGTGACGCAGGCCCATGATTTCGTCGATCGAGCCGTCTGGGTTCTCGGTCCACGCAGTCACTTCGAGGCAATCCGGCAGCGAGTGCTGCTCGACCACCAACGAGTGATAACGCGTCGCTTCGAATGGATCAGGCAATCCGGCAAACACCCCATGTCCGCGATGGCGCACCGGCGAAGTCTTGCCGTGCATGATCTGCTTGGCACGGATCACCTTGCCGCCGAACGCCTGGCCGATCGCCTGATGACCGAGGCACACGCCAAACACCGGAATCTCTGCCGACAGCTCACGCAGCACATCCAGCGACACACCTGCGTCATCCGGCGTACCAGGCCCCGGCGAAATCATGATGTGTGAGGGCTTCAGCGCGCGGATACCGGCGACATCCAGCGCATCATTGCGCACCACCTTCACCTGCTGCCCGAGTTCGCCAAGGTACTGCACAAGGTTGAAAGTGAAGCTGTCGTAGTTGTCGATCATCAGCAGCATGTGTCGCGGATTCCTTCGATAAATCTGCACGTGCTTCGGAAAGTCTCTTCGAACCATTCCGGAGCGATCCGGTTGTTTGAACAACCGATGCTCGTGCACATAGATAGATGGCCATTGTGCGGGATGACGGCCGCTGCCGTCATCCGCTGACTCGGCCACGCGCAACAACTGCAGAGGCCATGTCGATTGACATCGGCAGCCTCTCAAATGAGAATGCATCGCATTAACTTACGCATCGATGCCATGAGTCCCCGTCCCACGTTGCATCACGTTGCCCGGTCGCTCGCATCCAAAGCACGTCAATGATCACCCTTTGCGCCTTTCTGTCGACGCTTGCCGGAGCGTGGTTCGTGCTGCAGAGCAGGCGGCACGCAGTGACTTACACGCATCGCGGGGGCTTGATGATCGTGGCCGGCACGGCGTCTTGGCTGATGGCAGCGGGAACTAGCGCGGGTATCGCCGCCGTGCTGACTACGCTGATGCTGACCTAGGTCGCGCTGGCGCGCGGCATGGCGATCCGCAGAGCGTCTGGGCGTTGCCTGTCGAGGAGCAAACCTCGCCGCGTTAGCCGAAACCTTCGCCCTTACTCATTCCCATATTCACCCACGAAAGTCCCGCAAGCCGACGCCAGCAGGGCAAGCATCCCATCCAAGGAGCTACTCATGCCTGTCGCCCTTTTCCATGGCGTCAATTCAAACGTCGGCTCGCGCCGACTTATCGCTGTGATGATTCTCGCCGCACTGACGATCAACACCGCCCACGCCGATGGTGCCGATCCACAGCAGGCCAAAGATCTCGGCCAAGTCACCGTGATCGCCAATCGCAACAGCGATACTTATCACGCCAGCGATGCCACCGCGGGTGCGCTCGGCACGCGCAGCGTGCTCGACACGCCTTTCAGCATCGACGCGGTGACCGCCGATCTGATCCAGAACCGACAGGCTCTGGATATCAACGATGTCTTCAAGGCCGATCCAGGCGTCACGCCACTGGAATCCGGTTACGTCGGTGAGTCCTCCGGTATCGCCGTGCGCGGACTGCCCGTGGATCTGCTCAACGGCTACAAGATGGACGGCTTGTCGATTCCAAACTGGGGCAGCGACATGCCGTTGGAACCGTTCAGCCAGATCGAGCTGCTGAAAGGCCCAGGCGGTTTCATGTATGGCTTCGGCCAACCGGGCGGCATCCTCAACTTCGTCTCCAAGCAGCCGACGCTACAGCCTTACACCAGCTTTACGCTCGGCTATGTATCCGATGGCGTGTTCAAGGAAGCCGTTGATCTCGGTGGCACGTTCGGCGGCCAGGGCGGCTGGGGTTACCGCATCAATCTGGCACACGAGGATGGCGATACCTTCGTCGATGGTGGCCATATCAAGCGCAATGCCGCGTCGCTGGCGCTGACCAAGGACATCGCACCGAACCTGCACTGGCACTTCAACAGCATCTATCAGGATCGCGATGTGCGCGGCGCTTACTACGGCATCATCCTCGGCCAGGACTACGGCATGGCGACGGGCGTGCATGTGCCCACACCGCTCGATGGCAATCAGCGCGTGAGCCAGCCCTTCACCGGCTACCAGACCTCGTTCCGCGTCGCCAATACCGGCGTGAAGTGGGATATCTCACCCGACTGGAATTTCAGCGTCGACTCCAGCTATGCCAGGCAGACCCGCGATAACCGGGACAGCGCGCTGATCCTCACCGACAACCAGGGCGGCTACACCGACCTCAACTACATGGGCCACTCGGTCTACAACTACCAGCAATGGCAGGGCATGTTCAGCGGCAAGTTCGAGACGGGCTCGATCAGGCATGACGTGGTGTTCGGCGCTTCCTGGCAGCGCCTGGACGAGCATTACCCGCTCGAGTTCCAGTCGCAGGTGCTGGGCCAGGGCAACATTTTCGATGTGCCGCTGTTCGTCAATCCAGATGTCGCGGTCAACCGCAGCACCTACCTGGCGGAGAGCACCACGCAGCGCTCGCTATTCGCCAGCGACACGATCACGTTCTCTCCGCAATGGTCGGCCCTGCTCGGCCTGCGCTATATGGACTATGACGACAAGACGTTCAATGTTGGCAGCCCGGTCATCGCCGCACGCTACGAAAAGAGCCCACTGACACCGACCGCAGCGCTGATTTACAAACCCATCGCGCCGGTTTCCTTGTACGCGAGTTATGTGCAGTCGCTGGAACAGGGCGGCAGTGCGCCGCAGACCGCCGTGAATGCGTATCAGACCTTCGCACCCACCATCAGCAAGCAGTTCGAGCTGGGCGCCAAGACCGAGTTCGAGACGTGGAACGCCAACCTCGCGCTGTTCCGCGTCGATCGCGGCCTGCAGTACCTGAACTCCAACAATGTGTTCGTGCAGAACGGACAGACACGCTACCAGGGCATCGACCTTTCCGCACAGATGTCCCTGGCCAACAACTGGACCCTGATTGGTGGCGTGATGTACCTCGACGCCAGCAATGTACGCGCCGCGGCGGATGTGGACGGCAAGCGCGCCTATGGCGCACCACGCATGCAGGGCAACCTCTACGTCGAATATGCCGTGCCGCAGATCGCCGGACTGGTGCTGAACGCCGGCGGCCGCTACGTCGGCAATGAAGCCGTCGAAGCCGACAACAGCAACTTCATCGGCGCGTATCACACCTTCGACCTCGGCGCGCGCTACAGCACATCGCTCGGCAACCACGCGATCACTTATCGCCTCGGCATCGACAATCTCGCCAACGAAAAATACTGGCTCACCAGCTGGGGCTTCATCCTCAATCAGGGCACGCCGCGAACGGTGCGAGCCAGCGTGACACTGACGCTTTAATCTGCGAAAGACTTGCAGAAAGCTCGGCGAGCGCGACTCGCCGAGCTTTTATTTCGTCAGGTAGCGGTATGTACCGGAACGCACTCTGCGGCTTTGCACTCAATCTGCAAGGTCGTACTGGCCGGACAGGTCGACTCAAACAAGGCACGCTGACCATCCGCCATCACCACATGAATGGCGCGATCGCACTGCTGTCTCGCAGCCACGTTCTGAGCGGCATTAAACGTGGCTGGACTGATGCGATTGTCCAGACTGGCCAGACCGTCAGGCTGGGATGACCCCATCAAGCCCGGCGCAGATACTGCACCGGGAGCCGCGACAGATGGCACGTAAGTAGTTGAAGTCTGCTGCCCCGAATAGGTCGTCAGCACTGTCAACGCGTTAGGGTAGTGATGTGCAGCGTCATTGCTGA
Organism: Rhodanobacter sp. MP1X3; assembly: GCF_014207165.1. Taxonomy (NCBI): domain Bacteria; kingdom Pseudomonadati; phylum Pseudomonadota; class Gammaproteobacteria; order Lysobacterales; family Rhodanobacteraceae; genus Rhodanobacter; species Rhodanobacter sp. MP1X3. Next base: position 817,402 of record NZ_JACHCO010000001.1, on the reverse strand, counting down.
AATCCACGACCAGCCCGATCAGGCCACCGAACAGAATATTGCCCCAAACCATAGGGCGGATGGTCGAATAGAACGACTGACCACCGATAGATGCACCGTCCTTGACGCAGCGAACTTCTAGCGGCGCACTGCCTCGATGAATGGTGACTGTTCCAGGTGTAGTCACGTGCTGCGTATCGCGTTCATTGCTGAGTGTGCAGTCGGCCCCGACGATGTCCTGATTGGCTGAACGTGTTTCCACGGTGAGGTGCTGATGTGTACCGCCAACGATCGAAGCGCAGGCTGAAAGGCCGTAGGTCAATCCGATTACGGCGACTTTCTTGCTCAACTGGTGCATAGATCCTCCTGATTTTAAATTTCCACAGAAATGCCCGGCGCTCATCTGAGCGTCGGCATGAAAGGCACCGGAAGTGGAAACCTGCATCGTGGCCCCTGGCATCCGCAGAGGCCGCCGCGTTGCGGCAGGATGCTTCGGCGCGAGTACCCCCCAGTCATCGCGCGCCAATATTCTTACAGGAATCTGCTATGAAATTCGAGGGGCAATGGCACCCTGGCAGAAAACAAATCGTTGGTTTCGAGGAAACCTCAACGCACCAGCTCGGAGGTAATCCCTATTTGATCGAGGATAATTTGCCTGACAGTGGGCTGATAGGCCTGATGGAATAACGCCATCAGCGCAGTGCGATCGGACCCGCTTTGGTCATCATCTGCGCACTGCAATGGAGACCGCTGGAGCGACTGAGCGACGATCAGCCCAAGGCGATTCGCGATCAAGCGCTGGTATTGCGCAAACGGCTGGCGGAGCCCAAGTGAGCAAATGCTCCACGTGATGGAGACTCAGTGGCCACCAGGCGGCGGAAACGCCAGCACCTGCTCGGTATAGGTTTCGATCACTGTGCTGAAGGGGCGATTGTCCGCCGCATATAGAACCGCGCGATGTTGCAACACCTGATGCGGTATCGAAAGCTCAACGCGCCCCGATGGCGAGACATCACCATGCATTTCCCAGCCTGCCGGCAACGGCGACCATAGCAGCTTCGCATCCAGCGTCTGTCGACGAAAATGCAGCGGCAGCACCACCCGACCGAACGGTATGTCGGTGTGATCGAGTTGCTCGTTCATCGCAGCGGTCAGCCGCGACGGCACATACCAGTTATCCGCCTCGGAGAGTATGTGCTCGCCGCAGCGCAGCAGCACACGGCGATAGCGCACGGGCTCACCTGGCGCAATCTGTAGCTGCGCGCGAAGGTCGTCAGGCAGCGATTTGTCTTCACCTGCGACACGCTGCGCACTGATTTTCGCTGGTTCCGCCATGTGGTGATCGCCACACCAGCGCTCCAGCGTCAGCGTGGCGCTGTCGTGGCTAAGCAAATCGGCGTTGAAGGTTTGCAACATGGCCAACGCTTCAAGTCTGCCCATCGGTGTATCGGGCCAAGTCGTTGCTGCATCACGCGCTAACGCGCTGTCGGTCAGCAGACACAGCGCGAGCGCCGTTATCAGCGAGTACGTTTGTCGCATATTGATCACAACCCCTTCGCCGCCTGCGCCACCGCACGGAACAGCGCGCGTCCTTTGCTCATCGTCTCCTCCCACTCGGCGGCAGGATCAGAGTCGTAGACGATGCCGGCACCGGCCTGCACGTGCAGGCGACCGTTCTGGATCACCGCCGTGCGGATCGCAATCGCGGTGTCCGCATCGCCCCACCAGCCGATCCAGCCGATCGCGCCGGCGTAGATGTTGCGCTTGTACGGCTCCAGCTCCTGGATAATTTCCAGTGCGCGAATCTTTGGCGCGCCGCTGAGCGTGCCGGCCGGGAATGTCGCCTTGAGCACGTCCATATAGCTGAGGCCGGGCAGCGCATCGCCCTGGACCTGCGAGACGATATGCATCACGTGCGAGTAGCGCTCGATCGCGAACGATTCGCTTACCTCCACGCTACCGGTTTCGCTGATGCGGCCGATGTCGTTGCGGCCCAGGTCGATCAGCATCACGTGCTCGGCGCGCTCCTTCGGATCAGCCAGCAGCTCGGCTTCCAGCGCCTGGTCTTCCGCCTCCGTGGCGCCGCGCTTGCGCGTGCCTGCAAGCGGACGCACGACCACCTTGCCATCTTTCAGTCGCGCCAGAATTTCCGGCGACGAGCCGACGATCTGCGTATCGCCGAGGTCGACGAAATACATGTACGGCGACGGATTGAGCGCACGCAACGCGCGGTATACATCGATCGGCCGTGCATTGAACCCTACGCTGAGCCGCTGCGACGGCACTACCTGGAAAATGTCACCGGCACGGATGTATTCCTTCGCGCGTTCGACCATGGCTTCGAATTCCTCGCGCGTGAACGACGAAGTGAAATCGCTTTCGTCCACCAGTGCCACGGACTGCGTAGGCGACGGATACGAGACACCACCCTGCCTTAGGCGATAAACCAGCGCATCGAGCCGACGCTGCGCCACGGCATACGCCTGTGGCTGCGACGGGTCGGCATGCACGATCAGGTACAAGCGACCCTTGAGGTTATCGAATACCGCCACCTCTTCGGCCAGCATCAGCAGCACGTCGGCCGTACCCAGTTCGTCGGCGCGATCCCATTGCGCCAGACGCGGCTCGATGTAGCCGATGGTCTCGAAACCAAAGTAACCGACGAGGCCACCGCTGAAGGCCGGTAGCTCGGGCAGCCGCGGTACGTCGTACTGCTGGCGAAGCACTTCGATTTCGGCCAGTGGATCGGCGACATGGCGACGCTCGGTCACCTCGCCCGAATCCTCCACCTCTAACTCGTGTCCGCGCAACCGATACACGCGCTTGGCCGGCAGGCCGATGATGGAGTAACGCCCCCAAGTGGCGCCACCCTCGACCGATTCAAACAGGAAGGTATAGCGGCCGTCAGCCAGCTTCAGGTACACCGACAGCGGCGTGTCGAGGTCGGAAAACACCTCGCGCACCAGCGGTATGCGCGTGTGACCCTTGGCCACCAGCGCATCGAATTCGTCTCGGGAGATCACAAGCAGTTCTGACTCAGGGGAGCGGCTGCTGAAGATAGCAGGCTGCGGCCGCGTCGGCACGATGGCGCATACCCGGCTTGATACGTTCCGCAGGCACGTCTACTCTCGATTGGAAGGAACAGGGGAAATGCAAGGTGGATCGCTACGGCACAATGACTGTCGGCTCGCTAGCCGGCAAGCAACGGCTGCTCTCGCCTGAGCTCCTGTTGCCACTAAATTCGGCGTTGACAGTGGCAGCCTCATGGCTACTTCACCATCGATTTCTCAGTAGGAATTGCCAGCGCCTGTATTTTCAAAAACCAGTCAAACCGTTCCAACAAGCACGGACGGTCTTTTGAAAGTGCCGGCTCGATTGCCAATCACGCAGCTTCATCACGACGACAGGGGATTTCACCGTGACAATTGACGACCAGATATGGATAGGCCAGAACGGCGAAAAATACGGCCCATACCCCGAAGCAACCGTTCGCCAGTGGCTGGCCGAAGGGAAGTTCGCTGCCGATGCGCTGGTATGGCGCGAGGGCATGCCGGATTGGGTACCGCTGAGCGGCATGTTTTCCGCGACAGCGGGCGGGCAGCAGCAGCCTCCACCACCGCCCGGCTTTCGATCTTCGGGCCATACTTACACGGCTGACTCCTTCTCGGCACAACGGTACGCACCGACCAACCACAGCGACGTGGAACGCGCTGAACTGCCGATGCCGCCGTCGCTGCACTGGGGTCTGGTGCTGCTGTTCACCATGATCTCTTTCGGCATCTTCGGCATCATCTGGCCATTCATCCAGGCCAGCTGGGTGCGCAAGATCGATAGCGGGAGCAAGGCCACCCTACTGCTGGCCCTGGCTTTTATTGCCTGTGCGGTGGGCGAGGTCTTCTATTTTTCCGGCATAAAATCGCTGGCCACTGGAGGCTCTGGCCTGACCGGCCTTGGCGGGTTGTTGATGCTGAGCTACTGGATTCTGTACCTGGTGGCCTACTTCTCGATGGCCGGCTCGATGCGGCGGAATCTGATCCCTATCGGCCTGCCGGTGGAGATCGGCGGCATAACCCTGTTCTTTTTCAACATGTATTACCTCCAGGGCCAGCTGAGCTGGATAGCGCACTGGAAAAATACCGGACGAACCGAGCCGAAGGCGTCAAAAGGCGTGCTCTGGATACTTCTCGTATTGCCCTTATTCATGATTTCTATCCTGGCGGCTATCGCCATTCCCGCCTATCAGAATTACATCATTCGTACCCAAGTCTCCGAAGGACTGACGCTCGCCGAAGGAACCAAGACAGCCTTTACCGAGTACTACACGAATCGCCACGCCGTGCCGCCGGACAACACGGCAGCCGGACTTGACCCAAGCACGTCGATCACCGGCCGATATGTTTCCAGCGTGGACGTTTCCGGCGGCAAGATCACGGTTGCCTTCGACACCGCTGGCGCCAACGTGACGATTCGCGACAAGGTTCTCGTACTGACGCCGACACTTAACGCCGGCCAGATAACATGGAGCTGCAATACCGAAACCACGGTTCCAGACAAGGATCTGCCCATCGCCTGCCGGCAATGAATCAGCCGGGCTGAACGTTGCTGGCATGGCTACGTTCGGCCCGGATTTTCAACCGTATCCAAAATTACTAGCCGCCCAAACGTTGCCGCGCCATGCCATGCAGCTGCAACGCAAAAACCACGCCGCTGCCGTCGTCGAGATTGTGGGCAGTAGCGACGCCGTTATGGCGCTCGGCGACCAGTCGCACCACATAGAGACCCAGGCCAAGATGTGGCACATCGCCCGGCGTGGCCTTGTCGCGCAGGCTGACCAGCGTATCGAACAGACGGCCTTGCATGGCTTCAGGCAGCAATGCTCCCTGATTGGCGAGCTCGATTTGCGCACCGCCTTCGATCGGTCGCAGGGTCAGTCGCAGCCAACCCTGTTCGGGCGTGAATGACAGCGCGTTGTCGAACAATTTATCCAGCGCCTGCGCGATCAGCTCGGGCGCGCAATGCAGGGTGAGCGGTGCATCGGGCAACACGCAGTCAAGCCGGCGTGCACCGATCAGCGCGCGGTAGGCATCAGCGCAGCCGCGTACCACGTCGCGCAAGTCCACATCTTCGGGTTCGGCCGTGGTGATCGATCGCTCCATGCGGCTGGACTCGCTCATCGCCCTCACCAGCGCACCGAGTCGCGCCACGCCGTCGCGAGCGCGCTCGAGGTACGGCTGAGCTTCCGGCGCCATCGACGCATGCTCCAGGTTGTCCAACGACGATTTGACGATCGCCAGCGGCGTATTGAGTTCGTGCGAGAGCTTGGACGCCAGCGTGCGCAGGTAGTCGGTGTAGCTGCCAACCAGTTCGAACAGCTTTTCGAAGCTGCGTGCCAGGTCGCCGATCTCGTCGACCGCATCGGTCATCGGGAAACGGCCATTTTCGAAGAGGCCGTCCAGACGTCCATCGTTGAGCTGCGCGCGCTCGGCTGCATTGCGTAACCGGCCGAGGCGCAGGCTGAGCCGGGTAGCAAATGCCAGCAGTATTCCGCCAGCGACCAGCAGCACCCCGAAACTGGTAAGCAGCAGCCCCAGCAGCGCGCGATTGGCCAGCAGTGGCACAGTGCGGCTGGCCTGCTCCAGCAGCAGCACGCCATTGATCTTTCCTCCCTGCCCGATCGGCACGGCCGCGGCCAGCACCACGCTGCCGCGCTCCTCGCCACTGCGCCACACACTGACCGGTTTGCCGACGCTGGCACGAACGACTTCGCGCGTATCCAATCGCGGCACGTCTTGCGACCACAGGTTGGCATCTTCCAGTCGCTTGCCCAGCAGGGAGCGGTAGATGATCGAAGCAAACCATCCTGGCTGGCCGTCAGTGCCCGGGGCTGTGTTCAATCGGCCGCTGCGGCCCAACAGCCAGCCCTGCGGCGCCAGCACACGCGCCTGTACTTCGTCCGGTGCGAGCCTGGCCAGTTCGCTGGAAAGCGTCGTGGAATATGCGAGCAAGGGCCGTGTGTCGGCCGCCATCGGATCGCCGCCGGCGGATGCGTCGTACACGCCCACGCCCAGCGCACGTAGTTTCAAACTGCGCGGCAAGCGCAGCTCGACCCGATAGCCGCTGCCGTCTTCCTGCCATTGCGCTGTGAGTGGGTCGGGGAAACCGGCCACCGGTGGATCAAGCGGACGTGCCGTCAATGGACCGGGTGCGGCGCTAGCCAACAGATAGCGCTGCTTACCCGTCGCATTCGCCAGCGTCAGGATCAGATGATCGGCTGCCAGTGCATTCGCATCGTCGGCATCGGCGCGCGTGCGACGGGTATCGCGAATATCGGCGTACAGGTAAAGCCAATCGCTGTCTTGCGCCAACAGCAGCTTGCCGCGCGAATTCGATGATGATCCGAGCGACTGACTCCATGGTGTCAGCGGTGCCCAGTCGTCGCCGTAACCATCCACCGTGATCGGGCTGGTCGCCTCCTGTACATACCAGCCGCTGGCATCCTCCGGCAGCACCGCGCCGGTCACCACCAGACTGCGCGCCACGGCCCGTGCCGAGGCGAGCAAGGCATCGGCCTGCCCTTCGCGCAGCAGCGTTTCCATCTGCCGCACATACAACCAGCCGGCAACCGGCAACGCCAGCGTGCATAGCGCGACCAGCAACAGTTTTTTACGCAGGGTCATCAGAGGGCCATCGGCAAAACAGGCATCAACATGAGATCAGGGTGGTGACGTCCTGCTGGTGGATTTGTCGCCGCGCCGATATTTCGTATACATCGATTTCTGCACGACCTGCCGGAACAGCGCCAGCACCGAAGCGCGCTGTGGATCGTTGGCGGCAACCGTCATCGACCAGCTCAGGCGGATGCCGGTAGCCTTGCCGGGATCGCAAAACACCACCGCGTCATCCACGTGATCGGTACCCTGATACAGCACGCCATCGCAAGTCATCGCCGCACCGCCGACCGCGAACGAATTCACGGTAGCTTTCGGATCTTTCTTCAGATATTGCGTCTGGTCAGCCTGCCGTTCCGCCTTGAGGGAGGGCAGTTTGCGTGGCCACACGTTGAGCACCATCACGCGGTCGGGATTGCCGGTCCAGTCACCCTTGTACAACACCAGATTGACGCCGATGGCCCTGGCGTACTGGCAACAGTCGTTGATCCAACCAGCCGGAGGTACCGTCACGATCGACCAGCCAGGAACCGATTCGTCCGCGTTGCCGCTGACGATGACGGTCTTCTCCTCGCCCGGGACTACGTGTGACAGCTGGTGTGCGGCGGCGTGCGACGTCGACAGCGGAATGGCCGACGCAGCGGATGCTGCAACGGCGGGACCAATGGCAGGTTGATCGACGGCGTGCGCCGCACTCACCGCAAGCAGCAGCGCAAGCAGCACGAATAACCTGCGCATCACGGCTTCCACCGGTAGCCAACGCCGTGCACCGTCTCGATGCCATCGAACTCCGGTGCCACGGCGATGAATTTCTTGCGGATGCGTTTGACGTGCGAGGTGATGGTGGCATCGTCGACCACGAGTTCGGCTTCGCGCATCAGCTGGTCGCGATTCTTCACATGACCGGGAAAACGGATCAGCGTGTGCACCATCCAGAATTCGGTGACGGTGAGCGGTATTTCCTCGCCATTCCAGGTGATGCGCATGCGCTCGGATTCCAGCTTGAGCGGGCCGTGCTGGATCACTGTTTCGCTGGAGGCCGGCGCCTTCAGCGACTCGATCCGGCGGAACAGCGCAGCAATGCGTGCCGCCAGTTGGTGCAGGCTGGTGTCCTTGCTGAGGTAGTCGTCGGCACCGAGTCGCAGACCTGAGATCACATCGAAGTCCGAATCGCGCGCAGTGAGGAAAATCAGCGGCAGCGTCGACGATTTGGCGCGCAGCTCGCGGCACAGATCGAAGCCACCCTCGGGCTCGTCGCCCAATCCAATATCGATGATCACCAGCTCCGGCAGGCGCATCGCGAACGCACTCGATGCCTCCTGCTTCGAGCCGTAGCCACGTGCGTCGTAACCGAAACGGTTCAACGCCTCGACGTAATTGGCGCGGATCAGCGGTTCGTCTTCAACGATGGCAATGCTGCGGCCCATGGCGCGCTCCTGTGTGGTGGAGCGCAGCGTGCTATGCGAATGGCAGCGACGCAAGCCGTACGTGCCTACTGCCCGCGTATTGCCATAACCCAGCGGTAAGCGGGCCCGATTGTGCCGGGGCCAGCGCCCGGATGGGATGTGTGATGGAAACCGTGAACCACGCACGGAGACCTGCAATGCCAAACAACGAATCACGAGAACGCGACCCCAACGCCGAGCTGCGCAGCTTCGAGCCGTTGCGGGTGTCGCTGGCCATTGGCGCCCTGCTGCTGGGCGTGATCCTCGGCTTTCACTGAAACCGACGCCATGCTGAACAACGAATCCGATTCAGGTTTTACCGAGTCAGGCTCTGATGATTGGGTTGCCATGGAAGGCGAGCGGGCATCTGGCGTGCATGGAGGCGCGCCAGATGCAATGCGGCAGGAGGAGCCTGATCCCAGCTGGCAGCCGCTGTAAGAGCCTGTTTACGATCTCCACGGGCCAGCGTCGGCATTTGCTTCAACGGTGATTGATTTCCCGACATCCCATCGATCATGGTGGTACTTCCCCTCCTCGTGAGGGGATTTTTTTGCACACTTGCCGCACCACAACGGGGTTTGGTAGCCATTTCGGCCGGACGGGGAACCAATCGGGATGGGCCGTGGTCTGAGTTACTGATTGGCGCTTCCATAGCCCGTGGAATGTTTCGATGCGGGTGTTGACCCCTCCCTCCGATGCGCTCGCATCGGCACGCGCCAATCGTTGGTGTTTCCTCTCACGTCTGACGACGTTTATCCCGGCGCTGCCCTGCGCCGGGATTTTTATGGGTGCGACCCGTGAGCGCGATCACGCCGCGGGGCGTCTGCTGGATGCGGGGATTTAGCCGATCGCCGTGCGCATCGCAGCTATTTCGGCGCGGTAATCCTTGGCGTGGAAGATCGCCGAACCCGCCACGAAAGTGTCCGCGCCGGCCTCGGCAATCGCACCGATATTCCCGGCCGTTACGCCGCCGTCGATTTCCAGCCGAATCGCGCGGCCGCTCTCATCGATGCGTCGGCGTACCTGGCGCAATTTCTCCAGCGCGCCGGGAATGAACTTCTGGCCGCCGAAACCCGGGTTCACCGACATGATCAGAATCAGGTCAAGCTTGTCCATCACGTAATCGAGATGATCCAGCGGTGTGGCCGGATTGAATACCAGACCTGCGGTGCAGCCGGAATCCTTGATCAGGCCGAGTGTGCGGTCGATGTGCTCGCTGGCTTCGGGATGAAAGCTGATGCCGGTGGCGCCCGCCTTGGCGAAATCCGGCACGATGCGATCGACCGGTTTCACCATCAGATGCACGTCGATCGGCGCCGTGATGCCGTATTTGCGCAGCGACTCCAGCACCGCCGGACCGATCGTCAGGTTGGGCACGTAATGGTTGTCCATCACGTCGAAATGCACCCAGTCCGCGCCGGCAGCCAGCGCAGCGGCAGTGTCATCGCCCAGCCGCGCAAAATCGGCGGCGAGAATGGACGGAGCGATCATCGGGGCCTGCTTGCTCATCATTAACCTCGGTGCCTAAACGGATCGGATCGGCACAGGGATGTGCCGTCGCAAAACCGCGGCTGGATGCCCGGTTTTGCCATGGTAAAAGCTCAGCTCCAGCATGCACGAGTTCCTGTGATGGGTTTGCAAGAAACCCATCACTTGAACCCCCTCTGCTCCTTGACCCGGTCATACGCCGCATTGATCTCGCTGGCACGCGACTCTGCGCGCTTGCGCATATCTTCAGGCAGATCGCCAAGACGGTCGGGGTGATGTTCGGAAATCAGCTTGCGATAGGCGCGCTTCACGGCACGTTCGTCGGCGGTGCGATCGATACCGAGTACGGCATACGGATCGGGACCCTGCGGCGAGCGCTGCGGCGGCACATAGCCTCCGCTGGAACCATAGCCCGTGCCGCGGCTGTAGCCGCGCTGGCCGCCGCCGTTCCAGGCGTAGCCTTTCATCGCCATCAGTGCCATCAGCTCCATTTCGCTGACCCGAAGCGCGAACGCCAGCTGGCGCAGGATGGCCATTTTTTCCGGTGCCGGATTGCCTTCGGCCAGCACGGTGTCGATCACTACATCGAGCACGGGGAACGCGTGATCGCGGCGCATGCCGACCCAGCCGCGCAGCTCGTTGATCGTGCCGGTGACATCGAACTCCGGCTGCTTGCCGGCATTGAAACTGGCGGCCGCCTGCTTGCGCTGGTCGGCGTCGAGATTCATCCGCGACATCATCCGTTCGGCAATCGCGATTTCCGCTTCCGACACGCGACCATCGGACTTCGCCACCGCGCCCAGGAGCGTGAACAGCGGCCCTATAAAGCCGCCCGCTTCCGGCGTGGCGTTCTTGCGCTGGGTGTGGCGCAGGTTGTCGAAGATAAAGCCGATGATGGCACCGGTAATGGCGCCAGGAGCGTGGCCGATCAGCAACCCAAAGAACGCGAACCACAGGGTGTAGGAATAGCTCATAGCGGCAGACTCATCATGGCAGCACCGCTTGTGGCGACTGTGCGCTATACCAGCGCGCCAGTGCATCCAGCTCCGCATCGCTGACCGGGCCGATCGCCGCACGCATCAGCGCCACATCACGGCGACCGTTGCGATATTGCTTGAGTGCGTCGCGCAGGTAGTCCAGATTTTGCCCGGCAAGATTCGGCACGCCCGGCTGGGTGGCGCGCCCGGTGGTGCCATGACAGGCCGCACAAAGGCCCAGCCGGCTGGGCGGCTGCATGGCTGGCTGGCTTAAGGCAAGCACAGGGAGGGCGGCGGCGAGGCAACATGCCGCAATCTGAAGGGTTCGCATCGGCAACACATGGGGCTGAAGACGCGTAATTCTAGCAGTCGCCGTGAGGTGGCCTGTTGGGTGCGACTTTCCGGCCCTACGGCCGCAGCAGTTAGAATGGGGGTTCTCCCCGTTTGCGGAACCACCGTCGTGCCCACCAGCTTGCTGCAATCCGAACTGCCCGGCCTGGAACTGATTCATCGCGGCAAGGTGCGCGACGTCTACGCGTTGCCGCAAGGCCATCGCCCCGATGGCCGTCCGGAGGAAGCACGACTGCTGATCGTGGCGACCGACCGCCTGTCGGCTTTCGACGTGGTGCTGCCCAACCCGATTCCGGGCAAGGGCGAGATGCTGACGCAGATCTCCAATTTCTGGTTTGCGCAGACGGCGCACCTGGTGCCAAATCATTTGCTCGACGTACCGCTGGCTGACGTATTGCCGGCCGGCACCGATCTGGCGCTCTACGAGAAGCGCGCCGTGGTGGCGCGCCGGTTGAAGCCGGTACCGGTTGAAGCGATCGCCCGCGGCTACATCATTGGCTCGGGCTGGAAGGACTACAAGGCCACCGGCACGCTGTGCGGCATCACCCTGCCGGTCGATCTGCAGCAGGCGCAGCAATTGCCCGCGCCAATCTTCACGCCGTCGACCAAAGCCGCCGTAGGCGACCACGACGAGAACGTCAACTTTGATGCCGTGGTGGCGGCTGTCGGCCACGCCACCGCCGACGAAGTGCGCGAGGCCACACTGACGATCTACAAGTGGGCGGCAGCTTATGCGGCCGAACGCGGCATCATCATCGCCGATACCAAGTTCGAATTCGGCACCGATGCCAACGGCAAGCTTTACGTGATGGACGAGATGCTGACGCCGGATTCCTCGCGCTTCTGGCCCGCCGACGAATACCGCGTCGGCATCAGCCCGCCCAGCTACGACAAGCAGTTCGTGCGCGACTATCTGGAAACGCAGGGTTGGAACAAGAAAGCGCCCGGCCCGGTGATTCCCGACAACGTGATTGCCGCCACGGCGGCCAAATACGCCGAGGCGCTGCATAAGCTGGCCGGCATCAAGCTAACCTGATGAACGCTTGGCTCACCCTCAGCCTCGCCATCCTGGCCGAAGTGATCGGCACCAGCGCGCTAAAGGCTTCCGAAGGCTTCAGCCGACTGCTGCCGAGCGTGGTGGTGGTCGCCGGCTACGGCGTCGCGTTCTATTTCCTCAGCCTTACGCTCAAACATATTCCGGTGGGCATTGCCTACGCGGTGTGGTCGGGTGCCGGCACCGTGTTGATCACCTTGATCGGCGTGCTGGCCTTCCGCCAGAAGATCGACCTGGCCGGCATGATCGGCATCGCGCTGATCATTGCTGGCGTGCTGGTGCTGAACCTGCTATCCAAGAGCAGTGCCCACTAATGGCACGCCACCTCTGAGGGCTCCGAACATGCGCACCATGCAGGACTGGCTGGACAGTTACAGCAGCGATCACCAGAACCCCACCAACAAGCGTCTGCACTGGATCTGCGTGCCACCGATCATGTGGAGCGTGATTGCGCTGCTGTGGGCGATCCCCGTGCCGGCCAACTTTTTTCGCCCCGGCTCATGGGCGGTGCTGACGATGGTGGCGGCGTTCTACTGGTACTGGAAGCATTCGCATCGGCTGGCTGCAGCACTGCTGATCGCCTTCGCGGTGCTGGGGCTGATCACCAACATACTGTTTTCCGAACTCGGTGCGACCCGGCTGTGCATGCTGGCCGTGACCGTCTTCGTAGTTGCCTGGATCGGCCAGTTCATCGGGCACAAGTACGAGGGACGCAAGCCGAGCTTTCTCACCGATATCTCGTATCTGCTGATCGGGCCGGCGTGGCTGATGGCGAAAGTGTTGCGCAAGATGGGATTTCAGCAAGTCACATGACCACTCTGCTTACCCTACTCAGCAGCCTGCTCTGGTGGGTGCTGTACAGCTCCATCTTCGCATTGTTTTTTGCTCTCATCGCCTATGCCGTGCTGCGTTGGACCGAGCGCAGCCGCGTCGTCTTCAACCGCGTTTACCTGGCTTGCCTGCTGTGGAACCTGATCGGCATCGTGTTGATCGTCGGCGTAGCCACGGGCGAAGGCCATCTGCACCCGCCCTACGCGCCGCTGCTCGCGTCGGGCCTGCTGCGATTCGTGTTGGTGCTCGACATGCTGATCGGCACCGTGCTGCTGTGGCGGCTGACCCCGCGCGTCGACGCCAGCCGCATCCGCCCGGGCAGCGCCTGCATGGCCGTCGCTGCAATCATGGCGATCAGCTTTGGCGTGGCGACCAGCCTCGTGTAAGTTTTGTGGTTTAACTTATGGCTTGGCGAAAAGAGTAGAGCCGATTTCCAAACGCCCATGCTTCTTTGATCTAAATTTCCATAAATTCAAACCGCCAGTGTCTGGCGTATACCGCCCTTTCCGGCACAAGCGCAGCGTAACCAATCCTTCTCACCCGTGAGATGACACTGTCTCCAACGGCGAGACCGGCGCAAGCTATACCACCCGCTCGCTTACGAGAATTCCATGAGCCTGCGCAGCCTGTTCGTCGACTTCAATAGCTACTTCGCCTCGGTCGAGCAGCACGAGGAACCGGAACTGCGCGGCCGACCGGTGGGTGTGGCGCCGGTCGCTGCCGAAACCACCAGCCTGATCGCCGCGAGCTACGAGGCAAAGGCATTCGGTGTCGGCACCGGCACGCTAGTGCGCGAAGCGCGGCGGCTATGCCCGGATATCGCAATTCGTGTTGCACGGCCGGAACGTTATGTCGCCTGGCACAAGACGCTGTATGAGGCGATCGAGCATGCGATTCCGATCGCACGGGTTGGTTCGATCGACGAAGTAGCCTGCGAACTGGTCGGTCGTCAGCGCCGGCGCGAGGTGGCAGAGCAGATTGCCGCGCAGGTGAAGCAGGAGATTGCACTGGTGGCGCCCGGCGGCGCGATCCGCTGCTCGATCGGCATCGCGCCGAACGAGTTCCTCGCCAAGACCGCCTCGGACATGCGCAAGCCCGACGGCCTTACCGTGATCGAGCAGGCCGATCTGCCGCATGCTCTGCACTGCTTGGAGTTGCGCGACTTGTGCGGCATCGGCCGTTCGATGGAAATACGCCTGCACGAGGAGGGCATCACCACGGTCGCCCAGCTCACCGCCGCTTCCAAGCTGCAACTGCGTAAAGTCTGGAGCGGCATCGAGGGCGAACGCATGTGGGGAATGTTGCGCGGTGCGTGGCTGCCCAATGCAGCGACTACTCGCGGTTCGATCGGCCACTCACATGTACTCGGGCCGGAACTTCGCCATGCGGCTGGCGCTCGCGCGGTGCTGAAGAAATTGCTGGTAAAAGCGGCGATGCGCATGCGCCGCGAAGAACTGCTGAGCGGTGCACTGGCGGTACGTATTCGCTTCGTCGGGCATGATCTGCGTTGGGAACGCGATCTCGCATTCGATCCCACCGACGACAGCCGCGAGCTGTTGCAGCTATTGAACGGCTCGCTCGCTCCCGGGCGCCATGGCGGCCTGCCTGGCCCAGTGCACGCCGTGCCGCTATCGGTCAGTGTGACCCTGATGCGGTTGGTACCACGCACACAAAGCACCGGCTCGCTGTTCGCATCGACACAAGATGCCGGCCGCATTGATGCATTGGTCGATCGCATCAATACCAAGTTCGGCTACAACAAGGTTTACTTCGGCGGCATGCAGCTGGCACTGCAGCACGATGCCGCACCGATGCGCATCCCGTTCAATCGCATCCCCGACGCTGACAGCGAGAACGAGGCGGCACATAGCACTATTGCGGCACACGAGGGCGCTGCCAGTCACGATCCGCTGTGGCTGCAATCGCTCAACCGCGCCAAGGTGCTGGCCGAAAGCGCGCATCGCCGTCGCGAGCACGGGCACAACGGAACGGACAAAAAATCTTCCTTCTGATCAGCCCGGCGCCGCCGGCGGCAAGTAGCGGCCCGGCGTCACCCCGAAGTTGCGGCGGAACATCGCGATAAAGGCGCTGACGTTCTCGTAGCCGAGATCGAGTGCCGTCGTTGTCACCGCGGTGCCGCCCGTCAGCAGCTCCAGCGCACGCAGCAGGCGCGAACGCTGGCGCCACTGAGTGAAGCTGAAGCCGGTCTCCGCACTGAACCGGCGCGTCAATGTGCGGGAAGGAACATGCGCCCAGTCCGCCCACTCTGGCAGGCTGCGGTTATCCGAAGGATCATCGGCAATCGCCTGGGCAATACGCAGCAGACGCGCGTCGCGTGGCATCGGCAGTTCGAACGACTCGCGCGGCAGGCTGCGGATCTCGTCCAGCACGACACCGACGACGCGCGCCTGCGCATCGTCCAGCAATGCGCCACTCCAACCGGCCGCGCGATCGACGGCGGCGTGCAACAGGGCCGACATGCGGATCGTGCACGGTTGCGCTGGAAGCGTCGCGCAGGCCGGCTTGTCGACATACACGCTCCAGCCAGCGAACGGGCCGTGTGAGCGCACGGAATGCGTCTGGTGCGGCGGTATCCAGATCGCCTGAGTCGCTGCCACCACGTGCTGGCCACGGTCGGTGCCCACGGTTAGCAGGCCACGAATGGCGCCGAGCAACTGGCCGCGCGCATGGCTGTGCGGTGACGTCTCTCGACGCAACGGATCGACCTGTTTTACGGCAATAAGCGTCACCAGACCGGTGGACTGGGCAAGCTGTGGATCGAGCAGCGGCTTCGACATGGCCTGGATACCGTATTCAATGGCTCAAGTACGTTAGTGGAGCCAGCATGTGCCCGCTAGAGTATCGCCACACTCTTCCTGGAGAACCGATATGCGTGCTGAAGACTTGCTTCCCGACAGCGTCAATCAAGGCGAATTCAACGGCGTTGTAGTACGCAAAGGCTCAGTCGGCGCCTTTCTCGCCAACGCCAAGCTGCGGACAGACCCAACGCGCTCCGCGCCGGAGCGCGCTACCGCCGAACGTCACATCATCGAGGCCCTGCCAGCCCTGCGCGCGCTCGGCCTGTTCGATGCCCTGCAGATCCGCGACGAAGAGCTGCGGAGTTTCGTGGAAGCGCATTGAAGCCGTCGTATTTCAGCGGCTGGCGAGCGCCTCGAAAACCCGCGCCACTGCTTCGGCGCCCGGGTCCACAACGCCGGCCAGCGCATGCGCTGGCACGTAGGAGGCGCGACCAGCATGCGCGCGAGTGAGTGTGGCGGTGTATTCGGCACCCTTGCGAGCCGCCTGCGCGGCAGCCTGTAGACCCTGGTCCAATACATCCACGGCGGGTATCAACGCGTCGAGCATGGTGCGGTCGCCACGCTTGGCGCCACCGTAGTGCTGCATGCGGGCGATGCCATCGCCCAATGCCTGGCGCCAGGATTTACCGGCCACCAATGCAGTACCGGTGGCGGTGAACAGGATCGATAGCAACACGCCACTGGAGCCACCCATCGCTCGGGCGAGCAGACGCCCCAGTTCGTCGCACAGCCGTGCCGGCTCGCCGCTGCTGAGCATACCGGCCTGCAGCTTTTGCGCGATCGCATGCGCGCCGGCGGCGAAGGTGCTGCCGGTATCGCCATCACCACTGCGCGCATCCAGCTCGTCCAGTGCCTGACGGGCATTCTGCAAAGTCTGCATGATGCGCAGGATCGCCGCCTCCACGACGGTGTCTCGCGTGCCCGGGCTGGCCCCATCCGCCGTATCGGCTGGCACCGCGAAGGTTTCCAGTGGATGCGGCCGATACACGCCCGGCCAGGCCGGCGCTTCCACTGGCACGCTGAGCGCTTCCAGGTAATCCGCCTCGGCGGGTAGCAGGCTGATCGAGAAGCCATGCATGTCCAGTGAGGTCATCAGCGCAGCGGGGTGCACCATCAACGCCACTCGCTGCACGCCGATCTGGCTGAGAATTTCATGCGACAACACGGCCAGTTCCTGGCTCGAACAGCCACCCAGATTATTCAGCAGCACGATCAACCGGCCGTCGACACCATAGCGTTTGGCCGTCTGTTCCAGTAAAGGCGCGAGCACGATCGCCACCGCTTCAGCGGCATCCTGCGGCTGTACCTGCTGAGCGCCTGGCTCATTGTGGATGCCCAAACCCAGCTCGGGGCTGCGTCGCTCGATCGCATGGCCCGGCAGCGTGCAGCTGGACAAGGCCATGCCCAACGACATCAGCCGGCCC
Source organism: Rhodanobacter sp. MP1X3 (assembly GCF_014207165.1). Classification (NCBI taxonomy): domain Bacteria; kingdom Pseudomonadati; phylum Pseudomonadota; class Gammaproteobacteria; order Lysobacterales; family Rhodanobacteraceae; genus Rhodanobacter; species Rhodanobacter sp. MP1X3. The sequence goes on along the minus strand of NZ_JACHCO010000001.1, from coordinate 800,366 downwards.
GCGAACTGCTCGGCGCGGGTAACGATCTCGTCCAGTGATCGCCCTTGCTCGGCCAGATAGCCGACGTATTTGTGCATCAGCACGGTGCCGGCGATACCGCGCGGCTGTGGTGCATCCGGCAGCGCGATATCGTCGGCGACGATCACCATGCGCGCATCCAGACCTTCGCGCGTGGCCTGCTCGACGGCCAGCCCGAAATTGAGACGGTCGCCGGTGTAGTTCTTCACCACCAGCAGCGTGCCGGCCGCGCCGCTGCAATGGCGGATTGCCGCCAGCACGGCAGCGACGCTGGGCGAGGCGAACAAGTCACCGGACACCGCCGCGGTCAACATGCCGGCACCGATGAAACCCGCATGCGACGGCTCGTGTCCGGCGCCACCGCCGGAGATGATCGCCACCTGCTGTCGCTGCCAATCGGAACGCACCAGGATGCGCATGCCCGAACCCGGCTCGGCCGCTGTCAATGGCGCCAACTGCGCCAGACTACCGAGGATCTGATCAACGACGTGTTGCGGTTGATTGAAAAAGAAATCCATCGTCTTGCCTCGCTGAATGCGTGCTGCCCATAGTAGTCCGAATACGACGGTCGCCTGCGACCAGCCACGCCAATCAGTTCACCGTTCACCCGCACTGGCCTGCTGATTAGCCGCGCGCACCGCATCGATGAAACCATCGAATGGAAGATCGGTTATGCCGAGCAGACCGATATGCGAATTCTCGCCATCGAGCAGGCGTCCGGTGACCGGCTGGTCGACGTACTCGAACCAGTGCGCGCCGACGATGTTCGTATCGCTCGCCGCGGCCGCGACGAACTTCGCATAGGCCTCGCCACGCTGCTGTTCCGTATAAACCGACACCACACCCTTGCCGAAAGGACCGCGATCGTCGGAACCGAAATGGAACTCGCTGATCAACGCGGGCTTGTCGAACTCGCGGATCGCTGCCGCGTCGAAGCCATGCTGCGGCAGGTCGGCGTAGACATTGAAGCTCACCACATCGCAATACTGCGCGCAGGCGGCCACGGCCTCGGGGGTGTTCACGGCGAAGCGTCCACCAAGAAAAAGATGGTGCGCGTCGTGCTGGTGAATAGCCTCGGCTACGGTCCGGAAATAGGTATCGGCGTAGAGACGCAGCCACGCGCTGTAATCCGCAGCGATGGCTGGATGCTGCTCGTTCGGCACGGGCGCCGCAAAGCTGGTGACATTGAGCGCATCCCACGAACCGAGCGCAATGCCCCATGCACTCGCCAGCGTTTCCGGCTCTACGTATTTCTTGCGCAGTATCGCGATGAAAGCGCGTTTGGCGGGGCTCTTTGCATCACCTCTCAAGGTACCGATGGCCAGTCCCCAGCGACCCTGGGGGCCCACGCCAGCCCATGCCAGTTCGTTATCGGCGAAATAGCCGAGCAGCCATGGGTCGTCATGCACATCGTCGCTAGCATTCGCTACGGCCTGCTCAGTCGCCTGCACAAAACGTGGATCAAACGGATCGGGCATGCGGCCCCAGTAGTCATAGCCTGCTGACACATTGGCGTAATTGCCGGAGATATTGATCGGGCGGGTATACGGCAGCCGATGTGCCTGCCCGAGCGATGCATCGCTCCAGTTGCCGATGGTGTTGAATCCCCAGGCATGCAGACGATCCAGCGTACGTGCACGCCATGCATCCATCCACCTGGCGCCATCGACGCGATACAGATTGGCCGCATAGAAATCGAACCAGCGGCCGTGGTTGTAACCGATACCTTCACTGGCGCCCTGATCCGGTCGGCGGCTGTCGCCCTTGCCGTAGAACGGTAGCCAGGCACCGGTCGCCGGTGGCAGATCCTGGAACATGAACTCGCGGCCCTCGACATAGCTGCGACCACCGTCGGCGACGACCGCATTGACGCCGAGCGAAAAGAACGCGTGGCCGTCCGGCGTGACCAGTTGCCAGCGGCCGTTGGCCTTCTGTGCATGGAACCAGCCGGTTTTCGTGAGGTTGGGAACATCCAGGCGTCCATCATAGTTATCCATGCCAACTACCTGCGCGGACGCTTTGGCGAGCACGGCCTGCTCAGCAGCATGCGCGGCATGCAGGGCGGCATCGGAGTCGATCTTCTCCGGCCAGTGACCGCGCGTGAACTGTCCATAGCTATCGACGATACCGGTATACGCATCACGCAACGTGGCCTCGCCAGCCGCCGTGTCGATGCGACCGAACAACAGTGTCTGCGCCGCCTGCGGTGCGGGCATGCTGAGCCGAATCGCATTCACCTCATGCAGATCAATCGCCCCTTGCACCGTAGTAGCCAGCAAGGTCAGCTGAGCGTGATCATCAAATGGCATCGGCGGCGGCGCCTGCATGCCTTCGCTGCGTGGCGATTCGGCATGCAAAGGCAGCACCAGCGTTTGCACGGGACCGGCCGGCACGCCGACACTGGCGTGCAGGTGCTGCTGCTTGCTGGCGCTGTCGATATCGACGTTCAACGTCACCGCCCAAGGCATCGCGTTCTGCACGCGCAGGCGCAGCTCGCCCTTGCCGGTCCAGTCCCAGGCTTTCCCGACCGCAGGCGCGACAGTTATCTGCGGCAGCGCAGCGGGTTGAAAGGCGTAGCGCTGCTGCGCCACTCCGTCTCTGGCACGTTCCGCAGCGCCGACGCGCTGCACCTGCGTCAGCGAGATCTGCGCAGACGGCGAAGAAGACGATGAGAGATCAATCGTCGCTGGCGTCTCCGCGGCATGACAGGCATTCAGCGCCAACAGGCACAGCAGCCACAGCAATACGTAGCGTTTCATAAGCAGGCAGTCTGGCAAAAGGACCATGCCGAGTATGCTGCCAGCAGCTGAAGCGCAGCCCTCCTGCTTCAAACCCTGTGGAAAGCAAACTACAGCGAGCGCGGCGCCGAGATTCGACGCCAGCCGTAATAGGCCGGCACACCCAACGCGATGATCAGCAGGCTCATGCCTGCATCGCTCGGCGTGTGAATCGCCGTCGCCAGGATCACGCTGAACACGGTGATCACGAACACCAGCGGCAGCAGCGGATAAAACGGCACCCGATAAGGCGACGGCTGATCGATGAAATGCCGGCGATACCAGAACAGCGTGGCGATGCCGAACACGTGCCCCAGCCACTCGCCCACCGTGGTGTAGTCGAGCAGCTGATTGAAGCTGCCCGATAGCGTCAGCACGATCGCCCATGTACCCAGTGCCGCCAGTGCAATCTGCGGCGCACGCGTGCGCGGATCGATACGTCCCACTGCGCGGAAAAACATGCCATCGGCGCCCATCGTCTGCAGCACGCGCGCGCCACCAGCGATCGCGATGTTGCAGTAGCCGAAAGCAGAGCACGCAATGCCGACCGCAATGACGGTGGCGCCGGTATCCCCAAACAGGCGCCGCATCAGGTCTGCCGCCGGCGCGTGGCTGGCCGCCAGGCCGGCGTGTCCCAGTCCCGCCAGATAAGCAAAGTTCACCAGCACGTAGCAGATCACCACGCCCGCCATGCCCATGCCGAGCGCACGCGGTAACGTACGCTGCGGATTGCGCACTTCACCGGCCAGATCGTTGAGATAGTGAAAGCCACCATAGGTAAACAGCACCGGCAGCAGCGCGCCGATGAAGGCCCACGACGACACCGGATGCGACGTGTCCACCGCCAGCGATGTGCCCAGATGCCCGCGCGCCAGCACCAACCCGACAACCACCAGCAGCACGATCGCCGCGATCTTCAGTACGGTGAAAACGTTTTGCACCCAGGCGCCTGCGCGAATGCCGAACAGATTGATACCAACGATAAAGATGATCCCGCCGGCGGCCACCGGCTTCACCCACATATCGGGCAGACCCGTTGCCGCACAGAAATAATCGGCGAAGATGGTCGCCACCGCGGCCACGCTGCCCGGATAGTTGATCAAAGCCATGGTCCAGCCGAACAGGAATGCCGGCAGCTGTCCGAACGCCTCGCGCAGATAAACGTAGGTACCACCCGCCTGCGGTCGCCGCGCGCCCAGCTCGGCGTAGCAGAGAACACCAGCGAGCGTCAGCAAGCCGCCGATTACCCACAGGATCAGCACCTGCAAACCGGAGTTTGTCTGCTGGGCAATCGCGGCCGGGTTGCGGAAAATGCCCGCCCCAATGACGCCACCGATCACGATCATCGCGGCGTCCCAGGTGCTCAGGCGCCGAACATAGGCATTGGCAGGTTCAGTCGACATGACCACTACCATGCCATTGTGTGTGGTGTTTCAGCTAGTCCCGCATGATACGGCCCGCTCGTTAAGTAGGTATCGGGCACTATGGTTCAACCATGCAGGCCATACAGCGGGCCCATCGAATGATCTCTCATAGCAAACGCCATACATTCGGCCACCACGCACGGGGGGTCATCCTCGCCACGCTAGGGTTTGTCATGCTGTGCGCTATCGCACTACCAGCGCAGGCCGCGAGCCGCACGGCGCCACCCTGGCACATCGAAAGTTTCTGCCATCGAGGCGTGCCGTCGGCCCGTCGCTGCCTGGTGCGCGCGCGTCAGGGCATCATCGTTTTTCAGCTGGTCGAGCTGACTTCGGCGCCAGCCGTCCGATGGAGCGACGGCATGGCCGTGTTGACTTCGGGTGCGGATGAGGGGTCGCGCCAGCTGCGCTTCTTCGTGCCGCCACAAAAGCTCAGCGCGCCTTTCAAGCAAGTGCGTGCGTACGATATTCAGCAACAGCTCGTGGCCTTCTATGCCGATGGCCACGTGCATCTTCGCGCCATGTTTGCGGATGATCATGATCTCGCCGTGCTGGCACTGCCTGCCGACATCGGCATGGCTACGCTGCAACTTCGTTTTGAAGGACGCAGCCTGCATGCAGCATGGCGTGACAGCCAGGGTCGAGCGCTGGAGCAGACGCTGCGTGCGAAGGATTGACCTGCCGACAACAGATCGGCACATGCCGTCGCACTGGTGTCGGCAGCGGCACGGTCTAGAATCGCCAGATCCGTTTCATCAGCTGTACGCCACCGCGCATGACCGCCCCAACCCGCAAAATCCTGCATATCGACATGGATGCGTTCTACGCGTCAGTCGAGCAGCGTGATGATCCTTCGCTGCGTGGCAAACCGGTAGCCGTCGCGTGGCGCGGTGCTCGCTCGGTGGTATGCGCGGCAAGTTATGAGGCGAGGGTATTCGGCATTCGCTCGGCGATGCCGGCGATGCGCGCCGAGCGGCTGTGCCCGCAGGTAGTCTTCGTGCCGCCGGACTTTGTCCGCTACAAAGCGGTGTCACGGCAAATCCGCGAGATCTTCGCGCGACACACCGAGCTGATCGAACCGCTCTCATTGGACGAGGCTTACCTCGATGTCACCAGCACGTTGACCGGGTTGCCCTCGGCAACGGCGACCGCCGAGGCAATCCGCGCGGCGATCCGCGAGGAGACGCAGCTGACCGCATCGGCTGGCGTGGCGCCCAACAAGTTTCTTGCAAAGATCGCGTCGGACTGGAACAAGCCGGATGGCCTCTACGTGATTCGCCCGCACCAAGTCGAAGCCTTCCTCACGCCGCTGCCAGTCGGTCGTCTGCCCGGGGTCGGCAAGGTAATGGAAGCGAAGCTCGCCGTGCTCGGCATCAGCACCGTCGGCGAACTTCGCGTATTCGCCTTGCACGAACTGGAGCAGCGTTTCGGACGCTGGGGCCGACGTCTGCACGAACTGGCGCGTGGCATCGACGATCACGCCGTGCAACCCGAACGACTGACCTTGCAGATCTCTGCCGAGGATACGTTCGAGCATGATCTGGCACTGGACGAACTCGAGCCGCATATCCGCCAGCTCGCCGAAAAAGCCTGGGCGGGTTATCTGCGCAACGCTGCTGCTGAAGAACATGCCCGCGTGGCGCGCACCGTGGTGCTAAAGCTGAAGACCTCCGATTTCCGCACGCTTACACGCAGCCTAACGCCAACACAGCCCCCGCTGTCAGCCAAGGAACTGGGCGATATCGCCTGCGCCTTGCGTTCGCGTGTCGAACGACCAACCGATGCGCTGTACCGACTCGTCGGTGTCGGCCTGGCCGGCTTCGTGGAGCAGGACAGCTACCACGCGCAGACCGATCTATTCGACACCACAAACTAAGGCAAGTGCTCAGCTCGCATCAGGCAAGGCGTAGTCGAAGTCATAGCGATGCTTGCCATCGGTAATCGTGATGCCCAACGTACCGGTCAGCCCGACCAGTTCGCCGGTGGCGGAATCGGGCACCACCGTGACGCTGAGCTGCGGCGCGCCGCGCGTCATCGTGCCACTGTGCTGCAAGACAAAGCTCCCGCTAAGACCATGCAGCTTTCCCGTGACGCACTCCATCGCGACGTAGCCGGCTGATCCTTCAACCGCTGCACGCATCGCCAGCATCTGGCCCTTGCTGGTCGCATCGAGATCTCCGCTGAAGATCTTGTCCAGCGCCATCCGGCCAATGCTGACATCGCCGACATTTTCCTCGGCAGGTTGCGGGACCATTTTCACTTCGAACGTGCCACTGGCGAGCTTCGTCACGATTCTTCCTGATGTCAGTAAGTTGCATGAGTTTAGCGCCAGTAATGAACGACGAATAATGCGGTGTGGGGCCTATCGCGCGCCGTTTGGCCGCGATTGGATGCAGGGCTATGAGGTGGCAACGCCGTGATCAGTGAAGTCGGGTTCCATGCGCTCCCTTTGGAGATTCTTTTCTGGTAACTTGCAATTAAGTAGTGCGCTATGTATATTGCGACCCCATGAAGGCTAAAGACACCGCAAGTGCAACCAAGTCGCTGCTGCAACTCGACCAGCAGCTGTGTTTTGCGCTGTATTCGGCCGGACTGGCAATGAACAAGGTCTATCGCACACTGCTATCCCGGCTGCGTCTTACCTATCCGCAATACCTGGTGATGCTGATACTTTGGGAGCGCGACGATCTGACAGTGTCGGATATCGGCGGACGTCTTTTTCTGGACTCGGCGACACTGACACCGCTGCTCAAGCGTCTGGAAGCTGCCGGGTTGTTGGATCGTGTACGTTCGGCTGAGGACGAACGGCAGGTCATCATCTCGCTGACCTCGGAAGGCCGCGCGCTGAAGAAACAGGCCGGCAGCGTGCCAAACGCCGTGTTCTGTGCCACCGGCTGCGAGCTCGATGAAATGGTGGCGCTGAAGAAACAGCTGACAGGCTTGCGTGAAAAGCTCGCCAGCAATAGTTGACAAGCGAGTGAGCAAGCGAAATCCATACCAACTTTCATTTATCTTTTACATAGTGTGCTATTTAATAGTTAGCTATATATAGGCAGGAAGAGAATTCGCCGTTTTGTACTCATCGTCTTCACCCATTCGCAACCATTCAACTCACCCACCACAAAAGGAGACACACCATGTCTATCGAAAAAGTTGCCTACCGCGCCCATGCCACAGCCAAAGGCGGTCGTGACGGCCGCGCCGTCTCGTCCGACAAGGTGCTTGACGTCAAACTGACCACACCGAAAGAACTCGGTGGAGCCGGCGGTGACGGCACCAACCCAGAGCAGCTGTTTGCAGCCGGCTACTCGGCCTGCTTCCTCGGCGCGCTGAAGTACGTCGCCGGTCAGCAGAAGATCAGCCTACCCGCTGATACCACGGTCGAAGGCGACGTCGGCATTGGCCCGATTCCGACCGGTTTTGGCATCGAAGTGGCACTGAAGATCACGATTCCGGGTCTCGACCACGCACAGGCCGAGGCACTGGTTGAGAAGGCACACATTGTCTGCCCTTACTCCAACGCCACCCGCGGCAACATCGACGTCACATTGACGGTTGCCTGAGCCGCGATACTTCACTCCGACGTGGCCCGCGCGGCACACTTTGGTAACTCCAGTGTCACCTTATGCCGGCCGCAGATACTGCGAGCCGGCATTTTTATGTGTGACTCACGCACACGCGAATGCAACTTCGCTGCGGTTATTGTGCCTGCACTTACGGAGCACGCCATGACGACTGAATCCAAACCTCTGTCCATCGCCGTACTGCTCGGCACGGTACGCCACGAACGTATGGGCATACGCGCTGCCCGCCTGGTGGTTAAATCACTCGAAGCGCGCGGCCACGAGGCCGTGCTGGTCGATCCGATGAAAACGCCGCTGCCGCTGCTCGACCGGATGTACAAGGAATACGATGCGGGAACCGCGCCCGAATTACTGGAAACACTGGCAACCCTGTATCGCCGTGTCGATGGCTTTCTGATCATCAGCGCCGAGTACAACCACGGCATACCGCCCGCGATGAAGAACCTGCTGGATCACTTCCTCGAAGAATATTTCTGGCGACCGTCCGGCATCGTCTGCTATTCGCAGGGGCCGTTCGGTGGCGTGCGCGCGGCGATGGCGTTACGCGCGACCCTGGCGGAACTCGGTATGCCGAGCGTTCCCAGCCTATGCCCTATTCCGCATATAGCCACGGCACTGGACGAGGGTGGAAAGCCAGCGGACCCGCGCACGCAAAAATCACTCGATCGCTTCCTCAGCGAATTCTTCTGGTATGCCCGCGCCCTGAAGCGTGAGCGTGATCAGGGCACTCCTTACTAACATCCCTCTCCTACCTGCTAAAAGGCCCAGACGCGATTTGCCTCTGGGCCTTGGATCTGCGTCTTCTTGGCTGAGGCAGATCAGTCGTCGACTTCCTCGCAGCGACGTTCGGTCGTGTAGTAGGCCTTCTGATTCTGCGCGTTCTTCTGTACCTGGTTACCTACAACACCACCGGCTACGGCGCCGCCCACGGTTGCCAGTGTTTTGCCTTTGCCGCCACCTACCTGATGACCAAGCAGGCCACCCGCAACAGCGCCAACGCCAGTACCGATCAGACGGTGACTATCCTGCGACTGGATATGTTTGACCTGCACGTCATGGCAGACTTGGCGCGCCTGCGCCGCTGTCGCAGCAGAGAGGCCTAGCGCCAGACTCGCAGCAAGAATAAGTGACTTGTTCATGGCTGACTCTCCATTGGAGTACACGTTATTGATAACCTGTGCGGCGTGATGGGGGAGTCAAGCGGGCCATCTACGCATACCCGGCACACAAAGCGCTACGGGTGCATTTCAAGCAACATCGCACCTCTCTGCATGGACAGATAGTGATGACATCACCTGTTGCTAAACCTGCGACGCCTCAAGCGACCACTCTCGTCAAAAACTGGTGCGTCTATCTGATCGAATGCCGCAATGGCAGCTATTACGCCGGCATCACCAACCGGCTCGAAGTTCGCTATGCCGCCCACGTGAGCGGGCGCGGCGCGCGCTACACCCGCGCGAATCCGCCGCTGCGGCTACTTGGTTTTCGCAACTATCCTGATCGATCGAGCGCTTCGCGTGCCGAGTGGCAGATCAAGCAGTTGCCGAAGGAACGGAAGCTGGGGTTTCTGCGCGAAGAATGATTGGCCAAACATCAGAGCAGCCATGAACTTCAAAGTGATGCCGCTGGGGATGTTGGGGTTCGCTTGCGCTCACCCCAACCTACGCAGGCTTACTTTTTCTTCGGCATATACAGATCGGTAATCGTGCCTTCGTAGATTTCCGCCGCCATGCCGACGGATTCACTCAACGTCGGATGCGGATGGATGGTGAGGCCGATATCGGCGGCTTCACTACCCATCTCGATCGCCAGCGTTACCTCGGAGATCAGATCCCCGGCATGCTGGCCGACAATGCCACCACCGACGATGCGATGGGTAGCCTCGTCGAACAGCAGCTTGGTGAAGCCTTCGGTGCGATCGTTGCCGATAGCGCGGCCGCTGGCAGCCCAGGGGAATTTGGCGACGCCGACTTTCAGGCCTTTTTCCTTCGCCTCGCGCTCGCTGACGCCGACCCAGGCGATTTCCGGATCGGTATACGCGACCGATGGAATCACCCGCGCATCGAAATAGCTCTTGTGACCGGCAATGACCTCGGCAGCGACCTTGGCTTCGTGCGTGGCCTTGTGCGCCAACATCGGCTGACCGACCAGATCGCCGATGGCGAATATGTGCGGCACGTTGGTGCGCATCTGATTATCGACCGCGATGAAGCCGCGATCGCTGACACTGACGCCAGCCTTGTCGGCGCCGATCTTGCCGCCGTTGGGCGAGCGACCTACTGACACCAACACGCGATCGAACAGCGTGGCGGCGGGCACGCTATCGCCCTCGTAACTGACTTCAATGCCTTTCTTGGTGGCCTTGGCCTCGACCACCTTGGTCTTGAGGTGGATGCCCTTGAGCCGTTTGGCCAGGCGCTGCGCCAGCGGCTTGATCAGGTCGGCATCGGCGCCAGGTATCAGCTGATCCATGAACTCGACCACGGTCACTTCGCTGCCCAATGCCGAATACACCGTGGCCATCTCCAGACCGATGATGCCGCCACCGACGACCAGCAGTTTCTTCGGCACGTCCTTCAGCTCCAGCGCACCGGTGGAGTCGATGATGCGCTCGTCGTCCCATGGGAACGACGGCAGCTTCACCGACTGCGAACCAGCGGCGATGATCGCGTTTTCGAAGCGGATGAGCTTCTTGCCATCTTTCGTCTGGACTTCCAGTTCATTCGGCGAGATAAACGCGCCCACGCCTTCGACGGTACGCACCTTGCGCTGCTTGGCCATCGAGGTGAGCCCGCCAGTGAGCTTGCCGACCACCTTGGTCTTGAAATCGCGTAGCTTGTCGATCTCGATTTTCGGTTTGCCGAAAGTAATGCCGTGAGCAGCCATCGCTTCGGCCTCGTCGATCACGGTGGCGGCGTGCAACAGCGCCTTGGACGGAATGCAGCCGACGTTGAGGCAGACACCACCCAGCGTGGCGTAGCGTTCGACCAGCACCGTATCGACGCCGAGATCGGCGGCACGAAAGGCCGCCGTATATCCGCCCGGGCCCGAACCCAGCACGACAAGTTTGCAGTCAATATCCGACTTACGGCCGGACTCACCTGCTGCCTTCGGCGCTGGCGCAGCCGGCTTGTCGTTGGAGGCCGCGGGCGCATCGACTTTTGCGGTTTCCGGCTTCGCCACTTCGGCCTTGGCTGATTCTGGCTTGGGCACCTCGTGCTTGGTGGGTGACTTGGCTTCAGCGGCTTCGTCGGAGGCGGTTTCCACCATGGCGATCACGCTCCCTTCGGAAACTTCGTCACCTACCTTCAGCTTGATCTCTTTGATGACGCCCGCGACGCTAGTGGGAATCTCCATGGTCGCCTTGTCCGACTCCAGCGTAATCAGGCTCTGTTCCTTCGTTACCGTGTCGCCGACCTGCACCAGAATTTCAATGACCGGCACGCTGCTATTGCCGCCGATGTCGGGAACCTTGATTTCGATGGTGTTGGCCATGGGGAGATCCTTTGTAGTCACTCGCGGCACGAACGGCGCGGAGTGTTGGTGTAGGTATGGGAGCTATCGCAGGCGAGGATCAGGCGGATAGCCATCCCTCGCCGCAAGCCTCTCCCCAATGGGAGAGGGAAAGCGCAGTCAGAGCAATAGTCGGCGAATGTCGCCAAGCTGTGTGGCGAGGAAGGCGGCGAAGCGTGCAGCGAGCGCACCATCGATCACGCGGTGGTCGTAGCTCAGCGAGAGCGGTAGTAACAGGCGAGGTGCGAACTCCTTGCCGTTCCATACCGGCTTCATCGCCGCCTTGGACACGCCGAGGATCGCCACTTCCGGTGCATTGACGATCGGCGTGAAGCCGGTACCGCCGATGCCGCCCAGCGAGCTGATCGAGAAACAGCCGCCGGACATTTCCGCCGGGCCGAGCTTCTTCTCGCGCGCCTTTTTCGAAATCTCGCCCAGCTCGCGGGCCAGGTCGAGCAGGCCCTTCTTGTCGCAATCCCGGATCACCGGCACGACCAGACCATCGGGCGTATCGACCGCGATGCCGATATGGAAATATTTCTTCAGGATGAGCTTTTCGCCGGACTCGTCGAGCGAGGCGTTGAACTGCGGGAACTGCTTCAGCGCCGCGACCACCGCCTTGATCTGGAACACCAGCGGGGTGACTTTCAAATCTTTGTTCTCTTCGCCGAGCTTCTTGCGGAAGGCTTCCAGCTCGGTGATATCGGCATCATCGTGCTGGGTGACGTGCGGGATCATCGCCCAGTTGCGCGCGAGGTTGGCGCCGGAAATCTTCTGGATGCGCGAGAGCGCCTTTTCCTCGATCTCGCCGAATTTGGAAAAGTCGATCTTCGGCCAGGGCAGCAGGTTGAGACCGCCGACCGACGTCGAGGCGCTGCCGACGACCGGACGCGCGCCCGAGGCCAGTGCGTGCTTCACGTAATCACTGACGTCCTCGCGCTGGATACGACCGCCGCGGCCGCTGCCCTTGACCTGGGCGACATCCACCCCGAGCTCACGGGCAAACGCACGGATGGCCGGGCTGGCGTAAGGCGCGTCGCCCGGCATCACGATGGTGGCATCAAGCGGTGGGCGCGCCGACGGTGCGGCATCGCCTTCGGGCGCATTGCCCGGCAGCACGGCACGGCCGCCGATCGGCGCCGGCTTTTCTTCGACGGGCTTACTGTCTTGCTTGGTAGCCTCGGCCTGCTTGTCTTCGACCTTCTTGGGTTCTGTCTTCGGCGCCTCGGCCTTGGCGGCGGGCGCAGCTTCCGACGCGGCGTCATCGGCCTCGATAGTGGCAATCAGTGTGCCTTCGGCCACTTCGTCACCGACTTTGACCTTTACTTCCTTCACCGTGCCGGCGAACGGCGCGGGCACTTCCATGGTGGCCTTGTCCGATTCCAGCGTAATCAGGCTTTGTTCTTTTTCGACGCGATCACCGGCTTTGACCAGTACTTCGATGACCGGAACGTCGGACTGGCCGATATCGGGAACACGGGCTTCTTTCAGATCAGCCATGGGGACTCCTGCAAATGGCGGTGGCGTAGCGCCTGGGGATGGCGGTCGCGGGCAAGGCCACCATCATAACGAACGCCTGCACGGTCCGTCTGCCTTTGCAGAGATATCGCGATAAAGCACACCAAGCCATACGCATGCGTATGCATTACCTTGAGCGCACGCAAAGCAGCTATCGATGCCCTACGCTAACTGTCACAAACGCCATTGTGCGCATGCTGCGCGCACGGCCAAGGAAGCCATGCATGCTGATCATTCGTGACCTGTCGAAGACCTACGCCAACGGTGTGCGCGCACTGCGCAGCGTGTCACTGGAGATTCCGCACGGCATGTTCGGCCTGCTCGGCCCCAACGGCGCGGGCAAGTCGTCTTTGATGCGCACGATTGCCACGCTGCAGGATCCGGACGCGGGCAGCATCATGCTCGACGGCGTCGACCTGCTCGCCGACAAGCACGCCACCCGACGCAAGCTCGGCTATCTGCCGCAGGAATTTGGCGTGTATCCGAAGGTTTCCGCGGAGGCAATGCTTGATCACTTCGCCGTACTCAAGGGTGTTACCGTAAAAGCCGAGCGGCGCGAGCTGGTCGAATCGCTGCTGCGGCAAGTGAACCTGTGGGACGTTCGCAAGCGCAAGCTGGGTACCTACTCCGGCGGCATGCGCCAGCGCTTTGGCATCGCGCAGGCGCTGATCGGCGATCCAAGGTTGGTCATTGTCGACGAGCCCACGGCTGGGCTCGATCCCGAGGAACGCAACCGCTTCCTCAACCTGCTAGCGGAAATTGGCGAGCGTGTGGTGGTGATTCTGTCCACCCATATCGTCGAGGACGTGACCGACCTGTGCCCGCGCATGGCGATCATTGCGCAAGGCCAGGTGCTGCTCAGTGGCGAGCCGATCGAGGCGATCCGCTCACTCGAAGGCCGCGTCTGGCGCCGCAGTATCGACAAGGCCGAACTGGACGGCTATCGGGCGCGCATGAATATCCTGTCCACCCGCCTCGCCGGCGGCCGCACCTTGTTGCACGTGCTGGCTGACACACAACCGGGCGAAGGTTTCGAGGCGGTCGCGCCGGATCTGGAGGACGTCTATTTCGGGCGCCTGCGCGAACAGGGCACGGTGGCGCGAGCCGCCTAACCTCGCATCTTCCTCTGATAGAAACCCGCCGCACAGCCACAGGAACATTGATGTTCTTCGAGATCTTCCGGTTCGAATTACGCCAGCAGCTCAAGGCACCGCTGTTCTGGATTGTTGCGCTGGTGTTCGGCGCGCTGGCGTTCACCCTGGTCAGCACCGATGCCGTCGTCATCGGCGGCGCCAGCGGCAACGTGCTGCGCAATGCACCGACGGTCATCGTACGGCTGATGAGCGTGCTTACCGTGCTCAGTATGTTTCTGGTGACGCTGTTCGTTGCCGGTGCCGCGCTGCGCGACTTCGATCAACGCACCGCAGAACTTTTCTTCAGTACGCCGATCAGCCGTCGCGCCTATCTCGGCGGTCGCTTTGCCGCGGGTTATCTGGCGGCGCTGGCGATCATGCTGGCATGCGCGCTAGGCCTTGCGATCGGCAGTTTCATGCCGTGGATAGATACCGTTCGGCTAGGTCCGGCGAGCTGGCACGGGTACGCGTGGGCGTTCGGTGTGATGGTGATACCGGACATGCTGTTTATCGCGTCGCTGCTCTTTCTGCTGGCAACGACGACGCGTTCGCTGCTGGCGACCTATGTCGGCGTGATCGCCTACTTCGTGCTGCAAAGTGTGGTCGGTCAGCTGACCAAGGACATCAACAATCACTTCATGGCGGCGATGCTCGATCCATTCGGCGCACGTACGATGGCATTGGTGACGCGCTACTGGTCTGCGTATCAGTCCAATCATGAATTGCCCGCGCTGGAAGGCGTACTGCTGTTCAACCGGTTGCTGTGGAGTGCAGTGAGTCTGGTGATTCTGGCAGCAGCGTTTGTATTGTTCCGGCCGAATCGCGAAGGACTGCAATTACCCCGACGCAAGAAACGAGCGGAGCCGCCCATGCTGCGACCGCAGTCCACGGCGACGGCGCTGGCGCTGCCCGCGGTGCAACTCTCCGATGACGCACGCGCGCACCGGCTGCAGCTACGCACATTGTTCGCGTTCGACACCCTGGGCGTGCTGCGCGGTGCGCCGTTCCTGATTATGCTGGCGCTAGGCATTGCCAATGTGGTCGGCGCCTTTCTGCTGTCCGGCCAGATCTACGGCACCTCAACCTATCCAGTCACGCATCAGGTACTGGAAAACATTCGTGGCGGCTACCAGTGGCTGCTATACATCATCATCACTTTCTATGCCGGTGAACTGGTGTGGCGCGAGCGCAGCCAGCGTTCGGCCGAAGTAAGCGACGCGTTTCCACTGCCGGACTGGATACCGCTGACTGCAAAGCTCGGTGCGTTGATCACCGTGATCGCAACATTCCTTTTGGTAGGCGCTGTTGTCGGCATCGTGTGGCAGCTCGGTCATGGTTACACGCATATCGAACCCGGCCTTTATCTGGGCTCGCTGGCACTGGACGCGATTCCGTTCGTGCTGCTGGCTGTGCTGGCGTTGTTCCTGCAGGTGATCTCGAACAACAAGTTTCTCGGCTATCTGCTGACCATTGTCTGGCTGGTGGCACAGATCGGTTTCGGCCTGCTGCACTGGGAACAGAATCTGTACAACTACGGCTCCGCACCGGAGACGCCGTATTCGGACATGAACGGCTTCGGGCATTTCCTGAAGGCTGCACTCTGGTTCGACTTCTACTGGGCCAGTTGCGCCGTCGTACTGCTGGTGCTTGCGGCACTGTTCTGGGTACGCGGCACTGGCCACGCATGGCGCGATCGCGTTCGCGAGGCACGCACGCGGCTGCACGTACCGGCACGGTTTGCCCTCTCATTGGCGCTGCTCGCCTTCATCGGGAGTGGCGCGTGGATCTACTACAACACCAACGTGCTCAACCATTACCAGAGCAGCAGCGACAAGCTGGAGCAGCAAGCCAGCTACGAAAAGAAATATGCGAAGTTCAAAGATCTACCACAACCGCGCATCACCGCAGTGAAAGCGGATGTGGACATCTATCCGAACGAGCGCAGGTTGGAAATCCGCGGCCATTACACCCTGGTCAACAAACACGATGCGCCAATCAGCGAACTGCACGTGAACTTTGCCGATGGGCTCACCGTGAAGTCGCTCGACTTCGCACCACACGACACGGTCAGCGACGACAAGGACCTCGGCTACATCATCTATCGTCTGAAAACGCCGCTCGCGCCGGGCGCATCGATGGATTTCGACTTCGCCCTCGAATATGCGCCTAAGGGTTTCAACAACAGCCCGGAAGGTCAGTTCCTTGCTTACAACGGTACCTTCTTCAACAACAGCGTCATGCCGCAGTTCGGCTATCAGACCGACGATCAGATCACCGATCGCAACGATCGCCGCAAGTACGGACTCAGCGCCCAAGTGCCGCGCATGCCGAAGCTCGGCGACGAGAAAGCGCGCGCGAATACCTATATCAGCAACGACGCGGACTGGATCAGTTTCGATACCACCGTATCCACCGCCGCCGACCAGATCGCGGTGGCTCCCGGCTATCTGCAAAAGGATTGGACGGCCAACGGCCGGCACTATTTCCATTACACAATGGACCAGGATGGAAAAGACCAACCGACGCTGCCGTTCTTCGCCTACCTCTCCGCGCGTTATACGGTGAAGCACGAGCTATGGAAGGGCGTGGATATTTCGGTGTATTACAATCCCGCGCATGCGTGGAACGTGGACCGGATGATCCAGGGTGCGGAAGATGCGCTGGATTACTACGATGCTCACTACACACCGTACCAGTTTCATCAGCTGCGCATCCTGGAGTTTCCGAATTACGTAAGTTTGGCGCAGTCTTTTGCCAATACCATTCCGTTCTCCGAATCGATCGGCTTCATTGCCGACCTACGAAATACCAGCAAGGTTGACTATGTCTACTACGTCACCGCCCACGAAGTGGCGCATCAGTGGTGGGCTCACCGTGTGATCGGCGCCAACATGCAGGGCTCGACCATGCTCAGTGAATCGCTGGCGCAGTATTCGGCGCTGATGGTGATGAAGCAAAAGTATGGCGCCAGCCAGATGCGTCGATTCCTGAAATATGAGCTGGACGGCTATCTGGCCGGTCGCAGTACCGAGAAAGTGGCCGAGGAGCCACTGGCGAAAGTGGAAAATCAGCAGTACATCCACTATCGGAAAGGCTCGCTGGTGTTCTACGCCTTACAGGATTACATCGGCGAGGACACGCTCGACAAGGCGCTGAAAGGTTTTCTTGAAGCCAAAGGCTTCCAGCAACCGCCCTACACCACCTCAAAGGAATTCATGGATGCACTGGGCAGCGCAATCGATCCAAAGTGGAAATCCCTGCTGGATGACCTGTTCTGGAATATCACCCTATTCGATAACCGCATCACCGAAGCGACCGCGAAGAAACTGCCTAACGGCAAATACGAAGTGACGATGAAAGTGCATGCCGGCAAGGTCTACGTCGATGGCACAGGCAAGGAGACCGATGCGCCGCCGGACACCCCGATCGAGATCGGCGTATTTGCCGCGCCCGCACACACCGGGCTGGATGGCACGCCGCTGTACCTGCAAAAACGCACGCTTCCCAGTGGCGACAGCACGATTACCGTCACCGTCGATAGCCTGCCCTTCGACGCCGGCATTGATCCGTACAATGAATTGATCGATCGCGTATCCGGCGATAACCGCAAGCCCGTGACCCTGCAATAGCGGCCGGTACTACGGAAATGCCAGGGTCACGCCCGCCTTCTCGAGACTCTCCTTGATGGCACGCAGCAGGTCGGTTTTCGCCGACCAGTTGTCCGATGAACGCGTCCAGCCGCGCACGATCAGGCTCACCGATTTGTCACCCAAGGCGCCAGTCCAGACGCCCGGTGCCGGATCTTTCAGGATGCGCGAGTCTTCATCGAATAGCCGCTTGATCTCGGCCATCGCACCGCCGATATCATCCTTGTAGCCAATCGCAATTGGCAGCTCGAAGCGCCGCGTGCCGCGGCGGTTGAAGTTGAGAATAGCGTCGGCACCCACCTTGCCATTGGGCACGATGGCTTCGCGGTTGTCCGGGAGCACGATCAGCGTATGCATCAGGTTGATACTTTCCACCGTGCCTTCGATGCTGCCGGCAGTCACATAGTCACCGACGCGGAATGGCCGGAACACGATCAAAAGCACGCCCCAGGCGAGGTTGCTCAACGACCCTTGCAGGGCCAGCCCTATCGCCAACCCCGCTGTGCCGAGCGCGGCGACCAGCGGCGCCGCCGAAACACCGGCGGTAATAAGCGCCGTCACGATCAGCACGGCAACCAGCACGCCATAGATCAGGTTGCGCAAAAAACCGCTCAGCGTCACATCAACCTGCGCACGATGCAGCGCGCGCTCGGAAAAATTGGCCAGCCGCGCCGCCAGCCAGATGCCAATCAGCAGAATCAGCAACGCCAGCAGCAGATTCAATCCGACATGGATGACGCTTTCGGAGAGTTTTGCTCCCAGCAGATTATCGAGAAAGTCGTGCATGGCATTGGCTCGGGTTGATAAGTCTTATCAACGCTAACAAACCAATCATGAAAAATCTGCTGAAGCGGCTCAGTCTGGCAATTGCTTTTCCAGCAACTCGCGCACACTGCGCAACGAGCGCACCTCCCAAACCGCCACCAACAGCAGCACGGCCGTGGTCGCCATGCCCAGCCACGCTATCGGCCACCACGGAAAGCTCAGCGCAAGCAGCAAAAACAGCGACAGCCCGATCAGATGCGATAGCGGCAGGTTGGTGCCGTTCACGGTTTTCTTGAACAGCGCATTGCCGATCAGATACAAGGCTGGACCACCCAGAAGTACGGCGGCACCGACCGCATCAGTACGCTGCTGAGGGTCACGCAGGGTCAACTCGTCCGCCACCGCGCAGACGATGATGCCGGCGACGATCAGCAGATGCAGATAGGTGTAAGCGATACGCGCGGTATGGCCCGGATCAACCGACTGGCGGATCGCGCGGCTGCCACGCTCGGCACCCAGATCGAAATAGATCCACCACATGGCGACGCTGCCGATGAAGGCGCTGAAAAATGCCATGAGTGCCTGCGGCTGCCGCAAGCTATCGGCAAAACTCGAACCAGTCACCAGCACTGATTCACCTAGCGCGATGATCACAAACTGACTGCAGCGCTCAGCCAAGTGACCGCCATCGACATTCCAGTCGGCGGTACTCGAACGACCAAGCCCAGGAACCCGAAAGGTCAGCGCGGGACCAAGGTATTCCAGCAGCAACGCAACCACCCACAATGCCGCGCGCAGCCATCCATCCAGCCATCCGCCGACCAGCCAGAGAATTCCCGACGCCACCAGCCATACGGCGATGCGTTGAAAATTCCGGGTATTCGCTGGCGCAGCATCCCCTATCGCCCATAGCATGAAAAAAGTTCGTCCAACCTGCATGAAAACGTAGGCGCCGGCGAACAGCATGCCACGCTCGCCGAACGCCTCGGGCAGCGCGATCGATAGCAGCAAACCTGCGAGCATCAAGGTCAGCAGGGCCAACCGCACCAGCGGCCTTTCCGGATCAAGCCAGTTGGTGACCCAGCCGGTAAATATCCACACCCACCACATGGCCAAAAATAGCAGCAGCACCTGCAGTGCACCGATCAGGTTCAGATGATGCAGCAAGGTATGCGACAGCTGGGTCACCGCGTAGACGAACACCAGATCGAAGAACAGTTCGATATTGGTGACCTTGCTCTGCTCGTGGTCGCCACGCGGCCTGAGCAGACTGACCCGCGGCAACAGGCCAGAACGCGCGAACCATGAATTTCCAGCGGAGGGAACGGTCACCGGGGATCTCCAACAATTCCCCGCTTTATCGCATGACTACCGAAGCGCTACCACCGGATTCTTCCAGATACGATCTGGTCAGATGCGATGATCGTCGATATCAGTGACCTTGCCATCGACAATCGTCACTGTGGTGACGTGATCATCGCGATGGTACTGCCATTTTTCACCGCCTGATTCATCGGACGCAATGCGCACGTGGCGTGACCGACTGCTGCCGCTGCGAGAACGGTTACTGCGTGAGCTACGGCCACGAGATTTATGTGAAGGCCTGCCCAGAAGCTCGGTGACGCGCACCTCGCTATCACCGGCGGTCAGTACCTGATTACCCACACGCAGTGTGCTGACAGCTTCGGCAGCCGTGCCGAAAACAAACGCCGCACCGAGCGCGGAAATTGCAACGATAAGACGAATACGCATGACATGCTCCTTGTCTGCTTGAAGTCCTTGTGATTTTTGGCGCGCTGGTTCTGCACGCTCTGACCTGGCCTAGTACGTTTGACTTTCTTCGATGTTGGCCACTTTGCCGCCGATAATCGTGATGGTCACAATGCGGCCGCTTTCACGCTTGTATTGCCAGCGTTCGCCGACGTAGGCACCGAAGTTATTCTCCAACGGCTCCTTGTATACCGGCGTGCCCAATAAATCGATGGCATGGGTGGCCGGATCACCTACCGTCAGCACCTCTTGGCCCACCCGCAAAGTGTCATTCGCTTGAACACCAAGGCTTAGTGCCATTAACGAAATCAACAACAGGCTGCGCATAAAACTCTCCTTGAATGTAACCAACTACAACGTGCCTTTCGGCATCCGGTCGAGTCGAATATCAAATAACGCAAACGCGCTACCACGCTTTCCATGCCTTATAACTTTGTGAAGCGCCAAGTTGCACAATCGTTCGATCGCAACTTCCAAGTCTGGCTCGTCACTACATGAAGCATAGTCGAAAATTATTACGCAGCGCCGCGCGCTTTTGCCATGTTGTCTGGCGCTCATTTCCATGAGACAGACCGTACGCAGAGCAGCGCCAAGCGCCGGATATAACCGCTGGGCAAGATTATCGATATGCATGATGGGTTGATGAGCCAATACCCCACTGCAAAGGAAGTGTTTCCCTCTCTCCTGCGGCCATCGTGACCCACGATGCATCACGCCGAGCGCTTACGCTTTGTCTAACTCAATGCCGAAAGCAAATGGCCGCCAGAAAGTGGGCGGCCATTTTTTAATCTCGTTTCGTCAGGGGGCAGTACCTGCGAGATTGTCCATATCCAGACGGATACTGTTCAAACGCGGAAGCTGCCTTCGCAAGGCCAACGCTGATTCTGGTGGGAGAGCCGCCACAACCTTTTCAAATGCATGCAGCAGGCCACTTTCGCTATCCGCCAGTTCGCGAATCCATGCCACGTCACGATGTGCAGCAACCTTGACCAACGAACCAGCCAAGTAGCGGCGAGCTTTCCCAAGCAGCGTGCCGTATTGGCGCGGCGTGCCACCGCTGGCGCGTAATTGTGTCTGCAAGTCGATAATCATCGCGTCCAGCGTCTGCGCGTTTTCGCCGAGCACAACTTTCAATCCCGGCTCGCACGTGGATGCCGCCTGTCTATATAACTGGAGCAGGTCGATGCTGCGCTGAATCAGGGTGTTGTACGTGCCTTGCGGCAGGCTCGAAGACATGGCCACCTCCTGGGGATCGGTCGGCGATTGACCGCCATCCTCTTCCTCGCCCACTTAGCGAAACATAAACCGGGGGGTATTTAGCGAATAGCAGTCAGCGCGCAGTCGGTTGAGCGATAGCCAATGGCCCGATCAACGGCTGGTCTGGATCAAATCCAGCGGTCGCCCGTTGCTGTCGCGAATGTCCTGTTGCAGGTCGACAAGTTCCTGAATGGACGGGCAAAGCGCCTGAATCTGCGGGCGCAGTGCCTGCATGCGTCGCAGCAGACGCGGCTGCATCTCGGTCGTGAGGCTTGCTGCGCGATCACGCAGGCTCGCGGCTGCCTGCAGATCGCCGCTCAATGCCGCATCAATGGCCTGCTGGCCGAGGTCACCGGCAATCAGAGGCATCAAGTCACTGGCAATCTGGTTGGCGTATTGGTTGGTGGCGTCGCCATCCCAGTCATGCGTACTGCGGCTGGCTGCGATGCGCTGCTTGAGTTCGCTGGCATGCGCGTTCAACCGCTGATCGAGCTCGCTGCGCGTTTCGGCACTCAGGCCCATGCCGCCGCTCTCCGCGCGTACTGCCTGTACGGCCATATCCACGCCATTTTGGGCGACCGCCCGCACGCGTGGTGCAAGCGCACGCAGATCGCGCTCAAACAGTGTCGTCCGATCCTGATTTTCCGCATTCAGTCGCACCGATGCGCCATTGGTATAGAGCGAGCCATGCTTAAGCTCAACGCGAGATGGCGCGGGTGTAGCACGGTCAAAAACTATACTGTCCGGATTGAGCGTCACGTCGTAGCTGCTGGTTGCATGGCAGGTCGTGGCCAGATCCTGTGCATAGACGGGAACGGCCGCCAGCAAAAGCATCAGCGTGGCGATGAGGCGGAGGGGATGCATTGGCAGGATTCTCGTTGGCGATGCCGCCAGCGATAACCGGACAGCGGCGAACCCTTGCTGAATGCAGCAGTGATTGAAGATCTCGGATTCACCGCGCAAATGCGATTTCGGCCGGAACGGGTGAAACGGACAACCGCTCGTCAGGCTCCAGCGAGAGGCGTGATCAGCTGCAGTCCCTGACCAACCTGATAAACGCCATCCGAGGGAGCCGCGTCCGGGCTACCCGACATCAAGCGACTTTTATCAAGCCACGGCACAAGTTCCCGAGGTCCCGGAATGTAGCTCTGCCATTTGCCGTATTCATCGTGAGGCGGCGATGCGCCGCGGAGGATGATATTGAAAGCAACGGGTGCCCGCGCAACCCAGTAGTCGTCATTGATATGCTTGCCAACGGTCGGCGTATTGAAAGTCCATTGCCGCGCAGCCTTCAACGCCGCATCAGCAAGATCATTGCGGAACCGATCCATATCTCGCTCACTGGCATATACGCCAAGGTTGACCTGCTCGGCTGCCGCATCTTCCACTTGTCCGTTTCGACCGACGCGAAGCAACAGATAGACCGTTCCTGAAACTCGAGAAGCTATTTCAAGGGGTGGATATTTCGGCTGTTCCATCGTTTTGCGAGTTATGGTTTCGCCGGACTGGTTCGTGTTTTCACCAAACTGCGCTCCCTCGATGCTTATGGAGCTGTGCTGATCATCGACGCGCTTGGCAACGATGCGCAGGTTCATTTTTGCCTTTGCCGCCACCGGTTTGCCGTCGTCGACCACAGGCTTGAATTCCCAGGTCGGTATGTTTTCCCCCAGCAGCTCGACCACCGGCGCAGGAAGCTTGCTCTGCTGATCAAGGGCAAAGCTTTTGACCTTGCCCTCAGGCGTGACCTCGATCAATCCGGTGACCAGCATGCCCGCTTGAGCCTGCTTGCGCACTTCACTTGGCCCTGCCGCCAAAGCCACGCATGACAACATCAGGCAGAGTGACCCCAACAGCAACCGTTTCATCTACGCCTCTCCTTGGTAACAGTTGAACCTGACTCTGGCGCCAGTATCCACAATCCTTGAACGCTTAGCGACGCTTCCGAAACTGCGCACGGACTGCTGGCTTGCCAAGCTTCCAGGACAGCCACAGCAGCAGCGGCAATGCTAATAGGTCGATCAGCAAGGCGAATTGATAGCCTCGGCGCAATGCAGCCATGTTTTGCTCAATGGCAGCGATAGCCGTCGTCTGCACCTGTGACTGCAACGTTATTTCGTTAGCCTGGATCGCGTGCAAACCCTGCACCTGCGTCCACCCCCTTGAAGCCAACCAAATCACAAGAAACACTAAGACAATACGCATGACCGGCCGCGCCCAACCTTGGAGCAAGATACAGCCAGCACTGATAATAATCAGTAGGAAAGCTGTCAGAAGATACGCGGAATCCCATCCGATCATCCGATGCAGCGCATCAGTGCTGCCAACGTCCATTGGTATTGGAGACTGCAGTTGGCCCCAGACTAATTGGAGATGATGAGCATTCACTAGGCAGCAGGCCGCGGAGAACAGCAGCAACAGCCAGACGACGATGCGCCAAATGATCAGTCCGCGCGGACGCGCCAGTTGGGCGGGGGAAACGACGACCGGCATTACGGCGCGACTTTCAATGCAGCCAAATCGCTCATCACCTGACCGGAGCTTTTCTCCGGATCAACGTCCTCGTAGATCTTGGCAATCTTGCCCTGCGGATCGATCAGGAACGTGGTGCGCTTGGCGTAATGAGACCCCGACTTCAGCACGCCGTAGGTGGTTGATACGGAACGATCCGAATCAGCCAGCAACGGAAATGGCACATGATATTTCCCGGCGAATTCAGCATGCGATTTCACATCGTCCAGGCTCACGCCCACCACGTCGGCACCAGCCTTGCGCAGCTTGGCAATGTCATCGCGGAAGGTACATACCTCGGTGGTGCAGCCAGGGGTGAAATCCTTCGGATAGAAATACATCACCAGGTAGTGACCATGGAAATCGGCTGGCGTGACCCACTTGCCGTTTTGATCTTCCAGACGAAAGGCAGGCGCTTCCTGGCCAACCTGCAAGCCGGCGGCCTCGTCAGCAGCAAAGGCCGGCGCGATCAGGCCAGTGCAAAGGATCAATACGAGCAACCAGCAAAGACGGCGCATGACGGTATCCAGGCAGAGAAATGCAAACGATTGGCCGGATAGTGTACGCGCTGAAAAGCGAAGGGCGCCATGTGGCGCCCTTCGTCAAATCATCAAACAGCGATCAGAAACTTCAGCGCGGAGTGATGGTGAACTTGCCGGCCGAAATACCCAGGTTCACGCCTTCACCCGTGCCGGCGAGCGCCAGCGAGGTGGTGCCCTTGGTCAGTACCTGCGCATTCGCGCTCTTGACGATACCGGCATCCGCACCGGCCTGAGCGTAGTCACCGAACACGTCCTTGATGCCATTGACGGTGCTGATTTCGCCGGTGCCGTTGGTGATCTTGTATTTGCCGGCAGTCAGACCACCGCCAACGACGGCGATCTTGACGCTGGCGCGCTGACCGTTGTCGCAGCGCACCGTACCGCTGCCTTCAGCGTGCTTGTAGATCAGCGACCAACCGGCAAGATTGAAGCGCAGATGGCACTTCACGCTGGCCGTATCGGCATGGGCATTGGATGCCGGCAATGCGGTCATCCCGCCTGCAAGAGCCAGTACGAGGGCGGCCGTTCCAAAAGTACGCTTGATCATCGTCGTCTCCTTAGATTGCTGGGATTAGGTGGAATTCAGTGCCGCCGCGGGCTTGGCGTCTTCACGAAAGTGAAAGTCCGCGTCGGGGGCCCTAAGATTGTTCAGGTAAGCGTGATGATGATGTGCAGAAAGTTGCGGTCATTCAGATTCATGACCTTGACTCCAGCTCGGCTGGGTACCGTCCGAAACCATACGCAAGCTCAATGTGCACTCCAAAGCCGTGAATTTCGCGGGAAAATTATCCTGCGAACAGGATTTCTGGCATCGTTCCAACAGTTCCAACGCACGCGTCTTTCGCAGATCAGTTGTATAAGGACACTCATGGTCAAGTACTCACTGGTTGGCTACGACGGTTCGGCTGCATCACGGCGGGCCCTCGATTTTGCAGTCGAGTTGGCTCATGCGGGCGGTGGCCGCGTGAGAGTTGTTTCGGTACTGCAGGTGTCCGAAGGCGGCGTCGATGCCTGCACACTGATGATGGCCGACTCCGGTACCCGGCGCGTGCAGGAACTGCATGACGAACTGGCTTCGATTGTGCCGGATGCCGCCACGCTGTTTGATGTCGAACTGATTCACGGCAGCCCGGGCGACGTGCTGCTGGGCCAGATCGATCAGCACGGCATCGACCACATCGTGATCGGGCATACCGAGCGCGGCGCGCTGGCGCGCTGGCTGATGGGTTCGGTTTCCGGCAACGTGTTGGCGCGGGCGCATGTGCCAGTAACCATAGTGCGCTGACGCGCTCGATGCACTTTGCAGAAAAGCCCCAGACGACGAGGGCCGCAAAGGCGCCCCTCGTCGCTGCAACTATTTGCGGGAAGGATCAGGCAGCTTTCGCATCGCTCTTGAGCGACTTCATGTCGATCACGAAACGATACTTCACATCGCTCTTCAGCATGCGCTCGTAGGCTTCGTTGATGTTCTGGATATCGATTTTCTCTATATCCGACACGATGCCGTGCTCGGCACAGAAATCCAGCATCTCCTGCGTTTCGGCAATACCGCCGATCAGCGAACCGGCCAGCGAGTGGCGGCCGAAGATCAGCGCACCGCCTTCGATCTTTGGCGGCGTATCCGGTAGGCCGACCAGGGTCATCGTGCCATCGCGCTTGAGCATCCGCAGATAACCGTTCAAATCGTGCGGTGCTGAAACGGTATCGAGGATGAAATCGAAACTGCCCGCATGTGCCTTCATCTGCGCCGTATCGTTGGACAACACCACTTCATCGGCCCCCAGGCGTAGCGCATCCTCCCGCTTGGACGGCGAGGTGGTGAACTGCACCACCGTAGCGCCGAACGCATGGGCCAGCTTCAGCGCCATATGGCCGAGGCCACCCAGACCGACCACGCCAACCTTGCTGCCCTTGCCGACCTTCCAGTGCTTGAGCGGCGAATAGGTGGTGATCCCCGCACACAGCAGCGGCGCAACGGCGGCCAGGTCGAGCTTGCCGGAGATGTGCAGGGTAAAAGCTTCATCCACCACGATGTGGTTGGAGTAACCGCCCTGCGTGGCGGTGCCATCGTGACGATCCTTGCTGGCGTAGGTGAAAGTCGCGCCCTTCAGGCAGAATTGTTCGAGATCGTCCTTGCAGTTGGCGCACTCGCGGCAGGAGTCGACCATGCAGCCGACGCCGGCCAAATCGCCCTCCTTGAACTTGGTCACGCTCTTGCCCACGCGCGTTACACGACCAACAATCTCGTGGCCTGGCACGATCGGGAAGGTACCCTTGCTCCATTCGTCGCGCACGGTATGCAGGTCGGAGTGGCAAACGCCACAATACAAAATCTCGATCACGACGTCCTTCTCGCGTGGGTCGCGGCGATCGAAGCTATAGGGCTTCAGCGGTGCGCTGGCGGAAGTGGCGGCATAGCTGAGTGTTGGAATCATGTGGCGCTCCAAGGCTAGAGAGTGGCGGTAATAAAGACACACGCGGCAAAAACAACCGTGCACAGCGTGTAACTGTAGGTCGGCGGACGTTAATCCAATGCGAGGATGTGGCCGTATGCTGTGGCATCGATTAGCAACGTCCGCGATGGGCGGCTTGCATCACGCACAGGAAACAGCACGTTGAGCTATCACCCCCTGCCATGGACTCTGGAGAGTCTTGATCTGGACAGCATCCAGATGGCGCGCATACGCCACAACGAAGATCTGTTTTTTCTGCTGTGCAGTTCATCCTTCGTCGAAAGTGGCTCGGATCTCTATACGCAGAATCTGGTCGACCACTTTGCCGGCGACGAAGAGTTGCAGGCCTGGCTTAGCCAGCACTGGGAACACGAAGAGTTGCAGCATGGCCGCGCCCTGACCGCCTACGTTCGCAAAGTGTGGCCGGAGTTCGATTGGGACACCGGGTTCACGGCATTCTGGAACGACTACGCCGCCGTTTGCACCTCGGAGCAGTTGGAAGCCGATCGCGGGCTGGAGCTGGCCGCACGCTGCGTGGTGGAAACCGGCACCGCCAGCTTGTATCGCGCGCTGCACGACATCACCGACGAGCCCGTGCTGAAAAAGCTGACCAACCACATCAAGAGCGATGAAGTACGCCACTACAAGCACTTCTATCAGCACTACCGCGCCTATCGCGAGCGCGATGGATTCGGTCGCTACAAGGTTTTCCGCGCGATCCTGCGTCGGGTCAACGAGATCAAGAGTGAAGACAGCGAGATTGCGCTGCGGCATGTCTTCAACCAGTGCTATCCCCAGCATCTGGGCGATGAAAAAGCATTTCGTCGCATCAGCGATCGCGCGCAGGGATTGCTGCGCAGACACCTTCCAGCCGAAATGACCGTGAAGATGCTGCTAAAGCCACTCGACCTGCCCGCGAAACTGCTATCCGTGCTGGAGAAACCGCTGGCCCGGATCACTGAAAAACTTTTCCTGCACTGAGCTTTTTGCGCAGCAAGCCATCGACGCCGAAGCCTACTTGGCGCCCGACGTCGCCGGACGCGGATCTTCCTCGATCTTCCGCTGCGCCTGCTGCACGGCCTTCAAATGCGGCACGTCGATAGGCCGTATCTGCGAGATAACACATGGAATGCGAGGACGCCCGGTGATGACGCGATCAAAGCGCACCTCGACCTGCCCAAGATTGGAGGTGAGCCCGATGCCATTGGTGATCTGCAGATTGACGCACGCTTCCAGATCAAGCAGATAGGCTTCCTTTGGCTTGGTGTAGACCACCAGCTGGGTGTCGCTCAGCGGCTCCCACGAATACAAGGGGCTGAAGAAGCGAAAACTTTTCACTGGCGCGCCCGCGGCAGCCGTATAGGCGGCCAACCGATCGCTGGTGCGCTTGGCGTAAGGCACGTTGGAACAGGCCGCGAGCAAGCCGGCAAGGCACAGGCCCAGCACCACAGATGTAGGCTTCATGGCAAATCTCCGCAATGGACCGATATCACAACTCGCCAGCTCCACTGACGCTGACGCAATATTCATCAGCACTCGTTTTAGTCGCCTGGCATCGACCCGCCGCTGAACAAACGGCGCATGGACGCATTATTTTTTCTTGCCCTTGCCGACGCTGGCCCATTTCGCCGGATCAAACCCAGCAACTTCGTAAACCAGCGCCTCTTTCTTCTCACCATCGACCAGGGTCACGTTCATGGTGATCTTTTTCGCCTTCTGCAGCGTGGCGATAAACGCTTTGTCGTCGCGAATCATCAGCGCCGGCTCGCCGGTCGTCGGGGCAAACGCCTTGATGCCGATTGACTTGCCATCGACTGTGGTGGCGATGGTGCAATTGGCTCGACAGACAAAGCCGTGGCCTTCGCCGTACAGAAACACGTTCTGACCCCACTGCGTGTGCCGACGCAGGACCAGTCGGACCCGGTCATCGCCTGACGGCTGGCTGCTGTCGATCGTGGCGGTGGACTGGGTGCCACCCTCCATCGGTGAGACCTGATAAAGCCACAGCGCGGTAAGCCGGTTCTTTTCACTCGACTCCTTGTAGCGTTGCTCGATCGCCGGCAGGCTCTGCGCCACTTCCTTGGCGGCAGGCGTGTTCGGGTAACGGTCGAGAATGTCGTGACCCATCGACACCACCATCTCGTCGTTCTTGATGCGCAATAGTTCGTGATAGGTGTTGAGCTTGTCCGCCGCGTCGGCGCTCAGCGCCTGCTGCGGCGTAGGTGCGGCAGGCGCATTCGACTGACCGCTGCCGCCCTGTGGCGAACAGGCCGTCAGCAGCCAGGTCGCACCCAGCAGGACAAGAGAGGAACGATAGAAGAACGCTTTCATTGGTCGGTATCTCTTTAGTACAGAAGCCTAGAGTGGAACCAGCCGGATACTTCGCGCAACCTTAGCGGTTATGTTGCGCCCACCGGAGCCTCGCCAAAGCGTTCACGCAGCGCGGTTCGGTAGCGTCGGCTGCAGGGAATCTTCATGCCGTCGTGCAGTTGCAGACGCGCATCGCCGGTATCCAGCGGCTCAATCTCGGCCAGATAATCCAGATTGATGAAATAGCTGCGGTGCACCCTGACGAACCGTGCCGGATCCAGCCTCTCCTCGATCGTGGCCATGGTGGTGCGCAGCGGATAGTCGCGCCCGCGCACGTGCAGGTTGACGTAATTGCCCGACGCCTGCAGCCACTCGATCTCGCGCGCATTGATCAAAAATTCCTTGCCCAGCTTGCGCACCAGAAAGCGTTCCGGCCGCTCAACCGGCTCGACTGCCGGACCCTCGTCAGGCTCCACCAGCAAGCGCGCTTCGCCCCGCAGACGCATCAGCCAAAGTCGATGCAGACAAATCATCGCGATGATCAAGAAATACGTGCGCAGATCCTTCAGATATTCGTAGCCAAAATTCGACCACCATGCACCAAAGTCATAGCTGTCGCCCGCGATGACAAGATAGGCAAGCTTGCGCAATGCAATCATGCCGCCGACGTGGATCAGGCTGAACAGCACACTGGCCAGGAAATGCCACGGCAGACTCTGCCGCCAGCTGTCGAAGCGAAACGGCCAGCGTCGCTCGATCACCAGCACAGCCGGGATCAGCGCAAGGATCAAGATCGAGCTGCTCCACTCCCATACCCACGGACACCATGCCGGCACGTCGTGATGGTCGATCTGGGAAACCATGCTGTTGAACACGGTATTCAGCGTCATCAACACGACCCAGAAACCGACCTCGACTGGCCGCCGCCAGCGTTGGTAATTTTCGAACGTGATGCCGCGAGTGGTCGTCATGTTCGCCATTCTACGGAGCCCAACGTCATCGGGGTTGATCTGTCGGCGCGGCGCCGCCATTCGTATGCGACACAGCAACCGTTATTTGCGCATTTCCATGCGATTTTGTCGAAAGTGACGATGGCCCGATAATGGGGAATCAATTCTGGATATTTGATGCCGACTTCCACTCAGCCGCCGACCACGGAATCGCTTTTCCAACACCGTGCCTTTGTGGCGTTCTGGTTTGCGCGAATCGCCTCCAGTTTCGGCTTCCAGATGCTCTCGGTCGCGGTGGGCTGGCAAATTTATTCCATCACCGGACGCGCCTTCGATCTGGGCCTGATCGGGCTGGTGCAGTTCATTCCATCGGTGCTGCTGGCGCTGCCGGCCGGGCATCTAGCCGACCAGTTCGATCGCCGCCGCATCGTGCTGGCCGGGCAGATCGTGGAATGGGTGGCCATTGCGGTGTTGGCCGCACTCACACTTATGCACGGCATCCACGAGGTTGGCATTCTGGCGCTGGTGCTGGTCATCGGCATCGCCAAGGCGTTCGAATTTCCGGCGCTGCAATCGATGCTGCCTGCACTGGTACCTCCGGCAATCCTGTCGCGTGCCATGGCGATAAACAGTTCGGCCGGCCAGGCTGCCATGATCATGGGACCGGCGCTGGGCGGCTTGCTGTATGTCGCGGGTCCAGGCGTGGTGTATTCGGTATCCGCCGTGCTGTATCTCGTCGCGGCCACGCTGATGAGCCGCTTGCGCTACGAACGGACGCCGCCACGGCGTGAACCCGCGACGTTGAAAACGCTGTTCGCTGGTGTGCATTTCATCCGCGCCCGCAAGGACGTGCTGGGCGTGATTTCGCTCGATCTTTTTGCGGTGCTGCTTGGCGGCGCCACCGCGCTGCTGCCGATTTTTGCCAAGGACATTCTGCACACCGGTCCCTGGGGCCTTGGCCTGCTGCGCGCGTCGCCCGCCGTCGGCGCGCTGCTGATGTCGTTCTGGCTGGCGCGCCACACCATGCAACGGCGGGTGGGAGCAACCATGTTTGCCTGCGTCGCCGGTTTTGGCGTGGCGACGCTGGTATTTGCACTGTCGACCACGCTATGGCTATCGATGGCCGCGCTGTTCGCACTGGGCGCGTTCGACATGGTGAGCATGGTGATCCGCGGCGCGCTGGTGCAGCTGGATACACCGGACGACATGCGCGGCCGCGTCAGTGCGGTCAACGCGATCTTCATCAACACCTCCAACCAGCTGGGCGAATTCGAATCCGGCATGCTGGCTGCGTGGATGGGCGCCGTGCACGCCACTGTGCTGGGCGGGGTCGGCACGCTGGTTGTGGTCGGGCTCTGGATGGTGATGTTTCCCAGCCTGCGCCGGCGCCAGCGCCTGCAGAACGAAGTGGTTGAGGGCGCTACCGATACGCTGTGAGTTACGCCGTTCAAGGCGCGGATGGATTGTCAGCGTCGCATCGACTCGTCATGCTCGGCCAACATCCAGGGAGACTGACCGATGTCCGTGCCGCCACCCGTTCCTATCAAACGCTCGATGTTCGTCACCGTCGTGGCCTGGATCTTTATCGGCCTGTCCACGTTTGCCACGCTGGGACTGCTGCTGGAAAGTCTGCTGCTCCCGCTGATTTTTCTGCCCATGCTGCATCAGCAGATGGCGACCATGCCATTTCCCACCAACCTATCGCCGATAGTTAGCTGGTTTTTCGGTCACGCGCTGGAACTCTGCTACGGCCTGCTGTTCATCGCACTGCTGCATCTCATTGCGGCAATCAGCCTGTTACGACGCAAGGATTGGGGCCGCCGGCTCTTTCTAGGCATGCTGGGCTTTGACGTGCTTTATCAGCTGGCTGCTGCAGCGATGCAGTGGTGGGTGGTGCCGCCGATGCAGCACGCCATGTTGCAGATGCAGTTGGGCCCCGGATCGCATCTCATGTTTCCCAACAATCTCCCGCCGCAGGTGCAGGCCGCACAAGCTGCCCAACTGGCGCAAATGATGCCGATGATGGACAGCATGATGGCGGTGACGCGGGTTTTTGGTGTGATTTCGGCGCTCGTCTTCATCATCCTGTTCGGCTGGATCATCAAGCGCCTTTGCAGCGAACCGGTCCGACGCGAGTTCACCCCACCATCGGCCGTAGCCTGATTTACTTGCCCGATCTCATCACCCTACCTCTTTCCAGGAAATCACCATGATCGTTCTTCACCACCTCAACAACTCGCGTTCGCAGCGAATTCTGTGGCTGCTTGAAGAGCTTGGCGTGCCCTACGAGGTAAAGCGTTACCAGCGTGATGCAAAAACCATGCTGGCGCCGCCGGAGCTGCGACAGATTCATCCGCTGGGCAAGTCGCCGGTGATTACCGATGGTGACGTCACGCTGGCCGAATCCGGCGCGATCATTGAATACCTCGCAGAGCATTACGGCGAAGGCCGCCTGCTACCGCCAGCCGGCACGCCTGACCGATTGCGCTGCACGTACTGGCTGCATTACGCCGAAGGCTCGGCGATGCCGCTGCTGCTGCTGAAGCTGGTATTTCGTCGCGTGGAAACCACGCCGATGCCGTTCTTCGTCAAACCCATTGCCAAGGGCATCGCGCACAAGGTGCAGGACACCTTCGTTGATCCGCAGCTGAAACTGCACCTGGATTATCTGGAAGGTGAGCTGGGCAAGAGCGCATGGTTTGCAGGCAATGCCTTCAGCGCGGCAGACATCCAGATGAGCTTTCCGCTGGAAGCATTCGCCGCGCGTGGCGGTCTCGATGCCGCCAGCACGCCGCGGCTCTGGGCATTCCTGCAGCGTATCCACGCCATGCCGGCTTACCAGCGCGCGCTGGAACGCGGCGGCGAGTATCGTCTCGGCTGAAGGTGTCAGAGGCTGAATGGAACATGGCCGCGACATCTGCCGTCTACGCGCCGCTCACGATTCCCTCGGCATCCTGCCGGTTCACACGTGGAGGAGAGCAGTTATGGGTAACCGAGATATCGAACGCCAGATCCGCGCCGCGGGCGAACGTGCTGGCGACCGCGTGCGCGGCTACGCCGACGATGCCGCCAGCGGTGCACAGAGCCTGCTTGAGCGCGGACGTCGTGCGACCGAGCGCGCCGCCGAACGTTTCGGCAAGAAGGGTGACAACTACAGCCGTCGCCTGTCCAACGCCGCTGAGGATTTCGCCGACGAGGCCAATTATCACTACCGTCGCCTGCGTCGTCAGGTAAATCGTCATCCGGGCGCGACCGTCGCCATTGTGGCCGGCACGATTGGTGCGTTCCTATTGCTGCGGCGAGCTTTCCGCAGCAGTGATGAGGATTGATTCGCGCTGATCAACTCAGGTTTCGATGCAGCCGACCGATGACTGATCATCGTCTCGGCAAATAAAAAAACCGCCTCTTCGGCGGTTTTTTTATTTGCCCTGATAGAGACGATTACACCGTCTGCGGATTCGGCTTGTCCGGATCGAGCTTGTACTCCTTGATCGCTCGGCTGACATCCTTCGCGTTGACCTTGCCGTCCTTGGCCAGTGCCGCCAGCGCAGCATGGGCAATCCAGTAGCGGTCCACCTCGAAGAAACCACGCAGGTGCGCACGGGTATCCGAACGACCGAAACCATCCGTGCCCAAAACCGTATAACGCATGCCTTCCGGCATGAAGGCACGCACCTGGTCGGCGAATTCGCGCACGTAGTCGGTGGCTGCAATTGCCGGACCCTGGCGACCGTCGAGCAGGCCAGTGATGTACGGCACACGCTGCTGCGCTTCCGGATGCAGGCGGTTCCAGCGCTCGGCATCGAAGCCGTCGCGGCGCACTTCGATAAAGCTGGGCACCGACCATATATCCGACTTGACGCCGAAATCCTTCTCCAGCAATTCGGCCGCGGCGATCACCTCGCGCAGGATCGTGCCCGAACCGAGCAGTTGCACGCGTGGCTCGCCCTTCTTCGGCTTGCCGCCGTCCTTGAACAAGTACATGCCCTTGATGATGCCTTCCTCGCTGCCCTCCGGCAGATCGGGATGGCTGTAGTTCTCGTTCATCACGGTGATGTAGTAATAAATATCCTCCTGCTCCTGCATCATTCGGCGCGTGCCGTCCTGCAGGATCACCGCGACCTCGTACGAGAACGTCGGGTCGTACGACTTCACGTTGGGGATGGCACCGGACATCAGGTGCGAGTGACCGTCCTCATGCTGCAGGCCTTCACCGTTGAGCGTGGTGCGGCCGGCGGTGCCGCCGATGAGAAAGCCGCGCGAACGCATGTCGCCCGCCGCCCAGCACAGATCGCCGATGCGCTGGAAACCGAACATCGAGTAGTAGATGAAGAACGGCAGCATCGGCTGATCGCTGATCGAATAGCTGGTGGCCGCGGCCATCCACGACGCCATGCCACCGGCTTCGCTGATGCCTTGCTGCAGCACCTGGCCTTTCTGATCTTCGCGGTAGTACAGCAGCTGGTCGGAATCCTGCGGCCGGTATTTCTGGCCGAACGGCGCGTAGATGCCGATCTGACGGAACATGCCTTCCATGCCGAACGTGCGTGCCTCGTCAGCGACGATCGGCACCACGCGCTGGCTCAACTGTTTATCGCGCAGCAGCAGGTTGATGCCGCGCACCAGCGCCATGGTGGTGGAGATCTCGCGCTCGCCGGTACCCTTGGTGATCTGTTCGAAGGCAGCAAGATCGGGCGTCTTCAATTTCACTTCGGTCTTGCGGCGACGTTGCGGCAGCGCACCGCCAAGCGCCTTGCGGCGCTCAAGCATGTACTGCACTTCCGGCGAATCCTTGCCCGGGTGGTAGTACGGCACGTCCTTGAGCTGCTCGTCGGTGATCGGAATCTGGAAGCGGTCGCGGAAGTGACGCACCGCCTCCTCATCCAGCTTCTTCTGCTGATGAGTCGGGTTCTGCGACTCGCCAGCCGCGCCCATGCCGTAGCCTTTCACCGTCTTGGCCAGGATCACTGTCGGCATGCCCTTGGTATTGGACGCTGCGTGGTACGCCGCGTACACCTTGTGCGGATCGTGGCCGCCGCGATTGAGGCGCCAGATATCGTCATCGCTGAGGCTCGCGACCATCTCGCGCGTCTCGGGATACTTGTTGAAGAAATGCTCACGCGTATAGGCACCACCGAAAGCCTTGCAAGCCTGGTATTCACCGTCGACGGTTTCCATCATCAGCTTGCGCAGTACGCCCTTGTGGTCGCGCGCGAGAAGCGGATCCCAGTAGCTGCCCCAGACCAGCTTGAGCGCGTTCCAGCCAGCGCCCCGGAACACACCTTCCAGCTCCTGGATGATCTTGCCGTTGCCACGCACCGGACCATCGAGCCGCTGCAGGTTGCAGTTGACCACGAAGATCAGGTTGTCCAGACCTTCGCGGCCGGCCAGCGAAATCGCACCCAGCGACTCCGGCTCGTCCGTCTCGCCATCGCCGAGGAAACACCAGATCTTGCGGTCGCTCTTGGGCACCAGGCCGCGGTGCTCCAGGTATTTGAAAAACTGCGCCTGATAGATCGCCTGGATGGGCCCCAGGCCCATCGATACCGTCGGCACCTGCCAGTAATCCGGCATCAGCCATGGGTGCGGATACGACGACAGCGCCCGGCCCTTGCCGGCCACTTCCATGCGGAACAGGTCGAGCTGATCTTCGGCTAGGCGACCTTCGAGGAACGAACGAGCGTAGATGCCTGGGCTGGAATGCCCCTGATGAAACACCAGGTCGCCCGGATGATCGGCCGATGGCGCGCGCCAGAAGTGGTTGAAGCCGACGTCGTACAACGTGGCGCTGGACGCGAAGCTGGCGATATGGCCGCCCAGCTCGCCCGGCTTGCGGTTGGCGCGCACGACCATGGCCATGGCGTTCCAGCGGATCAGCGTACGGATACGCCATTCCATCGCCGCATCGCCGCCCATCTTCGCCTCGTTGCCCGGTGCGATGGTGTTGACGTATTCAGTAGTCGGGTCGAACGGCAGATAGCCGCCGGAACGACGCGTGTTATCGACCATGCGCTCGAGCAGGAAATGCGCGCGCTCAGTGCCATCGTGCTGAATCACGGCATCGAGCGAATCCATCCACTCGCGGGTTTCGGTGGGGTCGATATCCTGATTGAGGATGTCGTCGAGCTGATCCATGGGGATTCTCCGCGGCGCCGTTGCGGCGCCAGGCCTGAAGGGGGATTCCCGACGTGGGGATCGTCGGTACGAATCCCCCATTCTAGCCGCTGGAGGGCGTTGCCGCCAATTCAACTATCCATGCGTCGGCGCATGGTGACGGCACTTTTCGATGCGACAAACCATCATGCGGATCGCCCGATGCAGCAGTCCGTCAGTTACTCCGCCTGACGATTGGCTGCCCGGATCTGCGCCTCGACGCAGGCAACCGCGCTCATGTTGACGATGCGCCGTACGGTCGACTGCGGCATCAGGATATGCGCCGGCTTGGCCACGCCCATCAGAATCGGACCGATCACCACGCCGTCGCTGAGCATGCGCGTCATGTTGTAGGCGATGTTGGCCGCATCGAGATTCGGGAACACGAATACATTCGCCTTGCCTTCCAGCCGCGAGTTGGGAAACAGCTTGTCGCGCAGCTCGGGGGTCAGCGCCACATCGGCCTGCATCTCGCCTTCCACTTCGAGGCGCGGCGCCTTGGCGCGGATCAGTTCGAGCGCCTTGCGCATCTTGGTAGCGCCACAGCTGTCGCGGCTGCCGAAGTTGCCGGCGGACAGCAGCGCGATCTTCGGCGTGATGCCGAACAGCTTCAGACGGATCGCTGCCTGCAGCGTGGCCTCGGCGATCTGCTCCGGCGTCGGATCGTCCTGCACATGCGTATCGAGATAGAAGAACGTGCCTTTCTCGGTCGACACCGCCGCCATTGCCGACGGCCCGCTGACGCCGGCATCCAGTCCGATGATTTCCTGGATATAGGTCAGCTTGCTCTGGTACTGGCCGATCAGGCCGCAGATCATACCGTCCGCTTCACCGCGCTCGACCATCAGCGCAGCGATGATGGTCGGCCGCGTGCGTACCAGCGCCTTGGCCATCGACGGGGTCACGCCACGGCGCTCCATCAGCCGGTGATAGTGCTGCCAGTAATCGTCGAAGCGCGGATCGCTGTGGATGTTACATAGCTCCACGTCCACACCGACCTTCAAACGCAAACCGGCGCGCTTGATACGCTTCTCGATCACGTCGGGACGGCCAATCAGGATGGGTTTCGCGACGCCTTCGTCGACCACGACCTGCACGGCACGCAATACGGTTTCTTCCTCGCCCTCGGCGTACACCAGACGCGTCGGCGCAGCCTTGGCCCGCTCGAATACCGGCTTCATCAGCAGGCCGGTGCGGAACACGAAGCTGGTGAGGTGATCGTTGTAGGCGACAAAATCTTCCATCGGTCGCGTGGCCACACCCGAGTCCATCGCGGCCTGCGCAACGGCCGGGGGCAGTTGCAACAACAGGCGTGGATCGAATGGCTGCGGGATCAGATATTCCGGTCCGAAGCTCGGCGGCTTGCCACCATAGGCGCGCGCGCTGACATCGGAGGATTCCCGCCGTGCCAGCGCTGCGATCGCCTTGACGCAGGCGATTTTCATCGCCTCGTTGATCACCGTGGCGCCCACATCCAGCGCGCCGCGGAACAGGTACGGAAAGCACAGCGCGTTGTTGACCTGGTTCGGATAGTCCGAGCGGCCGGTTGCCATAATGCAGTCCGGTCGCACGGCCTTGGCTTCCTCCGGGGTGATCTCCGGATTCGGGTTGGCCAGCGCGAAGATGATCGGCTGCGAGGCCATCGTCGCCAGCATCTCCGGCTTCAGGATGCCGCCGGCCGAAAGACCGAGAAACACGTCTGCGCCGACGACGATTTCGGCCAGCGTGCGCGCCTTGGTGTCGCGCGCGTAGCGCTGCTTGTCCGGGTCCAGATCGGTGCGCTCGCTGTGCAGCACGCCATCGCGATCGAACGCGAGAATATTTTCCGGCTTGGCGCCCAGCGCCACCAGCATATCGACACAGGAGATGCCCGCTGCGCCCATGCCGGTCGTCGCGATGCGAATGTCCTCGATACGCTTGCCCACGACCACCAGCGCATTGATCAATGCCGCGCCAACAATGATCGAGGTGCCGTGCTGATCATCGTGGAACACCGGAATCTTCATCCGCTCGCGCAGCTTGCGCTCGACGATGAAGCACTCTGGCGCCTTGATGTCTTCCAGGTTGATGCCGCCGAAAGTCGGCTCGAGCGAAGCGATGATGTCGACCAGCTTGTCCGGATCGGACTCGTCGATCTCGATATCGAACACGTCGATGCCTGCAAATTTCTGGAACAGGACGCCCTTGCCTTCCATCACCGGTTTGGCTGCCAGCGGCCCGATATTGCCCAGACCCAGCACGGCAGTTCCGTTGGTGATCACCGCTACAAGGTTGGCGCGCGCAGTGTATTCGGCGGCCGTGCCGGGGTCCTCGACGATCGCGTCACAGGCGGCTGCCACACCAGGCGAATAGGCCAGCGACAAGTCGCGCTGGGTCAGCAGCTGCGTGGTCGGCGTGACCTTGATCTTGCCGGGGCGCGGCAGGCGGTGGTATTCGAGGGCGGCAAGACGCAGTTCTTCAGGGAGGGACATCGGCGGCGTTTTTTTGAGTTGGGGAGGGGCGACACCCGACGTGGCGGGTGCCTTTTCATGGTAGCACCGGCGAAGCCGTTGCTCTGGCACTAAACGCTCAGCGAAAGCTCGTCTCCCTGCACCCGATTCATGTGGATGCCATTGACGAATACCGAAAAAGCGAGCTTGCCGGCCAGGCCATGGACATGCTGCATCCAGGGCGGCAGCCAGTGCGGTGGCAGGATGGCACCTGATTCGAAATACGGCTGCAGCGCTATCACGTCGTGCAGCGCCAGCTTTCCGGCAAACAGGTGCCGCAGCAAATCCATCCGCCGCTCCTTCAGCGCCCAGCGGAAAAACGTATGTACGGTCAGCAGGCCGGCCAGATAGACGTTGTCCTTGGCAAAGGCCGAACCTCCGGTCAGCGGCACGCCACGAAATACCCGCTGCGCCGAATGAAAACTGTCGGCGGCACTCTGGCCACAGCTGCTGAAATAACGATACACCTCGACGAAATCCGCTCCCTTGAGCGCCATGTCGATCGCCAGAATGCGCAGGCTGATGCGCTTGAGCCGGGTAATATCGATGGCGCCGGACATCAGCTCGGCGAATACAGCCAGCCCCTCCTGCGTGGCGGTTACCCGCGGCGAGGTGCGCGCCAGCGAGGTCAGCAGCGGCTGGCGGCGTCCGTTCAACGCGGTCAGCGAATGCACGAATGCCTCGTGCGCCAGCAGCTGGTGATGATCGTATTCGGTGAAATGTGTGGCGCCGCGCAGACGGATGCGGGTGGCGCCGGCGGCGGCCTTGGCAGTGAGCTCAGGATCGACTTCGACGCGAATCGTGCCCGCGCCGAAAAAATCATCCAGCGTCTTGGTCAGCTCATCGCGCAAAACTTCCGAAGAAATATCGGTACCGATGCCGTCGGCCAGCAGATCGGCACCCAACTCGTCGGACAACTCGACGAAATAGCGCGCTGCGTCGAGATTGCTGCGCTTGCTGCCGGGTATCGAATCCTCTGGACGTCCATATAGAACAATCGATGGTCCGGTAACGCCTTCGGTACCCACTGCTTCCAGCATCTCGGCGGCAATGCGCCACGACTCCGCGGTACGGCGCAGGTAACCTCCGAGCGGATCGATATCCTCGGGATCGCTGCCGCCAGCCTCGGCCTCGATCGCCGCCAGCTCGACACGCGCAGCGGAAAGATCGGGACGCTTGTAGGTAACCTCGGGCAGCGCGAACTTGCCCTTGCCATAGGCCGCGATCATGTGGTTTTCCAGCGATGCCGACCACGCCACCGTGGGCAGGATGGTGATGCCGCGCGCCGCCGCCAGCAAGCGCTTGTCGAGATCAGCGTAGCGTTGCAGTTCGGGTGCGATAGCACTCGTCACTGTATTCATCGGCGCGCCTGCCGTAATGCGTCGATGCGACCGATCAGCTCAGTGGCGATCGGATCGGGTTTGAACGCCGCCGTGAATCCACGTGGACTGGCCGGCATGAAGGTAATGTTGCGACCGAAACGCGAATCCGCCCGCAGCAGCAACGTGATACGTCGGGGGTTGACCATGATGGTGGCGTTGACGTTGATCACGTCGGCCAGCGCAACGCGCGCCTGCAGGCCACGATTCTTCACCAGCAGCTGATCGCTATCGAGCCAGACCTCATCCACCAGATCGAAGATCAGCTTCCTGAAGAGCAGGCCTCCGATCACGAAAATAATCAGCGGCGGCAGAAAGGATGGCCAGACAACGGATGAGTGACTGCGCGTCAACCCATTCCACAAAATGAGTCCCGAAAATACCGGAAATATCAGCCAGACAACCGGAAACACGCGCTTGTAGAACACAGTCAATCTGGATGACAACCGGCGCATGACGCAATCCCTGGTGGCAATGTGTCGATAGTAGTGCGTGACACTTTGCCAGCGGCACCTGGCAGCGCATTTCGCCGGAAGAATTCGTCATCCATCCGGACATGATCGGCTCATCGCCCTCGTGCCAACCGCAATTCCGCTACCGATGGCTACGCTTTACGCGAAAGCCGGCAGCGCTTTATGAAATTACACGGACTGAAATACCAATCTCGCTATGCAACATCGCGCCAGTACCTGCGGGCGGCCCCAGGAAGCTACCGATTGACCCATCAGAAGCTTTTTTCATTATTCAAGACAGCAAATTTCATCGACTCAAACAGCAAGCATTGCTGCGACTGCAGCAATGCAATTTAGATCGATCCATCACGTGCATTGCCCAAACAATGCTCCGAAGATGCCTAATGACCCAAATCACCAAGCCAACGCGACCGAACCATCATCCGAATGACGCCACATAGATAAAGGACAAATGATGACTATCAAGACGTTGCTTTTCATCGCAGGCATGAGCGCCACCTCGGTGGCCGCCGCACAGAGCGCCATCACCGTGGCGGTCGTGAACAATCCCGATATGGTCACCATGCAGAAGCTGTCCGGCGAGTTCGGCAAGCTGCACCCCAACGTCAAGGTGAATTTCGTCACCCTGCCGGAGAACGAACTGCGCCAGAAGGTCACCACCGACATCGCCACCAGCGCCGGCCAGTACGACGTAGTGATGCTCAGCAACTATGAAACCCCGATCTGGGCCAAGAACGGCTGGTTGATGCCGATGACCCCGGCAGCCGACTACGACGTCAACGATCTGCTGAAATCGGTGCGCCAGGGGCTGTCTTACAGCAACAAGATCTACGCGCTGCCGTTCTACGCCGAATCCTCGATGACGTATTACCGCAAGGATCTGTTTGCCGCGGCCAAGCTGACCATGCCGGCCGAACCCACGTGGACGCAGATAGGGCAATTCGCCGCCAAGCTCACCGACAAATCCAAGGGCACCTACGGCATCTGCCTGCGTGGACTGCCGGGCTGGGGCGAAAACATGGCGCTGTTCGACACCATGGTCAACGCTTACGGCGGCCGCTGGTTCGACATCAACTGGAAGCCCGAGCTGACCTCCGCACCGTGGAAGAATGCCGCGAACCAGTACAAGACCTTGCTGACCCAATACGGTCCGCCGGGCGCAACCTCGAATGGCTTCACCGAATCGGAAACACTGTTCGCCAACGGCCAGTGCGCGATGTGGGTGGATTCGACGGTGGCGGCGGGTTATCTGTCTGACCCGACGACCTCCAAGGTGGCCAAGGATGTCGGCTTTGCACAGTCACCGCATGAAGTGACCAAGGCCGGTTCCAACTGGCTGTACATATGGGCGCTGGCGATTCCGAAGTCGTCCAAGCACGCCGCGGATGCGCAGACCTTTATCGACTGGGCTACGTCCAAGGGTTATATCGCCAGCGTGGCCAAGGCCAAGGGCTGGATTTCCGTGCCGCCGGGCACCCGCCAGTCGACCTATGTCAATCCTGAGTACCTGAAGGTGGCACCGTTCGCGAAACTGGTCGCGCAAGCGATTGGCACGGCTGATCCGACCAAACCGTCGGTGCAGCAGGTGCCTTACACCGGCATCCAGTTCGTCGACATCCCCGAGTTCCAGGCCATCGGTACGCGGGTAGGCCAGATCATGGCCGGCATCCTGGCTGGCCAGACTTCGGTGGACCAAGGTTTGCTGCTGGCGCAAACGTTCACCCAGCGGATGATGATCCAGTCAGGCAAATCCAAGTAAGCCCCTTTCGCGGATCGCCCACGCACAAGCGGCGGCGTTCCGCGAACCATTGGAATCATCGCCTATGTCGTCTCCTGCAGTCGCTACATCGCTCCCCGACAAGAGGGCCAAGCCCAAGGCTCGCCTGTCGGGAGCACCCATACGACGATTGCTCGCTCCTGCGGTGATCTTCCTGCTGGTATGGATGATCGTGCCGCTGGTGATGACGCTGTACTACGCGTTCCGGCGCTACAACCTGATGATGCCGGAGATCACAGGCTTCGCCGGCATCACCAATTTCAAACTGATGTTCACCGATCCCACGTTCTGGGATTCGCTCATCAATACGCTGGTTCTGGTCGGCGCCAGCCTCGTCATTACGGTGAGCGTCGGGCTGGGGCTGGCGATACTTTTCAATCGCACCTTCGTCGGCCGCGGCGTGGCTCGCACGCTGGCGATTGCACCGTTCTTCGTGATGCCGGTGGTCACCGGCCTGATCTGGAAGAACATGTTGTTTCACCCGGTATACGGCCTGCTCGCCTGGGTATTTCGCCATCTAGGGCTGAACCCGATCGATTGGCTGGCGCAGTATCCGATGCTGTCGATCATCATCATGGTGTCATGGGAATGGATCCCGTTTGCACTGCTGATTCTGCTGACCGGCCTGCAGTCGCTACCGGAAGATCAGATCGAAGCTGTGCGGCTGGACGGCGCGAACAAGTGGCAGGAGTTTCGCCACATCGTGGTGCCGCACCTCGGACAAGTGCTTTACGTCGTGGTGATGCTGGAGAGCATTTTCTTTCTCACCTCGTTCGCCGAAATCTATACCACCACCTCGGGGGGACCCGGCACGGCGACCACCAACCTGCCCTATTACATTTACCAGTCAGCGTTCTTCCAGTACGACATCGGAATTTCATCGGCGGCGGCGATCGGCGCGGTGATCCTGGCGAATATTTTCTCGATCTTTCTTATTCGGTTCGTGGCCGGCAACTTGAACGCGGGGAGCCGGCGATGAAAGACAAATCCATCGGCGGCACCCTCCTGACTGCGCTGGCATACTTCGTGGCACTGGTAATGTTTTTTCCGATCCTGTGGATGTTGCTGACAGCATTCAAGACGGAACAGAATGCGTTCACCATCGATCCGCACTTCCTGTTCGTACCCACGCTGGACAGCTTTCGCGTGGCATTGGAGCAGGGCAGCGGCTACCTGCACTACGCGCTCAACTCGGTCGTATCCGCCGTTGTATCGACACTTGTCGGTCTGTTGCTGGCGATCCCGGCGGCTTATGCGATGGCGTTCTTCCCGACCAAGCGCACGGACTTCACCCTGGTGTGGATGGTCTCGACCAAGTTCATCCCGGCGGTAGGCGTGCTGATCCCGATCTACCTGGTCTACAAGCAGTTGGGCCTGCTGGATAACCTGGCTGGCCTGACCCTGCTCTTCACCGCCATGAACATGCCGCTGCTGGTGTGGATGGTTTATTCGTACTTCAAGGACATCCCCAAGGATCTGGTCGAAGCCGCGGATATCGATGGCGCCAGCACCTTGCAGACCATGCGCAAGGTGATCTTGCCGTTGGCTCTGCCGGGCATCGCCTCGGCCGGACTGCTGGCGCTGATCCTGGCCTGGAACGAATCGTTCTGGAGCCTGACCATGACCGATCACCGCGCCGCGACGTTGGCCGTCTATATCGCATCGTTCAAAAGCGCCGAAGGACTGTTCTGGGCCAAGATGTCGGCTGCCTCGGTACTCACCGTTGCACCCATCATCGTGCTCGGCTGGTTTGCCCAGCGGCAGATGGTGCGCGGACTCACCTTTGGCGCGGTCAAATAACGCGTTACTCCGTATCGTCGAACTCGTTGAAGAGGTTTATGTATTCATGGCCATCGTTGAACTGAAGGACGTCGTCAAGAACTACGGTGGAAAGGGTAGCGATGCCGCCGACAACGCCGTGGACAGTTTCAACCTGACCACCAAGGACGGCGAGTTCATCGTGCTGGTCGGCCCGTCCGGCTGCGGCAAGACCACCACCATGCGAATGATCGCCGGGCTGGAAAGCATCAGCGGCGGCTCGATCAGTATCGACGGCCGCGATGTCAGCCAGGTGGCGCCGAAGGATCGCGATATCGCGATGGTCTTCCAGAGTTATGCGCTGTATCCGCACATGAGCGTGTTCGAGAACATGGCGTTTGCGTTGCGCCTGAAAAAAATTCCCGATGCGGAAATCACCAGTCGCGTGCAGGAAGCGGCCAAGGTGCTCGACATCGCCCACTTGCTGGAACGCAAGCCGCGCGCACTTTCCGGCGGTCAACGCCAGCGCGTTGCGCTCGGACGCGCCATCGTGCGTCAGCCGCAGGTATTCCTGATGGATGAGCCGCTGTCGAACCTGGACGCAAAATTGCGTGTGGATACCCGCGCCGAAATCGTCAAACTGCATCGCAAGCTCGGCGTCACCACGTTCTACGTGACACATGACCAGGTCGAGGCGATGACCATGGGCCAGCGCATCGTGGTGATGCTCAACGGCAAGATCCAGCAGATCGATACGCCGCAGCGACTGTACGAATGGCCGGCGAATATCTTCGTCGC
Source organism: Rhodanobacter sp. MP1X3 (assembly GCF_014207165.1). Lineage (NCBI taxonomy): Bacteria > Pseudomonadati > Pseudomonadota > Gammaproteobacteria > Lysobacterales > Rhodanobacteraceae > Rhodanobacter > Rhodanobacter sp. MP1X3. Next base: position 755,373 of record NZ_JACHCO010000001.1, on the reverse strand, counting down.
CGGCTTTATCGGCACGCCATCGATGAATTTTCTGCGCGGTCGGGTCGGCGTCGACAAACGCACGTTGACGGACGACCACTTCAGCCTGACCCTGACCGGCGCCCGCGGCGAGGCAGTGGCCACACATGCTGGCACCGAAGCAGTGATTGGCGTGCGCCCCGAGCATCTGAGCTATCTGGCCGCGGACGATCCGGTCAACGAGAACGTGCTGTCCGGCATCGTCGAAGTAGTCGAGCCGCTCGGCTCGGTGACCATGATCCAGGTACAGGTCGGCCCGCATCGGGTAACTGCACAGATCGAAAGCCATCTCACGGTAGCGATGGGCGACGCGATCCGCTTGCGCTGCCGGACCGACAAGCTGCAGGTATTCGATGCCACCAGCGAGCAATCACTGCTCAAGGCACCGGCTGCAGCCTGATGTCTAACGAACGGCCATGTCCAACAACGCCTGACATCACGATCCAACTTTTCGATCCAAGAAGATTGCCGCCATGCAGAAGTTAAACGCCAGCACCCTCCATCAGCTTGATCCCGCCGTGGCCGTGCCTGCCTACGATCGCAGCAAGGTGGGTGCCGGTATCGTGCATTTTGGCGTTGGCGGCTTTCACCGCGCCCATCAGGCAATGTACGTCGACCAGCTGATGAACGACGGGAAGGCGTTGGACTGGGGTATCTGTGGTGTCGGCGTGATGCCGGCAGACCAGCGCATGAAGACGGTGATGGACGCGCAGAACGGGCTCTACACGCTGGTGATCAAGCATCCTGACGGCAGCTACAAGCCGCGGGTGATCGGTTCGATCATCGAGTACCTCTATGCACCGGATGATGTCGAAGCCGTGCTGGAAAAAATGGCCAGCCCGGAGGTACGCATCGTCTCGCTGACCGTGACCGAAGGCGGCTACAACTTTCATCACGTCACCGGTGCATTCAATTTCGACAACCCGGACGTAAAACACGACCTGGCCAATGGCGCTAAACCGAAAACCAGCTTCGGCCTGGTGACCGAGGCGCTAGCGCGGCGCATGTCCAGCGGCATTGCGCCGTTCACCGTGATGTCCTGCGACAACATCCAGGGTAATGGCGATGTAGCCAAGGCAACATTCACCGCCTACGCGCGACGCAAGAACGCCGAACTGGGCGCTTGGATTGCCGAGCACGTGAAGTTTCCCAACTCGATGGTCGACCGCATCACTCCGGTCACCACCGATGCCGACCGCGACGAAGTAAGGCAGCGCTTCGGTATCGACGACGCCTGGCCCGTCGTGTGCGAACCATTCACCCAGTGGGTGCTGGAAGATCACTTCAACGACGGCAGGCCCGCATTCGAGGACGTCGGCGTGCAGATCGTCGACGAGGTGATGCCATACGAGCTGATGAAGCTGCGCCTGCTCAATGCCAGCCATCAGGCGCTGACCTATTTCGGCTATCTGGCCGGCTATCGCTACGCGCACGAAGTCTGCCAGGATCCGCTGTTCGTCGAGTTCCTGCTCGGCTATATGGTGGAAGAAGGCTCGCCGACGCTGTCGCCGCTGCCAGGTGTGGATCTCGACCTTTATCGTCGCACCCTGATCGAGCGCTTCGCCAATCCGCAGATCCGCGACACGCTGGCGCGGTTGTGCGCCGAAAGCTCCGACCGGATTCCCAAGTGGCTGGTGCCGGTGATCCGCCATCAGCTTGAGCATAACGGTGAGATCAAGCGCAGCGCAGCGGTCGTCGCCAGCTGGGCACGCTACGACGAAGGTACTGACGAGCAGGGTGAGCCGATCGAGATCGTCGACCGGCTGAAGGATCAATTGCACGCGATCGCGCAGAACAATCGCAGCCATCCGCTGGCCTTTATCGAAAACCGCGAGCTGTTCGGCGACCTGGTGGAGCATCCACGCTTTGTTGCGGCTTATACCTGGGCACTGGACTCGCTGCATCACGTAGGCGCTCGCGCCACGCTTGAAGCGCTCCGCTAAGCGCTCCGTCCAGCCCCTGTCGAACAGGTATAGCGACTAAATGTATGGACGTTTAGACGTCCAAAATAAAATCCATCAACTCAATCGCGATCCCGCTGCCCGCGATGACCATGCGGCCGCTCGATCGGACGACCGCCGCGCTGGCGACGCAGCCTGGCCTCCAGCGTGGCCGCCTGTTCCTCGCGTTCGTCGTGCAGCTTGAGATAGTTGCGCCAGCGCTCGGGCGTCAGCTCGCCGGTGTCCAGCGCCACCTGAATCGCACAGCCCGGCTCACTGCCATGACCGCAATCGGCGAAACGGCAGGTCTCGGCCAACACTTCGATATCGGCGAACAGATCGAGGTTTTCCTCGCCGGTGAGTTTCAGCTCGCGCATCCCCGGCGTATCGATCAGGCAGCCGCCGCTAGGCAGCTGCAGCAACGCCCGGTGTGTGGTGGTATGACGTCCGCGGCTATCGTGCGTGCGCACCGAGGCAGTGGCCATGCGGTCGGTGCCAAGCAGCGTGTTGGTGAGCGTGGATTTGCCGGCACCGGACGATCCCACCAGCACCGCGCTGTCACCCGGCTTGAGGTACTGCGCCAGCAGCGCCACGCTGGCCGGATCCTTGCTATTGAGCGGATGGATCGGCGTACTGTCCGGCAGGCGTGCGCGTAGCGCGTCGATCTGCTCCTGCGCATCATCGCGGGTATCGAGCTTGCTCAGCAGCACGACCGGCTGCGCACCCGAATCCTCGGTCAGCGATAGGTAGCGTTCGATCCGCGCTGGATTGAAGTCGCCATCCAGCCCGGTCAACACCAGCACGTAGTCGATATTAGTGGCAATCAGCTGCCGCTCGTAGCGCTCGCCAGCGGCGGCGCGAGAGAGCACCGTCCGTCGCGGCGACACAGTGACAATATGCGGCGGCATGCCGTCGGCCACCTCAACGAAATCACCGACCGCTGGGCGCTCACCCGGATCGATACCTCGCTTCAGAAAACGTCCGTCCGGCTGCGCGCCAAACAGGGTTTCGCCATCGTGCAATTCGTAGCCGGCCCGATGCTGGGCAACTACGCGGGCGAGTCGCAACCCATCCGCGGGCAGCACATCACCACGCCAGCCAATGCGTCGCAGGCGTTCGATCGATTCGGCATCACTCATGGGGGAGATCTGGCTTCACGGGTAAACTGATTATGCCCTGCCCTTGCATGGCCTGCCGATGAATCTTGATTTGCCACCGATTTGCCTGAACGATCCTCGCGCTGAACCACGGCGCGCTGCTAGCATCGAGGTTTCGGCCGCGGTGCCGGCCATAGAGATCATAAGGATATCGGCGTTGGCTTCGATGACACACGGTTTTACAGCACCCAGCTCCATAGCACCCAGCGCGCACCTGGCCGATGTGCGTTACGAAATCCGCGGCGCACTGACCCGACGCGCGCGCGATCTGGAGGCCGCTGGCCTCGACATCATCAAGCTCAATATCGGCAATCCCGGCCGCTACGGTTTCGAGGCGCCAGCGCATCTGCGCGAAGCGATCGCCAACCATCTGCATGACAGCGAAGCCTACGGTCACGAGCAAGGGCTGGAGATCGCCCGCGATACCATCGCCGCTCAGCAGCGTGCGCGCGGCGCGCGGCATGTCGATGCCGAACGCATCTTTATCGGCAACGGGGTCAGCGAGCTGATCGACCTCAGCCTGCGTGCACTGCTGCAATCCGACGACGAAGTGCTGCTGCCCAGCCCCGACTACCCGCTGTGGAGCGCCGCAACGATCTTGAACGGTGGCCGGCCACGCTATTACCGCTGTCTGGCAGCCAACGGTCACCTCCCCGATCCGGACGAAATCGAGGCGCTGATCACCCCGCGCACCCGTGCGCTGGTGCTGATAAACCCGAATAACCCGACTGGCGCGGTGTATCCGCGCGCGTTGCTGGAGCGGCTGGTCGCCGTGGCGGCGCGCCACCGGTTGCTGCTGCTGAGCGACGAAATCTACGACGAGATTCTTTACGACGACGCGGTGTTCCAGCCGCTGGCCGAAGTCGCCGGGGAGCTTCCCTGCATCAGTTTTGGTGGCCTGAGCAAGGTGCATCGTGCCTGTGGTTACCGGGTCGGCTGGATGAGCCTGTCGGGTGATCCGGCACGCACTTCGGCATATCGCGACGCCCTGCAGCTGCTCGCTGCACTTCGTCTATGCGCCAACGTGACGGCGCAATGGGCGGTGATTCCCGCCTTGCAGGACGCACCGACCATCGGCGCGCTGACCGTGCCCGGTGGCCGCCTGTATGAGGCGCGTCAAGCCGTGATCGACGGTGTCGTCGCCAGCGATTATCTGGATCTGGTGACACCCGGCGGTGCGCTGTATGCGTTCCCGCAAGTTCGCGCCAGCCGTATCGCCAGCTTCGACGACAACGCTTTCGCGCTGCGCCTGCTGGAGGAGGAGTCCGTATTGGTGGTCCCCGGCTCCAGCTTCAACGTGGCCGCAAGCCGGCATATCCGGCTCACCCTGCTGCCGCAACCGGCGCAGCTGCGCGAAGTGTTCGTGCGCATCGAACGGGTGCTGGGTCGGATGGCGGATGAGCAGCCGCTTCGCGCTGTCGCTGCAGTCGCTTGAACGTCCCGATGGACGCCGCAGCCATCGAAAGTGAAGTCCTGAAACATCCACGTCGAGCCTTGCTTTCATGATGCCCGCCATACCGCCGCTTCACTACCTCGCCCTCGGCGACTCCTACACGATCGGCGAGTCGGTACCCGCCGAAGCCCGCTGGCCAGCGCAGCTCGTTCAACAGCTCCGGCGCAGCGGCGTGGTGATCGACGACCCGCGCATCGTCGCCGTCACCGGCTGGACCACCGATGAGCTGTCGGCCGGCATGGATCAGGCGCAGCTGGCTCCCGCCTACGATCTGGTGACCCTACTGATCGGCGTCAACGACGAATATCGCAGCCGCCCCGCCAGCGGCTATCGCACGGCCTTTGCCGCGCTGCTGCAACGGGCCATTGTGCTGGCAGGTAACCATCCGCAGCGGGTGATCGTGGTATCGATCCCCGATTGGGGCGCCACGCCATTTGCACGCGATGATGCCAGAGGCGCCGCACGTATCGCCGACGAATTGGACGTCTACAACGCGATAGCACGGGACGAAACCACGCGTGCGGGCGCGCACTGGGTCAACATAACGCCGATATCGCGGCAGCATGCCGATCTGGTCGCCAATGACGGGCTGCATCCTTCTGCCGCCCAGTACACGTTATGGCTGGATGCGATCTTGCCGATAGCTCGCCGGGCTTTGCGTCCCTCCCGCTAAGCATCGCATTTCTGCTCTTGAACCTTGCCGCGTCGCAACAACACTGCAACCATTTCGCCATGCTTTGGTGACCTGATGGCCCGACACTGGGGTCCCGGTACCTACCGGAGTACTCGCCATGTCGAACTTTCACTGCCGTAGCGCCTTCATCTCCGATGTGCATCTGGGCACGCCAGACTGTAAGGCCAGTTATCTGCTCGACTTCCTGCGCAAGTTGCGCTGCGAAAAGCTCTATCTGGTCGGCGACATCATCGACATGGAAGCGCTGACCCGCCGACATTGGTGGCACGCGGACCATAGCGCCGTGCTGGCTGAGATCATGGCAATAGCCCGGCGCGGCGTCGACGTCACCTACATACCCGGCAACCACGATTGTCCATTGCGCGGCATGGCGGGACAAACCTTCGGCGGCGTCAAGATTCGACTCGACGCCATCCATGAAGGCGCCGACGGCCGCCGCTATCACGTCAGCCACGGCGACGAGTTCGATCCCGAGCAGGTCGGCCGCAGCTGGATGATGCATCTGGGTGAGGCGATGCACCGCTTCATTTGCTGGAGCAACCGCCGCCTGTATGGCATGCGTCGCCGCCTCGAATTGCCGTACGTGCCGCTGTCCATCATCATCAAGTCGCATATCGGCAAGGCGTTGGCGTATATCCGCGCTTATGAAGATCGCGTCGCCAGCGATGCCGCCCAGCGCGGTTTCGACGGCCATATCTGCGGCCATATCCATTACGGTCAGGTGCGCGAGATCGATGGCGTGCTGTACCTCAACGATGGCGACTGGGTGGAGCATTGCACCGCGCTGACCGAAGACCACACCGGCGCGATGGAGCTGATCCACTGGAGCGAGCAACCCACTGCCCTGGGCCGAGCTAGCCGGGAGCTGCTGCTGCCCTCGCCGACGGCCGCCCTCGCACTGGCGCCACTGGCCGCACGCCGACGCAAGCTCACCGAACTCCGGCCGGCTGCCTGAAGCTGGTCCAGGTATCGCATAAACGGTGGATTTGCCCGCCCCTTTGCTTGAACCCGCCGGACAATGGCGCCATGTGGGATCATTGACCTCTTTGCTGGAGTCCTCCCATGTCCCTCGACAACGCCACCCGCGAACGTATTGAAACCCTGCTCAAGGACCACCGCGTGGTGCTGTTCATGAAGGGCGACCGTCGGCAGCCACAATGTGGCTTTTCCGCCGCCGCCACCAACATGCTCAACGAGCTGCTGCCCGACTACCACACGATCAACGTGCTGGAAGATCCGGAAATCCGCGAAGGCATCAAGGCCTATGGCGAGTGGCCGACCATTCCGCAGCTCTACGTCGAAGGCGAGTTGGTCGGTGGTGCCGACATCATCCGCCAGCTCTATACCAGTGGCGAACTGCACGAACTGTTTGGCGCGGCGAAACCCGACCGCACGCCGCCGGTAATCACCATTACCGATGCGGCCGCCGAGGCGATCCGCCAGGGTACCGCCAATGCGCAGGGCGTCGCGCTGCACCTCGAGATCGGCCCCGATCACAGCGCTGGCTTTCAGCTGGCCCCGGCCGGCGATCACGACATCGTCGCGCACAGCAATGGGCTTGAAGTCCATTTCGACCCGGCGAGCGCGCAGCGCGCCAAAGGCATCGTGATCGACTGGGTATCCACCGTGCAGGGCGAAGGCCTGAGCCTGAAATTTCCCGGCGCGCAGGAAATCAAATCCCTCACCGTGCACGAACTCAAGGCCCGACTGGCCGCAGGCAACATCACCCTGATCGACGTACGCCCCGCCGCCACGCGCGCGCAACTCACCCCGTTGCCGCAGGCACGCATCCTTGAGGACGAAGGCTACGAAACACTCAGCGCCCTGCCCAAGGACGCCGCGCTCGCCTTCATCTGCCAGCGTGGCATCTCCAGCCAGGGCGTGGCCGAACGCTTTGCCGCGCACGGCTTCAGCAACGTGCACAACGTGGTGGGCGGGATGGAAGCGTGGCATTCGGCCTGATCGCCTGATCGAAGCTGCATGTCCCCACATCCAACCGCCGGCAATATCGGCCAGTTGATGGCCGAAGCCGGCAGGGCGCTCGGTCAAGGCAGGCTGGATGACGCCGAGCGAGCGCTGACGCAGGCACTCGCTGCTAACCCCGGGCTGGCCGACGCGCAGTACCTGTATGGCGTCACCTGCCTGATGGGCGGCCAAGCCGCCAAGGCTGCCGACTGGCTGCGCAAGGCTGTCGTGCAGCGTCCCGCCGATGCCAACATGCAGACCTACCTTGGCTGCGCGCTGCACGATGCCGGCGCGTTCAACGAAGCACTGGTCCACCTGCGCCGCGCCTGCGAACTGGCACCACAGCAAGCCAAGCCACGCTACAACCTCGGCAAGGCACTGAAGCAAAGGGGCCAATTGCGCGATGCCGACGAGGCCTTTCGCCACACGCTGACACTGGACGCGCAACACGTACTGGCCCGCATCGGCGTGGCGGACATCGCCACCATGCAGGGCGACATTCCGCGTGCCGTGACCGAGTACCGGCACGTGCTGCGCCAGCAACCCGAGCGCGCCGAAGCGTGGCACGGGCTGGCCAATCTCAAGACCGAGTCGCTGGCGCCGGGCGACATCGAGCTGATTCGCCGCGCCCTGCGTCAACCCAACCTGCCATCCGATACGCGGGTGATGCTCGGTTTCAGCCTGTTCCGCGCGCTGGAAGACCAACACGACTACGCCGGCGCTTTTGAAGCGCTACGCCAGGCAAACGCGGACAAACGGCGACAGGTGGCGTGGAACGCCACCGCCGAGCGCGCGCAGATCGACCGCATCATGGAAGCCTTCCGCGCCCCGCTGCCCGTACCAATAGACCACACGCTGGGCCACGAAGTTATCTTCATCGCCAGCATGCCGCGCTCAGGTTCCACGCTGGTCGAACACATCCTGGCAACCCATCCCGACGTCGAGGGCGCCAACGAAATTGCTGATCTACCCCAGGTCATCGAGGACGAGTCGCATCGCCGCGGCCAGCCCTTTCCGCAGTGGGTAAGCGCCGCCACCGCCGCCGATTGGCATCGGCTTGGACAGGACTACCTCACCCGCACCGCGCGCTGGCGCGAACAACGCCCGCGCTTCACCGACAAGAACGTCACCAACTGGCCGCTGCTGGGTGCCGTACGCCTCATGCTGCCCGGCGCAAAAATCATCCACTGCCACCGCAACCCGGTGGAGACTTGTTTCTCCTGCTACCGCCAACTGTTCCGGGATGGCGTGCATTACAGCTACGACCTCGACGAGATGGCCGAGCACTACCGCGACTACGAACGCCTCAGCGCGTTCTGGCTAATGCGCCACCCGCAACACGTGCTGGATTTCCCCTACGAAACCCTGGTACAGCAACCCGAAACACAGATCCGGCAACTACTCGCCTTCTGTGACCTGCCCTTCGATCCCGCCTGCCTGACCCCTCATCGGACCAAGCGTGAAGTGCTCAGTACTGCGAGTGCAGCGCAAGTACGCGAGCCCATCCGCGCCGATACGGCGCACAGCGCACCATATCTGACGTGGCTGCAGCCGTTGCGGTAGCGACTGTCAAAACAGGCGTAGACGCCGCGCGAGAAACACGCACGGAGTCCCAAAACGGGAAGTCCCGTAGCGGCAAGAATCTCGATGGTTGATCCTCCATGGCCTCACCGTTCCGCGCACGAACGAATGCTATGGCGGTCATGGTTTTCGGTCCTCGTTCAGCGCGTCAGAAACAGTTCGGCGCAAAGGGGATACGAGGGTACACACGGGCCATCGGCGCTCCTTTTACTTGGCCCAACTCAACTCATCAATCTCGCCGCCGCCCTTGCGACTTCCTCGCCCCTCAAAACCGTGGCCATCCATGGCCACTCACCGCGTGCGCTGCGCTCAGGGACGGACGCTTTCATGGACGCGTGTGGTCGCGACCCAAGGCTGCGGACTCTCTATATGAGCAATCGGGCAGGCGCCATAAAACAAGGCCGCCGGTTGCCCGGCGGCCTTGTCGTTTTTGCATCTCTTTCCCTCATGCCGCCGCTCGCGACCGCATGAGGTTGGCGAGAGTGTGGATTAGAAGTCGTACTTCGCGTTGAAGGTCACATAGCGCGGCGTTTCCAGCGAAATCGGGGTCTTGTAGAGCGGGTCGTAGTAACCCGTTGAACCCTGATATTCGACATAAGGGCTGTAGTAGAGCGTCGGTTTCTGCTCGTTGAACACGTTGTGCACTTCCGCCTGCAGGGTGAGGTGCTTGTGCGCCCAGTCCGGCACGTACGTCAGGCTCAGGTTGAGCTGGTGGGTCCAGGGCGTGCGGCCACTGTCGCCTGGGGCAGACGGCAAGCCGCCATAAGCCAGGAATTGGCCCGGATTGTTGGGATCTGGAACAAGCGAGTTGCCGCTCGGCACGCCACCGCAGAAGTGCTGATAGGCGCCGCCATACAGATCCGGATCAAGCGTGGGACCGTAACCGCTCAAGCAGATGTTCGGTGCCCCCGACTGCACGATGAGGGTAGCGGAGGCCATCCACTCGGGCGTAATGGCATACGAGCCGAAAGCCTTGATGGTGTGGCGATGGTCATTGGCCAGATCACCGTTGGAATTTGCCATGATGTCGGGGAAATCCCAAGACGCCGTGGTCGAACCGGAAAAATTGGCACTCTTCTGGTTCGTGATCTGCCCAAGAGCGGTATTGGTCGGGCCTTCGTCGTTACCGTACGACTTGGAGAACACGTAGTCGATCTTGCCGAACCATTTGCCGTCCCAGGTGTGTTCCAGATAGGTTTCCAGAGCGTAGTACTTGCGCGCAGGCTGCTCCGTGAACGCGGTAAGGTAAGATCCTGGCTGAACCCCAGCCCCTGTGGTTGGATTCCAGGTAACCACGCCACCGGGTGCCCCTGGGCACGGGATGTAGTTGGTCTTGCCCGGGTTGACCAGACCAGCAGCGCAGCCGTAAGGATCGTTGAGATCGGTGTCGTCGATGAAGTTGCCGGTCTTCTCATAGGTCGCCTGCGTGCCGAACACCAAACCGGTATCGCCGAGCAGCTTCTGGAAGCCCAGCACGTATTCGTCCTGATACTCCGGCTTGAGGTTGGTCGAAGCATAGTCCTTGATGTTTTGAGGGACGCCATTCTCACCATCCGGTGAGTAGAACCCTGGTATCGTCACACCCTTGGCCAAGACTACGGGTACAGGGGTCAGCCCCGTCGGAATACCATTCGCACTGATGCCTGTGTAGGTATAGGTGACTTCACCGTTAATCGTGCCAAAGGCCGAGTTACGTGTGGCCAGACCCGTCGGCAACGCCAGGTAGTACCGCCCTGCGTTACCGAAGACCTTCATTGTGCTATCGCCAAACACGTCCCAGCTGAAGCCCAGGCGCGGCGCCCATTGCGGGCTGGTTTCCTTCACGTAGGCAACACCGGCGGGGCCGAGGTTTTCGAACTGATCGTTGCGCACGCCAAGGTCAAGCAACAGGTTGGGCGTGACTTGCCAGCGGTCTTCCACATACTGTGCCTTCTGGCGGACAGCCAGATTGACGTCCGCATCGTACAGAGCCTGCGAGACGTAATTGCCGGGAACAGGGGTATTGACGTAAGGCGCTGTTGTGGCGTAAATCGGCAATCCGTTGGTGTAGGAATAGGTACCGCCACCAAGGCTCTCAATACCGTCGTTGTCGTCACGGTACTGAACGTTGTCGATACCGAACTTGACGTCATGGTCGGGCGTGACCTTCCAATCAAGGTCGACGCGCAGATTGGCCGTCTTGGTTTGGTGATCCGGTTGGCCAATCTGTGTATCAACCAGGTTCGCGGGAGTAACGCCCGGCGGCACAACCACCCCGGGACCAAATGTCACCGGCGCAGCATCCCCACCAGCATAGGCGCTGTAGTACTGCCCCGTCATCACGCCGTACTGCATTTCAAGCGTGAGATTGTCGGTAATGTACGAGGTGTACTTGAGGATGCCGACTTTAAAGGTGTTCTTGGTCGTCACGCCCGGGGCGTACAGGGAGCCGACGGTCTGGTTTGTGTAGTCGTAATTGTAGTAGTTGTTGGTGGTCTGCTGATCCTGGGTCTGGACGCCCGTAAACTCCAGTACGTTGCTGTCGTTGATGTTCCAGTCCAACTTGCCATACAGCTTTGGCTTTAATTCAGCCGACGAATCATAGTAACCCGACGGCGACGTATAGCCATTATTGATACCGTTTTTGCCCGGCGTGTCGTAGCCGAACTGGTTGCTGTCATGCTGCCATTCGGCCGTGATGTAGAAGAACAGCGTGTCCTTGATCAGCGGGCCACTGAGGTAGGCGTCATACACCGTCTCCCAGTCGCTGTTCTGCTTGTTGCCCGTTTGGATCTGGCCGTAGCCGGGAGCGTATGCCGTGCTGCCTTGGCTGCCGGTCAGCCCAGGAGAGCCGACCGGCGTCAGCGGATTGCTGTAATGGATGTTGTCGGTGTTGCTTTCGGCCCAGGACGGTTGCCAGGACACGTACACACCGGCATGGAAGTCGTTGCTGCCGCGCTGGCCGATCTGGCTGATCACGCCACCGGTCGAACGACCGTATTCAGGACCATAACCGGAAGTGATGGTCTGCTGCTCGGCAATAGCGAAGTACGGCAGCGCAATGCCGCCCGCACCACCGATCGGATCGGTGGTGTTGAAACCGTTGAGGTAATAGGCGTTTTCCACGACGCTGTTGCCGCCCATGGAAACCAGCGGCGTACCGGTCGGCCCCTTACCGAGGCTGGCGGGACCGCCGTTCACGCCGGGGGACAGCAGCGCAATGTCTTCAGCGCTGTGAGCTAGCGGCAGAGTCTTCAATTGCTCCGCGGTGATCACCTGGGTCTGCCGGGTGGAGGACACGTCGATCGGAGGCAGCGCGTTCGCCGAAACCGTGACGCCGGCGAGATTCTGCGCGTTGACGCTGCTGCTGACCTCGGAAGCGACAAACGGCACCGACGTGCCACCAGACACGCTCACCTGCACATGGTCGTGCGTAGCCACCGCTTTGCCGCTCTGCATCAGCGACACGGTGTACTCGCCCACTGGCAACTGGTTGGCGCCATAGCGGCCATCGCTACCAACCGCCACTTCGCGCGTGAGACCAGTCTGGTTGCTGACCACCCTTACCGTTTCACCGGCAGCCACCGGAGCGGTGCCGAACACCGAACCGGTCGTGGCCTGTGCAAGCACCTGCCCAGAAAGACCAAACCCCATGGCAACAGCCATTGCCAACGCGGTACGACGAACGGGCGCGCCGTTCCGTCGCCCACTCGTCCCTTTAGACGCGATTGCAAGCTTTTTAACATTCATCAAAATAGATCCCCAGCGGCAAGAAATTCAACCCTAAAAAGACGTGAAGTCATCTCTACGCAGTGAAGCAATTAGCGGTAGTAAAGGCTTCCGTTCATAGCTACCAATGATTGGCACCCCTGCCAGAAACGTCACGATTCCCAAAAAACAAAAGGAAGAGCCGCTTTTCGTAAGCGGCAAGCAGGCTTTAACGCAATTGCAGCAATTACCCTAACTCGACAATAGGCCGCTAAATAACAAAAAGTCAACAGTATAAACCGCGTATTTATTTGCGCGAGTCAGAGGGGTTTGAAAATCGTTGTACTGCCTAGCATTCGTTGCCGAAGCTGAAAAAATAATGCGAAACCGCTATATGTTGCGAATAATCAAATTATATTGCGCTTCGACTAGACTTGGGGCGCGAGAAAATCGCGACGACGTACAAAAACCTTTTGTCACATGACGAAACACACCAAGGCACGCGATGTGCCTCGGCGAAGTGATTTAGGCGGCAATACGATGTTTAGTTGCGTGGTGTGTGCACTTCAGACGCCCGGTTGAAATCGCCAATGGCGCCGACCAGCTCGGCGACTGCGGCTCGCTCTGCTTCGCTAAGATCAGGATTCCAGGAGTCGACAATCAGCACAACCCGCGTTTCTGCACTATTGTTCCAGGCCTCGTGCTCAAACGTGTCGTCGAAGGTGATGCAGCGACCCTCCTCCCAGACATGGGTTTCTCCGCCAACGCGCAACGCACACTCGGATGGCACGATCAGTGGCAGATGCGTGACCAGCCTCGTATTGGTTACGCCATGGTGCGGAAGAATATGGGTACCCGGACTCAATACCGAAAACAGAGTCTCCGGAGAGTGCTCGCGTACATACGCCAAAGGCAATGTATCGAGCAGGTTGGCGGTACGCGGACATTTCAAACAGCGCTCGTCAAAGCGCTTGCCATGGCGATGGAAGAAATAAGCATTCCAGGCCGGGTCTTGGCTATTTGAGGATTTGAGCAGTTCAGCCGCATCCTGCGGAGAATCTGTTTGTAAAAAGGACTCCAGATTTTGTGACTGCGACAGCACGTCGAGAAGCTCTTCGCGAATGGAGGCCGTTCCGGCCTCCAGCGAGGCCATCCAAGGAAAACGCTCCCGTGGATAATATGGCTGGCTGGGTATACCGGGGAAATAAAGAAATTTGGGCTGCTGGCGCGCATCCGGAATGTCGGCTGCCTGTTCGCCCAAATAGATGGCCAAACAGCGCTCGACACGTTCCATCTCCGAACGCCCGTAGCGCTGGTAGAGCGGCTCAAGAATTCCATCAAAGAGGCTACGCCGGCCAAGGCGGACGTACTGGATGGCACGTTTAACCACATCGCGCAATTCAGGCGCTGTGGTTTCGTCGCTGAGCCATCGGCCCTGCGCCTGCGCCACATTGATCGCATTGAAACAGGCGATCAGCGCATCGTGCGTTTCGCCGAGCTGGTCCAGCATGATGGAAAGACGTAAACGTGCCACAAACATGTTTGGAGCAAGCGCAAGCCCTTTTCTTAGGTCGGCAACTGCACCGCGGGTATCTCCTGCCGTCATTTTCGCCGTACCCAGCTGGTGCAGCGTATGTGGATCGTTCGGGTGGGCTCGTTGCGCCCGGTCCAATAGCTCGATGGCCTTGAGGACTTCACTTCGGCTGAGGTGGATGCTGGCGAGCTGCTGCAGCGATTCGATGTCCGTTGGATATGCTTCCAGCAGACGTGCATAGGATTGCTCGGCGAGAGAAGTGTCACCATGGCGAAGGGCAAACCGAGCCTTTTCGCGGAAGTTTGCCAACTGTTGGACTGACTCGTTACTCATTGCTGCGTTCACTGTGGGCTGATCTGCGAAATCGGGATATGGCAACGCATCCATTGGCGTATTCGGCATAATACGCGGTGACGCTAAACCTTGTCTCAACGGTAAGGCATCGCCACTTTGGAATGATGAAATCGGCTTGCGTGACCGAGTCGAATCACGCTCCCCGATTACCGGAAGATGAAAGAGTAAACATGAATCCTCGCCTCGAAGGACTCCAGCCATCGGCTCGTACACAAATCATGATCGCAGGCGAAGCCCTCGAGGCAGGCCGTGTGGAAGAAGCAGAGCGCCATTTGGCGGCCGCATCATTATCTGACCCGCAGCATCCGGAAGTCCTGCGAATGCAGGCCGGCATTCACGGTCTGCGCGGTAGGCACCAGCAGGCCGTGAGCTTCATGCAGCAGGCTTTGCAACAGCGTCCGCACGATGCGCTTTATCACAACACAATGGGAGCTCTGTTGGGAGGCTCGGGTGATTTTGACGGCGCGATTGTTGCGCTGCGCCGCTGTTGCGAGCTTCAGCCCGGTCTTGCCATTGCATGGTTCAATCTTGGACTGATGCTGGTGCGGTGCGTTCGTAATGATGAGGCCATCCTGGCGCTCAAGAATGCCGTAACTCTCGCGCCGGATCACTTGGCAGCGCGCTCTTTGCTTGGCGACATGCTTCGAACGCATGGCGATATTGAGGAAGCAGCGGTCGAATATCGAAAAGTGCTTGCAGAACGCCCTTGGAGCGGAATGGCCTGGTGGGGACTAGCGGATATCAAGACGACGCGCTTTGCCGACGACGATATCGAAAAATTGCAGGTAGCAATACGCCAGCCGCGCGCAAGCGATGATGATCTGATCGCTATGGGCTTCGCGTTGGCAAAGGCTCTCGATGACACTGGTCGCTACGCTGACTCGCTCGCCGCGCTGGCTGAGGCGAACGCCGTGGCAAGAAATAGACAGACCTGGAATGCCGCCGGATTTTCTGCGGGAATATCGGCAATCAACCAGACCTTCGCCACGCCACTGGCTCCAGCAGCCTCGACGCTTGGAACGGGAGTTATTTTTATTGTCAGCGTACCCCGCTCCGGCTCGACGCTGGTAGAGCAAATTCTTGCTTCCCACTCCTTGGTCGAAGGTGCGGGCGAGTTACCTGATCTGCCGTTGGTACTAGCTGAGGAATCTCAGCGCAGAGGTTCGCCTTTTCCGAGATGGGTGCCACTTATGACACCGGTGGACTGGGAACGGCTTGGCCGACGCTACTTGGAGCGCACCGCTCACTGGCGTAAAAACAAGTCCATAGTCACTGATAAATTGCCCAACAACTGGATGTATGCGGGCGCCATCAGCGCGATGTTGCCTGAGGCGCGCGTCATCAGCTGCCGGCGCGACCCACTGGAGACCTGTTTTTCGTGTTATCGCCAGCATCTGGCGAATAACGAATACAGTCGAACATTCGATGATCTTGCCAAATTCTGGCGTGACTTCGACCGGAGCATGCGGCAGGAACTGGCACTGCATCCTGCACGTATTCTTGACCACAGCTATGAAGATCTCATTGCCCAGCCAGAAACGAGCATTCGTCAGTTGCTCGAGTTTTGCGATCTACCGTTTGAAACTGCGTGCCTGGAATTTCATCGAACACAGCGCGAAGTTCGCTCGCCAAGCTCCACTCAAGTTCGTCAACCTCTGCAACAGGACACCGCACGTGCCAATCGCTACGGAGCCCTGCTTGACCCATTGCGGAGCGCGCTTGAAGCGAATTCCAAGCTATGACGAAAAGGTCCTGACGGTCGTGGTTTTGTATCGCCATCACCCACCACGTTTATGAACGAGAAGATGAAACATAGTGAAGCCGCGGCCGCTTTGCCTAAACCCGATGTCGGTGGCAATTATCTTGCCGACTATGTGCGGCTGGTAGAAAGCGGTCAGGCTTCGCTTGGGCTCAAACGATTGCTGACCACACTCACGGAATCGTGCGCCCAAGACTGGCTGGATTGTTCGCGCGCTCTTGTACTCCGGGGCGATACTCAGGCGGCGATAAGCGTACTGTCGGCAGCCCACAACGCGCACTCGGAAGCGACGGATATTTCGATTTCGCTGGCCGGCATGTACCACCAAACGAACAGACAGGTTGATGCTGAAAAATTGTTGCGACAGCTGCTGACGCAGCATCCGGCACATACCGCTGGCAACCTTTTACTCATGCACGTGCTCAAAGCAACGGGCGCCATGCGCGCCGTGACGGAGACTGCGCATACCTGGTTTCAACACGGGCGCCACGACCTCGCGGAAATTACTCAAGTTGTTGAATTGCTGGATGACTGCGGTCGCAAGGAAGATGCCGTAACCATCTGCGAAAGCGAGATCGCTGCAGGCTCGCTGGATCCAAGGATTCATGCCTATGCGGCCACGCTTTTGACTCAACTTGGGCAATTTGAACTGGCACGTCAAAGATATTTGTTTGCGCTAGCAGGCAATGAACGAGCGCTTGAATGGAACATAGCAACAGGCCTGGCAACACTTCAGCGTTACAAAGACCGCCGTCATCCAGACTTTGAGCTATTTGAAGCCAGCTTGCGGCGATCGGATATCAACGAGCAGACCCGGGCATCGCTATTGTTTGCACTCGGTAAAGCCTGTGATGACATAGAAGACTACGCGGGCGCAGCGCGTCATTTCCGCAAGGCAAACATCATTTGTCATTCGGAGATCAACTGGTCACGCAAGCTATGGCGTCGTGGTATCGACGCAAGAATAAGTCGCACGTCGTTTTCAAGCCGCTCGGCAGAGTCGCCAGACTGGACCCCTGTATTCATTGTTGGAATGCCCCGCTCCGGTACAACGTTGTTGGCGGAGCTGCTGTCACGCTATCAGAAAGTCTCCAATCGCGGCGAGCTCACCTTGATGCAGCAGCTGGAGCAACGCTTTGCGCAAGACGATGAGCGTAAACATGGTTGGTCCCAGGAAGCCTTCGCGATCTATGAAAAACAGTTGCGTAGCGAAGACCCGAGCGCCACCTGGTACATCGACAAACAGCCACACAACTTCATGTGTGTGGATTTGATTCTCGCGATCTTTCCAAATGCGAAAATCATCTACTGCCACCGTAATGCCAGAGATAACACCGTGTCTCTGTGGTCCCAATACTTCCTTCCCGGCACGCAGAATTTTTCTTACGATTTTGCCGACATCGCTGCGGTTCTTCAGGGCTGCAAGCGCTTGATGACGCATTGGCAAAGAAGTTATGCGTCATCCATACGTACCGTGCAATACGAGCAACTAGTCACCAATCAGGCTAGCTGCATCAGCTTATTGAGTTCATGGCTCGGTATGACAGGCAGCAATATGCCTGATGCAACGGCTAGCCTGCCAAACCGTGCAAAAGTCATTAGTTCGGCCAGCCTATGGCAAGCGCGCCAACCCGTTCACACTCGATCGATTGAGCGTTGGCGACACTACGCTCCATACGTGCCTGAGTTGCTTCGCATTCCGCTCAACGCATAAACATCCGGCCGGCCGGAGCGAGCACAAGCATGTTATTGGCTTGAAATCACCGCCAAAAGCGAAGACCGTCCCTATGGACACTCCTGCGGCTGATCATTTTGAAGCGCGATCTCACCTCAAGCCATGACGGTCTGTTTTAATTTGCCCAGGTGCTTTTCGTAGGGACGCCATTCCTGGAACGAACGCGTGTGAACAGCCTCTCGCACCTGAGCCATACTCAACGTGGCAACGGTCGACTTGTTGCGGGTGAGGTCGGAACAACCAGCCTCCCACTCCAGTCCGCAGAAGGAGAATACCTGGCGGATGACTTCTTCTGGATCGTTCACCAGATTCCGATAGTCTACGTCGAGAATCGCCCCAGGCATCGCACGATGCCAATGGGTCATGACATGGCGATACTGCAGGTAGTGCTGGGCGAGTGCATCCAAATCGTAGCTGTAGTTGAATGCATCGCCCAATAGTGCGCGGAAGTTGGAAAAGCAGACGTCCATGGGATCACGCACAAGATTCAGGATACGCGCCTGCGGCAACGCGCGCCGAATCATGCCGGCCAACATCCAGTTGCGCGGAAGTTTGTCGATAAAAAAAATCTTGCCCCGCGCACGCCATTGCGTCTGAGCCAGATAACGTCTGCCAATTTCGGAATAATCGAGCTGCGGCAAACGCTGAAGCATATGTTCGTCCACGGTGGTTCGATGATCTGCAGCCCAACGAAGCTGGCGACCAAAATCATCGAGCTCTCCGGCCGAGGTGACCATGGAGTGGTTACCGAGTATGCGATCGAGAAGCGTCGTGCCCGAGCGCGGCATGCCGACAATAAAAATCGGCTGAGGTCCTTCGAACAAGGTATCTTCGGGCGTCAGGCGATCTGCCGAGCAGCATTGGGTGAGCTCACGCATCAGGTTCCAGCTGTAGCTGACGTCGTAGCCTTTCTGCCTGTACTTTATGGCGTTGCCGCGGACCAGAGCCCCCCACGCGATCTCGTATTCGGCAAGATCCTCAAATTCCTTGTAACGCGCGAATTCAACGGCTATCTCGTCCTCGGTGCCAGCTTCAACGCTCGCAAGCTGCTGATCAAGAGACTCCAGGTGATTGGACTCGACTGACTGCTTGCGCAAGCGAGCCAATGCAAGCGAGGCGCGACCGAATGTGGGCGTGGCGAGAAGCGCTTTTTTGTGCTCGGCCTCTGCTTCTTCCACCCGTCCGTTGTAGGTCAGCTCCAGACCACGCTGAAAGTGAAAGTCTGCATCACAGGCACCACAAACGAGGGCCCGGTCGAGGAAAGTCAATGATTCTGGATGCTCTCCGAGCAAGGTTCGAAGACCGCCTAGGCGCACGAGCAGCACGCTGTCCGTCAAAAGGGTCGGATCAATGGTATCCAGACAAGCGCGCGCTGCCACGTTTTCGCCCGCGCGCAGCAGCATGTCGACAACGTCAGCCACCAGACTTGCATCATTGGGAAGTTCTCGCGCTGCATCCAAAGCATGCCGTGCAGAGTCACGAACGCGATTATCCGTCCAGGCAATTTCGCTGAGAATCAGGTGTGCCTGGGTATGCGAAGGATTTCGCTGCAGCAGACTTTCAAGAGTAATGCGCACCGCGACAGGCTGACCCTCCTCCATATAACGCTGCGCACGCTGCCACAGGCGATCTGTGTTCATAGTCCAAACCCTTTCCGGGATCCAAATATTGTGATTGGCGAGGCACGTCGATAGTCGCATTCGGACGAGCTCTCTCGCCAAGAATTTCACGGATTGTCATGAGAAACACTTAGCAGCCGCGAGCATCCAAGTTCAACTGGTTCTCGGCGTTATCCATGTATCAGCTGGGATACCAACTTGTGTGCTTTGATTAGGCATCTATCGGCGGCCTGGCGGTCTCTATCCGTGAAGCTATTGCTTCTGCTCTACGGAGCGTCCGAGGCGGCTGCAAGCTAGTCGGCAGAATAACCCCAGCGTGAAAGCATGGGTTCGAGTATGGGCAGCACCGGTTCAAATTCTCGCCGATAGCGATGCCAGCGATTCAAACCCTTGGTGTTCACTGGCACTATTACCTGAGAGTAGCTTGGCGTTCCGATATAACCCTTGTCGCGAGCGCGTTGGTCAAATTTCAGCATCGGCGAGGCGTCCTCCAGTTCAAGAAACTGCGCAAGACGTTTCGTTTGCTGTGGAAAATTTTCGACCAGCTCTTCGTACCGAGATAGATAAACGTTGGGTTGAAATATTTTCACATCTTCCAGCCAGCGCTCCATGGCTTGCACATAGGCTGCCGCCAGTCGGGAAAGGCTCGCGCTTGCCGATGCGAGCACACTGGAGCGAAAATTCTGCATGTAGCAGCTTAAAATCACATCACATGGATGACGCAAGGCAAGGATGAATTTGGATTCGGGAAACAAGCGCGTAATGATCGGCAACCACAGCATGTTCAGCGGATTTTTGTCCACGAGCTGCGCATCCCAACGGCGCTCAATTTTCTCGGACACCATGATCAGATAAGCCTTGCGTAATTCGTCGCAATCACGTTGCTGCAGAAGCGCAAGATTCTTGGTTATTTCCGGATCGTGATGCCACAGCTTGTCGTTTAGTCTGTTGAAAAACGGATTTTCGTCCATCGACTGCAGGTCAGGATGCGCATCCAGCATCTGCTCCAGCAAGGTCGTTCCCGAACGTGGAAAACCCACAATGAACACTGGCGAATGTCGCGCATCCGGCGCCTGGAGTTTGGGCCAGGACAGGAACATGCCTTGTGTCACCCTTGGCACTTCAGCTGGCATCGCCCGTGCATCAGGTAAAAAGTGCTCGGGCGAGGCGATCTTCAGGTCGTCACTATGCAGCTCGTGCGCTCTGTGCAGAGAACGCATGGCGAGCTCCGGCGAAGCCGTTTTGTCGTAAGCCTCCGCCAGTTCGTAATGGTGCGCATAATCATTTTCGTGTCGCTCACCCACTTGTTCGAGCAGCATTCGAGCATGGCTCGCATCACCCTTGCGTAGGGCGAGTTTGGCCAGGGAATGGCTCACTTCAAGCCGCGTGTTTTGGTCAACCAGCTCGTTCTGGGCGGCTACCGAGGCGACAAGCGCCTCTGCCTGATGCACACGGTTCATCCTTTCGTAAAGACCCGCCAGAAGAAGTTTCGCTTCAAAGTTCTCGCTATTGCGTTGAGCAAGATCCTCCAACAAAAGCAGCGCACTATCAGCGTAACTCAACAAGATGAGCAGACGAGACAGCTCGATCTGCAAATCGTCGTCATTCAGCGGCAGCCATTCGCGCCACGGCCGCAGAAGATCCTCTGCCCCAGTGAAGTCCTGGCAAAGACAACAGGCGCGAGCGCCATGCACTCGCGCGAGCGGGGAACGTTTATCCAGATAAAACGCATCGAGCAGCACTTCTCTCGCTCCGACGTAGTCGTGACGCTCGATAAGCATCAGGCCAAGGTGTATCCGCGGAAACGGGTTGCCTGGATCCAACCTGATCGACATTTCGTAACTATTTTCGGCCTCTTCCAAGCGACCGGACTCGCGCAAGGCTGTCGCGTAGTTTGCCCAGTGTGCGCTGTTTTCCGGGTATAGCGTGGTGAGGTGCGCATAAACTGAAGTTGCCTCCATAGACCGTTTTTGCAGTTGCAGACTGATCGCCAAAAGCAGCAGCAGGTCTTCGTTATCCGGCTGACCCCGCAATTGCGCAGAAGAGAGGGTTTCGGCGTCGGTGAGGTTACCCGACTGAATAGCTGCGACGATATTTTCAAAAGACATTAGGGGTCACGTTATAAAAAAACAGGGCCGCGCAACACAGTTGCGCGGCCCTTCAATGTTAAACCAATGAAGCTATCTTAGAACTTGACCGTCACGCGACCCCAGAAGTAGCGGCCTACCAGATCGAAATCGCTCGGATCGGTATTGGCGTTCAGGGTGTTGTTGGCGTACAGGAACGGCGGCTGCTTGTCGAACAGGTTGTCCACACCGAATTCCACCTTGGTGTTCAACGCTTCGATGTTGTAGCCCAGCGAGACGTCGTTGTAGACGGTCGCGCCGTACTTGAGCTTCTGGCCAGTAAGGGTACATGCATACTTGCCACCAGCCGGGTTCGGTGAACCGTTGTAGTAGCACTGGCCATCCGGGAACACGTCCTGCGACGGGCTAGCCGAACCCATCTGGAAACGACCGATGTAGCGCATACGCCAGGAAGCGTCCCAACCGCCCGACTGCCAGTTCAGGTAACCCTGCCCGCGCCAGCGCGGGAACAAGCAGTTACCCGCA
Organism: Rhodanobacter sp. MP1X3; assembly: GCF_014207165.1. Taxonomy (NCBI): domain Bacteria; kingdom Pseudomonadati; phylum Pseudomonadota; class Gammaproteobacteria; order Lysobacterales; family Rhodanobacteraceae; genus Rhodanobacter; species Rhodanobacter sp. MP1X3. The sequence continues at coordinate 733,265 of NZ_JACHCO010000001.1, read as the reverse complement.
GCGCCCGGGCAAGCTGCTGCCTGAGCCGAACCGAAGGGCAGGAAGTGTCCGGCGTCGTTATAGGTAACGTTGCTGGCCAGACCTGGCGCCGTCTGCTGATTGTAGTACTTCAGGTAGGTCGCGTTGACGCCGATCGTGAACTGACCGAAGGAGAACTGCGGCAGCTTGTAATTTGCCGAGAAGTCGATGCCGCCGGTACTGGTGGTACCAAGATTACCCGTCGGCTCGATGCTTGCCGCAGTCAGCTGCCCTTGCTGTGCACCGGACGGATAGCGCGAGATGAACTGGCAGTACACCGTCTGTCCGGCGGCGCACAAATTCAGCACGCTTTGCAGGCCGACCGAAGTGATGGTGTCGTTCAGGTACAGATGCCAAACGTCAACCGTGGTGGACAAGCCCGGCGCCCATGAAGGGCTGTAGACCGCACCGAGATCAAACGTCTTGCCATGTTCCGGCTTGATCGGGAAGCCGGCGTAAGCTGAGCCAGCCAAAATAGCGCTGGCCTGGGTACCCGAGGTGACATAGGTGTCGGTGAAAGTGCCGTTAGTTGGTACGTTGACGCAAGCCGGATTCACCGGATTACCGGTGTACCCTGTGCAGGGATCGCTACTAATCTTCGGGGCATCGGCTGCCGGCGCACCATAGACTTCGGTGAGATTCGGCTGACGGAACACTTCTGCTGCCGTACCGCGCAGCAGCAGGTCATCGAAGGGTTTCCACTCAACGGCAAACTTGAAGTTATTGGTGGTACCGAAGTCGTTGAACTTGGAGTAACGGTCGCCAACGGTCACGTTCAACGACTTGACGAACGGTAGGTCGTTCAGAACGGGAATGAAGACTTCGCCGTAACCTTCCTTGACGTTGAAACCACCCTGCAGAGCGGAGCTGCACTGGCTGCCCAGGATGCAGGTACCGGTAGTTGGGTCAATTTGCACCGTGGAGTCGACCTGATTGTGCGCATAATCCTTGCGGTAGTCGGCACCGATTGCCAACTGCACCGTACCTGCCGGCAGCTCGAACAAGCCGCCGTTGAAATCAACGTGATAGGTCTTTTCGATCTGCAGTGATTGAGTAAGAGCCGGAGAAGCCGCCTTGGCCAGGGCGGCCTGCGAGGCTGCGCTAGTCAAGTTGAATGGGTTGAACGGCAGGCAGCCGGCGATAGCCGTACTCGCAACACCTGCAGTACCAACGCACGTAACAACGCCATTAATCAACATCGATGGGCCAGCGCCCTGATTCAGCTCGGTAACATTTGGCAGACCCGTAATCACTTCAGTCTGGCTGATATGGCCGTAGTCGACACCCGCATCCCACTGCCAGGTCTGTTCACCGAGCTGGAAATCACCTTTCAGGCCGGTATGAACCTGACCCGTGGTCGTGCCATAAAAGCCCTGTCGGTTACCCAGTGCAGACAAGCGAGCACTGAAAGAGTTGCCGCCGCCGCCAAACTGCACACCAAATGGGTTGTAGTAGCTGTCCGCCGAGTCAACAAAACCACCAGAGGTGGTAAGCACCGCCGGCGCGAGCGCGAAGTTGGCCGTTGTCTTGTTGTAGTAACCGTCGAAGTAGGCGGTGACATGGTCGGTCAGTGCGTAGTTACCCAGCACGAAGGCACCAGTGCGCTCCTGCGGAGTGGTGATCAGATTGACTGTCGCGTAGTTGTACTTGTCACTGTTTGCTCCATTGTTCTGGAAGCAGTGGTAGTCGGCAGCAGTTGTGCCGGCCGCACCAACGTTACGGGCAAGGTATCCGCTCTGGCAGCCAGGGAAGGCGCTCGCAAAGTTCGTGCCTTTCAGCTGAATGTGACCGTAGGGTGCCGAGCTGGAGCCACCGATGTTATTGGAGACTGGTTGCGGTGCCGAGGGGCCCGTACCGTTGGTGCCGTAACGCGAAACAGCATTTTTGGAATAATTGCGATTGCCGGCTTCGATACCGTCCATCTTGCTGTATTCGATGCCACCGACGATGTTGCCCTTGTCCGAGGACTGGCCAAACGTGAAGCGATAACCACTCTGAGCGCCGTCGTCGTGGTCGGACTCACCGTAATTGGTGCTGAACTCTGCGCCCTGATAGTCCTTGCGGAGAATAAAGTTGACTACGCCGCCGACTGCGTCGGAGCCGTACACGGACGAAGCACCAGTGGTCAAAACTTCGATGCGCTCGACCATGGAGGCCGGAATCGAGTTGACGTCTTTGTTAACGACGCGGTGTCCGTCAACCAGGATCAACGTGCGGTTCGGGCCAAGGCCGCGCAACCCAATGCTTGAGCTACCAGTACCACCGGAGTTGTTGACCTGTGGGTTGGTGTTGCCACCGGTCTGCGCTGGCAGTTGCTGCACCAGATCGCCAAGGGTCATTTTACCGCTTGCCGTGATCGCCGCGCGATCAATCACGACAACCGGGCTGGCGGTTTCCGCGTCGACGCGGCGGATATGCGAACCGGTAACCACTACGGTTTGCAGGTTGGCAGCTTTCTGCTGGGCCGCGTTATCCGCGGCAGCGGGAGCTGCATCCTGCGCAAAGGCGGTGGCAGAAGTGCCACCGGCAATAACAGCACCCAACGAAAGCGCCAGGCGAACCGACGAAGAAAGTTTTGTGACCCCAAGTTTCATTACGACACCCTCCGATTAATTATGGCCAGAAAACGTTCTGCCCAAAAATGCAACTCGGCCTAAAGTTCCCCTAGACCAATGAATTCCCTACCCACAACTACAAATTCCAGTCGATACTAACAGGCAAATAACGTTTCGTGAACACCTCGTACACCTGAATCGGCCAGCACACCGCATTACCCGATCATCAGCGAGGCTCAAAGCTCGAAACTAGCACTTAACAAAAATTCACCTTTGAGGGGTCTTTATCACGCCTATTTTACGCGTTGTCAACATTTTTTGTACATGAACGGCCTTGTTTAACAACCTTTTATTAGCCTTCTTGTCTCGTCATAGCGCCATCTGTTGCAGCAACTGGTTACTCGCGTTGCAATGGCTCAGGTAGCGGCTTAAGCAACGCAAAGCTGCTTGGAATCACCGCTCCCCAAGGCATCTGATCGACTGCTCGGGGTAGCGTCGACTTCAATTTGAAAGTACAGGACACGCAAAAGCGGATCGAGCGGCATGCCACTGATCGTTGAAATCCAGAACGGGTTGAATTTACTTGTGGCCCTTGGCCGACCTCGGAGCGGTCATTCCCCCTGCGCTCTCGGCATGACATGGCATGCTATGTTTCGCCTGCCTTTGATGATGGGGAAACATGATGCGAATGGGTCTGGCTATCGACGCAGCTTGCGATCTGTCGCAGGCCTTTTTGCAGCAGCACAATATCTTCGTGATGCCGATCACCGTCCGGGTGGATGGCGAAGTGTTCATGGACGATCGCGAACCGGCCGAGATGCAGCGCTTCATCGATCGTCGTCTTGGCAGCCGCAGCCACTCCGCAGAAACAGAGCCCTGCTCGGTTGAAGAGATACAGGACCTGTTCCTGGACAAGCTGGTGCTGGAACAAGACTGCGTGTTTTGCCTCACGATCATGGCTACACGCAGCCCGATCAATGAGCATGTGAATCGCGCGAGCTTTGCCATCCTGAAGAACTACCGAAAGGTCCGGGAAGACGCCTCGGTGCCAGGTCCCTTCATGATGCGCGTCATCGACACGCGCAACATTTTTGCCGGTTCGGCACCGGCAGTATATGAAGCGGCTCGAATGATCGAGGCGAATGAACATCCCGCCGCTATTCGCGAGCGCCTGACCTTCATTGCAAATAACAGCTATGGCTACATGCTGCCGAGAGACCTTTATTACCTGCGCGCGCGCGCCAAGAAAAAGAACGACCACAGCGTGAGCTTGTTCAGTGCGGTGCTGGGCTCGGCGCTGGACATCAAACCGCTGCTGCGTGGCTATCGCGGTGAAACCGGCCCGGTCGGCAAAGTCCGCGGTTTCGATCACGGTGCGGAAACGCTGTTCACCTATGCCGCCGAACGGGTGCGCGCCGGCCTCCTCGCACCCTTTATGTGCGTGAGCTACGGCGGGGATCTTGGGCTGCTGCCTACCTTGCCGGGCTACGCCGGCTTGCAGGCGGCCTGCCAGGAATGCAGTGTCGAGTTGATGGAAGCTCCAATGAGCATCACCGGCATGGTCAACGTCGGCGAAGGTGCGGTGACACTTGGTTTCGCTGCCGAAGAGCATGTCGCGGATTTCTAGCATCCGCGGAGCGGCCCTGAGTTCCTGCTTCGCGTCGTCACGGCAACCATCGGACCTAGGACTCAGAACCCGTAATTGAGAAACCCGCCATCGACCGCCAACACTTGGCCAGTGATGTAGCTGGCTGCAGGTAAGCACAGGAAGGCGATCGCGGCAGCCACTTCCTCCGGCTCGCCGATCCGCTTGAGCGGCGTGCGATCGAGTACCTCATCCAGATAATCGACATCTGTCAGCGCGGGCTCCGAGCGCTGCGTGCGGATGTACCAGGGCGCCACCGCATTGACACGAATGCCATCAACCGCCCACTCGGCGGCGAGATTGCGTGTGAGCTGATGCAATGCCGCCTTGCTCATGCCGTAGGCCGAGCCGGTACGCACATGCGTGATGCCGGAAACCGAACCGACGTTGACGATCGCCGCATTCGCATGTTGCACCAGCTGCGGATGCGCCAACCGACACATCTCGAAGGCGGAAAAGACGTTCTGCTCGAATATCTGGCGATATTCGTCGCTGCGGTAATCCAGCGTCGCCAGCGGCTGATTGCCGCCGGCATTGTTGACCAGCAGCGACAGCGGGGCGCCAAGATCGGCGATCCAGTCGAACACGGCAAGGCGCTCTTCGGCTTGCGTCAGGTCGGCGCCGAAGGCCAATACCTCGACGTCGGGGAAATCATCGGCAAGCTCCACCATCACCTGCTCGAGATAATCCGGATCGCGCGCTACCAGCAGCAGATCGGCACCGAGCCCGGCCAGTTCGCGCGCGGCCGCGTAGCCGATGCCCTTGCTGGCACCAGTGATCAGGGCGGTGTGGCCTTGCAGTTGCCAGGCATCGGTGCGGCTGTTCATGCGAGCAGCTTAAAGCGTCCGCTGCAAAGCTGCATCGGTTTGATGACTGATCAGAACGACGCCTTGCCCGGGCGTGCCCAGGGCAGGACACTCGGCACTTCAACCACGCGCGAGAAATCTCATGAAGCTGCTATCGATCTTGCTCTGCGTCGTTGCCCTTGGCGCCTGTTCCAACAAGCCACCCGACCCCATTGCCAAGGCCCCACCGGTCGCTACGCCGTTCGACGCCATGCGCGCGGAAGAGCAGCGTGCGAAGGACGTGCAGAAAACCGTCGACAAGCAGGCCGAGGAACAGCGCAAGCAGATCGAAGCGCAGCAGCAATAACTGGGCTTTCAGCGAGAGTGCGGTTAACCCGCTCTCGCTGAAGTCTTTGGTTTAATGCGGACTGCAAAGGCAGTCAGCGTAAATATTGGGCGTACCCGCCTTGGCGTTGCGCAGCAGCTGCAGCTCCGGTGACAGCGCCGGCAGTTCGGCTACCCAACTCGGCAGGTGTACACCCCACGACTGCAGAATGCGCACGCTGGCGCCCTGGTTAAGACCGATCAGAAAACGCTGGAAGCTGCCCTGTGGTGGCTCGACGTAACGGACAGGATAGTCAGCGTCCAGCTTCGCGAGACTGGCGGCATCCGCCACGGCATTGTTCAGCCCTCCCAGCTGATCGACCAAGCCGCGATCGAGCGCCTGCTGCCCGGTCCACACGCGACCCTGCGCAATCGCGTCGATCGACTCGTAGCTCTTGCCGCGCGCCTTGGCCACGTTGCCGACGAAGTCGTGGTAGCCCTTGTTGATGATCGCCTGGATCACTGCGCCGACTTTCGGGTCGAGTGTGCGGGTGATGTCGAACGCGCCGGCCATCGGTCCGGTCGCCACACCATCGCTCTGCACGCCGAACTTGGCCAGCGTATTGGGTATCGAGTAATAAAGACCGAAGATGCCGATCGAACCGGTAATGGTGTTTGGTTCGGCAAAGATCTTGTTGGCGTTCATCGAGATCCAGTAGCCGCCACTGGCCGCCACATCGCCCATCGAGACCACCACCGGAATACCGGCCTCGCGGGTCAGTTGTATTTCGCGACGGATCTGCTCGGCCGCAAATACTTCGCCGCCGGGCGAGTTGACGCGCAGCACCAGCGCCTTGGTCTTGCGGTCCTCGCGCGCGGTGCGGATCAGCGCGGCGGTGGACTCGCCCCCGATCGAACCCGGTGATTGCTTGCCGCTGGCGATCTCGCCTTCGGCCACCACGATCGCCACGCCCGGATCGAATACGCTGGTCGTGCTGGACTGACTGGCGAGGTATCGCGTCTGGTCGACCTGGCGGAAGCTGCGACCCTTGTCGTCGGCCGGCACACCTTCTTTGCGCAGCATCGAAATCAGTTCGGCACGTGTGGCCAGACCGTCAATCAGGTGTTCGTTCAAGGCCAGCTGGGCCAGATCACCCTGCGTACTCATGATGGTCTGCGGCAGGTTGTCGATGTCGGCGCGCAGCGCGGCTGGCTCAATCTTGCGCAAGGCGCCAACCTCGGCGAGATACTCGTCCCACAAGCCGCCCATCCAGTAGCTGTCCGCCTGCTTCGATTCCGGCGAAGCCTGCTCGAGGATGTACGGCTCGGCAGCACTCTTGAACTGACCGACACGGAACAAATGCACGTCGACGCCAAGTTTGTCGAGCAGGCCTTTATAGAAGAGGCGGTAATCGGCCAGACCGGTCAGCATCACGCCGCCCTGCGGATCGACCAACAGACGATCGGCGTGCGCGGCTAGGTAGTACTGGCTCTGATCAAAGTTCACCGCCCACGCGATCACCGGCTTGCCACTGGCGCGGAAGCGATCCAGCGCTGCGCCGACCTCCCGTAGCGCGGCAAAGCCGCCGCCCTGCAGATCGTCCGGCATCAGCAGAATGCGGGTGATGCGCTTGTCCTTCGCTGCCGCGTCGATCGCGCCAACCAGATCGCGCACCTGCACCTGCTTCGGCTCGTTGCCCGAGAAACTGTCCAGCGTACGTTGCAGCGGATCGATGCTGTACTGTTCGACCAGTTGCCCCTGCGGCTTGAGCACCAGCACGCTATCGTTCTGCAGCGTGCGCGATGTACGCCCCGCGCTTCCGCCGGCGGCAATGCCAATAATCGCCACCACCAGCACAAATAGAAAGCTAAAAAACAGCAGATTGATAATCACCAACCGCACGATATTGATGCCGCGCCCAAACGTGCGGATAAAAGCCCAGAAACCGCGCGGACGGCGGGGCGGCAGAGGTGGCGTCATGCGTGCTGCTCGTGTGGAGTGGAGTAATGGAATGAATGATCGGTGGGCTCAGTGGCCAAGCGTAGCGGGTAAGGCCGGCTCGGTCACTGCGGCATGCTGCCAGCGCTCGCGCCACGCGCTGCGCCAGAATCGCACGAACAACATCACCGCGGCGACTGACAAGCCGGCGATCAACCCTACCCACATGCCACGGGCACCCATGCCCTGCCGAAACGTCAGCCACCAGCCCAGCGGCATGCCGATCATCCAGTAGGCAAACAGGGTGATCGCCATCGGCACGCGGGTGTCCTTGAGACCGCGCAGCGCGCCATTGGATGCCACCTGGATACCGTCGGAAAACTGAAACAGTCCGGCCAGCATGATCAGCTGTACCGCCAGCGCAATGACCTTGGGGTCATGTGTGTACAGCGAGGCGATGAAGTGCGGCAGACTCAGCATCAGCGCGGCCGAAACCAGCTGCGTGCCCAGCGTCAAACCGATGCCGCAAAACCCCGCGTAACGCACGCCGCGCGCATCACCGCGGCCTACCGCATTGCCGACCCGTACGGTAATCGCCATCGCCAGCCCCAGCGGGATCATGAAAAACAGCGAAGCAATATTGATCGCCACCTGATGGCTGGCAATCACATCCTCGCCCAGCGAGCTGATGATGAGTGCGGCAGCGACGAACAGCCCGGCCTCGGCCAGCAGTGTCACCGCCATCGGCAATCCGACATGCGCCAGCGCAGCAATCCGCCGCAGGTGCGGCCATTCGAAATGATCGAGTAGCCCCAGGCCGCGATAGTTGGGATGCCGCAGCACATAGATGCCAAGGCCCAGCATCTCGATCCACAGCACGGCGGCCGTGGCCATGCCGCAGCCGTGCGCGCCCTGCGGCGGCAAACCGAACTTGCCGAACATCAGCACGTAGCCCAGCGGCACCAGCAGCGCCAAGCCACCAAGGCTGAAATACATCGATGGGCGAGTCAGCGACAGCCCCTCGGACAAACCACGCAGCGCGAAGTAACAAGTAAGTGCAGGCGCTCCCCAGCTGATTGCGAGCAGAAACGCCTGCACGTCCTGGCGCAGGCTTGGGGTAACACCGATCAACTCGATCAACGGCATGGCATGACGCACCGCGAACCACAGCAGCACACCCATGCCGAACGCCAGCCATAGCGCCTGGCGGAATACCGCGCCTACCTCAAGCCTTCGGCCGGCGCCATCAAGCTGGGCCACCCACGGTGGCACCGCCATCATCATGCCGATGCCGCTGACGATCGCCAGCGACCAGATGCTGGCACCCACCGCCACCGCGCCAAGCACGTGCGCGCTGAAGTGTCCGGCCAGCAGGGCGTCAATCACGTTGCTGCCGATCGCCGCCAGCTGGGCCAGCACCAACGGCAGCGCAAGGCGCACCGTGGCACGCATCTCGTGCATCAAGCGCACGCGTTCGGGACGGAAGGGTTTCATCGACGTCGTGTATTCATGAGCGACGCATTCTACCCGAGCCATAGGAGTGGGCTGTTTACGCCGCCTGTGCAAAGATCGCCATTGCGCCGGATGGGACCGGATGGGGATTCAATGAAGCAGCTCAACAGCTACGAAGGGCAGCACTGCGCCAATTGCGGCACGGCCATGCAGGGCGAGTTCTGCCACGAATGCGGCCAGTCGATCCACAGTGTGATCAAGCCGATGCACGGCATGATCGAGGAAACGGTGGAAACCCTGCTGCACATCGACGGTCGCATCGTGCACACGCTGCCGCCACTACTGCTCAAGCCTGGCTTTCTGACCCTCGAATATTTCAGCGGCCGGCGCGTGCGCTACATCGCGCCGTTCCGGTTGATGTTCGTACTCTGCGTGCTGGCTTTCTTCGTATTTCACCTGGCCTTGGACAACATGGCTTCGCGCAGCCTCGCCAGCATCCAGCCGCAGACCCATCTTAAAAACGACCTGTTCAAGGATGCGGACACACCGGCCGAGGTACGCGAGGAACTGCGTATCGAACTCGACAACATGGAGAAGATTCGGAACTACGAGGTCGTGCCCAAGTACGCCGCCACGGAATTGGCTCTCAGCGAACAGAAGATGCGTCAGGCCGCCAACAAGCGACTGACTGATCTGGGTGCGGCCCCCATGTCCGCCGCTTCGATCGCTGCGCCGGCGGTGGCAGCTTCAAAAGACGACGACAACGAGCCCTTCCCTGATGGCATGGATAACTCCGGCCACATGTCGGAGCCATTCCACATCGCATGGTTGCCGGACATGGTCAACGAGCGACTGACGCTCTGGGCGACGCGTGCCCTCGCCAACTGGCGGACGTACAAGCATGGCGATGCGAGATCGAGTGAGGAAGCCAAGCAGCGCATGATCAATGGCGTCTTTGGCACACTGCCGCAGACGATGTTCGTGCTGATCCCGATCTTTGCGGCGATGCTTGCGCTGTTCTATGTCTTTCGCCGCCGGCTCTACATGGAGCATTTGATCGTTGCCCTGCACAGCCACGCGTTCCTGTTTCTCAGCCTGCTGCTGATCTTGCTGGCAGGCATGTTGTCCACCTGGCTGAAGCCGCATGGCGCATGGATGGCGATAACGCTCGATTGGGTGGAAATCCTGCTGTTCTGGTGGATTCCGATCTATCTGCTGATCATGCAGAAGCGGGTTTATCGACAAGGCTGGCCGATGACGGTGCTGAAATACCTTTTTATCGGCTGGTGCTACTGCTGGCTGCTGCTGTTTGCCCTGATCGTCGCCTTCGTACTGGGTTTGGCGCATTGAAGATTGAAGTCCGCGCACAACTGCTTGGGGCGACTTAACCTGTTACGCCAAGCCACTCAGCAGCTCTTGGAATGGGGTTTTGCACAGCGTCACCGGGCTGTCAAGCAACATGAAAGCTCTTTGTCAATTGCGTGAACAGTTGATGACGCGTGTTTGCAAGCAATTGATTAAAAACATATTTTTTCCTTGATGAAAACTTGGTCAAGTTGTCCCGAAGGGCGCCACGGCGCGCCTAGAAGGCTGCGCTCCCCTTTGCATCCACAGACTTATCCACAGCTCTTGTGGATAAGCATAAAACCTCACCAACCAGAGTCACTTAGCCCGGATTTCTCGATAGTCGGGCAGCTCGTGCACGCAAGCTCAATGGAAAGGTTTTTACCTGACTAGACAGCCATCGTTTCGTGGTTCCGAAAGCATCCCGACTACACTGGATAACCACGAGGAATCCATGCCTGCCGTTCTACGCATCGCCCTGCCCGTACCTTTGCCGACCCTGTTCGACTACCTGCCGCCAACGGAGGGGTCAGCGCAGGCTGGCAGCCGTGTATGGGTACCGTTTGGCCGCGGCAAACTGGTTGGGGTGGTAGTCGACGCCAACGCGGAGGCGGCTGTCGGCAGCAGTCGACTGAAGCCGGTGATCCGCCTGCTCGATGACGCCCCACTGCTGGGTGCCGAACTGATGCAGACGCTGGCCTGGGCCGCCGACTACTGGCTGGGTGCACCCGGCGAGGCGTATGCCAATGCCTTGCCGCTGGCCTTGCGCGAACCGCGGTCGCTACCCACCATTGGCGACGAATACTGGTCGCTGAGCCAGGCCGGTCAGAGTGCACACGATGCCGGCAGCCGTCGCGGCGGTAGCAAGCAGCTTCTGGCCCTGCTGGTCGAGGGTGCGCTGAGCGCGCAGGAGCTGACCGAACGTCTGCCCGGCTGGCGCGATGCGAGCCGGCGATTGGCCAGCGCCGGACTGATCGAACGTAGCGAACGCCCATCACTTAACCACGCTCTACCTGCCTCGCTGCCACCGCAGTTGAACGACGAACAGCAGCAGGCCGTGGCCGCGGTCGCCGCGCATCTCGGTGAATATCAACCCTTTCTGCTTGACGGCGTCACCGGCAGCGGCAAGACCGAGGTCTATCTAGCGCTGATCGAACAGGTGCTGGCGCAAGGCAAGCAGGCGCTGCTGCTGGTGCCGGAAATCGGCCTCGCGCCGCAGACCGTGCGCCGCCTGCGCGAGCGGCTGGGCGTGATCGTCGAAGTGCTGCATTCCAACCTGTCCGAAGGCGATCGTGCGCGCGCCTGGCTGCGCGCACGTGCCGGCAGCGCGCGGGTGATCCTGGGTACACGTTCGGCCATGTTCACGCCGCTGCCCGAGGCCGGCATCATCATCGTCGACGAAGAGCACGACAGCGCATACAAGCAGCAGGAAGGCTTTCGCTACCATGCGCGTGATCTGGCTGTGGTACGGGCACGGGCGTTGAACGTGCCGGTGCTGCTCGGCTCGGGTACGCCGTCACTGGAATCGCTGGCCAATGCCGAGGCCGGCCGTTATCAAACTCTGCATCTGCGCGCGCGTCCAGGCGCGATCCGCCCGCCACAGGTGCAGATCATCGATATGCGCGCACAGCGCCTGGAACACGGACTCTCGCCCGCGCTGCTGGCCGCCGTGGCGGAAACTGTGGCGCGTGGCGAGCAGGTTCTGGTCTTTCGCAACCGCCGCGGCTATGCGCCGATGCTGCTCTGCCACAGCTGCGGCTGGCACGCCGACTGCCCGCGCTGCGACCGACCGCTCACACTGCACGCTGGTCGCCGCCAGCTGCTCTGTCATCACTGCGATTTTCGACAGCGCGTACCCGTGGCCTGCCCCGTCTGCGCTGCCGGTGATCTGAAGCCGCAAGGGCAAGGCACCGAACGTCTGGAAGAAGCGCTGGTCGCGCAATTTCCGCAGATACCGGTGTTGCGCGTGGATCGCGAAACCACCCGCCGTCGCGATGCTTTCGAGGAACTGCTGGCCACATTGCAGGATGACCAACCGGCGATCCTGGTAGGTACCCAGATGCTGGCCAAGGGGCATGACCTGCCCAACCTTACCCTGGTCGCGATCGTCGGCGTGGACGAAGGCCTGCACAGCGTGGATTTCCGCGCCGGTGAACGGCTGGCCCAGCTCGTGGTGCAGGTCGCCGGGCGCGCCGGACGGGCGCGCAAACCCGGCCGCGTGCTGCTGCAGACCCACCAGCCCGAACATCCGCTGCTGCGCGGTCTGCTGGCACATGGTTACGCCGTCGCCGCGCGCGAACTGCTGGCTGAGCGCCGCCAGATCCAACTTCCGCCCTACAGTCATCAGGTGCTGCTGCGCGCCGATGCCCTCACACGCGAGCTGGTCTATGCGTTTCTCGCTGCCGCGCGTGCTGCGCTACCCGACAGCACCGAGTTGCAGATCGCCGGTCCGATGCCCGCACCGATGCCGCTGCGCGCCGGCCGCCATCGCGGTCAGCTGCTCATGGAGGCAGCCAGCCGCAGCGCGCTTCATGGCCTGCTTCGTCCTTGGCGAATAGCCATCACGGCCTTGCCGCAGGCGCGGCCGGTGCGTTGGTCGCTGGATGTCGACCCGATCGATCTGTACTGATCGATCCGTACCGATCAATCAGTACCGGAATCCGGGCGACTGACGCCGGCTATTCGGTCAAATCGCGCCGCAGCGATCCCGGTTTCACCAGCCAGCGCACAGCCAGGATGCCAAGCTCGTACAGCAGGCACATCGGGATGCCGAGCATCAGCATCGAGGTGATGTCAGGCGGCGTGATCAAGGCGGCAATCGCAAAGGCGCCACAGATGGCATAGCGCCGCGCGCTGCGCAGCTTGGCCAGGTCGACGAGGCCGATCGCGGCAACGATCACCACCGCCACCGGCACCTCGAAACACAAGCCGAAGGCGAAGAACATCAGCATCACGAAATCGAGGTAGTGGGTGATGTCGGTCATCATTTCCACGCCCTGCGGCGTCACCGCAGTGAGAAAACGGAACGCCGCCGGCAGCACCAGAAAATAGGCAAACGCACCGCCCATGTAGAACAACACCAGCGCCGCCGCAAGCAGCGGCCGCGCCAGCCGCTTTTCGTGCTTGTACAAACCCGGGCTGACGAACGCCCACAGCTGATAAAGCACCATCGGCATGCTGATGAAAAGAGCCGCATAGAAGGCCAATTTCAACGGCGTGATAAACGGGCTGGTGACCTCGGTGGCAATCAGATGCGCGCCCTGCGGCAGCCGCGCAACCAGTGGCTTGGCCAGCTCCGCATACAGCCGGTTCGCGAACGGCACCAGAGCGACCAGCACCAGCAGCACCGTGCCAACTGCCCACATCAGGCGCGTGCGCAGCTCCAGCAGATGCGAGAAGAGTCCCTGCAAACCATCTTCCGTTTCGGGCGCATCGGACTCAGGCGTTGCCATGCGGCATTCTCTTGTCGTGCGCCGGTTTGCCCGGTGACTCATTTAAAGGAAGCTCCGCTTGCACGCCTTCCAGCGTTTGATCGGCGGCGATAGAGTCCTGGGAAAGATGGGCTTGGTGCGGCCCACTCTCCGATGGCAGACTTTCCGCCGGGAGGCTTTCTGGCATCGGCACGGGATTCGGTGAAGCCGGCGGCTGTAGCTTTATCATCGCGGCGGCCTCAGCGAACGGATCGTGGGCCTCCTTCAAGGTGTCCTTGACGTGTTGCTGCGCCGCTTCGGCGCTGGCCACAGCTTCGCGCGCGCTGCGCTTGATCTCTTCGATCTCCAGCTCGCGTTCGACTTCGGCTTTTACATTGTCCCAGCCGCTGCGCACACGACGCAGAAGCGCGCCTGCAGTACGCGCAGCGCCAGGCAGTTTTTCCGGCCCCAGCACGATCAACGCGATCAGCGCGAGCAACATCATTTTGCCGAGACTGAGCTCGATCATTGCAGCGCCCCGCCCGCCGCGCGCTTACTTGGTTTCGCTGGAGTCGCGTTGACTCTGCGTGGTGTTGGCGCGAGTGGTATCCACCGGCGGGTCAGCCCGCAGATGCTCGGCCTCCTGACGCTTGGCCTCGGCTTCCTTCTGCTTGGCCTCGTCATCGCCGCTCACGCTTTTCTTGAAGTCGCGAATCGCGGCGCCAAGATCAGGACCAAGGTTGCGAATCTTCTTGGTACCGAATACCAGCAGCACGACCACCAGCAGAATGATCCAGTGCCACATACTGTCTAAACCCATGATGACCTCTGAAACAATTCCGAGTGGACCGACTGACTGCCGGGCGCTGGCTTAGGCCCAGCATCTAGCGGGAAGTGTACTCCTCAAGGCGATCGCGGAAATCCACCACCGGCCCCGGCACGTTGCTGACGCCACCTTCGAAGATGCGGCGCGGCGTAATACCCGCACCATATATTGCCTCGTTGGCATCGTAATCAATCCGCAGCGCGGCACCATCGATGGCTACGCCGGCAAACAAGCCGCGCGAACGGGAGTAGGAGTAGATTTCAGCCTTCATCTGCGCGTCGGTGGAAGCCGTTGCCGTCCGCCCCACCGGTCCAGCGGCAGCGGCGGCATCCGCGCCGACGGTGAACTTGCCATTGACGATGGAATCCACGCCGCGCTGGGTGCGGAATACCAGCACCACGTCCGTTGAAGAGACGCCGGCCTGAAAGCCGATGCTGCCACCGGTGACAGTGACAAAACTGGGGTTGGACCAAGTGCCGTCAGGCGATTTCACCGAGATCAGCCCCTCACCGCGACGACCGCCGAAAACGAAGCCGACCTTCAGCACATCGGGGATGACCGCAATCGCCTTGGCGTCGCGCAGCAGATCCTGCGGAATCGACTTGTCCGGTGCCTCCATGATTTCGCTGAGCACGCGCACGGCATTCTTGGCGCGCACCAGCGGTGGGTCCTCGGCATGCACGGCCATGGCAGGCAGCAACAGGGCCACGCCGATCAGCAGCAGGCGATGCAGTGGTGTCTTGAACATGGAGAGCTCCACTTGGGGTTGGGGATCAATAGGTAATGACGCAGCGCGCCGCGGCGCGCAAGGCTTGTGGCAGACTCATGCGCTTGCTTCAACCGCGACGCCGCCATGCCCTACAACAACTATACCGGCGTTGCCGGTCATTCCGACCAGCAGCCCATGCCGCCCGTTCAGGCTGGCGTGCTGCTGGTGAATCTGGGTACGCCGACAGCGCCTACGGCCAAGGCGGTGCGGCCGTATCTGGCGGAGTTTCTCAGCGATCCTCGGGTCATCGAATCACCACGCTGGTTGTGGTGGCTGATCCTGCACGGCGTGATCCTGCGGCTGCGGCCGTCACGTTCGGCGCATGCGTACGCCAAGGTGTGGACGGACCAGGGCTCGCCGCTGCGCGTCGGCAGCGAGGCACTCGCCGCCGGGCTGCAGACCGAGCTGGTCCGGCAGCGTCCGAATGGTCCGATTCGCGTGGCACTGGCCATGCGTTACGGCGAGCCCTCGGTCGCGCGCACTATCGAACGGCTGCAGCGCGAAGGCGTGCGCAAGTTACTGGTGCTGCCGATGTACCCGCAGTATTCGGCGACTTCGTCCGGCTCGGTGATCGATGCCGTGATGGACACCTACAAGAAGCTGCGCTGGCCGCCCGAGCTGCGCATCATCAACGATTACCACGACGATCCAGCACACATCGAGGCGCTGGCGACCAGCATCGAAGCGTGGTGGCAAGCCAACGGCCGCGGCGACAAGTTACTGCTGTCGTTTCATGGCATCCCCGAACGTTACCTGCACGCCGGCGATCCGTACTACTGCCAATGCCACGCCACCGCACGGCTGCTACGCGAGCGACTGGGCCTGACCGAAGACAAGCTGGTTATGAGTTTTCAGTCGCGCGTAGGCCGCGAGCGCTGGCTGCACCCGTACACCGACCAAATGGTCCGCAAGCTCGCGGCCGAAGGCGTGAAAAGTCTCGACGTTGCCTGCCCCGGATTTTCGGTGGACTGCCTGGAAACGCTGGAGGAAATCGCGATGCAGAATCGCGATTTCTTTATCGAGGCTGGTGGCCAGACATTGCGCTATATCCCCGCGCTCAACAACAGCGCCGAACAGGTCAGCAGCCTCGCCGCCCTGATACTGCGGCACACCCAGGGTTGGCCGGAATTCGCCATCGACTACGATCCTGCCGCCGCGGAACAGCACGCGATCGACGCCGACCGACGCGCAAGGATTCAGCATGACCGCGCCGACTGAGCGCCGCATCGCACTGCCGCACCTCGCGCTCGCGGCGCAAGTCTGGGGTGATGATGCCGCGCCACCACTGCTGGCCCTGCACGGCTGGCTGGACAACGCCGGCAGCTTCGCCTTGCTGGCGCCGCTTTTGGCCCAGCGGTTTCACGTGATTGCGCTGGACCTTCCGGGTCACGGCCATTCCGATCATCTGGCACCGGGCGCCCAGTATCACTACCTCGACTATGTGCGCGTCGTGCTCGAAACAGCCGATGCACTTCAGCTCGATCGCTACACCCTGCTCGGCCATTCGATGGGTGCCGGCATCGCGGCGCTGGTGGCGGCGGCAGCACCGCAACGAATCGAACGCCTGCGATTGATCGAAGGTCTTGGCCCGCTTGGCGATGACGGTTCGCAAACGCTGAAGCGTTTTCGCGAAGCATTTGTCTCACGTGCTGACAGCACCAAGCCGCTGCGCGTTTTCCGCGATATCGAGCAGGCGGTGAATGCACGCGTCACCGTCAGTAGACTGGCTGCCGATCTGGCGCGGCCAATCGTGACGCGCGCCCTGATCGAAACCCACGGCGGCTGGCAATGGCGCAGCGATCCGCGATTGACCCATAAAAGCGCCGTGCGGCAAGCCGAATCGCAGATCCACACCATACTTCGCGGCATTGAAGCACCTGCCGCGCTGTTGCTGGCCAAACCCGCCACCACGTATCTACCCACGGCGCCAATGCAGGCGCGTGTCGACTGCGTAGCGAACATGGTGGTGAGCCATCTCGATGGCGGTCATCATCTGCATCTCGAACAGCCTGTCGCCGTTGCCGCGTGGGTCGAAGCCGCCGTCTAGCTCTCTATTGATTGGCGGGCTGGTGAGCAGGCACGAGGCGACATACGCGTGCGAACGTACGTATGTGCGGTGGTGTTCGGTTATCGTGCACGTCTTCCCGCCTCGCCGCAGCCCATGGATCAGTCCCCGACCTCCGAATCGCCCCGCCGTCGTGCTGCGCTGACCTTCATCTTCGTCACCGTGATGGTCGACATGTTGGCATTCGGTATCATCATTCCTGTACTACCGCATCTGATCGTGCAGCTGATCGGCGGCAGCATCGCCGAGGCGGCTGTATGGTCGGGTGCGTTCGGCGCATTGTTCATGCTGATGCAGTTTGTGTTTTCACCGGTGCAGGGGGCGCTGTCGGATCGCTACGGACGGCGCACCGTCATCCTGATTTCGAGCTTCGGGCTGGGTATCGATTTCGTGTTGATGGCGCTGGCGCCGTCGCTCTGGCTGCTGTTTGTCGGCCGCGCGATTTCCGGTGTGTGCGCGGCCAGCTTTTCGACCGCGAACGCGTATATCGCCGATATCACGCCGAAGGAAAAGCGCGCGGCGGCATTCGGCACGCTGGGGGCAGCGTTTGGCATCGGCTTCATCATCGGGCCGGCGTTGGGTGGCTTTCTCGGCCATCTGTCCATCCGGCTGCCGTTCTGGATCGCCGGTGTCCTCTCGCTGATCAACTTCGCCTACGGCCTTTTCGTGCTACCCGAATCGCTGCCGACGGAAAAGCGCAGTGCGCGTTTCGACTGGCGCCATGCCAATCCGCTGGGTGCGCTGGTGCTGCTGCGCCGTTACCCGCAGGTGTTCGGACTGGCCGCCGTATTTTTCCTGATCAACCTGGCGCAGTTCTCGCTCAACTCGACGTATGTGCTGTACACCGACTACCGCTACGGCTGGGGACCTCAGGCCGTCGGCTACACGCTGGCTCTGGTTGGCCTGTGCAGCGGTCTGGTGCAGGCCGTGTTGGTGCGACGGTTGATGCCTACCTTTGGCGAGCGCCAGTTGATCATTGGCGGACTGCTGCTGTGTATCGTCGGCTACCTGTTTTTTGGATTGGCGCCGGTGGCCTGGATTTTCCTGGCCGGCATTCCGTTCCTGTGCCTGGGTGGCCTGGCCGGACCGCCAGCACAGGCGATGATGACCCAGCAGGTCGATCCGCACGAACAGGGCCGTCTGCAAGGCGCCCTGACCAGCCTTGCCAGCCTCGCCGGCATCTTTGGTCCGGCACTGTTCGCCAATATCTTCGCGCTGTTCATCAGCGATCACGCGCCGGTACACCTGCCCGGCGCCGCATTTATTCTCAGCGCGGTGCTGTTGCTGGTTTCGGCGGTCATCGCCGCCAACATTACCCGCAGAAACAGAATCATCGCGCCGGTAGCCAGTGACGATATCGCGCCCGTCATCCCGTTCAAGCACTTTTCGCCCGAACCGCTTCCTCACGACTCCACGGAACCATCCCCATGACACTCTCGATGTATCAGACCGCCGTTCCCGTTGCCGTCCGCGCGCTGGAAAACCTTGCCCACGTGCTGAAGAAGGGCGCGGAGCATGCCGCCAAGAAAAACGTCACGGATGAAACCCTGCTGCAGACGCGACTGATCCCCGACATGCTTCCGCTGATCAAGCAGGTGCAGATCGCCTGCGACATGGCCACGCGAGGTGTAGCGCGCCTGGCCGAGGTCGAACCGATGTCGTTTGAGGACAACGAGACCACGTTTGAACAGACCAGCTCGCGCATCCAGCGCGCCATCGAGTATATCAAAACCTTCAAACCCGAGCAGATCGACGGCAGCGAGTCCCGCACGATCATCCTCAAGACGCGCACGGGAGAAATGACTTTCGAAGGTCAGGCCTACCTGCTGCAGTTCGTCATTCCGAACCTGTTTTTCCACTGCACGACGGCTTACAACATCCTGCGCGAGGCGGGTTCCGAGCTGGGCAAGCCGGACTTCATCGGCTAAGCCTGACATCAGACATGACGACGGCAGCGTGCCGTCGTCAGTGCCTTTCAGAACTCTGACGAACGCCAGAATTTGCCCCGCCGCACTGCTCGAGCGTCTGCAGGACATCAGGCCCAGCGCCGCAGCTGTCGCGTTGGCATCGCATCACCTGTAACGCCACGCCTTGTCCACTCACACAATCGCATCGACAATAGCCGACCGAGCCAAGCCGCCGCGTCGATCAACTACCCCCACCCGTCATGCTGCGAATCACCGACCTCAAACTGCCGCTGGACCACGCCGAGGAAGCGTTGCCCAAGGCGATCCGCGCACGCTTGAAGCTGTGTGCGAAGGAGCCACTGAGCTTCACCGTGGCCAAGCGCAGTTACGACGCGCGCAAGCGTGGGGCGATCCTGCTGATCTATGCGCTTGATATCGATACGCCGCACGAAGACGAACTGCTGCAGCGCTTTGCCGACGACAAGAACATCGGCCCGACACCGGACACCAGCTATCGCTTTGTTGCCCATGCCCCGGCCAACCTGCCGCTGCGGCCAATCGTGATCGGTACCGGGCCGTGCGGGCTATTCGCCGGCCTGATCCTGGCGCAGATGGGCTTTCGCCCGATCATCCTCGATCGAGGCAAGGCCGTGCGCGAGCGCACCAAGGACACCTGGGACCTCTGGCGCAAACGCAATCTGCATCCGGAATCCAACGTGCAGTTCGGCGAAGGCGGCGCGGGCACGTTTTCCGATGGCAAGCTGTGGAGCCAGATCCGTGACCCGCAACACCACGGCCGCAAGGTACTCACCGAGTTCGTCAAGGCCGGCGCGCCGGAAGAAATTCTCTATGTCAGCAAGCCGCACATCGGCACCTTCCGGCTGGTGACGATGGTGGAGAATATGCGCGCCACGATCGAATCGCTCGGTGGCGAGATCCGCTTCAGCAGCCGTGTCGATGATCTGCTGATCGACACCGATGCCAAAGGCAAGCGCCACGTGCGTGGCGTGACACTGCATGGTGGCGAACAGATTCTCGCCGATCACGTGGTGCTGGCGATCGGTCACAGCGCGCGCGATACCTTCGAGATGCTGCATGCGCGTGACGTGTACCTGGAGGCCAAACCTTTCTCGATCGGCTTTCGCGTCGAACATCCGCAATCGATCATCGACCGCGCGCGCTTCGGCGCGCAGGCGGGCCATCCGATTCTCGGCGCAGCCGATTACAAGCTGGTGCATCACGCCACAGGAAATCACGCAGGCAAAGGCCGTTCCGTTTACAGCTTCTGCATGTGTCCCGGTGGCACCGTGGTCGCGGCAATGTCCGAGCCGGGCCGCGTCGTCACCAATGGCATGAGCCAGTATTCGCGCAACGAGCGCAACGCCAACGCAGCAATCGTGGTCGGCATCGATCCGGTCGACTTTGCTCCGTTCGATACCGCGTCCGATAAAAGCACTCCGAACCCACTGGCCGGCATCGCGCTGCAGCGCGCGCTGGAAAGTCACGCGTATACGCTTGGCGGCGAAAACTACAACGCGCCGGGCCAGCTGGTCGGCGACTTTATCGCCGCTCGAGCATCGCGCGAGTTTGGTGAGGTCGAGCCATCGTTCAAGCCGGGCGTCACGCTGGGCAGTCTGGACAGCGCACTACCCGCCTACGCGATCGAGGCGATCCGTGAGGCGCTGCCCGCGTTCGATCGGCAGATCAAGGGTTTCGCCCTGCACGATGCCGTACTTACCGGCGTGGAGACGCGCACCTCGTCGCCGGTGCGGATCAAACGCGACGACAGCTTCCAGAGCCTCAACACCGCCGGTCTCTATCCCGCCGGCGAGGGCGCCGGCTATGCCGGCGGCATCCTGTCCGCGGCGGTGGATGGCATCAAAGTAGCGGAAGCGGTAGCACTGAGCATCACCGCTAGCTGAAATTATTGATCACCAAAGGCGAGAATTGATTGCCGCTGCGGGTGACCGCATATGATGGTTTCCCGCCAGTATTGCCCACTGCGATACGCGCGTTAGCCCAAGGTGATCCCATGACCGACCAAGCCAATACCGTTGCCCCGAAGCCGGCCCCCGTGAAACCCGTTCCGATCAAGATCGATTTCGTGTCCGACGTGTCATGTCCCTGGTGCGCCATCGGGCTGGCGTCGCTGCGGCAGGCGCTGGCGAATCTCGGCGGTGAGGTGGCTGCCGAGATTCATTTCCAGCCGTTCGAACTGAACCCACAGATGCCGCGCGAAGGCGAGAACTCCACCGAGCATCTGATGCGCAAGTACGGCAGCACGGCCGAACAGATTGATGCGAATCGCGAAAACATCCGCGCCCGCGGCGAGCCGCTAGGCGTCACTTTCCGGATGGACCGTAACAGCCGCGTCTACAACACCTTTGATGCACATCGCCTGCTGCATTGGGCCGAACTCGAGCGCAAGCATGTGCCGCTGAAGCAAGTGCTGCTGCGCGCGTATTTCACCGACGGCAACGACGTGAGCGATCATGCCGTGCTGCTGCGGCTAGCCGAAGAAGTAGGCCTCGATACCGCAGAGGCAGAGCGCATTCTGAATGGCGATACCTACGCGGACGACGTGCGCGCGCAGGAACAGTTTTATCTGCAGCACGGCATCCAGTCGGTGCCAGCCACCATCATCAACGACCGCCATCTGATTTCAGGTGGTCAGCCACCGGAGGCGTTCGAACAGGCGCTGCGGCAGATCGCCAATCCGGCCTGAGCTTTTCGCTCGTTTGATACACAGCAACCCGGGTTTAACTGGTCACCGTGTGGGGCTCCAGCCATTGCCGGATCGGTGCGGGGCGACCGAGCAGATAGCCCTGACCCATCTCGCAGCCCATCGCCAGCAGCGCGTCACGCTGGGCTTCGGTTTCGATGCCTTCGGCGATCACCTTGATGTTGAGTGCGCGTGCCAGCGCAAGAATCGCCGCCACCACCGTGGTGCTGTTGGTGTTGCCGTCCTTGTCCAGCTCCAGCACAAACGCGCGATCGATCTTCAATATGCGCAGTGGCAGTGAATGCAGATAGCTGAGCGATGAGTAGCCCGTGCCGAAATCATCCAGCGCCGCACCCACACCGATGCTGCGCAGCCGGTCGAGTGTACCGCGCACGAGTTCGGGATTATCGAGCAGCGCACCTTCGGTGACTTCGGCGACCAGTCGCGAGGGTGGCAAGCCGGTCTTGTCCAGCAACTGGATCAGACGCGTATCGAAATCCCCACGGCGCAGGTGCAGCGCAGACACGTTGAACGTCATGAACGTATCGTCCGAACCGTGACTGGCAAGCAGGCCGCAGCTCAGACCAAACATGCGCCAGTCGATCTCTTCGATCAGCCCGCTGTCCTCGGCAATCTTGAGAAAGTCCGCCGGCCGCAGCAACCCCCGCTGCGGATGATTCCAGCGGATGAGTGCCTCGTATCCCACCACCTGACCACCATCGAGCCGGCAGATCGGCTGAAAGTACGGCTCGAACTGTTCGTGCTGCATTGCGTGACGAAGATCGACCTCCATCGCCAGCACGTCGACCACGTTTTTCGCCAACGTCTCGTCGAACAGTTCGAAGCGCTTGCGGCCCAGATCCTTGGCGCGATACAGCGCGATATCGGCATCCCGCAGTACCTCGTCGGCGTCGTGGTAGTGAGCATCGCCAATGGCAATGCCCACGCTGGCCGTCGGCTGCAGTTCCTTGCCGGCAATCGGCATCGGCGCGCCGAGTGCATCGAGTACGCGTTGCGCCACCGCCGTCGCTACCGACACGTCCTCGACGTTCTCCAGCAGGATCGCAAACTCGTCGCCCGCCAGGCGCGCCACCAGATCGGGAGGCCGCACGCAGCTGGCCAGCCGCGCCGACACTTCTTTCAGCACCTCGTCACCGGCCAGATGGCCGAGGCTGTCGTTGATGATCTTGAAGCGGTCGACGTCGAGATACAGCAGTGCAAGGCGGCGTTGCGGATCGTGCCTGATGATGTGGAGTACGCGATCGATGCGATCACGCAGATAGCCGCGGTTGGGCAGTCCGGTGAGCGAGTCGTGCATCACCTGATGCTTGAGCTGATCCTGGATGCGCTCGCGCTCGATGATCTCCTTGCGTAGCGCCTGGGTACGCTCTTCAACACGATGTTCGAGTTGCTCATAAGCGCGGCGCAGCGATTCGGCCGAGCGACGACGTGTGAGGCTGTTGGCGATCTGCGTGGCAACGAAGGTGAGCAACTCCTGATCTGCCTGGCCGTAGGCGGATTCCTCAAGATAGCTTTGCACGGTGACCAGACCGATGACCTCGTCGCCGACGATCAATGGCACGCCCAGCCAGCACAGTGCCGGCGAACCGGTACGCCCAGGCGCGATTTCGCCCAGCACCTCCATCTGCTCGATGTCCGCGTTGTCGGCGCGCAACGCAATACCACTGTGCAGCACATATTCGCTGAGGCCACGACCCAAGGCACGACTGGTCGGCGGCAGTTTGAAGGCATCGACCATATAGGGAAACGTGAGTTTCAGACGATCGTCCGAGAGTAGCCCAATAAAGAAATTTTCCGCATTCAGCAACTCGCCGACCACTGAGTGCACGCGTCGGTAGAACTCATCCTGATCAATGTCGGCCGTGGCCAGTTGCGCGATACGGAACAATGCCGTCTGCAAATGTTCGGCACGCTGCCGCTCCAACACTTCCAGCTGCAGTACTCGGTTGGCGTCGGCCAGCTGCAGCGTGCGTAACTGCACGCGGCGCTCCAGATCTTCCTTGGTCTGCTTGCGCTCCAGAGCGGTGAGGATGTGACTGCCGACGAACTCCAGCAGATTCAGATCTTCCCGCGTGAAACTGATGCCTGGCTGGTAGCTCTGCACCACCAGTGCGCCGCCAGGCTGACCATCGCGCAACATCGGCACGCCCAGCCAGTCGTGGCTATCCGGACCGATCTGAATCACCGGACCGGAAACCTGCGCGAGCAGTTGCTCGGCGGTACCCATGCGTGCCTTGCCATCATTGATGACGTACCAGGTCAGCGAGTGTGCAATCTCCTGCAATGGCATGTCCTGACCATCACCGGGAGACGCCGGATCTTCGACGTCGACGAAGTACAAAAACCTGATCGTGTTGCGCTCGCGATAAAGCTGCACGATGTAGAAATTTTCTGCATACATCAGCGTGCTGACAATGGCATGGATGCCGCGCAGCATGTCGGGCATGTCGCGATCGGAGCCAGCCAGATCGGAGATTGCAAACAGCGCGCGCTGCAGCGTTTCGGAACGCTCCAGCTGCTGATGCGAATATTGCAGCTCCGACCACTCCAGCGCCCGGCGCAAGTACTGACCGGCTAGCACGATCGGAGCTTTCAGGTCATCGGGAACACCGGATCTTTCATGGCCCGGATGCACCGTCACCACCAGCAATGCCGGCTCGGGCTTCTCGCACAGACACAAGGCGACGCGGTCGCCTTGCCGGCTCCACTGCGGTGTGCCGGACGTGGCCACGGCGTAAAGCCACGTCCAGTCGTCGGCGTCGATAGCCACGGGCGGAACGCTGCGATGCTTTCCCGGTTCGTCAAGCGACCACAGCACCGAGGCGGCCTTGCAGCTCGGGCGATCCAGAACGACGCCTACGATCACCTTGGCCACTTCTTCGGGCGTATTGGCCGCTATCAACCGGGTTAGCCAGATCAGGTGCATGGCGTCGCTGGCCGGCTTTGCGTCCACATCATTCATTGATGGACTCCCCCCCAAACCCGCGCTGGCCGCCAACACTCACCATCTGGTTAGCATACCCTTTCGAAGTGAACGATAAAGTTGGCCGTGGCGCGGTCGCCAGCTCACCCATATAGGGCTCAGCTGGCAATACCGATAAACTGTCGGACCGCGTCACACACGAAGTATCTTGCGCAGCCCGGGCACGCGATAGGGCGCTCACAGCGTGGCGTTGGCCCATCAACATCGCAGGCTTGTTTCCCCGTATCACCACCATTCGCACGCCTCACCCGCGTCACAGGCTTACCGACTCCCCATGCTCGCTGACAGCACGAAAGATGCCATCCGCGCTTCCTATGCACGATTGAAGGATGGTCTGCCGGGCTTTCGCGCGCGTTCGTCGCAGGGAAAGATGATTGCCGAGGTAGCCAAGGCCCTGGGCCGACACGGCGGCGTGGCGGTGATCGAGGCGCCGACCGGCACCGGCAAATCGATGGCTTACCTGATCGCCGGCGTGGAAGTGGCGCGCTTCCAGAAAAAGCGCCTGCTGATCGCTACCGCCACCGTGGCCTTGCAGGAGCAGCTGGTGCAACGGGATATTCCGCTGTATCTGCGCCTCAACGGCATCGAGGCCAAGGTCGCGCTGGCCAAGGGCCGCGGCCGCTATCTCTGCCCTCGCAATCTGGCGATGGCCGCCAACAGCCTCAACGATTCCGCCCAGATGGGTCTGGCCGGCATGGATGCCGACCTGGCGATCTGGGTCAAGCCGCCGGCGCTGCGCGACAAGCAGGCGCTGGTCAAGCTCAGCGCCGCGTTCGACCACCGCGAATGGGATGGCGACATGGACACGGCGCCCGAGCCGATAAGCGACCTGCTACGCCCAATGGTGACCACCAGCGCCGGTGGCTGCACTAGCCGTAAGTGCGCGCATTTCATGGTTTGCCCGTTTTTTGCCGCGCGCCGCGCGGTAGACGACGCCGAGATCATCGTCGCCAACCAGGACCTCGTGCTGGCCGACCTCACCATGCCGGGCGAGGACGAGGGCTGGGGCGGCATCATCCTGCCCCGGCCGGACGAAACGCTGTACATCTTTGACGAAGGCCACCACGTACCGGCCAAGGCGATCGACCGCGGCACCGCCGAGGTCTACATGAACCTCAGCGCGCGCCAGCTGAGCCGGCTCGGCCGGCAGGTGCACGCGGCGTACTCGCTCACCGACAAGGAGTCGATCGGCAAGCTCAGCCTCGACAAGGGCGACGAGAAGCTACAGGAACTCAGCCATACGCTGGAAGAACTCGAACGTGAAATCCGCCTCGGCTGGCTACCCGATCCGGCCGAAGCCGAGCCGATGTACCGCGGATCGCTCGGTCAGCTGCCGGAACCCTGGGTGGAACATGCGGGCGTGCTCAGCGTCTACACCAGCGAGATCCAGCGCTGGTTGAATGCGGTGCGTCGTGCCGTGGTCGAGATGACCGATGGTGGCCCCACGCAGGAGGCACTGTCACGCGAACTCGGCATTGCGCTCGAGCGGTTGGAAAAACAGGCCCGCTGCTGGCGCGCCTGGGCCGCCAGCGATGTCGACGATACCCCGCCGATGGCACGCTGGGTCACGCTCACCGGCGACCAGCAACTGGTCTGCCATGCCTCCGCCGTTTCGGCTGGCGGCATGCTGGGCAACGTACTGTGGGGTAACGCCAGCGGCGTGGTCATGACCTCCGCCACGCTCAGCGCCGGCGGCAACTTCCGCGGCTTTGCCGATTCGGTTGGCTTGCCCGACGACGCGGTCTGCCTGAGCCTGCCCTCGCCGTTCGACCTGGCCAGCCAGGCGCGACTGGAAATTCCGGCGATGCGCACGCTGCCCGAAGCCCGCGAGGCGCACGCCGAGGAAATCAGCGAGTGGCTGGCCGACAACCTCGACTGGGATGCCGGCAACCTCGTGCTGTTCACCTCGCGCGCCAAACTCGACCGCGTACTGCAGAAGCTGCCGATCGCCCACGTGCGCAAAGTGCGTGCACAGGGTTCGCTGGGCAAATCGCAGTTGGTCGCCGAACACTGCGCCGATATCGAGGCCGGAAAAGGCAGCACGCTGTTCGGCCTGGCCTCGTTCGGCGAGGGTCTGGACCTGCCCGGCAAGCTGTGCGAGACGGTGGTGATCACCCAGCTGCCGTTTGCCGTGCCTACCGATCCGGTCGGCGCCACTTACGCCGAGTGGCTGGAATCACGCGGCCGCAACCCTTTCCTCGAAGTCAGCGTACCCGAAGCGACACGTCTGCTCACCCAATACTGCGGCCGCCTGATCCGCAATGAAACCGACCACGGTCGCATCGTGCTGCTGGATCGTCGCGTGGTGCTGAAGCGCTATGGCGCCGGCATGCTGCGGGCGTTGCCGCCGTTCCAGCGTGTGATCGAGCGGACCACGTGAGGCTATCGATATGAGTTCCTCGATCATCCGCGTCGGCGACTGCCCGTCCGTACCATGGAAAAACGGCATGGGCATCACGCGTGAAATAGCCGTCCAGCCGTCCGGATCCAATGCCGATACTTTTCTATGGCGCGTCAGCGTGGCTGAAGTGAACAGCGCCGCGCCGTTCTCGTCGTTTCCCGGGATCGATCGCCATATCGTATTGCTCGACGGCGCCGGCTTCACGATGACACTGGACGATGAACGCGCACATGCGCTGCAAACGCCGTTCAAGCCGTTCGCGTTCACCGGTGAAGCCAAGGTCGCCGTGGAACTCGCCGATGGCCCGACGCGTGATTTCAACCTGATGGTACGACGGGCAAAAGCACGCGGCGAAGTCGTCGCGCTAGACGAATCGGGCACTCATCGACTCGATCCCGATATCGTGCTTGTCTACGCCGCGCGCGGTGACATCGATACATCCGACGGCATACTGCAGGCCGGTGATGCGTGGCTCCCCGGCATCCCAAATGGCCGTGTGACGCTTCATGGCGATGCCGTCGCTCTGGCCATCCGCATCCAGTGCAGCGCCTGAGTACCCGGGGAACATCCGCTATCCGGCCAGCGGGGTGCCGAGAGTCATCTACGCAAGCTCCCCGCTCTGCGCTAAAGTTTGTCCACTAATTACGCGGAGGGCGTGACATGGTCGGGTTCGTGCTCTGGCTGTTGCTGTTGGTTGTTTGCTGGCCGCTGGCGCTGCTCGCGCTGGTGCTCTATCCCATCGTATGGTTGATCGCCCTGCCGTTCCGGCTCGTCGGCATCACCGTCGGTGCCGTGTTCGCCCTGCTTGCCGCCATGCTGATGCTTCCGGCGCGCGTGCTGCGCGGTCATCCCGTCTGAGCCTCTGCCCCCTGGCGGCAGCGCCTGTCGCAGCCGTCGCGGCGACTGTTGTTCTTGATTGACGGCATGAGCAAGCCGCGTTCTGCCGCGTGCGAGCGCAACCGCGATCCGATCCTTGCTGTGCTGCGCGAATACTTCGTCGATCGACGGCGCGTGCTGGAAATCGGCAGCGGCACCGGTCAGCACGCGGTGCATTTCGCCAGCCAGCTGCCGCAGCTGATCTGGCAGGCTTCGGATCGCGACGAAAATCTGCCCGGCATTCGCGCATGGTTGGACGAAGTCGCGCTGCCGAACACGCCACCTCCGCTGCCACTGGATGTTTCCGGTCCATGGCCAACAGCCACGTTCGACGCGGTGTTCAGCGCCAACACACTGCACATCATGGCGTGGCCCGAAGTGGAACAGCTGTTCGCACGGCTTCCGGACGTTACAGGTACCGGCGCCATGTTGATCATCTACGGCCCGTTCAAGTATGACAGTCGCCACAGCAGCGACAGCAACGTCGCCTTCGATCAGTCGCTGCAAACCCGCGGATCACATATGGCAATACGTGACGCCGAAGCGGTGGATGCCTTGGCCAACCGCGCCGGCTTCGCGTTGATCGACGACGTCGCCATGCCAGCCAATAACCGCTGCCGCGTGTGGCGGCGTGCCAGCAGCTGAAGATACATCTACTGAAATCTTGTCAAAACGCGTACAAAGACCCGATGAAATCGACCGCCACGACAACCATTTGTCCCTGCGGCAACCAGCAAGGATACAAGCCGTGCTGTAGCCGGGTGCACGAAGGCGCCGCTGCCTCAAGCGCCGAGCAGCTGATGCGCGCGCGTTACAGCGCGTACGTGCTCAAGCGCGAGGACTTTCTGTTGGCCAGCTGGCACGCCGACTCGCGTCCAGCTTCATTGAACCTGGCTGCACAACAACCGTCGCCGACCTGGCTGGGATTGGAAATTCGCCAGCAGCACAGCGAAGACGAAAGCCACGCCAGCGTGGAATTCGTCGCCCGTTATCGCCTCGGCGGTGGACGTGCGCAACGGCAGCATGAGACGAGTCGTTTCGTACGTGAAAATGGCCGCTGGTATTACCTCGATGGTGAACTCAAGAGCTAACCCCCCGCGCAGCCTCTGGGGATTTTCGCTGAGTCAGAAGCCCTGCACATTGATCGCATGCAATCGCTCTGCCTGCGCGCGCAAATCAGGATGCGCGAAAAAAGTCGCCAGACGCTCTGACTTCGCTTGACCTGCGCCAACCGCCTGCCAGTCACTCCCGCTACGCGTGCTCAGTGTTGTCCAGTCCGGTAGCGGCATGTCACCTGTCGGTGGCATGCCGAGCGCATGCAACCAATCGGAGAAGGGACGGTTGCGCGCATCCGCAAATGTTTGTGCCAGAGCGGCGGCACGTGCCTGACCCAGGTTCGGCACCCTGGCGAGTTGCGCCGATGTCAGGTTCATCCAGTCGAGCAGATCATGAATCAGTCCAGCGTCGATCAATGCCTGCCACGTATCTGCACCCATCCCATTCAGCTTGAGTCCCTGCTTGCCACCAAGCCATACCAGCCGCGCGCGAAACTGATCTCCGCAGCCGGTCGCGACGTGCCAGCAGCTCAGCGGATCGTGCGTCTGCTGATCGGGTACGGCGACCTCAGCGCGCAACTGAGTCCGCCATACCACCGACTGCAATCGCGGAATGGTCAGGCCGGCCAGCGCGATCTCAACCTGATCGCCGGGGCGGATATCGAGTGCTTTCCAGCGTGCCACCGAGCCGACGCTGACCCGCTGCACACGGTGATCGTCCAGCTCCACCGGTTCCAGCTCCAATACCGGCGTGATGCGACCGCTGCGGCCCACGGTAAAGGTCACCGCACGCACTTCGGCCAGCGCCTGCGCAGCCGGATATTTCCAGGCGACCGCCCAAGCCGGCGGTGCCGGCTGCCACGTCGATGCGGGTGGCCGGTGACCCTGGCGAACCACGGTGCCATCGGCGGCGAAGGGCATCGCGTGGCGATACCACTGTTCACGCCAGCGCTGCACATCGTCGATTGAACTGACTGTGTGGATATACGTCACGCTATCGGCCAGGCCCATCGCCTGCAGGCCGGCCAGTCGTGCCGGCATATCGGCAGGGCCGCTCGGCCAGTCCCACACAAACAAGCCGATGTGCGCCGCCGTGACGACATCGAGCGTATCGCGTGCCATTGCACCAGCCACAGCCGAACGCGCGCTGATGCCGCCATCGCTGGCCTGAACGTGGCCGGGCACGCGCCAGTAGATTTCACCTTGCAGCACCACGCGTGTTGGCGCATGCGGCAGATGCTTGGGAATCGCATCGATACCCTGCGCTTTGACCGTCCAGTCCGAGCCATGCAGGCCATCGCCACGGCTGGTGGCTTCGCTCAATTGGCCGTCTATATATAGAAGCGTGACAGCAACGCCATCGGCCTTGGGCTGCACCCATAGATCCTTGTTTTCACGCACCTGCATCCAGGCGGCCAGCGCCGGACCATCGGACAACTTGGCCAGTCCCGTCTGCGCTACCGGTGAACGCACGTTGCCGGTGGCATCGGCGAGATGCGCGAACAACGGCGGCGCCTGCTCTGGAAAGCAGTTGCGCCATCGTAAAAAACGCTTCGATGCCTGATCGTAAACCGCATCGTCCACGGGCGACTGACCACCCGTGCGATAAGCATGATTCCAGCCGTCCAGCCGATCATGCAACGCGATCATCTCCGCTCGCGCCTGCGTGGATGACCACACCGGACAATCCTGTGACCACACCGGGCAGCTGACCAGGCCAGCGATAAAAATGACAGGCAGCAACCATTCCTTGCACATCGATTTCATCCGTCCGTGATTGATGCCAGCAGACTAGCGAGCGAGTCATGACGCTGAAAGGCGAACATGCCAACAACTCGCGTAGGCGCGAAGCTGTTGCTCGAACGCACGTACTACTTCTGCGCGTTGCCACCTTGCTGCTGGCCGGCAATCGATAGCGCAGTTTCACCCTCAAGGTGCCCGTTCGGCCCGAAACGCCGCTCGACAATCACACCGAGGCCATCGTCCGCGATCGCGACCACGGTGCTGGCGCGGGTGCCATAAGAATCGCCGCGAATAAACGCTGACGACAGCCAGCGCTCGCGCTCCAGTCCCACGCCAGTATCGGGCAGCTCTGAATCGGGCGCAGCCTGCTCCTCGGCAAGTGCAGCGAACAGCGCGGAAAAATCATTGGCTTGGTGATGGGAGCTACTTGCATCGATCCACTGTTGCAGCCGCTCACACAAACGTTGCGTCTTCGGCCACGGCGTATCGAGTTCGGCATTTGACAGGCCGTGCACGCCGGACGTCAGCACCTGCGATTGCGGGCTTGGTCGGTTGCCGACATGAAACGCCTGCGTCGAATCGAAGGTGAGCAAATTGAACGGCCGATAATCGGCGGCTTTCGACCGCAACTGCAATGCATGCGTAGCCGCGTCGTCATTACCCGTCAGATAGTCTGTTACCAGCCATCCGCGTGACAGGCCAAGCTGCGGGTCGCGTGGGTTGCGCACGTTGGTGACCACGCTGCAACGACCATTGGCAGTAACCCCCAACCATGTTCCGCCGGCTTCCAGATCACGGCCCGCCGTGATCGTCGAGTCGGGCCAGTGCGCCAGCGCAGCACTGGGTCGCGCATGAAATTCATCACGGTTGCCGGCCAGCACCAGCCGCCAACGTGGATGTGCGGTCCACGCGAGCGCGATTACGCACATGGCTGGGACGCTCTCTGAAATCCGTGTGTTCGCATCATTTTATTGATCCGAAGAACCAGTAGCACACGCCGATTGACGCCAACACGCCGGCAAGATCGGCCAGCAGGGCGCAGCCAATCGTGTGACGCACGCGCTTGATGCCGACCGCCCCGAAGTACACAGCGACCACGTAGAACGTCGTCTCGGTGCTCCCCTGGATGACTGCAGCAAGCAGCGCGGGGAAGCTGTCCACGCCCGAGTGATGCATGGTCTCGATCAGCATCGCGCGCGCCGCGCTGCCGGAGAACGGTTTGACGAGTGCGGTCGGCAAGGCGTCGACAAAGCGATCATCCAAACCTGCGTGCAGCACCAGCCAGCGGATACCGTTCAACGCGAAATCAAGCGCACCCGAAGCGCGTAGCACGCCCACCGCTGAAAGCATCGCAATGAGGTACGGCAGCAGATCCTTGGCAACGTCGAAACCCTGTTTCGCGCCATTGATGAAACTCTCGAACAGCGGCACGCGCCGCCACGCCCCCACACAGAGAAACACAATGATCACGCCGAACAGCATCAGGTTGCCCAGCAGCGACGACAGCGAGGCGAGAGCTACTGCCGTCAGCGACGTCAGCAATGCGATAAAGCCCCCGAGCAACAGCGCACCACCACCCAGCCAGGCGATCACCACCGGATCCCACAGCCGCAGGCGTTGCATGTACGCCACCGACAGCAGGCCGGTGAGGTTGGCCGCGAAATGTGCCAGCAGAATCGGCAGAAAAACCAGGGTCGGATCATGTGCTCCGGCCTGCGCACGATAGACGAACACCGTCACCGGCAGCAGCGTCAACGACGAAGCATTGAGCACGAGAAACAGAATCTGTGCGTTGCTGGCGGTATCGGCCGATGGATTGATCGTTTGCAGCTCGCGTATCGCGCGCAGGCCGATCGGTGTAGCCGCGTTGTCCAGCCCAAGCGCGTTGGCAGCGAAGTTGAGCGTGATCAAGCCGATTGCCGGATGGCCGCGCGGAACACCGGGCATTAGCCGCGAAAATAGCGGCCCCAACACTCGCGCCATGCGATCGACCAGTCCCGCTTCCTCCGCGATATTGAGAAAGCCCAGCCACAGCGCCAGCGTACCGAACAGCAGCAACATCACCTTCACCGACAGCTCGGCCATGTCGAACAGCGAGCCGACCACCGCGGCAAAGACAGTCTCATCACCGCCGATCAACCAGCGCGACAGCGCGGCTACCGCGGCAACCAGAAAAAAACCAAGCCAGAGTCTACTGAGCATGCGGTCAGGGCTGCTGGTGTTCGGCGGAAAAGCCGTCGCCTGCCGGCAGCAACAGCACGAGCTTGTGATCCGGACTGCACGACGGAACCAACGTAATCTGGTTGCGCAAGACAAAACCCTGCTTTGGATGATTGAACGCGCGCTGCCCACCTTCGCGAGCCAGCACGCTGTGCCGGCTCCAGAAATCGGCGAACGCGGTGCTGTCACGCTGCAGTTCCGCAATCAAACATGCCAGCGCCGCATCGTTGGGATACAGGGCGCTATCGGCGCGGAATTCGGCAACCAGGCGACCCGCGCGCTCGTCCCAATCGCGAATAAAGCTACGCGCGGATGGATCAAAAAATACGTAGCGCAGCAGACAAGGCTCGCCGCTCGCCAGCCAGGGAGCGAACAACTCGGCCGCCGATGCATTCCAGGCGCGAAGCCGCCACGTTCGATCCAGTAGATAGGCCGGCATCGGCATGGCCTGCACCGCAGCACGCAGGGCCGGCACTGCCGCGTTATCGTCAACGGCGGCAGGCGGCGCGGGATCGCGACGGCGCGCCAGTTCAAAGAGATAGCCACGCTCGGCCGCGGAAAGTCGCAGCACTTCGGCCAAACGCGCGAGCGCCGATGCCGACAGAGACATCTCTCGCCCCTGTTCGAGCCAGGTATACCAGGCCGTGCTGATGGCAGCGAGCTGAGCGACTTCCTCACGCCGCAAACCCGGCGTGCGCCGCCGCGCGGATAGCGCCGATATCCCGGCCGCGCTCACTGGCATGGCCTCGCGACGCGCGCGCAGAAAACGGCCAAGCAAATGGCGTGCGTCGTCAGCCGTTTCGAGGGAGGAAGTATTCATACCGGGATAATGACGCAACTTACACCAGCGGGACGCCGGATGCAGAATCCGGAAACCGTCCCCCTGGAGTTATTCATCGTGAGCACATCCCAACCGTCTTTTGTCGCTGAACAATATAGCCCGCGCGCTAGCGATTACCTTGCCAGCGAAGTCCATCGCCAAGGCGCCGATCTCGACCAGATGGAAAGCCTGTTGAAGGAGCAGCGGCACGCGCGTCTGCTCGACCTGGGCTGCGGCGGCGGACACGTCAGCTACCGTGCCGCGCCGCTGGTCGAGCAGGTGGTTGCCTGCGACGTCACGGCGAGCATGCTCGCCACCGTGCAGTCCGCCGCGGCGGAGCGAGGCCTGACCAATATCACGGTGCAACAGGCACCGGCGGAGCAGCTGCCGTTCGCCGATGCCAGCTTCGACATTGTGGTCGCGCGCTTCACCACGCATCACTGGCAGCACCGAGATGCCGGCCTGCGGGAAGCGCGACGGGTGCTGAAGCCCGGCGGCCTCGCGGTATTCATCGACGTCACCGCCCCGGAGAACGCCCTGCTCGATACCTACCTGCAGGCGATCGAGGTATTGCGCGACATTTCCCATGTGCGCAATTACCGCTTGACCGAATGGATCGGCGCGCTGGCGCAAGCGGGTTTTGCCATCGAAAGCGTCACTCCGCGCCGGCTACCGCTGCGCTTTGACGACTGGGTCGCCCGTACGAAGACAGACGCACAACATGTGGCGGCCATTCGCAGCTTGCTGCGCTACGCCCCGACTGAGGTGCGCGAGCATTTCGCCGTGGTCGCGGACGGAAGTTTCACGCTCGACACAGTCACCGTGACCGCCAGCACCGCCTGAGCGGAAGTGCAACGGCTAGCGGCAGACATCAGCCGACGTATTCGACTTCCGCCAGCTCCAGTTCACTGAACATTTGAGCGATCGACCCAGCAGCCTCGCGACCGTCGTAAACAGCGCGCACCACGAGATCCGCACCGCGCATATTGTCGCCACCGGCAAACACTTTCGGGTGGCTGGTCTGGAACGGCAGGCGACCGTCGTGCCCCGCAAGAATGCGGCCACTGCGGTCGCGTTCGATGCCGAATGCTTCGCACCACGCCGGTGGGCTGGCGCGGAAGCCGAAAGCCTGAATCACCACGTCGGCGGGCAGCTCCTTCTCGCTGCCTTCGACGTTGCGCAACCGCACGCCACCCTTGCCATCGTCGACCAGCTCGGTAGTGACGACCTGCACCGCGCGCACTTTATTGTCGTCGCCTATAAGAGCTGTCGGCTGGCGATTGAACAGGAATTGCACACCTTCGTCACGGCTCGATCCGACCTCGCGACGCGAACCGGGCATGCTCATTTCATCGCGGCGATAAACGCAGGTCACTGAGGCTGCACCCAGACGTATCGAGGTGCGGTTGCAATCCATGCCGGTATCGCCACCGCCAAGCACCACGACATGCTTGCCATTGAGATCCAGTGCGGCTGGTACCGGCTGCTCATCGATCAGGCGGTCGACGTTGGCGATCAGGAACGGCAGTGCGTAGTGCACGCCATCGAGTTCCGCTCCCGGCAGCTGGCCATCCACGAAGGTGTAGGCACCGGTACCGACGAAAACCGCATCGTAGTCGGCGAGCAATTGCTCAAACGCGATATCGCGGCCGATCTCCACACCAAGATGGAATTGCACGCCCATGCCCTCGAGCACATCGCGCCGCGTGCGCACCACGCCCTTGTCGAGCTTGAACGGAGGGATGCCGAACGTGAGCAGGCCGCCGATTTCGCGTTGACGATCGAACACGTCCGCGGCGATACCCGCGCGACGCAGGCGATCGGCGCAAGCCAAGCCCGCCGGGCCGGCACCGACCACCGCCACGCGTCGGCCGCTCTCGACCACGTGCGACATATCCGGCCGCCAGCCCTGGCGGAACGCCTCATCGGTGATCGAACGCTCAATGCTACCGATGGTGACCGCACCGAAGTCGCCCTGCTCCAGGGTGCAGGCACCTTCGCACAGACGATCCTGCGGGCAGACGCGGCCGCAGATTTCCGGCAGCGGATTGGTTTCGTGCATCAAGGTGGCTGCTTCGAACAGCCGACCTTCCTCAACGAGCTTGAGCCAGTTCGGAATGTAGTTGTGTACCGGGCAGGCGTTTTCGCAATACGGGTTGCCGCAGTCGATGCAGCGCCCGGCCTGCGTGCTGGCATCGGTCGAGGCGAAGTCGCCGCTGATCTCGCCGTAGCCGAGCACACGGATGGCCACGGGTACGGTGCGCGGCGGCTGTCGCGGCAGATCCATGAAACGGAATAGCTTGTGGCTCACGCGGCTCTCCGCAGTTCGTCGGCCAGGGCAGCAAGACTGGCGGCTTTGGGTTTGACCAGCCAGAAACGCTGCAGCACCCCGCGAAAATCAACCAACAAATGTCTGGCCCAAGCACTGCCGGTATGTTCGGCATGCTGCGCAATCAGACCACGCAGATGCTGCATGTAATGCTCCATGCCCTCGGGCGAAATACGCACGATGTCGACCAGCTCGTGGTTGTAGCAATCGACAAAGGTACGCTGTAGATCGAGGACGTAGGCGAAGCCACCGGTCATCCCCGCGCCGAAATTCAGGCCGCAGGCGCCGAGCACAGCAACGACGCCGCCGGTCATGTATTCGCAGCAGTGGTCGCCCGCGCCTTCGATCACCGCGAGTGCGCCGGAGTTGCGCACGCCGAAGCGTTCGCCCGCACGTCCCGCCGCAAACAGTTCGCCGCCGGTGGCACCATACAGGCAGGTGTTGCCGAGGATCGACGCATCCTGGCTGGCGAACGGCGACTCCGGCGGCGGCCGCACGATGATGCGTCCGCCGGTCATGCCCTTGCCGACACCGTCGTTCGCTTCGCCCGTGAGTTCGATCTGCACGCCACCGGCATTCCACGCGCCGAGGCTCTGGCCCGCTGCGCCGTCCAACTTCAGGATGATCGGCGTCGCGTCCATGCCGTGATCGCCATACAGGCGAGCGATGTCGCCAGACAATCTCGCACCGATCGCGCGATCGGTATTGGCAATGGCGTAGCTGAAGGTCGCGCTCTGTCCGCTGGTCACCGCCTCGTCCGCGTCGGCGCTGATGCGCGAGGCCAGTGCGGCCGGATCACGCATCGGATTGCGCGCCATCACGCAGGCGCTGTCGACATCGACGCCGAGTCCGTCATTGGAAATCAGCCGCGACAGATCGAGCT
Source organism: Rhodanobacter sp. MP1X3 (assembly GCF_014207165.1). Lineage (NCBI taxonomy): Bacteria > Pseudomonadati > Pseudomonadota > Gammaproteobacteria > Lysobacterales > Rhodanobacteraceae > Rhodanobacter > Rhodanobacter sp. MP1X3. Next base: position 696,173 of record NZ_JACHCO010000001.1, on the reverse strand, counting down.
GGCGCTGCACTGGCGTGCTGCCTTCGGCCTGGGTCAGCAGATCGCTGCGGCCAACCAGCTCACCGAGGCTACGCACGCCGAGCGCAGCCATGTGCAGGCGCACGTCTTCGGCGACGAAGCGGAAGTAGTTCATCACCATCTGCGGCAGGCCGATGAAGTGATCCTTGCGCAGCCGCTCGTTCTGCGTGGCCACGCCGGTGGCGCAATTGTTGAGATGGCAGATGCGCAGATATTTGCAGCCCAGCGCGACCATCGGGCCGGTGCCGAAGCCGTAGCTCTCGGCGCCCAACATCGCCGCCTTGATCACGTCGAGGCCGCTCTTCAGGCCACCGTCGGTCTGCAAGCGCACGCGACCGCGCAGGCCGTTACGGCGCAGCGTCTGCTGCACTTCGGCCATGCCCAGTTCCCACGGCGTACCGGCGTACTTGATCGAGGTGAGCGGGCTGGCGCCGGTGCCGCCGTCGTGGCCGGAGATGGTGATCAAATCCGCGCCGGCTTTCACCACACCGGCGGCGACGGTACCGACACCCGCGTGCGACACCAGCTTTACCGAGATCAGCGCGGTCGGATTCACTTCCTTCAGATCGTGGATCAGCTGGGCCAGATCCTCGATCGAATAGATGTCGTGATGCGGCGGCGGCGAAATCAGGCCGATGCCCGGCTTGGCGAAACGCAGCCGCGCAATGGTCTCGTCGACCTTGTGGCCCGGCAGCTGGCCGCCTTCGCCGGGCTTGGCGCCCTGCGCGATCTTGATCTGCAGCACTTCGGCATTGATCAGATAGGTCGGCGTGACGCCGAAACGGCCCGACGCCACCTGCTTGATCTTCGACATGCGCTCGGTGCCGTAGCGCGCGGGATCTTCACCACCTTCGCCGGAATTGCTGCGACCGCCGAGACGATTCATCGCCGTGGCAAGCGCCTCGTGCGCTTCGGGCGACAGCGCGCCGAGCGACATGCCTGCGGAATCGAAACGCTTGAGTATCGCCTCGACCGGCTCGACCTCGTCCAGCGGAATCGGCTCACCGATACCATGTGGCAACAGCAGGTCACGCAACGCCGATGGCGGTCGTGAATCGACTTGCTGCGCGTAGCGGCGATAGTCGGCCATTTCGCCCGTGCGCACCGCGTGCTGCAAGGTATCGATCACGTCGGGGTTGTACATGTGGTACTCGCCGCCATAGACGAACTTGTACAAGCCGCCGGCGTGCAGCGGCTTGGCCTCGTTCCATGCTTCGGCCGCGAGCAGGCGCTGATCGTTCTGCAGCTCGGCAAAACCCGCGCCGCCGACGCGCGATGGCGTGCCGGGGAAGCACAGCGCCACCACTTCCGGCGCCAGCCCGATGATCTCGAACAGCTGCGCACCGCGATAACCGGCGACAGTGGAAATGCCCATCTTCGAAAGAATCTTCAGCAGGCCTTTGCGAATGCCGCGCCGATAGCTGCGACCGATCTCACGCTGGTTGCTGTCGCCGCGATGGATGTGTCCATCACGACCGAGTTCGAACAGACTCTGGTACGCCAGCCATGGATAGATGGCGGTCGCGCCGAAACCGATCAGGCAGGCGAATTGATGCGCGTCGCGCGCCGTGGCCGTCTCCACCAGCAGATTGCATTGGCAGCGCAGGCCGCTCTCCGTCAGGTGCGCGTGGATCGCTCCCACCGCGAGCAGCGCATGCGCCGGGAGGGTCTTTTTGTTCGGGTAGCGATCAGTGATGAAGACCATGCCGGCGCCAGCGCGCACACCCTCTTCGGCCTCACGACAAAACCGCCGCAGCGCCGCTTCGAGCCCTTCGCTGACCGGATAGCAAAGGTCGACCTGTACGGTGCCTTTGACATACTGCGGCAACGCCAGGATCTGGCGCAGTTTGCGCTGCGAACAGATCGGCGAATTGAGCAAAATCTGTTTGGCGTTTTTTGCCGACAGCTCGAAGATGTTGCCCTCGGCGCCGATCTGCGTCATCAGCGACATCACCAGTAGCTCGCGCAGCGGATCGATCGGCGGATTGGTGACCTGCGCAAAGCCTTCGCGGAAGCGGTCGAATAGCGGCCGCACCTGACGCGACATCGCTGCCACCGGCGTGTCGTCACCCATCGAGCCGGTTGGCTCGGCCTCGGTTTCGGCCAGCACCTTGAGCACGGTTTCGCGTTCTTCGCGGCTGAGCCCGTAGAGCTTCTGCCAGCGATGCAGTTCGTTGGCTGGCAGCGGTTCGGCCGCCAGGCTGGGATCGATCAGATCGGATTCGAGATACGTGATGCCCTCGCGCAACCACTGCTGGAACGGCGCGCGGCGACGGTTGATCGCGTCGATGTCGGCATCGAACAATAATTTGCCGGCGCGAAAATCCACCGCCAGCATCTGGCCGGGCCCGAGCCGGCCCTTGCCGACGACTTTGGACGCGGACACATCCCACAGGCCAGCCTCGGATGCGACGATCAGATGGTTGTCGTCCGACAACGCCCAGCGCGCCGGACGCAGGCCGTTGCGATCGAGCGCGCAGGCAGCGTAATGGCTGCCGCACATCACCAGGCCGGCAGGGCCGTCCCACGGCTCCATGTGCAGCGCGTAGTACTCGTAGAAGGCGGCCAGATCCTCGTCCATATCCTCGCGCGCCGCGTAGGCTGGCGGCACCAGCACGCGCATCGCAGTGAGCATGTCGAGGCCGCCGGCCAGCAGCACTTCCAAGGCGTTGTCCAAGCTCTCGGAATCCGAGCCGGTCTGTCGCACCAGTGGGCCGATATCGCTCAGGTCGACCAACGGCGAATGCAGGATTGCCTCGCGCGCCTGCATCCAGCGGCGGTTACCCCGAATCGTGTTGATTTCGCCGTTGTGCGCGAGCAAACGGAACGGCTGCGCCAGCCGCCACTGTGGCGAGGTATTGGTGGAAAAGCGCTGGTGGAATACCACCGCGTCACTCACCAATGCGGGGTGACGCAGATCGTCAAAGACGTCACGCAGGCGGCCAGGGGCAGCCATCGCCTTGTAACCAATGACATGCGAGGAGAGCGTCACCACATAAAACTGCGCATCTTCCGCCAGCGCGGTCTCGGCACGGCGCCGGGCGCGGAACAGCGCGCGCTCGAACTTCTCATCGTCCATGCCATCGCCAACGTTGACGAAGACTTGGTGCATGCGCGGACAGCTCGAAAAAGCCATCGGGCCGCAGGCGTCAGCGTTCACTGTCAGCTCGCGCCAGCCGGCCACGCTCAGTCCCTCTTCCACGATGTATTGCTCAAGCACGGCCATAGCGTTGCTACCCGCCGGATCGAGAAACACCAGGCCAGCGGCAAAACGTTCGGCAACGGGGATACCCGCTTCCTTCGCCAATGCGCGCAGCCACGGCGCGGGCGTGTGAATCAATACGCCGCAACCATCGCCGCTGATGCCATCGGCATTGACGCCACCACGATGCGAAAGCTTGGCCAGCGCTTCGAACGCCGTATCGACCACCCACGCACTGGCGTGGCCGTCGATCTGCGCGACCAAACCAAACCCGCAGCTGTCGTGTTCGAAAGCCGGGTCATACAACGTGGTAGTAACTGACTGCGCCATCGGGCCTCCGCGGCAGATGGAATGACTGAGCGCACGAAGCCGGCGAGGTGGTAAGCGCCTTGGCTACGAACGGGGTTATCCCGACTAAAACACACTTGCTGCTAAGCGTCAAAGCATTTGGACGGCCATATGGCGCTGACATGGTCTGATTGAGAAGCAATTTGCCGTCGCGCGATCGGCTTATCCTGACGATCGGGAGCAGGCTACGCTTCTTTAACAACGGCACAGATCCTCTGCTGATGCGGCCTGCGTGGGCATACCAGTTTGGCGAAGCCGCTCCCCGGTAGCTCGCTACCCACGCCCGGCTCGGTGATAATCGCCAGATGCCGCCAATTGCCCGCTTTGCCCGCCGTCTGTTCATCCAACGATCGTCCATCCCCGTGCTGCTTGTCGCCGCGGCGTTGAGCTGCACGCTCGCGGCACCCTCCGCGCAGGCACGGCAGGATGGCAAGACCGGTAGCGAGCAGGCCGACGCCAAGCAGAAGCTGGCCGACATCCAGGCCAGGATGAACGCGCTGGCCAAGCAGCAGGCCGACACCGCCACACGTCGCGACAGCGCCAATGCCGAACTGGCCAAACAGGCAACCGCGCTGGCCACGGCAGCCCGCGCGGTTCACCAGACCGACACCGAACTGACCGCCAAGCAGAAACAGCTTGATGATCTGCAGCAACAGCAGGCCACGCTGAAGCAGAGCCTGGATAGCCAGCACGCCGCCATCGGTGAACTGCTGCGTGCCACTTATGCGCTGGGTCAGGGTTCGGACCTGCGCCTGCTGCTGGGTGATGAAGACCTGGCACGCATCTCACGCGCGCTGATGTACTCGAAATATTTTCAGCAGGATCGGGTGCAGCGTGTTCAGCAACTGATGTCCGATCTGGCCAAGCTGCAGGAATTGCAAACCGCGATCAGTGCCGAACAACAGGCCCTGGAAGCCACCCGCGTGCAGCGACAGCAGCAGGCCAAGACGCTGGCCCAGCAGCGGGCCGCGCAGCAGAAGCTGGCCGCCGAAACCGACGCGCAATACAAGGATCAGGCGCAGAAGCTGACCGTGCTGAAACAGAACGCACAGGCGCTGAACGAGCTGGTCGCCAAACTGCAGAAGGCAATCGACGATGCCGCGCGCGAAGCGCAGGCACAGGCGGCCGCCGCGCGTGAGGCGGCGCGTAAAAAGCATCCCGGGCAAAACCTGCCGCCACCGCCGCTGGACGTCGGCAAGGCGACCGCCAATATCCGCGGCAATTTGCCGTGGCCGGCCAGCGGCGTGGTCAACAGCTTCGGCAACGGCGTGCTGATCAAGGCGGCGGGCGGCAGCGAAATCCACGCGGTGGCGCGCGGCCGGGTGATCTATGCCGGCTTTCTGCGTGGCTACGGGATGCTGCTTATCGTCAGCCACGGCAACGGCTGGCTTAGCATGTACGGTAATAACGAGACCCTGCTGCACAGGGTGGGTGACCAGGTCGAAGCCGGCTCAGCGATTGGCACCGCCAGCCCGACGACTGGCGTCAACACCGGCGTATATTTCGAATTGCGCCGGGACAACCAGCCGGTCGACCCGCGTAGCTGGTTGAGCCAGCGCCGTTGACGCCAACAACATGCCATCGCAGGCTAGGATGCTGCCGCTGATGAATTTCACCGGGCTCGAGCTGTCTCAATCCGGGTTATCTCAGTTTCCACTCTCTTTCCGTCGGACTGCGGTACGACGTTTATTTGTTTCACGGAGCCATTCCATGCGTCGTTCTTTCCGCGGCCAGATCGCCCTGCTGACATCACTGCCACTGCTGCTGGCTCTACCTTTTGCGCAAGCGCAGACAGCGCCTGCCGCCGATACCAGCGTGGCATCTCCGGCCGATATTCCCGCGTCGGCAGGCACCACCGCCGCGCCAGCGAGTACAGGCTCCAGCCCCGATCAGGTCGACCTCGACGATATCCGCAACTTCAGCCGCGTCTACGAAGTGGTGAAACAGGCCTATGTGGAAAAGGTCGATGACAAGACGCTGATGAAGGCCGCGATCACCGGCATGCTCAGCGGGCTCGATCCGCACAGCGAATACCTCGACAAGGACGGCCTGGCCCAGCTCAACGAGGACACGACTGGCCAATACAGCGGCCTGGGCATCGAAGTACTGCAGGACGATGGCGCGCTGCGCATCGTTTCGCCAATCGATGACACCCCCGCATCGCGCGCCGGCATCCAGGCCGGCGACACCATCGTCAAGATCGATGGCACCGTGATCAACTCGGAAAATATCGACGACATGTACGCCAAGCTGCGCGGCAAGCCGGGCAGCAAGATCGATCTCACCATCGTGCATGCCAAGAGCGACAAGTTGATCGATCTGCATCTGGTGCGTGAAACCATTGCGGTCAGCAGCGTCAAGGTGCGTGAGCTCGAACCCGGCTATGCCTATATCCGGATCAGCCAGTTCCAGGACGACACCGCCGGAGATCTCGACAAGAAACTTGGCGAACTGATCAAGAAGAACGGTCCGCAAAAAGGCGCCGTGCTCGACCTGCGCAACAATCCCGGCGGCCTGCTGACGGCGGCCGTCGCGGTTAGCGACGACTTCCTCGATAGCGGTGTCATCGTCAGCACGCGCGGCCGGCTGCAGGATTCCAATATGAGCTTCAGCGCGCACCCCGGCGACCTGCTCAACGGCGCATCAATGGTGGTGCTCACCAACAACGGCACCGCATCGGCCGCCGAAATCGTCTCCGGCGCGCTGAAAGACAATCACCGCGCCCTGCTGATGGGCCAGCGCACGTTCGGCAAGGGCGTGGTGCAGACCGTGCTGCCGCTGGACGCCGATCACGCAGTCAAGATCACCACCGCGCGCTATTACACGCCCAACGGCACCTCGATCCAGGCCGAAGGTATCAAGCCGGATATCGCACTAGCCGACCTCACGGTGAAAAAAGCCGACAGCCCTGCCTCGCTGATCAGCTCCGAATCCGACCTGCCCAATCACCTGGCCAACGAAAATGCCACCACCGGCGACGACATCAACAACGACGGCAGCGCCGATGACGCCAAACTGGCGACCGGTGACTACGCGTTATCGCAAGCACTTAATGTGCTGAAGGGCATTGCGTTGGGGCATGCGACCAGCTCGCGGCGCTGAGATAAAACCCCGCTATGCATTCTCATGATTTAGCCGTTCAAACGGCTAAATCATGATCCACTATCCATGAGGACTAGCGCTTGCCAGCCGGCAGTTCAGCGGTCGACCAGCCACCACCCAGCGCCTTGATCAATTGCACGCTGGCGCGTAGCTGGTTGGTGTTGAGCGTGAGCAGGCTACGCTGAGCGTCGAGTGCCGTGGTCTGGGCCTGCACCACGTCGAGGTAGCCGACAGCGCCTTCCTTGTAGCGTTCCATCGAGAGATCGACGGAGTGCTGGGCTGCATCGGCGGCGTCTTTCTGATCGGTTCTGGCCACACCGATGTGATCGATCTGGGCCAGATTGTCCTCGACCTGCGCGAATGCATTCAATGCCACACCGCGATAGCGCGCGCCGGTTTCATCGGTAGCAGCCTTGGCGGCGCGCACGCCAGCCTTGCGCTTGCCGCCGTCGAAGATCGTCTCGAACAGCGAGGGGCCGATCGCCCAGAAATGATTCGGCGCGGTGAGCAGGCTTGGGTATTGCGCGCTTTGGAAACCGCCCTGTGCACTCAGCGTCAACGACGGAAAATACGCGGCGCGGGCAATGCCGATACGCGCATTGGCCTCAGCAACACGGCGTTCGGCCGCAGCGATATCCGGGCGACGCTGCAGCAGGGTGGTCGGTACGCCGATCGGCACCTGCGGCAGAGCGATCGTATCAGTCTGCGCAGCCAGCTTGAACGTACTGGCCGAGTCACCGACCAGCACAGCGATTGCGTCCTGGATCAGCGCTCGCTGTGCCAGCGCCTGTGACCATAGCGACTTGGCCGAGGACAGCTGCGACTGCGCGCGCGCCACGTCCAGCCCTGACACGATGCCGCCGGTGTGCAGCGTCTGGGTCAGCTTCAACGCCTTTTGAAACGCGTCGATGCTTTGCTGGAACAGTGCGATCTGCTGATCGAGCCCGCGCAGCTGAATGTAGTTATCGGCCAGCTGAGCCTGCAGGCTCAGCTGCGCCGATGCCAGATCGGCGGCGGATGCCTGCGTCTCGGCCTTGCTCGCCTCTACCGTGTTGCGCACGCGGCCCCACAGATCGACCTCGTAATCAACCTCGGCGCCGACCGTAAACGAGTTGTAATCTGCTGGCGACGCATTCGGACCGGTCAGCGAGCCGCGTAATGGCTTGGTATCGGATTCACGATCGCGCTGACCATTGGCGTTGGTACTGACGGTCGGGAAAAGCGCCGAGCGCGCCTGCAGATTGAACGCCTGCGCCTGCCGGTAGTGCGCCAGCGCTGCGGCGAGATCGGCATTGTTGGCGAGCAGGCGCTGCTGCAGTTGATCGAGCTGCGCGTCGTGATAGACCTGCCACCACTCATCGCGCGGCAGCTGATCGGACTGCTGCGCGGTCTGCCAGAGGCTCGTGTCCTGGTAGGACGTGGCAACCGGCACAGCCGGCACCTTGTATACCGGCGCCAGCGAGCAGCCAGCCAACGCAATGACGATCGCCAGCGGCGCGGCGCGCAAAAACGTGGCCGACCGTGCCACTCGACGCCGGCCCGGAATTTCAGGCTTTGTCATCGGGCTTGCCCTTGGCTTGCGGCTCGGAAATCTTGACTTGATCGCCGTTGACCAGACCATCCGGCGGGCTGTCGATCACGCGATCGTCGGCGGCGAGGCCGGAACCGATCTCCACGGTCTTGCCGTAATCATGCAGGATCGTCACCGTCTTGAACGCCACCTTGTTGTCGCTGCCCACCGTGGCCAGATGCAGGCCGCTGGCGTTGAAGATCAGCGCGCTGGCCGGTACGCGTAGCCCGGCGGCATTGGCGTCCAGCTTGAAGCGCACATTGGTGAAGCTGCCCGGCATCAGCTTGCCGTCGGCGTTGTCGACCGACAGCTGGATCAGCGTGCTGCCGGAGCTGGCATTGACCGCTTGTGACGAGGCGTCGACCCGGGCTTCAAATGTGCGGCCCGGATATTCCGGCACAGTGAGCTGCGCGGTGGCACCGGCAGGAATCGACGGCACGAAAGTCTGCGGCACCTGCACGTAAACGCGCAGCTTGCTGACGTCAGACACCACAAACAGCGGCTGACCACCGCCCGTACTACCCGCGTTGATCAGCGCACCGACATCGGTATTGCGCGCAGTCACCACACCATCGAACGGCGCGACGATGCGGGCGTAAGCCTTGGTTGCCTCGATGCGATCGACATTGGCCTTGGCCGCGTTGGCGAGCGCGCGCTTGGCGGTGAAGTCACCGGTCTTCTCGTCCACTTCCTGCTTGGCAACCGAATCGGAGCTGAGCATGGCCTGCCAGCGCTTGGCCGTAGTCGAGGCCAGTGCCTCGTTCGCCTGCGCACTGGCCAGATCGGCCTTGGCCTGCAGCAGTTGCTGATCCAGATCCGGCGTGTCGATCTCGGCCAGCAGCTGGCCAGCCTTGACGCGCCCACCGATGTCGACCTTCCACGACTTGAGATAGCCAGCCACGCGCGCATACATCGATGCCTGCGTGTAGGCCTCAATGCGTCCGGGCAGTTCGAGCGGCGAGCCGGCGCCGTTCTTTTCGGGCGTGGCTACGTTGACGGTCGGCACCGTCTGTTCGTTGGTCCAGGTTTTCAGATTTCTGGATTCGACCACGCGGGTGGCGATGCCGATGATCACGACGACGATCACCACCACCAGAGCGATCACCCCGGCCAGCCGTACGCCACGATGCGAGGGTGGCGTGGGTTTGGGGAACGTCGAATTGGACGGGGTTGACTCAGACATGGGCAGGCTCTCCGGAGGCGGGCGCCGGATCAGGTTTGTGGACGTAGCGCGCGTGGATGATGCTGAACACCACGGGCACGAAAAGGAGTGTTGCGGTTGTCGCGAAAATCAGGCCACCGATCACGGCGCGACCCAGTGGCGCATTCTGCTCGCCGCCTTCGCCAAGACCCAACGCCATCGGTGCCATGCCGATGATCATCGCCAGCGCCGTCATCAGCACCGGGCGGAAACGGACGAAGCCGCCTTCCAGTGCCGCCTCCAGTGCATTGCCATGATCGTGCAGGCGCTCGCGGCAGAAGCTCACCACCAGAATCGAGTTGGCCGTTGCCACGCCCATGCACATGATCGCACCCGTGAGCGCCGGCACCGACAACGCCGTGTGCGTCACGAACAGCATCCACACGATACCGGCCAGCGCGGCAGGCAAGGCGGTGATGATCACGAACGGATCGCTCCACGACTGGAAGTTCACCACGATCAGCATGTAGATCAGCACCATCGCACCGAGCAGGCCAAACAGCAGACCCGAGAATGCGCTGTTCATCGTCTTGACCTGACCAAACAGTTCGACGTGCGAGCCCTTCGGCAGCTCCTTGTCGTGTGCCGCAATCACTTTCTGGATATCAGCCGAGACGCCACCAAGATCACGATCCTGCGTGGTCGCGAAAATCTGCACCACCGGCTGGATGTTGTACTGATCGACCACCGCGTTGGTCGTTTGCCGGGTGACTGTGGCCAATCCACCCAGCACCTGCGAGTTGCCGTTGCTGCCGGTGACCGACAGGTTGCGCAGCGAGGCGAGCGAATCCAGCGTGTACTGCGGTGTCTGCAGCACGATCGGGTAGGAAATGTCATTCGCAGGATTGAGCCAGAAAGTCGGCGCCACCTGACTGGAGCCGGCGAGGTTCACCACCAGACTGTTGGTGACATCGCGCTCGGTGATGCCCAGCAACTGCGCCTGGGTGCGATCTACATCGATATTGAAACCGGGGTTCGCCTGCGACTCCTGGATACGCGCATCGGCAATGCCCGGGATGCGCTTGATCTCACGCAGCAGCGTATCGGCATATTTGAAATTGGCCGGCAGCTTCGGGCCGCGGATCTGCAGCGCGATCGGCGCGGGCGAACCGAAGTTCAGAATCTGGCTGACGATATCGGCCGGCGGGAAGGAGAACGTCACACCCGGGAATTCGTGCGGCAGTTTTTCGCGCATCTGCCGCACGTAGTCGGCAGTCGGGTGATGGCCCTCGTTCAGCGCGATCTGGATGTCGCCATCCTGCTCGCCGATCGTGCCGGTGTTGTTGTAGGTATTGTTGATACCGGAGTTCGACAGGCCGATATTGTCGACCACGGTGCCAAGCTCACTGGCGGGAATGATGCGTTTGACGCTCTGCTGGATCCGCGCAAATAGCTCAGCGCTCTGCTCCAGTCGGGTGCCCACCGGCGCCCGCACGTGCATCAGGATCTGACCCGCATCCACATCGGGGAAAAAGTTGCGGCCTAACGTCGGCACCAGCGCGAACGAGAGCACGACAAAGGTCATGAAGCCGATCACGAAAATGCGCCGGTGCTCCATCGCCAGTGCCAACAGGCCGTGATAGCTCGCCCGCACCTTTTCGAAGCGGGCTTCAAACGCACGCTGGAAGCGCACCAACGGATTGCGCGTCGGCTTCACTTCCAAGTGCTGACCATGCTCATCGACATGCGGATGCAGCAGATACTTCGCCATCGTGGGCACCAGCGTGCGCGACAGGATGAACGAGGCAATCATCGCGAACATCACCGCTTCGGCCATCGGCACGAACAGGAAGCGCGCCACACCATCGAGGAAGAACATCGGCACGAACACGATGCAGATACACAACAGCGAAACGAATGCCGGCGTAACGATCTGTGCCGCACCATCGAGGATCGAGCGCTCGACCTGTTTGCCCTGCTCCAGATGCCAGTTGATGTTCTCGATGGTCACCGTGGCGTCGTCGACCAGAATGCCGACCGCCAGCGCCAAACCACCCAGAGTCATGATGTTGAGCGTTTCGCCGATCGCCGACAGCGCCGCGATGGACGAGAGAATCGCCAGCGGGATCGACACCGCGATGATGACGGTGGAGCGCCAACTGCCGAGGAACAGCAGAATCATCAAACTGGTCAGCGCCGCCGCGATAATGCCTTCGCGTGCCACACCCGTGATCGCCGCACGCACGAAGATCGACTGGTCGCCGATCGGCGCAATCTTGAGGTTGTCAGGCAGGGTCGCCTTGGCATCTTCCATTCGCTGGCGGATACCGGCAACGATGGCCAGAGTCGAAGCAGAACCATTCTTCAACACACTCATCAGTACCGAACGGCCACCATCGACATGCACGATATTGGTTTGCGGCGGCGCACCGTCGAGCACGTGCGCGACATCGCGAATGTAGATGGTGGTGCCATTGACTGTCTTGACGGGCAGATCAGCCAGCCCCTGCAGCTCGCCGGGCGCATTGTTGAGCTGCAGGGTGTATTCGAAGTTGCCGATCTTCTGCGTGCCGATCGGCGTGATCAGGTTCTGCGCCGCCAGCGCGTTGGCCACATCGTTGGCAGACAGTCCGCGCGACTGCAGCGCCGACGGGTCGATGTCAATCTGCACCTGACGGGTTTTGCCGCCATACGGGTAAGGCACCGCGGCGCCGGGCACCGACACCAGCTGCGGACGCAGGATATTCAACGCCAGATCGCCCAGGTTTTGCTCGGTCAACCCTTTGCCCGATAGCGCCAGCTGCAGGATCGGCACCGTCGACGCGCTGTAGTTGAGGATCAGCGGCGGAGTGGTACCGGGCGGCAGCTGGCGCAGAAGCGTCTGCGATACAGCGGTCACCTGCGCGTTCGCGGTGGCGACGTTGACCGTTGGCTGAAAGAAAATCTTGACGATGCCGAAGCCGACGATGGATTTCGACTCGATGTGCTCGACGTCATTGACCGTGGTGGTCAGCACACGCTCGTATGGCGATGTGATACGGCCTTCCATCTGATCGGGCGGCAGGCCGGTGTACTGCCATACCACTGCGATCACCGGAATATTGATATCGGGGAAAATATCGGTCGGCGTGCGCATGGCCGACAGGGGGCCGATGATCAGGATCAGCAACGCCAGAACAACGAAAGTGTAGGGTCGCGATAGCGCGATCCGCACGAGGGCCTGCATGGAGTATCCCGCGATAATGTTGCGTAGCAGCGAATTTTGCCACGCCGCGCCATCTCACCACCGTTTTGGCGCATGAAGATATTTTCATGCGCCAAAACGGTGGGCCGTCAGACAGCCCTGTGGGGCAACAAATAACCCAACCAATCAATACTCTAACAGCGACTTTGTATCGAACCTTTCACACGCCAGTGGCATTGAGGCAATGCAGACTCAGTCGGGCACCCCGCTCGCTACCTGCAATTTCCAGCGTGTAACCGTGCAGCCGCGCTATCGCACTCACAATGCTGAGCCCCAGCCCTGAACCGGGCGTGCTGCGGCTGCTCTCGGTGCGGTAGAAACGACGCGTTACCGCGTCACGTTGATCCGGCGGAATGCCTGGCCCGCTGTCACTCACATCGACCCACGGACCATCGTCGGCCGTGCGCGCCCGAATTTCCACCAGGCCTCCCGGCGGTGTGAACTTGATCGCATTGCCAACCAGGTTGCTCAGCGCCTCAAGCAGCAGATGCCGGTCGGCATGGATGAAGGGAAGCGCTGGCAGATCCAGCGCCAGCTGCTGACCACGATCTTCCGCCAGCGGCAGATACAGTGCGTGCACTTCACGCAAGATCTCGGCGAGATCGACATTGTCGAAACCGACCCGGCGGCGCTGGTTTTCCAGTTCGGAAATACGCAACAGCGCCCGGAAGCGATCAAGCAGTGCATCGGTGTCGACCATGCATGCGTCGAGCGCTGCCGTCTCGTCGCTATCCTCGCCAAACTGCTGCTGCAGGCGATACAGCCGCGAGCGCAGCCGCGTCAGCGGCGTGCGCAGATCGTGCGCGATATTGTCGCAGACGCCTTTCACTTCGCCGAGCAACCGCTCGATCTCGTCGAGCATCGCGTTGACGATGCCGGCCAGCATGTCGAGTTCATCGCCGTGGCGACTCACCGGCAGGCGGCGTGCCAGATCGCCCTGCATGATCGGCATGGTGGCCTGCCGGATCGCGTGCACGCGTCGCCAGGGTCCGCGACTGAGCAGCAGTCCGCCGAACAGGCCAGGAATCACGGTCAATGAAAGCCCCCACAACAGTGCCTGCAAAACAATGGTGCCAATGCGGTCGACGATGCTGGTATCGCGCGTGATCAGCAAAATGCGGCCATCCTGCAGTCGCACGGCTGCGGCGCGCACGCGGCCGTGCTCATCACTACTGCTGTCGTTGCGCGACACGCCCTGTTGCAACAACGCCACCGGGCCATTGACCCGCACCATCGCCGGCAGCGTCGTGATCGTGCCGGAGAGATAGTTGCCCTGCGCATCGAACACGCCCCACGCGTTCAGGCGGCGTGTTTCCAGCCTGTCGTAGTCGTTCAGTGCATGCAGCCGCGTGCGCTCGTCGAGCATCGAAAAGTACGTGGCCTGACGACCGATCAGGTCATTGGAAACGCGGCCCAGATAGCTGGCCGCCTGCCAGTAGATCAGCCCAATCACGACGCCGCCCCACAGCGCGAAAAACGTACCGTAGATCAGGATCAGGCGCGCGGTGGTGGAACGCCAACTGTCAGTCAGTTTGCGCAAGACTGTACCCCGAGCCACGCACCGTATGGATCAGCGGCGCCAGTCCGGCCGCATCGATTTTTCGACGCAGCCGACCGATATGCACGTCGATCAGATTGGTTCCGGGATCGAAATGAAAACCCCATACGGTTTCGAAAATCATCGTGCGGGTGAGTACCTGCCCCGCATGGCGCATCAGAAATTCCAGCAGCTTGAACTCGGTCGGTAACAGCGACAGTTCCTTGTCGGCACGACGCGCCACATGCCGCACCAGATCCAGCTCCAGATCGGCAACGGACAACACCGTCTGTGGTGCCTGCGGACGGTGTCGGCGCAGCAGCACCTCCACGCGTGCCAGCATTTCGTCGGGCGCAAAAGGTTTGGTCAGATAGTCGTCACCGCCTGCACGCAGGCCGCGCACGCGCTCGTCCACATCGCACAGCGCGCTGATCATCAGCACGGGCGTAACCACGCCCTGTGCTCGCAACTGGGTCACCACGCTGAGGCCGTCCATGCCGGGCAACATCATGTCCAGCGTGATGGCGTCGTAGCAGGGGTCGGCTGCACGCAACAGGCCTTCACTGCCATCGGCGATGCGATCGACGTCGATGCCGTGACTCGTCAGCTCCGCCGCGATTTCGCGGGCGGTGACGTCGTCATCTTCGATCACCAGAATGCGCGGCATCGGTACGGATCTATCCGGTAGAAACAGCAACTAGCATAACGAAACGGCCTCCAATGGAGGCCGTTTGTGGTCAATCCTGCGTTGAATGCTCAGGCGGCGAACAGGCCACGCATCTTCTTCATCGCGTTAGCCTCGACCTGACGGATGCGCTCAGCAGACACACCGTACTCATCGGCCAGATCCTGCAGCGTGGCCTTGTCATCGTCGAGCCAGCGGCGCTGGACGATATGGCGCGAACGCTCGTCCAGATGAGCCAACGCGTCGGTCAGATTCTGCATCTGGTTGTCGGCATAGTCGGCATCGGACACGTTCTCGTACGGGTCGGCGCTGTCGTCGATCAGGAACGCCGCCGGTGCCGGCTTGGCATCGTCGTCGGCATCTGCCGGCGCTTCGAAGCCGATATCACGACCGGACAGACGCGATTCCATCTCGCGCACGGTAGCCTCGGGTACACCCAAGTCCTGCGCCACGGTGCGCACCTCGGCGGCATTCATCCAGCCCAAGCGCTTCTTGCTCTTGCGCAGGTTGAAGAACAGCTTGCGCTGCGCCTTGGTGGTGGCGACCTTGACGATGCGCCAGTTCTTCAGGATGAATTCGTGCATTTCGGCACGGATCCAATGCACTGCAAAGCTGACCAGGCGAACGCCCTGATCTGGGTCGAAGCGCTTCACCGCCTTCATCAAGCCGATATTGCCTTCCTGAATCAGGTCAGCCAGTTGCAGGCCGTAGCCGCTGTAGCCACGCGCCACGTGCACCACGAAGCGCAGGTGCGACATCACGAGCTTCTTGGCCGAGGCCAGATTGGCTTCTTCGAGGAAATCACGCGACAGCGCCTGCTCCTCTTCAACGCTCAGCACCGGTATGCGATGAACGGCGGAAATATAAGCATCCAGACTGCCCACTACGCTGGGGAGTGGCAGGCTAGCGGTCACCAAAGACTGGGACATGAGTCGAACCTCCATAACAGGATGACAATTTAGCACTCGACTACTATGAGTGCCAAAGACCGCACAAGTTCTCGGCCTTTATTGAACTAGATGGTACAACAAATACCAGGGGATATCCAGATGTCGAGGTCGCTCAGTCAGGTCAGTAAACGGCCAGGCGGTATCAGTAGCCTCTATTCATACATTAGAGGGCGCTTTCATGAGCAAATATGGCTCTGCCCTGCTGAGATCCAGCGATCTGTTCAACTTGTCTTGGTTGGTGATCTGCTCAGCGATCGTGAATTGATGACCGGCCGACGACGCGCTTAATCAGAGAATGTTCAACAGAAATGCTTTTGCAACCGCTTGCGTTTTATTGGTTGCATTCAGCTTGGCTAGACTACTCGTGATGTGAAACGTGACTGTGCGCATGGAAATGCCCAGTATTGTGCCAATTTCATCCGCCGTCTTTCCTCCTGCGCTCCATCGCAAAACTTCAATTTCACGGGCGGTTAATTGGTAATCCTCACCTGATCGGATGTCCCTGGTTTCTATGGCGCTGATCAGCCCATGGGTGACGTGCGATAGCCAAACCAGCTGTGGCTCCTTGTCCGCTAATTCCAAAGCCGTCACTTTCTCGTGCGTCCGTGCAAGAGACAGCATTCCGGTCGTCATGTGCTTGCCGTGAGTGGCTAGTGCCCATCCGTGCCGAACGCCGTGGGCATTTGCCTCTTCCCAAAAAGCAGGCTGACTCTCGAAATGATCGCTCGCCCAGATAACGGGGGATAAATCCCGGGATGCTTGCCGAATCAGTGGGTCGCTATCGAGATAGTGATTCGTAAAATAGTGTTCGAGCCACTTGGCCGGATAGGTGCTGGACCAAGTGACTACTGGACTGGCGACCGGGAAAGGCACACGAAGAACGTACGAGCAGTATTCAAAGCCGAGCTGATCAACGATGACTGCAAGCGCTTTCAAAATTCCAGCCGAAGACCCTGCCGCTGAAGACAGTTGGTCCAAGCAATCTTCACGCCAAGCCTTCACTTTTATTCCCCTCCGTTACCGTGTGGAATCTAACAGTTTGCTGTCCAACAAACTGGGGCTACGGTGTAGACCTCGCATTGCCATGGAAGCACAATGAGCTCGCAGCCCCGTACAACCTCCCAAGCCGCGCAGGTATCTCTGGACGGCTATATACGTATGACGTTTGAAGTTTTTTCAAGATTGAACTTTATTCGAAAGCTGTCTTGGGAGGACCATAACCTCATTGAGAACCTCATCCCAGAAGGTATTCAGGCTTCTTGTGCAGGCTATTGCGAATGGGCAACGAGCGGAACTCATCATGTGAGCATCGGCTGGGCTTGGTTTGCTCTTCCTGACGGACGACAATTCATGGCTCCGGGAGGAATAAGCAGCAACGTCATGCTCGTTACGCAAAACCGTTACGACCTGGGAATGGAAAGGACAAGCGAGTTACTGAGTACCTGGCTGTCCACCGAACAATGGCAATCTCAGCAACACCACTCGATATCTGAACTTGTGCGTCCACCGCTTTCTTGAGGACTTGCGATACGTCTTTTTCAGCATCACCAAGACAGATCCGCAAACCTAAATTACTCCTTTCGTCAACTGTACAAGCTTCCAGTTATCGATAGGTAAGGAATCTTCTCCAATGCCGTTATTCCCGATCCCCGGAGTCACGGCATATGCTGACAGTTGTGACTGGCACGGCAAGCCAACTGCCTCCCGGTCTTGAGACGGCACTTGCCGTCTACAGGCACGAGGTTTTTATAGACGCGCTGCAATGGCAGCTTCCTGTCGAGAATGGGTTAGAGCGCGATCAATTTGATCGGCCAGATACGCTGTATGCCATCGCAAGGGATGTGAATGGCAGCGTTTGCGGCTGCGCACGCCTGTTGCCGACCACCAAAGCGTACTTGCTCGACGAGGTTTTCCCCAGCCTCATGAATGGCGCACCCACGCCGCACGCCCCGGATGTCTGGGAGTTGTCACGATTTTCGACAATGGCCACCAACCAAACTTCTACACCATCGCGCGAAGAACTGAGAAGACGCTTCTGCTCGCTATTCGCGGCCGTAGTCGAGGTTGCGGCCACGCAAGGTGCCGTTCGACTCATTACCTTCACAGCCCTTGGCGTCGAGAGAATACTCCGGAGTATCGGCATGCACGCGCATCGGGTGGGGCCGCCTCAAATGATTGATGGCGAGCCCGTCCTGGCCTTGTGGATCGAATTGGATGACCAGACGCGGAGAGCCCTGAACCTGCCGGCGACTGATGCTGTGAGATTGAAACATTAAAAAAGAAGGCCGCCAGACTGATGAAATCATCAGTCTGGCGGCCTTTCAAAGCTCAATCATTCCCGGACACGTCCTATGAATTCCTTGGCCACTTCCAGACGGCCACCGGGAATCACATAGATAGATGCTTTGCCCTCTGTGAGCTACTGTAGAAACCTACAGGTATGAATAATTTCTATCGCTACGCCTGAGTCCACATAGCTGAAAACAGCTAATAAAGTGATCTGCCGTTCATCGCCGAAGGCTCGCAGCTACCGCATCAAGGCATCTGAACAAAGATGGCGCGTGTGCCGATAAACCAGCGCACGAGACTACGCTCAGCTGCGCGGGAGGCCCCCTCAATCGAGTAATGGCAATCAGAATTTCCGACCAACCTACGAAATTAATATCAATCAAATCAATATTTTATAAAATTTACCGATTTCAGGATTCTCGCCAAGTGGGTTTACAAGCAAGTCCGGTAGCCTGAAAAGCAGGTCGAGATCGGGATGCCACTGGCAATGTGCTGGTGGCGCCGTTGCCGGGAATGTATGGCCACGGCGGCATCCCGACGGATTTCGCAAATTCTTTTGATGAAATCATCCTGCCGGTGTCAACCGCATGGCCTGGAAACCGTTGAAAACACTCTGCCGATGATGCTGACGACGGCCCTGCCGTCCGGGACGATGCTGTTTTGATTAATGAAAGTACGGTAGTAATGAACGACGAACACCGAGCAGATTGTTTATGAGCACCGTCACTCCGAACGCAGCCGGTCATCACCCGCACAAAAAACGCGGATGGCTCATCGCGATGGTGGTGATTGTCATTCTGGTGGTTCTTGTGGTGTTTCATCTCTTGAACGGCAAGAAAGAGAGAGTCGGCACGCCAGCGCAGGTGGTCAGCGCCGCCACGGCGACCTTGGGCAGCATGCCGGAAACCTTGAGCGAACTCGGCACAGTCACTCCGATCGCCACTGTCAACGTGCTCCCGCAATTGAGCGGTTACCTGACCGGGGTTGGTTATCAGGAAGGCCAGGACGTGACGAAGGGGCAATTTCTCGCCCAGATCGATCCGCGCCAGTACGAAATCAGCAAGCAGCAGGCGCAGGCGCAATTGGCCAAGGACCAGGCAACGCTGGACCAGGCCCGCGCCGATCTAGCCCGCTACACGCAGCTGCACGAGCAGAAGTCGATTGCCGAGCAAACCTACGCCGACCAGAGGTTCACGGTGCAGCAGGACGAGGCCGCCGTGCAGTCTGACCGTGCCAGCATCGCGCAATA
The DNA here is from genome assembly GCF_014207165.1 of Rhodanobacter sp. MP1X3. Lineage (NCBI taxonomy): Bacteria > Pseudomonadati > Pseudomonadota > Gammaproteobacteria > Lysobacterales > Rhodanobacteraceae > Rhodanobacter > Rhodanobacter sp. MP1X3. The sequence goes on along the minus strand of NZ_JACHCO010000001.1, from coordinate 676,838 downwards.
CGATCTCGATCTCACCTACTGCCATATCACCGCGCCGGTGGCCGGACGGGTTGGCCTGCGGCTGGTCGATCCCGGCAACTATGTTACGCAATCGACCTCACCGGGCATCGTGACCATCACTACGATGAAGCCGACCACGGTGCAGTTCACCGTGCCGCAAAACGCGCTGAGCAAGGTGCTGGCCCGCTTCAATACCGCCAATACCAAGCTGGCCGTCACCGCTTACAACAGCGACAACACCAAGCAGATCGCCGCCGGCTCGCTGTATGCGCTGGGCAATCAGATGGCCACGGGTACCGGTACGGTGAGCCTGCGCGCCACCTTTGCCAACGACGATGAGGCGCTGTTCCCGAGCGAATTCGTCAACGTCAAGTTGCTGGTCGATACCCTGCAGAACGCTGTACTGGTGCCAACGCCAGCCGTGCAGAGCGGTGCGCCGGGGGATTACGTTTATCTGGTCAACGCCGACCAGACCGTCTCCGTGCACAAGGTGACGCAGGGGCCGAGTGACGGCAAGAACACCGTGATCCTGTCGGGCCTTTCGGCAGGCCAGCAAGTGGTCACCGATGGCATGGACCGCTTGAGCGACGGCGCCAAGATCAAGATCGCGTCCGCCAGGTCCGCCAAGCCGGCTGAAGCTGGCAGCACCGACGCGCCCGCATCGTCCGGCACCAGCGCGCAGCAGCCACGCGGAAAGCGGACACACGACACCGCCTCCGCCTCACGCGCTTCGTAAACGGCAGGCAGGCGATCCGATGAATATTTCCCGCCTGTTCATACTCAGGCCGGTGGCAACGTCGCTGCTGATGATCGCCCTGGTGATGGTCGGTCTGGTGGCGGTGAAGTTCCTGCCGGTCTCGTCCCTGCCCGACGTCGATTACCCGACGATCCAGATTCAGACCTTTTACCCTGGGGCCAGCCCCACGGTGATGGCAACCACGGTAACCGCGCCGCTGGAAGTGCAGCTGGGCGAAATTCCGGGCCTGCAGCAGATGACCTCGAACAGCTCGGCCGGGGCTTCGGTCATCACCCTGCAGTTCGATCTCTCACTCAATCTTGACGTCGCCGAGCAGAACGTGCAGGAGGCGATCAACGCGTCCAACAGTCTGCTGCCCACCGGCCTGCCAGCACCACCGACTTACGCCAAGGTAAACCCGGCCGATCAGCCGATTCTCACGCTCGCCGTGACATCCACCTCGATGTCGCTGCCGCAGCTGCAGGACGTCGCCAACAACCGGCTCGGCGCGAAGATTTCCGAAGTGTCGGGTGTCGGCCTGGTCACGCCGGCCGGCGGCAATGTTCCAGCGGTCAGGGTCGAAGCCGACCCGCAGAAGCTTGCCGCGTACGGACTCAATATCGATGATCTGCGGTCGCTGATCGCCAACGTCAACGTCAGCCAGCCCAAGGGCAACTTCGACGGCCCGGACCTAGATTACACGATCAATGGCAACGATCAGATCCAGGATCCGAAAGATTACCTGGACACGGTGATTTCTTACCAGAACGGTGCACCCGTTTTCTTGCGTGACGTCGCCCGCGTGACCCAGTCCGCGCAGAACACCGAGCAAGGCGCCTGGTACAACAAGACCCAGGCCATCGTGCTCAACGTCCAGCGCCAGCCCGGCGCGAACGTGATCGCCACGGTCAACCAGATCAAGCAGTTGCTGCCGCAGCTGGAGTCAACGCTGCCGGCGGGCATGAAGGTCGAGATCGTGTCGGACAGCACCGGCGTGATCCGTTCATCCGTCTCCGATGCAGCGTTTGAGCTGATCCTGGCCATTGCGCTGGTGGTGCTGGTGATCTTCGTGTTCCTGCGCAACATACCGGCCACGATCATTCCGAGTATTTCCGTACCGGTCTCGCTGATCGGTACGCTGGCGGTGATGTACGAGCTGGGTTACTCGATCGACAACTTGTCGCTGATGGCGCTGATCATCGCTACCGGTTTCGTGGTCGATGACTCGATCGTGATGATCGAGAACATCGTGCGTTATCTGGAAGAAGGCCGAACACCGCTGGAGGCTGCGCTCGAAGGCGCCGGACAGATCGGCTTCACCATCCTTTCGCTGACCATCTCGCTGATCGCCGTGCTGATCCCGCTGCTGTTCATGGGTGGCGTGATTGGACGTCTATTCAGCGAATTCGCGGTCACTCTGGCGGTGACGATCGTACTCTCCGGCATCGTCTCGCTGACCCTGGTGCCGATGCTCTGCGCGCGCCTGCTCAGAGCGCAGGTGGATCGCCACCCCAGCCGCTTCGAGCGGATCAGCGAAGGCCTGTTCGACAAGACCCTGGCAGCCTACGAACGCGGGCTGCGCTTTGTCATGGCACGCCAGACGCTGACGCTGATGGTGTTCCTTGGAACGCTGGCGCTGACGGTGATCCTCTACATCGTCATCCCCAAGGGCCTGTTCCCGACGCAGGACGTCGGCGTGATCCAGGGCATCAGCGTCGCCGACAATTCGGTGTCGTATACCGCGATGGTGGAACGCCAAGCCGCTTTGGCCGAGGCGATCCTCAAGGATCCGGATGTCGCCGATCTCACCTCCTATGTTGGCATCGACGGCACCAACACCACGCTCAACAACGGCCGCTTCCTGATCAATCTGAAGGATCGCAGCGATCGTTCCTCGACCGCCGCTGAAATCGCCCGACGCGTACAGACCGAGGTAACGAACGTATCGGGCATCAAGCTGTACCTGCAGCCCGAGCAGGATCTCACCCTCGACACCACCATCTCGCCGAACCAATACCAGTTCGTGCTGCGCGGACCGACCCAACAGGCCTTTACGCAGTACGTGCCCCAACTGGTCGCGCGCATGAAAAAGATTTCGTCCATCACCGACGTCACCAGCGACCTGAACAACGACGGCCTCAGCGTCAACGTCGAGGTCAATCGCCAACTGGCCGCACGCTACGGCATTACCCCGGCGACGATCGACAACGCGCTCTACGATGCACTCGGTCAGCGCATCGTGTCGACGATCTTCGATCAGTCCAGCCAATACCGAGTGATCCTGGTGGCCAAACCAGAAAGCCTGCCGACGGTCGAGTCGCTCGGCAACATCTACCTGCCCAGTCAGACCGGCAGCAGTGGCCAGGTGCAGCTGAAAGGCATCGCGGCGATTCAGATCACCAAGTCGCCGCTGGTGATCAGCCATCTGGCACAGTTTCCGGCCGTCACCATTTCGTTCAACCTGGCCAAGGACGCCTCGTTGAGCAAGGCGGTTGACGAAGTCAATCAGGCCGAGCTGGCGGTGCATCTGCCGTCGTCGATCACCTCATCCTTCCAGGGCGCCGCGCAGGCGTTTCAGGATTCGCTGTCGAGCGAGGTCTACCTGCTGATCGCCGCTCTGGTCGCTGTCTATATCGTACTTGGCGTGCTGTATGAGAGTTTCATCCACCCGGTAACGATTCTTTCGACGTTGCCATCGGCCGGTATTGGCGCGTTGGTAGCGCTGATGATTGCGGGCGAAGATCTGGACGTCATCGGCATTATCGGCATCGTGCTGTTGATCGGCATCGTCAAGAAGAACGCAATCATGATCGTCGACTTCGCGCTCGAGGCCGAACGCGAACACGGCAAGTCGCCGGAAGAAGCGATCTTCGAGGCGTCGCTGCTGCGCTTCCGGCCAATCCTGATGACTACGCTGGCGGCGATGCTCGGTGCGTTGCCGATGCTGCTGGGTACCGGCACCGGTTCGGAGCTGCGCCGACCGCTGGGCCTGGCCATCATCGGCGGCCTGACCTTGAGCCAGGTGCTGACGCTGTTCACCACGCCGGTGATCTACCTGCTCTTCGATCGCATGGCGCTGCGCTTCCGGCGCAAGCGTTCGGAACCGTCTTCAGGATCGTCGTCTGATCAGGCGATAGAGCACACGCCGTGAGCATGTCGTCATGAGCATTCCTGGCATCTTCATCAAACGGCCGGTGGCGACGACCTTGCTCGGTGTTGCCATCCTGCTGTCCGGGCTGTTGGCGTATTTTCGCCTGCCGGTAGCGCCGCTGCCGAACATTACCTTTCCGGTGATCGTGGTGCAGGCGAGCATGGCCGGTGCCAGTCCAGACATCATGGCCTCGACCGTGGCCGCGCCACTCGAGCGCCGATTGGGTTCGATTGCCGATGTCAGCGAACTGACGTCGACCAGTTCGGTCGGCACGGCGCAGATCACCATCCAGTTTGGCCTCGGCCGTGATATCAACGGCGCCGCTCGCGACGTGCAGGCGGCACTTCAGGCCTCACGCGCCGACCTGCCGTCGACGCTGCGCAACAATCCCACTTATCGCGAATACAACCCGGCCGATTCACCGATCATGGTGCTGGCACTGACCTCGGAAACGCTGACGCGCGCGCAGCTCTACGACTCGGCCGATTCAGTCATCCAGCAGCAGCTGTCGCAAGTCGATGGCGTGGGCCAGATCACGCTGGGTGGCAGCGCACTGCCGTCGGTGCGCGTGGAGCTGCAGCCGGATCAGCTCAACAGCTATGGCATCGGCCTGGAGGACGTGCGCGCGGCGATCAGCGCGGCCAACGCGAATAGCGCCAAGGGCCATATCGATCAGGGCAACCAGCGTTTCGAGGTATTGTCCAACGACCAGATCAACAAGGCCGCGCCCTATCGTGATCTGGTCGTGGCCTATCGCAACAACGCCGCGGTGAAATTAAGCGATGTTGCCGATGTCGAGGATTCCGCCGAAAACATCCGCAACGCCGGCCTCTACAACGGCAAGGACGCCGTGCTGGTGATCGTCTTTCCATTGCCGGGTGGCAATATCGTCAAGACCGTTGCGCAGATCCGCAACGTGCTGCCGTCGATCGAGGCCACGCTGCCACACGATGTGCATGTCGGCATCGCCGTGGATCGCTCGCAGTCGGTGAACGCCGCGGTGGGCGATACCGAGCGCACGCTGTTCATTGCCGTGCTGCTGGTCATCGGCGTGGTGTTTGTGTTCCTGCAGTCGCCGCGCGCGATTCTGGTGCCGGCGGTGGCGCTACCGCTGTCGATCGTCGGCACCTTCGGGCCGATGTATCTGCTCGGTTACAGCATCGACAATCTGTCGCTGATGGCGCTGACCATCGGTACCGGTTTCGTGGTCGATGATGCGGTGGTGGTGTTGGAGAACATCGTGCGCCACGTCGAATCGGGCATGGACGTGCACGAGGCCGCGTTAGTCGGCAGCGCAGAGGTCAGCTTTACAGTGATCTCGATGAGCTTGTCGCTGATCGCGGTGTTTTTGCCGATCTTGCTGATGCCCGGCATTGTCGGCCTGCTATTCCACGAATTCGCAGTGACGCTGTCCATCGCAATCCTGATCTCGCTGGTGATTTCGCTCACCATTACGCCGACCATGGCGGCCTTCGTACTGAATCGCAAAACGCTGCATTCAAAGGCGCGCTGGGCGCTGTGGTACGAGCGGCAGTTCGAGCGCTTCCAGAACGCCTATTCGCGCACGCTGACCACGGTGCTCGATCACGCACTGCTGGTCGGCCTGACGCTGATCGGCCTGATCGTGCTCAACGTGTTCCTGATCAAGCTGCTGCCGTCCACGTTCTTCCCGGAACAGGACAACGGCATCCTGATAGGCCAGATCATCGCCGATCAGAGCATCTCGTTTCAGGCGATGGAGAAGAAGCTCGCGCAGTTGCAGGCGATCGTGAAGAAGGACCCTGCGGTCGCCTCGGTCGCAGGTTTCACTGGCGGCCGCGCACTGAACACCGCCAATGTGTTTATCGAACTCAAGCCGCTGGCGGAGCGCAAGCTCTCCGCAACTGAAGTGGTCGATCGCCTGCGCCCGAAGCTCAACGGCGTGTCCGGCGCCAAGCTGTTTCTGCAGGCGGCGCAGGATCTGCATATCGGCGGCCGCTCGTCAGCGGCCGAATATCAATACACGCTGACCAGCGATGACCCCAATGCGCTGTTCACGTGGGTGCCCAAGCTGGTGACCGCGCTGGGCAAGGACCGCAGCCAGATGTCGGACGTCAACTCGGACCTGCAGCAGAACGGCCTGCAGATCTACGTCAACATGGATCGCGCCACGTCGGCCCGGTATGGTTTTGCACCAAATCAGCTGGACAGCGTGCTTTACGACGCCTTCGGCCAGCGCACTGTGTCGACCGTCTACAACCAGCTCAACCAGTATTACGTCGTCATGGAAGTTGCACCGAAATATTGGCAATACCCGCAAATGCTCGACCGTATTAAATTCAGCACCGCGGCGGGTAATGCAAGCGGTACAGCGCAGACACAGATGTCGAGCGCGCTGGTGACAGGCGTGACTGCCGAGTCGGCGGAAACATCGACGCAAAGTTCCTCGTCCACCAATGCGCTCAACGCCAACGCCGAGGCCAACCAGCTCACCAACGCCATCTCGAACGCCAAGGGTGGCAGCTCCAGCGGTAGCGCGGACAGCACATCGGCCGAGACGCTGGTGCCGTTTCCCGCACTGGCCACCTACGTGAGCAATCACACCGCGACGCAGGTCAGCCATCAGGGTGGCCTGGTTGCCGCCACGATTTCGTTCAACCTGCCACCCGGTGGTTCGCTGAGCAAGGCTACCGAAGAAATCAATCAAGTATCTCAGCAGTTGGGCCTGCCGGCATCGATCCACGGCAGCTTTGCCGGCGCCGCGCAGGTGTACGCGCAATCCATGTCGACCATGCCGCTGCTGATTCTGGCGGCGCTGGGAGCGGTCTATATCGTGCTCGGCATCCTCTACGAAAACACCGTGCACCCGATCACCATTCTCTCCACCCTGCCATCGGCGGGCATCGGCGCCACGCTCGCGCTGCTGATCTTCGGCACGCCGTTCTCGGTGATCGCGATGATCGGCATCATCCTGCTGATCGGCATCGTCAAGAAGAACGCGATCATGATGATCGACGTCGCCATCCATCTGCAGCGCGACGAAGGCTATGAACCACAGAGGGCGATCCACGACGCTGCCGTCGTGCGCCTGCGACCGATCATGATGACCACCGCCGCCGCCGTGCTCGGCGCCGTGCCGTTGGCCATCGGCATTGGTCAGGGCGCGTCGCTGCGCCAGCCGCTGGGCATTACCGTGATGGGCGGCCTGATTCTCAGCCAGGTCTTCACGCTTTACACCACGCCGGTGATCTACCTCTATCTCGACCGCCTGCGGGCCAGGCTCGCCAGGTGGTCGGAAACGCTGCCGTGGAACAGACGATCGGACGCAAGCGCATGAACATGAAGATATCCCTCACAGTCCTCGCTTCTTCGCTGGTCCTGTTGCTCGGCGGTTGCATGGTCGGCCCCGATTACCAGCGTCCGAAAGTTGCCGTACCCACCCAGTACAAGGAACTGCCCGGGTGGACGGTAGCCGAACCTTCCGCCGCCGCGCCGAAGGCTGACTGGTGGACTGGCTTTGACGATCCGCTGCTCAACCAACTCGAACCCATGGTGTCGGTATCCAACCAGACCGTGCGGCAAGATTACGCCAACTACCAGGAAGCGTTGGCCGAAGTGCAGCAGGCCCGCAGCGGGCTGTTCCCGACTATCGGCGTTACCGGCTCGGGCACACGCGAACGCAGCGGCAGCTCAAGCACGAGCGCGGCCAGTGGCTCACGCGGCAGCGTGATCAACTCCGGCTCGCTCGAAGGCAACGTCAGCTGGGCCCCGGACCTGTGGGGCAAGGTCCGCCGCACTATTGAAGAAAACAAAGCGACCGCGCAGGCCAGTGAAGCGACGCTGGCCAATGCCACCTTGTCCGAACAGACCGCGCTGGCAACCGCCGTCATCGAATTGCGTGTGGCCGACGCTAATATCGACCTGCTGCAGAAAACCGTCGATGCGTACAAGGAGTCTCTGCGCGTGGTTGGCAATCAGGGCGCTGCTGGTACCACGCCACCCTCCGACGTCATCAGCGCGCGCACCCAGCTGGAGAATGCGCAGTCCAGCCTGCTCGCGTTGGGCGTGTCGCGCGCGCAATACGCGCACGCGATTGCCGTGCTGGTCGGCAAGAATCCGGAAGAACTCGACATCCCGCACAGCACGACCTTGCCCACGCTGCCCTTGGTACCTGCTGGCGTACCGTCGACTCTGTTGCAACGTCGACCGGACATCGCCGTGGCCGAGCGGCAGATGGCCGCGGAAAACGCCGCGATCGGCGTCGCCGTGGCAGCCTACTACCCGAGCCTCTCGCTATCGGGCGCCGATGGCTTTTCGCAATCGCCGCTGGCCGGCCTGCTGCACGTTGCCAACCACATCTGGTCGCTCGGCGCCGACGTCAGCGAAACAGTGTTCGATGGCGGCGCACGGCATGCCGAGGTTGCTGCGGCCAAGGCAGCCTATGAAGCGTCGGTCGCCAACTATCGCGGCACGGTACTGACGGCATTCCAGAACGTGGAGGACGATCTGTCCGGCCTGCGCATCCTCGCCCAGCAAGGTGACGTGCTGGACTCGGCCGTGCGCGACGCCAGCCGCGGAGCCGAGATCGCATTCAATGAATATCAGGCCGGCACGGTCGACTACACCACCGCCGCCACCGCGCAGGCAACCAAGTTGAGTACGCAACAAAGCGCGCTGAGCGTGCAGCAGCAGCGTCTGCTCGATACGGTGTCGCTCATCGGCGACATGGGCGGCGACTGGACGGCCAGCGCGCTTGGCGATCCGGGAAAATCCTCGACCAGGCATTGACGTCGAAGCGGCTACTCGAGCAATCAGTCGCGTATAACTACATCGAGAACTCAGCCATTCAGCGCCGACACCAGCGCGAGCAGGCCTTCGTGATAGTGCGCCTGCAGCGTCTTGCAAGCGCCGACCTCGCCATCGCCCAGTGGTTCGAACTCGCACGACCACACCACCGCACTGCCACCTTCGCTATCCCGCACGTGCAACGTGGCCCGGCAGTTGTTGACCGGTACCTTGCCATCAACCACGACGTAGACATAGCGGCGCATGGCATCGCTGCGTGCTTCCAGCCGCTCCACCGCACGACTGCCATCGACGTAATGCACGGTGCGGATGCGCCCCTCCCACGACAGATCCACGCTGCTCACTTGTGGATGCCAGCGGTGCAGACCGCCAAAGTCGCCGATCATGGCCCACACGAGATCGGCCGGGTTGGCCAGGCGTTGCACGACCCGCACCTCCGTCATGTCCCTATCTCCTTCGAATCACCAGGCACGTCATCGACATTTCCGATCTGTCGACTCCGTTCCAGAACAGACACATCAGAAAACAGGCTACAGAAGAGTCAGGCAAGAGCCGAGCCAACGACGTTGGCCTGGCACAGCCTCGATGCCTGGGTAGCTGCAGCGATGCCGTTCCGATGCACTGTCGCTGTTCTGGCACAAAGGTCGGTGACAGTCCGTGCCAAATGTTGCGCTGCAGTTTGATTACCGCTGGCACCGGGACCATTCTTAAATGACGACCATCTAAACGACCAACATCTGGGGACTGACGCGTACCCACGGGACACGGCAGTCCATCGTCGAGAGAGCCAAGCATGAGCAGCAATCTGCAGATAACGCACGCGGTATCGCATGTCGATGGTCTGCTGCGGGAGCGGCTTGGCCGCGGCGAAGTGGCGCCACACGTCACCAAATCCTGGCAGCGCTGCGTCGACGAATTTGGCACAGCGCCGGACGCGATACGCGATACGCCAGTGCTCAACGCTCAAGCCGTGCGCGAACGGCAGCAGCAGTTCGGCGAACTGCTCAATGTGGCGCGCGCCGAGATGGAAAGTCTGTACGAGATGATCGCCGGTTCCGGCTACGCGGTCATTCTCAGCGATACCGAAAGCGTGATTCTCGGTGCCATTACCGACCCCAGCCTCACCCGCGAATTTCGCGACGCCGGCCTGCGCATCGGCGCGATATGGAGCGAACAGTACGAAGGCACCAACGGGCTGGGCACCTGCCTCGCCGAAGGCGTGCCGGTCACCGTGTATCGGGACGAACATTTTCGCCGTTTCAATACCGGGCTGTCGTGCTCGGGCGCACCGGTGCTGGATGCGCAGGGCAAGGTGCTGGGCGTACTCGATGCCTCCACCGTCAACACCGGCGATACGCGACTGATCCAGCGCCACACGATGGCGCTGGTGAACATGTCGGCCAATCTGATTTCGCGCTGCCGCTTCATGCGCGAATGCGCCACCACCTGGGTATTGCGATTCCACAGCCGCCCGGAGTTCGTTGGCCTGCTGCACGAAGCACTGCTCGCCGTTGGCAGCGATGGCATCGTGCGCGCGGTCAACGACAGCGCGATGGCGCAGCTGGGCATGTCGCGCGCGCAGCTGGTCGGCAAATCGCTGACTTCGATTTTTCCCTTCGACTTCGAAACAGTGGAACGTCGCGCCGCCACGGATGCATCGCTGCTGTGGCCGGTACGCGATCTTGCTTACGGACGTCGATTCTTCGCACGTGTGCGCACGCCCACCGCGCAGTCCACCACGACCTCCCGCACACCGAAGAAAGAAACCAGCGGCGTGCAGACGTCCACTCGGCAGCACGTGGTCGCCGATGCGCGGATGCAGCACAACATCCATTGCGGTCGCCACCTGTTCGGGCGCAAGGTGCCACTGCTGCTGCAGGGCGCGACCGGCACCGGCAAGGAGGCATTCGCCAAGTCGCTGCATCTGGCCAGTGCATGGGCGGAGCGCCCGTTCGTGGCCGTGAACTGCGCGGCGATTCCCGAGGCACTGATCGAAAGCGAGCTGTTCGGCTATACCCGCGGCGCATTCACCGACGCTGCACGCGAAGGTCATCTGGGCAAGATCCGCCAATCCAGCGGCGGCACGCTGTTCCTCGATGAAATCGGCGACATGCCACTGCACATGCAAACGCGCTTGCTGCGCGTGCTGGAAGAACACGAAGTGGTGCCACTGGGTGGCGAACAGGCTGTGCCTGTGGATCTGCATATCATCAGCGCCACGCATCACGATCTACTGCAAATGGTGCAGAACGGTGAATTCCGTGAGGATCTCTATTACCGCCTCAATGGCATCACCCTGCAGCTGCCGACGCTGCGCGAGCGCACCGACAAGCGCGAGCTGATCGAGGCCCTGCTGGCCGATGACGATAACGACGAGCCGATCCCGGCGATCCACGACGATGCCATGCAGCGGCTGCTGGACTATCACTGGCCAGGCAATATCCGCCAGCTGCGCAACACATTGCGTACCGCGGCCGCGCTGTGCAGCGACAGCATGATCCGTGTCGGCAACCTGCCGCATGAAATCACCGATGGCAGTGCATCTCAAATCACAAGTCATGCAATCAAGGATGCGGCGGCACCACTGCAATCCGCCGAACGCGATGCGCTGCTGCGCGAACTCGAACGCCTGCACTGGAATATCAGTCGCGCTGCCAGTGCGCTTGGCATCAGTCGCAATACGCTTTACCGCAAGATGCGCAAGCACGATATCGCCCTGCCCGGCTGATCAGAAGGTAACCCGCACACCACCGTAAACCGCCGTTGGCGCGGCCGGGCTGTAGAACCGGTTGTCGACGCCCGGACCGTTGGTCACGCCGTCGGCCGGAACACCCGGGGCACCAATGCCGGTCGGGTCGCTGTAAATCCCGTATGTGGCGTATTTGGCATTGAAGATGTTGTCGATCGAACCGAATACCTCGACATTCCTGGCGACCTGATAACTGGTGTGCAGGTTCACGACGTGATAACCCGGCATCTGCTGATTCTGGTTGGACTCATCGCCAAAATAAAACTGGCTGCTGACCACAATCATCGACGCGCCGAGCTTCCATTGCGGCGTAAAGGCGTAATCCACACCCATTTTCACGCGATTCTTCGGTATGCCAGGCAAGCGGTCACCCGGTCGCACCTCGATATTGCCGTCCGCATCCTGGTAAGGGTTCGAGGGTGAGGGCAGTTGGATGGCCGATTGAAAGGTGGCGTAGATGTAGCTGTAGTTGACGTAAGCCGACCACCGATCGGTTTGATAATTGAAACCAGCCTCGAGACCTTCGCGCCGCGTCGAACCGATGTTCTGGTAGAAGCCACTGCTGACCGAGGTGGAAATGCCGTAGATGTCGTCGAATGAATTGGTTCGAAACGCGCTGAGATTCCATGAGATGCCGTCACTGACCGAGGACCCATCGGGAATCTTTCCGCGCAAACCGAGTTCCGCCGTATGCGCAACCACCTGCCGCAGGTTCGGCGGATCGCCCGCCAGATTCGACGGTAATAGACACGGTTTCGTCGGATCGGAGCATTCGATTTCGCTTGCGGTCGGCGTGCGCGTATTGGTAGAGATGCCTGCATACGCGGTGAGCGTCGGTGTCAGCTTGTACGTGCCGCCGATGGCGGGATTGAAGTGGCTGAAGCGACTGTTGCCGGTGAGACTGGTACCACGCTGATCCTGCAGATCGATGTGCGCTACGTCGTAGCGCCCGCTCGCGGTCAGTGCAAGGTTCGGCGTCACGTTGAAAGTATCGGTGACGTAACCGCCGGCATCCCTGTCATTCGCGCCAAGAATCACCGGCACCGCACCGAAAGGTGAACTCTCCGCCGTATCGATAATCAGGTCGGATGGCAGCACCGAAAGCTGCGCATTGATGACACCGATCTGCGCGCCCGAATAGAAATTCGTATGTGCGTAGTCGAACGTGGCGCCAACGGTGAACTGATTGTCGTGCCCGAAAATCGACTGATCGTTACTCGCCTGCAAGGTCGCACCACGACCATAGGAATTGATCGTCTCGAAATCATTTTCGCCGATCGGAACTGCTCCGCCATCGGAGATATCCGGCAGGTTTTGCCCCGCCGCGTTGACGACCGGCGTGAGTCCGTCGGACTGACACAGGGAACCGGAAGCAGCCGCACTGGTACAGGCGGTGTAATCCGTGGTGTTGCCATTGGCGACGCTCTGCGAGAACTGCCGGTAATACAGCACGCCCTGCACTGACCAGTTATCGGTCGCCTTGTAGGTACCGTTCAAGGCGACGAAATTCAGCTTGTTGTCGTTCGCCTGTGGGCCGGTGAAAACGAGTCTCCGACTGATCGCCAGTTCCTGCGCAGGCGCGGAGCCCTGACCGTCCAGTTGGTTCTCGGCATGCGTGTAACTGAGGTCGAGTGAGAGCCGGTCCGTGCGTGCGCTCAAGTCGGTATAGAACTGGCGCAGCGAGTCGGAGGAGAAGTCGCGCCAGCCGTCTTCATCCAACGTCTTGGCCGCAGCGTAGATGCCGAAGGTACCGTTGTTGGCGCCGTACTCCGCGGCCGCGGAACGCTGACCGAAGGAACCACCTGACAGCTCAAGCTCACCGTCGGTGTAGTTGAAGCCGTTTTTCATGTCGACCGAGATGGCCCCACCCAGCGCATTGAGCCCATAAACGGGGTTCGAGCTGACGACCTGTACGCGATTGATCGCCATGTCGGGAAACAGATCCCAGTTGACCGTGTCGCCGAACGCCTCGTTGATACGCACGCCGTTCTGGTAGACCGCCAAACCCTGGGGCGTGCCGAGCACCGGCGAAGCTTCGAAGCCGCGATACAGAATATCGGGTTGAAACGGGTCATCGAGATTGTCGTTGATGCTGATACTGCCCAGCTGCGCATTCAGCGCTTGCGTCATGCTCGCAGAGCCATTCCGCGTGAGATCAGACGCCGACAGGCTTTGCACATTGCCCGGAACCTTGTCGGCATCCAGCACCGCTCCGCCCGGGACGGCGGTGGCTTGGACCACTACAGTCGCCAGCTGCTTGGCATTGACCGGAGTATTTTGCGTTGTTGCCTGTGGCGCCGGCGCAGCAGGAGAAACCTCGGCAGCGTTCGAGGCCTCCTGCGCATGCAGAAGCCCTGCACTGACGAGCGCAACGAACAGCAGTGCCCGAGGGAGAGTGCACAAGCGACTCCATCCATCTATCTTGAAATGATCCATCGTGTCTGACACCCCGGCCGATCGATTTTCCCGGCAAATCCTGTCCGATAACGCGCAACGCGAAACCGCCATCATTCAAGCGCTAAAGCTAGAGCAGCACGGTGTGCGCTGACTACGGGAAGAACTCCCGAATGCCGACCCGCTACCATGCGATGAGTCTCTGATCACGGGTGATCGCGGCATGCATCTTTCACGATTTCTGATGTGGCGTATCGCGGCTGTTTCCGTCGCCATGATGGCGTGCGCGCTGCTACTGGCACTGTGGCAGGCACGACTCAACATTGCGCGCGAGGAACAGGGCGCCGCCGAAACGGCGCATCTGTTTGACCAGCTCGACGGCCTGGAAAGCGGGTCAGCCAGAGACATCCCAGCCCACCTTGACGCATTGCGCCAAATCAGCCGCGAGGGACGCCTGCGACATCTGCAGCTGCGCCTTCAGGATGCGCGCGGCAACGATCTGCTCCCGACCACACAAGCAACACCAACCCTGCTGCACCGCGGCTTTGCATGGCTGCTACCACCAGCCTACGGCGGCGTAAAACCGAACACGCCGCAATGGAATCTGCAACGCGCTGATGGCCTGCGCTATCACGTGACCCTGCTACTCGATCCTGGCAGCGAACGCAGCGAATCGCTGACCGATATCGCCGGCCTGCTCGGCATCCTGCTCGGCTATGGCGTGCTGACGCTGCTGGCTGTTTACGTCGCGCTGCGGCTAGCACTGCGGCCAATGCGCAAGATCATTTACGCCATCGGCCAGTACCAGCGCGATCGCTACGACTACCGGCTGCCGCCACTACGCCTGCTCGAGCTGCACACGATCGCGCAGGCACTCAACCACATGGCACAGACGTTGGCGACCTCGCGGGAAGCACGCCATCGGCTCGATCTGCAACTGCGCAGCATGCGCGAGGACGAACGCAGCAAGCTGGCGCGCGAGCTGCATGACGAACTCGGCCAGCGACTCACCGCGATGCGCGCCGATACGGCATGGCTGATCCGCCGCAGTCTTGGCCAGCCACCGCTGCGCGATGTCGCCGAGGCGCTCGCTGACCACTGTGAGCATGTACAACACGCGGTGCGCGACCTGCTGCAACGTCTGCACGCGCGCAAGCCGTATGAAGATGAGGATGAGCCACTGCCGTTGCATCGCCTGCTGCAGGAGCTTCTTGAAAGCTGGCGTGAACGACCGGATCAGCAGACGCGTTTCGTGCTGGAAATCTACATCGATGAAGATGCGATCGCGAGCGACGTTGCGTTGACCATTTACCGATTGACCCAGGAGGCTCTGACCAATATCGCGCGCCATGCCCAGGCGACGCGCGTCGATATCCGGCTGGCGTTGCTTGAGGACGGCCGGCTTGAGTGGTCGGTCTGCGATGACGGCTACGGTCTGACCGATCCGGGGCCAGCAGCCTATCGAGGCAGTGGATTGGTAGGCATGCGGGAACGGGTATGGGCACTGCATGGCGAAATCGAAATGTTTGCCACCCATCCGGACAACACTCGGCAAGGCTTGTCCATACGAGCGCGATTGCCACTGCATGACATGTCAGTGGCGACATCCACAGAAGATCGACACGCCGAACCGTGAACCACTTCCGCTCCTACCTTTACATTGGTAAACGGGCTGCATTTGCAAACGGAAGGCTTCAGGAAACCTGGGTAAGCAATCCACAGGTCTGCGCGTAACGATACATTTCAAGCGCGCTGTTCAAGCCGAGTTTGTGGCGAACGATGGTCTGATAGTTGGCGGCTGTCTTGATGCTAAGGCAGCGTTGACTGGCAATCTGTTCCACCGCCATGCCTTGGGCAAGCAGCAGAAAGACATCGAACTCCCGCGGCGAAAGTTGCTTATGTGGAAGATCGCCTTCACCTTTACGCATCGCCGCTGCAATGTCGGCAGAGAGCACCTGCTCACCGGCCGCGACTTGATGCACTGCGTCGATCAATGACTCCGGCGGGCTACTCTTGGTCAGGTATCCGCTCGCGCCGGCCTTGAGCAGCTGCGCTGCCAAGGCCGGGCTGTCGTGCATGGTGAAGATCAACACACGCAACCGCGGAAGTCGCTGGTGCAATCGCTGCAAGGTCGCCAGACCACCCTGGCCCGGCATCGACAGATCAAGGATCAGCACATCCGCCGGATGTTCCACGAGCCACAGGTAGGCGCTTTCGCCATCGGCAAATTCGGCGATAACCTGCAGCCCCGGTTCCAGCTCCAGCAATCGCCGGTATCCGGTGCGCACGACGGCGTGGTCGTCAGCAATGACGACCCTCAACGTTGGCTTGATGCTGCTATCCATTGGCACACCTCAGCCGGCGTAGGCTGTACCTTTGGATTTGGCCACATGTGAGGCGATAACGTCCATCAATACTGGCGACAAGCAGTCATACGGTGGCAGGCCCAATTCGTTCAGGCGACCGCGTACGGCATCCATTCTCTTCGGATCGAAACCCTGCTCGATGATCGATGAGACGAACGCAGCGAAGATCGGCGCCGACCAACCCTCCTCGGACGACAGCTCGGTATGCACGAAGTCGAGGCCGTGGAATGGATGGCCAGTGTCCTCGATGCGACCGATCATGTGCGTGCCACACACCTTGCAGGCATGCCGCTGGATGGCGGCTTTCGGATCGACAATGGCGAGCTTGTCGCCATTCTCCTGCACGCTGACTTTGTCGCGCGCCACAACAGCAATCTGCGCAAACGTGGCGCCCTTTGGCTTCCAGCATTTGCTGCAACCGCAGACGTGATTGTGCGCAGTCTGTGCGCCGACCTTGACCTTGACCGGTTTGTCGCTGCACTTGCAGGTGAGCGTGCCACCGGCAAAGTTGCTCTTGCCCTGCTTGACGCCCTGATCGACGGCGGGATGAATGTGCGTTGTCATGGTGTGTCTCCTCGAATGATGTCGCCGGATTTGGAGTGACCTGATTTATTTGAGCCAGCGGCGGTGCGGCTGACAGTTAATTGCCACCGGTGTATCCGATGCAAAACTCCTGCGGGCATTCCCGGTATCGATGCCATTGCGAATCGATTGCGTACAAATAAAAAGTTCATGACACCATCGCCACGCCGATGCGTACGGCCCAGCATCTGGCTGGCGCCGGCTTGCCAGGTTTCAAACACGGGCGCGAAGCGTGGCATTGCTCAGTACTGAATCACGGAGCGAATGACCTTGCCGGCATGCATCAACTCGAACGCGTCATTGATGCGCTCGAGCGGCAACACCTCGGTGATCATCTCGTCGATCTTGATCTCGCCCTTCAGGTAACGGTCGACGTAACCCGGCAGCTGGCTGCGACCCTTCACGCCACCGAACGCACTGCCGCGCCATACGCGACCGGTCACCAACTGGAACGGACGCGTGCTGATCTCCTGCCCCGCGCCGGCCACGCCGATGATGATCGACTCGCCCCAGCCCTTGTGGCAGCACTCCAGCGCCGAGCGCATCACATGCACGTTGCCGATGCACTCGAAGGAATAGTCCACACCGCCATTGGTCAGGTCCACGATCACCTGCTGGATCGGCGTATCCGGATAATCCTTCGGATTGATGAAGTCGGTCGCGCCCAGCAGCTTGGCCATCTCGAACTTGTCGGGATTCATGTCGATGCAGACGATGCGCGATGCCTTGGCCATCACCGCGCCCTGCACCACCGACAGGCCAATACCGCCCATGCCGAACACGGCAACGGTGGCGCCAGCTTCGACCTTGGCCGTATTCAACACCGCACCGATGCCCGTGGTGATGCCGCAGCCGAGCAGGCAAACCTTCTCCAGCGGCGCGGCCGGGTTGATTCTGGCCAGCGAGATCTCCGGCAGCACGGTGTATTCGCTGAAGGTGCTGGTGCCCATGTAGTGCAGGATCGGCTTGCCATTGATCGAGAAGCGGCTGGTGCCGTCGGGCATCAGGCCCTTGCCCTGGGTCACGCGGATCTTCTGGCACAGGTTGGTCTTGCCGGAGAGGCAGTATTCGCATTCGCCACATTCAGGCGTGTACAGCGGAATGACGTGATCACCGACTTTCAGCGAGGTCACGCCTTCGCCCACTTCCTCGACAATGCCGCCGCCTTCATGACCCAGGATCACCGGGAACATCCCCTCGGGATCGGCACCGGACAGCGTAAACGCATCGGTGTGGCAGACGCCGGTGGCGACGATGCGGACCAACACCTCGCCGGCCTTCGGGCCAGCGACGTCCACCTCTTCGATGCTTAACGGCTTGCCGGCTTCCCACGCGACCGCGGCTCGTGACTTCATGCGTACAGTTCCTTGCAAAATATTGAAAAGGTGATTTGTAAATTTTTAGACGGCTAGACATCCATAATCATCCCGATGGTGGACGACCCTCGGGAATCAAATCGAGCTGGCGTGCCTTGATGTAATCATAAATCGCGTGAATGTCCTTTTCCTCGAAGAAGCCCGCCCATGACGGCATGCCTTTGTCCTGACGGCCCGCCATCGCGGTGCTCAGGAACTGCTCGTAAGTCATGCCGTTGGCCATCGACTTGCGCAGGTCCGGTGCGTACTCGCCGCCGACCGCGTCGCCACCGTGGCAACGGAAGCAGTAGGAGTTGTATTGCTCGTAGCCATTGAAAACGGCAGGCGTTACGTTCTTCTGATCGGGACCGGTGAACACCGCCACATCGGTCTGCACGCTCTTGCCGAACGTATCCTTGTAGGTGTGCATGGCAGCCGGAGCGGCCGCTTTTGTACCCGTACCAGTCGTGGCAGCAGCACTGCCGCTGAGCGACAGGATCCACTTCACCATCAGCGTAGTGTCTGCATCGCTGAGTTCCGGATGCGCCGTCATCGGCACCTCACCCCAATTGCCGGCGCCTCCCACCTTTACCTTCTTCACCAGCGTGGCGACGATCGCATCGCCCTGGCCTGCGTAGTGTTTGGCAACTTCGTCGTAGGCCGGGCCGACCAGTTTGTGATCGATGGCGTGACAGGAAAAGCAGTTGCTGGCACGAGCCTTGGTTTCGCCTTCCGACATCTTGGTATCGGCGGCATGGCTTGCAGTAGCGTGCAATAAAAGCGGTGCGGCCACGCCCAAAAAGAGGCCCAACATGGCCCGGGATGGCTTCAACAGATGATGCATTCGCGATTACTCCGTAAGAGGCTTTACGTCCAAGTAGCTGACATCACAAACCGGCGGTATCCCCTGGCGTGCCGGCCGTGCCTTCGCCGAAGATTTCCACGCCGTGCCGTTTCAGAATGGCGTGCAATTGCGGGCCGTTGTTCTTGATCAATGCATCCAGACGTCCCTTAAGCGCCTGGTCGTCCTTGCGCACAGCCATCGACATCGGGAACGAATACATTTCCGGCGAACCGGTGGCGCGCGTGTTTGGCAGAGCGCTGACGGTGAGGTCCGGAAAATCCTTGAGATAGGCGCCGATCGCCGGCTGCCAGGTGATCATCACGTCGATGGTGCCGTTTTCCACATCCTCCAGCACGCTGCGCGGCGAGGTGCCGCTATCACCACCCACGTCATAGGATTTGGCTGTAGAGACCATGCCACGGATCTGCAAGCCGTCCTCGACCGGCGTATCCGCCTCGAAGCCGATCTTGAGCTTGCGCAGGTCCGGCGAGTTGAGGCTATCCAGATCGTAGCCCTTGGCCTTCTTGGAAATGAAGACGTACGAGGACACGTAGTACGGGTCGGTGGTCAGCTCTTCCTGATTGCCGTATGGCATGTTCATCACGACGTCGCAATGACCACTGTCGAGATTGCGCGACAGATATTCGTCGAAGCCGCCGTGGCCGCGGGAATCCGCCCAGGTGTAGTCCACCGTTGCACCGAGTTTTTGCGCAACGAACTCGGCCACATCGTTCTCGAAACCGCTGCCGTCGCGATTCGAGTACGGCAGGTAATTGGGGTCGGCACACACCTTGAGCTTGCCACCGCTCGGCGTATCCGCAGCATGCGCGGCTGGCGCCGCCGTGGTGCACATCAGTGCGCCCATGACAAACATCATCATGGGGGTCTTGATCATTACGTCGCTGATTTTCATGAAGCTCTCCGCGCACTGCCGCTATAAATAAAACCCTGAAAAGAAAAGTCATGGGCGCGATGCCCCTGTCGAGACATCGCGTCAACGTGACCTGTGATCAGTCGAGGGCAAACACCATCAACGTGCCACCGAGATTGGTGTAGTCGCTGAGGGTGGCGGTGGCGCCAACCGCGCCGAGACCTTCACTCGCCTTGCTGAGGTTGTTCGACAGACCAATCGCGGCCCAACCGCCCACGCCGCTCAGGATAGCCACGTACTGCTTGCCGTCATGCGTGTAGGTCATCGGGTTGCCGATGATTCCCGATGGGCACTTGAACTGCCACAGCACCTTGCCGGTTTTCAGATCCACGGCACGGAACCAGCCGGTGAGTGTGCCGTAGAAGGCAATACCGCCCTTGGTCGTCAGTGCACCTGACCAGTCCTGGAAACGATCGTTGATCGCCCATTTGGTCTTGCCGGACATCGGGTCATAGGCGATGAAGCGGCCACCCACTTCGCCATGGTTGTAGGGATACATGCTCACCAGCGCACCGACGAACGGGAAGCCGGCCTTGTACTTCACGTTGAACGCCTGATAGTCCATGCAAACGTGGTTGGTCGGTACGATGAACAGGCCGCTGGCCGGATCATAGGCAGCCGGCTGCTGATCCTTCGATCCCTGCGAAGACGGGCAGACGTCCTTGGTGTTCTCGCCTTCCTTGGTCATCTTGTCGGCGTTGACGATCGGACGACCGGTTTTCATGTCGATGCCACTGGCCCAGTTGACGATGTCATCGAACTTCTTCGCCGAAAGCAGCTTGCCGTTGCGGCGATCCCACACATAAGCGAAACCGTTGCGATCGAAGTGGGTGAGCGTCGGAACCTTTTTGCCGTCAATCGTGGTGTCGGTGAGAATGTTTTCGTTGACGCCGTCGTAGTCCCAGCCGTCATGCGGCGTCATCTGGAACACCCACTTGGCTTCACCGGTATCCGGATCGCGGGCCATGATCGACATGGAATACTTGTTGTCGCCCGGGCGCTGTGTGGGATTCCAGGTACCCGGATTGCCGGTGCCGTAAAACAGCAGGTTGAGCTTGGGATCGTAGCTATACCAGCCCCAGGTCGTGCCGCCACCGAGCTTCCACTGATCACCCTGCCAGCTCTTCAGACTCGAGTCCTTGCCGACGACCTTCTGGGTGGCGCCGTCGATGGTCTTGTCCGGGTTGAACATGATCTGGTCATCGGGACCAGTGCTGTACGCGCGCCACAACTGCTTGCCGGTCTTGATATCGTCGGCCGTCACGTAACCGTGCACCCCGTACTCTGCGCCTGAGACACCCGTGATCACCTTGTTGCCGATCACGATGGGTGCCATCGTCTGCGTCTGGCCCATCATCGGGTCGGCGTTCTTGGCGGACCACACCACCTTGCCGGTCATCGCGTCGAGCGCGTAGAGGCCACCATCGAGCGCGTTGGCGAAAATCTTTCCGTCACCATAAGCCACACCGCGATTGACCACGTCGCAACACGCGACCGAGGGCGCAAACTTGTTCTGGTCCGGCGTGAAGTTCCAGACGATGTGACCGGGGTCCTTCAGCGAAACCGCATAGACATGATTGGGATAGGAGCTTTCGACATACAGCATGTCGCCGACCACCAGCGGCTGTCCTTCGTGACCGCGCAGCGAGCCGGTCGACATGGTCCACGCCACGTGCAGGTTCTTCACGTTGTCGGCGGTGATCTGATCCAGCGCGCTGTAACGCTGGGCGGTGTAGTTGCCGGCGGGCATCACCCAGTGATTGGCATCCTGCGCCATCTGTTGCAACTCGTCGTCGGCAAGAATGCCGGATGATGCGGTGAGCCCGAAGCCTGCAACAAGCAGACAGAGCCCGGTACGTAGTGATTTGCTGGTCATGAATCGACTCCCTTGGTGGCGTAAATCCGGTTTGAAGGCCGGTGCCGTTAAAGCCTTTGATGTCGGCCCCTGCTGGCGGTGATGCATGCTGTTTATGAGCAGGCGACGTGCCAACCGTGCGCGCTTAAAGGCGCTCCAAGTGAAAGCTCAATCCAATCAGTGAGATAAAGAATTTCTGCCGCGGACTAGCTGCAGCACGAAGCCGCAAAGTGTCCCTATTTCGCCACAGTGCGAGATACAGAATCGGCGCAGTTGCATGGCCGCTTCCGGTCTATTGCTCCGCTTGGGGCATCCGTAATACCGGCGGCTTGCAACGAAGCGATTAAACCAATGCCGCTCTTGGCGGCAGCGACCAGTCGATCGGATCGGCTGCACGTTCTTCCAGGTAACGATTGGCCGCCGAGAAATGTCCGCAGCCGATGAAGCCACGATGGGCTGACAGCGGTGACGGATGCACCGACTTCAGCACGCAGTGCCGTCGAGTATCAATCAGCTGTCCCTTGCGCTGGGCGTACGAACCCCACAGCAGAAAGACCACGCCCTCGCGCTCGCGATTCAGTGCGTCGATGGCCTTGTCAGTGAAATCTTCCCAACCCTTCCCCTGATGTGCATTGGCATGACTATCTTCCACCGTCAGCACGCTGTTGAGCAGCAGCACGCCCTGATCTGCCCATGACGTCAGGCAACCATGATCGGGCCGCGCGATACCGAGATCTCGCTGGATTTCCTTGAAGATATTTTCGAGCGACGGCGGCACACGCACGCCGGGTCGCACCGAGAAGCACAAGCCGTGCGCCTGGCCCGGGCCGTGATACGGATCCTGGCCCAGAATCACCACCCGCACCTTGTCGAAGGGCGTGTGCTCGAAGGCGGCGAAAATCTCCGGGCCCGGTGGATAGATCTTTTTGCCAGCCTGTTTTTCATTGCGCAGAAAGGCAGCCAGCGACTGCATCGGCGGACTCAGCAACATCTCGCCGAGACGCGCCCTCCACGACGGCTCCAATCTGACATGTTCCAGCTTGACCGGCTCCGCGCTCAAAGTGCCCCGCTCGCGCGACTGCGCAAGTGCTGGGCAACGCGCAGCTGAAACAGCAACTTGGTTATCAGCAGTTTTTCCTCGACCGGTTTTTCGACCAGGTCGTTGGCGCCGGCCTTGATCAGCGCGGCCTGATTGGCCGGGTTTTCATCGCCAGTCATCACCAGCACGGGCAGCCGGCCCTTGCCATAACCGAATTCGTTGCGGATGCGCTCGAGCAGATCGCCGCCGGTCAGCTCACCTTTCAGGCTGACGTCGGTAAGCACCACATCGGCGCCGGTCCAGCCGAGTGCGCGATCGGTTTCCAGCATCGCCAGCGCATCTTCCACGCTGACCACGTGGCGCACGGTGAGGCCGATCTTCTCCAGCATGCGGCGAGTCGCCAACGCCACCACGCGACTGTCCTCGACGTAGAGCACGGTGCCTTCGGCGTGCATCTGCGGGCTGACGTAGCCGCGGATGAATTCGGCCAGCGCCTGCAAACCCAACGCCTTGTCGAAGTAATCGGTTACGTCTTCGCCCAATGAACGGCGGTGCAGACGATCGTCAACGTCGCCGGAAACTACCACGATCGGCACATAGGTCTGCGATGCGGTTTCGCGCACCGCACGTGCCAGCTCCAACCCGTCCATGTCCGGCAGGCGCAGCGCGATAGTGATGAAATCGAACGCACCGTTTTCCAGCAGCTGCAGTGCATCGGCACCACTGCCGCTGCCGATCACCTCGACATCGGGCAATTCGGCCAGCAGCACGCGCGTCAGCAGTTGCCGCACCACGCGCGAGCCATCGACCACGAGCACGCGCGGTGCTGTCGTGATGAGACGGTTGCTGATGGTCGCGCTCATTGCGTTATTCAACTTGCCTTACTCGCCACTTCGTCGTTCAACCCTACTATCTCTGCATGTCCGCTAATAGATCGCGATCATGCCCAGCCTAAACCACGGTTTGTTTGGAGATGGTGCACCGAATGCCGTGCGATGACCTGCGACGCGCGTCACCCTGTCAAACGCACGCGTTTCAAGCGGCCTTGCGTAATTGCCACGCACTGACCAGCCGCGCACCAAACCAGCCCAACACGGCCGTTGCCAGCGGCACCGCGAGCAGCAGCCACAGCGGCAAACCGCCGACCTGCAGCTTGCCATCATAAGCCTGGCTCAACTGTGCCACGGGATCGGCCAGGGCGAATTCGATGGCTATCGCCAGCAGGGCTGCGAGGATACCGCTGAACAGGCCATACCAGATACCCGCATAAAGATAGGGCCGGCGCACGAATGCGCCGCTGGCGCCAATCAGCAGCAGCACGCCGATTTCCTCGTGACGGCTGGCGATATCCACCCGTACCGTATTGCCTACCACCAACAGCGCTGCCAGGATCAACAGCGACGCCAAAACCAGCACCGCACGATTGCCCACGGCGAGCAATGCATCGAGCCGTTGTCGCCAGGTGCCGCTGTCCTGCACCATGTCGACGCTGTGCATCGTGCGGATGTCAGCGACCAGCTGGCCGATCGCCGCGGCACCCAATTCCTCGTGCGGTTGCAGCTGTAACACGTAAGGCAATGGGTTGCTGTCCAGCGTTTTCAGCGCGCCAGTGAAGCCCTGCATCTTGGCCAGTTCATCCATGCCTTGCTGCGGGGTTTTCACGATGACGTTGGCGACTTCGGGGCGTTCGCCGAGCTGTCTGGCCAGCAACTGCGCCTGCTGCGCATTCTGATCGGGCTGCATGAACACACTGATCGCCTGACTCTGGCCCAGCGTCTCGCCGAGCCTCTGCACATTGCCGAGCAGCAGATAGAACGCCAGCGGCAGCGCCAACGCCAGACCCATCACGGCGATGGTCAAGAGGCTGCCAAGCGGCCGCGACGCGAGCCGGCGCAAACTGGCTGCAGCGCTCCAGCCGTGATGCTCCTGCCAGCTGGCAAATCGACGTCCCTGGCTTTTTTCCGTGCGCGGGGATGTTTCGCGCATGGGTCCCTGCGGGTCGGAGTTGAAGCTGTTTTCCGGCGACATGGTCACAGCACCTCCTGTGCGGCCAGATCGGCCACCAAGCGGCCGTGGTCGAGCACGATCACGCGTTTCTTCATGCGTTTGATCAGCGGTAGATCATGGCTGGCAATCAGTACCGTCGTGCCGACCTGCTGGAACTCACCGAACAAACCCATGATTTCGAGCGCCAGCTGTGGGTCGAGATTGCCGGTCGGCTCATCGGCAATCAGCAGCGTCGGTCGCGCGACGATGGCGCGGGCGATGCCGACGCGCTGGCGCTCACCCGCAGACAAAGTGGCCGGCAATTGGCGCTCATAGGCAAGCAGGCCGACCTTCTCCAAGGCGGCACGCACGCGGCGATTGCGCTCTGGACGGGCGATGCCACCGATGGTCAGCGGCAGCTCGACGTTGGCGAACACCGTGCGCTCCATCAGCAGACGGTGATCCTGGAACACCATGCCGATACGCCGGCGCAACTTGGGAATGCCGCCGCCGCGGACCTTCGCGAGGTTCTGGCCATCCAGCATGATCACTCCATGCGAAGGACGTTCGATCAGCCCTAGCAGATTGAGCAGGGTGCTCTTGCCCGCACCGGAGTGGCCCGTGACAAAAGCCATTTCGCCGGCGGGCACTTCAAAGGAAAGCTGCGACAGCGCCTCGTGGCCGCCCTCGTAGCGTTTGCTGACTTGATCAAAATGGATCACCGAGTGTCCCCGAACCTGCAAGTCGTGTTATCGACGGCAAGGATAAGGGAAGCGGGCATCCAATAGCTGGCTCGGATATACCGCAGTCGCCGCGGCTTCAGCCGCGGCAACGCCGAGCCGGTCCACGCTCCGAGACTCAGCGGCCGGTAAACAACCGGGTCAGCCGACTGAACAGGCCGGGCTTTTTCGGGCTTGCCATATCGCTGCTCGACTTGCCCGAAGTCACCGCAACCTGACGCGACGGGCGGTTGCTGCCGGTAGAACTTTCCGTGCCGTTGCGTTCGCGTGGCGGGCGACGTTCACCGCGCGGTGCGCGGTTGCCTTCCTTCGCGACGGCGGGCGCCTGGCCGTTGCTTTGGCCATTCGTCTCGACAGTCTCCGCACCACCCTCCCGGCGACGGTTACGGCCGCCACGGCGACGACGCGGCTTGCGGGTCTCGCTGCCGGCAGCCGCCGGATTGGCCGATGCTGTTGAGGCCGGCACGACCACGCCTTCAGTGGCGTGGACGGCAACTTCAATCGGCGCCACAGCAACTTCGGGCTTGCGCTCGCGTGGCGGACGCGACGACGAAGAGGACGAGCGCGAACCGCCGCCGCTGCGGCCACCATCACGACTACCGCCGCCAGATGACCGCGAACGACGCGGCGCCTCGCCAGGACGCGGTGGCACCACGTCGCCGAACTCGGCGCTGTCGGCCGCGGCATTGGCGGCAAACTCGGCATCCATCGCCTTGGGCTTGGGCATGATCAGCAGGTCAGCATCCATGCTGGCGACCGGGATGCTCTGGCCGATATAGGTTTCGATATCCGGCAGCGACATCGCGTAGAGGTCGCAGGCGAAGCTGATCGCATCGCCCTCGGCACCCAGGCGAGCGGTGCGGCCGATACGGTGCACGTAATCTTCGGCATCGTGTGGCAGGTCGTAGTTGAAAACGTGGCTGACGGCGGGGATGTGCAGGCCGCGCGCGGCGACGTCGGTGGCCACCAGGATATCCAGCTGACCGTCCTGGAAACGCTGCAGCAATTTCTGCCGCTTCAGCTGCGGCACATCGCCGGAGATCGCGCCGGCGCGGTAACCCTGCCGCTTCACGCGGTCGGTGATGCGTTCGGCGGCGGCCTTGGTGTTGACGAAAATGATGCTGCGCTCGGCGGCGGTGCGCTCGAGCAGGTTCAGCAGTAACGGCATCTTCTCTTCTTTGGCCGGGAAGTAGACCAGCTGACGCACCTTGTCGGCGGTGACGTTGTCGCTTTCCACCACCAGCTTTTCGGCGTTGTGCATGTGCTCGTAGGCCAGTTCCAGCACACGGTGGCTGAGCGTGGCGGAGAACAGCAGCACCTGGCGCTGCTCGCGCGCCGGCAGACGGCGGAAGATGAAGCGCACATCGGCAATGAAGCCCAGATCGAACATGCGGTCGGCTTCGTCGATCACCATCACTTCGACGCCGTTGAGGCCGAACACGCTTTGCTTGTGATAATCGAGCAGGCGGCCGGGCGTGGCGATGATGATGTCGCAGCCATCCTTCAGCTGCTGGCGCTGCTTGTCGTAATCGACGCCGCCGTAGATCAGCGCGGTGCGCAGGCCGGTATGGCGGCCGATCGCCTTGGCGTCCTTGTCGATCTGGATGGCCAGCTCGCGGGTCGGCGCGATCACCAGCGCGCGCGGGTCGCTGTCCTTGCGCTCGGCCACGGCCGGGGTGGTCAGCAGGCGATTCATCAGCGCGACCAGGAAGGCACAGGTCTTGCCGGTGCCGGTCTGCGCCTGGCCAGCGACGTCGCGCCCGGACAGGGCCAGCGGCAGGGTCATTTCCTGGATCGGCGTGCAGCGGGTGAAGCCGCTGTCATCGAGACCCTGCTGCAGCAGCGGATGAAGATCGAAGTTGGTGAAAAAAGTATCGGTGAGTACGGTCTGTGACATAAGAGGAATAAGGGCCTTGGCCGTAACGGCAGCTTGCCGTTTTGGCGACGTGATGCGCTGCACCCGCTTCAATCGCCGGATATCGGCGGATGGCGGTGCAGGACGGGTGCGCGAGGCGCAGCGAAGCGGTGGTTCACTGTCGGATAGTCGGCAAGGTCGCGCCGCGGCTGGCGACGCCGGGTTTGACGGCGGTCCGACGGACGGCTTGCAAGGCCGCCCTTGAATCGTGCCCGGAGTTGCGCTGGAATGAAGCCCTGCCCGTTCGGCGATGCTTCTGTTTCAGCCCCAACTCTAGCTTCATGGGCACGTGAGTGTAGCTGATGAAAGCCTGCAGCCGTCACTCCTTGCATTTATCCGCCCGCCACCCCATTTAATTCCTCTTGCGATTTTTCGCGCCCCAGCCTCGGAGATTCCCGTGAGCGACCTGATTACCCATGTAACTGACGACGCCTTCGAACAGCAGGTGCTCAAATCCGATACGCCCGTATTGCTCGATTTCTGGGCGGAATGGTGCGGCCCATGCAAGGCCATCGCGCCGATGCTGGACGAGCTGGCCAAGCAGTACGAAGGCAAGCTGCGGGTAGTCAAGGTCAATATCGACCAGAACCAGCAGACCCCGCGAACCTATGGCGTGCGCGGCATCCCGACCCTGATGGTGTTCAAGAACGGCAAGGTCGAAGCCACCCAGATCGGTGCCGTCAGCAAGGGGCAGCTGACCCAGATGATCGACAAGGCGATCTGATCCAGTCGCTGCAAATCTGCTTTACCGCGCCTGTCTGACTGGGTCAGGCAGGCGCATGAGGCTTTACGCCGGCACCTGACGGGTGCTAGATTCAGTCAGTCCGTCGGGACAGTCCTGTCCCCGAGCGCCTTCTGCGCGACGCACAAACACCCCTCCTGTAGTTCAACGGCGCCCCGCGAGGATAGCCCGTGTCTGATAACGAAAATAAAAACGCCAACGACGCCAAAAGCGCCGATACCAAGCCTGCAGCCGAAGGCAAGCCCGAGCCACGGCAGCGCGCACCGCGCCGCACGGCGGCCGAAATGGCCGCGGCCAACGCCAAGAAAGCCGCCGCCGCCGCTGAAAAATCGGCTACGCCGCACGCTGCACCAGCCCCACAACCGGCGGCAGAACGTTCCGCGCCACCTGCGGCAACCTCCGCTCCGGCAAGCACGGCGCCTGCGACATCGTCTTACAACCAGGCTCCACCGCCTCGCGTATCGCATGAACCACGCGAGCCTTCGAGCGCCCAAAACGGCAACGGCCACGATTCCGCCCAGCCGGGGAATACAGCGCAGTCTCCAAGCCAGAACGCCATTCCCCGGGACGGCAATCAGGCGCAGCCGTACAACGCCAACCAGGGTTCGTCGAATCAGGGCTCGCCACAGCAGCCCTCTTCGAATCAGCCGTCGTCCACCCAGCCTTCGTCGAACCCGCCGCCATCGAACCAAGGCCAGCCGAATGGCGGTCAGGGGCAAAACCCGAATACGGGCTCGAACGGAGGCCAGAATTCGGGGCACAACCCGAACCAGGGCAATAATCCGAACAACCCCAACAACCCGCGCGATCGCGACACCCGCGGCCGCCGCCGTCGCAACGAGCGCAATCCGCAGCAGGGTTCGCAGCGTCCACAGGGCAACCATCCGCGGCCGAACCCGAACGGGCTGCCGGTGGATGACGACAACGCCGATCCGGGCAGCAATGACCGCGTCATCAACCTCACCGAGCTGAAGCGCAAGAACGCGATCCAGTTGCTGGAATTCGCCGAGTCGCTGGGCGTCTACGAAGGCGTGGCCCGCGCGCGCAAGCAGGACGTGATCTTCAACGTGCTCAAGGCGCATGCCCGCTCCGGCGGCGGCATCTGGGCCGAAGGCGTGCTGGAAATCCTGCAGGACGGCTTCGGCTTCCTGCGCTCGGCCGATGAGTCCTACCTGGCCGGTCCGGACGACATCTACGTGTCGCCGAGCCAGATCCGCCGCTTCAACCTGCGTACCGGCGACTACATCACCGGCCGCGTGCGCCATCCGAAGGAAGGCGAGCGCTACTTCGCCATGCTGCGCGTCGACGACATCAACGGCGATCCGCCGGAAGCGTCGAAGAACAAGATGTTGTTCGAGAACCTGACGCCGCTGTTTCCGCGCAAGGCGTTCAAGCTCGAGCGCGGCAACGGCTCCAGCGAAGACATCACCGGCCGCGTGCTCGATCTGATCGCGCCGATCGGCAAGGGCCAGCGCGGCCTGATCGTGTCGCAGCCGAAGTCCGGTAAAACGATGATGCTGCAGAACATCGCGCAGGCCATCCAGTACAACCATCCCGAAGCGCATCTGATCATGTTGTTGATCGACGAGCGTCCGGAAGAAGTCACCGAGATCGCCCGTACGGTGCGCGCCGAAGTCATCAGCTCGACCTTCGACGAACCGGCCGTGCGCCACGTACAGGTCGCCGAGATGGTGATCGAGCGGGCCAAGCGCCTGGTCGAGCACAAGAAGGACGTGATCATCCTGCTCGACTCGATCACCCGCCTGGCGCGCGCCTACAACACCGTGATCCCCAGCTCCGGCAAGGTGCTCACCGGTGGTGTCGACGCCAACGCTCTGCAGCGGCCCAAGCGGTTCTTCGGCGCCGCGCGTAACGTCGAGGAAGGCGGCAGCCTCACCATCATCGCCACCGCGCTGACCGAAACCGGCAGCAAGATGGACGAGGTGATCTACGAGGAGTTCAAGGGCACCGGCAACATGGAAGTGCACCTGAGCCGCCGCATTTCCGAGAAGCGCGTCTACCCGGCCATCGACATCAACCGCTCCGGCACCCGCCGCGAGGACCTGCTGATCGACCCGGACCTGCTCGCGAAGATCTGGATCCTGCGCAAGCTGCTGCATCCGATGGACGAACTCAGCGCCATCGAGTTCATGCTCGACAAGATGAAGAACACCAAGTCCAACGACGAGTTCTTCAATTCGATGAAGCGCTGACCTGCTTCATGCGTCATCAAGAAAGGCCGGCACATGCCGGCCTTTTTGTTTGTACGCACTTGCGGAACCACCCTGCTTCGGCTGGAATCGACAAGCGCTTCAGGGAGGAAACATCTAATGCTTTCGCGTATCGCATTCCTTGCATTGGGGTTGTCGCTTGCCAGGCAAGCCATCGCCAATGACAGTCATCCCTTCCAGCCACCACTGGTTTGCCAAAATCAAACCGTCCTGATGCGCAAACTTGCACCGCAAGGCGCCTTCGACGTACCACCCGCGGTCAACACGCTGATGGTGAATGTGATCGACGGCAAGCTGCCGCAGGTGCGTCAACAACTGAGCGCAATGCCAACGGCTGATGCTGTGCGCTGGCGGCAATCAGCCCTCATCATCGCAGCCTATGCCAACAATCCCACGATCGTAGGTGCCCTGCTGGACGACGGCGCTGCAGTGGATGGCAGCGGATGGATGCCCAACCTCAAACAAAGCTTCCACGATCAAGCCATCGACGATATCAAGAAGGATCCGAATTGGCAGACGAATCCCAAACCCATCACGGATTTTGAGGAAGCGGCCGTGCTGTGGTTCCCAGTCAAAGCCGGCTCCGACGGCACAGCGTTGATTATCGCGGCCAGATGCAATGACGTGGCGACGCTCGATGTGCTGCTACAACACCATGCCAATGTTGACGCGAATCCGTTCGCAAACGGAATGAACGCGCTGGAAGTGGCTGTATCTCTGGGGAATACAGCCAGCGTGCAGCGACTGCTCGATCACGGCGCCGATGCCTGTGCGGAGGACCGCGTGATCCACAGGCGCCAGCTGGAGCAAAAAATAAACCACTCCTCCACAATCGCTGAGCGGGGACGCCGAGGAAAGCTTCCCGACAATGTGATTGCCCGATTGACTTGCCCAGCATTCGACCCAGTCCACTGAAAAAGCCATCGATGACTTCCGCCATGCAGGCTGATTAGCGCGTTGCAAATCAAACGGCGGTGCCATCTGTACCGTCCCGTGCAATTATTTGTCCGCGCCCCCTTTTCGTTGTCACGCGACACCCCCATAGTTCCCCGCACATCCAGTGAGGCTTTGCCCGTGTCCATACCCAGTGCCGTCAAGAGCACCCCGATCCGGGATCGCCAGCAACTGACCGATTACCTTGCCGCCGGCGAGAAGCCGCGTGAGGCATGGCGCATCGGCACCGAGCACGAGAAGTTCGGCTTCCGCACCGACGACCTGCGCGCACCGACCTTCGAGGGCGAACGCGGCATCAAGCATCTGCTGGAAACCATCGCCACCCGCTACGGCTGGGATGTAACGCGTGAGGGTGAGAACCCGGTCGCTCTTTCAAGGGATGCGGCCTCGATCACGCTGGAGCCGGCCGGCCAGTTGGAGCTGTCCGGCGCGCCGCTGGAAACCATCCACCAGACCTGCACCGAGGTGAACACGCATCTCGAAGAAGTGCGTTCGATTGCCGATGGCATGGGCCTGGGCTTTCTTGGCATGGGCTTTCAGCCCAAGTGGAAGCGCGACGAAATGCCGTGGATGCCGAAAGGCCGCTACAAGATCATGCGCGAATACATGCCCAAGGTCGGTTCGCTCGGCCTCGACATGATGACGCGCACCTGCACGGTGCAGGTGAACCTGGATTTCTCCAGCCAGGCGGACATGATCAAGAAATTCCGTGTGAGCCTGGCACTGCAGCCGATCGCCACCGCGCTGTTTGCCGATTCACCATTCACGGAAGGACGTCCAAACGGCTATCTTTCGTATCGCTCGCACATCTGGACCGATACCGACAAGGATCGGACGGGCATGCTTGATTTCGTCTTCGACGACAGTTTCGGTTACGAGCGCTACGTCGACTACATCCTCGACGTGCCGATGTATTTCAGCTTTCAGAATGGCAAGTACATCGACCTGGCCGGACAGGATTTCAAGAAATTCATGGTGGGTGAACTCACACAGCTGCCCGGCACCAAGGCCAGCATGAAGGACTTCGCCGACCACCTCACCACCGCGTTCCCCGAAGTGCGCCTCAAGCAGTATCTGGAAATGCGCGGCGCCGACGGCGGCCCGTGGAACCGGCTGTGCGCCCTGCCCGCGCTGTGGGTCGGGCTGCTGTATGACGACGAGGCGCTGGATGCCGCGTGGGATCTGGTCAAGGATTTCACTCGGGAAGAACGCCATGCGTTACGCGATGGCGTGCCCAAGCACGGACTGAAACTACCGTTCCGCAACGGCACCGTGCGCGACCTGT
Source organism: Rhodanobacter sp. MP1X3 (assembly GCF_014207165.1). Lineage (NCBI taxonomy): Bacteria > Pseudomonadati > Pseudomonadota > Gammaproteobacteria > Lysobacterales > Rhodanobacteraceae > Rhodanobacter > Rhodanobacter sp. MP1X3. The sequence continues at coordinate 644,198 of NZ_JACHCO010000001.1, read as the reverse complement.
CCGAAGAAGCCCTGAAGATCGCCAGTCACGGCCTCAAGCGCCGTGCCAAGCTCAATCAGCACGGTGCCGACGAAAGCATCTTCCTCGAACCGATGATCGAAATCGTGCAGTCCAACCAGACCCCCGCCGAACGCAAGCTGGAGCTCTTCCACGGTCCGTGGAACGGCAGCGTCGATCCGGTGTTCCGCGAATTTGCTTACTGAGCCAAAGCAGCGGCACAAATCAACGTAGGTTGGGCTGAGCGAAGTGATGCCCAACAGTACGCCGCGGTTGACTACGCGCTGACCCAAGTACGACGGCGATTGGAAATCGCTGTTGTCAAAAACCCAAACACCAACGTCGTCATTATCTGCACGCGTCAATGCATCCGCACTTGTTGATGCCCTCAAGGAACAGATATGCCCAAGGTTGAAGAGGTCCAGCGCTACGCCTTTGCTGATGTTCAAACGCTGGTTTTCGCCGGCGGCGGCAACCGCTGCTGGTGGCAAGCGGGCGCGCTGCGCCATTTGATGGAGCGTGGCATGCGCCTTCCCACGCAATTGATCGGAACGAGTGCCGGTGCTGCCGTCGCCGCCTCATTCCTGACCGGCTCTTCCGATGTCGCACTCGCTACCTGTCTGCGACTTTACGCAGAGAATGCGCGAATCTTCAGCTGGTCCGGATTGTCATCGCTCAAGCTGAAGTTCGCTCACCAGCATGTCTACCCTGCATGGCTGGAGGCTTTCATCAACACAACAACATTTGATGCCATACGCGACTCATCGTCGCGACTGACCGTAGCCCTGACCCGCCCTGCGAAATTACTGGGCATGGGTGGATCGATCGCCGCGGGTACGCTGGCCTACCTCGTCGACAAATATTTGTGGAACAGCATTCATCCACGCCTGCCGAAGATGTTTGGGCTTCGCCAGGACTTCGTCGTGTTGAACGAGTGCGCAGGCGTTGAAGAAGCCCAGAGCCTGCTGATTGCCGCGGCATCCGCGCCACCCATCATGTCATCGCGCACCATCGGAAAAAGTCGTGCCATCGATGGCGGTTACACCGATAACGCACCGATTCCACAGCAATCCGTGGATGAAAAGTCGAAAACGCTGGTGCTGCTTACCCGTCACTATCCACAACTTCCCAGGTTATTTCTCTTCGCTGGGCGAACCTACTGGCAACCCAGCCAACGGGTACCCGTTTCCACTTGGGACTGCACCGCAAAGACAACGGTTCGCGAAGCATGCGATCTCGGCTTGCAGGACGCCGTTTACGCGCTGAGCACCGGACTCATCTGCTAGAAAGGTAGGCTGGGTTTCCAACCTAAGCGCTGCAGCAATGATCTAAAAGGAATGTGCACCTTCCCATCCATGCGCGGAAGGACTCCGCATCAGTCCGATCAGGAAGGCAGCGACTCCACCAGCGACCACGCCACAGACTCGCCAGCGCGCATGGGCTTGCAGGTGGATCCAGCCAGGGGATATTCGTCCGGCACGATCCACGACTTGCGTTCGAGCGCGATGCAATCCTGGTTGCGCGGTAAACGGTAGAAGTCCGGGCCATGGAAGCTGGCAAAGGCTTCGAGCCGATCCAGCTGCCCGGCCTGCTCGAACGCTTCGGCATAGAGCTCCAGGGCTGCATGGGCCGTATAGAGTCCAGCGCACCCGCAGTCCGACTCTTTCGCTTCACGCGGATGCGGCGCGCTGTCGGTGCCGAGAAAAAAATGCGTGTCACCGCTGGTCGCCGCCTGCAGCAGGGCTGCGCGATGCGTCTCCCGCTTGAGGATCGGCGCGCAGTAGTTGTGTGGGCGGATGCCGCCTTCGAACAGTGCGTTCCGATTCAGCAGCAGATGATGCGCGGTGATCGTGGCCGCCACATTCGCCGGGGCCCCTCGGACGAAATCGACCGCGTCGCGGGTCGTGATGTGTTCGAGCACCATGCGCAGCGCCGGAAACCTGGCCTGCAGCGGCAGCAGATGGCGCTCGATAAAAACCCGTTCGCGATCGAAGATGTCGATGTCCGGATCGGTGACCTCGCCATGCAGCAGCAAAGGCAGCTCGTGCCGCTCCATCGCTTCGAGCACGGGATACACGCGCGACAGCTCGCGCACACCGGACTGCGAATTGGTGGTGGCACCCGCCGGGTAATACTTGACCGCAAAGACGCTATCGCTGTCCTTGGCCCGGCGGATCTCTTCTACCGGCGTGCTCTCCGTGAGGTACAGCGTCATTAGCGGCTCGAAGGACAAGCCCGCAGGCAGGCTTGCCAGAATCCGTCGACGATAGTCCTCGGCGAGGGCGACCGTCGTCACCGGCGGCTTCAGGTTGGGCATCACAATGGCGCGAGCAAATCGCTGCGCAGTGTGGGCAATCACTGAGGCCAACGCATCGCCATCACGAAGATGCAGATGCCAGTCATCGGGCCGGGCGATTTCAAGACGCGTGGGTGTCATGGCAAGCAAACTCGAGTGGTGGATCGCGAGATGAAGGCAGAGCGAATCTGGCGTTCGTGCGCATTTGAGGCGGATGCGCGACTCACGCAATATCGATTCCGGCTGCGCATGGTATCGCGCGGCGCGGGGTTTGTTTCGTCACGCCCAGCGTGCCGGTCCGTTGCGGTATAGCGCTTCGTTGGTGCTGAGCGATTTCAACCAACCGTATCCGCGTAGGTTGGGCTGAGCGAAGCGATGCCCAACATCAGGCTCCGAACACGTTGGGTTGACGACTCGCCTCAGCGAGCCGCCCTTCGGGCCATTCGCTACGCGAATGTTCGTTTCGGCATCCTGCCTCCACGGTCGCGAGCTCAACCCAACCTACGCGCTGAACCTACACCCGATGTCACGCTAGAAACATTCAGTTGACGACTTCCCGCGCAATTACCTCGACCAGTTCAAAATGCAGTGTCACCAGCTCGAAGCGGTCATGCAGATCCAAATGCGGTAGGCAACGAATATGACACTCCCGAAATTCCTCCGCGCTGGAAAACGTTTCTCCGCGCCAGACTTCTTCCGGAATGTTGCCGAACTCGATTGTGTAGACCTTAGTTGCCTTGATGATGCAGCGAAGCCGGTGCTTCAAATCATAAACTTCAATGACGTCGCCAGGTGCATAACTGCCGTCGCCGTATTCGCCATACGGTTTGTAGTAATCCGCGACCGTGTCGGCTGTGACTGTCTTACGACCATCCATGACACTGCGCGGAAGACTGTCATCGTTTTCATCGGCTCCCCAGAAGGTCAGCTTCTTTCTCTTGGTCATATCTTCCTTCTTATCGCACTGTCGTTTCCCAGATACAAAATCGCCGACAGGGTATGGACCGCGACCTCAATCTTTTCGGTACCGACTACTCTGTCCACCAGTGTTCGCTAAGTGTGTCGGCCATTACGAAATAGGTTAAGCCTTACTCCCCGCGCAACCACCGCGCCGCATCCATCGCAAAATAAGTAAGGATCGCATCCGCCCCCGCCCGCTTCATCGCGGTAAGCGACTCCAGCACCACAGCTTTCTCATCCAGCCACCCATTCTGCGAGGCAGCTTTCAGCATCGCGTACTCGCCGCTGACCTGATAGACGAACGTCGGCACGCCAAACGTGTCTTTTACGCGGCGCACGATGTCGAGATACGGCAGGCCGGGCTTGACCATCACGGCGTCGGCGCCTTCCTGGATATCCAGTTCGACTTCGCGCAAGGCCTCGTCGCTGTTGGCGACATCCATCTGATAGGTGTGCTTGTTGCCCTTGCCGAGGTTGGCCGATGAGCCAACGGCGTCGCGGAATGGGCCATAAAACGCCGAGGCATATTTCGCCGAATAGGCGAGGATGCGCGTATGGATATGGCCGGCCTCTTCCAGCGCATCGCGGATGGCGCCGATGCGGCCGTCCATCATGTCCGACGGCGCGACGAAATCCATCCCGGCTTCGGCCTGAGCCAGTGACATCTTGATCAGCGCTTCGACGGTGGCCTCGTTGACCACATAGCCGTGTTCGTCGATCAGACCGTCCTGTCCGTGCGCGGTGTACGGGTCGAGCGCCACGTCGCCGATCAGACCGAGCTCGGGATATTTCGTCTTCAGCGCGCGGGTAGCGCGCTGCATCAGGCCATCCGGGTTCCACGCTTCGGCCGCGTCTTCGGTTTTCGGCGCATCGGTGATGGGAAACAACGCCAGTGCAGGAATGCCGAGCCGCACGCACTCGCCGGCCAGCTCCAGCAGCAGGTCGATCGACAATCGCTCGACGCCCGGCATCGACGGCACGGCCACGCGGCGATTTTCGCCCTCGATCACGAAGGCGACCATGATCAGGTCACTGGTATGCAAGGTGTGCTCACGCATCAGCGCACGGGAGAAAGCGTCGTGGCGCATGCGACGCATGCGGATGGCGGGAAAGCTCATCGCAGATCCTGACTTTTGAATACGAGAGTCATTTTATGCCAGATCGTCGCGTGGGGCCTCCGCGACCGCTAGCCGCATGCCGATGCCGCTGCACACGCGCCGTGCACAGACCTCACCCCGCGCTGAACGTCGGATCACGAACGTGTCGTGCATCTCGCCGCATGAGCGCAGTCTTGCGCATGCTCGACGCATCCATCCATTGACCAGCAATTGCTACGAGGTAAGTCCATGAACACTTCCGCCCGCACCAGCCTGCCAGCCAGCGTCCACTACATCGGGCCGCACGATCCGAACGCTACCGTCGACGTCACGCTGGTGTTTCGGCATCGCAACGCGCCGCCGACGGTAGCGTGGCCACAGGCCACGATGGCGCGTACGGACTATGCCGAGCATCACGGCGCCGATCCGTCGGATGTCGAGCGGGTGCGCGCCTTCAGTCGAAAACACGGCATGCGCGAACTGGATTGCCACATGGATCGCCGCACGCTGCACCTGAGCGGCTCGGTACAGAGCATGAAGGATGCCTTTGGCGTGGAGTTGGGGCAATACGCGATGGGCGCCGGCGGTGCCCACTTCATCGGCTGTGCGCAGGAGCCCAAACTGCCGGACCCCGCGATCATCGCGGTACTCGGCCTGGACAAGCGGCCGGTCGCCACCGCGCATTTTCGCAAACCGCTCACCCAGCCCATCAACAGCTTCACCCCGTTGCAGCTGGGTGAGCTGTACCAGTTTCCCGCGGGTACGGATGGCACCGGACAGACCATCGCGATTATCGAGCTGGGCGGCGGCTACCTACAGGCGGACCTCGACACGTATTTCGCCGGACTGGGCATCAAGGGGCCGACAGTGACCAGCGTGTCGGTCGACGGTGGCAGCAATACGCCGGGTGGCGATGCCGATGGCGAAGTCATGCTGGATATCGAAATCGCTGGCGCATTGGCGCCTGGCGCGAAGCTGATCGTGTACTTCACCACCAATACGGATCAGGGTTTTTACAATGCCATTGCGCAGGCCGCGCATGACACCACCAACAAACCCACGGTGATGTCGATCAGCTGGGGTGGCCCGGAGGACAGCTGGGCGCCGCAAGGTCGCGATGCACTGGAGTCGGCACTGCAGGACGCCGTTGCGCTCGGCATTACCGTCACCGTGGCCGCTGGCGACGCCGGCTTCACCGATGGCGAGAGCGACGGCAAGCCTCATGTGGACTTCCCTTCATCCAGTCCGAGCGCGCTGGCCTGCGGTGGTACCAAACTCACCGCGAACAGCAGCACAATCAGTAGTGAAGTCGTGTGGAACGAGACAGCGACCGGCAACGGCGCGACCGGTGGCGGGGTCAGCGCGGTGTATGCCCTGCCTGCCTGGCAGGCGTCGGCCAAGGTGCCTGTGGGCGCAGCCAGCTTCAAGGGGCGCGGCGTACCGGATGTCTCGGGCGATGCCGATCCGCTGACCGGCTACCAGGTACGTGTGGACGGCAAGGATGACGTCTACGGCGGTACCAGCGCCGTCGCACCGCTGTGGGCTGCGCTGGTGGCACGGATAAACCAGTCGCTCGGCAGAACGCTGGGCGACGGCCATGCCGTGCTGTATCAGATCGGCAGCGCCGCTTTCCGCGATATCACGGAGGGCAATAATGGCGACTTCCAGGCGGGCGTCGGCTGGGACGCCTGCACCGGGCTGGGCAGCCCGAACGGCGAGGCCCTGCTGGCGGCCCTGCGCCGCGCCGCGGGTGGCACCGCATCGACGCCACCGCACCACGGCAAGCACAAGGCGACGAGCGCCGCGGGTGGGCATAAATAGGAGAATCTGCGGGGCGGCGTAACCGTTAAACGCCACCTCGCACACGGCGCGAATTACCGCAATGCTGGACGATGGCGAGCATTCCCGGCAGGCTTGGCGTTTCCCGCTGTACCGAACGGAGTTCTGATGCGTGTTTCTGCCCCGACCCTGCTCGCCGACCTCGGCGGCACCAATGTGCGATTTGCGCTATCCGACCCGAACGCGGTTACGCCGCTGCAGATGGATTCAGTACGGCGTTACCACGTCAACCACTTCGCTTCGCTGGCCGACGCGATTCGGCAATATTTCACCGACACCGGACTGCAGGCCAAACGCGCTCTGATCGCCGCGGCAGGTCGCATCAGCGACGGCGAGACGGTGCAGATCACCAATAATCCGTGGGCCATCTCAGCGCCAAAACTGCAGGCCGAGCTGGCGATGGAGTCGGTGCATCTGGTCAACGATTTTGCCGCGCAAAGCATGGCCGTGATGCTGCTGCAACCGAAGGACCTCGTGCCGGTGGGCGCACTACCGCTGCCCAAACCGGGCACGCAAGACGAGCAGACGTTCGTGATCGTTGGCCCCGGCACCGGACTTGGCGTCGGCGGACTGCTGATTCGCCAGGGCAAGTGCAGCGTATTGCAGACCGAAGGCGGCCACGCCGGTTTTGCCGCGCACAGCCCCGAGGACATCGAGATTCTCAAGCGCCTGAACCAGCGCTATGGCCGCGTCTCCAATGAACGGCTGATCTGCGGCAACGGCCTGGTCAATCTTTACGACGTACTGTGCGAAATCGCCGGCAAGATACCCGAGCCACTGAAGCCCGAAGACATCAGCGCACGCGCCAACGACAACAGCGATCCGCTGTGCGTGCAGGTGGTGGAAACGTTTGCCGGCATCTTCGGCAGCGTCGCCGGCGATCTGGTGCTGACGCTGGGTGCTTGGGACGGCGTATACCTCACCGGCGGCCTGGTGCCGATCCTGCTGCCGTGGATGGAGCGTGGTCGCTTCCGTGAGCGCTTCGAGGCCAAGGGCCGTTTCCGCGACACGATGGAACAGGTGCCGACGCAGGCGATCATGAATCCCGAGCCGGGCCTTGTCGGCGCGGCGGCATTGGCCATCGTGGAGTCGGGCGGCTCGCTGCTGAATCGTCACGACTAGGATTTCTCCGTGCTCGCGGCGTGTTGTAGCCGTCGCGATCCTCGGCACGCTCGTCACATCCGGCCTGACATAATCAACGAGTGATTTTCAGCGTCGCCGGAGTAGCCATGTCGCTCGATAAAACCGCCTTCCTGTTCGATCTCGACGGCACCCTCGTCGATAGCGTCTATCAGCATGTGCTGGCTTGGAAGGAGTCGCTGGATGCCGAAGGCGTGCCGATTTCGGTGTGGCGCATCCACCGCCGCATCGGCATGAGCGGCGGCCTGTTTCTCAACATGCTGCTGCGCGAGACCGGCATCGCCATGAGCGAAGAGACGCTGCTGCGCCTGCGTCACAACCACGCCGCCGCCTACGGACGTCTCGCCGCGGCTGATGCGGTGCGGCCACTGCCTGGTGCACGCGAGTTGCTGGATTTTCTTACGGCAAATAAATTTCCTTGGGCGATTGCCACCAGCGGACGCATGGAAACCGCGCGTCACAATCTGACGGCGCTGGGCGTCGATCCATCGAAGATTCCGGTGGTCACGCGCGATCAGGTACGCCACGCGAAACCCGACCCCGACTTGTTCATCGCCGCCGCCGCTCGGCTTGGCGTGGACATCCGCAACGCGCTGGTGATCGGCGACAGTGTCTGGGACATGCTCGCGGCCCAGCGTGCCCGCGCACTGGGCGTCGGCCTGCTCTCCGGCGGCTACGGCGTTGCCGAACTGCAACAGGCCGGCGCGTTCCGCGTCTACGAAGACCCCGCCGACATGCTGCGCAATATCGACGAGATCGCTTCGCGCGATTGATTCCGTTTGATCAATTGATCAAACGGCTGCGCTCAGAAAATCAGAAGCTAACCCGGTGCCAGCAGCGCATCCAGATCGCCCTGATCGAAGCTGAGCTTCTCGCGGCTGCCGCCACCTTCCAGCACCGCGGCGGCGAGTTCGGCCTTGCGCGCTTTCAGTTCTTCGATGCGCTCTTCGACGGTGCCGCTGGTGATCAGGCGGAACACGAAAACCGGTTTGTCCTGGCCGATGCGATGGGCGCGGTCACTGGCCTGCGCTTCGGCCGCCGGGTTCCACCACGGATCGTAATGGATCACGGTATCGGCAGCAGTGAGGTTGAGGCCAACGCCACCGGCCTTCAGTGACAACAGGAACAACGGCACCTCGCCGTTCTGGAAGCGCTGCACCGGCTCGGCGCGATCGCGCGTTTCGCCGGTGAGCGTGACGTAGCGGATGCGTCGGCGATCGAGTTCGGCGGCGATGAGTTTCAGCATGCCGGTGAACTGCGAGAACAGCAGCACCTTGCGGCCTTCGTCGAGCAGCGCGGGCAGCATTTCCATCAGCATTTCGAATTTGGCCGACTCGTGCACGCCGCGCGCCACTTCGAGTTTCACCAGACGCGGATCGCAGCAGACTTGGCGCAGCTTGAGCAGCGCATCCAGCACCACGATGCCCGAGTGCGCGATGCCGCGCTGGGCGATGACCTCGCGCAGCTCTTCGGCCAGTGACAGCCGCAGGCCTTCGTAGAGATCCCGCTGGCGGCCTTCCAGCACCACCCGGCGGGTGATCTCGGTTTTCGGCGGCAACTCCTGCGCGACCTGCGCCTTGGTGCGGCGAAGAATGAAAGGCGCGAGTCGCAGGTTCAGCCGCTGCTGGCATTCCTCGTCATGCTGCTTTTCGATCGGCACGCGGTAGAAACGGCGAAACGCACTCTCGTCACCGAGCAGGCCGGGCACGGCCAGATCAACTTGCGACCACAACTCGCCGAGATGATTCTCCAACGGCGTGCCGGTGAGGCAAACATAGCGAGATGTGCGCAGACTGAGCAGCGCGCGACGCGCCTGCGTGCGCGGATTTTTTACCTGCTGCGCCTCATCCAGCACAATCAGTGCGAACGGCTGTTTGCGCAGCGGAATCACGTCGCGCGGCAGCAGCGCATAGCTGGTCAGCACGATGTCCTGCGAGCCGAGCTGGGCGAATTCCTCGGCACGTTGCGGCCCATGCAGGGTCAGCACTTCCAACATCGGTGCGAAACGGGCGATCTCCGATTGCCAGTTCGGGATCAGACTGGTCGGCACCACGATCAGCGCTGGCTGGCTCAATACACCGCCCTGCTTCAGCGACAGCAGATGCGTGATCAATTGCAGCGTCTTGCCCAGACCCATGTCATCAGCCAGCACACCGCCGACGCCGGCCTCGGCCAGCGCGTTCAACCAGCGCAGACCTTCGCGCTGATACGGTCGCAGCTCGACCGAGAGGCCATCAGGGACAACGTCGCTGGCACGGTCGGCGGCATGGCGCAGGCGCGCAGCGAACCCGCGCAGCGACTCGGAGGCCTCCAGTGCGCTGCCGCCGGGCATGGCTTCGACAAGCTCTTCCAGCCGCCCCGCCTGCACACGCGGCAAGTGAAGTTTCTTGCGCGGCTTTTCGAGGTATTCGGCCAGCGGTGCCAGCAGGCCGCGCAACTCTTTCAGACGCACCGGAACGCGCCGGCGTGCGTCGACTGGCGCGTACCAGACCGCATCGTCCGGCTCGTTAGGCGCAGGGCGCAAGCTCAGCTGGTTTTCGGTCAACGCCTGCGCCACGGCAGGCAACAGGTTGTGCCGCTGGCCATCCAGCTCGATGCCGATTTCCAGATCGAAGGCGTGATCGTCGGTGTCTTCCACCGCGTGGCCATACCAGCGCACCGGACCTTCCAGCACCTCGAACGGGAAACTCGGCGCGTATTCGACCTGGAAGTTTTCCTGCTCGAGCTTGGGTCGCAAAGCCAGCCAACGTGCCGGCGTGTTGACCTCCAGCGCGCCAGCGTAACCGGTGCCGGGGAACAGCCATGCGTCGTCGGGCAAGGTATCGGCCACGTCCCACGGCAGGCCTTCGGTGTCCACGCCGGGGGTGAGTCCGGCATGTTCAAGCTGCTCCATCGCGGACAGTTCGTCGGCGCGTCGGCGGGTGATCTCGACCAGCTGACCGTTACGCACGCGCCGCACCAGCGGCTCGCCGCCGCGACCGGGCAGCCGCTCGCCAGCGTAGTCGAACGCCAGTCGCGCATAACCCAACGGCGGCGTGCCGGCGGCCAGCCGCGCGTGGCGTGTCAGTGCATGCAAGGTCAGCACCGGCTTGGGCGCCAGCTGCGAGCGGCGCAGTTCGCCAAACACCTGCGGCAGCGGCACGCGCGTGGCCAGCCGGCTATTCGGCAGACGACTGCGCAAGTGCTTGCCGTGTTCATGCTTGAGCGGCGGCAGTTCCAGCCAACGGGTTTCTTCCGCGGCCGCATCGAGCAGGCCCAGCGTGGCGCGCTCGGCATCCAGATACCACAGGCTGTCGATGCGCAGCAGGCGCTGGCTATTCGACAATTGCGGCAGCAATCGCTGGCTGCCGTCGGCCTCCATCAGCCAGTGCCAGTTGAGCGGATGCGACTTGCCGCGCGACAGACGCAGCCCGGCCAGACCGCCGAGGAAACAGGGCGCCGTGTCGAGTACTTCGGCTAGCAGCGTATCGCCGACGTGGCCACTGAGCCGCGCATAGCTGCGGCTCTTGCGCAGGCTTTGCGGCAAGCCGAGCACGGTAGTGGCAAGCCGCTGCTCGTGCGGCTGCAGCGGCAATTGCGAAAGATGCTTGCTGTCCAGCGGCACCGGCCGCGCATAGCGGCCGTGCTCGACTTGCGAGAGAAGGACCGGCGCTACGTCGATGCGCGCGTAGATGGCGCCCTCCTCGGGCATCACCTCCAGAAAGAAACCGAGTACACCGTGATCCTCGGTCGCTGCCGACTTCGGCGCGGCCAATAGCCGCCGCCATGCCAGCGGCAGCGTTTCCTCATCGCCAACAGCAAGTGCGGCGGCCTGCTCTTTCTCGTCCGGTTGCTGCATGCGCATGCGGTCCGCGGCGATAACCAAAACACTGAGCTTAGCAGTGCCGGGACGCTTGCAACCGTCGTCTTGCAGAGGTCTTTGTAAACTGACGTTGCAAAGCGTCAGTCGGGCTGCTCAGTCCGTGCCGAACAAGCCTCGCGGATACTCCGGCTTCTGTTCGCGCGCCATCAGCGACCGAAGCCCGTTGACCGGCGTGACTTCACCGTGCAACACCGCACGCACACCGGCACTGATCGGCAAATCCAGACCATGCTTGTCAGCCAACCGGGCGACTTCGTCGGCGGTCAGTACGCTTTCCACCACCTGACCGATCTGTCGCACCGCTTCATCGATCGCAACACCACGCCCCAGCGCCAGACCGAGCCGGCGGTTGCGCGAGAGATCGCCTGTGCAGGTGAGCACAAGATCGCCGAGACCTGACAGCCCAATCAGCGTTTCCGGCCGCGCACCCAGCGCAACGCCGAGGCGCAGCATCTCGTTCATGCCGCGGGTGATCAGGCCGGCACGTGCGTTCAAGCCCAACTCCATGCCGTCGGCAATACCGGTGGCGACGGCCAGCACGTTTTTCATCGCCCCACCCAGCTCGGCGCCCAGCAGGTCGCCGCCCGAATACGCACGCAGGTTGGGCGCATGCAGCAAATTGGCCACGGTTTGAGCGAATGCCGCATTTTCCGAATGCACGGTGACGGCGCTGGGCAAACCTGCCGCCACTTCGCGCGCGAACGAGGGGCCCGTAACCACGGCCGCCGGTCGGCCCGGTAACTGCTGCGCCACCAGTTCGTGCAGGAATCGCCCGGTACCCGGCTCAAAGCCCTTGGTCGCCCAGGCAATCGCTGTCTTGGCGTCGAGCAGCGGCGCCAGTTCGACCAGCATCGATGCAAATGCATGGCTGGGCACCACGATCAGCACAATGCTGGCGCCGCGCACAGCGGTCGCCAGATCGCTTTCGTAATGAAGCTGTGCGGGTAGTTCGATATCCGGCAGATAGCGCTGGTTGCATCGGCTTTCAGCCATTGCCGCCAGCGCCTGCGGGTCGCGCCCCCATAGCGTTGTCGGCACACCGTTGCGTGCCGTCAGCGCGGCGAGCGCCGTACCCCAGGAACCGGCACCCAGCACCGCCAGAGTCGAACGTTCAACCATGTCGAGCACTCAGCTGTTGAGTGTGGCCGGAACCTCATCACCACCCATCATGCGACGCTGTTGTTCGGCGAACAATGCATCGAAATTGATCGGTTGCAGCAGGAACGGCGGGAAACCACCCTCCAGCACCAGCGAGGAGATCGTCTGGCGAGCGTACGGAAACAGCAGGTTCGGACAGTAGCTGCCGATGATGCCTGCCTGGTCCATCTCGTTGAAGCCGGCAATGCCGAACAAGCCTGCCTGCTCCACTTCGGCCAGATACGCCGTGCGCTGGCCCACGGTGCAGGTCAGCGTGAGGCTGAGCACCACTTCGTACTGGTCGTTACCCATATCGGTGACTTTCTGACCGAGGTTGAGCTGCACCTGTGGCTGGTCGTTTTCGTTGACGTCCTGAAAGATCTGCGGTGCGTTTGGCACTTCGAAGGAAACATCCTTCACATAGATCTTCTGCACCACCAGCTGCGGCTGGTCGGCTTGGCCATTGGCCTGGCCGTTGGTGATAATTGCTGCCATCGGAATTCCCTCGGTTCGGTATGGTGTCGCTTGACTAGGTAAGGCTTGATTGAATCAGGCTTGATTCAATCAAGATTTGATCAAAAAAGAGGTCGATTGTTCCATACATCCCTTCGCCGCGCACGCTGGAATACCGGCGGCGAAGCTCCGCACATTGCGCACACCCCTGTTTTTCTGCAAGAATACGCGGCTAGCCTATGTCGACCCGGAACATCGGGGAGTCCGCCACGCGGTGCGGGCCTCACGATCATTGCGTTGGAAACACTCTCCAGCATCGCGTGGCGCTCAGCGCCGCTGGGCCGATATCGCCCTGGCTAACGGGTGGTAAACCAGTGGTTTTATCGAACCTTGGCAACACGCCTCGGCTTTGAAACCCAATCTTAGGAGGTCGTCATGGCCCGTGTATGTCAAGTCACCGGTAAAGGTGTGCAGACCGGCAACAATGTCTCGCATGCGAACAACCGTACCCGCCGTCGCTGGTTGCCCAACCTGCACGAACGCCGCTTCTGGGTTGCCAGCGAGAATCGCTGGATCAAGCTGCGCGTTTCCAACAATGCCCTGCGCACCATCGACAAGAACGGCATCGAAGCCGTGATTGCCGACATGCGCGCCCGCGGCGACAAGGTCTGAGGATTGAGCCATGGCTAACAAGACACAAGACAAGATCCGCATGATCTCTTCGGCCGGCACCGGCCACTTCTACACCACGCAGAAGAACAAGAAGAACACACCGGAAAAGTTCGAGTTCAAGAAATACGATCCCGTCGTGCGCAAGCACGTGATCTACAAGGAAGGCAAGATCAAGTAATTGATCGCACGCAAGCGCTAGCCTCCCGGTAGCAGCGACTCAAACTCGCGATAGAAACCCGCCCTCGTGGCGGGTTTTCTTTTTTGAGTGCTTGCTGGCGCATGACCCGTGCTTGCATCATGTTGGAATGACCTACCCGCACGCCCTGTTCCCCGATCTGCTGGGCGATGATTGGCCTCAGGCTCCGCCCCTGCAACGCATGCATGGCGGCAGCGGCCACGTGCTGGCGCGAGGAGTCGCCGATGTGGAAGGTTCGACGCACTTGGTCGCGCGCTGCCTGCGCCGAAAGCTCGGTCTGCCCGAACCGGGCCTGCAGCAGCCACTTGAAGTGAACATCGAGCGCCACGCCGGCCGCGAGATCTGGACCCGCCGCTTTGCCTCCGGCCAGATGCGTACGGTACTCGACCGAGTAGCGAATACCGCACTGTTCGGCGAACGATTCGGCGCGTTGACGCTCTATTTCGCGCTGCAGCGCCAGGGTGACGTAATCGCCTGGCAGCTGCACAGCGCAAGCATCTTCGGCGTACCGCTGCCGCGCGTATTTTTCGGCGACGTGCTGGCTTACTGCGGCGTGCAGGATGGCCGCTATGTATTTCATGTCGACACCCGCCTGCCCCTGGTCGGTCGGTTGGTGGCGTATCGCGGCTGGTTGGAGATTGTTGATGGTCGCTGAGGGTTCGCCGGTCATCGTGTTCGACGGCGTCTGCCTGCTGTGCAGCCGCTGGGTGGACTTCGTGCTGCGCCACGATCACGCCGGGCGTTACCGGCTCGCTGCGATGCAGGGTGAATACGGCCGCGCCCTGCTACAGGCGCATGGCCTTTCGGCAGATGATCCATCGTCATTTCTGCTGGCGCAGGATGGACTCGGCCACACCGACACTGACGCGATCATTCGGGTGCTCACGGGATTTGGCCGCGGCTGGCGCTTCGTCGCGTGGCTGCTGCGAGCCGTGCCGCGTCTTCTGCGCGACCCCGCGTATCGATGGATTGCGCGTCATCGATACCGACTATTTGGCAGGCGTCCGCAGTGCCGCCTGCCGGATCCCATCTACGCGGGACGCTTCCTCGACTGACTCAGGGCCAGCGCATCCAGTCCGCAGCCATCAGCACAACTCGCAAAGTCATGTTTCCCCCATCGAAAAGACCGTGTCAGCACCGATGATTTCCTATTTCCTGCCGTCAGGCTTGCCCTCATCCTCACAATAAAAAACACCCGCCGATAGGCGGGTGTTTTTGGCACGAAATCACAGGATGCGATCAGTGTGCGGCGACCGCGTATCCCTTCAGGCGCTGCGCGAAGCTCTGCAATGTCTGTATGCCGCTTTCTTCGGCTTCGTGAATCCACTGCTGCAGCCCGTGCAGGGCCTGTTCGGCACCACGCTGTTCCATCAATGCCGCGAGGCGATTGCGGAAGTCATAGACGGTGCTCAGCGTCGGGCGCTTGGCCAGCGCCGCCTGCAGATGATCGCGACCTTCGTTGTCGAGCCAGCGCCCGCCATCGGCCAGTGCGCGGCGCAGGCGACGTGGCACGGCCTTGAGGGTTTCACCGGCATGTTGCGCTTCTTCGCCGATGGTCGGGACGATCACGCCGCGGTAAAAGTCGGTCATCGCCTGGAAACGGTGGGTCAGCACGGCTTTCAGCGTGTCGGCATCGGGCAGCGGCACGTTGGGACGTACGTCCAAGGACGGTGCCACGCGCAACACCTTGGCCAGGCCGATCGCACGCAAGCCGCAAATGGCCGCCCAGCCGATGTCGAACTCCCACTTGCGCAGGGCAAATTTGGCCGAGCTGGGGAACGCATGGTGATTGTTGTGTAGCTCTTCGCCGCCGATCCAGAACGCCCAAGGGATCAGGTTGCGAGCCGTGTCAGCACTCTCGAAGTTGCGGTAACCCCACCAGTGGCCGATGCCGTTGACGAAACCGGCGGCCCAGAACGGGATCCAGATCATCTGAACGGCCCAGATGGCCGCACCAATGACACCAAACAGCGCCAGATTGATCAGCAGCATCAGGGTCGGGCCCCAATACGGATGGGCGCCATAAACGTGGTTCTCGACCCAGTCGTCCGGCGTGCCACGGCCATACTGCTCCATGTCGGCCTTGGACTCGCAGGCGTCGCGGTACAACGACACGCCGTCCCAGAACACCTTCTTGATGCCGTAGATCATCGGGCTGTGCGGATCGTCAACCGTCTCGACCTTGGCGTGGTGCTTGCGATGCACAGCCACCCACTCACGGGTCACCATGCCGGTGCTGATCCAACCCCAGAATCGGAAGAAATGCGCCAGCGCCGGATGAAAATCCACGCCACGGTGCGTCTGGCTGCGGTGCAGATACAGCGTCACCGTGAAAATGGTGATCTGGGTCGCGACCAGCAGATAAATCAGCATCGAGCCCCAGCTTGCGCTGGTGACACCGTTGTTGAGGAAATTGAGCACCGCGTCGAGCATAAAGAGACACCGAAGGTAGTGAGTCAGTTGAGTCTAGTTGGCGACTTCCGTACCCGCCAGCATGGTCACGACCATAATAGTAGCAGCTGGTCAAGCGGGAGCATGTGAAATTGGCAAGTCCCCCGCGCAGCTGTATTCCCGCAGTTGTTTAACAATGGTGTCGCGATGACAATCAGGCAATGACAGCCCATACCGCGCCCTCAGCTACCGTTCTGAAACTGGAAAACATCACCCGCCGACGTGCCGGCCGCCGCGCCATCGAAGGCCTGAGCCTTGGCCTGCAGCGCGGTCAGGTGCTGGGCCTGCTCGGTGTCAACGGCGCCGGTAAATCGACCACGTTGTCGATGATTGCCGGCGCGATGCGCCCGGATAGCGGCAGCATTCAGCTGAACGGCGAGGATTTTCTGGAATATCCCGAACTGGCACGCCGGCTGATTGGCTGGCTGCCGGAGCGTGCTCCGCTGTGGGCCGAACTTACTGTCAGCGAACACCTGGATGCTCACGGCCGCCTGCGTGGACTGAAGGACACCGGGCTACGCGAGGCACGCAGCACGATCATCGAACGACTGGAGCTGCAGCCGCTGACGCAGCGTCTGGCTGGCGTGCTGTCCCAAGGCCAGCGCCAGCGTCTGGGCCTGGCCTGCGCCCTGCTGCACCGACCGGCGCTGCTGGTTCTGGACGAACCGGCCAACGCACTCGACCCCGTGCAGGTGGCCGCATTGCGAGCAGTGATCCGCGAACAGGCAGCCAGCGGTACGGCGGTGATCCTCTCGACGCATCTTCTGACGGAAGTCACCGCTGTTTGCGATCGCGTGGCCATCCTGCATGAGGGTACGCTGCGCCACGATGGCTTGGTGCATGGCGACGATCACGCCGCCCTGGAACGAACCTTCTTCGACATTGCGATGCACGGCAACGCCAGCACGGCACGTGCCGCATGAGCCAAACCGTGATGAGCACTTTTGCCGTGGCGCGGCTGGAATGGCGTCGCCTGATCGTACGCCCACTGGCCTGGGTGCTGGCAGCCATGACGCTGGCATGGCTGGCTTGGAACTTCACCCTGCTGATGGGCGCCTTCCTCGCCTCGCAGATTCAGCGCGCGGCGCTGCCGGATGGCCCCGGTTTTACGGATTTGGTTGGTGTACCGGTACTTGGACAGCTGGCCCAGCTGGCGTTTCTGGTGGTACCGCTGCTGACCATGTCGGTGATCGCTGGCGAGCGTCGCAACGGCACGCTGCCATTACTGTTCGCGGCAGGTGTGCCGGCCTCGCGCATTGTGCTGGGAAAATACCTGGCGATACTGGGCTGGCTACTGCTGTGGCTGCTGCTTACCCTGGCGATGCCGCTGGTACTCACACCGCTCATCCGTCTTGACTGGGGCAAGCTGGCCGCCGCCACGCTGGGCCTTGCATTGATGCTCTCCGCCTTGGCTGCGCTTGGCGTTGCATGCTCAACCTTCGCCTCGCATCCCGCGATCGCGGCCGCCGCGGCTTTGGTCATTACGTTGGCACTGTGGAGTGTGAACCTTGGCGCGCAGATGGCCGGCGTCAACGGTGGTGCGATCAATTGGCTGGCGATGAGTACGCACCTGCAACCGCTGCTGCGCGGGCTGGTTTCGACGACCGACGTGGTGTGGTTCGTGCTGCTGATTGCGCTGTCGCTTAGCCTGGCAACGCGGCGACTGTCGTCCGAAAAGGAGCGCGGCTGATGCGCACTTTTTTCAGACGTCTGGACGGCTGGCTGTTTGCGCTGGTGCTGCTGCTTGTGGTCGGGGCCATCGGCTACCTGAGCACGCGTTATTTTCACGAGGCGGACTGGACCGCCAACGGCCGCAGCAGTTTGTCCGCCGAAAGCCGCGCCGTGCTGGCCACACTCGATGGTCCGGTGGAAATCGTCAGCTATGCCAATCCGCAGGGCGATCTGCGTCAGACCGTGGCCGGCTACCTACAACGCTATCAGCAGGTGAAACCCGATCTGACGCTGCGCTTCGTCGACCCGCAGCTGGACCCGGCCAAGATGCGCGAGCTGGGCATCACCGTCGATGGCGCGTTGATCATCCACTATCGCGACCGTGAGCAGCGGCTGGACGAATTATCCGAACGCAGCCTCACCAACGCACTGGAGCGCCTCGTCCGCGGCAACGATCGCATCGTGGCCTTCGTCACCGGCGATGACGAGCGGCGCGCGGATGGCAAGGCCAACGCGGACCTCGGCACCTTTATGGCGCAACTGGAAGGACGCGGCATGCGCGCGGTACCGCTGAACTTCTCCCAGGTCGCCGCGGTGCCGGAACACACCGATCTCGTGGTGCTGGCCAGTCCCACGCTGGCGCTGCTGCCGGGCGCGGTGCAGGCGCTGGTCACCTATGTGCAGAACGGCGGCAACCTGCTGTGGCTGACCGAACCGGGCAATGATGATCTCGGCCTCAAGCCGCTGGCCACCGCGCTCAGCGTGCGCGTTTTGCCCGGCGTACTGGTCGATGGCTCAGGTGCGGCACTGGGCCTGAAAGACCCGCGCATGATCGCGCTGGGCGACTACGTACCCAACGCGATCACCCGTGGCTTTACCCTGACGACGCTGTTTCCGCAGGTCTCGGCACTGGCGCAGGTCGCACAGGGCGATTGGGCCGTGCACGCATTTCTGCGTTCGAGCATCCAGAGCTGGACCGAATTCAAGCCGATCGACAACAGCAAACCCTCTGATATCCGTTTCGACGCCGCCGCGGGCGAGCTCAAAGGCCCGCTCGATTTCGGCTTTGCGCTGAGCCGTCTTTCACCCAGCCCGGACAAGAGCGAGCAGCGCGTGGTGGTGATTGGCGACGGCGATTTTCTCTCCAACAGCTTTCTCGGCAATGGCGGCAACCGTGCACTGGGCGAGCGCATTTTCGACTGGTTGCTCGGTGACGACAAACTGGTTGACCTGCCGCCACGCGGGGCACCCGACCGTATCATGCAGATCTCGCAGGGTGAGTTGAGTGCGGTGAGCGTCGGCTTTCTTATTGTCCTGCCGTTACTGCTGCTGCTGATCGGCGGACTGATCGTCTGGCGCCGGCGGCGGCGCTGAGACATGCGCCGTTCCGTTCGCCAGCGCGTCCTGCTGTTACTTGTCGCTGCCACCGTTCTGGCGTTTGCCGCGCGGCAATGGCGGCAGGAAAGCCGGGAAGCCCCCGGTTCGCTGCTTTCGCTGGAGCCTTCTACCATCTCGCATGTCGAGTTGCGCATCGGTAAAGCACCGATCGAGCACTACGCCAAACGCGACGGTCACTGGTATCGCATCGATGGCGTCACGGTTCGCACCGATGACGGGCGCCTGGACGAACTCACGGAAACGGCCGCAGCCCCGGTGCTGCGCTGGCGTGCGGCCAGCGATTTCGATCCAGCCCGCATCGGCCTGACGCCGCCCACCGCCACGCTGACCCTCGACGGCCACGTGCTCGACTTCGGCGAAATTTCGGTCACTGGCCCGCAGTGCTATGTGCGCGTTGACGGGCGGGTGGCACTAGTATCGATCCGCTATACGCCAAGAGCTCCGCGCGCAGAGGCAACCAAGCTACCTTAGCTTCACCTTGCGCAGCGCAGTCTCCGCCCCATCTTTCATGCATCGACAGCAGGAGTCCGACCCATGGCCACGCAAGTCAAACGCAAGCCGGCAGCGAGCAAAAAAGTTACTGCCAAACCGGCAAAGAAAGTCGCCGCCCCAAAAAGACCAGCCAAGAAAGTCATCGCCAGGAAAAGCGCCATCAAGAAAAGCGCGGCGACGAACGGCAAGGGCGTGATTGGTGTAGTCGGCATGGCCGTGATGGGCCGCAACCTAGCGCTGAATATCGAAAGCCGTGGCCATGTGGTGTCGATCTTCAACCGCAGCCGTGAGAAGACCGATGAGGTCATCAAGGACAACCCCACCGCCAAGTTTGTACCCAGCTATACCATCGAAAAGTTTGTCGCCTCGCTGGAAAAGCCGCGACGCATCCTGCTGATGGTGCAAGCGGGCGCCGGTACCGATGCAGTGATCGCGGAACTCAAGCCACTGCTGAGCAAGGGCGATGTGCTGATCGACGGCGGCAACACCAATTTCAAGGACACCATCCGGCGCAATCAGGAGCTGGCCAAGGCTGGCCTGCACTTCATCGGCACTGGCGTATCCGGTGGTGAGGAGGGTGCCCTGCATGGTCCGTCGATCATGCCCGGTGGCCCGCGCGATGCGTATGACCTCGTCGAACCGATCCTTACGGAGATCGCCGCCAAGGCGCCTGACGGCGAACCTTGCGTGGCCTATATGGGTGATGACGGTGCCGGTCACTACGTCAAGATGGTGCACAACGGTATCGAATACGGCGACATGCAGCTGATCGCCGAAAGCTACTCGGTACTCAAGCATGTTCTTGGCCTCACCAACAAGGAGCTGACCAAGGTCTACCGCAAATGGAACGAGGGCGAACTCGACAGCTACCTGATCGAGATCACCACCACCATTTTCCAGAAAAAAGACGAGGAAACCGGCAAGGATCTGGTCGACGTGATTCTCGATCGCGCCGCGCAGAAGGGCACGGGCAAATGGACCAGTCAGAGTGCGCTCGATCTCGGTGTGCCGCTACCCCTCATCACTGAGGCAGTTTTCGCGCGTGTGCTGTCCTCGCTGAAAGACGAGCGCGTCGCCGCCAGCCACTATCTGCACGGACCGAAGACCAAGGCGTTCAAGGGCGATCGCAAGGCATTCATCGAATCGGTACGCCGTGCGCTATATCTCAGCAAGATCGTCTCGTATGCGCAGGGCTTCGCGCAGCTGCGCGCTGCCGCCGAGGAGTACCAGTGGAAGCTGGACTACGGCACCATCGCCAAGATCTGGCGCGGCGGCTGCATCATTCGCGCACGCTTCCTGCAGGACATCACCGACGCCTACAAGCACGACGACAAGCTGGCCAACCTGCTGCTGGCACCAACCTTTGGCAAGGTCGCGCAGAAGTACCAGGAGGCGCTGCGCGAGGTGGTGGCCACGGCGGTGCGCCTCGGCGTGCCAGTACCCGGTTTCAGCTCCGCGATCGCCTATTACGATGGCTACCGTTCCGAACGTCTGCCGGCCAACCTGATCCAGGCGCAACGTGATCTGTTTGGTGCGCATACTTTCGAACGCATCGACAAGCTGGGCAGCTTCCACGCCAACTGGAACTGACGACACATGCCTGAACTGCCCGAAGTCGAAACCACCCGACGCGGTATCGAGCCGCATCTGGCCGGTCGACGCATCGCGGCAGTGATCTTGCGCAGGGCCGACCTGCGCTGGCCAATTCCCCGGGAAGTCAGCGAGCTGCTTCCGGGGCAGGTGATCGATAGCGTCGAGCGTCGCGCCAAATATCTATTGATCCACACTGGGGTCGGCAGCGCGATGCTGCATCTGGGCATGTCGGGCATGCTGCGCGTGCTGCCGCCCGACACGTTGATCGGCAAGCATGACCACGTCGACATCGTTCTCGAAAACACCAACGGGCAACGCGGCCGCGTGTTGCGCTTCACTGACCCGCGCCGCTTCGGCAGTTTGCTGTGGCAACCGTTCGGCGAAGTGCATCCATTGCTGGCTGCGCTAGGCCCCGAGCCGCTGACCGATGCCTTCGCCGGGGACACACTCTGGCACGCATCGCGCCGGCGCAGTGCCGCGGTGAAATTATTCCTGATGGATAACGCGAACGTCGTCGGCGTAGGCAACATCTACGCCAGCGAAGCACTCTTCGCCGCTGGCATCGATCCGCGACGCTCTGCTGGCAGCGTGTCGCGTGTGCGCTACGCGAAGCTCGCCGCGGAAGTAAAACGCATTCTGGCGTGGGCGATCGAACGCGGCGGTACCACCCTGCGCGACTTCCTCAACCCCGATGGTGCGCCGGGTTATTTTTTTCGCGAGCTCAATGTTTACGGGCGTGCGGGTGAACCTTGCAAAGTCTGCAGCATCCCGATCAAACAGGTGGTGCTGGGGCAACGGTCGACGTTCTGGTGCCCGAACTGTCAGAAGTGACGACGGCCAAGGGCTAGCTGCGTAGGTTGGCGCTGGGCGCAAGCGAACCCCAACAGCCGTCGCACACCCAGTTGGGGTTCGCATACGCTCACCGCCAACCTACGGCGCGGTGGGTGCGGATTGCTGGATCAATAGCTCTACGCTGCAACTACGCAGGCCAATGAAACTCGACAAACGTATTGTTGAAGTCCTCATCGTCCAGCCCACCGCGTAGATGCGCAACGAGGCCGGCCCCCAGGCCGTCGATTTCCACCGGCTGGCCGTCGACGAAATGTGCACCCAGTGCTTCGAGTTCCACCAGCCTTTCGCACAAAATGCCCGCGCGATCGCTGAGCGCATCGGGCACGCCGCGGATGCTGATATCGGGGCGGCCGAACTTGCGCATGCCGCGGGTATGGATCCATGAATGATCCGGTTCCTGCTCGCTGTCGCGCATGATCAAAATATAGTTGCGGATAGGCGCACCGTCGCGAACCAGGAAGCGGCGACGCCATGCATCGGCGTCAAGCAGGCTGAGAGTTTGCGGGTCGAGAATCGCCACGCCACCGATGTCGAGCATGCCGGCCAGCACACCAAGCGTGTCGCGCAGGTAGCCGGTTGCCTCGCTGTCCTTGAGCGTGCCGCGCACGACGATGACTTCGGGCGCGTCCACCGCGATCTTGTAGGCCTCGGGTGCGTCGTCCTTGAACATGCGGCCCATACCGCCTTTCAGCGGATAGCCCTCCCACTGACGCAGGCTGGCGTGGTTGTGGTTAACCGCCTCAATGCCGGGCGGCAGGCCGGAGCTGCCGTAATCTGCCGAGGGCACGCGCACCGCCTCGAATTTGCCGAACACGTAGAACTGCAGAAGGATCTCCTCGTCGCTGGCTTGCCAGTGCGGGCGCTGCCAGGCGGGGATGATGATCGGTTGGCTCATACGGGTTTCCTGGTCATGTTTGACGTGCGGGTTCATGGGTCGGATCGCACTATTCGTTCAACGGCAGCACCGTTTGCTGTAGTTCGATGCGGCCATTGCCTTCGCTGATTTTCTTGAATTCGGCGCGACTGACCGAGACATAGCGTTCGTTACCGCCGATCTCAACCTGTGGGCCGTCTTTCACTGCGCGTCCATGGTCATCCACGCGCACCACCATGGTCGCCTTCCGGCCGGTATGGCAGATCGTCTTGATCTCTTCGAGGTTGTCCGCCCAGGCCAGCAGGTACTGACTGCCCTCGAACAATTCGCCGCGGAAGTCGGTACGCAGACCAAACGCCAGTACCGGGATATTCAGCCGATCCACCACGTCGCTGATCTGCCACACCTGTGCACGGGTGAGGAACTGCGCCTCATCGACAAACACACAGTGCAACGCACCGTTGGCGGCAACATCCGCCTCGACCAGCGCGAGCAGGTTTTCTTCGCCGCCGAAACGACGCGCATCGGCCTTCAGGCCGATGCGCGACGCAACCACGCCCTCGCCATAACGGTTGTCCAGTGCAGGCGTGAGGATCAGCGTGCGCATGCCGCGCTCGTGATAGTTGTACGCGCCCTGCAGCAGCGTGGTGGTCTTGCCGGCATTCATTGCCGAATAGTAGAAATAGAGCTTGGCCATGATCGGTCCCGCGGCGGATCGGCCATGGTAGCCGGTCATCAAGCCGGGGGCGATTTACCTGGAGGAGTGCGCGACGCGCCACCGGCGGACGCGGGCGGCTCTGTTACCATTAAATGCCAGTAAACCCGTGTGTCATTCCATGCTCAATCCGCAACAACTGGCTGCCGTTGAACACTGCGACAGCCCTCTGCTGGTGCTGGCCGGCGCCGGTTCCGGCAAGACTTCGGTGATCACCCAGAAGATTGCCTGGCTGATTGCGCGCAAGAAGCTCAGTGCCTCGAAAATTGCCGCAATCACCTTCACCAACAAGGCTGCCCGCGAGATGCGCGAGCGCGTCGGCCAGCTGGTCAGCGCCGAGGATGCGCAGGCGCTCACCGTCTGCACTTTCCATGCGCTGGGTTTGAAGTTTCTGCAGATCGAGCACGCGCGCGCCGGCCTGCGCCGCGGCTTTTCGGTGCTCGACGCGGACGACAGCGGCGCCATCGTCAAGGAGCTGGCGCCCAAGGGTGCCAAGAACGATGTGCTTTTCGGCATCCGCAACCTGCTGGGGCGCGCCAAGAACGGCGGCCTGTCGCCCGAGGAAGCGCTAGCCGAAGCCCGCAGCCCGCGCGAGCTGGAGGCTGCGACTATTTACGACATGTACCAGCAGCGCCTGGCTGCCTTCAACGCGGTGGATTTCGACGATTTGATCCGGCTGCCGTTGCGCATTCTCGAAGCCGACGCCGAATGCCGCGACGTATGGCGCGAACGCCTACGTTATCTGCTGGTGGACGAATACCAGGACACCAATGACGCGCAGTACCGCCTGCTGAAAGCGCTCACCGGCGAGCGCGGCGGTATCACCTGCGTGGGCGACGACGACCAGTCCATCTATGCCTGGCGTGGCGCCAATCCCGAGAACATCGACCAACTCGGCCGCGACTGGCCGAACTTGCGCGTGATCAAACTGGAGCAGAACTACCGCTGCGGCAAGCGCATTCTGCGCGCGGCCAACCAGTTGATCGCCAATAACCCGCATCTGCACGAAAAGAAGCTGTGGAGCGAGCATCCGGAAGGTCCGCCGATTCGCGTGCTCGAATGCAAGGAAGCCGAACACGAGGCCGAACGCGTCGCTGCGATTGCCACCACGCTGGCGGAGAAGCACAAGGCGCGCTGGCATGACATTGCCATTCTCTATCGCGGCAACTTCCAGGCACGTCCGCTCGAGAAAGCCTTTCGCCTCGCAAGAATTCCTTACCACCTTACCGGCGCGCTGAGTTTTCTCGACCGCGCCGAAGTGAAGGATCTGCTGTGCTACCTGCGCCTGCTGACCAACCCCAGCGATGACGCGGCATTCCTGCGCGTGGTCAACGTGCCCAAGCGCGAGATCGGCTCGACCACGCTGGAGAAGCTTGGCCAGCTCGCGCAAAGTCGCCAGACCTCCCTACTGGATGCCACCCGCAGCGACAGCGTGCTGCGCCAGCTCACGCCCCGCCCCGCGGCCGCGCTGGCCTCGTTCGCCAATCTGCTCGACGAACTGCGCAGCGCCTCGTTGCACCAGAACGCCGCCGATCTGGTCGAGCTGATCCTCGCACGCACCGGCTACGCTGCGCAGATCGCCGCAAGCACACCCGACGCCAGCCTGCGCGAGCGCCGGCTTGGCAACCTGAAGGAGCTGTCCGACTGGTTCCGCGCGATGCAGAAAGGCAACAGTGCCGGCGATCTCGCCGCGCAGCTTGCCCTGCTCAGTCACGCCGACCGCGACGAGCCGGGCAACGCAGTGCGCATGATGACCCTGCATTCGGCCAAGGGCCTGGAGTTCCGCTTCGTCTTCATCGTCGGCTGCGAAGACGGAACCCTGCCGCACGAAGGCGCCATCGACGAAGGCCGCATCGACGAGGAGCGGCGCCTGATGTACGTCGGCATCACCCGCGCCAAAGAGCTGCTCACCCTGTCGTGGTCGGCCAAGACCAAACGCTACGGCGACGTCCACAGCAACCAGCCCAGCCGCTTCCTGCAGGAACTGCCACAGGCCGACCTGCACTGGCAAGGCAAGGACCCCGAAGCTGACAAGGAAGTCACCCGCGAAACCGCGCAGTCGCACATGGCACGTATTGCGGCGTTGCTGGCAGCGAATTGATCGAGCCTAAAGAAAACCCCCGCTTTCGCGAGGGTTTTTTGCTCCTGATGCTTGCCGAACTCAGTGAACTCAGCTAGATCACCCGGGTTTGGCGAACTTGTACGTCGCCTCCAGATACATCTGGCGCCCATAAACATCATAATTCGTACTGTTATAGGGACCAACTATATAACCAGGGTAGCTGTTATCAACCGGCGGCATCTTGTTGAATAAATTGTTCACCAGAAATGACAACGTCAAATTCTTCGTGGGACTGTATTGCACGCTGGCATTGTATGTGACCCAAGCCGACACGTAACCCGTACCTGGCGCCGTGTAATTATTGAGAACGGTCGCCAGGTAGTTGGGGGAACGGCCATCACGGTTGGCATAGAGCGTGGTGGCCCAATCGCCCTTGCTCCAGGTCACCGAGGCATTGACCTTGCTCTTGAAATCCGTGCTGTACAGCGGGCTAGTCAAGTAGTTGATGAACGGATCGCCCGCAAGCGGTTGCTGGTCATGTTTGAATTCATCGCTGTAACTACCCGCGAACGACAAGCTTCCGTAGAGGCCGATATCCACCCCATAATTCAGATTGGCTGTGATGGCATTAACCTGCTCCCGCGCTATGTTCTGCTTCGGCGTATAGATATCCTGAATAGCGCCGAATTGATTGCGCGTAATCGCATTGATCGCATTCACGCAACTCGGCGTGGTGGGATCGAGAATTCCCTGCAGGCAGAGGGAATTTTCCTGCGAAATCGTGTCCGCAGGCAACGTCCCCACTTCGTTTTTAATATCGAAATGCAGATAATCGACGGACAACGAAAATTTGGGTATCGGTGCCCACACCACGCCGTAATTCCAGTTTTTCGCGGTAATCGGCTTCAGATTGACATTGCCCTGCGTGCTATTGAAGTAGCCTGCTTGCGAATAAACGGCCGGACAGCCGCCCAAATTTGACCCCGTGTACCCAAGCTTGGCGCAGGTGTAGTAATCGGTAACCGTGCTGTAGTAGCCGCTCGACCCTGAATACTCGTCGGCAAGGGTGGGCATCTTGAATGCCGTGCCATATTTGCCCCTGAGCAACAGGCTGTCGAACGGGCGATATTCCAGCGAAATCGTGTAGGTGTTGTGATTGATCCGGTTGCCGGATACGTCGTAGCTGTCCCGACGTCCGGATACATCGAGGGTCAGCTGCTGCAGCAAAGGAAAGCTCAGCTCGCTCGTGCCTGCGTAGCGCGAGCGATGTCCCGCACCTTGGGACGCCGTATAGCCGTAGATTTGATCATTGAAATAGCCGGGGTCCGGCACATAGGCCCACCCTTGGTTGCCACCTTCGAGCACGACGGCGAGGCCGGCATCACCGCCTGGCAGGGTGAATAGCGAGGCATTGGTCACCTGCCCGCGTACCATGTTGTCCCAAGTCTTGCCCTGCGTGGAAAAATAACCGCTGAAGCTACGATAATCCGCTGGCGTAATCGGCGTATAGAAAGCGGCGTAGTTTGGCTCGTAGACGGGTACTCCTAATCCCTGCGGATCCGGCCCCAGGGTGGATGTCAAATCCGGACCCAGTACACGGTTGGTATAGAAACTATTGATGGCGTTCGTGTAAGCGTGGTAATCACGCTCGTTGGTTTGGTCGTTGGAATGGGTGAAGCCCAGATCGTAGTCCCAGTCAGACTGACCGAACGTACCTTTTCCTCCCAGGCTGAACATGTAGGAGTTTTCGATCTGCTTGCTCATGCTGTTTTGGTACCCGCCAACTTCTTCCGGCGAGAACAAATGCTGCAGATCCGTATACTGTGCCCTGGTGGGATCGTAAAACGTCAGGCCCGAATTCGCAGTCGACCAGATGTCATTTCCATCCGGCTGCCATTTCTGCTCCTGATAGTTGTACAGCAGGTCGCTGTACAACTGTACGTTGTCGTTGACGTCAAAGGTGGCATGCGTATACAGGTTGGCGGTCTTGCTTTCATTGGCCAGCGTGGTGTACGGCGACGTCCCGACATTTGAGCCGCAGTAATAGCCGCTATTGGGCCGGTACTTCAGCCCTGTCGTTCCGCCAAAACCGGCCGTCGTATTGGCGCAATTGTTCGGGTCCGCCAAGGCATAACCGTTCGTTCCAAGCGTAGGATCAGAATCCAGATAGTCGCGCTCCGCGATAGGCCCGCCAGCCGCATTAGTATTGGCATGAGCGGTCAGAGGTCGATCGTAGCCCCAGATGGGTTGCGTGCTCTCGAATTGCACGCCAGCAATCATGTTGAACTTGCCTGCATTGAAGCTATTTGCCAGATAGACCCGGCGTGCAGCGCCGCCGCCATTGCTGTTCCAGCCATAGCGCACGTCAAGCACTGGCGCATCAAGTTTTTTCTTGAGCACAATGTTAATGACGCCAGCAATAGCATCCGATCCGTACAACGAGGACTGTCCTCCAGGCAAGATATCGATGTGATCGACCATCTCGATGGGGATGCTGCTCAGGTTGTTGAAAACATCGCTGCCGTTATACAAGGCTGGGAAATTACCCATCGGCCGACCATCGATCAGGTATTTGACGAAACCTGGTGGCAGGCCAAACAGGCTCAATGTCTGAGCCCCTTGCGTAAAGCCACCTGAAAACTGGGCTCCTTGTACGCTGCCTACTGAGAGGGATGATTGCTGAAGCGCTTGCGCCACCGTGGTAAATCCGCGCGCTTGCATTTGCTCGGCGGTAATGGTCACCGTAGGCGTGGCTGTTTCGATCTGTGACTGCGGAATCAGTGAACCGGTGACCATGACCGCTTCTAGCTTCTTGGCCTTGGCTGCATCTGGTGCCTGATCCGTGCTTTGCTGGGGTGCATCGGGTGTGGTCGTCTGCGCGTACGCAGAGGCATAGCTCAGCGTGAGCGCCGTCACGATGGCGACGGCGATCTTTGACTTAATCATTTTGGAACTCCCCTCAGAGTTAGCAACTTATTGAAACAGCGACTACTTATCTATCGAACGATTGGCCGTAATCGACATCCGAAGATGCAAAGTCAACACTGCCCTTGCCGACCATCGATTCACAACGCGTTAATTATTAACATGGCGCAGGAAAGTACCGCAACAAATTTTTACAAAACTTTTGCAGTCCCGTGATAAAAAATTTACAGAACTGACAACTTCCTCAAACGAGCCCTTTCGCCTCCAGCTCGCTCTTGAGGTACGCGTAGTAAATTGGCGCCGCGATGACGCCGGCCAAGCCGAACGCCGCTTCCATCACCAGCATCGCAATCAGCAGCTCCCATGCGCGAGCGTGGATTTGCGTGCCGACGATGCGAGCGTTGAGGAAGTACTCGAGCTTGTGGATGACGATGAGAAACGCGAGTGCCGCAATGCCGACACCCAGTGATACCGAAAGGGCGGCAATGGTGATGGCGGTGTTGGACAGAAGATTACCTATCACCGGCAGCAAGCCGATCACAAAGGTCAGCACGACCAGCGTCTTGGCCAGCGGCACGTGGATACCCAGGATCGGCAGCACGCCAAGCAGGAATATCGCCGTGCATATGGTGTTGATCAGCGAGATCTTGACCTGCGCGAACACGATGTTGTGGAACGCTTCGGCCAGTCGCTGACAGCGTAAACCCAGCGCCGCGGCCAGTGCCCCGACTTGATGCGCCGGACGCGTGCGGCTGAGCGCAATGATCGCCCCCAGCACCAGCCCGATAAGGATATGCACGAACGCCCGCGCCGCCCCCTTGCCGGCGACCTGCAGCGTCGCTGCATGCTTGCGTGCCAGATCGACCGCGCCCACGCGCAGGTCATCAACGCTGTCGGGCAGGTGATCCACGATCATCGCAGGCAGTTGCTGACGTGCTTTCTCGACCAGCGGCATCAGCTGCTGCTGCCACAGCAGCTCGGGATTGCCGATTTCGTTGCGGAATAGACTGATCGCACCAAGGATCAGCAGGATCAGCAGCCCCACCACGATCACGCCAAGCGCCGCCACCACGATGACGCGCGCCCGCGCACTGGAGATACGCCGGCCGAATAGCGGCGCCATGGAATTCACCAGTTCGTAGACCAGCAGACCAGCGAGCAGGGCCGACAGCATGTGCAACCCGAGAATCACTCCCAAGGCCGCTGCGGCGAGCAGATAGCTGGCGTAAACAATCGCGGGCGACGGCTCACGCAAATCGGACGACGGAGTGTCCATGCCATTCCAACTGAAGATGATACGGGTCTTCAGTCTGTCAGCACACCGCCAAGCCTGCCAGCGTTGCCACGATGCTGGCGTAAACTTTAGCGTTAGCTGATCGCTACTGTTTCAAGGACCTGTCCATGGCATTTCGTCTTATCACCACTGCACTCGCCGTCGCCCTGCTGAGCGGTTGTGCGAAGGCTCCAGAAAAGCCTGTGCCATTTGCACCCGCTGCACCAAACACCACACCGCCTGCCGCCGTCGCTACTCCTGCCATTGCAGCTGATGACAACCTCAACGCCGTGGCCTGGAGTCAGACCGCAATCGAGCACGACCTGATCTATCTGCAGACATATCGCGATGCGGAAGCACGCCTGTTGCCGGCGATGCACAATGGCAAATGGGATGCACTGAGCAAGACCGATCGCGTACAGGCGTTCAAGAATCTGCCGCCTGCCGTGATCCTGGATATCGACGAAACCGTGCTGGACAACTCGCCATATCAAGCCCGCGTCATCAAGAGCGGCGGCGAGTTCAATGAGGCTGACTGGGCAGCATGGTGCAAGGAGACGCAGGCGCGCGCGCTGCCCGGTGCCGTCGAATTCACCCGGTTCGCGGCCAGTCATGGCATCGCCGTCATCTACATTTCCAACCGCGCCAAGGACCTGGATCAGGTCACCTTGCTCAACCTGCACAAGGCAGGCCTTCCAGTCAGCGGGCCGCAGGCGTTTCTTGGACTGGGCACGATTGTCGAAAACTGCGAACAGGCAGGTAGCGAGAAAGGCTGCCGTCGCCAGCTGGTCAGCCGCCACTACCGCGTGTTGATGCAGTTCGGCGACCAGCTGGGCGATTTTCTCGATATTCCTGCCAACACGGTGGCTGCGCGGCGGCAAATCGTCGAGCCCTATCTCCCGTGGATCGGCACGCGTTGGTTTGTATTGCCGAACCCTACCTACGGATCATGGGAGCCGGCGCTGTTCAACAACGACTACAGCAGTCCGCGCGAGCTGAGGCGCAAACAGAAGCTTGACGCGCTTCGTTATCAATAGTATTTATCTGTTTAAAATCAATATCTTATTTAACTAAAGAAAAGCGTTGCCTTAACTTTGGTGAGGGGCTAATATTCTTCCGCCAACACCTGCTGACCTCACTGGATTTGCAGGCAAGGCCATTTCCTTCCGGCTCTGCCGGATTTCCCTGCGAGGCTTCGGTCCGCGGGGTTTTCTTTTTGCGGGATCGCAAAATCCTTCGCGCCGCTCTTGTCTACGCACTACGGCGACCTCTACCCTGATCAGCCCTGGCGCCGCCACTGCGCCTAACTACGCCCGCGAGAAACTTGACCATGCGTCTTCATTCCCTTCGCTACGCCCTGCTCCCACTGCTTGCCGCACTGGTTCTGAGCGCCTGCCACGACAAGGATGACCCGTCGCAGCCGGGCGGCAGCACGCCAGAAGCCGCCGTGCAAAGCTCGGTCGATCTGCTCAAGGCCGGCGATTTCAACGCCTTGTGGAAGCACGCGCTGCCGCCGGCGGACTATGCCACCTTGCGCGGCGATTGGGCCAAGCACCAGCAGAGCCAGCCGCCAGTCACTGACCAGGACCGCGCCCGCTTCAATGACTCCATGCAACAGCTCACCGGGCCGGATGCGGAGAACAAGATCTATGCGGAGCTGCAGCCCAAGCTGGCTGCGATGGAATCAAAGTACAAGGATCAGATACCCGTGCTGATCAGTGTGGGCGAAGCGCTGGCAAAAAATGCCGTGGTGCAAAGCAAGAGCCTCAGCCCTGAGCAGAAAACCCAGGCCAATGCCGCACTCGACGTGCTGGGGCCGTGGGCGCAGCAGGCGCCGTGGTTCGACCCGACCAAGGCGAAGCAGACGGTCAACATTGCCGTCACCACCGCACGCAAACTGGATCT
Source organism: Rhodanobacter sp. MP1X3 (assembly GCF_014207165.1). Classification (NCBI taxonomy): domain Bacteria; kingdom Pseudomonadati; phylum Pseudomonadota; class Gammaproteobacteria; order Lysobacterales; family Rhodanobacteraceae; genus Rhodanobacter; species Rhodanobacter sp. MP1X3. Next base: position 612,338 of record NZ_JACHCO010000001.1, on the reverse strand, counting down.
GAAAAGCGCGGACCAGCTGCACGCGATGGATTTCGACACCACGATGAGCAAGTACTCGATCGGATATGTCGGCCTGAAGCAGCTGTTGGTGAACTATGGGCTATCGGTAGATGACACGCTGGACTCGGTCAAGGTGACACCGATCGACAGCAGCAACGGCCACGCGCGCGTGAAGATCGACTACACCCTGCTCGGCAAGCCGTTGTCGAGTGAATCGAAACTCATCCAGGTGGACAACCGCTGGTACAGCGAGGACATGGTCAACAATGTGCGCGAAGCACACAAACAGCTCAGCGAACCAGCCAGCGCCGCACCGATTCCGGCTTCAACCAGCTCCTCAGCAGCAGCCCCGGCGACCAGCGGCAGCAGCGCTCCGGTGCCTGTTGTAGCCCACATCAGCAGCACGCCAACAAAAGACTAAACGGCGCACCCGTTAGAATAGGCGAATGCAAACTATGTCCAGCGCGGATCACCCCGCTCGCCAACGTGCCCCTTGGTGGTTCAACCTGGCCGGGCAACTGCTGCAGCCGTGGGTGCGTATCCGCCGTGATCCGGCCGAGCCCACGGCACTGCTGCAGACCGGCGCACCGGTCTGTTATGTGATCGAGCGCGACAGCCTGTCTGATGCGCTGATCCTGCAGCGCGCCTGTCTCGAGGCTGGCCTGCCCAGCCCGATGCAGACGCTGGCCGGTACACGTCGCAAGCGCTCGGTGTTTGCGCTGACACGTCGCGAAGGCTGGATCTTCGGACGCCGTCACAAGCGCAGCCCGAACGAACCGCTGCGGCAATTGCTGCACTCGCTCGAAGGTGTGCCCGACCGCGATATCCAGATCGTGCCGGTATCGATCTACGTCGGCCGCGCACCGACCCGCGACTCCGGCTGGTTCCGCGTGCTGTTCTCCGAAAACTGGGTCATGGTCGGCCGTTTTCACCGTCTGCTGGCCCTGCTGCTCAATGGGCGTGACACGGTGGTGCACTTCTCGGCGCCCGTCTCGTTGCGTAACGCGATGGACGAAGCCGGCGAGATCGCGCCGGAACGCCTGACCCGCAAGATCGCCCGTGTGTTGCGTACACATTTCCACCGCATCCGTGCGGCGGTGATCGGGCCGGATCTCTCGCATCGACGCACCGTGGTCGACTCGGTGCTCAATGCCGAGCCAGTCCGCGCCGCGATCGCGGCAGCGGCGGCCAAGGAAAAAACCACGCATGCCAAGGCGTGGCAAAAAGCGCAGAAAATGGTGATGGAAGTCGCCGCCGACTATTCGCATCCGGTGGTGCGCTCCGCCTCATTCTTGTTGGCCAATTTCTGGAACAAGCTGTACGACGGCATCTCGATGCACCACTTCGACAAGGCGCGTGCCGCCGCGCCAGGCTTCGAAGTGATCTACGTACCCAGCCATCGCAGCCACGCCGACTATCTACTGATGTCGTATCAGCTGCATGTATCCGGCGTGGTCGTGCCGCATATCGCGGCCGGCGTGAACCTGGACCTGCCGGTCGTCGGGCCGATCCTGCGCCGCGGCGGTGCGTTCTTCATGCGTCGCAGCTTTACCGGCAACCCGCTTTACTCGGTCGTGTTCAAGGAATACATGGCGCAGCTGATCGATCGCGGCGTGCCGATCGAATACTTCATCGAAGGCGGCCGCTCGCGCACCGGACGCCTGCTGACACCGCACGCTGGCCTGCTCTCGATGACGGTACGCGCCTTCTTGCGCGCACCGCGCCGACCGGTGCTGTTTCAACCGGTCTACATCGGCTACGAGAAGCTGATGGAAGGCAAGTCCTACGCCGGCGAACTCAGCGGAAAGAAAAAAGAAAAGGAATCGCTGATCGGACTGATCCGCGGACTCAAAGTGCTGCGCCAACGCTATGGCCACGTGGCATTGAACTTCGGCGAACCGATCGAACTGAACCCGATGCTCGATGCCGCCAGTGCGGACTGGCGCCAGACCACGCTGGATCCGGATGCGAAGCCGGACTGGCTACGCAAAGTCGTGGACGGGCTGGCCGAAAAAATCCAGGTGAACGTCAACCGCGCCGCCGACATCAATCCAATCAACCTGCTGGCGCTCGCATTGCTGGCCACGCCCAAACACGCCATGGCAGAAAGCGACCTGCTGGAACAGCTGGCGCTGAGCAAGGCATTGATGGAAGAGTTGCCCTATTCCGATCGCGTCACACTGACGCCGATGAACCCCGTCGGCATCATTGCCTACGGTGAACAAATGGGCTGGATCGCACGCGTGCAGCATCCGCTCGGTGACGTGCTCACGGTCAGCGCCGAACACGCGCCGATGCTCAGCTATTTCCGCAACAACGTGCTGCACCTCAACGCTGCCGCCGCCTGGGTCGCCTGCTGCTTTCTCAACAATCGGCGCATGTCGCGCGCATCGGTGCTGCGACTGGGGCGGATCATCTACCCCTTCATCCAGGGCGAGCTGTTCCTGCCGTGGAACGACGATGGCTTTGGCACGCAGTTGCAGGACACCATCGATTTCTTCGTACGCCGTGGCCTGCTCGAATCGAGCGGCGATGGCCGCGTACTGGAGCGCAGTGCCGGTCAGGATGACGGCGCATTTCAACTGAAGGTGATTGCGCGCAGTCTGATCCAGGCCTTCGAGCGTTACTACATCACCATCGCCGCGCTGACCAAGAATGGTCCGCACACGCTGACCAGTTCCGAGCTCGAAAGCGCCTGCACGCTCACCGCACAGCGGCTGAGCCTGCTGCAGGAATTGTCCTCGCCGGAATTCTTCGACAAGGCCCTGTTCCGCGGCTTCATCCAGAAGCTGCGCGAGCGCCGCGTCGTATGGACAGACGACGCGGGCAAGCTCGACTACGACGTCGCGCTCGAAGGCATGGTTCGCGACGCGCGGGTAATCCTGTCACGCGAAGTACGCCACTCGATTCTCAAGATCACGCCCGGCGGCAATGAGAAAGAGGGTGCCAGCGGCACGCAGCTGGATGACGAGGAAGAAGCCACCGCGCCGGTCTCGCCAAGCCTGCTGACCGAGACCGGCGATGACAGCGTTGCCCCTACAGCCGAACCCGAATTGACCAAGGCCTCCAGCGCCGACCTGCATGATCGCCACGTCGCTACCGAACATCACAAACATGAGCATCAGCACGCCGCTCCGCCGGTGACAACGGATGAGCACGCGCCGCACAACGACTAGTCGCTGCGGCAACTGTTGAACACTCCGTGACGATGCGTGCGAGTCTGTCTAAGATGACGAACCTCCCCGTCGGAAGTTCACCATGACAGTACGCTGCGCGCTTGCGCTCGCCACACTTATGTTCTTGCTTCCGATCGGCAGTATGGCCACCGACCTGCCTGCCAATCACGACGTCAGCGTTCTGCATTGCGTGCGCTTGCTGGATAGTGCGGCCGGCAAGATGCTCGGGGAAACCACGGTGATCGTCGATGGCGGCCGTATCAAGGAACTACACGCCGGTACGGTGGATATCCAGCCGTATCAGCAGGCCGCCATGAGAGCGGGCGGCAGCTTCCATTATCTCGACATGGTCAACGCCACCTGCCTGCCAGGCCTGATCGATGCGCATACGCATCTCACTGACGAGACCAGCCCCACCGCATATACCGACCAGTTTCGTTTGAACATCGCCGACTATGCGATCCGCTCCACCGTCTACGCCAGACGCACGTTGCTGGCCGGCTTCACCAGCGTGCGCAACGTAGGCGACAACCAGAACGATTCAATCGCCCTGCGCAACGCCATCAACGCTGGCATCGTGCCGGGACCGCGCATGTTTACCGCCGGTGTACCCATCGGCAGCACCGGTGGTCATGCCGATCCCACCGACGGCTACCGGCGGGATCTGGCCCGCGACGGCGGTCCCAGCGACGGCATCATCAACAGCCCCGAAGATGCCCTGAAGGCCGTGCGCCAGCACTACAAGGATGGTGTGGATCTGATCAAGATCATGCCCTCCGGTGGCGTACTCGACGAAAGCGCCAGCGCCGACAACTCGCAGATGACGCTGGAAGAAATCAAGGCCGTGGTCGCTGCTGCGCACGACTACGGCTTCACCGTGGCCGCCCATGCGCACGGTGCCGAGGCCATTCGTCGCGCGGTGCTGGGCGGCGTCGATTCGATCGAGCACGGCACATTCATGAACGCAGAGGACATGCGGCTGATGAAGGAACATGGCACCTGGTACGTACCCACCATCATCGCCGGCAAATACGTGCAGGAAATGGCCGCCATACCCGGCTACTACCCGCCACAGGTCGCCGCCAAGGCCATGCAGGTCGGCCCGATCATCCAGGCCACCGCCGGTCGCGCATACAAGGCTGGTGTCAAGATCGCCTTCGGCACCGATGCCGCGGTCTATCCGCACGGCCAGAACGCGAAGGAGTTCAAGTACATGGTCGACGCCGGCATGCCGCCGATGTTCGTGCTGCAGGCCGCCACCACCCATGCAGCCGAACTGCTGCACAAGCAGGATCAGCTCGGGCAGATTGCCGTCGGCCGCGGTGCCGACATCATCGCCGTACCGGGCAATCCGCTCGACGACATCACCACCATGCAGCACGTCAGCTTTGTAATGAAGGACGGCGTGATCTACAAGCAGGATGGCAAGCCGGTCGAGTTATGAACAGGGAATACATTGCCGCCCCAGGCAGATTGGCGGTCAGCCGCAGGCGAACACCGGCATCCTACGGACATGATCTACTCGTTCGCTCCGACGCGACCTTGCGGCAACAAGTCCCGCCACGCCCCATTCCTGTAGCATTGCCAGCATGAACGAGCAGCCCAAACCCAGCAACGACTCGACCACCCATTTCGGTTTCCGCGACGTGCCGGTCGGCGACAAGCAGAAACTGGTCGGTGAAGTGTTCACCTCTGTCGCGCGCAGCTACGACCTGATGAACGACCTGATGTCATTCGGCATCCATCGATTGTGGAAACGCCACTTCGTCGCCATCAGCGGCGTGCGTCGCGGCGACCGTGTGCTCGATCTGGCCGGCGGCACCGGCGACATCGCTGCGCTGCTCAAACCGGTGCTCGGCGAGACGGGTGAAGTCGTCGTCGGCGACATCAACGCCGCCATGCTCGGCGTCGGCCGCGACCGCATGACCGATCGCGGCCTGGTCAGCGGTTTGCGCTGGGCCCAGCTCAACGCCGAAGTGCTGCCATTCCCCGACAACTCCTTCGACGCCGTGACCATGGCCTTCGGCTTGCGCAACGTCACCGACAAGGACAAGGCGCTGGCGGATATCTTCCGCGTACTCAAGCCGGGCGGTCGCTTGTTGGTGCTGGAATTTTCCAAGGTGCAGAGCGAACTGTTCGGCAAGCTCTATGACTTCCATTCGTTCAAGGTGTTGCCCAAGCTCGGCCAGCTGTTTGCCGGCGATGCCAACAGCTACCAGTACCTCGCCGAATCGATCCGCAAACATCCCGACCAGCAGACTCTGAAAGGCATGATGGAGCGCGCCGGCTATGGCCGCGTGGAAGTACGCAACCTCAGTGGCGGCATCGTGGCGATCCATCGGGCTTACAAGCTCTGAATCCGCACACATGGCTAACCGCCACCGAGCTTTAGCCGCAATTGCCGCACTGCTCGGCTGGTTCGCACTGGTCCTGCAACTGAGCCTGACGATTCAATTAACGCTTGCCAGAAGTGGCAGCGTGGCGTCCGCGCTGTGGCTCTGGATCGGCTACTTCACGATCACCACCAATCTTCTGGTTGCGATGGCGCTGAGCGCTAGGGCGATTGGTCCGCGTGGCCAAATCAATCGATTCTTTGGACGTCCAGACGTCCAATCGATGGTGGCGATGAGCATCGTCATCGTCAGCCTGGTCTACAACCTGCTGCTACGGGGGCTGTGGCAACCGCAGGGATGGCAATGGCTGGCCGACGTGACCCTGCACGATGTGATGCCGCTGCTGTTTGTTGTGCACTGGTGGCTGGCAGTGCCGAAAGCATCGCTGCATTGGTGGCAGATCGGTTTCTGGCAGATTTATCCCGCGGCGTATTTTGTCTACGTGCTGATCCGCGGTGCGGCGAACGGCTGGTATCCGTATCCCTTCATTGACGTGGCAACGCTGGGTTACCCGCGCGTACTGGTCAACGCATTGGCTGTGATGCTGGCCTTTGTCGTGGTGGCTGCACTGCTGATGGCGCTGGGCCGCTGGCAGGCGCGTCGATCTTCCTGATACCCGGTCACGCAGAATCCCCTACGATCGGAAGCTCGTTCTCAGCTACCACCATCCGGCGCACGTAGCACGTCGATGCGCACCACCTGGCGAATCCAGCGCGCCGGCCGCTTATCGGTTGGTGCCACCACGCGGAACGGGCCTTCCTTGGTATCCAGCGGCTTGCCATCGTGCTGGTCAGCGAGGATGACCGGCTCATCGCGGAACTGCGGATCGAGTTCGGCCAGCGCATAGACCACGCGATAACCGTCGGCGGCGATGATGCGCACATACAACGTCATGTTCTTGCCACGCAGCGCCTCACCTAACGGCACGCCAGCGGCGGTCAGAATCGTACTGAGCGACACGCCCGACCATGTGCCGCTGACACCATGCTCGCTGGCCTGCACGCTTACCCGCGGCAGCGTCGCCAACACGAGTGTCAGCGGATGGCCGAGTTCGCCGCTTACTGCGATGCTGACGGCGGCTACGGATGACACTGCGGACAACGCAGATAGAGCGAACAGGCATCCGAACAGATTCAGGCAGACACGGCGCCGAAGGCGGCTCGTGAAGGCAGATTGGCGGCGCATGCAATGGTCCTGTTGGTTCGGGCCATCATCTCACCATGCATCGCAGACCGATGCACGCACTGCGATGCCATACCGCTACCCAAACATTGGCCGGAAGAAACTCCGCTCGTAACTCACGATGCATGCGGTGTCCCGCGCGTACTGGAAAGCAGCCTGACAAGCTGGGTCCGCGAGGGAACGAGTGCGGTAGTCCTCGTAATCTGCCAGCGAAGGAAAGCTGAAAAGCGCCAGCGCGATGTTGTTGGCGCCTTCCGATGGCATGAAATAACCATGATGCGTACCGCCAAAGCGAGCGACCAATGGAATCCACAGCGATGCATAGTGCTCGAACTCGGCGAGCCTAACGGGATCGATGACGTAGCGCAGGTAACAGGTGACCAACGACTTGCTCCGAGGGTGGATCGCCGCCAAGCGGCATGAAGGTTGATCAGATCGGGGCTGATCCGATGAGAATGATCAGATGGGAATGATCCTTGCACTGCCGGACACTCGGATCGAACTGCCTGGCGTGGCACCGATCTCAGCGCGCAGGCGCGAACGCATGCCCATGTCCTCGCCCTGCACGATATCGATGGCGCCGTCGTGAGGCCATCCGAGATCGCGCAGGTAACCGGCCAGCGCGGCGGTCGCCGCACCGGTGGCAGGGTCCTCGTAGACGCCGCCGGAAGCGAACGGATTGCGGGTGTGGAAACGCTGTGGCGTCTCCGCGTAGGCCAGCAGAATGGTCACCAAGCCAGCGCGCTGCATCAACCGGCGACCGACATCGAGGTCGTATTTCATGGCAGCGAGCGCCTGACGATTGTTCAAGGCCAGGACCAGATGATTCGCCCCGCCATGAACCAGCGCAGGCGGAATGCGGGGATCAAGCTCATCCGGTGTATAGCCGAACAAGTGGAGTGCTTCCGACACCAGGTGAGCCGGCGCCGACTCACTGCGCGTGGGCGGAGACTGTAGAGCAGCAGTCATGCCTTCACCGACCTGCCGTCCCTCGACAGTGATCTCGGCTTGATTGAGGCTCAGGGCGAACACACCATCGCCGTGTTTGCGGGCAAGCGCGACGCCCAGCGCAATGGTCGCATGGCCACAGAATGGCACTTCGGATTCCGGCGAGAAATAACGCACACGCCAGCCTGTTCCTGTCGGAACTGCAAAAACGGTCTCGGAGTATCCGACCTCGGCAGCAATCCTTTGCATCTCGGATTCATGCGGAAAATCATCGTCAATCAGAACGCCGGCCGGATTGCCGCCATTGTCCCCATCCGAAAACGCGGCGATTCTCAGTACGCTCATCATCTCTCTCCGTTGCAGTCATCGCATGGATAGGGGCTTGCAGAAACTACCTTGCTGCGGGATGCCGCAACTACGATTCAACCGCACCGTTGACCAGCGTCGGTGGCACAGCCACTGCGACCACCTTGCGCTTCCAGTTGGTCAGCACGACGCCGGCCAGGGTGATCGCACCGCCCAGCAGGGTCAGCGCCGTGGGGCGCTCATCCAGCCACAACCAGCCGATCAGCACGGCGATCGGCGGCGATAGATAGATGAAACTGCTGACCTGCGACGCTGGCGCGCGCTTCAAAGCGGTATTCCATGCGATGTAGCCGACAAAGGTCGGTGCGATGCCCAGCCACAACAGCGCCATCCAGCGCTCCGCGCTCGCCGCCATGACATGCTGCTGTAGCCCCGGCAGACTGAAGGGCAGTGCGGCCAGGGTCGCCGCAAAAAAGGTTGCCGCTGTTACCCCCAGCATGCTGCTGCGGGCGAACAACGGCTTCTGCCGCACGAAAAATATCGCCGAGCAGACCACACAGACCAAGACCAGGGCCGCCATCGGCTGGAACGTCACCTGCTTGCCACTGGCCAACACCACCAGCACCACACCCGCCAGTGCGATCAGCAGGCCGACCAAGGCGCGCGGGCTGAAGCGCTCGCCCAGCCAGATCGCCGACAGCGCGGTGGTGGCGGCCGGTACCAGCGAGATCAGGATGGCGGCGGTGCCGCTGGCTATACGGGTCTCGGCGAGACACAGGCAGAGGTGGTACACGGTCATGCCAATCACCCCCAGCAACGCGACCAGCGGCCAGTCGCGTCGCGCCGGCATGGGCACCCGCTTCACCGCCAGCAACAGCCCGAAACAGATCGAGCCAATCAACAAACGTCCAAACGCAACCTGGCCAGGGGTGAACGCCGGCAACGCATAGGCGATTGCTGCATAGGCGGACGACCAGGTCAGCAAGGTCACCGCAATCGCCCCCAGCGCGGGGCCATCCAGACGTTCGTGGGTATCCATGACCGAGACTTCCAGCAAGAATCGAGTCGAACATACTAGCCATGCAACGAGCCATTCTGAATAATCAATCGAAGGCCGCTGGTCGACTTGACCTTTTATCTAACGAAAATTTGGAGGTACTTCGATGGAATCCAAAATCACCCTGGATACCAAGGACTGGCAGCTGATCGAGGCCTTGCAACGTGATGCGCGCAGCGGCTATGCCGAGCTGGGACGCATGGTGCGGCTATCGGCACCCGCAGTCGCCGAACGCGTCAAGCGGCTGGAGGAAGCCGGCGTCATCAGCGGCTATCGCGCCACCATCGATCCACGCCAGCTGGGCTTTGCGATCAGCGCGATGGTGCGTGGCCGTTGCGATGGCGCCGCCTGCGCCCGCATCGGCAGCATGGTGGAAGACATCCCGGAAGTGCTCGACTGCCGACGACTGGCCGGCGAGGATTCCGCCCTGCTACATGTCGTGGCGATGTCGGTGACCCATCTGGAAGCGGTGATCGACCGGCTGCTGAAGCTGGGCATCAGCACTATCACCATGATCGTGCTGCAGACCCCCCACGAACATCGCCCCTTGACCCGCGCGATGTGGAACGTGGCGCACGAGTTGTCGCGGTAGGGGCCGCAACACACTTGCACCCAGTACTTTTGTCACGGTCGCGATCGCGGCACGCCACGCATACTTCGAAGACGATTTGTTGAAACGGGGCTTCCATGCGTTACCTGACTTCCTTGCTGCTGGCCGGCGCTCTTGCGCTGGCACCGATCATCCCCAGCCACGCCGATGACACGCCGGCACCGGACAAGAACGACGCCAGCAAAAAACACGCGACAGACGACGCCACGGCACCGAGCACCGAAAACGCTACCCGCACACAGCACAGCGTCAGCATCGGCGGCCACACGATCAAGTACACAGCCACCGCCGGCACACTGATCATCCGCGACGACAAGGGCCAGCCACAGGCCAGCGTGTTCTACGTGGCTTACACCGTCGATGGCGGCAGGATCGATGGCGCCAAGGCCGAAAAACGGCCGGTAACGTTCCTCTACAACGGTGGCCCGGGCTCCTCGAGCGTGTGGTTGCACATGGGCTCGTTCGCTCCGGTGCGTATCGAAACCGCCAGCCCCGAAGCAACCGGAGCGGCGCCGTACCATCTGGTACCCAATAGCGACAGCCTGCTCGACAAAACCGACCTGGTGTTTATTGACGCCATCGGCACCGGCTATTCGCGCCCACTGGGCAAGGCCACCGGCAAGGATTTCTGGGGCGTCGATCAGGACATTTCCGCGTTCAGCCGCGCAATCCAGCGCTACGTCAGCATCAACAAGCGCTGGAACTCGCCAAAATTCCTGTATGGCGAAAGCTACGGCACCACGCGATCGGCGGCACTGGTCGATGCGCTGCAGGACCAGGGCATGAGTTTCAACGGCGTGATCATCATGTCGTCGATCCTCAACTACGGTATCCGCCTGCCCGGCTATGACGAGATCTACATCGGCTACCTGCCGAGCTACGCCGCCGCGGCCTGGTACCACAACAAGATTTCGAACAAGCCGGCGGATCTCAAGGCATTCCTCGAGCAGGTACGCACGTTCGCACGCGGCCCATACGCCGCCGCGCTGGCGCAGGGACAGAACCTGCCGGACGACCAGCGCGACGCCGTGGCGCGTCAGCTCGCCGCCTATACTGGGCTATCGGTGCAATTCATCGAAGAGGCCAACCTGCGCATCGACCTCGGCCGCTTCCGCAAGGAGCTGCTGCGCGACCAGCGCCTGACGCTGGGCCGCTACGACAGCCGCTTCACCGGCATCGATCCTGACGCCGCTGGCGAGACCCCCGACTACGACGCCTCCGACAGTGGCATCAGCGGCGCCTTCGTCAGCGCGTTCCACGATTATCTGGACGGCCAGCTGAAATACCACAGCGACCTGGATTACCGCCCCACCTTTGGCGACATCAGCAAGGACTGGGACTGGAAGCACAAGGTCGCCGACCAGCACCGCCCCCTGCCAACGGCGTATGTGGCCGGTGATCTGGCGCATGCGATGCGTACCAACCCCGGCCTGAAAGTATTGTCGGTCAACGGTTATTACGATTTCGCCACACCGTTCTTCATCACTGAATACGATCTGGCGCACATGAACCTCGACCCGACGCTGCGCGGCAACCTGCAGTTTCTGTATTACCCGTCGGGTCACATGATCTATCTCAATACCGATGCCCTGAAGCAGCTGAAGACCGACTTGTCGGGCTTCTACGATCACGCCGCACCCGCGCGTTGATCCGCACCCTATCGAAACGGAATGATCGCCATGCGTAAACAGATTTTCGCCCCCTTCGCCCTTGCCCTGCTGTTGACGCTCGGCAGTGCCGTGCACGCCGACGACGACAAGCCAGCCGACGCCAAAGCGCAGAGCGACAAGGACAGCAAAAAAGATGTCCAGCCGATTCCGCCCGAACGCAGCGTGGTGACCAAGCACAGCGTGCGCATCGGCGGCCGCACCATCAACTACAAGGCCACCGCTGGCACGTTGCTGATCAAGGACGACAAGGACAAACCGACCGTCAGCTTTTTCTATGTTGCTTACACGGTCGACGACGGCAAGCCGGGCAAGCGGCCGGTGACCTTCATGTACAACGGCGGCCCGGGCTCCTCGAGCATGTGGTTGCACATGGGTTCGTTCGGCCCGGTGCGCGTGGCCAACAAGGGTGACCAACCGATTCCGCCACCGCCATACCAGACCGTAGCCAACGACGACAGCCTGCTCGACAAGACCGACCTGGTCTTCATCGACGCGCCGGGCACCGGCTACTCGCAACTGGTCGGCGGCGCCGAAGGCAAGAATTTCTACGGCATCGATCAGGATGCCGACGCATTCGCGAAATTCATCACGCGCTACGTCAGCACCAACCATCGCTGGAACTCGCCGAAGTTCCTGTTCGGCGAAAGCTACGGCACCACGCGCTCGGCCGTACTGGTGAAGGTACTGCAGGAACAGGGCATGGAGTTCAATGGTGTGGTGCTGATGTCGTCGATCCTCGACTTCAACGTCTGGGCCAACACCGGCGACGACCACGCCTTTATCGTCAACCTGCCAACCGAGGCGGCGATTGCCTGGTATCACGACAAGGTTCCCAACAAGCCTGCGGACATCGCGAGCTTCCTCGCCGGCGTGCGCCAGTTCGCCAATACCGACTACACCCTGGCCCTGACCAAGGGCGACGCCATCACGCCGGCCGAGGCCGATCGCGTCGCCAATCAACTGAGCCAGTATATCGGCCTGTCGCCGAACTACATCAAGGACGCCAATCTGCGCATCGATCCCAGCCGATTCCGCAAGGAGCTGCTACGCGATCAGCGCCGCACGGTTGGCCGTCTGGACGGCCGTTTCGAAGGCATCGATCCCGATGCGGCAGGTGAGACACCCGAGGGCGACGCCGCCAGCGATGCGGCCACCGGCGCCTACCTCGCCGCGTTCAACCAGTATGCCAGCGACCAGCTGAAGTTCAGCGAAGAGCGTCCGTACCTTCCCAATAACTATGGCGTAATCAACGTCGGCTGGGACTGGAAGCGCAGCGCAGGCCACGGCTTCACCCAGGCGCCGTATGTCGGCTCCGACCTGGCTGCAGCGATGCGACGCAACCCGCATTTGAAAGTGTTCTCGGCGAACGGCTATTACGATCTGGCGACGCCCTTTTACGCGACGCAATTCGATCTCGGCCACCTCGGCCTGGACCCGTCGATCAGCAAGAACATCGAATTCGGTTTTTATCCCTCCGGCCACATGATTTATTTCGACGTGGATGCACTGAAGCAGGTGAAGGCCGATCTGTCGCGCTTCTATGACGAGACCGTACCAAAGTCCTGAAACGCCACACCAGCGCGGTAATTGATCAAATGACTGACAAACCTTCCGACAAACCACCCGTCGCCAACGACGAGCATCTGCCCAACCCACAGCGCCGCCGCCTGCTTGGTGGAATGGCCATCGCGGGAGTCGGCGTAGCGCTCGGTGGTACGGGTGCGGCAATCGCTGGCGGTCATGTGGCCAGCGTCTCTGCATCTGACTCAACGCATCCATTGCCCGATGGCGCGCTGGATGCGCTGCTGCGCGAACACATCCATACCGTGGTGGTGCTCTACGCGGAAAATCGCAGCTTCAATAACCTGTTCGCCGATTTCCCCGGGCTGGAGAAACCGCTCAGCGCGCTGAAGCCTGACGACTATCTGCAGCGCGATCGCAACGGCGATCTACTACAGACGTTGCCGCCGATCTGGCAAGGTCTGGTGCCGCACAAGCAGGTGGTGAATCATCGTGCTTACCAGATTGGCGAAGCCGATATCACCGGCCTGCCCAACGCACCGTTCGCGTTGCACACGCCGGATGGCGAACCATTGCCACACGGCCTGGTAACCCGTGATCTGATTCACGCGTTCTATCAGAATCAGCTACAGATCAACGGTGGAAAAAACGATTGCTTCGTCGCCTGGGGCGACAGCGGCGCCATGCTGATGGGCCATTACGGTGACAGCTCGGTCAACCTGCGACTGTGGCGGCTGGCCGAGCAGTACACCCTGTGCGACAACTTCTTCATGGGTGCGTTTGGCGGCTCGTTCCTCAATCATCAATACCTGATCGCCGCGCAGCCGCCGTTCTATCCGAACGCGAAACAGAGCGTGGCCAAGGCGAGGATCGCGGTGACCGAGAGTGGTGAAGCCACCGACCATCGACTCAAGCTGACCGATGATTCACCCGCCAGCGCGATGGATGGCAAAGCCAAGTTTGTCACCGCCAATATGCTCACGCCGGATTTCTGGGCCGTGAACACCATGGGGCCGCCGTACTCACCCAGTTTCAAGATCGATCCGCATAATCCGGCGTTCGCCGATACCAGCAATCCCGCCACCTGCCCGCCGCAGACGCACAAGCATCTCGGCGACATGCTGTCGGCCAAATCGGTGGATTGGGCCTGGTACGGCGGCGCGTGGCAGGCGGCACTCGATGGACACGGTGATGGCCCGCTCGACAACTATCCGGACGAACCCAACTTTCAACCGCATCACCAGCCGTTCAATTATTACGTCAACCTTGCACCAGGCAGCGAGGCGCGACGCCAGCACCTGCGCGATGGTGGGCTGGGCGAAACCGCGCCGGGAAATCGTTTTCTGGTCGACGTCGCCGCCGGCAAATTGCCACCGGTGACGTTCTACAAACCGCAAGGCAATCTCAATATGCACGCCGGTTCGTCCGACATCGAAGCCGGCGATCGTCACCTCGCGCGGATGGTCGATGCGCTGCAGAAAAGTCCGCAGTGGCCAAACATGCTGGTGGTGATCACGGTCGACGAGAATGGTGGCTGGTGGGATCATGTCGCACCGCCCAAGGGCGATCGCTGGGGGCCCGGCACGCGCATCCCAGCCATCGTCGTGTCACCGTTTGCCAAACGCGGCCACGTGGATCACACCATCTACGACACCGGCTCGATCGCACGCTTCATCACGCGACGCTTCGGACTGGAGAAACTGCCAGGACTGAAAATGCGCGAGGAAGCGATGGTTGCCGCCGGTGGCCCGCCGCCGGGTGATCTCACGGCAGCACTGCATTTCCCGACCAGCTGACAACCACTGACGGAACCCGAGCGTTGAGCATGCACGAGATGTATCCCGAGATCGAGCCATACCGCACACAGCATATTGCCGTCGATGCCATACACACGCTGCGCGTGGAGGAGTGCGGCAATCCCAATGGACTGCCCGTGGTGTTTCTACACGGCGGACCGGGTGCAGGTCTGGCCACCTATCACCGGCGCTTCTTCGATCCGGCACGCTACCGCATCGTGTTGTTCGACCAGCGTGGTGCCGGGCAATCGACGCCGTTCGCCGATCTCACCGACAACACCACCTGGCATCTGGTCGCCGATATCGAAACCATCCGCGAACAACTAGGCATCGAACGCTGGGTGGTATTCGGCGGCTCGTGGGGTTCCACGCTGGCGCTGGCGTATGCGCAGACGCAACCCGAGCGCGTGCTCGGGCTGGTGCTACGCGGCATCTTCCTGTGCCGGCCGGCAGAAATTCGCTGGTTCTACGAAGAAGGCGGCGCGTCATGGATCCTGCCCGAAAAATGGCAGCGCTACGCCGACGCCATTCCTGCCGACGAACGCGGCCAGATGATGGAAGCCTACTGGCGCCGACTCACCTCGGATGATGAATCCGTTCGCCTCGCCGCCGCAAAAGCGTGGGGCGCGTGGGAAGGTGGCGCGATCACGCTGGCCGAAAGCCCCGAAACCGAAGCCAGTTTTTCCGCGCCCGAAGTTGCCGTGAGTTTGGCGCGCATCGAAGCGCATTACTTCCGCAACCACTGCTGGCTTGAACCCGATCAGCTGCTGCGCGACGTCGACAAGATTCGCCATATACCCGCGACCATTATCCATGGCCGCTACGACATCATCTGCCCGGTCAAGAACGCCTGCGATCTCGCCGCGGTATGGCCGGAAGCCAAGCTGCATATCGTGCTGGCCGGACACGCCGCGTCCGAGCCGGCGATCGTCGATCAGTTGGTGCAGGCCACGGAGCGGCTGGCGGATCGCTACGTCTAGATAATTTTCTGCACCTTTTTCAGCTATGGATACCAGCAGAAGAGCTGAACTGCCGATACCAGCTGCCTCATAGGTAAGAACCTGACGAGCCGAGAGGTATCCTGGCTCGCCAGAATGCTATCCGTCGCACGAGTTCCGCCGCATAGTCGAAATCAGGTTCGGGGCGTTCCTGGATTTGTTCGACCACCTCGAACAAGAATCGCGCTTCCCCGTACTCACGCCAATCCGCCATCAATAACCGATTTCGGTGGACGCCCAATTGAAGCTCCATCCGATGGCGATTCAACGAACCTGTCAGGTTGGTGCTTTGATCCAGCAGCATCCTGCCAGTGATCGCGTTACTGATGGAGAATATGCCCATTCGCGGCAAGGCCAGTTTGTAGGCCAATTTGAGATCTTTTCTTCGGGCCTTGTCCGTCACGACCCACTCTCCGCTTCAGTAACGCTTGCCCATACCGGCGCTGACAGGGTGCTGATTTCCTCCCGGATAGCTGCAGGCCATAGCGCAATTTTCTCGTGGAACATGGCAGCGTTGGCTGCAAACAGGGCTCGAATCGCTTCTTCGAAATGAGATCGATTACCGGCCATGTCACGCATGAACTGATAGCACTTCTCTTTCGATTCTTGCACACGGTACGCACCGTCTCGGTCGCGACGCGCGTCGTCGATCAACAGGCGCAGTGTCCCGCTTGCACTGCGTGACTGAAGAGCCAGCCATTCCCAATGACGAGGCAGCATCGTTACGTTGCGACTCTCCTGCTGAAGTCTGGCTGGCGCGAGTGAGTCCGTGGTTTGGACGGCTGTTTTCTGAGAAGGATTCATCATTTGGCGACTGCCCTTTCATCCGGCTTTGATGGCGAGACTTGCGTGCCCTCGCTGGAGGCAAGCCGGATGACATGGTCACGCACGTCTTGCGGCCAGCTGGCAATGAGTCCATCCAGCCTGGGCCGATCATCCGCAAACAGTGCTCGGGCAGCATCCTCAAAACCCGCGAGGTTTCCCGCCAGCGCAGATATGAAACTGTAGGTACGCTCTTGTGCTTTGCGAGCTTTGTCTTTGTGACTGCGGACGCGCCGAGCTTCCTCAACCAGTTTGCGCAAAGCCACGGACGTACCGCCGGGCTGTGCCGCCAGCCATTCCCAATGCCGTGGTAGCAACGTTACCTCTCGGGCCACAACGCCCAATTTCGGTCGCCCCCGTCCCCGCCGTTGGTCGGCCGGAAGCGACGATCCAGCCGAATGCTCCGTGGGAAGTGCGGAGAGACCATGCTGTGCCGTCCCTTCGCCCGCATCCATTGCCCCTGTGTTTGCAAACCGGGTGGCCACTTCTTCATCCGCCCCCCTCGTGTCGATATCGATCTGCTGGCCAGAGCTGTCGTCGAAGACAAGTACCGGACCAACAGCGCCCTTTTCGATGGCATGTTTCACTGCCATCGCGACCGCCTGAAGCGGACCAGAGGCTATGCAGTCGTACCCGTCAAAACCCGTCCATGAAGGCGAAAGCGCGCTTGTCATCGGAATATCCCGGCTTAGAAGACACTAATTATATCCGGGTATAATTAAAAGTAAATAACACCCGGATAAATTTAAGTCGCCTGCGGCACGACTTCGACAAAACCCGCGGCATCCCCACCCACATCCACGACCGCGACGACATCATCTGCCCGGTCAAGAACGCCTGCGATATTGCCGATGTCTGGCGCGAGGCGCTGATATCGCGCTGACCGCTGCCAGCTCAAACAGAGCGAAATTAGCTCGCGGCAAGACTTGGATAAGCGGCACTTTGTCCGCACAAACAACTCATCGCTATTGCCATACGATTTGTCCCAACGATGCTAACCCTGTTCAGTTATCCACTCTCCCGCAATGCATGGAAGGTTCGCCTGCTGCTCCAGCACTTGGGTCAGTCGTACCGGACGGTGTCGGTGGATATTTTCGAGGGCGAAGGCCAGCGTGCCGAATACCTTCGTATCAACCCCACCGGCAAGGTGCCCGCGATCCAGCTTGACGATGGGCGCACATTGGCCGAGTCGAACGCGATTCTGGTGTATCTCGCCGATGGCACACCCTATCTGCCGGACGATTCGTTCGAACGGGCGAAGGTTTTGCAGTGGCTGAGCTTCGAGCAGGAACAGGTGGAATCCAGAATTGGCACGCTGCGCTACTGGATGCATGCCGGCGAATGGCAGAAACGTTCACCCGAGTTGATCGAAAGCATGCGCACAGCGGCGCAGCGCGCGCTCACCATTCTGGATCATCAGCTGGCGACGAGGCCGTTCATCAACAATTCGCATTACACCGTCGCCGATATGGCCCTGTTCGCCTACGCCACTTGCGCCGAGGATGTCGGCGTGCCGCTGGAACCCTACCCGCACTTTCGTGCCTGGATCACACGCGTTGAGGCTCAGCCAGGTTTTCTCGTCCCGCCCGGATGAGTCTGCGGCCTGGACAGGCCTTCCGTCACAGGCGGCCTTGAACCCGGCAGTGGCATACTCGGCGTTTACGTTTTGGCCGTTCCGGAGTTTGCATGCGCCTGCTTTCCCTTTTTGCCATTACCGCGTCGACGCTGCCCATAGCCGTTTACGCCGCCGAACCGCACTCCTACGCGCAACCCGACCAGGTGCTGGTCACACATCTGGATCTTGATCTGACGATCGACTTTCCGCAGCAGCAGCTGGATGGCCAGGCGACGCTGAAGCTGAACTGGAAGAATCCCAAGGCGCCCTCGTTGGTGCTGGACACACGCGACCTGAAAATTGCCTCGATCGAATCGGTGTCTGCCGATGGCAAGACCGCGCCGCTGAAATACGCGCTGGCATCGCGCGACAAACAGCTTGGCAGCAAGCTGACCATCGCCACGCCGACACACCCGTCGCAGGTGCGCATCGTCTACACCACGGTACCCGAAGCGTCGGGCCTGCAGTGGCTGACGCCGTCACAGACGGCGGACAAGAAACTACCCTTCATGTTCTCGCAGTCCGAATCGATCCATGCGCGCTCGTGGGTGCCGCTGCAGGATTCGCCAGCGATCCGCTTTACCTACACCGCGCATGTGACCGCGCCGAAGGACGTACGCGTGGCGATGAGCGCGATCAACGACGCTCACCATCCGCTCGACGGCAAGTTCGACTTCGATCAGCCGCATCCGATTCCGTCCTACCTGCTGGCGATTGCCGCCGGCGACCTGGCGGTGAAGGAAACCGGACCGCGTTCGGCCGTGTATGCCGAACCCTCGGTGGTCGGCAAGGCCGCGCACGAGTTCGAGGACACCGAGAAAATGATTGCCACCGCGGAGGGTCTGTATGGCCCCTACCGCTGGGGCCGTTACGACATCCTGGTGCTGCCGCCGTCGTTCCCATATGGAGGCATGGAGAACCCCAACATGACGTTCGCCACACCGACTGTGCTGGTGGGCGACAAGAGCCTGGTGTCGCTGGTGTCGCACGAGCTGGCGCATTCGTGGTCGGGCAACCTGGTGACCGCCGCGAGCTGGCGCGACATCTGGTTGAATGAAGGCGTGACAACCTACGTGCAGGGCCGCATCACCGAGGCACTGTACGGCAAAGGTCTGGCCGATGAGGAGTCGCTGCTCTCCGCCCGCGCGCTGGAAAAAGACATTGGCACGATGCCGGCCAACGCACAGAAGCTGGCACCCGATCCGCGCGGTGTCGGCGCCGACGATTCGCTCTCTGCCGTGGCCTACGACAAGGGCTCATGGTTTCTGCGCACGCTGGAGCAGCGCTTCGGCCGCGACACCTTCGACACGTACCTCAAGAGCTACTTCAACCACTTCGCATTCCAGAGCATCACCACCGAACAGATGCTCGCCTACATGAAGCCCAATCTGATCGAGAAATACCCCGGCAAGATGAGCTGGTCCGAGGCGCAGGATTGGGTCTACGGCACCGGCATCCCGAAAGATGCACCGCTGCCCGACTCGCCGCACTTCGATGCGATCGACAAGGAGCGCAGCGCGTTCCTGAGCGACACACTCACCGCCGACAAGCTCGATGCGAAGGGCTGGAACACACAGGAATGGATGTATTTCCTCGACCGCCTGCCCGACGTCACACCGCTGCCCAAGATCAAGGAACTCGACGCCGCCTGGCACCTTACCGGCACGCCGAACGCGGAGATCGGCATGCGCTGGTACACCCACGCCATCGACTCCGGCGATAAGGACGTCTGGTCGGCTGCAGCCGAACACATGACCCGCATCGGGCGGCTGTATCTCACCCTGCCGCTCTACAAGGCCTTCGCCAAAACACCCGATGGCCTCGCGTATGCCGAGCAGGTTTACGCCAAGGCCAAGGCCGGCTATCACCCGCTAACGCAGCAGGCCGTGGAGTCCATTTTTGCCTCGGCAAAAACGGCAGACAAATAAGCGCCCTGTTTTTCGCTCTGCACAAGAAACAGCTCGGCATTGACTGACTAATCCAAACAACCCCGAAGAATCCAACCATGGCTCTACCTGCATCAACCACGCCCACTACGCGCCCCCTCTGGAAACGGCTGCTTCTACGACGGCTGAAATTTCTCGCGTTGATCGCGGCGATTCTGATCATCGTTCTGGGCGGTAGCTATCTGTTCGCGCCGCAGTGGCTGATGCAGGCGAATTTCACGCGCCAGGCGATGGCGGCGAATCTGGACAAGCATTCGGTGCAGGCGGGCGATACGAAGTGGGTGTATTACGAGGGTGGTCAAGGTCAGACCATCGTGCTCCTGCACGGCCTGGGTGACAGCAAGGAGGTCTGGTTGGAAACGGCCAAACTGCTGACGCCGCATTTCCATCTGATCATTCCCGATCTGCCTGGCTGGGGCGAGTCAACGCGCGTGGCCGATGCCAGCTACAACGTGGATGCCCAGGCGGCGCGCCTGCAGACCTTTGTACAAACGTTGCAGCTGCAGCGCTTCATCCTGGTAGGCCATTCGATGGGCGGCGCGATTGCCGGCGTCTATGCCGCCGAGAATCCTGAGCACGTCAGCGAGCTGGCGCTGATCGATTCGTTCGGCCTCAAGTACAAGGAAAACGCGTTTGCCCGCGACGCGATGGCCGGCAAAGACCCGTTTATCTTTGACGACCGCGCCGGCTTTGCCCGAATGACCGCCCTGGCGCTGGAGAAACCGATGGACCTGCCCGGTCGCTTCGTCGATGTGCTGATCAAGCGCAATCAGGACGATCGATCGTTCATCGCGCAAACCTTCAAGGAGCTGAGCGAGCCTTCGCAATATCTCGCCGTGCAGAACCGGTTAGGTGATCTCACCATGCCGGTGCTTGGCCTGTGGTGCCGTGACGACAAGATCATCGATGTGTCTGCGCTGGACAGCCTGCGTGATGGACTGACTCACTCCGCGGCAATCAGCAGCAGCACCGTCAGCGGCTGCAATCACATACCGATGCTGGAAAAACCCGAGGTTACCGCACAGATCCTTACGAGTTTTGCGCTGTCCCACTAGGGCCAATAGTCGCGGCCGATGCCTTTATACCGCCCTTCAGGCCAGGCTGGTTATCTTTGAGTCAGCCGCCAATCAGTCATCATTGTGATTTGCGCACAGCAACATGTGACAATGAAGTTATAGATCGGAGGCATGCGTGTGTATTTGCAAGAAAACGGAATGGTGCAGCAACCGATGACGCGAAGCCCGTGGCGCTCCTTCGTGGACGCGGTGATGCGAATGTCGTCCACCCGGGCCAACTATTGGGCCGAAGTGGCTGTGGACGCGACGCTGGCCCTGCTGCTGTTTTTCGAGGGCTGGCGGCATTTGGCTGGCGGCCTGATGGCCGGCATGCTGGCGATTCTGCTAGGCCTGTTCGCCTTCAGTTTCGTGGAGTACTTCTTCCACCGCTGGATGTTTCACACGCGCATACCGTTGTTCGCCCAGGGCCACCAGATGCATCACGAAAAGCCGCTGGGCTACGACTCACTGCCCTTTTTCCTGCCCGGCGCCGTGCTGTTCATTCTCACCGGGCTATTGGTGCTTGTCCTCCCGCTCGGGTTCGCCTTTTTGCTGATGGGCGCGGTCACACTGGGTTACATCGCCTACGGGCTCAGCCACTTCACCATCCACCACGTGCGCTTCAAGCACCCGCTGATGCGCCGCTGGGCAGGCTCGCACCATGTGCATCACTATCACCCCGACAGCAATTTCGGCGTCACCACGCCACTGTGGGATGTACTGCTGGGCACGCGCTACGTGCGGCAGACACGCAAGCTCTGAGCGGTCTCATCGGCTCGGCTGCCGCGCAAAGTAGGCAGCCTCACTCGATCGGATCAAGCTTTTTGCTCAGATCAGCCTGGTCAATTCGCCCGGCTTAAAGCAGACCCGGAATCAGGGCCTTGACCCGGTTCATGTACTCGCCGTAAGCCGGCCCGAAGTACTCGCTGAGCCAGGTTTCCTCCAGCCGCAGCTTGCGCCAGAACGACACGAACATGATCACGAAGCCCAGCACGGCGCGCCATTCGCCCAGCAGCAGGGCAGTTCCAACCAATGCCAGCAGCAGGCCGGTGTAGATCGGATGGCGCACATAGCGATACGGCCCACGCTCGATCAGCTCGTGATCCTGCTTCACCTGCACCACCGCGCTCCAGTTGCTGCCGAGAATGGCGCGCGCCCAGCAAGCGAACAGCAGGCCAGCCACCGCCAGCAGCAGACCAAGCGAGGCCAGCCAGAGCACATCCGGTACAAAGCGCATGCCAAGCAGAGTCCCCTCGTACAGCGTCGTCGGCCACATCAGTGCCAGGTTCACGATGATCGGCAGCCAGTACTTGAAAAAGCGCGACCACGCCGACTCGCCGCGAGCCGAACTCTTGACCCGTCGAGCGCTCCACAACCAGTAGAAAAGAAACAGCAGCCAAGCCACCGCGGCCAATGTCGTGATCGAGATTTGCATGGTCAGCCCTTGATGCGATGCCGGTCATGCGGCATTAGGATCAGGATGGTGCGCGGAACGGGGGCCAAAGGCAACGCGAGCCTCTTGCCCACGCGCTGCGAGCACCGATTGAGATGATCAAGGAACCCGCTTGACCTGAGACATGATTGCGATGGGTCGACCATCCGGGTCTTTGAAGAATGCCATCCACTCCTCCGTTCCGTCGCTGTGTTGATGGATCATGTGCGGGGCGTTGATAAACTCGACATCGCGGGACTTGAGTAGTTCGTGTGCACCCACGATGTCGTCAACGCGGAAGTAGAGGATAGAGTCAGCTGCGGCGGCCGGGGCCTGCGTCAGAAGCAGGCGCGTGCCATCGCAATCGAAGAACGCAAGACTGCCGAAAGTGTAGAGATGCGGCAGTCCGAGTACTTCCCCATACCAGTGGGCCGCCTTCTGAATGTCGCTGACAGACCTCGATATCTGACCGATTTTCCCAAGCAATGGCGTTTCCACGGCAGTCCTCTCTTTGCTATCCAGTGCGCTCCCACCTGGCGGACGAAACCATCGTTGAAGCGCTTTGCGATTGGGCAGATCAAGCTTGGCCAATACGTTAGCCATGTGAAATTTGACGCCATCACGGCTAATGCTTTTACGCTCAGCTATCTCACGATTGGTGAGGCCATGCTGAGCTGCATGAGCAATGTGCCACTCGGCAGGAGTGAGCACATCGTCGTGCGCTGGTCGACCTCTTCGCCGCTTCTTGGCCATGGCCGGATCGTATTACCCCGAAGCCCGATTTTCCCTACCCACCCCGCAACCGCGTGCCGGCAGAAACCCATTAACCTCGCCTCGATGGCAAAAACCGTCTTATCGCGCCGAGCTCAGTCGGCGACGTCGGCCACCAAGCGGTCGAGTTCGGCCTTGAGCATGCCGCCGTTGACCCGCAGCCAGTCACGCTGCTCCTGCCAGTCGGGGTAGAGGTTTGCCACCTGTGCCCAGAATCGTGGTGAATGATTGCGCACCTTGAGGTGGCACAGCTCGTGGACCAGCACGTAGCGCAGCGCAGCCGACGGTGCCAGAGCCAGCGCAAGGTCCAGGTTGATGCGGTCGCGGGTATCCAGGCTGCCCCACAGGCTTTTCATGGGACGGATTTTGAGCGCGGTCGGAGCCAACCCCAGCAAGGGCACGTAGGTGGCCAGCCAGCGCGATACGTCGCGACGCATCTGCCCTTCCAGATACGAGGCCAACAGGCCACGGGCAATCGGCAGCGCACGGGTATGCGGGCGCGGAATGACCAGGGTCAGGCCGGTCATGCTGGGCTCGATGCGCGGATAAGGGCCTTCGGCCCAGTCCAGCGTAGCCGTCTCACCGCGCAGCGGGAACTCGGTGGCATAACCGACCCGCAGCGGCGGAATCGGATCAACGATCAGGTTCAGCTCGTCGAGCTTCTTTTCCAGCCAATCCGCGTGACTACGCAGGAAAGCGTTGACCTGGGCCGGATGCGTGCCGTGCGGGTAGGACACCCGCGCACCCTTGGGCGTGACAGTGAGGCGCAGCCTGCGCGCGCGGGGATGGGCGGCCTTCAGCACCATGATGCTGTTGCCGCTGACCGTCGCCAGTTCCAGCCAATCGCCTTCGAGATGTTGCGTCATACGGCTGCCCGTTTGAACCTCGTCGTGCTTTCGTCGCAGAGATGTTTTCGCGAGTCGCGCGAGAACACCGGACAGCCAGTATGCCGCCTTGGCCGTCCAAATGGGGCGGATTTTTCGTCGGAGCCTGTCCATCATCTCCTCGTGGCACCCGCCGGTAGCGGTTTGCACTCAGGGCAAGGAAGAACGAGGGAGTGTACGTCGGTACACGACCGAGTGATGACGCTGGCCTGGGTGCGAAGCGACCCGGCCCGAAGGGTTGAGCCGTGGCGGCTGCCACGGCTCAAGCGGGCTATGGGGAGATGATGGAAAGGCTCTCAAGCATCGGCCGGGCGCGGCAAGCCAAACCACTCCTCGAGTTTGCCCAGCAAACGTTCCAGTTCCAGCGTCAAAAGGGCGAAGCTGGCGTCCATTTCGGCGTGCGCGTCCTGTTGGCTGTCGCCTAGCTCGTCCATCACCACGTCGAGGAATTTCAGCTTGCGGATGATCAGATCCTCGCCCAGCACGAAGCTGATGCGATCGTCAAAGGTCAGCCCCAGCAGGAAGACCTGCTTGCCGTTGCGCAGGTGCTCCTTCACTTCCTCGGCATCCAGATCCTGGCGGCGGCATTTGGCGATCGCACCGGTGGCGGTGGCCGGATCGCGCAGTTCGCATTCATCGCCCAGGGTCAGGCCAGCCGGCAGGTTGCCGTTGGCCAGCCAGTCGGTCATCAGCACGCGCGGGCCTTCCTCTGGCGCCAGCGGTACGGCAGGAAAGCTGCCCAGCGCTTCGCGGATCTGGGTCAGGGCGTTTTCGGCGGACTTGCGGCTCGAGGTATCCAGCACCAGCCAGCCGTTTTTCATGTCGACATAGGCGGACATGCGCGAGGTGCGCACGAAGGCGCGCGGCAGCAGCTCGTTCAGCAGATCCTCCTTGATGCGCTTGCGCTCACGGCCGCCGACCTTGCGGCCCTCTTCCTCGGCAATCTTCTGCACCTTGCGTGACAGCTCCTCGTTGACCACCTGCGCGGGCAGCAGCTTGTCTTCACCGCCGACGGTGACCAGGGTGCACTGCTTAACCGCGTGAGTGAGCGGCGCTTCCTCGCCGCGCCCGACCGGCGGCACAAAGCCCTTGGTGAACATTTCCAGCGGGCCACAGGGACGCAGGCGATGTTCGACCAGCACGTCATCGAGGCGTTTCAGATCGGTGGCAACAGCGGGGGAAAAACGGAACAGCGTGAGATTGCGAAAAAACATGAGTATCCGAATGATGATCGCCCGAAGGCGGGAACGGCTGCGCCACCACCCGGGCGATCCCGGAGGACCACCGTCGGATGGTGACCTGCGATATTCAACGGCTGACGGTGGCGACGGCCGCGGCGACGGTTTCCAGGTTGTCGCGATTGAGCGCGGCCACGCAGATGCGGCCGCTGTCCAGCGCGTAGATCGCGTACTCGTCACGCAGGCGATGAACCTGGGCCTTGCTCAAGCCCGAGTACGAAAACATGCCGGCCTGGCTCTGGATGAAGGCGAACTGCGTGGCGCCGTGCGCGGCTAACCGCTCGACCATGCCTGCACGCATCGCGTGGATGCGTGAGCGCATCTCGCCCAGCTCCTGCTCCCACTGCGCGCGCAGCTCGGTGCTGCCGAGCACGCCGGCCACCAGCGCGGCGCCGTGCGTGGACGGGCTGGAATAGTTGGCACGAATGGTCTGCTTGATCTTCGACAGTACGCGTGCCGCCTCGTCACGGTTGGCCGCCACCATCGACAGCGCACCAACGCGCTCGCCATACAACGAGAACGACTTGGAATACGAGTTGGCCACCACGAACGCTTCGATACCGGAGGCCGCCAGCAGGCGCACCGCGGTCGCGTCCGCATCCAGACCCTGATCAAAACCCTGGTAGGCCAGATCGACGAACGGCAGCAGTTGGCGCTCCATCAGCAGTTCGATCGTCTGCGCCCACTGCGCCGCATCGAGGTCGACGCCAGTCGGGTTGTGGCAGCACGCATGCAGCAGCACGACCGTGCCCGGCTCCAGCTTGCCAAGATCTGCCAGCATGCCGGCGAAATCCAGGCCATGGCTGGCTTCGTCGTAATAGCGATAGTCGAGCAGTTCGAAACCCGCGGTACGGAAAATCACATGGTGATTGCCCCAGCTCGGGCTGCTGATGGCAACCTTCCCGCTGCTGCCTTGCACCTGCTTGAGCAGGTCGGCCGCCACCCGCAACGCACCACTGCCGCCAACCGTTTGCGCGGTAGCCACGCGACCGGCCTCAAGCACCGGCGATCCCAGGCCGAACAGCTGCTGCTGGGTGAGCTGGTTGTAGGCCGGCATGCCATCGATCGGCAGATAGCCGCGCGGCTTCGCTGCTGAAGCCAGCGCCTTCTCCACTTCATAGACCGAGCGCAACAACGGCACATGCCCCTGTTCGTCGACGTAAATACCCACGCCCAGATTGATCTTGCCCGGGCGCGTATCAGCAACAAAGGTTTCAGTCAGACCCAGGATCGGATCGCCCGGGGCCATTTCAACGGATGCAAAGAAGGACACAGTGGGTACTCGGTAAGAAAAATGAAGAAATCAGGAATGGGGAGTCAATCGGGAAAGTGGCAGCACTCAAGCTTACGAGACCGCCGTCTCATCCGCCGCGTTCACCTGCCATGCGGACGAATCCACAGCATGCATGCCCGCGGCGGAAAAATCGAACAGCTGGCGATCGGCGAGGTGCGAGGGTGACACATGGGCCAGTGCGCGAAAAATATTCTCGCTGCGGCCGGGCTGCAGAGTTTCCCACTCGTCCAGCATCCGTTGCACGGCCTTGCGCTGCAGATTTTCCTGCGAGCCACAGAGGTTGCACGGAATGATCGGAAACTGTCGCTGCGCAGCGTAATCGGCGATATCGCTTTCCCGGCAATACGCCAGCGGCCGGATCACCACGTGACGGCCGTCGTCAGAACGCAGCTTGGGCGGCATCGCCTTCAGCTGCGCCTGATAAAACATGTTCAGGAAAAACGTGGCGAGGATGTCATCGCGATGATGGCCCAGTGCAATCTTGCTGATGCCGTTGACCGCTGCCCAGCTGTAGAGCGCGCCGCGGCGCAGGCGCGAGCACAGGCTGCACATGGTCTTGCCGGCTGGAATCACCCGCGTCACCGTGCTGTAGGTGTCCTGCTCGATGACATGGAACGGCACACCGCGTGCGCGCAGGTAGTCCGGCAGCACCTGTTCGGGGAAATCCGGCTGCTTCTGGTCCAGATTCACCGCGATCAGCTCGAAGCGCACGGGTGCCCTGGCCTGCAGCTGCAGCAGCATTTCCAGCAGGGTGTACGAATCCTTGCCGCCGGACAGGCAGACCATCACCTTGTCGCCGTCCTCGATCATGCCGAAATCGCCGATCGCCTGCCCGACCTGATGGCGTAGGCGCCTCGCCAGTTTGTCGGCCTCGGCAGCGGGCGGGCGGTGGATATGGGGTTGAGCGGACATGGCAGCCAGGAACACAAAGATTAACCTCATTGTAGCGGGCTGGCCGATCGGCTTTCGGCCTTACCAAACAGCACAAAGATCGGCGCTAGACTAGGAGGCTTCCTCCCCAGCCGATGCCAGTCGCCATGCAGGTCAAGGATCACGCCAACCTCGTTCACTTGCTGGCCGAACTGCGGGTGGAACATCGCGATCTCGATCTGGCGATTCACCAGCTGGCCGCCGGACTCAGCCGGGACGAGTTGCAGCTGACCCGACTGAAGAAACGCAAGCTGTTGCTGAAAGACAGCATCGCCCGCCTCGAAAGCAAGCTGATCCCCGATCTGGATGCCTGATCGTTAGAGCCTGTTCACGATCTCCACGTAGCCCGCGTTGTGCCGTGGCGGCCGTCCGGCGGTGGTGCGTGGTTTACACCTTTCTCGGTGCGCAGCGCCTAACTGGTGGTCAGGTCAAGCCGCGCACCGAGAAAGGTGCAAGCGCTACCGCCGGACGGCCCGCCACGACGCAACCCTTCGGGCCGGGTCGGCTTGCACCCATGCCAGCGTCATCACTCGGTCGTGTACCGACGTACACTCCCTCCTTCTTCCTTGGCCTGTGCGCAAACCGCTCCCGGCGCGGGCCACGTGGAGATCGTGAACAGGCTCTTAGGGAATCGATCGTGCGTTCGCACTGCACGAGCACCATCAACTCTTACCGGAATACCGATGCCACCACTCGCACCCGTTACGCTGCAGGACGACCACGTCGTCCTCGAACCCTTGAGCCTCGATCACGTGGCCGCACTCGAAGCGGCAGCGGCGGATGGCGAACTGTGGAACCTGTGGTTTACCAGCGCGCCGGCGCCGGGACAGGCCAGTGCTTATGTCGAAGCAGCCCTCAAGGGGCACGCTGGCGGCCTGATGCTGCCCTTCGCGATACGTGAGAAAACCAGCGGTGCCATCGTCGGCACCAGCCGCTATTACGACATCGTGCCCGAGCTGCCGCGACTGGCGATCGGCTACACCTGGTATGCGAAAAGCTGGCAGAAAAGCCACCTCAACACCGCCTGCAAGCGCCTGCTGCTGCGCCACGCATTCGAGTCACTGGATTGCGTTGCAGTGGAGTTCCACACCGACCATCGCAACCTCGATTCGCAGCGCGCGATCGAACGGCTTGGCGCCCAGCGCGATGGCATCCTGCGCGCGCACAAGCGCCGCCCCGATGGCACGCTGCGCAACACCGTCTGCTACAGCATCCTCGCCGACGAATGGCCGGACGTGGATCGCTGGCTGGGAATGCGGCTGAATCGACTGCTCATCCCTCGGCCGCGATGACGTCAGGCACGAACACTCACATAATCCGATTGACTAGCCGATCGAGCCGCGTGCGATTGAGCCGCTTCAAATTTTTGCGCACCTCCGCCGGATAGCTTCGCGGACTTTCCAGCGCGAGGTCGCTGGATAGCCGCACGGCGTGCTGCTTCAGCGCCGTCCATTCCGCTTCGTGCTTGGCCTTGAGCCGATGCGCGGGATCACGCAACAGCAGGCCGTTTTCCAGATCCAGCGCCCACGCGCGTGGATTCAAATTGTTGCCAGTGATAACGGCCACATCGTCGTCGACGAACAAGCCCTTCAGGTGGTAGCTGTTGTCGCCATCGCGCCACAGGTAAACATTGAGTTGACCACTGGCGATCTGCTTGCGGTGCGCACGTGCAAAGCGGCGCAGGTTGTTCTCGTACAGATACGGCAGCAGGCCGATGGTGCGGAACGGCTGCGGCGGAGGGATGTAGAAATCATTGGCGGTCTTGTCGCCGACCATGATGTGGATCTCGCAGCCGCGCCGCAGCAGCTGGCCGAGCACGAGGCGTACCGGTCGCGGCAAGTTGAAGTACGGCGTCAGCAAAATCACCCGTCGGCGCGCGCCGCGCAGCAGAGCCAGCAGCACATCGTTGAGTACGTTGTCGGCGCGACCGAACCCCAGCAGCGGTGTCACTGCCACATCGGTATCGCCCAGCACATCATGCGGCACGTCGTAGCGTGCCTGATCCAGATCCTGTCGAAACGTGCGAATGGCCGGATACAGGCTGCGCGTAGTCGGTACTTCGGGCACATTCAATCGGCGCACCGCCTCGCCTTCGACAAAGTGACGCCGCAGGAATTCAGCCATCGCGTCCGCCAGTTCGCGATGCTGCAGTCGATGGTAACGATCGAGACGATAACGCCCCTGCTTGGCCAGGTAGACGTCGTTGAAGCTGGCGCCGCTGTAGAGCACGGTGTCGTCGATGATCACGCCCTTGAGATGCAGCACGCCGAACAGCTCGCGGTTCTGCACCGGCACGCCGTAGATCAGCACGCCGGGGCCCAGACGCATGGCGTATTCGCGATACATGCCGGCGTTGCCTTCACTTTTCTGCTTGCCGATCAGCCCGCGCTGCGCACGATGCCAGTCGACGAACACCGAAATCTGCAACGCGGGATTCTTCGTCCGCGCCGCATACAGGGCATCGAGCACTTCACGGCCACCGTCATCGTCCTGCAGATACAGCGCCACGATCAGGATGCGTCGGGTCGCCTGAGCAATGGCCTGCAGCAACGCCTGTCGGAATGCCGCGGGATCCGGCAGCACCTCGATCGCATCGGCCGATATGGCGAAAAACGGTAGCGCATCCAGCAGCGCCTGCGCCACGGCCTTCTGCCGAAATGGCAGCATGCGCTTGGCCAGGCGCTGCGGCGCCTTCATCAGATTATTCATGGATGCATGAGTCCTTCAGCATGCCCACGCCGCCAGCCGCGATGACGTGCTTCCGCGGCGAACATCTGGCAATGCATTCGCGATGCAGGAAACGCCTCAGCCGCTGTGCACCGGGAAGGTCTGCGCATTACCCGCCGGCGCCGGCGAGCTCGAGTTGTTCGGCGCAACCGGTGGTCGAGCGGCTGGACCGACTGGTCGTGCCCCGCACTGGTAAGCACCCCACGGCTGCGAGCCGTCGGTGGGATCCGCCAATGGCTTGATGGTATCGGCGTGCAGCTCGGCCGCCTGGTTGCGCGCCAGCACTTCAAGTTCATCGCGCACGGTGATGTTGTTGCGATCGACCGGACCGATGTGATCCTGCACGGACACCGTGACCTTGCCCATGTCGCGGCAACCCGACACATCACCGCCCCACGCGGTACGCACGTTCTTGGCCGCATCATCCAGCGTGATGCCATAGGTGCAAGCACTCAACAGTACGGGAACGAGCAACAACAGGGTCTTGCGCATGGACGACTCCGTAGCGGTGACTTGAAAGAAAGTACCGGCTCCGCGCCGGCATTCCGACATCCTAACGCGAGGATGCGGCGGCGTCCGCAATCGGCCCCGGACGCACGTTACGTGGGCCCTGATCGCGGTCGTCGCCGGCCGCGCGGATTGCACCCGCGAAATGGATGCCCGCCGTGCCGACACGGTCTGCCGCGACTCGCCGTTGTGAGTGTCCGCCTGTCCGTTGGCCGCAGGCGACCGTCCGCGGACAATTCGGACGCTAGCTCATCGATTATAAAAATTCATATATATCAATCACCTAAATTGAATAAACCACTTGGCACAGCGATTGCAATTGGTTAACTGCAGAGGTAATTCCTACCTCACTGGAGAAACCGTCATGAAATTCGAAACCTTTATGTTGCACAGCCTGTTTGTCGCCTGTTTCGCCGTCTGCGCACTGATCATGGGCGCCATGCTGAATACCAATCCGCAGAACCTGCAGCACGGCATCGCCAATCCGGTTGCCAGCGCTCTGCTGACTGCTCCGACCAGCTGCGCGATGCGACCTGATGGCGTGGTCTGCCCGACGCTGCACGGCTGAGCCCGGCAAGTCTTTGATTGATTGATCCAAGATTGATCGCGGCCACGCATACCTACCAGGCTGCGCGATAATGGGCGGATGCTGCAGGTCATCCTCTTCCGTCCCGAGATTCCGCCGAACACCGGCAACGTGATTCGCTTGTGCGCGAACACCGGCACCGTGCTGCATCTGATCCGACCCTTGGGTTTCGAACTGGACGACGCGCGCCTGCGCCGCGCGGGACTGGATTACCACGAATACGCCAGCCTCAACGTGCACGACAATCTGGCCAGCTGCCTCGACGCGATTGGCAGGCCGCGCGTGTTTGCCTTCACCACCAAAGGCACGGTAGCTCACGTGGATGCGCGTTTTGCCGCAGGCGATGCCCTGCTGTTCGGCTGCGAAACCGCCGGCCTGCCGAGCGACGTGCTGAAGACGATTCCAACCGCGCATCGATTGCGCCTGCCCATGCGCCCGGACAGCCGCAGCCTCAACCTTTCCAACACGGTGGCCATTGCCGTCTACGAAGCCTGGCGCCAGCTTGGCTTCGAGGGCGCCATGCAGGTCTGAGAAGCTGTTTAAAAACCTACTGCGCTCGGTATTTCGGGCGCGTACGGTGCTCGGAATCCTCATGTACCCCTACGTACACTCCGGTTCCTGCGCTCCGTGCGCACCCGAAATCCCTTCGCTCGCTACGGTTTTTAAGCAGCTTCTGAGGCAGGCTTGCCGGCTACAATCGCGGAATGACTGACGTTACCCCCAACTCTTGGTTACCGCAGCCGCTACGCCGACTCGCCGGCCGTGCGCTGGAAACCGCGCTGAACCACACGCTGTCGCTGGACCCCGACACGCAACAACGACTTGTCGCTCTGAACGGCCGCCGCGTGCAACTGCACCTGCGCGGGCCGGAAATTGCACTGGCGATCACGGTGACCGATGGACACCTGAACGTCGGACCGCCTGAAGAGAACGCAACCACCTCCAGCAGCCAGCTGCGCGTCGCCGCCACACCGGGCAGTCTGCTGGCGATGCTGTTCAAGCGCGACGATGACGGCATTTCACCTGGCAAGGTGGACATTGCTGGCGACGCTGAACTGGCACGACGACTGGAAAAACTGGCCAGTACGTTCGCACCCGATTTCGAGGAGGCGTTCGCTCGTACCTTTGGCGACGTGCTGGGCGTACCGCTGGCCAAAGCCGTGCGCAAGGCGCTGACTCATGCGCGCGAAACCGCTACACACCTGACCGAAGACGGCGCCGATTGGCTCCGCGAGGAATCACGCATCGCCCTGGCGCCCGGCGAAGTCGAGGGCTTCCTCGATGGCGTTGATACTTTGCGCGAGCGCAGCGAACGACTGGAGTCACGCATGCAACGACTCGCCCGCCGCCTGCAGGGCAACGCCGCATGACGCCTCTTCGAGTGTTGCCGGGCCTGCTGCGAGTCGGCTCGGTGTTGCTGGCTTATCGACTCGACGAACTGATCGGCGACGGCAGCCGCATCAACCCGATGAAATACCTTCGCCCGCTGGCGGCGAAACCACGTGTCGACGTGCGTCAGCTCTCTCGTGGCGAACGCCTGCGGCTGGCGATGACCGAGCTGGGACCGATCTTCGTCAAGGCCGGCCAGGTGCTGTCGACGCGGCGCGATCTGATACCTGCAGATATCGCCGACGAGCTGTCGTTGCTGCAGGATCAGGTCGAGCCATTTCCAGGCAACGAGGCGCGCGCGATCATCGAGCGCGAACTCAAATCGCCGATTGGCCTTCTATACGGCCAATTCGATGAAACGCCACTGGCCTCCGCCTCGATTGCCCAGGTTCATGCGGCCGTTCTGCATGACGGCAGCAAGGTCGTCGTAAAGGTATTGCGCCCGGGCATCGATGTACGGATTGCCCGCGACGTGCGGCTGCTGAAGTCGCTGGCCGAGCTGGCCCAACGCTGGCATCCCAAGGCTGACAAGATTCGCCCACTGGAAATCGTCGCCGAAGTCGAAAAAATGCTGGAGAACGAGCTCGATCTGCAGCGCGAAGGCGCCAGCGCCAGCCTGCTCAAGCGCAACTTCGCCAGTGGCGAGGATCTCTATGTGCCGGCCGTGCATTGGGATTTCACCACGCAGCGCGTGCTGACGCTCGAGCGCGTATACGGCATCAGCGCCGACGACATCGTCGCCATCACTGCGGCCGGGCTCGATCGCAAGAAACTGGCTGCCAAAGGCGTGCGCGTGTTCTACGAACAGGTGTTCCGCGACAATTTTTTTCACGCCGACGCACATCCGGGCAACATCTGGGTCGACCCCTCGCGCCTCGACGAGCCGCGCTTCATCGCGCTCGATTTCGGCATCATGGGCTCGCTGCCGGAGACCGACCAGTATTTCCTGGCCCAGAATTTCATCGCGCTGTTCGAACGCGACTACGCGCGCATCGCGCAACTGCATGTGGCAGCCGGCTGGATGCCGGCGAACATGCGGCTGGATGAACTCGAGGCCGCGATACGCACTGTGTGCGAGCCGTATTTCACCCGCCCGCTGTCGCAGATCTCGCTGGCCGAGCTGGTGGTGAAACTGTTCCGCACCGCCCAGCGCTTCGAACTGACCCTGCAACCGCAGCTGATCCTGCTGCAAAAGACGCTGCTCAATATCGAGGGCGTCGGCCGCATGCTCGATCCGGACATCGACATCTGGGCGGTGGCGCATCCGGTGCTCAAACGCATCCTGCGCGAGCGCTATAGCCCGTTGCGCACGCTGCGTGATGTACGCAAACGCCTGCCCGAGTGGCTGCACAGCGCACCACAGTTTCCGGAGCTGATGCGCGATGCGCTTCGTCAAATCGGCCGCGGCGAACAGCGCACCGTGCCTGATCCGCAATGGCTGAAACTGCAGCATGACAGCGCCCGTCAGCAGCAACGACTGCTCGCCTGCAGTCTGCTGGGCAGTTCGCTGATGATCAGTGCCGCACTGATGTGGACACTGGCCCCGCAGCACGGTCCGCTACCACCGCTGTGCGAAAGCATCGCCGGCCTGCTGGCGTTCGCCGTCGGCTGGCCGCGCTCGCGCTGATATACGCACATGATCGAGATTCTCCATCAGGACGATGACCTGATCGCGGTCAACAAGCCCGCAGGTCTGGCCGTGCATCGCTCGAAGATGGTCGGCAATGCCGAGGAATTCCTGATCGATCTGCTGCGCGAACAGCTTGGCGGCACCGTCTACCTGGCGCATAGGTTGGATCGCGCCACCAGCGGCGTGCTGCTGATCGCTCGTTCCAGTGAAATTGCCGCGGCGCTGGGCGAGCAATTCATGGGCCGCTCGGTGCGCAAGCAATACCTCGCGGTGGTGCGCGGCTGGCCTGAGCCGGAGGAAGGCGTGATCGACTACGCCCTGCCCGGCTCGCGCGAAACCGGCCCGCGTCGCGAGGCCAGCACGCGTTATCGGCGCTTGGCCACCATTGAAGTACCAATCGAGCTGGGCCGTTATCCGCAGCAGCGTTATGCGTTGGTGCTGGCCGAACCGGAAACGGGCCGTTTCAGGCAAATCCGCAAGCACCTGGCGCACATCCACCACCCGGTGATCGGCGACTGCCAGCATGGCCGCGGTGATCACAACCGTTTGTACAAGCAGTACTTCGGCTGTCATCGCATGTTGCTGCATGCGCAACAGCTGCGTTTTGC
The DNA here is from genome assembly GCF_014207165.1 of Rhodanobacter sp. MP1X3. Lineage (NCBI taxonomy): Bacteria > Pseudomonadati > Pseudomonadota > Gammaproteobacteria > Lysobacterales > Rhodanobacteraceae > Rhodanobacter > Rhodanobacter sp. MP1X3. The sequence goes on along the minus strand of NZ_JACHCO010000001.1, from coordinate 577,247 downwards.
GCATCCGCTAGATGGCAGGCCGATGTCGATCGATGCGCCACTGGATCGCGAGTACACGAACCTGTTGACGCGATTCGGCTGGTCGATGCCAATGCTCGACGATGCAGTCAGCGACATGACTACCGCGTTGACCGACGGGCAGCCCACGGATGAATCGCGCGCCAGCTAAACTGCGCGCATGTTGATCATCAGTCCTTCCATCACGTTGCCGGAATCCGAGCTGGTCGAGCGTTTTCTGCGCGCCGACGGTCCGGGCGGACAACACGTCAATCGCACCGAGAGTGCGGTGGAGTTGCGCTTCGACGTGGTCCACTCGCCGTCACTGCCCGACGAGGTCCGGGAACGCCTGCTGGCGCGGCGCGATCGCCGGCTTACGAGCGAAGGAGTCCTGGTGATCCAGGCGCGGCGCTTCCGCGATCAGGCACGCAATCGTGATGACGTGCGCGAGCGGCTGATCGAGATCATTCGCAGCGTACTGATCCCGCCGAAGAAGCGCCTGGCGACCAAACCGACGAGAGCGTCGAAAGAGCGCCGCCTGGTCGGCAAGCAGCAGCGCGGCAAGACCAAGCAGAACCGTTCGCGCAAACCGGATCTCGAATGAAGGGATACCTTCCGGCACCAACGCGGTTGCCACCGCACATGCCGCACCTGAGTGACCAATGGCGACGCAAGACTTGCCGTGCCGTGCTGCGGCTGTGCGGCTGGAGCCTCGTTGGTGAATTTCCCGATGTACCCAGGGCAGTACTCATCGTCGCCCCCCATTCGTCGTGGTGGGATGGTGTCTGGGGCCTGCTCTTGAAGGTAGGTATCGGTGCCGACGTACGGTTCATGGGCAAACAGGAATTGTTTCACGGCCCACTCGGCGGATTGCTGCGCCAGCTTGGCGGCATGCCCATCGATCGCGGTGCTGCCAAAGGCGTGGTCGAGCAGATGATCGATCAGTTCCATCAGCGTGATGCGTTATGGCTGGGCATTGCGCCGGAAGGTACGCGCAAAGCTGTGACACGCTGGAAGAGTGGTTTTTGGCACATCGCCCGCGGCGCCGGTGTACCGATCGTGACGGCCTACTTCAACTATCCCGACAAGACCATCGGCATCGGTCCGCTGTTTGAGACCAGCGACGACATGGACGCAGATATTGCCCGCCTACGCGCGTTCTACGTGCCGTTCAAAGGCAAACACCGTAACGTTTGAGTGGTCTTCAATGGCGCATCAGCGCTGCGAGTGTCCCGACTCGTCGTAGTCACGGGTCAGCAGGCCCGGTCGGATCAGATCAACAAACGCGCGTGCCTCGGTGCTGAGAAACTTGCCCTTGCGGATCACCACGCCGTAGCTGCGCTGCGGGAAATACTGCTTCATGTTGCGCACGGCCAACCGACTGGCATCCGCTTTGGTAATGCAGATGCCGGTGACGATGGAAATACCCAGACCCATCGCCACGTATTCCTTGATCACATCCCAGCCACCCACTTCGATCGCCACGTGATAAGGCACCTGGCGCTGCTGGAATACCAGGTCGACCAGCCGGTAAGTCGACAAGCGCTGCGGCGGCAGAATCAGCCCGTAAGCAGACAGATCCTCCAGCACGATTTTTTCCTTCGCCGCCAGCGGATGATCGAGCGGCATGATCAGCATCGGATCGTAGTGATGCACTGGCTCCCATGCGATGTCGTTGGGCACGTCGAGCATCGAGCCCACCGCGAAGTCGGCGTCATCGGCACGCAGCATCGCCAGACCGTCCTTGCCGGTGACATTGGCCAGCTGCAGATGCACGGCGGGATAGCGGTCACGATAGCGGCGCACCAGCTCGGGTAGCAGGTACTGGATGGTCGAGGTGCCAGCAGCGATGGTCAGGCGACCGCCCTGCAGTCCTTTCACCCGCGCCTGGAAATCGCGATCCAGCGTCTCCCAGCCTTCAACCAAAGGTCGCGCCAGCTCATACAAGGCTTCGCCGGCGTCGGTGAGGTTGATGCGACGACGACGACGCTCGACCAGGCTCGCACCGAGTTCACGCTCCAGCGCCTGTAATTGAAGCGTGATGGTTGGCTGTGAGAGGTAGAGCGACTCGGCCGCGCGGGTCAGCGAACCCAGTTTCACCATGGCGACAAAGGCTTTCAGCTGCTTGTGACGGTTGCCCTTGTAATAGAAGCGTTCTGCGCCTTGCTCCTTGACGGACTCGCCATGACTGGCTTTTTTAACCATGCGCTTGCGCACGGTTTTTGCTTCATTCATGGCTTTCTCGGTCCTTTTCATGGCGCCCTTTCAATACGTTAGCGAATGTATTAATAAAATCAATACTTATGATTGAAACATTCACTTTGTCAAACACTGATCTTTAGCCTAGCTTGAACTTCTCACGAAACGGAGTGCGGTCATGGCAGTACCCAAAGAAAAAGTCGATACCAGCGGCATCGAGATCCACGCCAATTGGGCCGGTTACGAAAGTGTATTGACCCCCGCCGCGCTGGCATTCCTGACCCAGCTGCATCGCGGCTTCAACGGCCGCCGTCAGGCGCTCCTGCTATCCCGCCGCGAGCGTCAGGCTGGTTACGACGCCGGTGGTCTGCCGAATTTTCGCGAGGACACCAAGACGATCCGCGACAGCGACTGGCGCGTCGCGCCGATCCCTGCAGCACTGCAGGATCGCCGCGTCGAGATCACCGGTCCGGTCGAGCGCAAGATGATCATCAATGCGCTGAACTCGGGCGCCAAGGTGTTCATGGCCGACTTCGAGGATTCCTCGTCACCCACCTTCGCCAACCAGCTGGTCGGCCAAATTAATCTGCGCGACGCGATCAACGGCACGATCGAGTTCACCTCACCCGAAGGCAAGCAGTACAAGGTCAACGACAAGCCTGCCGTGCTGATTGTTCGCCCACGGGGCTGGCATCTGCCGGAGCGCCACGTCAGGGTCGACGGCGAAATCATGGCCGGCGCATTGGTCGATTTCGGCCTGTACGTTTTCCACAACGCCCACGCGCTGCACAAGCGCGATCTTGGCCCGTATTTCTACCTGCCCAAGCTCGAAGCCATGGAAGAGGCCGCGCTATGGGATGACGTGATGGCCCTGGCCGAGGCCGAGTTGAACCTGCCGACCGGCACGATGAAAGCCACCGTGCTGATCGAGACGCTGCCGGCGGTGTTCCAGATGGACGAGATCCTGCACGCGCTGCGTGATCGCATCGTCGGCTTGAACTGCGGCCGCTGGGATTACATCTTTTCGTACCTGAAAACGCTGCGTGGCCATCGCGACCGGCTGCTGCCGGAGCGCGGCCAAGTGTTGATGACGGTGCCGTTCCTGAAAAATTATTCGGAGTTGCTGATCAAGACCTGCCACCGCCGCGGCGCGTTCGCGATGGGCGGCATGGCGGCGCAGATTCCGATCAAGGGTGACGATGCCGCCAACGAGGCCGCGATGACCAAAGTGCGCGCCGACAAGCTGCGCGAGGTGAAAGCTGGTCACGACGGCACCTGGGTCGCGCATCCGGCCCTGGTGGCTGTCGCCCAGGAAATTTTCGATCAGCATATGCCGTCGCCAAACCAGCTCGATGTGCTGCGCAGCGACGTCAACGTGGTCCGCGATCAGCTGATCGAGCCGTGCCTGGGCACCATCAGCCGCGACGGTTTCGAGAACAACATCGAAGTCTGCCTGCGCTACACCGCGGCCTGGATGGATGGCCTCGGCTGCGTACCGATCCACAATCTGATGGAAGACGCGGCAACCGCCGAAATCGCCCGCGCCCAGCTATGGCAGTGGCTGCATCACGGCGGCCTGGAGTTTCCCGACCACGCGCCGATCGACTTCGCGCTCTTCGATCAGATCCTTGCTGCCCATACACATCGCGTCGGCGAGAGCGATTTGCCCGGCGCATCCCATGCCGCCGCCGCCGCCGCACTGATTTCCACTTTGACGCATGCCGACCAACTCGGCGATTTCCTCACCCTGCCCGCCTACGAACAGCTCGCCTGAGCCATTTCGCCTTTATTTTTGTCTGGAGCATGTCATGAGCAACAAACTGCCAACCGCTGAACAGATCACACAGGACTGGAAAACCAATCCCCGTTGGGCCGGCATCGAGCGCAACTATTCCGCTGACGACGTCGTGCGCCTGCGCGGCACCATCGGCGTCGAGCATACGCTGGCCCTCCGCGGCGCTGAGCGCCTGTGGACATCGCTGCACAAGGAAGATTTCGTCAACGCGCTCGGTGCGCTGACCGGCAATCAGGCCATGCAGCAGGTCAAGGCTGGCCTGAAGGCGATCTACCTCAGCGGCTGGCAGGTCGCTGCCGATGCCAACGTCGCCGGCGAGATGTATCCCGACCAGTCGCTGTACCCGGCCAATTCGGTGCCACTGGTGGTCAAGAAGATCAACAACACCCTGCTTCGCGCCGACCAGTTGCACCATGCCGAGGGCAATGACGACACCGACTGGCTGGTGCCGATCGTGGCCGATGCCGAAGCCGGCTTCGGCGGTGTACTGAATGCGTTCGAGCTGATGAAGTCGATGATCGAAGCCGGCGCCGCCGGCGTGCACTTCGAAGACCAGCTGGCCTCGGTGAAGAAATGCGGCCACATGGGCGGCAAGGTGCTGGTGCCGACCCGCGAGGCCGTCGACAAGCTCAATGCCGCGCGTCTGGCTGCCGACGTCTGCGGCGTGCCGACCCTGCTGGTCGCCCGTACCGATGCCGATGCCGCTGACTTGCTGACCTCCGACGTTGATGCCAACGACAAGGACTTCATCACCGGCGAGCGCACGGTTGAAGGTTTCTACCGCGTGCGTCCCGGCCTCGACCAGGCAATCAGCCGCGGTCTGGCTTACGCCCCATACGCCGACTTGATCTGGTGCGAAACCAGCAAGCCGACGCTGGACGACGCGCGCAAGTTCGCCGAGGCAATCCACGCCAAATTCCCGGGCAAGATGCTGGCCTATAACTGTTCGCCAAGCTTCAACTGGAAGAAGAATCTGGACGACGTCACCATCGCCAATTTCCAGAAGGAACTAGGCAAGATGGGCTACAAGTTCCAGTTCATCACCCTGGCTGGCTTCCACAGCCTCAACTACGGCATGTTCGATCTGGCGCACGGCTACGCGCGCCGCCAGATGAGCGCCTTCGTCGAGCTGCAGGAGAAGGAATTCGCCGCCGCCGAGCGCGGCTTCACCGCCGTGAAGCATCAGCGCGAAGTCGGCACCGGCTACTTCGATCAGGTGACCCAGGCGATCCAGCAGGGCCAGTCGTCGACTACGGCGCTGACCGGCTCGACCGAGGAGTCGCAGTTCCACCACGCCGCCTGATTGATTGCGCTGTGCGAGAACGCCCGCTGAGAAGCGGGCGTTTTCGTATGGCCGTCCAACCCTCGCTTCGACCAAACGACTATTGGGCCGGCCGATCTAAAGAAAGGAATAGCTGAATCCGAGATCGAAGCGCACTGAATTGTCGCGGATACCAGGCAACTGACTGGATATTGGCTGCGCCGCTGAAACGTCAATGTTGTAATGCTTGCCATCGGAAAGGCGCAGCCCGAGCGCCACCGTGCCAAGGTGCCCCTCCGACGCGGTGTCACCGTTGGCAAACGCACGCGCGTATTGCGCCGACAGATACGGCGTCAGCGACGTGAGCCAATGCTGTGTCACGCCGAACCGGCGATTGATCTCGTAACCGGCACCCCAGCCATAATCACCGCTGAGAATGCCCGGATCGTAAGCCAGGCCATAGCGTGGGCCACCAAAAGCAATCTGTTCGCCCGAGGCGAGACGATCGCGACTGTACTGCCCCGAAAATGAAAGTACCGAACCGAAGTGATCAGGCCATTGCGTACTCATCGTGGCATCGACATTGAATCGAGTGAAAGCGGTATCCGGCAGCTCGCCGGGAAATGCGCCCGGCACATTACTCGACACGTTCACTGACGCACCGAACGCGTTGAATCCGTGCGCTATGCCGACGGTAACCGTGCGAACTGTCTGCGCGCTGCTCGCGCGCCAGTCCAGCCCCAGGGTAGCCACATGCAAATCACTGTCTGATGAAAGCTGCGCGCCGTTATCCAGATTGAGATAGTGATCGGATTGCCGGGCCGAGTAGATACCTGCGCTGGCCACCAAGCTTTGGCTGTTGTCCAGCAACACGGCATCACGCAACGATGCTCCCACCCGGTTCTGATCGACTCGGTGCTCCAGCCCCGCTGGCAGTTCCTGGTCGGTGTCGGGGTTGCCGCGATAATTCGATCCATCCAGCCGCCAGCTCCAGCCACGACTGCCTAACGGCTGCGTCCACGAGCCTGCCAGATAATGTTCGGAACCTTGGCCATTGGGATAAAGCGTTGACAGCGTTACCTGCTCGCCGAGCGGCGTCAGCCCGTTGAGGGTGACATTGATCAGACCTCGCACACCGGGATGATTGACGTCGACGCCTCCGGTCACAGCGACGCGCCGACGCGTCACTTTCAACTGCAGCTCTGCCGCACCATCGGTGGTCGTGGGCGGCGGTACATTGGCTGTCACCACAACGCCGGGAAGCTGTCCCATCAACTGCGTATAACGCTCGAAGGTTGCCTGGCGTAACGGCCGATCGGCCTGGATATGCTTGGCCAGTCCGCGCAAGCGATGCTCCATATTGCCGGCATCGCCTGTCAGCTGGACACGGGCGACATAACCTTCGACCGCAACCACTTTCACCACACCATTGGCAAAATTTTGTGTGGGTATATAACAAAACGAAAGCGCATAACCCGATTTGCGGTAACGCGCCGTACACCGGTCCGCCTTGGCCAGCACATCGGCCACCGTAACCTCGTGGCCGATCAGCGTATGAAAGTCGTCAGCCACAACGCGAAACGGCAACGCATGCATGTCCGCCAATTCAATCCGGCGCGGCGTCAGCTTCATGCCAAGCAGGGCTTCAAGGGCGGGATTCCGGTGCGTCGAGAAACTGGAACTCACCTTGACGTGAGACGGTAACGGCGGCGTTATCGGCAAGACCTGCAATGGATTGGCCGATGGCAGCCGCGTCTGCGCCTGTGCACTTATCGACAGCATCATCAGCACGACAATCTGCGCGATCTTGTTCAAGCCAAACCCCTTTGCAAGGCACGTGGGAAGAACGGAGCCCTTTTACGGACTCCGTCATGTTTCTAACGTGAGGTCATTCAATCAATCCAATCAATCGGACTTGTGACCGAGAATCCCCGTACCGAGCAATCCACCCGAAGTGCTGCTCGTCGTATTCCCAAGGTTGCCACTGGTCAAATTGGCTACCCCGTTGACTACGTTGCTCAGTCCTTGCGTCAGTGGCTGCAATGGACCGTTATTCGCGGCGGTCACACCGCTTCCGACCGCGGCCACGCCACTGCCCACCTGGCCAACTAGCGCTCCAACGGGTGTGGTAACCGACGACAACGGACCGGTACCCAGACTGGCAACCACTTGGCCAACACCGTTGACCGTGGCACCGAGACCCGTCACACCTCCCGCCACGCCACCGACCGTCACGCCAACCGGATTGGCGATGGCGCCGCTCTGCCCCAGGCCAGCCGTAACGCCGCTACCAACAGTCGCCAGCGAACCCCCGAGCGTCGTAACCGTAGCTCCGAGCGCGGATGTGGTGCCATTGCCAAGCCCGGGAACCGATTGCGAAGAAATCCCATTACCGATCCCGGCAACCAGAACACCACCGCCGACAGTGGCATTGCCGGCCAAGGTCGATACACCGGCAACGAGGTTTCCGCCACCAATTTGACCACCCGATTGCTGACCCAGGCCGGCTACCGTGGTGAGTACGCTGCTCAGCGGCTGGGTAAGCGCGTTGCCATACCCGGAGGCCAGCCCCGCACCGAGCACAGTGCCAAGATTGTCGACGCTTTGACCAACGACCGAGACACCATCGCCTACTGCGGAGGTGATTGGCTGGATCGGCGATCCCTGAAATGCGCCTACCGTGCCCACAGTCTGACCAAGCTCGTTCACCGCCTGACCAGCCGCATTGACGACATTGCCTGCGCTATCGAGCGTCACTCCCACAGGGTTGGCGATATTGCCTGTCTGACCGATACCTGATGTGACCCCGTTGCCCAGGCTCGATACGGCCTGACCGACATCCGTCACCACCTTGCTGAGATCCGCTGTGGTCGGAGTGTCGCCGCCCAGTAGCGTCTGGTTTGGCAATTGCGAAGCGATGGTTCCGACCGCACTGCCAACGTCACTGACCGTATTGCCTGCTGCGGTGCCGATCGCGCCGAGCAGATTGACAGGGACCACGGTGCCGTCACCGCCCGTTCCACCGCCGCCGGTACCGCCACCTCCGGTTCCACCGCCGCTGCTACCGCCGCCGCCCGTTCCACCGCCACTGCTACCTCCGCTTCCATCGCCGCCGCTACCGCTGCCTCCGGTTCCCCCGCCGCTGCCGCCGCTTCCTCCGGTTCCGGTTCCGCTGCTACCTCCGGTTCCACTCCCATCTCCCGAACTCCCGCTAGCGGCACCACCCGGGCTGACTGTGCTCGAACTATTGGAGTGATGAGTCGAACCCGAACCGCTGCAGGCACTCAACGAGACTGCCACAGCCGCCATGCAGGTAACCAGAATGCTCGAACGCAATACACTGAGACGCAATGCCGTACGCATGTCCAACCTCCGGGAAGCACGCTGCTTCCATCATGAATCGTGGTGATTCAACCGATTTATTCCACTGATTCAAATGACTGTAAGGTTTGCAGTGAAATCTTCGGACTTCGTCGATTTTTCGCGCAACTTGTCGCTATCTTCTTCCAGTAACAAATTCGTAAAGTGTGACGTAGATCACATAATCAACAATCACAAAATCTACACATGATGCAGCTTGTTTAAACGCAAATACCTGTTTTTACTTGGTTTAAGCATAAAAACCCATCGTAAAAATCCACTGCCCAGAATTTGCCCCGACTGAGGCGCCGGAATTTTGTTGCAGCGAGCCTTGAGATGCGCCGGGTACCGGCTCAGATCAGGGCCATTCGGTTGGCGCAGCAGGCGGATCAAACCGCGAACTCTGTCCCCGACACGCTTCCATCCATGATTGATTTGGTGGTGGCAATGACGAGGATGTATTCCATCAGACCGTACCCGGAGCGAGCCTGTTTCGGTCGTCGGCTAAGCGATGGCGGCGGCTGGGGTCGAGCAGACCAAGGCGATCACCGTCCATCCAGCCTTCGGCTCAAGCACGCGTTTGGTCGAGGCAACCTGCAAGGCACCTCTCTCGTCCACGCCGAACATGAGCACGGTGTGTGAGCCGTACTGCTCGATGAAGTGTGGCCAATCAAACGTGGTGCTGAGCTTGGTTGACTTGACCCGCCAGCCTTGATCGAGCATCTCGGCGAAGCGGCCGTGCGTCATCTGCTCGTCGAACAATGGCGGTGCCAGCAAACTGCCGGGCAAGGCTGCACGGTCGGTGTTTTCCTGCGGGCTCAGATTGCGCAGCCGGTAGATTTTCTGACGGCCGAATTCCTGCCGGTAATGCACGCAGGCCAGCGAGTTGCGCTCGCGATGGGTCGACATGGCCAGCAACCGGCCAATACCGGTGAGATCGAGATTGCGTTCCGCGTGGGTCGATGCCGGGTTGCCGTAGAAGGTTGTCAGCCCATCCATGCGCGCCTTGCGGATCTGGTTCCAGTCGTCGTCGGCCAGCACCACGCGAAAGCCGGCTTCGGCCAACGCCGTGCCGATGGTTCGCGCCACGTGATCCGAGCCAAAAATCAGCACACCGCGCGGCTCCGGCTCGGCGACTTTCAGCCACAGCGCCAGCGGTCGTGCCGTGGCACTTTGCAACACCACGGTGCCGATGATCAGAGTGAACACCAGCGGCACCAGCGCATCGCCGCCGGCCACGCCCAGCGCATTCAGACGCAGCGCAAACAGCGCCGATACCGACGCCGCCACGATGCCACGCGGCGCGATCCAGCCGATCAGGGCGCGCTCGCGCCAGTTCAGTCCGCTACCTAAGCTCGACAAGGCGACCGATATCGGTCGCACAACCAGCTGTGCGATGACAAACAGCGCGATGCCGGCACCGAGCATGCCCGGCGGCAACGGCCAGTGCAGCCGAGCGGCCAGCAAGATGAAAAGCACCGATACCAGCACCGTGGTCAGGTTTTCCTTGAAATCGAGAATGTCGTCGATATGCACGCCACGCGCGTTGCCCAGCGCGATGCCCATGATGGTTACCGCCAGCAAACCCGATTCGTGCGTGATCACATTGGACAGGCTGAAAGCCAGCAGCACGGATGCCAGCACGGCAAAGTTCTGCAGGTATTCGGGGATCATCTGCCGGCGCAGCAAAAACGCCATCACGAACGCGGCCAGCGCGCCGATGACGATGCCGCAACCGATTGTGGCGAGAAAAATGCCGATGGTATGGCCCTCCTGCCGCGACACGATCGCCTCGTAGATCAACACGGCGAACAACGCGCCCAGCGGATCGATCACGATGCCTTCCCACCGCAAGGTGTTGCCGATGCGTGCGTTCGGGCGCACCGTGCGCAACATCGGTGCAATCACCGTCGGCCCGGTCACGCAGGCCAGCGCGCCAAACAGCAGCGCGATCGACCAGCTCAGCCCGGCCACGACATGCGCCGCCAGTGCCAGCAGCAGCAATGCGGTCACCGCGCCGTAACTGACCAGTCCGCGCACCACATGGCCGATGCCGGGAAGCTCGTGGAAGCGCAGGCTCAGGCTGCCCTCGAACAGGATCAGCGCCACTGCCAGGGATACGACCGGGAACAGCAGGCTGCCCAACAGCTTGTCCGGATTCACCAGGCCCGTGACCGGCCCCAGCAGGATGCCAGCCAGCAGGAGAAACAGGATCGCCGGCAGCTTTACCCGCCACGCCAGCCATTGCGCCAGAAAGCCGATCATCAGCATGCCGGCAAGCATCAGGCCGAGCTCGATAGTCATTCATGGTCCTTGAATAGGCAGCGAGGGCCTATCGGAGCATGCACCGATGGATGCGTCCAGTGAACGGCAACGGTAGACCACATCAGGCGATGAAACTAGGGCGTGTCATCAATGACCAAGCGGCCCGCGCCGGGAGCTGTTTGCGCGCAGGCCAAGGAAGAGCGAAGAAGTGTACGTCCGTACACGCCTGAGCGATGACGCAGGCCTGTGGGCAAATAGACCCGGCCCGCAGGGTTGCTTCGCTGTGGCCGCCATGCGGCAGCGCGCGGCTTGGCCTGACCGCCAGTCAGGCGCTGCGCCACGCCCTACCACCTGACAGCCACAGCGAAACAACGCGAGCCACTTGGTCATTGATGACACGCCCTAGAACCGCCGGTACTGCAATGCCTCGGCCAGATGTTCGCGTTCGAGCAGAGCCACGCCACCGTCAAGATCGGCGATGGTGCGCGCGACTCGCAGTACGCGGTGATAGGCGCGTGCCGACAGGCCGAGTTTTTCCAGTGCCGCTTCAAACCAGCGCCGCTCCGCCGGACCCAGCGCGCAGTCGCGCTCCAACTCACGCGTGGTGATTTCCGCGTTCGGGCGACCCGCCCGCATCAATGACTGGCGTCGCGCCTTGAACACGCGCTCTCGCACGGTAGCGGAATCCTCGTCCTGCGGATTCCGCGGGCCGCCAAGATCGGCCAGGGGAACTTGCGGTACCTCCACGCAGATATCGATACGATCGATCAGCGGACCGGAAATGCGCGAACGGTAGCGCAGGATCTGGTCGGGTGTGCAGTGACAGCGCTGACGCGGATCGCCAATGTAACCGCAGGGGCATGGGTTCATCGCCGCAACCAGTTGGAATTGCGCGGGGAAAGTGGACTGTCTGGCGGCACGCGATATCACGATATGACCCGACTCCATCGGCTCGCGCAGTACCTCCAGTACGTGCCGACTGAACTCCGGCAGCTCGTCGAGAAACAGCACGCCGTTGTGCGCCAGCGAAATTTCGCCCGGCCGCGGATACGAGCCGCCGCCAACCAGGGCGACCGCCGAAGCCGTGTGATGCGGCGCCCGAAACGGGCGACGACGCCACTGCACCAGATCGGTCTGCTGCCCGGCCACCGACAGCACCGCGCAGGTTTCCAGCGCTTCGGATTCCGACAACGGCGGCAGGATGCCCGGCAGGCGTTCGGCCAGCATAGTTTTGCCGGTGCCGGGCGGACCGATCAGTAAAAGATGATGGCCGCCGACGGCGGTGATCTCCAACGCACGGCGCGCCTGCTGCTGACCACGCACGTCAATCAGATCCGGACCATCGTAGGCGCCGCCATCGCTCGGCGTGCCGATCGGTGCCGACAACTCCAACGCGCCGCGCAGCCAGCCGCAAACTTCGGCCAGAGTGTCGGCAACCAGCACATCCACATCGGGCACCAGCGCTGCTTCGGGAGCGTTCTCGCGCGGTACCACCACGCGACGACCACGCGACCGCGCTCGCAACAGAGCCGGTAGCACGCCCGAAACGCTGCGCAATGCACCGGTCAGTGCCAGCTCGCCGAGAAACTCGCAGTCATCCAGCTTCTCGCGCGGCACCTGCCCACTGGCCGCCAGGATGCCCAGCGCAATGGCCAGATCGAAACGGCCGCCATCCTTGGGCAGCTCGGCTGGTGCGAGGTTTACTGTGACGCGACGATTGGGGTAGTCGAATGCCGTGTTCTGGATCGCCACCCGCACGCGATCACGCGCTTCGCGCACCGCTGCTTCAGGCAGGCCAACGATATTGGTGGATGGCAGACCACCGGAGAGGTGCACTTCCACCATCACCTGCGGCGCAGAAATGCCTTCCTGAGCACGGCTGAGCGTAACGGCAAGACTCATGCGACCAGGCTCATGCGACGAGGCGTCGTCGGCACCGTGGTGAGCCGCTCATGGTTACCGACATCGAGCGACTCCAGCAGCAGGACAAAAAACTAACCGCCCCCGACCGTTCTCGGGGTGAGGGTGACGGATCGGGGGCGGCTCCCGGGAGATTGACTGTGGCTAATTCCCGCGGGCAGTAACGGCAGCCTCAAGCTCGGCCACACGTCGCTCCAATTCGTCGACCTTTGCGCGGGTGCGCGCCAGCACCTGACTCTGGACGTCGAATTCTTCGCGGGTGACCAGATCGAGGCGGCGCAGTCCCTGCGCCAAAACATCTTGGAAGTTAGCCCGCAAATCCTGTTGCGCATCAGCCAATCCTGGCGGTACCAACGACACAAGTCGCGAGGCAATCTTGTCGATAACCTGCTTATCCATCATGGATAGCGCCTCAAGCTCGTCGGGATCAATCTTAGGTGAAGGGAAATCGGGTCTGCCATCGGGTTGCTCCGCCAGAAACTGTAAGGATTGTCCTACACGTATCGCTATCCACGCGACAATGCGTGGCACTGCAGGCAGAATGGATTGTCGCATCCAGCCCTCGCCGATGGTTTGGGCCGATGGTTTTTGCACTAATTGCATCTGACGGGAAAACACCATGAAACTGGTCGTGGCGATCATCAAGCCGTTCAAGCTGGACGACGTGCGCGAAGCGCTGGCCGAGGTCGGCGTACAGGGCGTGACGGTGTCGGAAGTCAAGGGCTTCGGCCGCCAGAAAGGCCACACCGAGCTCTATCGAGGTGCCGAGTACGTGGTCGACTTCCTGCCGAAGATCAAGATGGAGCTTGCGATTCCCGATGATCAGCTCGAGCGCGTGCTCGAAGCGATCCAGCATTCCGCCAGCACGGGCAAGGTCGGTGACGGCAAGATCTTCGTGACAGCACTGGAACAGGTTATCCGCATCCGTACCGGCGAAATGGATCACGACGCACTTTGAACCAGGGTGGTCCAGTCGACCCGACGAAGGCGCTCCGTCCGCAAGAAACTTCACCGTGCAAATAAATCCAGCCGCCGCGGCAGCCCGCGCCGGCTCTGGCCCCACGCGACTTATCCCCAGAACCATCCACAACTTGTTGGGTTGACCCTGCCTCCGGCACCCGATATGTTGTGTCCGTCGGTGCTCGACCAGACGTGATCGTCGGTCGGGCTTAAAAGGGAATCCGGTGTAAATCCGGAACTGCCCCGCAGCGGTAAAGCGGAAACGAACGCCTCCACATGCACTGGCCCTCCGCGGCTGGGAAGCGGGGGCAAGTAGGCGGATCGCAAGATCCACGTCCGCAAGTCCGAAGACCTGCCGGCACATTGGGGCGAACGTGCCCTGGTGCGTAGTGACGGCTTCCGTGGGGAGGTACGTCGCAGAGCAGGGCCGTGTGCGCCTGCCCTGTGATCCGTCCACGTTGCTGCCACTTCAGGCCCTGCCCGCGGGAGCAGGTGTTTGACTTTTCATGCTCGGAGCCACCGCCATGCAACCTCTCGAAAACGCTGTCAGCGAGCGCACCGTCGCCCGCGTCGATGCCTTTAACGTTCCTGTCGCCGAAGCATCGGTCGCCGAACCGGTCATCGTCGAACACGCTGCACCAGCAACCGGCGACGAAGCGTTCGCGTTGACGCCACCCCACAACCCCGGCCAGATGCGCGTCACCAAACGCAACGGCGGCCAGGAAATCGTCGACGTCAACAAGATCGTGCGCGCGGTGACCCGCAGCGCCGAAGGCCTGCACGGCGTCGATCCACTGCGCGTGGCGCTGAAAACCATTGGCGGCCTTTATGACGGCGCCACCACGCAGGAGCTCGACCAGCTGTCGATCCGCACGGCCGCCGCGCTGACGGCCGAGGAACCCGAATACGGCCAGCTCGCCGCGCGCCTGCTCGGCGCCTACATCGACAAGGAAGTGAGCGGCCAGGAGATCCAGAGCTTTTCGCAGTCGATCGTGCGCGGTGCCGAACTGGGCATCCTCAACGAACGCCTGCGCGACTTCGTGGCGTTGAATGCGCGCAAGCTCAACGATGCGATCAATACGCTGGCGACGCGCCGCTTTGAATACTTCGGCCTGCGCACCGTATACGACCGCTATCTGCTGCGCCATCCGCAGAAGCGCTTCGTGATCGAAACGCCGCAGCATTTCTTCATGCGTATCGCCTGCGCGCTGGGCGGCAACGAGATCGGCGAAACGCTGGAGTTGTATCGCCTGCTGTCGTCACTGGAATACATCGCCAGCTCGCCCACGCTGTTCAACGCCGGCACCTGCCATGAACAGCTGAGTTCCTGCTATCTGCTCGACTCACCAACCGATTCGCTCGAGTCGATCTACGACAAGTATGCCGACGTCGCCAAGCTCAGCAAGTTCGCCGGCGGCATCGGCCTGGCCTACACGCGCGTACGTTCGCGCGGCTCGCTGATCAAGGGCACCAACGGCCACTCCAACGGCCTGTTGCCGTGGCTGAAAACACTGGATGCGTCGGTTGCCGCAGTGAATCAGGGTGGCAAGCGCAAGGGCGCGGCCTGCGTATATCTGGAATCGTGGCATGCCGATATCGAGGATTTCCTCGAGCTGCGCGACAACACCGGCGACGACGCACGACGTGCGCACAACCTCAACATCGCCAACTGGATTCCGGACGAATTCATGCGCCGGGTCGAGACCGATGGCGACTGGTCGCTGTTCGATCCCAAGGTCACGCCGCATCTGGTCGATAGCTGGGGTTCGGTGTTCGAACAGTCTTACGCCAAGGCCGAGGCCGACGGTCTTGCGGTGAAAACGGTGAAGGCGCGCGAGCTCTACGCCCGCATGATGCGCACGCTGGCGCAGACCGGCAACGGCTGGATGACTTTCAAGGATCGCTGCAACGCCACCAGCAATCAGACGGCCAAAGCCGACAACGTGATCCATCTGTCCAACCTGTGCACCGAGATTCTGGAAGTCAGCTCGTCCACCGAGACGGCGGTGTGCAATCTCGGTTCGGTGAACCTGGCACGGCACGTGGTGCGTGCGGCGGATGGCAGTCACACGTTCGATTTCGAACAGCTGGCCTCGACCGTGCGTACCGCCGTGCGTCAGCTCGATCGCGTGATCGATCTCAATTTCTATCCGATCGACACCGCGCGTACCGCCAACATCAAATGGCGGCCGGTTGGTCTCGGCGTGATGGGCCTGCAGGATGTGTTCTTCAAGCTGCGTTTGCCGTTCGACTCGAGCGAAGCCTTGGCGCTTTCCACGCGCATCGCCGAGGAGATCTACTTCCACGCGCTGTCGATGTCGAACGAAGTGGCTGCACAGGTTGGCGCGCATCCCGGCTTTGAAGAAAGCCGAGCGGCCAACGGCGAGCTGCAGTTCGATTACTGGCCGCAAGCGCAGGCGCACGACAGCGAACGCTGGGATGCACTGCGCGAGCGCATCAAGCAGCACGGCCTGCGCAATTCGCTGCTGATCGCCATTGCGCCCACCGCAACCATCGCGTCGATCGCTGGTTGCTACGAATGCATCGAACCGCAGGTCAGCAACCTGTTCAAACGCGAGACGCTGTCGGGTGATTTTCTGCAGGTGAATCGCTATCTCGCCGACGAGCTGAAGACGCTCGGCTTGTGGACGCCTGACGTGCGCGATGCGATCAAGCTGGCCGAAGGCTCGATCCAGGGCATTGCCGCGATTCCGGAACGCCTGCGCGCGATCTACCGCACCGTGTGGGAACTGCCGCAGAAAGCCCTGATCGAACTGGCCGCCGCGCGCGGCGCATTCATCGACCAGAGCCAGTCGCTGAACCTGTTCATGGAAAACCCGAACATCGGTCAGCTCAGCTCGATGTACATGTACGCGTGGAAGGCTGGCATCAAAACCACTTACTACCTGCGCTCACGACCGGCAACCAAGATCACCAAGACCACGGTCACGGCCAGCAAGGCAGCAGCGCCAGATCAAACAGTCATCGATCAAGACCAGGCGAATGCGGCTGTGTTCTGCTCGCTCGAGAATCCCGAGTACTGCGAAGCCTGTCAGTAAGTAGTGCAACAACGATCCGGCGCGAATGCGCTGGATCGCTTCAACACAGCGTCACCCATCAGCACCAAGGAATAGCCGTCCATGTCAGCTCAGCCCACCCGCCATGCGCAGATTCTCGATCCCGGTTTCGAACTGACGCTGCGACCGATGCGCTATCCGGCGTTCTACGAGATGTATCGCAATGCGATCAAGAACACCTGGACGGTCGAGGAAGTAGATTTCTCGATGGACACCTCCGATCTACGCACGAAAATGTCGCCAGCCGATCGCCATCTGATCCAGCGGCTGGTGGCGTTTTTCGCCACCGGCGACACCATCGTCTCGAACAACCTGGTGCTGAACCTCTACCAGCACATCAATGCGCCCGAAGCGCGCATGTACCTGTCGCGCCAGCTGTATGAGGAATCGCTGCACGTGCAGTTCTACCTCACCCTGCTCGACACCTATATCCCCGATCCGGCCGAACGCAATGCCGCGTTCGCGGCGATCGAAACAATTCCATCGATCCGCCAGAAAGGCGAGTTCTGCTTCAAGTGGATCGATTCGATTCAGCACCTGCAGCGGCTGGAGACACGCGAACACCGCCGGCAGTTTCTGCTCAACCTGATCTGCTTTGCTGCCTGCATCGAAGGCCTGTTCTTCTACGCCGCGTTTGCCTACGTCTACTACCTGCGCTCACGCGGTCTGCTGCACGGTCTGGCGGCGGGCACCAACTGGGTGTTCCGCGACGAGAGCGGCCACATGGCATTCGCCTTCGACGTGGTGCGCACGGTGCGCGACGAGGAACCGGAGCTGTTCGACGACGCGATGCGTGCGCAAGTCGAGGAGATGATGGAGGACGCCATCGCCTGCGAAACACAGTTCGCCGAGGACGTGCTGTCCGGCGGTGTGGTCGGCCTCTCGGCCAAAGAGATGCGCCAGTACCTCGAATACTGCGCCGACCAACGCTTCGCCCAGCTCGACATGCCGAAAAAATACGGCGCCAAGAACCCGTTCGACTTCATGGACCTGCAGGACGTGCAGGAAGTCACCAACTTCTTCGAACGCCGCGTCTCCGCCTATCAGGTCGGCGTGCAGGGCGAGGTGTCGTTCGACATGGCGTTCTGATCCAGAACACCGGCGGTAGCGATGGATCGAGGCGACTCCGTCCATCGGCCTATTGACTACACGTGTCGCCATGGCGTAGCTTGCCTACACCTGTAGTCAATCAGTGCCCCGACCATGTCAAAGCCATCCATCGGCGATCAGGAGCTTTCGCTCCTGCATTACCTCGCCGAAAGCAAGAATTCCTCTGTTGGCGAAGTCGCCGCAGGATACGGCGAGCCCCGCGGACTGGCGCGCTCTACCGTACTGACTATGATGGAGCGGCTGCGCAGCAAGGGTTACCTGCGCCGCAAACAGGTGCAGGGCATGTTCCGCTACAGCACTGCGACCGGACCGGCCGAAGCGATGCGCACGGCCGTGGGCAGTTTCGTGGAAAAGACACTGAGCGGCTCGGTATCGCCGTTCGTGGCGTGGATGTCCGAACGCGGCGAGGTCAGCGATGACGAGCTCGCCGAACTGAAGGCTCTGGTGAATCAGCTGCAATCCCGGCGCAAGGAGTCGTGACATGGGTACTTTCCATGCATTCGCCGATACCCTGTTCAGCCGTCTTGTCTGGACCTCCGCGCAAGCAGTCCTGCTGGTCGGTGCCGTGTGGCTGGTCGGGAGGCTCATTCCAAAACTCCCGTCCGCGACACGCAGCATGCTGTGGTGGTTACTGGGCGTGCAGCTGATCCTCGGGCTTGCCATCGCAGCGCCAGTGAAGCTGCCCTTGCTGCCGGCAGCACCACGCACGACGGTCGCTGACATTTCGTCCACTCAGCCTGTTTCCGCGATCGCACCCGAAGCGTCGTCAATGCCCTTCGCGACCTTCATGCAACATCAGGTGTCGGTGAATAGCATTTCGTCGACTCCGGAAGTATCGACTCCTGCGAACTGGCGTCTCGCGTTGATTTGCCTGTGGCTTGCCGGCGTGTTGTTACAACTTTTGCTGATGGCCCGTGACTGGCGAAAAGCCCATGCCATGCTGCGCGACTCCACACCGTTGCGCGATCCGGTGCTGCACGCGCTGTGTGCTGAGCAGACGCGTGCATTGGGCTTGCGACATCCACCGGCCTTGCGCACCTCACGCGCGATCGTCTCGCCGCAGGTCACGGGCCTCTGGCGACCCATCGTGCTGCTGCCCGCCGATCACAACCTCACACCGGAGGAATCCGCTCTCGCGCTTGCCCATGAATTGATGCATTTGCATCGCGGTGATTTGTGGATGTGCTGGATACCGGCGATCGCGCAGCGGCTGTTTTTCTTCCATCCGCTGGTGATGTGGGCCGTCCGTGAGTACGCACTCAGCCGCGAAGCTGCCTGCGATGCACAGGTAGTGCAGCAAACAGGTACGGAGCCACAGGCCTATGGCCAGCTATTGCTTCGCCTTGGTGTGGCGCACCCGATGTACTCCGGCCTGGCCGGAGCTTCCCCGTCGTTCCAGAATCTGAAGAGGCGACTGATCATGTTGCAGCAAAACGAAAACCTGTCGCGCCACCGCGTGCGCGGCTGGCTACTGATCGCAGTGATCGCGCTGGCCGGCGTGGTCCCGTATCGAGTCACGGCGAATACGGCAGACCATGCCGCCGGCGCATCGATCGCTGCCGATGATTCGGCGATGCTGCAAACGCCGCCGGTACCGCCGACACCCCCCGTTCTTCCAGCCCCAATAGCGCCGCTACCTCCTCTGCCACCGCCACCACCGCGAAATGCGTATGGACTTACAGCCCGTCACATCGACATCGATACGACAGCCAATGCAGCGTATGGCTTCGCGCTGATGGATGGAGATTCGATCACCATCAACGGTTCGGAGAGCGACATCGATACGTTGAAAACGCTGCGCAAGGGCAACGAACCAATCCTTTGGTTTCGTCGTGGCGGCACGTCGTATGTGGTCCGCGACAGTGCCTACATCCAGCGCGCCAGGGCCATCTATGCCCCGGTCAGCGAGCTTGGCAAGCAGCAAGGTGCGCTGGGCGGCGAACAGGGACGTCTGGGCGGTCAGCAGGGAGGTCTCGGTGCGCGGCAGGGCGCGCTGGGTTTGCGACAAGCGCAGCTAGCCGGCAAGCAGGCGCAATTGGCAAGTGAGCAGGCGGCATTCGCTGGTCAGCCGGCCAGTGAGCAGCGGGTAGCCGCACTCCAGGCGAAAGAAGATGCGCTGCAAGCCAGCGAGGACGAACTCGGCCGCCAGCAGGATCAACTCGGCAAGCAACAGGATGCCCTGGGCAAACAACAGGATGCGCTCGGTGCGAAACAGGATGCACTAGGTAAGCAACAGGAACAGGCCGCCGCGAAAGCCGACCAGCAGATCGGCACATTGATTGATGAGGCGATCAGCAAGGGCATCGCGCAGAGCATCAGCTCTCGTTGACGTGACATGGCCTGCCGGCTGGTGACGCCGGATCGGGCACTGTCCCAAGATGCACGAAGCGACGGCAGGACTCGATGCGCATCGATCCTGCCGTTGTCATGTATGCGGGTTGCGGTTGCCATGACTACCGCTTGCTGACTATCCGACCCTGAAAAAATCGGGAGTATCCGTCATCGCCACGGGTCTGGCCGGGCGTGACATCGAGCCGGCAGGCTATTAACGACGCGTACATTCTTGCGAAACCGCGAAATCGCGGCGTGAACATGTCATCAAAATTACGTAATATATTGCGATAGTTCAATGCTTGTCGCTCTCGCGGCAGGGATTTTCGATCATAAGGGAAAGTCTTCCAAGGCAAGCTTCCCCAGGCATCCAGCCTGGACAGGCGTCTGCGCAAGCGACATTTCCCATCGCCCACGTAACCGAAAGGATTTTCGATGACCTTCGCCATTCGCAGAAACATGCTGTCGATCGCCGTTTCGGCCTTGCTGGCCACGACGCCTGTCGCAGCGCAGAACATCACCACCTCGGGTGTCAGTGGACGCGTGCTGGACGCCAAGGGCCAGCCCGTCGCCGGTGCCGCGGTCGACATCGTTCACCAGCCCTCGGGTACCACCAAGCAAGTGACCACCGACGCCGATGGCCGCTACACCGCGCAGGGTTTGCGTGTGGGCGGTCCATTCGAAATCACCGCCAGCAAGGCTGGCATGGCAACGGCGGAACAGAACAATATCTATCTTCAGCTGGGCCAGCCTTCGTCGATCAATCTGGGCATGAGCTCGGGCGCGGAGGCAGCCAGTAATCTGGCCGCCGTCACCGTCAACGCATCGGTGCTGGCGCAGACGTTCTCGTCCGACAACAAGGGCCTTTCGACGAATATCTCCCAACGCCAGTTGCAGGCCACGCCGCAGGGCAATCGTTCGATCGACGATGTGGCGCGCCTGGATCCGCGCATTACCGTCACGGATCAGGGTACCGGCGCGATCTCCGCCGCAGGCCAGAACAATCGCTACAACAATATCGCCGTGGACGGCGTGACCCAGGGCGACCCGTTCGGCCTCAATGCCAACGGTCTGCCTTACCAGAAGTCGCCGATCTCGCCGGAAACGATCGCCGAATACAACATCTCCACTGCCAACTTCGATGTGATCTCCGACACTGTCGGCGCGGACGTCAACGCGGTGACCAAGACCGGCACCAACCAGTTTCACGGCTCGGTCTATGACGCCTATCGCAATGGCAACAAACTGGTCAGCAAAGCCGGCTGGTTGCCCAGCAATAATTCCAACTACGGCTACAACGGCTACGACAAGGACTCGACCTACGGTTTCACCCTCGGAGGCCCGATCATCAAGGACAAGCTGTTCTTCTTCGTCTCGGCCGAGCACGAAAAAACCACTGGCATCGGCGCGGACTCCGCCAACGGTCTGGACGAATCGCTGGGCAACGGTGCGTCGACCAGCAACAAGGTATCGCCAGGCGACCTGCAGAAAGTGATCGACGCAGCCAAGCAACTCGGCCTCACGCCAGGTAGTTTCGGCGGCAGCACCGGACTGGCATACGATGACAAGCGCTACCTCGGCAAGATCGACTGGAACATCAGCAACAACCACCGCGCCAGCTTCACCTATCAGAAGACCGACGAGCAGCTGCCAGCCGTCGGCGGCAACAGTGCCAATAGCGTGGGCCTGACCAGCTACACCTACACCAAGGCGATCAGCACTGAAAACTACGTCGCCCATGTGTTCGACGACTGGACCGACAACTTCTCCACCGAGGCCAAGGTCGGCTACCAGAAGTTTGTGCAGGACACGACCGCACCGTTCCAACAGCCCGCGGTCAACGTCAACCTGTCGGCAGATGGCAAGGGCCCATCGGTGAACCTGGGCGAGGAGCAGTTCCGCCACTACAACCACATCGATACCAAGAAGCTCACCGTTTTCCTGGCCGGCACCTATTACGCCGACGATCACACTATCAAGGGTGGTATCGACGCTTCACGTACCAAGATCAACAACCTGTTCGGCCAGACCGAGTTCGGCCAGTACAACTTCTGGGGCATCGACAACTTCCTGGCCGGCAACTACAACAAGTACGTGCTCTATCATCCGGCGCCGGGCTATACGCTGGATGACATCGCCGGCAAGTGGACCTACAGCCAGTACAGCCCATTCCTGCAGGACACCTGGCAAGTCACCCCGCAGCTGTCGCTGCAGTATGGCGTTCGTGTGGATATTCCCAACTCCAGCGGCCGACCGGAATACAACGCGTCGTTCGAAAAAGCCTTTGGCTATCCGAACAACTACACCGTCGGTTCGAGCAATCGTGTGGTCGAGCCGCGCCTGTCGTTCAACTATTCGTTTGAGAGCGATTACAAAACCCAGCTGCGCGGCGGCGTCGGCCTGTTCCAGACTGCGCCACCGACAGTCTGGATGACCAACCCGTTCCAGAACAACGGCGTGACCTTGCGTTCGTACACCACATTCAATCCCGCCCTCGCACCGTTCAGCCCGGATCCGTTCAACCAGAACATCCCCGCCGGTGGCGGTGCCGGCTCGATCGACACCGTCGCGAAGAACTTCAGTTTGCCGACGGTGTGGAAGATGAGCCTGGCGATGGATCGCGAACTGCCGTGGTGGGGGCTGGTCGCATCGGCTGAATACGAACATATCAAGGTGCGCGACGGCATCCTGTATCAGGTCGTGAACTTCGGCGCGCCCACCGGCGTGCTGCCGGACGGTCGTCAGCAGTTCTGGAAAAAACCGGGGGAGGCGCCAAACACGACAGACGCACTGGCCAACCAGAATCGCGCTTTCAGCACCGCATCCACCCTGCTCACCAATACCCACAAGGGCAAGTCCGACAGCCTCACGCTATCACTGAGCAAGCCGTTCTCGGATAGTGTTTTCGGCAACATCGGTATCACCTTCAATCACGCCACTGATGCCGACCCGGGCGCCGACACGATTGCCTATAGCGGCTATCAGCGTGTGGCCCGCCTGAATCCGAATGACAACGTAAGCGCCACCTCCAATTACAACGTCGCCAAGAGTCTGAAAGCCTCGCTGACCTGGCAGCACAATTTCTTCGGCGACTATCGCACCCAGGTGTCGATGTTTTATAGCGGCCGTACCGGCAATCCCTACACCTGGATCTTTGCCAACGACGCCAACGGCGATGGCATCGCCGGGTGGGATCCGGTCTATATCCCGAATGCCAACGACCCCAAGGTGGCCTATACCGCCGGCACCAGCGCCAAGGCGATCCAGCAGTTCCAGGATTTTGTCGCCAATGACAAATACCTCAAGGATCACCGCGGCCAGGTGGCCAACCGCAACGGCGCGCATTCACCGTGGATCAGCGAGCTGGACATGAGCTTCTCGCAGGAAGTGCCTGGTCTCTTCCCCGGCAACAAGGGAGAGATCCGTTTGGACGTCTATAACTTCCTCAACCTGATCGACAAGAACTGGGGTCTGGTGAAATACACCGGCCTTTACCCTACCCGCACTCTCGCCAGCTACGGCGGCGTCAACGCGGCTGGCCAGTACGTGTACACCCTGCCCGTCGACAAGAGCGGCAACTATCAGCCACAACAGCTCAGCTATTACGACGGCGGCTTCTACGATCCAAGTCGCGTGGTATCACGCTGGTCGGCGATGGTGACCTTGCGTTACACGTTCTGATCGATCCATCTGCTTGATCGTTGAATAAAAACGGCGCCTGCAGGCGCCGTTTTTTATGGATGGTTCGGGCTATCGGGCAAGCCTGATTTTTGACGAATACCTGGTGTTGGGATTCGCTTCGCTCATCACCAACCTACCGTTGCGCGATTGAAGCCGTTTCATGGATTGGTGATGAGCGAAGCGAATCCCAATATCACCCGATCACATCCATGGCCACGGCTTCAAGGCGTATTCCTTCGGCGGCGCGTCACCGGCCAGGTAACGCACGAAATAATCCCAACGCCGACGGGTCGCGTATGGCGTGGCGGCACCGTAACCGTGATGTACGTTCGGGATCAGCAACAAGTCGAAGTCCTTGTTCGCCTTGATCAGCGCATCGGTCACCAGCAGGCTTTCGTAAGGCGGCACATTGTCGTCCAGCGTGCCATGCACCAGCATCAGATGACCCTTGAGGTTGGCGGCGTGGTTCTCGTTGGCCTGGTCGTCGTAATTGCCCTTGCCGTCCTTGCCGACGATCAACTCGCCCTGGTACTTCTCAGCCCAGTCGTCCTCGTAGTTGCGGTTGTCGTGGTTGCCGCTTTCGGACCAGGCGACCTTGAAGAAATCCGGGTAGCGGAACATGGCGTCGGTGGATGCATTGCCGCCGCCGGAATGACCCCAAATGCCCACGCGATCCAGGTCAATCCAGGGATAGCGCTTGCCCAGATCCTTGAGGCCGGCGACCTGATCGGGCAGCGTGTTGTCGCCCATGTTGGCGAACCAGGTATCGTGGAAGGACTTGGAACGCCACGGCGTACCCATACCGTCGATGGCCACCACGATGAAACCCAGCTCCGCCAGCGACTGGTTGTCGCCGTGACTGGCAAGGAAGCTGCGCCCACGTACCGAACCGGTTTGCGGACCCGGGTAGATGTAGTCGATCACCGGATACTTCTTCGACGGATCGAAGTGGGATGGCTTGAACATCATGCCGTACAGATCCGTCTTGCCATCACGCGCCTTGACGATGATCGGCACCGGCGGCACCCAGCCGGCGGCTTTCAGTCGCGAGATATCCGCCTTGGCGATGCTGGCGACGGTATGGCCGTCCTCCGCGCTGCGCAGTACTGTCACCGCCGGCTCGGTCGGTGTGGACCAGGCGTCCACGAACAGCTTGTTATCCGACGACAGGTCGACCGTGTGGTCGGCCGCTTCCGGCGTCAGCAGGATTGGCTGGCCGCCGTCGAGGCTGACTTTCCATAACTGTTCGTAATACGGATCGACGCCCTGCGTGCGGCCCACACCGCGGAACCAGAGGGTGCGCGTGGCCGGGTCGACCTTGAGCATTTCGGTGACATTGCCTTCGCCCGTGGTGATGGCGTGCTTGAGTTTGCCGGTGTCCAGGTCGTACAGGTACAGCTGGCCCCAGTCGCTGCGCTCTGAGAACCACACTGCTTCGTGCGTGGCTGGCAAGTACGCCCAGTTGGCCTTGCCCATGCCGCTTTCGTAGTAAGTCTTGGCGGTTTCCTCGAACACCGTGCGTACTTTGCCGGTGGCCACATCGGCGATGCGGAACCATTCGTGCTGGTGGTAGCGCGAGGTGGAAACGAAGGCCAGGGTCTTGCCGTCTGGCGCCCACTTCACGTCGTCCCAGCCACCGTCCGGGCCGCAGCTGACATCGTCGCAAAGAGTGGAACGATGTTGGTCCGGCGGCATTTGCAGGCGCACAACCTTCCTCCTGGACACGTCGATGATAACCCGCTCGATCATGGTGACGTTCTCGTCGCCGACCAGCGGGTACTTCCACGACAGCAGCTTCGGATGACCGACATTGGTGGTCACCAGATACATGTCGCCGGTTTTGCGCTGGTCCTGCTGGAACGTGGCGATCTGTTTCGAATCGGGTGACCACTCGAGGATCGCGTTGTCGGTGTGCTTCCAGCCAGCGTTGTCAGTGGCGTAGCCGAAGTTTTCCACACCGTCGGTGGTGAGCTGTGCTTCCTTGCCGCTGGCGGTGTCGCGCAGCCACAGGTTCCAGTGGCGGATAAACGCCTCGCTCTTCTTGTCCGGCGACAGCACGCCCGGTTCGCTACCCGTATTCCTGCCTGACGCCACGTCGCCCTTGCCGGCCACACATTCGCCGGCATTTTTCAAATCACAAAAATAGTGCGTGTCCTGGACAGCGATATCAAGGCGGCCATCCGGCGCAACGCCGTATCCGCTGACCGGAAGCTTGCTGGCGTCGACCGGCTTGCCGGTGACCTTGCTCAGTGCCGCGGCCAGCTTCACCTGATCGAACAGCGGCGCGACCTTACCGCTGACCGTGTCCATCTGCACGAAGTGATCGCCGGTGCTGTCGTGGTCGCGATACCAGAAGTGGCTATCGTCCAACCAGCTGACCTTCTGCACTGCGTGATCGACCAGCGGCGCCGTGTTGTAGCTCATGAAGCGCTCAGCCTGGGCGTAGTCTGCGGCGGTTAGCGTTCGGTTCTCTGCAGTGACCCCAGCCGATACAAACACCATCATTACTGCGCCAGCTCGGCACGACCTGCGGACTATCGACAGCATGCAACCTCCACGGAAAATTTTGCGGCATGACAGCGGTTGATCGGCCGCCCACGGTTTAATCGGCCGATGCTAGCGCGATACCGCAGCGACTTCCCCTGCCAAAGGTCCATGCCGCGGTCCAGTGATTGCTTTTACGACCCACTACAATCACCGCATGCGGCTCACGATGCGCCGTCCGCACCCCATCCAGACTTGAGATGTCATGACTACTGTTCCGAACGAAGCCCGTCTGATGGAAATGGTTTTCCCTGACCACACCAACCACCTTGGCACGCTGTTCGGCGGGCAGGCGCTGGCGTGGATGGACAAGGCCGCGTTTATCGTCGCCTCCCGCTATGCGCGGCGCACGGTGGTGACGGCGCGTTCGGAGGAAGTGAACTTTCGCGTGCCGGTGCGCAGCGGCCAGCTGGTCGAACTGATTTCCAAGGTGGTCAAGGTCGGCCGCAGCTCGATGACGGTGGAAGTGGAAATGACCGCCGAGGACCCGCTCAGCGGTGACCGCCGGGTTTGTACCACCGGCCGGTTCGTGATGATTGCGCTGGATTCCAACGGCTCGCCGACGGCCATCCCACCGCTACCAACGGCCGGGTGAATAGCGCGCGCTTGACGCCGCCAGTATTCGCCGCCCACGCTGTCGCTCCTTCTTTTCTCTGCGAAGTGCCGCCATGTCCGAGCCACTGACCATCATCGGCAGCTATATCTCGCCCTACGTCCGCAAGGTGCTGGTGTTTCTGGAGCTGAAGGGCATCGACTACCGTATCGATCCGATCCCACCCTTTGTCGGCAATGACGCGTTCTCGCAGCTCAGCCCGCTACGCCGCATCCCCGTGCTATGCGACGGCGATCTGTTGCTCAACGACTCCAGCGTGATCTGTCAGTACCTGGAAGACCGCTATCCGCAGATACCGCTGTATCCGGCGGACATCACTGCCCGCGCACAGGCGCGCTGGCTGGAGGAGTATGCCGACGTGGCGTTGGGCGAAGCCATCACGACCAAGCTCTTTTTCCAGCTCGGCGTGAAGCCGCACATCTTCGGCGAGAAAACCGATGCGGTGCTGGTGCAACAGGCGCGCGAGATCGATATTCCCGCGGCGCTCGACTACCTTGAAAAGCAGCTGCCGGCGGAAGGTTTCGCGTTCGGCGAGTTGTCGATTGCCGACATCAGCATTGCCAGCTTTTTCCGCGTGGCCGGCTTCGTGCGCTACGTCATCGACGCCGAACGGTGGCCTCGTTGCGCCGGCCTGGTCGCACGCACGCTGGCCCTGCCAGTGTTTGCCAAGCTGGCGACGTTCGAGGACCGTGCACTACGCACGCCGGTGCCGGAGCAGCGCGCCGTGCTGGCAGATATGCATGCGCCGCTCACTGCCACCACCTGCGGCGGCGCGCCACCGCGGCGCGGCGTGATCGCCATCGATTGAACGCCTTGTCTGCGTGGTGTTGAAGGGTGCACTGGATAGATCCCGTGCACCCTTCAATGCAGATCGGCCATCAGCTCGACCAACCAGTCCACGAACACACGCACGCGCGGCGACAGCTGTCGCTGCGCCGGATACATCACCGAAATCGGCATCGGCGGTGGCGGATACTGCGGCAGTACTTCCAACAAATGGCCGGCAGCAAGATCCGCTGCTATGTTGTGGCGTGGCATCTGAATCATGCCGAACCCGGCACGGCAACTGGCCGCATAAATGTCACCGGAGTTCACGGTGATCACGCCGGACACGTCAATAATTTGCAGCTCGCCATCGACCATGAAATCCAGCGATTGCGTGCGTCCGTTGGTCGGTGAGCGCCAGACCACGGCCCGATGCGCCGCCAGATCGTCAATGCTTTGTGGCAGACCATGCTCTGCGGCGTAACCCGCACTGACGCATGTCACTTGCGAGAGCACCGCAAGACGCCGAGCGATCAAGCCCGAATCCGCCGGCTCGCCGCCACGCACCACGCAGTCGACGCCTTCGTGCACCAGATCGACATAACGATCGCTGGCACCGATGTCGAGCTCGAGCTGCGGGTAGCGCGCGCGAAAATCTGCCAGCGCCGGCACAATCACCGCACTGCCGAGCCGTCCGGGCAAATCAATCCGCAACGAGCCGCGCGGTTGCGTCGCAACGTGACTGAACACCGCCTCGGCTTCCTCCATATCCGCCAGCAGACGCACGCAGCGCGCGTAGTAGGCCTGACCATCCGGCGTGGGCTTCACGCAGCGCGTGGTGCGGATCAGCAGTTGCGTGCCCAGTCGCGCCTCCAGTTGGCGCAAGGCGTGACTCACTGTCGCGCGAGGAATTCCCAACGCGTCGCCAGCGCGGGAAAAACTGCGCAAATCCACAATGCGGGTGAACACGCGCATGGTGTCGAATCGATCCATCAGCGCCTCATTATTGATGTTTATTGGATAGACATACCAATTTAAGCATCTTTATCCAAGATACTCGACTAGAGACAATACATCTCTGCCGCCATTTCGGTCAGCTATCCGCTCCGGTGCGACCTACATCAACCCATCCCACCTCCCTCGCATAAAGGACATCCCATGCAAAACCGTACGCTTGGCAAAAATATCGGCGGCCAGCCAGGGCCCCAGGTTTCCGCCCTAGGCCTCGGCTGCATGGGCATGAGCGACTTTTACAGCGGTCGCGATGACATCGAGTCGATCGCCACCATCCAGCATGCGCTCGACCGTGGACTTACCCTGCTCGACACGGCCGACATGTATGGCCCGTTCCTCAACGAGGAACTGGTCGGCAAGGCGATCAAGGGCCGTCGCGAAGATGCTTTTATCGCGACCAAGTTCGGCATCGTGCGCGACCCGAACGACCCGACCAAGCGTGGCGTCAGCGGCCACCCGGACTACGTGCGCAAGGCCTGCGAAGGGAGCCTCAAGCGGCTGGGCGTGGAAACCATCGACCTCTATTACCAGCACCGCGTCGACACCAGCGTACCGATCGAGGATACCGTGGGCGCGATGGCCAAGCTCGTCAGTGCGGGCAAGGTGCGTTATCTCGGCCTGTCCGAAGCCTCCGGTGCGACCATCGAGCGAGCGCATGCGGTACACCCTATCGCCGCGTTGCAAAGTGAGTTCTCGCTGTGGACGCGCGACCCACAGACCAATGGCATGCTCGACGCCTGCCGCAAGCTCGGCATCAGCCTGGTGGCGTACTCGCCGCTTGGTCGCGGCTTTCTCACCGGTGCGATTCGTTCGCCTGAGGACTTCGAGGCCGACGACTACCGCCGTGGCAGCCCGCGCTTCCAGGGCGACAACTTCAGGCACAACCTCGAGCTGGTCGATCAGGTGCAGAAGCTGGCGAGCGACAAGGGCTGCACGCCCGCGCAGTTGGCGCTGGCCTGGGTGCTGGCGCAAGGCGACGACGTCGTGGCGATCCCCGGCACCAAGCACCGCAGCCGCCTGGATGAAAACCTCGGTGCCCTCGACGTGAAGCTCGGCGCGGCCGAACTGAAGGCGATCGAGGCGGTGTTCCCACCGGATGCCGCCGTCGGTACACGCTACGCCGAAGCGGCGATGCATATGGTCAACGTGTAAACCCTTGAGCGACGCACTTACCCGCGGCCCTGTTCGCAGGTGCCGCGGGCAAAGCCGTTAAACTGGGTGGCATGAGTACACCCGAACAGTCCCCGCTCGGCCAGAGCACCGTCTACGCCGACCGCTACGATCCCAGCCTGCTGTTTCCGATACCGCGCGCCGGCAAGCGCGCAGAGATCGGCGTCGGCGACACGCTGCCCTTCCACGGCGTCGATATCTGGAATGCCTACGAACTGTCGTGGCTCGACGCGCGCGGCAAGCCGGTGGTGGCGATGGCCGAATTCCGCGTACCCGCCACCTCGCCCAGCATCATCGAGTCGAAGTCGTTCAAGCTGTACTTGAACGGTTTTGCGCAGGAGCGCGTCAGCGACGTCGATACACTGACCGCCACGCTGAAACGTGACCTGTCTCAAGCTGCCGGGTCCGGCATCGAAGTACGGCTCAGCGACGTCAGCACCACGGCGCACACGCTCGCCGATCTGGACGGCCATCTGCTCGATGACCAGTCCATCGACATCGATCACTACGGGCCACCCGAGGCCGGCTTCTTGCAGATCGATGTCGGCGCCACCACGATCGAGGAAGCCGTAGTCTCGCACCTGCTGCGCTCCAACTGCCCGGTTACCGGCCAGCCGGACTGGGGCAGCGTGCAGATTGCCTACCGCGGCGCGCCGATCGATCACGCCGGATTGCTGCGCTATCTGGTCTCATTCCGCAATCACAACGAATTTCACGAGCAGTGCGTGGAGCGCATCTACGTCGACGTGATGGCACGCTGCAGCCCCGAACAGCTCAGCGTTTACGCCCGCTACACCCGGCGCGGCGGCCTGGACATCAATCCGTTTCGCAGCAGTACGGCGCTGAACCCAGCCAATTCACGCAGTGCCCGCCAGTAGTGCCAAGGCCCTCTGGTAATCGGCGCTTCATATCGGCACCGCTAATCTCTTGAATTGGATCAAAGCATCTGGACTGGCAACGCTGAGCCCGTCACCATGGCCCGCTAGCCACCACGTTATCAACCCTGGAGCCACACCATGTCACTTTCACCGCGTTCCGCCGTGCTGTTCAGCGCCACATTCGCCAGCATGCTCCTGCTCAGCGCCTGCGGCAAAAGCGAAGCGCCCGCGCCAGCACCCGCAGCGGCGAGTACGGCAGCACCCGCTCCAGCAGCTACGGCTCCTGCTGCCGCCAGCACCGCCGTAAAGCCAGCAGCGACACCGGCTACCAGCAGCACCGCTGCCAGTGCGCCGGCCAACGCCGCGACCGTTGCGGCTGCACCCGCCACCACTTCTGCAGCGGCCAGCACGCCGCTGAGCTTTTCCAAGCTGACGCTGGGCGATGCCGTCAATAGCGAGCGCCAGGTGACCAAGGCCAGTACCAGTTTTGCGGTAACGGACAAGACCATCTACGCCAGCGTCGCCACCGAAGGCAGCAGCAACGGTGCAAAGCTCAATGCCAAGTGGAGCTACCTGGAAGGCCAAGGCATCGTGGTGAGCAACATCACCCAGTCAATCGCCACTGATGGCCCGGCCATCACCACCTTCAAGGTGCAGAACCCAGACCTGTGGCCGGAAGGCAAGTACAAGGTCGAGATCTCGCTGGATGGCAAGACCGTCGCCGACCAGGATTTCCAGATCAGCAAACGCTGATTGGGCTACGATCTGTCGCGAGTGAAAAAGCGCCCGTCAGGGCGCTTTTTTTGTTCAAATTCAGCAGAACAGGCTGCCATTACGACTCACTCGCGGTTGCACGAATGCGATGCCCAGACGCGATCGCTCTCGCACGATGTAACCGCAAACTCGATACGGCAGGCGCTGTCATCCCGATCAAGACGTAATATGAAGCATGCCTCTCTGTTCGATGTCATTTGCAAAAGCGCCCATCGGCCATCAGTGCCACGACGCCTGCAGCGACTTGACCGACATTGCCACGATGGCGCATTTGCCACCGTGGTGCTCAGCGGCGGTTACACGGAAGCCGGTGATGAGGGGCGCCGCACGGTGGTTGCGGGTGATGTACTGATCCATCGCGCTTACGAGTCCCATCTCGACTGTTTTTCACGACGCGGCGCCGAAGTACTGATCCTGCCGGTGGCGACCAACGACAGCGTCGCCTTGTTCGGAAGGGCGGCTGATCCCGACCGACTGCTGCGCCTGGCCCGACGCTCACCACAGGATGCATGGCTATTGCTGGTCGAAACCCTGCAGGCGTCGGAACAGCAACATCATGACTGGCCCGACTTGCTCGCCGAGCAACTTCGGCTGGATGTCCATTTGTCGTTGCGGCGGTGGGCCGAAGACACCGGATTGCGGCCTGAATCGGTCAGCCGTGGCTTCCAGCGCGCGTACGGCAGCTCGCCAAAATCGTTCCGCGCCCGTTCGCGCACACGCGCTGCCGTGCAGCGCATCTGCGAGTCCCGGCAGCCGCTTTGCGACATCGCCGTATCACTGGGTTTTGCCGATCAGGCGCATATGAGTCGGGCCGTCGCGGCGCTTACCGGCTTCGCGCCGAGCCACTGGCGTCAGACGGGGTTGCCGTTACCCAACCCCATGCTCTGATCAGCCGCCAGAGAGCATCCGCTCGACCGGGTTCGGTCAACTGGATTCAAGACGGGACGGGACCACGCGTCTAGTCTTTCGGCATGGTCAGCAGGCGCCGACAGCCAGGTAGTGGCTGAGCGCACGCACCAGATCCTCCATTCGCCAGCTGCAGGTATCTCATGCGCCACATTTTCATCGCAAGCATTCTCAGTGTCGGCATCAGCATCGCGGGTATCGCGCCCGCCCACGCCGCCAGTGACGTCAATACCATTCTTGCCGCCAACCGTGCGGCGATGAGCGGCGATGCCTGGAGCGGGAAAATCACCCTCGACAGCCACTTCGCTTACGTCGGCCAGGGCCTCACCGGCAGAACGTCATCGCTGATCGACTTTCAGCATGGTGCTTTCGTCGACAGCTATCAGATCGGCCCGAGCAGCGGTGCCAACGGCTTTGACGGTACGCGGGCCTGGGAAAAAGAACCCTCTGGTATATCGACCGACCAGGCCGGCGGCGATGTGCTGCAACTGGCGATCAACGAGGCCTATCGCGACAGCAACCTGTGGTGGCGCAGCGACCGCGGCGGCGCCCACATCAGCAGTGGTGGACGCACGACGACGAACCATGAAACGTTCGATGTGCTCACCGTGACGCCGCGAGATGGCAAACCCTTCGATGCATGGTTCGATGCCGGCACCCACCGGTTGGCGAGGACGGTGGAGTCACAGAGCCTCCAGACGATCACCACGTTCTATACCAACTATGCCGATGTCGACGGCATTCCCATCGCACACACCCTCGTGATCGATGACGGCAGCGGCACGGCCAACCGCCAGACAATGACCTTGACGTCCGCCCGTTTTGAACCTGCGCGTACCCTTGCCGCCTACGCCAGACCAGCGACGGCGCTGCACGATAGCTCGTTAGCCGGCAATGTCAGCGAAACCACGGTGCAGTTTCAACTGGTCAACAACCACATCTATGTCCAAGCATCGATCAATGGCAGCAAACCGCTGACCTTTATTGTCGACACCGGTGGCCACGACATCCTGACGCCGGAAACCGCGAAGAAGCTGGGTGTGAAAACGCAAGGCAGCCAGACCGCTGGCGGCGCCGGCGACAAGGTGGCCCAGAGTGGCCTGGCAAGAGTCGAGTCGATCTCGGTCGGTGCCGCCAAGCTCACTCGGCAAACCGTTACCGTTCTGCAGTTTTCCAACGCGGCCGAAGGCATCGACGAGCAAGGCATGATCGGCTATGAATTCTTCGCGCGCTTCATCGCGCGCATTGACTACGGCAAACACCAGATCACCTTTATCGACAAGCAACACTTCGATCCGAAAGACGCCGGTACGCCGGTACGCTTCCGCTTTTACCATCAGTTCCCCGAGGTACTGGGATCGTACGATGGCATTCCTGGCCGCTTCGGTATCGACACCGGCGCGCGAACCGCGCTGTCGTTGACGCGTCCGTTCGCCGAGAAAAATCATCTGCGCGAACGCGAGAAGAACGGTGTCGAGGCGCTGACCGGCTGGGGTGTCGGCGGCCCTACACGTGGCTTCGTGTTCCATGGCAACAACCTGAAGCTCGATGGTCTGACGATTGCTTCTCCGTTGACCGAATTCAGCCTGGACAAGGGTGGCGCGGGCGGTGTCGATGCGTTCCCCAATAACGTGGGTGGCGGCGTGCTCAAGCGCTTCGTGGTCACTTTCGACTACGACCACCAGCTGATGTATCTGAAACCGATTGAAGGCAAGATCGACGATCTGGACACGTTCGATCGCTCCGGCATGTGGATCAATCAGGTCGCGCAGGGTTTCGAGATCGTCGACGTGGGCAACGGGACGCCCGCGGCGGTCGCCAGCCTGCGCGTCGGTGACATCATCACCGCGGTCGATGGCAAGCCGGTCACTGCCATCAAGCTGTACGACCTGCGCAAGACGCTACGCAACAGTGCATCAGGCACAACACTGGACGTGATCTTCAGTCGGAAAGGGGCTCCACACGACACCCGACTTACACTGCGCGACCTGATTCGATGATGTCGCGATGGCACACCGCTGGTTCTGCGTCGTTGGAGCAGGCTTTGGTCTCCATGACAACCGGCGATGCATGAACTCGCTGCATCCATGACCAAAGGCCATATGAAGTCGCCGTCGGACATGAGTGCCAACGCACTTCGCTATACCCCGGCGACTGAACACCGCGCCTCACTGCACAAACGCATCCTGGCCCCGGCGCATCGGCAGCGCCGCCACGGAACATTGATGATGATGTAAAGCGGAATGGATACTCCGCATATCAAAGGCTTATTCGGTATTTAGGGGCTAGTTGCTGAGTGTTTCCGGTTGTATCGTGGGGACGGTGGAATACACACCGATAGCAGTCGTCAATGATATTTGGCTCGAAATTGCTCCCGGATCTGCAGAAACATGACCAACAACGCAACTGTTCTTGATACGCGAAGCCAGATCCTCGAACGTATTTTCCTGGCGCACTATCAGTGGCTTCGCCGTACGCTGCAGCGTCGCATGGGCGATGCCTTTGGTGCCGAGGATGTAACCGCCGAGACGTTTGCCCAGGTGGTTGCACTACCCCATCCTGAGACGATCATTGAACCTCGCGCGTTGCTCACCACGATTTCGCGGCGGGTGCTGTTCGGCATCTGGCGAAGAAGAGATCTTGAGCATGCCTGCCTGGAGGCGCTCGCACTCCGGGGACGAGACACTTGTCATTCGGCGGAAGAGCAGGCCCTTCTCGTGGAAGCGGTGATGTTGATCGACAAGGTTCTTGACGGGCTGTCATGTAAAGAACGACGTGTGTTTCTTCTTTATAAGCTGGACCGTCTTGGCTACGAGGAAATCGGCGATCTGATCGGGCTCTCACCCAGCCAGGTACGGCGCGTCGTTGCCAAAGGGCTGCGCCACTGTGTTGCTGCCGTCTCGACATGAACGCACACACTCGATCGTCATCGGACTTTATCCTCAATCAAGCCGTCGAATGGATGCTGCGACTGGAAGAAGGCGATTTGACCCATAGTGATCGGGCGCGGTACGACGCATGGCAACGTGCGGATCCTCGCCATGCCGAGGCGATATCAAAGTTGATGCAAGCAGCCAAATACTTCGACGTGCCACGGCAAATGGGTATCGAGACCGATACGCTTCTACAGAAACTCGAGAAATCCACGAGTCGACGCAAGCTGCTTCGCAATATGGCCGTGCTCGCCGGTATGACCGCCGGCGCCGGGTGGTTGGTGCATCGTGGAGCCTCGGGACTGAACCTCAGTGCCGACTTCCGCACAGCCACTGGGGAACGCCATTCTTATCGGTTACCCGATCAGTCACTCATTACCCTCAATGCACGCAGTGCGGCTGACATTGCCTTTGATAGTCACGAACGTCTTGTGCGGCTGCGGGCCGGTATGTTGATAGCCGACGTGGCGCATGACGGACAACGGCCCTTTGTCATTGACACCCTCTATGGCGGCGTTCGTGCGCTCGGTACCGAGTTCCAGGTTCGCCTGCTGCCAGACGGAGCGGAGGTCGCGGTGGCGAGTTCGAAGGTGGAGATTCGGACCCATTCAGGAGCTACCTGTCAGGTGCATGCGGGTGAGCGTGCGATGTTCACTTCGCACTCCATCGAGACGCCGAGCAAAACCCAGGATGGTGCAATGGCCTGGGTCAATGGTTACTACGTCGCGCTTGACGAACCACTGACCCATGTCATCGATGCGCTGCGCCCCTATCGTCGCGGCATTATCCGAGTGGACCCGGCAGTAGCCTCCATGCGCGTCAGCGCCGCGCTTCCTCTCGACGATACCGATCGGGCGCTCAACTCTCTGGCATCCATCATGCCGATTGAAATCCAGCGGTATACCCCTTACTGGGTCATCGTTTCCGCACGGTAGCTGCCACTGCCAAGCTCGGGCGATTTTTTTCGCAGCACCCGTCATTTTTCCGTTCTCGTTGCACATAGCCAATAGAAGGGTGCATTGCGTGTCCTTTGGGGGTGTATCTGCAATCAAATGAATCGACCCATTGCTGGTGGGGCCAGCGGTCGATTTCCAGAAAACGCTAAGGGGTGGGGCTATGAAGGGAAAACCTTTTCCGGCGGCGAGACCGTTACTGGTACTCGCGATCATGGGGGCCATGCTGCCGGCGATGTCCGTGTATGCACAATCGGACTCGACGGCTCAAGTCCAACAAAGCTACAACGTGGCTGCGGGGCCGCTGGCCGATGTGCTGGTGAAGCTCGCGCAAGCATCCGGTGCTGCGATCGTCTTTGATCCCCAGCTTGTCGCCAACAAGAGTTCGCGCGGGGTACAGGGCGTCTTTACGCGCGAGCAAGCGTTGCATGAAGCGCTCGTGGGGACGGGGCTTGAGCCCTCGATAAAAAGCAATGGAACCCTGAGCGTTCAGCCCGCGGCCATTCCAGCTGGCACGGCCGCCGTCGCGCCACAGGCTTCGACCCCAAGCAGCCCGCTGCAGACCAAGAACCTGCAGGCCGTGCAAGTCACCGGCTCGTTGATCCGCAGCGTGGATGTGGAAATGGCACAGCCGGTGGTCACCATCACGGCACAGGACATCCAGCGCCAGGGTTTCGCCACGGTCGGCCAGTTCCTGCAGAACCTCACGGCGGCCAATGTACCTGACATCAGCAAATCCGATCCTTTGGATGCCGGCGTGGATGCGGGCGGCACCTTCATCAATCTGCGCGGCTTGAGCGCGGTGCGCACGCTGATCCTGGTGGATGGCAAGCGCTGGGGTACGTCCTACGACGGTTTTACCAATCTGGATACCATTCCGAGCTCGATCATCGACCATATCGATGTGCTGGCCGACGGCGCTTCAGCGATCTACGGTTCGGACGCTATCGCTGGCGTAGTCAATATCATCACCAAGAAAAATTTCGACGGCATCCAGTTCGACAGTTACGACGGCCAGTACATGCCCCACCACGACGGTGACCAAGAGCAATACGGCATGACCTTCGGCAAGACCAGCCAGCGCGGTTCGATCCTGTTCTCCGCGCAATACCAGAATCAAGACGCCCTCAACGGCGACAGTCGCCCGTTCAGTGCCTATCCGTTGACCAACCTGCATCCGCTCAGCGGCTGGGCGACTGTTGGTCCGTACGGACAGATCCTCAACACGGCATCGGGGTCCCCGCTGATCCTCAATGCCGGTGGCAATCCACTGAACATCAACGACTACCATACGCAGGTGCTGCCGACCTCAGGCCCCAATGGCAACGTTACCAATCCGGGCGACACCTACAACCTGCAATCGCTGAGCAACCTGCAGAGTGCCACCAATATGAAGAACCTGTTTCTTCAGGGGCATTACGACCTGCTCAACAACCTCACCGCCAACTTCAACCTGGACTACAACGAGCAGGGCAATACCGCCTTGCTGGGTGGGTATCCGTTGTCGACCTACAATGGTGACTACGCGCTTTCGCAGAACAGCTACTACAACCCTTACAACGCTCCCGGGCAGACGCCCCAGGACATCGACTATCAGCGAGCTCTGGTCGAGTTGCCGCGCTATACCATCAACAAGGTCAAGAACTATCGCTACAGTTTTGGACTGGAAGGCAACTTCGCTATCGGCGACCATCTGTTCAACTGGGACGCCAGCTACTACGACACCAAATTCGAGGGCAATATCTACGCTACAGGCAATCTGTGGTTGGCAAACCTGCAGAATGCCCTCGGTCCGTCGTTCATGAATGCCAGCGGCAATGTGGTCTGCGGCGCGCCGGGTAAGGTGATTGCCGGCTGCGTGCCGTTGAACGTGCTGGCCGGCCCCGGTGGCATCACGCCGGCGATGTTCAAGTATCTCGAGGCTGATACCGACGACCATTACGGCAGCCAGGAGAAAGGTCCGCAGGTCGACCTCAGCGGCGACCTCTACAAGCTGCCCGGCGGCGACCTGACCTTTGCGGTCGGCGCCTCGCATCGTACCGAGAGCGGTTACGACAACCCCGATCCCGTCGATGTACAGGGCTTGACGACCAATCTCGCCGGACAGCCTACGCAGGGTTCTTACGGCGTCAACGAAGCCTATGCCGAGGTCAACGTGCCGTTGCTCAAGGATCTGCCATTCGCGCAGGCGCTGAGCCTGGACGTGGCAAGGCGCTTTTCCCATTACAGCAACTTCGGCAGCACCCGCAACAACTCGTTCAAGCTGGCCTGGAAGCCGTTTGACGACCTGCTGTTCCGCGCCAGCTATGGCACCGGGTTCCGCGCTCCGACAGTAGGCGATCTCTACGGTGGTGTCTCGACCACCTATCCCGCCTATGACGATCCCTGCGACGCTACTTTCGGCCTGGCCAAGTACAACGCCGCCGTGGCGAAAAACTGCAGCAACGGCATTGGCGGGCAGCCGGCCTTGAGTCAGGCGGCACTGAATGCTGCCGGCCTGGGCGGCGAGTTTTCAAACGGATTCATGCAGGAGCAATCACCGGGCATTCCGGTGACTGCTCCGGGTGGCTCGCCGGTGTACGGGCCGTTTACTCTGGGCGGAAATCCCAACCTGAAGCCCGAAACCTCGGACAGCGCGCAGATCGGCTTCGTCTACAGCCCGAGCTACCTGACCGGCTTCAACGCGACCGTGGACTGGTTCAATTACAAGGTGCGCAATGTTATTTCGTCGATCAGCCCGAACGAGGTGCTGGATAACTGTTATCAGCTAGGCATCGTCGCCGATTGCAACCTGTTCCAGCGCAACGCGGCAAACAACTATCAGGTAAGCAGTTTGTTCTCCGGCGAAGAGAACCAGGGTTACCTGGAGACCAGCGGTTATGACGTAACGCTTTCCTATGCCTTGCCCAAACTGTCCTTCGGGGAGTTCAAGCTGACCTCCAGCTCTACCTATTTGTCGAAGTTCAACACTCTGCAGTATCCCGGGGTGCCGGTGAGTTACGATGCCGGCACCGCAGGCAATTGGCGGGTGCGCTCCAATTTCACCATCGGCTGGACGTATGGCGACTTCGGCGCGTCGTGGAACCTCCGCTATTTCTCGCCGCAAAAGGCGACTTGCTATAACCCCTCCTACAGCGCCTACCCCTGCACACTGCCCAACTACTATGCGGCGGGAACCGGCGTGACACCGCTGACGCAGGTGCCCTCGGTGACCTTCAACGATCTGCAGGTGTACTGGAATGCACCGTGGCACGCCACGATCTCGGTGGGCGCAAACAATATCTTCAATCGTCTGGGGCCATACATGTACAACGGCTCGGGTACGGATAGCTTGTATGCGTACAGCGCATCGTACGACTACGGACGTTTCGTCTACGTGCGTTACAGCCAGAAGCTCGACTGGTAAGCACTGGCGGCCTGGCAGGTCGACACTGCGTTCACTTCAACAGCGAACGCAGCATCCAGGCGGCGACTTCGTTGTTTCTGCAGGCAACCGGCAACCACCTCCACGCTCCCTTCGTCGCCGACGTCATCGGCGATCTCGATGTTCAATCACGGTAATCAAAGGAGGTTCAACAGATGCCAGAGTGACCATATCGTTTTGCAAATTCCACGACAGGGGGGCCTCGTTTATTTGCAATTAAATCATTTCAAGGAAACAGTCATGAATAACAGGCACCTGTTACTGTGCGCTTCGATCGCTGCAGCTCTAACAACCCTACCTACGATCGCACCGGCACAAACGGCAACTCCGCAAGACGCAGTGACTGCGGACATCTATACGGCCGAAATGCCGCGAGTAACGAAGACGATCGACAACAGGATCGTGTCGACGATTCAACAAAGCCATCTGACGCTTGTTGCCAAGTCGACGCCAGCAGGGAATGTGGCCGACTCGACCCCCATGAACCACATGCAACTCGTGCTCAAGCGCAGTGCGCTGCGTGAAGCGGCACTGGATTCATTGATCGCTGCCCAGCACGATCCCAAGTCAGCCAAATTCCACCGCTGGCTGACGCCGCAGCAATACGGCAAGACGTTCGGCGTCGCCGATGCCGACATCGCCGCAGCGAAGTCATGGCTGGTATCACAGGGCTTCACCGTCAACGGTGTATACCCGAACCAGATGCAGATCGACTTCAGCGGCACGGCAGGCCTGGTAAAGAACGCGTTCCGCACGCAGGAAAGCCATTACACGATCAACAAGACCAGCCACATCGCAAATGCCAGCGACATCAGCATCCCCACGGCTCTGCAGGACGTGGTCGTCGGTATCGCCGGCCTTAATGACCTGCATCCGCAGGCCATGCATATCGCCCCTAAGGTGGCGCAGTTCAGCACCGCCACGCAGAAGTTCAAGGTCAGGCAACCGGCCACTGCTGCTGCAACCTCGGCCACGAACCCCGAGGCGGTCTCGTTTACCAATGGCGCGCGCGGCCTGGTGCCTTATGACCTCGCCAAGATGTATGGTGTCGATCAACTGCATGCCAATGGCGTGACCGGTACCGGCATCACCATCGCAGTGGTTGAAGACAGCTCCATGGTGCCTGCGGACTGGACCAATTTCGTCAGTCAATTCAATCTCGGCAGCTACGGCGGCACGTTCACGCAGATCCAGCCACAAGCAACCGGCTTTACCAATTGCATCGATCCGACAATTGCCGTTCCCGGCGAGGATGACGGCGAAACTCTGCTCGATGCGGAGTGGTCCACCGC
This sequence comes from Rhodanobacter sp. MP1X3, assembly GCF_014207165.1. Classification (NCBI taxonomy): domain Bacteria; kingdom Pseudomonadati; phylum Pseudomonadota; class Gammaproteobacteria; order Lysobacterales; family Rhodanobacteraceae; genus Rhodanobacter; species Rhodanobacter sp. MP1X3. The sequence goes on along the minus strand of NZ_JACHCO010000001.1, from coordinate 536,025 downwards.
GATGGCGCCGGGCGCGCATATCCAGGTCGCCAGTTGCGATGATTCCAACAGCAGCAACTTCTTCGGCGGCGTATTCACCGCAGCGACGAATCTGATCAACGGTACCACTCGCCCAGACGTGATCAGTGCCAGTTACGGCTATGGCGAGGGCTTTACCGATACTGCCAGCAAGACAGCGATCGATCTGATGTGGGCGCAAGCCGATGCCGAAGGCATTTCGGTGTTCGTCTCCAGCGGCGACTCGGGCTCCAATCCGAGCTTCAACGGTGGAGTAATTTCCGGCGCAGGCATCGACGCCAATGCGTTCGGCACATCGCCCAACGACACGGTTGTCGGTGGCACGGATACCGCGGACGTTCTGGAAGGCACCACCAGCAAGTACTTCAGCAAGACGACAAACCCGGTGTACGGATCGGCACTTTCGTATGTGCCGGAGATCCCGTGGAACCAGTCCTGCGGCAACTCGGTGGCGGCCAAGTCCGTAGGCCTCGCCAGCGCGCTCGCCTTCTGCAAGCAGTATCTCAAGTACGACCCGTACGGTTACTACATTACGTCCGAGGCCGGCAGCGGCGGTCCCTCCTCGATTGATCGCAAGCCGGCATGGCAGCGACAGATCCACAATGCGGCGAAGGATCAGTCGCGCGACGTCCCGGATGTGGCCTTGTATGCCGGCTCCTATGGTGGCTACACCTATGTAATCACCTGCACCGCAGCCTATCCCTGCGTATCGGGATTTACCGCACCGGTTGAGCTCAGCGGTGGCACCTCATTGTCCTCGCCGATGTTCGCCGGCATCCAGGCGTTGATCGATCAAGGACTGGCCGCTCGCGGCCTGCCTGCTGACCAGGGCAACGCAGCACCTACGCTGTATGCGCTGGCAGCCGAGGAATACGGTGGGGCCACGGGTGGTGCGCCGGCCAGTCTGGAGGCATGCAGTGCCGATAACGGCACCAAGGGAACCGCGAAATGCGTATTCCACAATGTGACGAGCAGCGGGAACTCCACCCAGTGCATCCAACAGCTTCCTGCACTGGTCAGCCCTGATTGCTACTTCTACGGGACCATTTCGAACTATGAGGGAGAGTTCGGATCCGTCCAGGTAGGACTGACTTCGACCAGCGCCACGCAATACACGCCGAAGACGGCAGCCTATGACACTCAGCAAGGCTGGAGCTTTGCTTCGGGTCTGGGTTCGGTGAATGCCACCAACCTCCTTGCTGCATGGAAGGCATTCGTCAACGCACCGTAATGGACCGTAACGCTTGAACCATGCCCCTGGCGGTAGACGCCGCCAGGGGTTTTGCGATATTCAAGTACACCATATTTGCGTAGCCGCTCTCGCGGCTACGCAAATATGCTCAGATGCTGGTAGCTAGTTGCGTCCAGGCTGACCAAGCGGCCGATGCAGCAGTACTGGATTGCCAGCAGGTGTATAGATCAACCGCGTCGTTGGCCCGCGTATTGGCGGCGAGGATGAAAATCTGCAATCGCGTATCGCTCAACTTGCCGACCGCAATGGCGTAGACCGGCCCAACTCCCGCCGGCAGGGGAACCGGCTCCCAGGACGACACGCTCGCCGATGGCCATGACGACTGTATCGACGTGACCAGGCTACCGCCTTCAAGCAGGCACCACACTTCAACCCGGCCGTCAGCACGCACGCCTCCCGCTGCGCTCAAGACCTTTCCGGGCTGCAGTGACGCCGCTGTCCATGTGCTCCAGGGAACGTTTTCCTTGGTCGATTCTTTCCAGCAAGTAAACAGCTGATTGGATGATGTGCAGCACCACAGCTGTAGCCGCTTGTCCGGCAGATTGTGGACCGCGACTGCACCGGTTGCGTTGCCCGGAGTGGGCGCGCCGGCCATGGTCGACCACGCATTGAAAGACTGCTGGTTCGGCACCGACTGCCAGCAGGTGATGAGCTTGCCAGCATCATTGCTGCTACCGCCGATCTCAGGCTGATTGGCAAATAGCTGAACTCGGCCGGGCGCTGACAAACCTGCCGCCATCGCATTGCCAATAGGGGTCGCGGACAGCAACGCCGGCTGAGTCCAGGTCGTGCCGCCAAGTGCCCTGTAACGCGTGTATACCCAACCGTGTGTGCCCACCGTGGGCGGTCCCCAGACCTGTGGAACGCCGTTCTCATTCTGGCAGGCCGCAATGCAATCGAAGTCGCTGGCGGATGTCCCCGACAGTGGGAACAATGACGCCGCAGTCCAGGAGCCTGGGCCGCTACCCGTCTGCGAGAGCGTGATGCTTCCGCTGGGATAACCGCCAACGAAGAGCTGAAGATTGTCAGAACCGGGAAGGTTTACAACAGCTAACGATGACATATCGATATCTCCTGAATTTTGTAAGGTTTCAGTGTCGCCAGTGCCAATCAATACAGCCGCCTAAATGGCTATTGAATCGCTACTGAATCGGCGTTGTGGTCAATTGGCGAATCGGGGCCTGGGTGACTTTTGCATCCACACTGATGGTTCGTTTGCTCACCGTCGCTGCGGCAGGCGTTTTTTCAGCGGTGGAAAGCTCGAGCTCGTTGCCGGTGACTTGCGCCTTGACTGCCGTCTTGATGGTGATGTCGGAGCTTTGCTGCAGTGTCTCGGTCTTGGCCTGATCGTCGTAGAGGCCGTGGGTGAAAGTCACCTTCAAGACTTTGGCATCGGAGCTGTTCAAGGTGACTCCGCTCTTGGCGAGGTCGGCGAGACTGTGCACGGTCAGACTGGGATGAATGAGGTCGGAGCCTGAAGCCTCCGCGGATTTGACCTCGATGAACTGCCCGCCTTGATTGATGAGCGCCCGTACCGGCTTTCCCGTTTTCTTGGAGGAGAGCGTGAAAGTGAGGTCGGTCAGATTCTTGTCCGTGACCACATACACCAATCCGGATTTCTCGTAATCCTGGGCATAGTCCTTGTCGAATTGCGCCAGCAGAGCCTGCTGGGCAGCACTGCCCGCTTTCTCGGGGGCCACCTTCAGCACCTTGCTCGGATCACCGGAACGCGGACGCTTCGGGGTTTCCGCGGCGGCGTAGTTGGGCAACAGCACGACCTCGCTGCCCAGCCCCTGATCCGTAACATCCACCTTGCCGTTGATGATGAGTTTGCGGCCCTTGCTGTCGCTGACCTGGTCAACCGACACGTCGCTTCCAAAGATCACTTCCGACAGTCCCGAAAGGCTGCTGATCTGGTCTGTCCAACCGTCATCCGGGCCGTGATAGGCGATATACCCCATGCCGTTGTCGACCAGCCCGAGGAGACCGTCGTTTGTGCCGGTCCAGACCCCGTCGCTGCCCATGTCATAGCTCCAGTTGTCGCCGACGATGTCGACCTTCGGAGCGTTGGCGGTGTTCGGAATGCTGGTGCAGGGCGTGTTGGGGTTGTAAACCTCGATGTAGGTATGGGCGCCCGAATGGGTCACCGCCAGAGGTACCAGCACGTGACCTCCGCCACCGTGCTTGAGCGTCAGCAAACCGTAGTTGTAGTTGTATTTGCTGGAGGTGAGATCGTGCTCGATATTGGAAACAATGGTCGACGCGTGGCTCTCGATGCTGTCGAGCCAGTTGTGCACGAAGTAACCAGATAACTGCTGCCAGTGGGCGACGTTGATATCGAACTGGATATTTGCGGGCGTCTGGGAGAATAAGGCGTATCGGTAGTTGTGCCAGAAGCTTTCCTTGATATCCCCGACCACGAATTGATCTTCTCCAGCCACGGACAAAAGAGCCATGCCCTCGCAATTGCCGCTTGAGGCGAGACCTTTCCCGCTCTGATAAAGAATTTCATTGAAGGGATTAAGGTATTTTCCGGCCCAGGTGATCTGGAAGGCCGTTTGAAAAGTGGCATAGCTCAACTCGGGCGTGCCCTGGTTGACGAAAGCCCAGCCCGCCTGACATTCGAAGTCGTCAGGCTTGATGCCTATATAAAGCCGCGGATCGGGGGGAATCGCGCCGTGATGGCCGATGGTGATAATCACATAGGACGGCGGAACGTTGACGCACTGATCGTTGTTGCCAGGGTCGCGCGCATAATATCCATTATCGCTATAGCCATCGTCCTCAAACCCAAGGCTGAGGTAAAGCGGGTTTATCTTTAAGTTGCGACCGTCCGGCAGCGGGTCCGGAATATAGTGTTCCACCGGCACGCCGCCGCCCAGCCCATCACCGACGCCAAAGTCGCCGAGCCGGGAAAACAAGTTATAGAGCGATTTGGCCAGACCTGGATCATGGGGGGCAGCGGGCAAGGCCTCGGGGACAAGGATCAAACCGTGGTAGAGAACGTTGGTGTTGTCCCCCTGTGGATAGACGTAGCGTTTCCACGTGTCGCCCATGCCGCCGGTCTGGTCGCATCCCCCGGCCAGTACCTTGAATCTGTCGCCCGGCTGGAACTGGATCTGCGGGTAGTTGGTTGCCAACTGTGCGATATTGGGCTGGTCGATGCGCCATACGGTGACCTGAGACGTGTTTGTGTTCGGTGGTGTACTGACCACATCGATCAGATCACCGTGGCTGTCGAGGAATGATGCCTCGGCGCATTGGCTGGTTACCAGGGCGAGGGATCCGATGACCAAGGCCAATCGTGCTCCCAAGAGTGAACCGGACGCGTGCCGGCCGTGCGTTGTTGCTCGCATGGAATTCTCCTTAAGTTCGGCAGATTCAAAAGATGTCTCTTGCAGACCCTTACGGATCGGCATGCAGTCCGGACATTCCCCTTGATTGCGCAAAACGCGTGCAGCGCAGAAGCATCAACCCTGTACGAGAACAAATAGTTCACGACTAGTACTGTCCGTACCCTATTAAGCGGAATGCGGTGCCAGCAGAGATCATGGCTCCGAAAAATTTGTTCTACACTGCAAAAAGAGCGGCTTGCCAGGCAACACGGGGGGCGTAGCAACTTGAACAAAAACATCGAGTCTTCGTTTCGCGATCACTACGCCGAACTGCTCGCCTTGGCTCGATCGCGGCTGTCCCGGGAAAAGGCTCCCATCTCTACTGGCACACTTGCGCACGAGCTGTACCTGAATCTACAGGGCCGTAACGGACTTCGCTTCGAGACCATGGAGCAATTCCTGGCCTATGCCAGTCGCGCGATGCGATCGCTCCTGGTCGATATGGCGCGCGAGCGAATCGCACAGAAGCGTTCGGCTGAATTGCTACCCTTGACCTTGTGCGCCGAGGTCGCCGATCGCAGCGGCACGCCAGAGCAGATACTGCTACTCGATCAAGCATTCGAACGGCTCGGCCAAGTCGAACCGCGTTTGTTGCAAGTCGCGGAGATGCGCGCGGTGATGGGTATGGAAGTGCCTGCGATTGCTGCCGCACTGTCGCTGTCCGAGCCAACGATCAAACGTGATTGGCAACGCGGCAAAGCTTTCCTGTATGAAGCGCTTGGGGTGCCGCTTGGATGAACTCACCCGGTCAAGCCGAGTCTCTGGACGCTCTGGCCATGACCTGGCTGGATCGATTGCTCGATGCTCCCTCGAGTACACGCGACGTTGAATTAGCCAAGTTAGCCACCGAGCAGCCGGCGCTGCACGAACGGCTTCTCCGACTGCTGAAGGCAGCAGAAGCGACGGATAATTCATTACTGTTGCAGCTTCCGGCGGCTTTTGACCTGCCGTCCTTGCAGCATCAGCCAGAAGCAACGATCGGCCTCAACGCCGGCATGTGCCTGGGCGGCTACCGTCTGTTACGCGAGCTGGGCCGGGGTGGCATGTCGACAGTCTGGCTGGCCGAGCGGATCGATGGTGTGGTGAAGCGTCAGGTGGCGCTGAAGATACCGCTATTCACTTTCAACTCTGCCGTTGCCGTCGAACGATTCACGCGCGAGCGGGACATACTGGCCGCGCTGAGTCATCCGCATATCGGCCAGATCTACGACGCCAGCGTCTCGGCGACAGGTCAACCCTTCATCGTGCTGGAATTCATCGATGGGGTTTCCATTACCGAAGCCTGCGACATCCGACACTTGGGTATCCGCGAACGCTTGATGTTGTTTCTGCAGGTGCTGGACGCGGTCAACTATGCCCATCGGCACCTGATTGTGCATCGCGACCTGAAGCCCTCGAATATTCTGGTCGATGCCAGCGGCCAGGTTAAATTGCTCGATTTCGGGATTGCCAAGTTGCTTGGCGATCCGGCGCTGCAGATGGAGTCCACCGCGTTGACGCGCGATGGCGACAGTGTGATGACGCCGCGCTATGCCGCCCCCGAGCAACTGAACAACGGACAGATCTCGACGGCAACCGACGTTTACGCACTCGGCGTCATTCTGTTCGAATTGCTTACCGGTGCCACGCCTTTCCTGTCGGAGTCGGCGTCGTTGGCGAACTGGGTACATGCAGTCCTGCATGTCGAGCCAGGGCGCGCCGGGCGGGCAACCATCGATCTTGCGGCCGCGCAGTCGCGCAACCTGCCCGACGCCGGGCGCCTTCGCGCAGCACTCAAGGGCGATCTCGAAACCATTATCGGCAAAGCCTTGCGCAAGACCAGTGTGGAACGGTATGGCTCGGTCGAGCGCTTCGCCGACGATATCCAGGCCTATCTTGTCAGCCGTCCGATCAGCGCGCGGCCACCGTCGCTCGCGCATATCTCGCGCCTGTTCATGCGGCGCAATCGCGCCGCCTGTATCGCCGCGACCATCGGCTTGGCCATTGCCGCGGGGTTTGCAACGGCCGCATGGCAACAGCATGTAGAGAGTGTGGCGCAACGCGTACGCGGCGATACCGTACGGGATTTCATGTACGCACTCATCAGTGACGCCGAGCCGGACGAAAAGCATCCTGACGCCGCGCCCACCGGCCGCCAAATGGTCGATGGCGCTGTCAAACGCGCGCGTGTGGAATTCAAGGATCAGGCCCGCCTTCGTGGCGAACTGCTCTCCGAACTCGGGCACATGTACAACCGATTGGGAAATTCCGAGGAGTCGGCACAAGTACTCACTGAAGCGCTCGGCCTGCTTGAGGCCACCGCCCCGGCGAATGACCCGGCATTGAACCGGACGCGAAGCTGGGTTGCGTTCGCAATCATCCATGATGATCCCGCCCGTGCCGCGGCGCTTGCCCAGGCGGCGCTCAGCGCCTGCGATCGTGGGACTGAATGCGCCAAGGCTCGCTACTATGCCAATACGGTGCTGAGTACGCTTGACCTGCGCCGGGGAAACGCGACGGCAGCGCTCGATCAAATGCGCCAAGGCGTAGACAACAGCGAAATCGGCTCGGGACCGAAGTCCCCGGAGACAGTGGTCGCATTGATGGATTTTGCGGTAGTAGCACGCAACGTGGGACATCTCACCGAGGCTGTCGAGGCGTTGAATCGCGCGCTGGCGCTGAGTCAGCAGACCACGCTGCGGCAGGCCGATCGCATCGTGTTGGAACGCAACCGAGGAATACTCAGCCTTGATCTGGGCAACTATGCCGCGGCTGCCAGTCGCTTTGAAAGCTTGTTGAACCAGATCCACGAACAGGTCGATCAGACACACGGCCAACAAGGTTTTCTATGGCGGCTGTTGGCGACTGCCCGGCTGGGACTCGGCGAGCCGGTCGCTGCGAGTGATGCCGCGGCCGCGGCAATACGCCTGGACGGCACATCGGCACATGATTCCGAACACTTGTTTGCACGCCAGACGGAAGCAAGAGCGTTCGCGATGATGGGCAAGTACGACGACGCCACTATACAAATGCAGGATGTCATCAAAGGCTTGCAGATAGCGGGCTATTCGGCCAATGCCATGGAAGTGTTGCGTGCGCGCCGGTATTTGTCGGAAGTGCGGTTGCGTAGTGGTGATTATGCGACTGGTCTCAGTGAACTGCTTGAGTTGGCAGCGCAGCAGTCGCAGGTTGCAGCCGGCCAGGAGGTCGAGTTGGCACAGGTATTCGAACTGATCGGCTGTGCGTTGCGCGAAACCGGGCGCGCCAATGACGCACTGGCCTGGCATCTCAAGGCGCGCGCACTATTCGAAAAAAATTTGCCGGCCGATCATCCTTTTCTGGATCGAAATACGCTTTACACCATAGCGGCGCAATTCAGTGCCAAGGCTGCCGCAGCCACAGGCGAGAACCTCAAACGCCAAGCTCAGTTGTATAGCGACAGGTTTCCAGCCGACTCGCTATGGCGTCGGATGCTCGATGAGGCCATTCTGCCAGGGCACTGCCCAGACCAACGGTCAGCAATGTGTGCGCTGATCTTGTAAGCAAGATCCACTCAAGGGGAACATCATGCAATCGAAGACTTCACAGCGAATCCGCCCTCTGATCCTGCTCGGCCTGCTATGCACGCTCAACCTGGTGCGCGCAGGTGAAACACCGCCGGTAGCTCAACCTGCGCAGACGAAAACACCTGCACAGATAGCTCATCAGTTGCCGAAGAAGACGCCGGCGCAGATCAAAGCTGAGTTACGTGCGGTACTTTTGCGTATCAACGAACTTTCCTACTACATCGCATCCACTAACGACGCATCCGCTGACTCCAAAGGCGCCATAACCGTGAGCACTTTCGAATGCAATGGGCCGGTGGACCCCAACTCGCACAAACCTTGGCCTCCAAAAATAGGAGATGCCATGGATGCGGAATCGTTTGCTCGCGTATTGACCGCTCTGAAAGTCACCAACACCAATTCTGCCAAGGGCCGTGAACTCACAATAATGGACGTCTGCCACCCGCAGTAGGATTGAGGTTCGCGCGCGCACCGATCGATCGAGTGCCGACCACGAGTTTTCTAGATACAACGGGCAGGTGGCTGAGTCCGCATACACGTTCGATCTGATCGGCTGCGCGTTGCGCGAAACCAGGGGTGCCGATGAAGTGCTGACTTGGCACCTCAAGGCGCGCCCGTTATTCAGAAAAATACCGGCCGATGATCCCTTTATGGATCGAGATACGTTTTACACCATGGCGGCGGATATTCGATGAGCCTATTCTGCCGAGGCGCTGCCCTGACCGTCGGTCAATGGCATGTGCATTGATCTTGCAAGCACGATTCATTCAAGGAGAACATCATGAAATCGACGATTTTGCAACGAATCCGCCCCCTGGTGCTGATCGGTCTGCTATGCACGCTCGGCTTGGCACAAGCGGACGAAGCACAGCCTAAACCTTTACCGCCAGCGACGCCTGCACAAATCCAGGCGGAGTTACGCGCGGTACTTTTGCGTATCAACGTGCTTTCCTATTACCTCGCACCCGTCAACAACGCATCCGCGGATACAAGAGCTTCGGCAACAGTGAGTCCTTTCGAATGCAATGGATCGGTGCCGCCCAACTCAAGCAAGCCGTGGCCTCCAAAGGAGGGCGATGCCGTGGATACGGAATCGCTTACTCGCGTATTGAAGGTTCTGATAGTCACCAACAACAATCTTGCCAATGGGCGTGGACCAACGGCACAGGACGTCTGCGTGCAGTAGGATGAAATTCACGCTCGTGATCGGTCGAGTGCCGATCACGAGCGTGTTCCAGGACCAGTGCGTCTCCTGACTCGGAACCCCACTTCACCGATCGTCTCCTGAACAATCTGCGCAAAGGGGAACGAAGCCCCATCTGCAAAGGTCCGTCAGCGTGGCCTCACCAGATTCGTACCCGATCTGCCGGTGCGACATAGAGCTTGTCGCCTGGCTTGACCCCGTAAGCGTCGTACCACGCATCGATGTTGTGCACCACGCCGTTGACGCGGAACGCGCGCGGCGAGTGCGGATCGCTGGTGACCTGGCGACGGATCGCATCGTCGGTCAGCTTGCCGCGCCATGCCTGCGCCCAGCCGATAAAGACGCGCTGATCGCCAGTCATGCCGTCGATCACCGGCACAGGCTTGCCATGCAGAGAGGTGTGATAAGCGTCCAGCGCCAGGGTGAGTCCACCCAGATCGGCGATGTTCTCGCCCATGGTCAGGTCGCCGTTGATGTGCACGCCGGGCAACGGCTCGAACGCGGAATATTGCGCACCGAGTTTCTTTGCGCGTGCCTCGAACGCCTTCGCGTCGGCAGCCGTCCACCAGTCACGCAGTGCGCCGTCGGCATCGATCTTGCGACCTTCATCGTCGAAACCGTGAGTGAGTTCGTGCCCGATCACGGCACCGATCGCGCCGTAGTTGATCGCCGGGTCGGCGTTCGGATCGAAGATCGGCGGCTGCAGGATGCCGGCCGGGAACACGATGTCGCGCAGCGAACCGTTATAGGCATCGTTGGTTTGCGGTGTCATCGACCAGTCGCTGCGATCCACCGGGCCGTTGAGGCGATCCACATAGAACGCCCAGTCCGCGCTGGCCGCACGCGTCACGTTGCCGATCAGGTCATCGTTGTGTACCACGACCTGCGAATAGTCACGCTGGTGATCGGGATAACCGACCTTGATCGTGTAGGTGTCCAGCTTGCGCAGTGCCTCCTGCTTCGTTGGCGGGCTCATCCAGTCGAGTTTCTCGATGCGCGCGTGGTAGGCGGTCTTGAGGTTGGCCACCAGTTGCTCGATCTTCGCCTTGGAGGCAGGCGGAAAATACTTGTCCGTATACAGCTGGCCGACGGCCCAGCTCAGGTTGCCGAAGCAGTCCAGCCGTTCGCCGACGCCGCAGTCGCCGCCCGAGACGGCATGCACGCCACGCTTCCAGCGCACTGCCTGCACTTGCTGGCCGGATAGCGTCTTGTCGTGCATGTCGAAATACGCGTTCTGGAACGGCTGGGACAGGTAGAACGCGGCATTGTCAGCGATGCGTGCCGCCTGCCATGCCTGGATCGTCGCCACCGGCGTCTGCGCATATAACGCGGCGAGTTTCGGGAATGCGGTTTTCTCGCCGATCACGATGCGCTGCAGATCACCCAGCCGCTGCGCTTTCAGGAACGCAGACCACGCAAAGCCAGGCGCGAGCTGCTGCAGCTCGGTGACGCTCATTGGGTTGTAGGTCGCCACCGGATCGCGCTGCTCAACCTTGCTCCAGCTTGCCTGGGCGATCGACGTCTCGAACGCGACCACGTCTTTCGCGGCCGCATCGGAATGGCTCCAACCGGACAGCGTCAACAAGGTGGCGACATAGGCATGGTAGGCAGCCTTCTGTTTCGCAAACGCGGGTTTGAGGTAGTAGTCGCGATCGGGCAGACCGAGGCCGCCCTGACCGAGGTAGACCGCGTAGCGCTTCGGATCCTTCAGGTCGACATCGATGCCGACGTTGAACAGCGAGCCGTCGAAGTCGGTGTTGGTGCGGCCCATCAGTGCAGCCAGCGCATCGCGCGTGGTCGCATGGCGCACGGCATCGAGCTCCGGCGCGATCGGCTTGGCGCCCAGCGCCTCGATATGCGCGTCATCCATGAACGACTGGTAGAACGCGCCAACCTTGCCCTGCAACGTGGTCGTTTGGTCCGTTGCGTGTGCTGTCGCCGAGTCCATGATCGCGTGCAGACGCTGCTCGGTAAGATCGGTCATGGCCAGGCGCAGGCTGACGGCAGGTTTGTCGGCCGGAATCGGTGTGCGGTCCAGCCAGGTGCCGTTGGCATAGCGGAAAAAATTGTCGCCGGGCTTGATCGTCATGTCGGCACCGGCCTTGTCGAAGCCCCAATTTCCATATTGTGGCTTGGTGCTCGCCGGGTCAGCAGCTTGCGCTGCACCCGCGATCAATACACCAAGGCAAATCATCACAAGAATTCTGCTGCTCATAACGCCTCCTGACATGATTGAATGTCCCGATCTGCCTGCTTGATTCGGAATATCGCATTACCGGACTGCCACAAACTGTTTGCCATAGTACGTGCGGATGATCTGCGGCAACCCGCGAGTGAGATGAAGGTGATCGATGGCGCGTGTGAGCGAATGGCCACCGATGGCGCGCGCTCGCTCAAGCTCTCGTATTACATCAGAAGAAGCCGAGGGCCGTGCATTGCGATCAGCAAGTTTCACGTCTCAAACCGCTCACCCTCGCAGCTCTCATGAGTCTTGGGTTGCAAGCCACGGACCGGCAAGAAGATGCCCGATACGATCGCGAAGCGATGGGGCGTTGCGGTGCATATGGCGAGACAGCGTATGGTTAAGTTGTTCTCTTCAAGAGTCGAAATCCTGAACGACTGATTCGAGCACTATGAGCAAAAGAACACCGGAGTGGCGCGGCCACTCATGATTAAACGCAAAGGAGGAAACATTGGGGAAAATGGTGCGCTCGGCGGGATTCGAACCCACGACCACCGCCTTCGGAGGGCGGTACTCTATCCAGCTGAGCTACGAGCGCATTGGTGACCGGCGCGACAGTGGTCTTGAAGGCCCGTGCCGCGGGGACGCAGTATAGCCGAGTTGCCGATGGGGTTGGATGGCCGGCAACGCATCGGCCTGCTGGGATAACGAGCGGGCACTCGATGTCTGCGGCTAACCGCGCACCCCTAATTTTTAAAGCGGTTTCACAGGTATTGCTGAATTATCGTCTGCTCCCGATCCCTGAGAGCAGACGTCGACGGCTCTGCAATATTCGCGACTCAGCGTAGGCACCGAAGCAACCTGGCCTCGGCGTATCCGCCTTACTTTTTTGCCTTGAGCAACTCAGTCAGATGATCCGGTTTGCCGCTGTCGCGCTCCAGGTGCGGGTACATCAGGCCACCGTGATAGTCGATGCGCACCGTCTTGTACTCGTCGATGTTCTTTACCAGCAGTTCGACCGACTGGCTCTTGTCCTTGAAGGAAGCGGTGACGGCATCCTTGAGCGCGTCGGGATTGTAGTCATGACTATTGACGGCGATTACGGTCATTCCGGGAGAGATGCCAGCAGCGAACGCCGGGCCGTCCCACAGCACGTCGCTGATGTCGCCGCCCTTGCCCACGGAAAGGCCGAGCGAATACATCAGATCGGCGGAGTGGCGACGCTCCTCCATCGCCTTGACCGCAGCGGACGGCTTGTCGGTATAGACCAGCTTCCAGCCATGCGAAGCGAGGCCGCCGGTCAGCGAACCGTGGCCGTCCAGTCGATCGCGCAAATACTTGGCCCAGTCATAAGGCGCCACCTCGTTGAGCGTCTTGACCACGTCGTCGAAGGTGTAGGTATCGACATCCCAGGCACCGGGATTGATGCCGAAGAATGCCTTGGCGAAATCGTCGATGCTGCGCTTGTTACCGGTGAGCTCACGCAGCTGGCCGTCGACGTCAAGCCAGATCATCTCGCCGGCCACGTAGTAGTCCTCGCTGCCCTGGTAGTTGCGGTACGGCAGCGGCGCGCGCATCGACATGGTCGGGTCGTTGGTGGTGTCTTGCACGTTGCGCCAGCTGGTCAGGCCCGGGCGGCCCTTGTCGTACGTGGCCGCCATGTAGGCGAGCATGTCTTGGCCCTGGTCCATGGTCCACAGGCCGGAGCGCGTCGCCATGATCTGGCCCCAGAACTCGGTCTGGCCCTCATAGACCCAGAGCAGGCTGTCACCCATCGGTACGTTGAAATTCGGCGTAGCCAGATCGGCGCCGCGACGGTACTTGCCGTCCCACGAATGGTTGAACTCGTGCGAGAGCAGATCGCGTTCGCCCCAGGTTTTATCCCAGTCGGTGAAGTAGCCGGTGCCGACACCGTCCTCGCTGGAACGGTGATGTTCAAGGCCTTCACCGCCCATCTTGTCGCTCAGCGAAAGCAGAAAGTCGTAGTGGTCGTAGTGATGCGCGCCATACAGCTTGTACATCTGCTGCACCAGCGCCAGATGCGCCTTCAGCTGCTCGGGCTTGATCTCCAGATACTTGGCCTCGTCGGCCACGATATCGACATGCACCGGCGTGGCGGCACCCGGATCGAGGTCGACGCGCTTGAAGTACTTGCCTGCGAACACCGGTGAATCGACCAGATCATCGTAGTTGATCGGCTTGAAATGCAGCGTGTCGCCATCCTTGGAGGCGACCTCAAGCGCGGTACCCGCCTGCCAGCCGGTCGGCAGCTTGAGGCTGGCTTCGGTGTTGATCTGCCGTGCGAAATAGCCGGCCGGATACAGCGTGCTGGCGCTCCACTGCGCGTCGAGCATTTCCGGCGTCATCACCACACGACCCTCGCGCATGCTCTGCGGGGTCAGGTATTCGAAGCTCACGTCGACCGCGCTCGTACCCTGCGGCACATCGATGTGGAACGCGTAGACGTTGTACTGGTCGCGCGTCCATGGCAGCGTCTGGCCGTTCGCCTTCACCACCAGCCCGGCGATCTTGTCGATCGGGCCGGTCGGCGAGTGGTTGCCTGGAATCCACTGCGGATACAGCAAGGTCAGCGGACCGGCCGCCACCGGAATGGTTTCATGCACGCGGAAGATGCGATGCGCGATGTCGGTGGCATCCACATCGATTTTCATCGTGCCCGCATAAGCCACGTTCTGCGGCGCGGGTATCGGCGGCGGATTCGCCATATCGGCGAGTGCGACAAACGAGGGCAGACCGAGGGCAGCGGCAGCGATAGCGCAAGTAAGGCGGGTAACTTTCAATACGTTCTCCGGAGGCAGGGCGACATTCCAGGACGGGCAATGTTGCCGCGGCACGGATTCAAGCCCTTGATGCTAGCGCCCGCCCGTCACGCTTCACCCATGCCGAAGGTCATGAATGACGCATGGATCCCGCCGAAACCTCTTCGATTACTTGCCAGCCAGCTCCAGCTTGCTGTGCCGCATGCCGTAGGCGAAATAAATTACGCAGCCGATTGCCATCCAGATCACGAAACGCTCGTAGGTGATCCATGGCAACCCATAGATCAGCACTGCGGAAAACACGATACCCAACGGCGCGGTGAACCACACCGCCGGCGTGCGGAAGTTGCGTTGCAATCCCGGCCTGCGCACGCGCAACACCATGATCGAGGCGCAAATGATGATGAAGGCACTGAGCGTGCCGATGTTCACCAGCTCGGCCACTAGTCCGATCAGCTTAGAGGTCATCAACATCAAAGGCCGAGCCGATATCGACGAATGGGACGCTCGATAAAATGAAGAGATAACGCGGCCCAGATGATGGTCACGGCAAAAGCCAGCGTCATTCCGACAGCAAACGGGAACATGCCTCGATCGACCAAAATCAGTGCCCATAGCAGGAAGTTCAGGTGCACGAGATAGATCGCGTAAGTCGCATCGCTCAGCCAAGCCCAAATGTGGCGTACAAACGATGACTCACACTGCAAGCGCAAAAGTGCAGGTATAAGCAAAGCCACTCCCAGTTGCAATCCATTAAAAATCAACGTCCGTGCAGCGCGCGTTTGCAACTCGAATCTCCCGACATCCAGCACCCACCAAACGACAATGCCCAACAGACAAACCACACCGGAAAAAGCTAGCTTCAGATGATGACGATCCATCCATTCAGCTCGGCGCATGGCCACCGCCACAGCCACGCCAGTGGCAATAGCATCGAGTCGAAGCACAGTGATTTTGCGGACCCACGCGTCCCACGGCAAAGCGACTGGCATGCAGGCTCTGGCAATCAACGGCAACAGCAAAAATGCTGCCAGCACAGCTAACAAAGCGCGATATCCCCAAACGGCCGCAGCGACCAGCGAGAGAGCGCCGAACAGCAGATAAAACCACACCTCTATAGCCAACGACCATGACACGCCAAACCAATTATCGGACGGCATTGGCCACGCGAAACTCTGAGTCAAAGTGAGATAGTGCACGAATCGACTCAAACTTAATTGCTGCGTTGAGGCGAGCATTGAGAGCAACACGAGCCAGAGAATATAGGTAGGCATGACGCGTAACAGGCGCCGCGTAGTAAAAATCTTCCATTCGCGGAAACTCGGACCACGTTCGACAATGTTGAGCAGCATGTTTCCGATCAGGAAGCCACTCAGCACAAAAAATCCTGCCAAACCTAGTGGCCCTGCAATGAACAGCAAATCGGCATGAGGAACCTGCCAATGCACGGCAGAAAAAACACCGAAGTGCGACAGGAGTACAAGCACCGTCGCCGCAACTCGCAATACATCCAGTCCAAGGCTGCGACCCTTACCCAAAGCAGGCCTTGCAGAAGTGTCCAGATCAGCCATATTGGCTAACAAACCTTGAGATTGTTAACGCAATATTGGCGCGACAAAAACAGCCCTCCAAAACCGCAACCTTGCAGAGCTCGGCTAATCGTCTACAACTCGCATGGTCGTCGTCGAAATACATCCAAGCTCCAGTTGACTCGAACAGGCTCACTACTGTTGTTCCAGCTTGCTGTGGCGCATGCCGTAGGCGAAATAAATTACGCAGCCGATTGCCATCCAGATCACGAAACGCTCGTAGGTGATCCATGGCAACCCATAGATCAGCACTGCGGAAAACACGATACCCAACGGCGCGGTAAACCACACCGCCGGCGTGCGGAAGTTGCGCTGTAGTTCGGGCCGACGCACGCGCAGCACCATGATCGAGGCACAGATAATGATGAAGGCGCTGAGCGTGCCGATGTTCACCAGCGCGGCCACTTCAACGATCGGTAGCAGCCCGGCGACGATGGCCGTGAATAGTCCGAGGATGATCGTCGGCCGCGCCGGCGTGCCGAAGCGCGGGCTGACCTTGGCAAACCATGCCGGCAGCAGGCCATCGCGCGCCAGCGCAAACCAGATGCGCGCCGCCCCAAGCATGAAGGCGAACAGCACGCTGGTCACGCCGATGACCGCGGCTGCCGCAATCGTGATGCTGAGCCAGTGCAGGCCGATCGACTCGAACGCATCGGACACCGACGCATCGCCACCAAGGTGGCTATACGGCGTGATGCCGGTCAACACTAGCGATACGGCGATATACAGCACCATCGCAATCGCCAGCGACAGCAGCACCGCCCGTGGCAGGTCGCGCTGCGGATGTTTCGCCTCTTCCGCTGCCGTGGTCAGCGTGTCGTAGCCGAAGACCGCGAAGAACACCACGCTGGCACCGGTCAGCACGCCCTGCCAGCCGAAGTGGCCCTGCCCCGTTTTGACATCGACGACGCGTGCGGGAATGAACGGATGCCAGTTCGCGGTATTGATATAGAACACGCCCACGCCGACGACCAGAAGTACACCGATCACCTTGATCGCCACTACAAAAGTGTTGAAGCGGGCACCCCACTCGGTGCGCAGGGTCAACAATATCGCAACAGCAATCGAGACCCCTGCGGCGATCACGTTGAAGCGGTGGCCATCGCTCGGCGCGGCGATCGCTTGCGCGCCATGCGTGCCGAACATCTGCTGCAAGTAATACTGCATGGTCTGCGCGCTCATGCTCTGCTGCGCCCATTCCGGCAGATGTACGCCCGCCGAAGCCAGCAGCACCTGCACATAGCCGGACCAGCCGATGGCTACCACGGCCACTACGAGCGCGTATTCCAGCAGCAGATCCCAGCCAATGATCCAGGCGACAAACTCACCGAGCACCGCATAACCGTAGGTATAGGCACTGCCGGTCACCGGGATCAGTCCCGCGAATTCCGCGTAGCACAGCGCTGCACAGGCACTGCCCAAGCCCGCAATGATGAAGCTCAGCGCCACCGCCGGACCGGCATTCACCGCCGCCTGCTGGCCGGCCAGCACGAAGATGCCCACGCCGATGATGCCGCCAATGCCGATCGCGGTGAGCTGCCACAACCCCAATACGCGCCGGAAATCGCCGCGTTGACCCACCTCGGCCTGCAGCTGTTCGACCGACTTGTGGCGCAGCAGCTTGCTAAGAAAACTCATGGTTTGATCCCCGGAAACGAACGGCGATCATAGCGAATAGTGCCGCTGTTGCCCGCATGGCCTCTGACACAGGTACGAATGGGGACATCAAACCGGCGCTGCGCCATCATGCAATGACAAGCCCCGCTGTCCACCATGCAGCCACGGCAAGGCCAGTGCGCTCAGGCCGAAAACCACTGCAATTGCCAACATCATATAGCCGTCCAGATGAGGGATGCCGAACCACTTCCCGCTCAACACAGGTACCAGCGCCGTTGCCAGCACGCGAACGCCTTCGAGCCATGTGGCCGAGCGACGACCTTCCATCAGTATGCCCAGCACGCACAGGCTGGCCACCAGATAGCCCGCATAGAGCAGCAGCGTCGGCAGCGGAGCGACGGGCACCAGGGTCAGAAAATGTATCGACATCCCCAACAGCAGCGCGAACTGCAGTAACAGGTAGACGGTGAAGCCACGCGACATCGGCGGGTCATAGCGCGGATGATCGATGTCGAACGCCGGCTTGGGAAAGCGCGCCGCGACGTCGGCCGGCCGCCAGCCCGGCGGACGAAACCACAGCTGCAACTTGTCGCGCCAGCGTTCGGCATGCCATGCGTCCTGCACCATGGCCCAATACACCTCGGCATTCGCCCACAGCGGGTTCCAGCTCTGCAGCGGCGAACGCGTGCCAAACACCGGCGGCTCGCTGTCGTTCTCTTCAGTGAAGGTACCGAACAGTCGGTCCCACAGGATCAGGATGCCACCATAGTTCTTGTCGAGGTAGCGATCGTTCACCGCATGATGCGCACGGTGATTCGACGGCGAGCAGAACACCCGATCAAACCAGCCCAACTTATCGATTTCGCCCGTATGCACCCAGAACTGGTACAGCAAGTCGATCAGCGCCACGACCACGAACACTTCCACCGGATAACCCAACAGCGCCATCGGCAAATAGAACAACCAGCCCAGCAGCACGCCGCTGCCGGTCTGGCGCAGCGCGGTGGTGAGGTTGTAATCCTCGCTCTGATGATGCACTACGTGAGCCGCCCACAGCACGTTGACCTCGTGCCCCATGCGATGCAGCCAGTAATAGAGAAAGTCGTACAGCAGCAGCGCACTGAGCCAGACCCACACGCTGTTGGCCGCTAAATGGAACACCCCTAGGTGCTGCACGCACCACGCATAGATGCCCACACTGAGCAGCTTGCTTAACACGCCAACAATCTGCGAGATCACGCCCAGCCCGAGGCTGTTGATCGCATCGTTGCTGCGATAGGCCTTGTGCCCGCGCCAGCGCGCCACTGCGAACTCAATGGCGATAAGCACAAAGAAACCCGGGATGGCCCAGGCCATGATGCGTTCGGGCGTCATCGTTGTATCCCTCCCATCATCGCGGGCGTGGCTCGCGCATCGACAGAACGCGCGATCAGCCACAGCGCCACATAGTAAGCCCCCAGCACGGCGGCTGCCGACCACCGCAGCGGCACCAGAAAGCGATTCCACGCCAGCAGGCTGTCGCTGAGCATGAACACCAGCGCGCCGGTGGCCGCAAAGCCGGCTGCCAGCGCGTGCGGATCACGTCGCGCACGCAGCCACAGCGCGCGCCCCACCGCCTGCCCGGCCATGGTCGCCAGCACCGCGATATACAGCGGCACGGCGATGCGCAACGGCAGTTCCAGCGTCGGCCACAGCAACCACACCGCAAGCGCGCCGTAAGCCAGGCACAGCAGCCACGCCAGCGGTCGCACAACCAGCGGCTTATCGCTGAGAAACGCCGCAATGAACCAACCGTGCGCCAGCAGAAATCCCAGCAGTCCGGCAACAAACCAGCGCGGCGAAAGCATCAGGAACACATCGCCGACCAGCGAGAAAGCGATGCCGATGAGGATACGACGTCGGTAGACCTGCGATACCGGCGAGCGCACGCACCACACCATCGTAAAAATCAGCGCCGTCGCCAGCGGCTTGCACAACCAGTGCAACCAGCGCCATCCATCGACCACTTCGCCAGTGCCGACACTCGCGCCCACGATGGCGCCCACGGCCGCCACGACCAGCGCGGGTTTCAACCACGCCGGTGATGCGCCAGGGGCAACTGTGGAGGAAAGCGTCGACATGCATCACTTGAATACGGGCGTGGATCGCGATGATAGCCACGCACCGCCGAAACCACGTGCTGCAGCGCCACAGCTTTCACGGCACGTGATTGCCACCAAACTGCAACACGCAGTCCGCAGCATGTCGGGTTGTCTTGTTGATTCACGTCGAGGTCTTGCATGTCCCGTTTCGCCCTACCTTCGCTGCGCCTGCTGGTCAGCTCCCTCTTGCTGACCGGCCTGCCGCTGGCGCCTACCTTCGCCGCCGCGCCCACCCATGGCCCGAGGCCACCCGGCCGCGTCATCGTATTCGTGTGGGATGGCATGCGCCCGGATGCGATCAGCGCGGACGATACGCCCAACCTGCTGGCACTGGGCGCACGCGGCAGCGTATTCGAGGACAACCATTCCACCTATCCCACCTTCACCATGGCCAACGCGTCGAGCTTCGCCACCGGCGCGTTTCCCGGCACGATCGGCTTCTACGGCAACCACTTCTGGGCGCCGGGCGCCAAAGGTTCGGATGCGAAAGGACAGGTCGTGGACTTCCAGTCGCCGATCTTCACCGAGGACTATGCGATTCTGCGTGACCTCGATGCGCACTACGCGCACGAACTGCTGGAACTGCCCACGCTGTTTGCCACCGCGCGCAAGGCGGGTCTGAAGACCGCGCTCATCGGCAAGTCCGGCCCGGCCTTCCTGCAGGACTACAAACTCGCCAACGGCGATACTTCGAACAACGGCTTGCTGCTCGACGAGAACACCGCGCTGCCACTGACCTTCGCCAAGGAACTGCAGAAAGCGGGCGTCGCGCTGCCGAAAAACACCATCAACACTTACGACTCCAGCCAGCTCAACCTCAGCGAAGAAAACGACTCACCCACCGAACAGGGCAAGATGCTCACCTTGAAGGATGGCGCCAGCTCGGACGCCACCGCCGGCGTCGACACCACGCCCGCCGCCGCGAACGCGTGGATGATGAAGGTGTATCTGGAACAGGTGCTGGCACAGCATCGCCCCGACCTCAGCATCGTGTGGCTGCGCAACCCGGATACCACCGAGCATCAGTATGGCGTCGGCTCGCCGGAATTCCATCTGGCGCTGAAGGCGCAGGACGCACTGCTCGGTCAGCTCGAAGACAAGCTCAAAGCGCTGGGCATGGACCAGAGCACCGACATCGTCGTCGTCTCCGACCACGCACACAGCAATATCGCCGGCCCGCGCGATCTATTCCCGCTGCGCCAGATCAACGATGGTCGCGTCACCACCATCGACAACGAGTGGGGCTATTCCGTCTCCGGCGGCGTGCGCCTGGCCGATGAGCTGACCCACGGCGGTTTCACCGCTTTCGACGGCACCGGCTGCATCTACGCACCGGTGATGAGCGGTATCAAGGCCGATGGTTCTCAACTTCATCCGACCCGCTTCGACGACGATGGCCGCCTCTGCGGCAAACCCGGCCCGTACACCACGCCCAGCTACAAGCTGCCCGATGAACTGCCCAAGAGTGCGTTGGTGATCGCCTCCAACGGTGGTACCGAATACCTCTACCAGCCCGAGCACGATGCCGCGCTGGTAAAGCGCACCGTACGTTTCCTGCAATCGCGCGAATACGTCGCCGCCGTATTCGTAGCCAAACGTTACGGCAACATTCCCGGCACGCTACCAGCGGAGAACGTGCATCTGGAGAATGCTGCGCGCGGGCCGGACATCATCATCAGCTACGCGTGGGATGCCAACGCCAATATCCAGGGTTTTCCCGGCACCGAATACGCCAGCCAGTCCAACGAACGCGGTGAACACGGCAGCTTCAGCCGTATCGACGTCCACAACACTCTGCTCGCCGCTGGCCCTGATTTTCGCAGCGGCTTTCAGGATGCGCTGCCAAGCGGTAACGTCGATCTCGCGCCGACCATCGCTGCACTCATGGATCTAAAGCTCCCCAAGGCCCAAGGCCGAGTACTGCACGAGGCGCTGGCCGGCGACCAAGCCAGGCCGGTCGATGCTTATCACCTGACCTCGACCCTGCTGCGCCCCAACCAGCCCGCCACCGGCCTGAACGCACAACGGATCGACGGCAGCCCGCTGTCGACCCGACAGTTCGACTTCGCCCTGCATCTGAAGCAGCTGGATAGCAATGGCCAGCACTGGACCTATTTCGACATGGCCGCGCCGGAACGCCAATAACCGGACAGGGGGCAAGCACCGACCGCTGGCAGGCACACCGCAGCGGTCGCGTTCTCAGTGACTTGCATACTTCCACCACAAGGAAGATCGGCAACTCATCGCTCAACTTGGTAGCCCGCGCGGCTGACGCCGTATCAGAGGTTGAGGCCACCCCAGTCACAGCGGCACGAAGAACAGCGTGGCAGACCGCAAGCCCTAACCAGACGGATAGCCGGGGCGGCCTCAAACTTGCCAGTGTTCATGCGTACTCCCCAGAGCGCTTGCCCTTGGGAAGTTACGCAGTTCTTGAGCAACAAAGTTCAAATCGACACCAAACACATTCAACCCGCAATCCGCACCACTGCTCAATCCCGGGCCTGGTACGGAGCATTTAACGGGACCGCAGTGCTACTCAATACCATTTAGCGCGGCTGGCCCGAAGAGCGGATGGCTGCAGTAAACAAAGCGGAAGCATCGTTAGCATGCAAGCTTCGGACAGCAAACGGCGAGCCCGCAAGGGCTCGCCGTCAATTCACAACTTCACATTGATGTTGAAGAAATACTGCCGCGGCGCACCCGCCTGCAGGGTCTGGTTATAGCCTTCCGGGTCAGAGGCTACGTAGCCATTGGTGCCGGTGGTGGCGAAGTAACGCTTGTTGGCCAGATTGGTGATATTGAAGCCAAAGCTGATGTCCTCGAAACCACCGTAGGCGCCTATGTCGTAATTGATGCCGCCATTGAACAGCCAGTAGGCTGGCACCTGGGAATCGTTGGTATAGGTGATGTAGCGCCGACCGGTATATTTGCCATCCAGGTTGAAGCGCCATGATCCGAAGGTGTAGGTGGCACTGGAGGTGTACATCCAGCTGGGGATGCCGACCACGTACTTGCCCTTGGTGTCCACCACGCCACCGTTGAGATAGTCATCCTGGTATTTCGAGTTGTCGTACGACACCGAGTTCAGCCAGCGCAGATGATCCAGCGGCTTCCAGATCAACGCCAGATCGGCGCCCGTGCTCTTGACGCTGCCCACGTTGTTGAGAATGCTGGCGCAGGTTTGCACTGCCGAACATGGCGTGGTCTGCAGCAGGCGGTTGCTGAAGCGGGTGTAGTACACATCGGCCGAGGCTTCGAATGCGCTGCCGCGTACGCGATAGCCTGTTTCGATAGTCTGCGAACCTTCCGGCTTGAGGCTTGCCTTGCTGGCATCGAAGGCTGCCTGCGAGGTGGCGAACGGCAGGATACCGTAGGAGTTGATGTTCTTGCTGTAAGACGCGTAGACATCCTGATAATCGTCAATCTTGTAGTCAACGCCGGCCTGCGGCAGAAAGCCCTTGCTGGCTTTGATGCTGCCCTGGGCGAATGCCGTGGTGGCTACCAGCGATTCTGCGTCGCTAGTGGAGCGCAATGACTTGGCGCCGAAGTTGACGGTCAACTTATCGTCAAGGAAGTGCAGGGTATCCTCGGCGTAGGCCATCCGGGTGTCATAGGTGTAGTGCTGCAGGAAGCCGCGCAGGAACGGCGTTTCGTTGCTGTAGAAATTCCATAGCCCGTCAAACGGCCCGTAGAGATTGAAGTAGTTGCGTTCGATATTGTTCTTGGAATTTTCGCCCCACACACCGACTTCGATATCGTTATTACCCACCGTGTATTGCAGCGAGCCGGTGACGCCGTAGCGATCCAGGCCATAGTCGGTGGTACGCATGGCCAGCGGCAGGCCCGAAGCAGGCGACGTGACATAAGGCGTTACCCACTGACCCTCACCGCGATCGTCGTGGTAGTAGCTGCCCAAATTCAGGACAAGCCCATCGGCCAGGTTGAACGTACCGTTCAAGCCGGCCAGGTTGTCACGTCGGATACCACCACCGGCGTAGTAGTTCGCATCGCCCTTGTCGTAGTCGGCTGGCAGCCCGTTCAATGAGGCTGGATACGCGCCGTTGCCGCGGATCGCGTTGGCCGTCTGCAGCGCCTGCGACCAATTCGGCTGCCAGTAGTCGTAATTCCAGCCCAGCACGCGCTGGCTGGTCAGCGACAAATCCTGGTAGTCGTATTCCTTGCGCTTGGAGCTGTCGGCGAACAGGCTGATGCGATTGCCGTCGCCCCATTGATAGACCGCCTTGAGATTCAGCTGGTTGGACAGCTGCGAGCCGTAGCCTTTCCACTTGTCGGTGTTGGCATGGTCGTACGACACATACATCGAGAAGCCGTGATAGTCACCGGTATCCAGCCGCAGATAGGTACGGTGCGTATCATCCGAACCGATCGCCTGATTGAGACGCACGCCGGCCTTGGCATCCGGATCGGCGGAATAGAACTGCACGGTGCCGCCGAGGTTGGTGTTGGCCGCCGTGCCCAGCGCACCCGCGCCCTGCGCCAGTTCCACTCTGGAGATATTGTCCGAGCTGATCGCACGGGTCACCTGCAGGCCATTGGTGACCGCATAACCCATGTTGCCCAACGGAATACCATCCAGGGTGAAGCCGAGGCGGCTCTGATCAAAACCGTGCAAGGTGATCTGGGTCGACCACTCGTAGGCACCCCAGGGATCGGACGACTGGAAGTTCACGCCGGGCAGTTCGTTCAGCACCTTCAGTGCGCTGGTGCCGGGCGGAGCGGCCTTGATGTCCTCCATCGTGATGCTCTGGATCTGCCGGGTCTGGCCTACCGCAACTACCGATACCGCGTCCATCGTCTTCGCACTGTTGACATCCGCTGCCGGCTTGGGAACTGATGCCGTTATGGCTGGGGCAACGCCATCCGTATCGGAGGCGATGGCTGCCGAACCATAGAGTGCGGCAAGCAGTGCAAGCACCAGACTCGTTTGACGAGTGGCGCGCGTGTGAGCAGACATGCGTAGGTATCCTTGATGCGCAGCAGTCCGCGATGACGCTGACCGCGAAATGGTGTGGAAGATGGAAAGTCACCAGAGCACCCCAGGTGGCCATCAAATCAAGTTTGATGACGTTTTATGTACGCGGTTTTACATCTGCATTGCAGATTGTGGGATCAGTGGCTGTCGCGGCTGAAGCCGCTCTCACGGAAGAATTATTCGAGGTCGTCTAATGAAAACAGCGATGACGTTCACTCGGCTAACGACGCCAGCGATCAATGTGCTGGTGACAGAAGCGGCAACGCATGTCCCTGCGCCTGCGGCAGACTGGCACCCATCAGCTTCGCCAATGTCGGCGCGATATCACGCATGTCGATCGAGCCCAGATTCTTGCCGGCCGGAATACCCGGACCTTCGATCAGGAAGGTGGAGCGCATCTCTGACGTCGCCGGGTCGTAACCGTGCATGCCGAGGAAATGGCCGGGCGCCGGCAGCGGTGCATCGGGCGTCACGCCCAGCTCGTAGCCGATCTTCAGCAACACGAACCAGCTGGCCATGCCCGTGCCGCCTTGGGCGACAAGCTGATCATGGTCGAGCACGTGGTCGATCTCGTATCGTGGATCATCCTGCAGCTGTTTAAGCAACGTGGCAACTTTCGTCTTCACCGCTGCATCGTTTGGATCTTTCAATACGATCGCGGCGCTGCCGCCGTCGTTCCACACGGCCGCCTGCCAATCGGTGATGGTGCCATTCTTGACGGTGACCAAGCCGGCCTTGATGAAGGGTGCATAGAAATTGATGTCCTGCTTCACCGGCGCAAAGCCATGATCGGACACGATGGCGATAACACCATCCGGATGCACGCGCCGCGCCGCCGCCACCAGATCGCCAATCAATGCATCAATGCCTTCCAGCGTCTTGCGCGAGGTCGGCGTATCCGGGCCGGTTGCATGCTGTTCGGTATCCAGCGCGGTCACGTAGGCCGTCATGAACTGCGGTTTGCGGGTTTCCAGCAGGTGGATCGCAAAACGGGTGCGGTTCTGGTCGCCAGCCAGGCTTTCGTCGATGCCGTCAGCGTAAGGACCGAGGTCTTTTTCCAGCGACGGCAGCAGGCCTGGCGTAGACAGCGCGGCCACCAACTTGCGGTCATCCGGCAGGCCGGTGCGCCAGATCTGCGGCAGGTTCCAGTCCACCTGCGCACCCACGCTCACCGGCCAGTGCACGTTGGCCGTGCTGAGTCCGGCCGCATGCGCAGCGTCCCACAGCGTCGGCACACGGATGTCGCTGGCGTACCAGTCCCAGCCTTGCTGGTTCTTGTTGGTCGGATCGAACGTGAGGTTGCTGCCGATGCCGTGGACGTTTGGCGAGACGCCGGTGATCAGCGTGGTGTGGCTGGGATACGTCAGTGTCGGCAGCACGCCGCGCACGTCATGCGCGTAGCTGCCCTGTTTGAGAAAGGCCTGCAGGTTCGGCAAATGCAGGCCGCGCTGCTGCGCATCGAGCACATCGGCAGGGCGCAGGCCGTCGATCGAAATCAGCAGCACTGATTGCCGCACGGAGGATTGCGTCGATGCGGACTGCGCAAACAATGACTGGGTCGCGGCAAGCGACAGGGTGCTCAGCAACAGGGAATACAGCAGAAAACGCATGAAAAACCATCCGCAAGATGACAAAGAGGCTGCACATGCTGGGCTGGGACTACTGCAGTTCCGTTACAGCCATCCTTCGCTTGTTCGTTTGTTCATGACAACTCAGCGACCGTCAAGCGCCTGTCGACCGAGCGCGGGATCATCGGTAAAGAACGCATCGATACCGGCATCGAGATAGGCCCGAATCTCAGCCACCGAGCCCTTCGCGTTGAAGGTTTTCGGATCGCTGCCCTGCCAGAAGTTTTTCGCCTGAAAGTTGTTTTCGGGACGAAACGTATACGGATGCAGCTCAAGTCCGGCCGCGTGCGCGTCATGCACCAGTGCAGTGGGATGACCCAGCGTGCCATCGGGCGCCAGCGGAATGATCGCGCGAATGTTCGGGCCGATGGCATCGGCATAGGTGGCGATATCGCGCAGACCAGCGGGCTTCATCATGTCGGCAAAAGTCAGCCTACCGCCGGCAACCGTGACGTCGTAGGTCTGCTCTTTCGGATCCCCCAGCAGCTGCAGCAGGCGGATGTTCGGGTGGCTATTTTTCGAGCCCATGCCACCCAACTTGCCGCGCAGATAGCGCAGGTTGGCGATTTCGAACGACTGGATTTCCACCGGCGCGGTTTGTGTATACGAGTGTGCTGCGAGAATCGCCAGCACCTTGTCTTCCATTGGCAGGCCGAGCTTCTGAAAATACGTACCGTGCTTGATTTCGGGAATGATGCCGACCGGATGCCCGACCACGGCGGACTCGGCAGCGACGAAGTCGATGATCTCGTCCAGCGTGGGAATCTGGAACTCGCCGTCGTACTTCGTGCTGCGCAGTTCCGGCAGACGCTCGCGGGCACGCAGGGTTTTAAGCTCGGCCAGCGTGAAGTCTTCGGTGAACCAACCAGTGATCTTCTCCCCATCCACCGTCTTGGTCGTCTTGCGTGCAGCGAACTCCGCATGCGCGGCCACATCCGTGGTGCCGCTGATCTCGTTTTCGTGCCGCGCCACCGGCACGCCGTCCTTGGTCATGACCAGATCGGGTTCGACGAAGTCCGCGCCATCGGCGATCGCCTTGCCATAGGAAGCCAGCGTGTGTTCCGGCCGCAGCGCACTGGCGCCGCGATGACCGATCACCAGCACCCTGGCAGCAATGGGCTTTTCATCGGCCTGTTTTTCATGGGCTTGGGCGGTAACGGACATGGCCAGCATTCCAGCGACAAGGAGAGTAATCAAGCATAGGCGACTCATGGCTGCACTCCGATAGCTGTCACCGAATTCGGCAACGCCGCTCAGGTTGGCAGGCATTCATGGAAATTTTTTGACAGCCTGGATAAACCAGCAATCAGCTGGTTGCCAGCACCGGTTCAGCCAATCTTGATCGGCAATATCTATGTGACAAACCCGGAGTATCAAGGCGTTTGCTTCGACCCAAAGATGTAAATACACTGTCCTATGGAAAGGCTATCAGCCACTCAACTTCCCTGCGCCTGCTCCATGTTGCGCAAGGCTTCGCGTTCCGTCAGTCGCCTTTACGATGCAGCGCTGGCCGATGCCGGTGTCAGTGCGGCCCAACTGCCTGTTCTTCGCACCATTTCCAGGCATGAATGGCTGCCTTTGAGTCAGCTCGCCAAGATCTTGTTCATGGAACGCACCTCGCTATATCGCACTCTCACGCCAATGATCCAGTCAGGCTGGGTTGCAATAAAAGGTGGTCGGATTGGCGAAGGCCATGCGAAGCAGGTTTCGCTGACTCGCAAAGGCCGCGCCCTGACTTTGGCCGCAAATGCGCATTGGGAAGGCGTCCAGACACGTATGGTGGAGTCGTTCGGCACGGAGCGCTGGGAATCGCTGCACAAAGATATTGCTGAACTTGCTGCATTGGGTGTAGGGCTGATGACATAATTTCCCGGAAATTATTTTAATCCTGACGGACGATAACGGCATCGGCAGGAATTGGGGGGTGAGCTGGCTAGCCGATGTCATCATCGTCGGCTGTTCGCAAAATCCATGATTGAAGGCCGGCGTGTAATTACCCGTTATTTTTTGGACGAATGCCATGCTTAACTACCTGGATGACATCAAGGCGGATGCTGCGATCAGCAATCAACTGACCCTGCATTCACTGGCGCTGGATATTGCCGACCACGCCGCCCGCTCGGAGATCGAGCTTTATTCCATGCAGACCCGTGACGCCAACGGCAGACGTGTCTTCGACACGAAGAAGCCCAGGGAAGATTCCGTCGATCAGGAAAGCGTGTCGATCGTCGCCAAGGCGGTGCGATACATCGAACTGCGGGGCAAGGCATTGCCCTATCGGCTGCAACGGTCCGGCTCACTGGTCTGGTTTGAAGAGCCAGAACCCGCCATTTCATTTGCCGGCTAGGTGACAACCGACATGGAGATTGCCAGCCGCACGGCATGGCAACTTCCAAAATCGTTCACTGATAGACGTGCAGACGTCCAAACGTCCATGCATGGTAAGAATCGATCAGCCCCGGCATCTTGCAGTCGTCGTAAAGTCCGTTGCAACGCGTGCGCAGTTCATGCAGCGCGGAGAAATAGGGATCTTTCGGTAGACCGGCGGCCTGCAGCACCATGCTTGGCAAAAACGCGATATCCATCATCGGATAGCTCGGCAGTGGCTCGCCCGCAAAATTGCTTTTCAGCATGTAGTAGGTGAGGTAATCGCGGTAAGGCTGCAGCGCCAACGGTAGTGTGCGCGCCATCGGCCGGATCATGCCCTCGAACGACGGCTGATGATCGCCGAAATGCACCAGCAGGGTTGGCTGTGCGCGGTCGAGGAAATCGTGCTCCAGCCCACGCATGGCCACGTCGGAATCGTGCAGGCGCGACAGGTAGGCACTGAAGTTGATCGTTGCCGCCGGCGACAGCCCGGTCAACAGCCCCCGGTTGAACGGCGCCGGCAACTGGGCCAACGGCAGGTCGTCGTGCGGGCCGTGCTGGTTGATGGTGAGGATCATGATAAAGACCGGCTGGCCCGGCTTCTTGACCTGATCGTAGACGCGCTTGGCCGCATCGAACATCTGCTTGTCGGTTTCTTCCCACTCGTCCAGCTTCAGCTCGTTGACGTCGTAGAGATGATCGAAGCCATACGACTTGTAGGCGTTGCGGCCGTTGATGAAGCTGCCTTCGGTCGGATAGATCGCGATGGTCAGGTAACCCAATCTCCGCAACTGCATTGCCAGCGCGTCGCGCACGTGCGGCGCCAGCACGTATGGCGCGTACATTCCGCCGGGGCCGAAGATATCCTGCGGCATGCCAGTCAGCGTGGCGAATTCGCTCACCCAAGTACCGCCGCCGAAGGTATGCGTACGCAGCACGCCGGTGCCGCGGGTGCGCGCATCGGCCTGAAACAGTTGCAGACGACATTCCGGCACGCCGCAGGCCGCGAAGATCGACGGATCGAAAGTGCTTTCTTCCAGCACCTGCACAATGTCGGGATACGGTGGATGCGCGCTGCCTGGTTCACCCTGCGCAGTCGATCCCCACTGCTGCTCGGCAATCGCATCGCTGGACATCGCCGGCAGGTGCACGCGGGCATCGTCGAAGTTGATGAAGAAGTTGGTCAGCTGTGCATCGTCGGATAATTTCTCCCACACGCCGCGGTTATGCACCTGCGCAAACGGCCCATTGGGCAGCATGCAGATCAGGAAAACCAAGACGCTGAGCAAAACGCCACCCATGCGCAGACCAAGCGCTGACAACCATCGGCGTCCGACAAACAGGCGCCAGTCCCAGCGCCACACCAGCCACAACAGCGGCGGCACCACGACGCAAATGCCGATGCTCAGCAGGTACAGATGCGGATAGTGCCGCAGCGTATCGAGCAAGCTGGTGCCGGCGTAGTAGATGAAGTCCGACGGCATCAACGATTCTTCGAGATACTTGATCTTCAGCACCGACAGAAACTTGATCGCGGCAAACAGCGCGCTGCAAACCACCAGCGCGGTCGCAAAGCGCGCAGTCACAAACAACAGCGCGCCGAAAGTGCACAGCATCAACGCCAGCACGAAAACCTGTTGCAGTACCTTCGGCTCCTGCATCGCAGTCGCAAAGACACAGCCGGCAAATAGCAGCAGCGCACCGAGCGATACCGCAACGGTTCGCGTGAAATGTAACGGCAGTCGTCGCATGAATGGAAAGTCCCCGGGACTCGATTGTCACCGGGGCGCCATCTTACGGACTTGTGACGGTCGCGGCAGGCCATGCCTCAACGGCCGTTCCACTGGCGTTGGGCTGGCGCGCACCGGCATCCGCCCGGACGACCCGCTGGATCCAGCCGCTAAACTGCAAATCCCTGCGCCAGCGATGTTTTCATGCCTGCTTCCTCGCCATCACAATGCGGCGCCGTGTTCGCCATGCTCATGAGCATTCTGATCTGGGCCTAAGTTGTGCAAACGCATGTTCGTGCGACACAAACCTTCGGCACTCGACCTCACCGCGTGGCAGATGCTGACGGAATGACTGGGTATCGCCTTCGTCGTCGCGGTGAGTCGTCTCACTGACGCCTGGCCACACAAACCTTCGCCCTCATTCAGCATCGAAACGTGGCGTCGGCGATATCATTGGCATCAAGTACTTCCGAAAAAATACTGATGCCCGATTTCTCCCAATTCTGGTCCCACGCGGTTGCCTGGCTGAGCAGTCATGCAGTCACGCCGTTCCTTACGCTGATCCACATCAACGGCCTGGCCGGCAATCCCGACGAGATTGCCGGTGCGCTGATGATTGCGGCACTGCAGGTGGCGATCATCGGGCTGCTTTTTCGTCCGTTGGAAACCTGGTTTCCCGCCGAACAATGGACCCACCGCAAGCTCACCCTGGTCGATCGCAACTACACGATTCTGATGCTGCTCGGCATCTTTCCACTGTTCACCTATCTGGTGCTCACCCCGTTCAGCCATCTGTTTGGCGGCAGCGATTCTGACGCCAGCGACAGCACCGGCTCGCCGTTGGCGATCTCGCACCTGATTCCGTGGTTCGACCATCACCCGCTGCTGCTGTTTCTTTTCTATTACGCCATTTACGACTTCGTTTATTACTGGATGCACCGCACCCAGCATGCGATTCCGTGGTGGTGGGCGCTGCACAGCATGCATCACAGCCAACGTCAGATGAGCTGCTGGACCAACGACCGCGGCAACCTGATCGACGGCTTTATCCAGTCGATGGTGCTGGCCGTGGTCGGCCTGCTGATCGGCGTACAGCCGGACGAATTCGCCTGGCTGATGCTGCTGGGTGAGCTGGCGCAGAACTTTTCGCACACCAACGTGCGGCTCGGCTTTGGACGGCTATTTGAAAAGGTGTTCGTCGATCCGAAGTTCCATCGCCTGCATCACATGCTGGTCGATCCGGATCGCCCGAACCTGCACAACTGCAACTACGGCCAGGTGTTCTCGATCTGGGATGTGGTGTTCCGCACGGCGCTCTACGGCGAACCGACGCGACCGACCGGTGTCGGCGACCCGATCATCGATGCCGACAACAATTACACCCTGCTCGGCCTGCACTGGGTGTCGACCAAGCGTTTTCTGGGCGCCGTGCGCCGCAAGGCAGGCTGGAAGCCCGGTGAAGTGTCCTTCGCCGAGGATTACACGCCCATTCCACTCAAAACGCTGAGCCCGATGGATTTGCATGCCCTGCACGCGGCCCACGTAAAGCCAACCTCTGCATCCAGCACGACGACAGCCGCGAGCACCAGCAGCCACACCGAGGCCGAGGCGGCTTAGCGCACGCGTCGCTACTCGGCAGGCATGGCGTCAGCCCGCGCTCCAGGGCAGCGACTGCAAATCCACATTGCCGCCGGTGAGCACCACACCGACGCGGCGGCCGGCAAAGCGCGCGGGCTGCTTCAGGATCGCCGCCAGCACGGTGGCACTGGATACTTCCACCACCAGCTTCAGCTCCGACCACAGCAGCTGCATGGCGGCAATCGACTCTTCGTCGCTGACTGCGATCACATCGACGTGGTGCGTGCGTAGCGCATCGAAATTGGTTTCGCCGATCAGCGCGCGCAGGCCATCGCACAGGGTATCCGGCACCAGCGTCGTCACGCGCCGGCCCTGTGACAGCGACCGCACCGCATCGTCGGCACCAAGCGGTTCGGCGCCGAACAAAGTAATGGAAGGATCGATTGCATGCGCGGCAATTGCCGTACCGCTGGCCATGCCACCACCGCCCACCGGCGTGATCAGCGCATCCAGCCCGGCCACCTGCTTCAGCAACTCCAGCGCTGCCGTGCCCTGCCCGGCCATCACCTGCGTATCGGCGTATGGATGCACCAGCACCGCGCCGCTGGCGCGCTGTACCTCGGCCGACATCGCCTCACGCGCCGCTTGCGTAGCAGCGCAACGATGCAGGATTGCACCGGCACGTGCGATCGCATCGACCTTCGCCTGCACCGCACCTTGCGGCACAATGACATGCGCAGCGATGCCGCGGGTAGCTGCGGCAAGTGCCAGCGCGTTGCCGTGATTACCGGACGAATGCGTCACCACGCCGGCCGCTGCCTGCGACTCCGTCAGCGCCCATACCGCGTTACAGGCACCGCGAAATTTGAACGCACCACCGCGCTGCAGGTTCTCGCATTTGAAATGCAACTCGGCGCCGCTCAACGCATCCAGTGCCGCGCTGCGCAGCACCGGCGTCACCCGCGCATGCGGCGCGATGCGCGCGGCAGCATCGAGAATCTGCGCGTAGCTTGGCAGCACGTCGCTCGACAAAGTCTGCTTTATCACTGCAGCATTCATGGCAGCAGCACCTCCACACCGCACCGAAAACGCCGCTCGGCACCCGGCAGCAAACGGATGGCGTCCAGCCATTCAGGCCGGTTGAACGCATCGGCCATGCATTCCATCGGCTCCAGCGCCACGGCACGTCGCGCGTCGCGTGCCGCCGTGTCGGCGGTGAATGCGTGCATCACGCCACGCTCCTGCCAGACCGCAATCGCCAGCCCGCTGACCGGGTCACGCAGGCGCGTGCGGATATAGCCATCGGTCTCGACCTGCAGATCGGTGTACTCGTGATCAAGGATCGTGCTACCGACCAGTCGCGCTTCGCGGAAATCGAAGGCCGGTGCGTCGTCCAGTGGCACGTAAGCCTCGGCACCCGGCAGCGCGATGAGATCGGCGTCGGTGCGAATCAACGTCTCACCCGGAATCTGCAGCTGCCAGCCATCGGCGGCGATGCCCGCAAGCGCACTGTTGCCTACACGGAAATAGGGATGCCAGCCAAAGAAGCACGGCGCCTCAGTGTCGCCAACATTGTGCATGCTGACGTCGAGCGCGATGCCGCCGGCGTCCAGCGTAAACGTCACCGCCAGATCGATCGAATGCGGATAACCCGGCTGCGGGCGGATCGCCGATGTCGACAGAGTGACGTGTGCCCCCGTGGCGTCGGCCGTCAGCTCTGCAATCTCGAAATCGGTATTGCGCACGAAACCGTGGCGACTCGCGCGATCCGCTCCGATGACGCCCGGCTGCAGATCTTCTGCCTGCCCATCGAAGGTGTAGCGCGCATCGCCAATACGGCCGGCGAACGGCACCATGATCGCAAAGCGCGAGCCTGGCCGGGTGGCCACCTCATTCGCATCGCGATAGCCATCGGCGATGTCATGCAACTCGCCGTTGAGCGGCACCTGGAAGCTGAGCAGCGCCGCGCCATGACAAGCCACGCGCAGTTTTCTCTGATCGTCGTGATCGGTCAGCACGATGATCGGCTGGTCGCCCAGCAGAGCTTTTTCGGCGGTATATCGTGTCATGGGGTTTTCCGGAATTTTCGGCTGTCAATAGACTGCATGGTAACCTGCGTACTCCCCGCGCCCTGCTATTTACATGAATACGATCTCCGAAAAAAAGTCTGCGCTGATTCGTCTCAGCGACTATCGAGTACCCGCCTGGCAGGTCGAAACGGTCGAACTCGATTTCGACCTCGGCATCGAAACCACCGAACTGTGCTCGCGCCTGCTGTTGCGCAGCGATGCCGCGCCATCCTCGACGCTGCGGCTGGATGGCGAAAACCTCGAGCTGCTGTCGATCGCACTGGATGGCAAACCACTGCCCGAATCCGCCTACCTTTACGCCGATGGCGTGCTCGAGGTCTACGGCGCTGAGGATGGCAGCGTGCTGGAGACCCGCGTGCGCCTGCGACCGGCAGCGAATACCACGATGGAGGGCCTGTTTTTTTCCGGCAAGCACGAGAGTGGTTTTCTGCTTACTCAATGCGAAGCCGAAGGCTTTCGCCACATTACGTTTTTTCCCGATCGCCCGGACGTGCAGTCGCTTTACACAGTTACCCTGCGTGCGGACAAGGTGCGCTTCCCGGTACTGCTCGCCGGGGGCAATGCCGATGGCACCGGCGAGCTGGATGATGGCCGGCATTGGGCGCGCTTCGTCGATCCGTATCGCAAGCCGAGTTATCTGTTCGCCCTGGTCGCTGGCAAGCTGGAAAAGATTTCGCGCGATTACGTGACTGCTGACCAGCGCGCGGTGACGCTGAATATCTGGGCCGAATCCGACGCGATTCATCAATGCGATTACGCCATGGATTCGCTCGAGCGCGCGATGCGCTGGGACGAGCAGACCTACGGCCGCAACTATGATCTGGCCGTGTTCCACATCGTCGCCACCCACGATTTCAACATGGGGGCGATGGAAAACAAGGGCCTCAATATCTTCAACGCGAAGTACCTGCTGGCCGACCCGGACAGCTCGACCGACGATGAGTACCGGCACGTCGAGGCGGTGGTCGCGCATGAGTATTTCCACAACTGGAGCGGCAACCGGGTGACCTGCCGCGACTGGTTTCAGCTGTCACTGAAGGAAGGTCTGACGGTATTTCGCGAACAGAGTTTTTCGGCCGACATGAACTCCGCGCCGCTGAAGCGCATCGAAGACGTCGCGCTGCTACGTCGCGCCCAATTCCCCGAGGACGCCGGCCCGCTGGCGCATCCGGTGCGTCCGTCGCAGTACAGCGAAATCAACAACTTCTACACCGCGACCGTTTACGAAAAAGGCTCCGAGCTGGTGCGCATGCTCTCCTCGCGACTGGGCAAGGATGGCTTTCGGCGAGGCATGGATCTTTACTTCACACGTAACGACGGCAAAGCAGCCACGCTGGAGGATTTCCTTTCGGCGCTCGGTGATGCCAACGGTATCGACCTGATGGCAAACATGGCCTGGTATGCCAAGGCCGGCACGCCACGACTCAAGGCGCGCGGCGATCACGATGCTGTGCAGCGAACCTACGCGCTGACGCTTTCCCAGCATGCATCCAACGACGCTGATTCGAAGCCGCACGAACCGCTGCCGATTCCGGTGAAGCTGGCGCTGTTTGCTGACAGCGGCGAAATGCTGCCACTGCATCTGGACGGCCAGACGTCCGAGATCGCCAGCGAGTCGACAGGAACTGAAAGCGTGGTTGTTTTGGCGCAATCCGAACAGACTTTCGTGTTCAAGAACGTCGACGTAGCGCCAGTACCTTCGCTGCTGCGCGGATTTTCCGCGCCGGTGATTCTGGAATGCGACTACACGCCCACCCAACTGGCGCTGCTGCTGGGCCACG
This sequence comes from Rhodanobacter sp. MP1X3, assembly GCF_014207165.1. Lineage (NCBI taxonomy): Bacteria > Pseudomonadati > Pseudomonadota > Gammaproteobacteria > Lysobacterales > Rhodanobacteraceae > Rhodanobacter > Rhodanobacter sp. MP1X3. The sequence continues at coordinate 500,135 of NZ_JACHCO010000001.1, read as the reverse complement.
ATGTCGACGGCTTCAATCGCTGGGAAGCTGGGCAACAGCTTGCCGCCCGCGCCTATGAAAACCTGCGCGATGGCAGCGCCAGCGATGCCGTGCAGACGTGGTGCGATACGCTCGCGACACTGTTTGCCAACGACGGTATCGACGATGCACTGCTCGCCGACCTGCTGACGCCGCCGGGCGAAGTCGAACTGGCCGAACGCGAGAGCGTGGTCGACCCGCAGCGCATCCACGAGCTGCGCCTGAGCCTGCAACAACAGCTAGCCGAGCGGATCGGCGCAAAAGTTCTGGAGCAGCGTTACCGCAATCTGGCAACACATGCCAGTGCACAGCTCGACCCGATCAGCCAGGCGAGACGACGGCTCAAGCGCCGCGTGTTGGAACTGCTGGAATTGGTCGATGGTGCCAGCGCCTACTTGCTGGCTCAGAACCAGTACAACAGCGCGCCGGCGATGACCGACCGACTTGCCGCACTCGCCGTGCTACTTCGTGATCAGCCAGCACAGGCTGCGCCAGCGCTGCAGCACTATCGCCAACGCTATGCCGACAACGCATTGGCTATGGACAAGTGGTTTGCCATCCAGGCGCAGTCCACGGCAACCGACGCGCTGGACCGGGTGCGGGCTCTTGAGCGCGACCCCGCATTTACGCTGAAGAATCCGAATCGCGTCCATGCGCTGCTGGGTACGTTTGTGCGTGGCAACCCCAGCGGATTTCATCGTACCGATGGTGCGGGCTATCAGTTGCTGGCCGACCGGCTTATCCAGCTTGATGCATTGAACCCGCAGCTCGCCGCGCGAATCGCCACAGCGTTCAATGGTTGGCAGCGTCTTGAGCCACGCCGACGTGAAGCCGCCCATGCGGTGATTGCGGCATTGGCGCGTCAGGAAAATCTATCGCGCAATCTGACGGAAATCGTCGATAGCATCTTCAAGCACTGAACCAGCCGGTTGTCGATATGGCCTCGCAAGGTGCGAGGCCGGCATCACCATCAGTGCGCTTGGCGCGTTTGCCTTGCGCACGGTGCATCAATCAAACAGCAAGGTCACGCAGTGCTTCAAGCAGGGCACTCATACGTGACTCAAGACGCGGCTGCAGCGATCCGCGCTCGCTGTCATCGCGCTCACCCAAGCTATCTATGGCCATTTCAACCCGGCCGAGCTCGATCAGCAAATCGTGATGCGGATACAACGGCTCGAAATTCATGTCCATGGTGAGTCTCCTCATTTGGTCATTTCAGTGATGCAACACTCATGCCAATACGTGATTGACGTCACACTTATCTCGAGAGACCTATCACATGGCTGACGTAGCGCGTCAGCTGCTGCCCCGAGCCGACACAAACTCCCGTTACAGTCACTTCGGGTTCACGCGATAAAGTCAAAAATCAAGTCTCCAAGTGGCGCAAGTTATTGCCTACCTGGAACCAAGTTTCCGCTTTCTGGCGCCTGGCAATACGGTCTTCCTGGATTCCCCCTGTTCCTGAGACCGCCTGGCGCCAGATTTATTCAAAGACAAAGCCCCGCCGCACAAACGGCGGGGCTTTGTCTTTGAGGCCCCACAAAAGGCGACGGCACCCCGAAGGGTGCCGTCTTGCTTCCTTTCCCGGTACACAATCGAACCCCTGTCCGTTCGATCTCGGCGCGCGAATCGCGCAGCGTCTGCCCGTGAAAGTGCTGATTGGCTATAAGCAGAAACCGTGCCATCAAGCATGAACCAGCTGCCATCGGCCGGATGGCGCTAAAATAGCAGCTTGTTTGGTCACCATGTGCACCCCCGGGGCAGTCTGATGCGTCATCCCATCCACTACGACGTGATCGTGATCGGCGGCGGACACGCTGGCACTGAGGCTGCGCTGGCTTCTGCGCGCAGCGGAGCGCGCACGCTCTTGCTGAGCCACAACATCGAAACCATCGGCCAAATGAGCTGCAACCCGGCCATCGGCGGCATCGGCAAGGGACATCTGGTCAAAGAGATCGACGCGCTCGGTGGCGCAATGGCACATGCAGCCGATCGCGCCGGCATCCAGTGGCGCACACTGAACGCATCAAAGGGTCCGGCCGTACGCGCTACCCGCTGCCAGGCCGACCGCTCGCTGTACAAGGCCGCGATCCGCCGCATCGTGGAGACTCAACCGAACCTCGAACTGTTCCAGCAGGCGGTGGACGATCTGATCATCGAGAACGGCCGCGTTACCGGGGTTGTCACGCAGATGGGCCTGTCGTTCGGTGCGAAGAGCGTGGTGCTGACGGCTGGCACCTTTCTCGCCGGCAAGATTCATATCGGTCCCGCTCAGTACGCTGGTGGCCGTGCCGGCGATCCGCCAGCCAGCGCCCTGGCGCAAAAACTGCGCGAACTGCCGGTCGCCGCCGATCGCCTGAAAACCGGTACGCCGCCACGCATCGATTTGCGCAGCATCGATTTCAGCGAACTAGAAGAGCAGCCCGGCGACAATCCAACGCCGGTGTTTTCCTACCTTGGCACGCGCGACGAGCATCCGCGCCAGATCAGCTGCTGGATCACCCACACTTCCGAGCGCACGCATGAGTTGATCCGCGGCGCGCTGGACCGTTCGCCGCTGTACACCGGACAGATCGAAGGCGTCGGCCCGCGCTACTGCCCGTCGATCGAGGACAAGGTGGTCCGCTTCGCCGAAAAATCCTCGCACCAGATCTTTATCGAGCCGGAAGGGCTGGACACGTTCGAGATCTATCCGAATGGCATCTCCACCTCGCTGCCGTACGACGTGCAGCTGGCGCTGGTGCAGTCGATCAAGGGCTTCGAACGCGCGCACATCACGCGACCCGGCTACGCGATCGAATACGACTACTTCGACCCGCGCGGGCTCAACCCGTGGCTGGAAACCAAGGCCATCGGCGGTCTGTATTTCGCCGGCCAGATCAATGGCACGACCGGCTATGAGGAAGCCGCCGCGCAAGGCCTGATCGCCGGGCTCAATGCCGCGCGGGCCATACAGGACAATGCGCCGTGGTATCCGCGCCGCGACGAGGCCTATATCGGTGTGCTGATCGACGACCTCACCAGCAACGGCACCATCGAGCCCTACCGCATGTTCACCTCGCGCGCCGAATATCGGCTGCATCTGCGCGAGGACAACGCCGATCTGCGTCTGACCGAAACCGGCCATGCGCTCGGCGTCGTGCCGCAGGCGCGCTTCGATGCGCTGCGCACCAAGCGCGATGCCGTCGATGCCGAAATACGGCGCCTGCAGGGATTGTGGGCCACGCCAGCGAATGCGCTGGGCGCAGCGATCGAGCGTCAGCTTGGCGTCGCTGTCAGTCGCGAAACCAACGCGCTGGATTTGCTGCGCCGGCCGGAGCTGGATTACGCCAAACTCGCCACGGTCAACGAACTCGGCCCCGCTGTCGAACGCGATGATGTTGCGGCACAGGTCGAGGTGCAGGTGAAGTACGCCGGCTACCTGCAGCGCCAGCGTGAGGAGATCGAGCGCCAGCACCGCAACGAGCACACCGCGATTCCCGCCAGCTTCGACTACGACAAGGTGCGTGGCCTCTCTGCCGAGGTGCTGTTGAAACTCAAGCGCACGCTGCCGGCCACCGTGGGTCAGGCTGCGCGCGTGAGCGGCGTCACACCGGCGGCCATTTCTCTGCTGCTGGTGCATCTGAAGCGGCGCGCCGCGGCCTGAGCACCTCGTCATGCTCGGCCGCCGTGCATGCGTGGCATCATGCGGCATTGATCATCAGGAGGTACAGCGATGGAAGTGTGGATCGGACGCGATGGCGAGCGACATGGCCCCTATACCGATGGAGATATCCGCCAATGGCTGCGCAGCGGCCAGGTGAGCAGGGACGACCTCGGTTGGTACGAAGGGCTCGCCGACTGGCAACCGCTGTCCGTGTTGTTTCCGGAAGAAGTGCGCGGCACCCCGCCACCCGCGTTTACGGCATCAAGCGCACCTGGTGCGCTCCCGCAAACCACAGCCGCCACACTGGAAGACTATGCCGGTTTCTGGAAGCGTGTTGCCGCCTACATACTCGACGCCATCATTCTTTACATCCCCAGCCTGCTGATTCAAAAAATCATGGGTGGCGACGCAGCGGAAGCTGCCATGAAACAGGCGCAGCTTTCCGCGCCGGACGACCCCCATCTGATGCTGACGGCGTTCAGCCAGTACTACGACACGATGCTGCCAGCCGTGCTTATCATCACCGTGATGACCTGGTTGTATTTTGCGTTCTGCGAAAGCTCGGCATGGCAGGCAACCATAGGCAAGCTGGCGCTGGGCATTCGCGTTACCGACATGCATGGCGCGCGCATCAGTCTTCCACGCGCGCTCGGCCGCTACCCCGCCAAATATCTCAGCGCCTTTATCCTGCTCATCGGTTTTCTGATGGTGGCATGGACACAACGCAAACAGGGCCTGCACGACATGGTCGTCAGCACGCTGGTGCTCAACGGTCGCGCTAGCGAGTTCAAGCCAACCCAGACAACACCAGGTAGTAGCAATAATTCGTTTACAGCCTGATCGTTCTCTATCGAACAGCGGCGCCGGAGCTCTGCTTCGGCGCCGCTTTCATTTATTGCCGACGCACTTTCTCGGCAACTAGGGCGTGTCATCAATGACCAAGTGGCTCGCGTTGTTTCGCTGTGGCCGTCAGGTGGTGGTGCGTGGTTTACACCTTTCTCGGTGCGCAGCGCCTGACTGGCGGTCAGGCCAAGCCGCGCGCTGCCGCATGGCGGCCACAGCGAAGCAACCCTACGGGCCGGGTCTGTTTGCCCACAGGCCTGCGTCATCGCTCAGGCGTGTACGGACGTACACTTCTTCGCTCTTCCTTGGCCTGCGCGCAAACAGTTCCCGGCGCGGGCCGCTTGGTCATTGATGACACGCCCAATCACCGCCATGGAGCGGCTTGCTATGATTCGCAGTCCCCTCCGGTATCGCCGGATTTTTCAGAGAACACCCCAGCCCCATGCTCAGCATCGAACATCGCATTGCCCAGGATATTGCCGCCAAGCCCGACCAGGTGCGTGCGGCCGTGGATCTTCTCGACGGCGGCGCGACCGTGCCGTTTATCGCGCGCTACCGCAAGGAAGTGACCGGCGGTCTCGATGACACCCAACTACGTTTGCTGGAAGAACGCCTGCGCTATCTGCGCGAGCTGGAAGAACGTCGCGCGGCGATCCTGGCCAGCGTCGAGGAACAGGGCAAGCTCAGCGATGCGCTGAAGAACGATCTGCTTTCCGCCGATACCAAGGCGCGACTGGAAGATCTTTACCTGCCGTACAAGCCCAAGCGCCGCACCAAGGCGCAGATCGCGCGCGAAGCCGGCCTCGAACCGCTGGCGACCGGCCTGCGCGATGATCCGACACAAACGCCAGAAGCCTTTGCCGAAGCCTTCGTCGATGCAGAAAAAGGCATCGCCGACGTGCGCGCAGCGCTCGATGGCGCCCGTGCGATCCTGATGGAATCGATCGCCGAAGATGCCTACCTGGTCGGCGAGCTGCGCGACTGGATGTGGGCCAAGGGCCAGATCCGCGCCAAGGTCGTCGCGGGCAAGGAAAACGAAGGCGCAAAATTCCGCGACTACTTCGACCACATCGAACCGATCGGCAAGATTCCCTCGCACCGCCTTCTCGCGCTGATGCGCGCGCGCAACGAGGGCGTGATCGAGCTGGAACTCAGCCCTACCGTCGACAGCGAGCAAGGCCATGCCGAAGGCGAAGGCCGCGTGGCTGCGCGCGCCGACATCCAACATCGCAACCGCGCCGCCGATGCATGGCTGCGTGAAACGGTGCGGCTGACCTGGCGCGTGAAACTGCATCTGCATCTCACGTTGGACTTGTTCGGCCGCGTACGCGAAGGCGCCGAGGACGAGGCGATCCGCGTGTTCGGCGACAATCTCAAGGACCTGATGCTGGCCGCGCCGGCTGGCGCCCGCACGGTAATGGGGCTGGACCCCGGCATCCGCACCGGCGTGAAAGTCGCCGTGGTCGATGCCACCGGCAAGCTGCTGGCTACCGACGTAATCTATCCGCATGAGCCACGCAAGCAGTGGAATGAATCCATTGCGCAGCTGGCGAAATTGGGCAAGCAGCACGGCGTCGACCTCATCGCGATCGGCAACGGCACCGCCTCGCGCGAAACCGACAAACTGGCCGGCGAGCTGATGAAAAAGCACGCCGATCTGAAAATGTCGAAGATCGTGGTGAGCGAAGCGGGCGCATCGGTGTACTCCGCCTCTGAGCTGGCGGCGAAGGAATTTCCCGAACTCGACGTGAGCCTGCGCGGCGCCGTGTCGATCGCGCGCCGCCTGCAGGATCCGCTGGCCGAACTGGTGAAGATCGAGCCGAAGGCGATCGGCGTAGGTCAGTACCAGCATGACGTCAACCAGATCAAGCTGGCGCGTGCGCTGGAAGCCCGCGTCGAGGATTGCGTCAATGCCGTCGGCGTGGATGTGAACACCGCATCCGCCGTGCTGCTGTCACGCGTAGCCGGCCTGTCCGCCGCCGTCGCCGAGAACGTGGTGAAACATCGCGATGCCAACGGCCCGTTCGCCAACCGCAAGGCGCTGCTGAAAGTGCCACGACTGGGCGACAAGGCGTTCGAGCAATGCGCCGGATTCCTGCGCGTATCGCACGGCGACAATCCGCTGGATGCCAGCGCGGTGCATCCTGAGGCGTATCCCGTGGTTGAGCGGATCATCGCCCAATGCGGCCGTGAGGTGAAAAGCGTGCTGGGCGACAGTGCGTTCCTGCGGAGCCTGGCGCCAGAGCAGTTCACCGATGAACGCTTCGGCCTTCCGACCGTGCGCGACATCCTGAAAGAGCTGGAAAAACCCGGCCGCGATCCACGTCCCGAATTCGTCGCGCCGAGTTTTGCCGAGGGAGTCGAAGACGTGAAGGACCTCAAGCCCGGCATGATTCTCGAAGGCCGTGTCACCAACGTTGCCGCCTTCGGCGCATTCGTCGACATCGGCGTGCATCAGGACGGGCTCGTCCACGTGTCGGCGCTGTCGCATACCTTCGTCAAGGATCCACGCGATGCGGTCAAGGCCGGTGACATCGTCAAGGTCAAGGTGATGGAAGTGGACCTGCCACGTCAGCGCATCGGCCTCTCGATGCGGCTGGACGACGAACCGGGCCAGAGTCGCAGCCGCCCCGCCGCGGGCAGCGATGCACGTGCTCCGCGTGACACAAAGAACGGCGACGCTCGGCCGGCATCACGTGGTGGCAGCACAGCGCCAAAACAGGCCGCGGCGCCAGCCAGCGGAGCCTTTGCCGATGCGTTTGCCAAGGCCCGCAAAAACTAGCGGAACGCAGGTTTTTTATGCTGCACCTGCGCATGCGTATGGATACCGTTTCCGATAGTGTGACGCCCTCGTTACGGCCCTCATCCGGGCCCTGGTACTGAAGGGGAGTCACACCATGCTTCGCACCCGCTATCTGGTCACGGCGATCACCGCCGCCATGCTGTTTGCCGCCAATGCACAGGCGGCCGACAATCCGCCATTCGACAACATCGTAGTTTTCGGCGACAGCCTGAGTGACGCCGGCCAGTTTTTTTCCACGTCGCTCAACAGCTACTCCAAGTTCACAACCAACCCGGGCGATGTGGCGGTTCAGTACATCGCTGCCGGCTACGGTTTCAACCTGCAGCCTTCGCGCGTAGGCGGGAGCGACTACGCTTTCGGCGGCGCCGGCGTGGTGACGGATGACGATGGCCCCGATCCATCGATTCCCACGCTGACCCAGCAGGTCAACGGCTATTTGGCGAACGGTGCGAAGGCTGACCCACGCAGTCTGTACATGGTATGGGGTGGTGCGAACGATATTTTCTATCATTCGACGCAGTACGGTTTGAACACCTTTTTCGGTGGCGGGTTTGAAACGGCAGCGCAAGCGACAGCCAATATCAACGCCGCCGCCACCCAGGAGCTGGCGTTGATCAGCCAGCTCAAGCAGGCCGGCGCGAATTATCTGGTGGTGTTCAACCTTCCGGACATTGGCAAGACGCCATCGGCTGCGGCTGACGCAGCGCTGGTGCCGGGCATCCAGACGTTTCTCAGCAACGTGTCGGTGTCCTACAACCAGACGCTGAATGCCGGCCTCGCCGCCACCGGCGCCAATATTCTTTCGGTCAACACGTACGCATTATTCAACGAAGTACTGGCCAATCCGACTGCCTTTGGCTTCGTGAACACCACCGTACCGGCTTGCACCACGTCAAGCTCGCACGATTGCAATAGCAGCACGCTGGTAACGGCGAATGCTGCTCAGGACTATCTGTTCGCCGACGGCGTACATCCCACCACGGCTGCCCATGAAATTTTCAGCCAGTACGTGCTGTCCGAACTACACGCGCCGGGTCAGATCTCCCTGCTGGGCGAAGCACCCTTGGCGGTGAGCACCGCCCAGACCAAGGCCGTGCGCACACAGATGCAGTCCGACGATACCGGCGCCGACAGCCGCGTGTTCGCGACGGTCAATTTCGGGCTGCAGCGTTTTGACGGTACCTACAATTCGCCACGCACGACCAGCGACAACACGAACCTGACCATCGGTGCCGATCTGCGCAGCAATGACAATCTGTCGATGGGCGTGGCCCTGGGCCTGGGGCGCAACACCGCGAACTTCAACGGCGGTGGTGGCTATGATCTCAACGATACCTCCGCGCTGGCCTACGCCACCTATCACGTCGGCGGCGGCTATGTGGGAGCTTACGGTGAGGCGGGCCACTCCAATTTCACTGACGTGAATCGCATCATCCAGCTGGGTTCGCTCGACCGCACCGAAACCGGCAACCCCAACGGTTCGCACCTTGGTGCAGGCCTCACCGGCGGCTGGTGGTTCGGCCAGGGCACGCTGAAAAACGGACCGTTTGCCAACATCGAGTATCAGAGCATCCGCGTCGACGGCTATCACGAAAGCGGCGACGACAGCACGGCGATGTGGTTCGGCAGCCAGCACCGCAAGGCGCTGATCAGCACGCTCGGCTGGCGCTTGCAGGGCCAGTGGCAAACAGCGAACACTACCTTCGTCCCCTACGCCGAGCTGGCCTTCAACCGCGACAGTAAAGCCGATGCGCGCGATATCACAACCGGTCTCAACTCGTTGAACGGCCAGTTTACGATCGCCGGCTATATCCCCGACAAGACCTGGGGTAGCGCTGACCTGGGCCTGACGGCGCAGTTCACCCCTCAGCTCAGCGGCACGATGTCATACAACGCGCATTTCAGCGACAGCAGCCAGCGGTACAACGGTTTCAACCTCGGGCTGAGATACCGCTTCTGATCAGCTGACCGCTGGTCTGATGACCCAATAAAAAAGCCGCCCTTGACTCGGGCGGCTTTCTTATTTTCGGATGCCCAAGGAAATGGACGTCCAGATGGCTAATTGATTTAGCCTCTCGGCATTGACTTGCAGCAACTTACTTGTCCTTGCCGCCGGTTGCCAGATTCAACACATCCAGGCCCTGCTTCTGCAGACTGGCGGCAGCCGAATCGTCCAGCACCTGCACGTTGCCGTTAACCTCGTGCTGCTTCAGCACCAGACTGCCGTTGTCGTCCCAGCCGGCGCGGTCGATCGCGGTGGGCTTGGCACCCTGGTTTGGCTTGGTCTGCTGCACGACAACCCACGGCTTGCCATTCTTGTAGGCGTAGTCGGTGCTGGTGAAGCCCTTGGCACCGTAATCAACCAGTTCACGGATGAATTTCAACTCGTTGTCCTGGCGAAATACCTGCCAGCTGCGCGAAACGTCCTTATCCAGCTTGGTACCGCTCTTGACCTTCATCGCGCCGAGCTGCTTCTGCACGTCGGTGAACACGGCCAGGGCCTTTTCACCTGCCGTCTGCTCTGCCGACAGTTCAATGGCAATACCGTCGCTCTTGTTACCATTGGTGAGCGCCAACGCCTGGATCTTCATCGTGTAGTGACGGTCACCGTCGCTCAGCTCCGCCTGCACGACGTAAATATCATTTTGCTTCACTTTCACTGGATCGAAGCTCATCGCAAACGACTGCGGGAACTGGGTAGCCGGCGTGATCAACTTGAGAGCCAGCGGCGGCGCGCTGGCGTCGGCGGTAGAAGAGACGTCGACCAGCTTGATGCTGAGCGATGCCTTCGGCGACAGTGCCTGAGCCGCCGAGCGCAGCGTAACCGTACCGCTTACCTCATTGGAAACCTTGGCAGCGCCGGCTGTACTCGCCGAGGCGGGTGCTCCGTCGGACGAAGACGAAGAGGAATTGCAGCCGGCCAAAGCCAGTACAGCAAAGGGAATAAGCGACAAAACCATCTTGCGCATGGGAAAACCTCATCAACGTGAAAACGAGCGCGAATAAGAGCGTCAGACGCCGTGCGCCATCGGTTTTTCGCGGGGGAAGCTCCGAGCATAGCCTAAAAAGACGGCCATATAAAAACAGGGCCAGCTGGCATCACATCCATTCGCTAGCGTATGCAGCTGCCCGCACCAGCCACTTGCATCACAGTTTCAGTAATCCACAACGCTCAAACCATGTCGCATTCACTGCGAAGAAACCATCAAAGGCGCCGCAGAGCGCGATAGGCAATATCGCGGCGGTAAAAGGCGCCATCATAGTGAATTTCGTCGACTGCGGTATACGCCCGTTCGCGGGCAGCAGCAATGTCGCTGCCCAGCGCGCACACCGTCAGCACGCGGCCGCCGGCGGTTACGGCACGCCCTTCGGCATTCGACTTGGTGCCGGCATGGAAGACTTTGACGTCAGCCTGGGTCGGTGCGTCGAGACCCTCGATCAAGGCGCCGCTGCGCACTTGACCGGGATAGCCACCGGCTGCCATCACGACGCCAATCGCGGGGCGAATATCCCAGCGTGCCTTGATGGTTTCCAGGCGGCCGTCCAGTGCGGCGTCGATCAGCTCGACCAGATCGGATTTCAGGCGCAGCATGATCGGCTGCGTTTCCGGATCGCCGAAGCGCACGTTGAACTCGATCACTTTCGGCGCGCCACTCTTGTCGATCATCAGGCCCGCATACAGGAAACCAATGAAGGGCGCGCCCTCGCTGGCCATGCCGTGCAGCGTCGGCTCGATGACTTCCCGCAGAATGCGCTGTTCGATTTCCGGTGTGACCACGGGCGCTGGCGAATACGCGCCCATACCGCCGGTGTTTGGGCCGAGATCGTTGTCATCGCGGCGTTTGTGGTCCTGGCTGCTGGCCATCGGCAGCGCGTGGCTGCCGTCGCTCATCACGATATAGCTGGCTTCCTCGCCGTCGAGAAACTCCTCGATCACCACCCGCGCCGAGGCGTCGCCGAAGCTGTGCGCGCCGAGCATGTCATGCAGGGCCAGTTCGGCGTCCGCCAGCGTCAGTGCCACCACCACGCCCTTGCCGGCGGCCAGGCCATCGGCCTTGATCACGATCGGCGCGCCATGCTGGCGCACATAGGCCAGTGCTGGGTTGAGATCGGTAAATACGGCGTAGCGCGAGGTGGGAATGTTGTGGCGGAGCAGAAAGTCCTTGGCAAACGCCTTGGAGCCTTCCAGCTGCGCGGCGATAGCACGCGGGCCAAAGATGCGCAGGCCAGCGTCGCGAAAGCGGTCAACCACGCCGGCGACCAGCGGCACCTCGGGACCAACCACCGTAAGGCCGACTTTTTCGCTCCTGGCCAACTTCAGCAGGCCATCGATATCGCTGGCCGCTACATCGACATTGCGCACGCCGTGTTCATGGGCGGTGCCGGCATTACCCGGTGCCACGATCACTTCGCTGACGCGCGGCGACTGCTTGAGCTTCCACGCCAGCGCGTGCTCGCGACCGCCGTTGCCGATGACGAGAACTTTCATGCCTGATTCCGATGCCCGAGTAGATGCGCGACAATTGCTGATCGCGCATTGTAGGGCACGTCGCCGCTGGCGATAATCCCGCAAGGTTTATCGCCAGCCGTCACATACGTTGCTGGCTTCGCCCCCATGGCGACCGAGCGCATCCCACAGGTTTTCAACCGTGATGGTGGCCAAGCAACGCCAGTAGATCGGCTCGCGGCAGCTTGCCGGTTTCATTGCGTGGCAGGGCATCAACCAACCGCAGTGGCCGCGGCAAAAACACCGGGTCAATGGCGGTGCGTAACGCATCGAGAATAGTGTGCTCGTCCAGCCCCGGCGCCACGGCAAGCGCGGCAATGCGATGCACACCCAGCGTATCGCCATCGGCGAGCTGGATCACCACGCCATCGAGCACACCGGGGATGGCCAGCAGGCGACGCGTTAGATCGGCAAGCGACGCACGCTTGCCTGCGATTTCCAGCATGTCCGCATGGCGCCCACGCAGGCGGAAGCGACGCCCTCCGTCGGAAAGGCTGACGATATCGGCAAGGCCGATCGGTGCGCTCAACTGTGGCGCGTCCACCATCGTGCCGTCCGGCTGCGGATGCAGGGTGACGCCGTCGTAGAGCAGCCAGTCTTCGTCCACGGTGGGGCGACGGCTGGCGAACACGCAGGTTTCTGTTGAGCCGAACACCTCCTGCAGTGGCGCACCGAAACGCTGCTCGGCAGCAGTGGCCAACTCCACCGGCATCGGTGCCGTCGCCGAAACCATCGCCGCAATCGGCGGCAGCGCGATGCCGGAGTCGACCAGCGCGCGCAGGTGCACGGGCGTAGTCACCAGCACACGCGGCGCAGGCACGGATGCAAGCGCAGCAGCCACATCGGCGGGGAAGAACGGCCGCCCGGCATGCACGCCAACGTCGCCGAGCAACGGCATCACCACTGACAATTCCATGCCATACATGTGCTGCGGCGGCACCGTGGCCACCACGTCAAAGCGCTCGCCAACGACGGCATGCAGCATCGCCAGATTGCCTGCGTTGCTGGCGTGGAAACTGCCCCATGTTTTCCGATTGGCGCTCGGGGTGCCGGTGGAGCCGGAGGTGTAACCGATCGCCACGACGTGATCGGCCGAAATCAGCGGCCACGCGTCGTGCGCTTCCATCGCTTCGATGGAAAGCGTATCCAGCGGCGGCAATTGCCGGTAACCCGGCGGCGCGACACTCAGATTCAGATCACCCAGTGCGTAGCAGCCCGGATACGCTGACATCACTTCGTCTACCGCCTGCGGCGCGCGCGATGATGGCAGCAGATTGGTCTGGCCACGCAGCACGATGGCGCAGAACGCGACCAGAAAGGCGTAGCGGTCCTCGCACAAGTTAACCGCGGCCGCCGCCGCGGGCAGCAAGGTTGCCACCGCACGCACCTGCGCCAGAAACTGCGCCGCACTCACGGCCTTGCCGCCGCGCCATGCCAGGACGCGATCCGCATCAGCCACGTTCAACAGAGGCAGTCGTGCCGGTGCTTCGCGCTGGTAAGTGTCGTAAACGATGGCCACGCCGCAGTCTCTCCGATGTTTCGATAGGTCACTCGGGCGCAGCATTACAGCAGCAGTCAGACGCCAAGGTGAACGTGGCGACGTGAAGATCCTGCGTTTCGCATGCCGGTTGCCTGCCATGTCACGGCAACCGGCAACGCGCCCCCAACGCGCTCAACTGCGAACGATAGTGCCTGAAAGCGCATCCCGGATCACCGTAGGGCTGACCTGCCCGCCCAGCGGTGCATCCAGCAAACCATCCAGTGCGTCTTCGAAAAAAATCTCCACGGCGTGCGCTGTGCGGGCAGGCGGCTCGCCGTGGGGATTCGCGCTGGTCGATACCAGCGCGCCGCCAAAGGCCCGACACAGCGCCACAGCCGGCGGATGGGCGGTAATACGCAGCGCGATGCCGGCATGCGCACCAACGACCCACTCCGGCACTTCTGGCGAACGAGGGAAAATCCAGGTATTTGGCCCAGGCCAACTCGCCTGCACCTGTTGCATAATCGCGGCCGGCACCGCATCGAGCGCGATGTAGCGTTCGACTTGCGCGAAGTCCGCCGCGATCAGCAGTACGCCCTGAGTCGGCGGACGCTGCTTCAGCGCGAACAGCCGCTCGAAGGCCTCGTGGTTATGGGGATCGCAGCCGAGACCGTAGACGGCCTCGGTCGGATACGCCAGCACGCTGCCTTCGTGCAGAAGCGCGGCGGCGGCATCTATTCCCTCAAGAGTGAAGTGTCGCAGCACTCAGGCCTCGATGGACTTTTCGGCTGATTTTTTCGTTGCCGCCTTCTTCGCAGCGACCTTCTTTGCCGCTGTTTTTTTCGTTGCCGATTTTTTGGCCGCGGTCTTTTTTGCAGGAGCCTTTTTTGTGGCCACTTTCTTGGTCGCCGGTGCTTTCTCTGCCACGGCTTTCTTGGCCGCCGTCTTTTTCGTGGCGGTCTTCTTGCCGAAACGACCCTTGCGAACCGGTGCGGCGGCAAGCAGTTCGAGACACTGCGCTTCAGTCAGCTCCTTCGGCTCCTGCTCCTTGGGAATGCGCGCGTTCTTTTCGCCATCGGTGATGTACGCGCCGTAGCGACCGTTGAGCACCTGCACGCCGTTACCGAAGTCGAGGATGAGACGATTGGCCAGCATCTCCAGCCGTTCCTGCACGATCTGTAGGGCGCGCGGCAGTTCGATCGTGTACGGGTCATCCTCCGGCTTGAGCGACGCGTAAGTGTCGCCCTGCTTCACGAACGGGCCGAAACGACCGATCGCCACGCTGACTTCGTCGCCGTTCTCTGCCTGACCGAGCTTGCGCGGCAGCTTGAACAATTCCAACGCGTCGGGCAACGAGATGGTGTGCATGCTCTGACCGGTGCGCAGGCTGGCGAAGGTCGGCTTGTCCTCGTCCTCCTTGGTCCCGATCTGCGCGAACGGCCCGTAGCGGCCCAGCCTTACGGAAACGGGTTTGCCGCTTTTCGGATCGATGCCCAGTTCGCGCGCACCGGTTGCTTCGTTGCGATCAACCGATTCGGTTTTTTCGTCAACCTGTTGCTTGAACGGCAGCCAGAAGCGCTCCATCAGCGGCACCCAGGCTTCTTCGCCACGGCTTACCGCATCGAGCTCGTCTTCGAGCTTGGCGGTGAAGTCGTAGTCGACATAACGGGTGAAATGCGAGGTGAGAAAATTGCTGACCGCGCGGCCGACGTCGCTGGGCTTGAAGCGGCGGCTGTCGAGAAAAACGTACTCGCGGTTCTGCAACACCTGGATGATGCTGGCATAGGTCGACGGACGACCGATGCCGTGCTCTTCCAGCGCCTTGACCAGGCTGGCTTCGGAATAACGTGGCGGTGGCTCGGTGAAATGCTGGTCGGCGGCGATATCGTGCAGCGGTACCTGTTCGCCCGTTTCCATACGTGGCAGGCGACGGCCTTCGTCGTCGTCCTCGGCGGTTTTCTGGTCACGACCTTCCTCGTAGACAGCGAGAAAGCCCGGATCGATCACCGTGGTGCCACTGGCGCGGAACGAGGCATCGCCGCCAGGCACATCACGCAGCGCAAATTCCACCGAGACGGTATTGAGCGTGGCGTGGATCATCTGGCAGGCCACAGTGCGCTTCCAGATCAGCTCGTACAGCTTGCGCTGGTCGTCGTTGAGGAATGCGGCAATGTCGCGCGGCGTGTACATCGCGGAGGTCGGACGGATGGCTTCATGCGCTTCCTGCGCGTTCTTCGACTTGGTCTTGTAGACCTGGGGCGCATCCGGCAACGCCTTGGCGCCGAAGTCGCGGGTGATCAGCTGCCGCAGCTCGGCCAGCGCGTCGTCGCCGAGCATGGTGGAGTCGGTACGCATGTAGGTGATCAGGCCGACATTGCCCTCCTCACCGAGCGCCACGCCTTCGTACAGGCCCTGCGCCACCTTCATGGTGCGGCTGGTGGTGAAGCCGAGCTTGCGCGCGGCCTCCTGTTGCAGTGTGGAGGTGGTGAACGGTGCCGCCGGGCGGCGCTTGCGTTCCTTCGAACTGACATCGCTGACCGTGAGTCGGCCGCGAGCGGCCTGCTTCAGCGCATCGCGTGCAGCCAGCGTATCGGCCTCATTGGTGAGGTCGAACTGCTCGAACTTCTTGCCGTTGAGCTTGCTCAGGCGTGCGGTGAAATCACCGTCCGCATGCTTGAGCTGGGCTTCGATGGTCCAGTATTCGCGAGCGTTGAACGCTTCGATCTCTTCCTCACGCTCGACGATCATCCGCAGCGCCGGCGACTGCACGCGACCGGCGGACAGGCCACGCTGCACCTTGCGCCAGAGTACCGGCGAGAGATTGAAGCCGACCAGATAATCCAGCGCGCGGCGCGCCTGCTGCGCGTCGACCAGATCGTGCGACAGCTGCCGCGGATTGGCCACGGCGGCCTTGATCGCCTTCGGCGTGATCTCGGAAAACACCACCCGATGCATCCGCTTGCCTTCGACCAGGCCGCGCTCTTTCAGAATCTCGCTGATGTGCCAGGAAATGGCTTCGCCTTCGCGATCCAAGTCGGTCGCCAGATAGATGTCGTCGGCCAGCTTGGCCGCCTTGGCAATCGCATCGACGTGTTTCTCGTTGCGCTCGATGACCTCGTAGGCCATGGCAAATCCGTTCTCCGGATCGACCGCGCCTTCCTTGGGCCGCAGATCGCGCACGTGACCGTAGGACGCCAACACGTGGAAGTCCTTGCCAAGGTATTTGTTGATCGTCTTGGCTTTGGCCGGCGATTCAACGATGAGCAGATTTTTTGCCATGAAGCTTGAGTTTCCACGAACAGAAAAGCGGCGCTTGTGGCGCCGCACACATATATAGTTGAAAACACGTCAGAGCCGCGGCTGTCAAGCCCGAGCAGTCCTGATGCCGCTTCCGACACCGCTGAAACCCTTCCCGATGGCCGCTTCAGGAGCCGGAAAGGCGCTGATAGCGATTGCCCGGCAACGTCTCGACCTTGGCCTCCAGTTCCAGCATCAGCAACAGGGAAGACACCACCGCCGCCGACTGCCCGGTTCGTTGCACAAGTTCGTCCAACGTCGCCGTTTCATGACCAAGTTCGTCCCAAAGGCGGCGATATTCAGGATCTTTGCTCAAGCCGGAATGCGCGCCGAAATGCGTCCCGTGGTCGGTTCCAACCAGCTGCTCGCCTACGTTTCCATCGTCATTCGCCACCAGCCGAGCTGCGAGTTCGCCGCCAAGCATGCGCGCTGCGGGCGCCAATGTCTCGATAATCTCGGCGGCAGTCTCCACCAACCGCGCGCCATCGCGGATCAGACGATGGCAGCCACGGGCCAGAGGATTGTGGATTGAGCCGGGTAACGCAAACACTTCCCGACCCTGTTCGGCGGCCAGGCGCGCCGTGATCAGCGAGCCGGATTGCAGTCCTGCTTCAACCACCAGCGTACCAAGCGACAGACCGGCAATGAGGCGATTGCGTCGCGGAAAATGATCAGCACGTGCTGCCGTGCCTGGCGGAAATTCGCTGATCAGCGCGCCTCGTTCCGCGATCCGCTTGGTCAGCAGATGGTGTTTGCGTGGATAGACGCGATCCGGTCCAGTGCCGATCACGGCTAGCGTAGGCACGCCATTATCCAGCGCCGCAAGATGGGCCGCGCCATCGATACCATCAGCCATGCCACTGGTGATCGCGAATCCGGCCTGCGCCAGTGCAAGGGCGAACGCGCGGGCATGCGCCAAGCCTCCCGTGCTGGCATTGCGCGCACCGACAATCGCCACCTGGGGATACAACAGCAGGCTGGCATCGCCAACAACAAATAGCGCCGTGGGCGGCTGCGGAATGTTGTCCAGCTGCGGCGGGAAATCGGCTTCGGTGCAACGCAGGAGCCGATGCGCGGGTTGGGCAAGCCATTCCATGTCACTGGCCAGCAGCGCCTCGTCAGGCTGCTGCAGCCACGCACGGGCCGGCGCGCCGAGTGATCTCAGCTGCTGCAACCGTGCCAGCACCTGAGCGATATCGTTGTTTGCTGCAGCGAGGCGCTCGCGCAGACCTCCCGGACCGAGGCCGGGCGTGCGCAGCAAGATCATCCATGCGCGGAGTTCATCCATGTCATTCATGCATTGCAGTTTACGAACAGAGCACAAATAAAAACGGCGCGGTGATGGCCGCGCCGTTGTGTAGGGAAAACCCGCTGAGCGACGCCTAGTCCGGCATGCGCAGCTGATTTCCTATCTGTATCGGCCGCAGGCCATCCATGATCAGGCCGTAACTGACCCGATCAAACGTGCGGAATACCATGACGTGACCGACATACTCAGCCGGCAGGGTGACTTGCTTGCCGACGTCGCGGTGCCAGCTGCTGTTTGCCACGTCGTCACTGACGGTCTGCCCCGGCTGGTAGATCGAGTAAGTCTGGCCATTGTCGACGCCGTCCCGCTTGCCGATCGAGAGTGCCACCACTTGATGGGGACCCACCGCATCCATTGCGTCAGCGAACCCGATCACGCGCGCATCCTTGGCTACCGACGTCGGCGCGTGAGGGTAGAAATACGGATCGTAGGGCGCATCATCGAGTGGCATGACGCGGTCGCCGCTACGGATATCGATGGTGGAGTTAAGGAGCAGAAGGGTCGATGGGTCGCCCATACGCAGCGTTTCGGCCGTACCGACCACGCTGACTTCGATGCCCATGTCCTGGCCTTTCCCGTAGTGGCCATCGTTGCGGGTGTCCTCATCCCACGGGGTCTTGAACACCGCAACGTTGCTGTCCAGATCGTGAGCGACCAGATCGGCTTTATCGGGGTTCCCCTGATCAAAACCGCGGAAATAGTGCGTTGGTCGCACGATCGCCCAGCGCTGACCCGGCGCGCCCTGCAGACCGCGCACGTAGATGTTCTGCCCTGCCGTACTGCGTAGCCGTCCCTCTTCCAGCCCAACGACATAAGGAGCGGATTTGACGGTGTTGGAATCCACCACGCGCAAGTCCTTGAGGAACGTCTGCAGCTCGGTCAGTGGAATCGCCGGCACAGCGTCACCCTCGGCATGCACGCTGGGTTCAAGTCGCAGACTCGGTCCACCACCACCGCCGTTGATGAAAGACAGATTGAGCACGTCGCCCGGATAGATCAAATGCGGATTGCGCACCTGCGGGTTGGCCTGCCAGATCTCCGGCCACAGCCAGGGCTTAGTCAGAAACTTGGCGGAAATGGCCCAGAGCGTATCGCCCCGCCGAACGGTGTAGCTGTCCGGGTGATTGGCTCGTAACTGTGCGCCCGCCGCGTAGGCAGCCACAGTGACCAGCATGCCGGCCAGCAACACGGTAATTTTTCGGATCATTGGTGGGAATCCCCCTTCCCCAGATGCTCGGTCGAGTGTAACCGAACCGTTAAGACGCGCAACAGGCGCTAATTGGCAAAAATCGTCTGCGCCCGGACGCTTGCCGACGTACAATGAGAAACATTCTAGATCGTGCCGGGGGTGGTTTTTTACCAAGCCGCCCGCATTTTTGGCGCCGAGGTGAAACCCATGTCCCTACTTACCATCATCGAATTCCCCGATCCGCGCCTGCGCACGCGCGCTGAGCCGGTCACCGTGTTTGACGCCGAGCTGAAGCAGTTCGTCGCCGACCTGTTCGAAACCATGTACGACGCTAACGGCGTTGGACTGGCCGCAACCCAGGTCAACGTGCACAAGCGCGTGCTCGTCACCGACATGAGTGATGAGCGCAACGAACCACTGGCATTGATCAATCCGCAGATTCTCGAAAAGGCCGGCTCGCAGGTTTATCAGGAAGGCTGCCTGTCGTTTCCCGGCCTGTATGCCGACGTCACCCGCGCGCTGACGGTCAAGGTAAAAGCACAGAACGTCCGTGGTGAAGAGATCATCGTCGAGGTCGAGGGCCCACTGGCCGTATGCATCCAGCATGAAATGGACCATCTGGAAGGCAAGGTGTTCGTCGACTATCTCTCGTCGCTGAAACGCAACCTGCTGCTCAAGCGACTGGAAAAGGCGCGCAAGCAGGCGGCCACCGCTTGAGTGAGCGCCCCTTGCGGCTGATTTTTGCCGGTACGCCAGAGTTTGCCGTTCCCTGCCTCGAAGCCTGTATCGCCAGCGATGCCATCGTCGTTGCCGTTTACACCCAGCCGGATCGTCCCGCGGGCCGTGGCCGCAAGCTGACACCCAGCCCGGTCAAACAGGCGGCGCTGGCCGCAGGTATCGCCGTCGAACAACCCGAGTCACTGAAGTCGACTGAGGCGCGCCAGATGCTGGCGAGCTATCAGCCGGATCTGCTGGTGGTGGTGGCTTACGGCCTGATTCTTTCACGCAAGGTCTTGGCCACACCACGCTTGGGTTGCTGGAACGTTCACGCCAGCCTGTTGCCACGCTGGCGCGGGGCTGCACCGATCCAGCGCGCCATTCTTGCCGGCGATACGGAAAGCGGCGTCGATCTGATGCAAATGGAAGCGGGGCTGGATACCGGTCCGGTGATGTTGCAGCGACGCATGCCGATCGCCGCCGATGAAACCGGCGGCAGCCTGCACGATCGGCTATCCGCCCTCGGCGCCGAAGTACTGACCGAAGGGGTGCGCCGCACGGTGGCCGGTGAGGCATTGACCGCCATGCCACAGCATGAAGATGGTGTGACCTACGCGCACAAGCTCGACAAGGCCGAAGCCAGGCTCGATCTGAGCCAAACAGCGGTGGCGCTTGAGCGCAAAGTGCGCGCATTCGACCCCTGGCCCGTCGCCGAAGCGGACGTGGCCGGCGAACCACTGCGGATCTGGGCAGCGCACGCGATGGAGGGCGATCACCATGCCACCGTTGGGAGCGTGCTGGGCGCCAGTCGCGACGGCATCGACCTGGCCTGCGGCGATGGCGTACTGCGCATCACCGCGCTGCAGCGCGCCGGTGGCAAGCGCATCACGGCCGCCGATTACCTCAACGCGCGCCCCGAACTGCGCGGCCCGCGATGACGGTCGACACCCGCGCACTGGCGGCCCGGTCCCTTGCCGAAATCGCCATGCGCGGCGCCTCCCTGCGCGAAGTCATGGAGCGCAACGCACCGAAGCTTCGCGATCCACGCGACCGTGCGCTACTGATGGCCTTGCTCAGCGAGGGCGCACGCTGGTGGTTGCGCTTCGACGCTGCCATCGATCACCTGCTGGAAAAATCGCTGCGACACAAGGACCCGGCAATCCACGCGCTGCTGGTGCTGGGTCTGGTGCAGTTGGAAATCCTGCAGCTACAGGATTACGCGGCCGTAGCGGCCACCGTCGAAGCCACCCGCAACCTTAAGCGTCCGCAGCTGGCCGGACTGGTCAACGCCGTACTGCGCCGCTGGCAGCGCGAGCGCGAAAACCTGATCGCCCGGCTTGATGCCAAGCCACAAACGCGCCATGCGCACCCCGAATGGCTGGCCAAGGCGCTCGCCAGCGACTGGCCGGCACAGGCCGATGCGGTGATGGCCGCCGACAACCGCGAGCCGCCGCTGATGCTGCGGGTCAATCGCCAGCATATCGAGCGCGATGCGCTGCTCGCGCAGTTCCAGGCGGCGGGCTACGAGGCATCCCTCCATCCATGGCTGACCGATGCGCTGGTGCTGCCGCATAGCGCCGACGTCACCCGCATGCCTGGCTTCGAGGATGGCGCGTTCGCCGTGCAGGATGGCGCTGCCCAAGTCGCCGCCGATCTTGCCGACCTGAAGGATGGTATGCGCGTGCTCGACGCCTGCGCCGCACCCGGCGGCAAGGCTTGCCATCTGCTCGAACGCGCGCGCATCGACTTGACCGCATTGGAAGTCGATGCCAAACGCGGCGAACGCATCCGCCAGAACCTGATGCGCCTGCGGCTCGATGCCAAGATCGTGATCGGCGATGCCGGCGCACCCGCCGGCTGGTGGAAACGCCAACCGTTCGACCGCATCCTGATCGACGCACCCTGCTCAGCCACCGGCGTGCTGCGACGCCGGCCGGACGTGCGATTGCACCGGCGCGAAAGCGACATCGCTGCGATGCACGAGCAGCAGCACCGAATACTCTCGGCGCTATGGCCGTTGCTCGCGCCAGGTGGACGGCTGATCTACATCACCTGCTCGGTACTGCGCGCGGAAAACGAGGTCATCGTGGGCGAGTTGCTCGCTCAACAAGCCGACGCGTGCGTGGTGCCGTTCACCTTGCCGGTAGGGCATGCCGCCAAAGTCGGCTGGCAGATTCTGCCGGGTGATGGCGATCTCGATGGCATGTATTACGCCGTGCTGGAAAAGCAGGCCATGCCCCAGGATTGACCGTGACGACGCGCGGCGCGGCAAACGCGCCGAGTTTCAAACCCTCGCATCGGCCCGGCTATGCTTGCGCCCTTGCCTGCCCAACGGAACCTGCTCCGCCGTGAAGTCCTTGTCCCACGCCCGCCCACTGTGGCTGCGCAGCGCCAGCTGGGAATTGCTGTTGTTCGGTGTTTTCGCCTTGCTGCTGCTCGGTGCTGGCATCGGCCTGCGTGATCCGTGGCCATCGGACGAACCGCGTTTTGCGCTGGTCGCGCGGCTGATGGTGGAGCATGGCCAGTGGCTGTTTCCGCATCGCGGTGCGGAACTGTATCCGGACAAGCCGCCAGTATTCATGTGGCTGCAGGCGCTGGGTTATTTCATCACCGGCAGCTGGCGCGTCGCCTTCATGCTGCCGTCGCTGGCCGCTGGCCTGGGCGCTCTTGCCCTGACCTACGATCTGGCGCGTCGCCTGTGGAATCACCGCAGTGCCCTGCTGGCCACAGCCACTCTGCTGGTCACCATCCACTTCACCTATCAGATGCGCAACGCGCAGATCGACCCGCTGCTGCTGGGCTGGGTCACGCTGGCCAACTACGGCCTGTTGCGTCACCTGCTACTGGGACCGTCGTGGCGCTGGTTTGCGGTGGGCTGCTTTTTTGCGGGTGTCGGCGTGGCGACCAAGGGCGTCGGCGTCATCGCACTGCTGATGCTGATTCCCTATGCCGTCGTCTGCCGCGGCCGCTGGCAGCACATCGCGTGGTCCAGCGGCGGCTGGCGTTGGGCCGGCGGACTGGCGATGTTCCTCGTACCGATCCTGGCGTGGCTGTTGCCCATGCTGCTGGTCGCACACGCCGACGGCGATCCGCAGCACGCCGAGTATGTGCAGAACATCCTGTTCGGCCAGACCGTGCATCGTTATGCCGCGCCGAGCGGGCACTTCCATTCGCCGTTTTATTTCATCGGCATCATTTTGATCGACTGGCTGCCGCTATCGCTGCTGCTGCCATGGGCGCTGCCGGCATGGTGGCGACGGCTGAAACGTCGCGACGCGCGGTTGCTGCTGCCGCTGGGCTGGGTGGTGCTGATCCTGCTGTTTTTCTCCATCAGCCCGGGCAAGCGCGATGTGTACATCCTGCCGGCCTTGCCGATGACCGCACTGGCGCTGGCGCCGCTGCTGCCGGGCCTGCTGCGCAAGCGGGGCATCCGCGTGCTGATCTTCGCGCTGACCGGGCTGATGAGTGCCGGCCTGACCGCCGCGGCAACGCTGGCGCTAACTCGGCATCCATCCTGGGCCGCCCAGTTCGAACAAAGCCTGGATCCGCGGATCTGGTGGCTGCTGCTCAGCATCGGCCTGGCTGGCCTGGTCATCGTCGCGCTCACGCGCGTGCGCCGCGCCGCAATAGGCTGGCTGGCGTTTGCGGGCGTGCTGTGGGGCCTCTACGGCCTGTGGGGTTACCCGATGCTCAACGGCGATCGTTCGGCTCGCGATGTCATGCAACACGCGCGTGTCATCGCCGGGCCGCAGGCGACCATCGGCCTGCTCGCCTGGAAGGAGCAGAACCTGCTGATGGCGCAAGGGCCGACTGTCGAATTCGGTTTCCTGAAGCCCTGGCCGCAGCAATACGCCGACGCCATCGCATGGCAAGGTGCAGAGCCGTTGCAACGCTGGATCTTCAGTCTCGACGTGGCAATGGGCCAGTGCGTGGATCGCCGCAAGGCCACTTACGTCGGCCACGCCAATCGTCGCGAGTGGTGGATGTTCAAGGTCGATGCAGTGCTGCCCGGCTGCGTGCCACACAGTGACGACAACGACAGCGATGCCGCCGACTGAGTCTGCTCAGCGACTCGCCGCGAGCAAATCGGCGTAGGCCGTCTCGGTACGTTCGACGAACAGGTCCAGTCCAAACGCCTGCTCCGCGTGCGTGCGGGCTACGACGCCCATCGATGGCAGATCAGCGCGTTGCTGCAGAAGTTGCCGCAGTCGTTCGGCCATGGCCTGGTGATCGCGCGGGGGCACCAGCCAGCCGTCGACATCAGGACGAATATTCTCCGGCAGGCCAGCGTATTCGCTGACCAATACCGGTTTGCCCATCGCCATCATTTCGCGGCAGGCAAACGAGATGGTTTCGACATCCCACGACAGCACGAAACCCGCATCGATGGCTGCCAGTACCGGCCGCACATCTTCGAGCAGTCCGGGAAAATGCACCTGCTCGCTCAAGCCCAGGTCGCCAATGCGCTGCTGCAGGGCGGCATCCGGCGTTCGGCCAGCGACCAGTAGGTGTATTTGGGCACGCAGGTCTTGCGGTAGCAACGCCAATGCTTCGACCAGATCCATCCAGCCCTTGTAGGCCGCCGTGCCCGCGTTGCTTCCGAGCAACAGCACCGACGGATCGCCGATGCAATGCTGCCGCTCCACGACCGCCAGCGAATGAATCCACGGTGCGAAATGGGCAATGTCGACCCCGTTATGCACCGTGGTCAGTCGGCAACGTCGATACGGTGAGATCGCTAGCGCCCGATACGTGTAGTCGCAGACAGCGATGACCATGTCGGTACCGCGCCTTGCGCGCCACCAGTGACCAAGGCCAGTCATCGGCTTGGAGTTGTGCTTGGTCAGCACAATGCGCGGTCGGCGTGACAACCCACGCACGGCCGCCATCACCAATCGATGGTCGGCCGAGCCGTTGACATGCACCAGATCGAAATCCTGCTCTCGCAACAAGGTTGCGAGCCGCCGCCGCGCCTGCTGGCGAGCCGCCAGCCTCTTCAGTCCATTGGGAAACGGTTGCGACCAGGCATGCAGAGACGGTTCCGCGCTTGCTTCAAGGTACAGCCGGCTTGTCGGCGGCACCGCCACATGCACCTCATGTCGAGTGGCCAAGGCCTTGGCCAGCGTCATCACATAGGTCGTATGGCCGCCGCCGTCACCGTCATGGAAGTTGGTGAACAGAAGCTTCAAGGCATCGACCTATGCATCCGAGCGAAGAACTTCGCGGGGGAAGTGGCTAGTAATAGACAACAAAGTGGGTAGCAATAGACAACATGAACGCGGCTGTTATGGCCTGATAATGCTTTGCCGTCGAAGGGCTTACCTAAAGTACCATGCGTAAACTCAAAGCTAGTGCTGAAGGCCTCAAACCCTTCGTGCAGCACAGGGAGATGATTTGACTGAGGAGAAGGCGTGGACGCAAGATTGAACGCATGGTCGTTGGGCGCATTGTCTCTGCTGGTTGCCCTGATGCCACTGTCGTTTTCCGTCTCTTGGCATGTCAAAGCTTTACCCGCGCTGATGTTGCTAATCGCCGGCTTGAGCCTGCTTTTCAGAAGAGCAGCCACGCGGAACAGCTATCGCAAGGCCTGGCCCGTGATGGTTGTTTGTGGCATGGGCGTACTCTATACGGCGCTCAATATTCTTGGTCACGGGCTTGGCTGGAACGCTTTCGATCTGCCGTCCCATATTCTGCTTTACATGGCTACGGCAGCCGTCTTCAGCCTGCCACTACGCATGCGCTGGGTATGGCTCGGTTTCAGCCTTACCGCGATCGTTCTCGGCATCGTCTGCCTCGTGCAGCACTTTTTCCTGGGAATTGACCGAGCTTTCGGTCTCAACGGCGGTGATTGGGGCGCCATCGAATTCGCCATGGTCATGATGGTGTTGTCGTTGAGCGGCTGGCTGCAAGTATTTTATTCGAGCAACCCGCTTGAAAAAATCCTGCATGGCACTGGCGCCGCATTTGGCATGTATGGCGCTCTGCTGACCCAGAGCCGCGGACCGCTACTGGCTTTCGTACCCATCTTGCTGTTTTTAATCGTGATCTACGCAAGACGCACTCGTCGCTGGAGCAAGGGATTGCTGATGCTTGTCGCGATCGTGGGTGGCGGTGTTCTTGCCGCAGGAAGCGTGCATAACGTCAATACGCCGGCCGCTCTCGAGGCAGACGGCCCGGTCACGGCAAATGTAAATGCGGCTACCATGCCAGCCAAGGTGGTCACCGCAGCATCTGCGACGACGACGCCCATCAACAGTCAACCCGTGTTTGTGAAGCGATTTGCAGAGGTGGGCTCGGAGATGACAAGCTACAACTCCAAGACCGATGCCAGAGGTGCTGTACGCGAGCGGCTGGAGATGTGGCACACGGCAGGCCACGCTTTCATGGATCATCCACTGGCGGGCGTGGGTATCGATCAATTTGGTGTGTATGCACGCCAGCAGGTCGCCGAAGGTCACACCAACCCGGCTATCGCAAAATATGAGCATCCCCATAACGAGTACCTGGAAGCTGCCGCTACCGGTGGCGCACCGGGCTTGCTGGTCATCTTGCTGATCTTTGCCGTGCCACTGGGTTATTTCCTTCATCACGCGCTGCATGCTCATGACAGCGAGATCATCTCGGCCTCTGTCGGTGTCGCCATTGTCAGCATGTATGCGTTGTGTGGATGGACTGACAACGTCTTCTATCGGGCCATGCCGCATTCGCTGTACTTTTTCCTGGTACTTGGATTGGCGGTTTTACTCGGTCGGCGGGAATCATCAGAAGAGGTCGCGCTGCGTGTCTGATCGGATGCCAACAACGCGTATCAACCTGATCGGCTGGGACAACGGTCGAGGGTTGAGTCACGACCTGCGTCTGCTGCGGGAAACGCTCGAGTCGCTGGGTAACGAAGTGCATGTGACGTCTGTCGGCCCGAAGCGGCGGCGCTGGACGCCTCGCGCATTGTGGATCCGCCTCCGACTCATGTGGCAATCTTTGCAAAGTGGCGATGGCGTGCGCTGGAAGTTCGATGCCAACATCATGCTGGAGCATGTGCAACCAGCCTACTTCGGCACGGCACGGCGAAACTTTTTCATACCCAATCCGGAATGGCTGTCTCGGCGAGACGAGCGGCATTTGCACCGTTTCGACGCGCTGCTTGCCAAGACTCGAGTCGCTGCGGCCATATTTCAGGCACGCGGCATGCCCACGCGCTATATCGGCTTTCGCAGCACGGATTGCCTGATTCCAAAAATGCCGAGGGAGCCACATTTCCTCCATCTGGCCGGTGCCAGCCGGATGAAGGGTACCGGGCGCCTTCTCGCGCTGTGGCGACGCCATCCCGAATGGCCGCCGCTACTGGTGCTGCAATCGCCACAGACGGCGCCAGGCATGCCCATGACACCGGAGCGTGACAATGTGCAGCACCGTATTGCCACATTGTGCGATATCGAGGACATCCGCCGCCTGCAGAATAGCCACGTCTTCCATTTATGCCTGTCCGAAGCCGAAGGCTGGGGTCATTACATCGCCGAAGCGATGAGCTGCGGTGCAGTGACCATTACCTGTGACGCGCCACCGATGAATGAATTGGTGCGTCCCGAACGCGGCCTGCTGGTTGCCGCCAAGGCAGTGGGACGCTTGAATGCGTCAACGCGCTACCATTTCGACGAAGCGGCGCTGGAAGCCACGATCGAACGCGCGCGCAGCATGAATATCGGCGAATACGAGGCTCTTGGCGCGGCAGCACGCGGTTGGTTCGAGACCAATCAGCAGCGTTTCGCAGGACTTCTGCAGGATGCATTGCAGCCGCTCCTGCAAGATCAAACCGTCGATGTGAGATGGGCAGGACAAAGCGTCAAGTCATCGGGCAAGTAGCGCTGACGCGATGATTTTGGCGAACGATCAGCTGCCTTTAGGTAGTCCTGTTGCTTTCGATCCCAGCAGAATTGCCAGCATGTGCTCGACACGCTTCCACCACGGCGCGCGGCCGCGCATTGCCAGCGCCGCATAACGCTTGGTTTCTGCCCACAGCGGATCGGGCTTGGTCTTGTATTCGAGCTTGGATAGCTCGATGCATGACTCGTCCAGCCCTGCCACGCGCGCGTAGTAACCGATCAGGCCACGCGAGCGCAGCCGGTTGGTGTACGCCACCGACGCACTGCGATTGGACCACCAGCCGTTCTTGCCATGGATGCGATACCAGACACTGCCGGTGGGCAGATAGTATTTTCGTGCACCGAGCACACTGGCGCCGAACACCAGACAGTTGTCCGCCGAGAGGCGCCAGGTTTCGCGAAAGCTGTCCGGTACCTCAAGCACTTTTCTGGCCCACGGTGCGCGCATGGATAACGCCGAAGTGGGCGCACCGTACCAGCGCGTGAGTGCATACGTGATCACCGCGGTATAGCCTAGGTCGACGGCACTGCGATGAAAACCCACGATCTTGCTCTCTTCGCCGAAGTGCTGCATATCGGTGAAGACGAAATCGACATCACGACGAACATCGTAGAGCTCACCCAAGCGCGCCAGATAATCCGGCGCCCAGCGGTCATCGGAATCCAGATAGCACACGACATCCGCTTCGACCCGCGCCACGCCACGCTGGAACCCCTCCAATTGGCCGCCATTGTTCCCACAAAGCAGAACGACGCGATCGTCGGCGCCGTAACGCTCACGCAACAGGTCAACCGAACCATCGGTGGAGCCGTCGTCGACGACAATGACCTGCGCCGCCTTGCGGCTCTGTGCCAGCGCACTCTCCACCGCTTCCAAAACATACTCGCGATAGTTGTAGCTGGTGATGACCACCGCGAAACTTGTCGTTTGATGGCTCATGCGGGAATGTTCGACGACAGATATGCAGGAAAAAGTTTCTCGCCCGGAAATACGGCGCATGCAGAAACAACAACCTCGCTGGCGATCTTGCTCATTGGCAGACATTTTCCCATGATCGCTGCCGAAGCTCGGCAGGGCTGATGTGCGGCGCAGGTAAAGTTTTGTCAATGCGGACGCATTATCCAACCCCTATCATACCGAACTCGGCAGCTGGCATCTGCCATAACCAACAAGAAAAGCAGGGCCGATGAGTGCCCGCGATACGGCAGAGTGATCGGCGAGCGGACGGCGACGGATTGGCTGGATCCGATGAGGCCATGGGTCAATCGGCTAGAATCCGCCGCATGCCCACCCTCCCGCTCACCTTGGTCGTCATCACCCACAACGAGGCCGACACCATCGGACGCTGCCTGGACAGCGTACCGTTCGCGGCCGAGAAACTGGTGATCGACAGTGGCAGCGACGATGACACGGTAGCGATTGCGCAGGCCCACGGCGCACGCGTCGTCCAGCAGGACTGGCTTGGCTTCGGCGCGCAGCGCAACTTCGCCACCACGCAGTGCAGCCACACGTGGATTCTCGCGCTGGATGCCGATGAAACCCTGACGCCTGAACTCGCCATCGAACTACAGCAACGATTGCCAGAACTGATAACCAGCGATGCACCGGCTGCGTATCTGCGCCGCAGCACGATCTACATGGGCGCGCCGATGCGCTGGTATCGCCCAGCCGTCGGTGAAAAATTGGCACGCCTTTATCATCGCGACCGCGCTCGTTGGACAGATGCGCGAGTACACGAATCGCTGCGTTTCGACGGCGACGCCCCCACGCTGCGCGCACCGTTCAACCACATCAACAATCCCACCCTGCCGCACAAACAGCTGAAGGTGCTGCGCTATGCCGAGCTGAAATGTCGCGACTGGCTGGAGAAGGGCAAACCGGTACGCATGTGGCAGGCGCCGTTCGTGTTCGCCCTGGCCTTCATCAAGGACTACCTTTTCCGGCTGGCTTTCATGGACGGCTGGCGCGGTTTCATGATCGCGCACACCGCGGCCAGCTATGCCATCTACAAGCGCATGCGTTATTACGAAATGCGGCATAACCCCGAGTCGGTAGATCGCGCGGCCAAACTTCTCACTCGCCATGGCATCGATCGCTGATGAGCAACGCACCCGCCTCCATTCAACCAGCACCGGCCTTGGTCAAGCACTACCTGCTCTACGGCTCCGAGCGCTACGCGCTGGCTATCCTGCGACCAGTGCAGGAGGCAATCCGTGCACGCGGTCACGAAGCGGCATGGTTCTTTGACGGCCCTGGCGCTGAGGATCTGATCGACGGTGAGCGCTTGTTGACGGTCGCCGAAGTGCGTGCGTGGAACCCGATCGCCGTGATCACATCCAGCAATCATCTGCCGCATTTCTTCCCTGGCGTGAAGGTGGAAACCTTCCACGGCTTCGACGCCGGCAAGCCTCGCCATGTCTACGTGCGCGGCTTCTTCGATTTGTACTGCACCACCGGCCCGCGCGACACCAAGGCGTTTGGTGAGGTGGCTGCCAAGCTCGGCCATTTCACAGTCATCGAAACCGGCTGGCCCAAGCTCGACCCCTTCATGCGCGAAATCGCCGGCGCCTTGCCGCCGGTACGCCAGCCGCCGGTCATTCTCTATCACTCGACGTTTTCACCATCGTGGAGCGCCGCCGACACCTTGTACGAGGAAATCAAGCGTCTATCGCGTGATGGCCGCTGGCGCTGGATCGTCACCTTTCATCCGAAGATGAATCCGGAAATCACGGCGCGCTACAAGGCGCTGCAGAATGAGTTTCTCCGCTTCGCCGAAAACGACAACATCCTCGAACTGTTTCCCCAGGTCGATATGATGTGCTCGGATACCTCCTCGGCATTGAGCGAATTTCTGCTCACTGGCAAGCCCGTGGTGACGTTCAAGAATCGCCGGCCCGGACCGCAGCTGATCGATATCGATGATCCCACGCAGTTCGAACCGGCGATCGAACGCGCGCTGGCCAGACCACCGGAGCTGATGCAGGCGATCCGCGAATTCGCCGACGCCATCCATCCTTATCGCGACGGCCGAGCGAGCGAGCGTGTACTCGATGCAGTGGATACCTTCATCGCAACGGGCGCACGCAATCGCCGCCGCAAGCCATGGAATCCGTGGCGTAAACTCAAGCTGCGCCGCCGCATTGGCTACTGGGGTCCGGCCTGAGTCACGATCGCTACAATCACGTCGTAACCGTGCTATGTCCCACGCAGACTAGAATCCACCACTAAATCCACACGAGTGCGCCTGTGTCCGTCAGTGCCTATAGCCGTTCCGAAACCCTGCGGGCTCTGTGGCCGTGGCTTCCGCTGTGGACATTGGTAGCGCTGCTGGCGATTTTCTCGCACGGCCCAATGCCCCTGTACTCCACGCGAACGCTGGCGGTGGCGTGGGAAATGTGGAGCCACGGCCATTGGCTGGTGCCGTACATCAACGGCGAGCCCTACAGTGAAAAAGCACCGCTCTTGTTCTGGCTGATACACGCTGGCTGGTTCGTGTTTGGTGTCAGTGATGTCTGGCCACGCGCGCTTGAAGTGCTGATCGGCGGCACGCAGCTGGTGCTTGTCTCAGTGCTCGCGCGGCGGCTTTTCCCTAACCGGCCGTGGATCGCCAAGGGCGCGCCGTGGATGTTGCTGGCGCTGAGCTATGCCTTCTTGTTCGGCCAGCAGATCATGTACGACGTGCTGCTTGCAACGTGGACGCTGGCGGCACTCCTTTGCCTGACACCGAAACTCGACCGTACCGAGCCGCGCTGGCTGCTGTTCGGTTTATGTATCGGTGCCGGCCTGCTGACCAAGGGGCCGGTGATGTTCTTGCACATCCTGTTCCCCTGGCTGCTCGGTCCGCTGTGGAACGAATGGGCGCGTGAGCATCGCGCGCGCTGGTACGGTCGTGGCGTGCTTTCCGTATTGCTTGGTGGCGCGATCTTGCTCGCCTGGGCACTCCCTGCGGGCTTTTCCGGTGGCGACGCCTATCGGCAACGGCTGTTCTTCACCCAGACCGCCGGTCGTGTGGTGAAAGGGATGCAGCATGCCAAGCCGCTGCAGAGCCATGCGCATCCTTCGTGGTGGTATCTGATTTATCTGCCGGTGTTGATGTTTCCCTTCAGTGCGTGGCCGCGCGCCAGCGTTGCCCTCGTTATCGCGCTTTTCCAAAAGCCATGGCGCGCCGGTATGCGGGTGGGCCTGAGTTTGATGGCAGTTGCGGCGCTTGGCTTGCTGTCGCTGCTGGTTTTTCACTGGCATGCCTCGCAGCTGGAACACCTGTTGATCCTTCTGTTGCTGGTGCCGCTGCTGATCGTGCTGCTGCGCCAGCCGCTGGAGTCGGGCCTGCATTTTCTGCTTTGCTGGCTGTTGCCGTGTTTTCTGGTGTTTTCGCTGATCAGCGGCAAACAGGCGTACTACCCGCTGCCCGAATTCGGTGGTGGCGTGATGCTGATCGCCGCGGCCGTTGCCGTGCTGCGAGAGCGTCGGCCAATACTCGCTGACAATGCATGGCTGGGCACTTGGCCGCTAGGTGTAGGCGGTATCGTTTTCGCCGTTTTTCTGTTCGCGTTGCCGGCGCTGGTGGCAGGTAATCATTTGCACGGTGAGTGGTTTGATGGCCCCGCCGCGTACAGTCGCTTTTTCGGTGTGATCTTTCTTCTGCTTGGCGCACTACTACTCGTACGCGGCCGCGGTGAGATGCGCCGTCTGGCGGTCGCCGGGCTTGTCGCCACACTCGCGCTCAATACCCTGTTCACCCTCACGCTATGGCCCAAGTACGATCTTGGCCCATCCGCACGCATGCTGGGCGCAGCGGATATTGCGCAGCGGCCGATCGCCCATCTTGGAAACTATGACGGCCAATTTCATTTCGAGGGTCGCCTGTTGCATCCGATCACCGAACTTTGGGGCGAACAAGCGGTGAAAGAGTTTGCCCAGGCGCATCCCGATGGCCTGATCGTCGATCACCCCGAAAAACTCGATGCCAGCGATCTACGCTACGCGTTGCTGGTGCAACCGTTCCGCTCATCGTGGATGGTGATCTGGCCAGCCGCCTCGCTGGCTGATATCTATTCTGGACGCACACCGCCCGAACCCACTCAGCCGACGCACATCTATCCCATCCCGGATGGACGCTATCGTTCGCAGCCATGAACGATGAGCGGATCGCCAGTCTTCGCCTGCAGCGCGATGGACCACGCGATGGCGCACTACTGAGATTCTCGCTGGGAAGTGCGTTGCTATCGGACGGCAATGGCAGCGACGCTATCGACGAGCTGCGCCGTGCAGTGGTGTTTGATCCTGGCTATTCAGCAGCATGGAAACTATTGGGCAAGGCTTGCCTGGACACAGGCCAGAAAGAGGCCGCTGCCGAAGCCTGGCGCAGCGGCATTGCCGCCGCCGTAAAGCGCGGCGACAAGCAGGCCGAAAAGGAAATGGGCGTGTTTTTGCGCAGGCTGGAAAAGCCAAACCTGTAGAAACAGCGCAGGAAGTTTGCATGCTGGCAAGACGGTCTTACGCAACTTCCATAGAGTCATCGCGACTCGATAACCCTCAGCCGTTCTCTTTGTCATAAGGGCTTGGCCGATCATCCGCCGAGTAGCGCTTGTATTGCCACTGGTACTGCGCGAACGCCAGCTCGACACAGGATTGAACGCCCTGATTGAGTGCCGTGCAGGCAATGGCCAAATCGGCGGCGACGATACTCTCGGGTGCCGGCAACAGATGGACGCGATAGCCCGCGCCCGCCGACAAGCGCTCCGCAAATCCGAACAACACGGTCGCTCCGGTACGGGCCGCCAACCGCGGCAGCAGCACCATGGTCAGCGCGTCGCGACCGAAGAACGGCGCGAATTCGCCCTCACCGGCGCGCGGCTTCTGATCCGGCAGGATGCCTACCGTGCCACCCGCCGCCAGTCGCTTGTACAGCGTACGCACGCCGGCGCCATCGGCGCGAACCTGCTCAGGCGCCAGCGCGCCGCGAACCTTGCGCAGCAGGGCTTCCACTGCTGCGACGCGGGGTGGCCGATACAGAATTGCCATCGGCGTCTTGCGGCACAACCAGTAGTTGAGCAATTCCCAACAGCCCAGATGCGGCGCGGCGATGATCACGCCCTTGCCCCTGGCCAGCGCGGCATCGAGCAAGGCTTCGCCGCGCACTTCGCGGATCAGTTCCAACGCATGCTCCGCGCCGCCGCCCCATATCTTGGCGAGCTCGACCACCGACTTGCCGCTCTCGATCATCACCTCGCGCAACAGCGTCACCTGTGCCGCATCATCCAACTGCGGTTGCACGATGCATAGGTTCACCGCCGTGTTCTGCACCGTCCGGTTGTTTCGCCACAACACCAACCGGCCCAGCACGCTGCCGATGCTGTGCAGCGCACGCAGAGGCAATTGGCCGAGCAGGCGCAGGAAGAGATAAACGAAGGTCATGTCGGCACGCATCCGCACAGTTTACGGGAGCGCGTCCGACGTGACCGCAGGGATCACGTCTAAATGCCTGTGCTTTCACCCATCGGCGGGTCGCTTTAAGCTGAAACTCCAGCCACCCAGATGCCACCATGATTGCCCTGATCCAACGCGTACTGTCCGCCCGCGTCGATGTGGGCGATGAACTTGTTGGCCGTATCGGCCCAGGCCTGCTGGCTCTGATAGCGGTGCAGCCAGACGATGGCGAAGCACAGTCCAGACGCATGCTCGAGCGCCTGCTTGGCTATCGCGTGTTTGCCGACGACACCGGCCGCATGAATCGCTCGCTCGCGGAGACCCGCGGCGCCCTGCTGCTGGTCAGCCAGTTCACCCTCGCGGCCGATACGCGCTCGGGCATGCGCCCTGGCTTTTCGACGGCGGCAACACCGGAACAGGGGCGGATATGGTTCGATCGACTGGTCGAACTGGCGCGCGATGCACACCCCGGGGTGGAAACCGGCCGCTTTGGTGCCCATATGATGATCCAGCTGGTGAACGACGGGCCGGTAACTTTCTGGCTCGACACCGGCTGAGCGGAGCCCACGTAAAGCGCGTTTCACAGAGCACGCTAAGGCCCAGATCTGGCGCGATTTTTGCGTACCCCAATTGAAACTTTCTCACTTGAAATCTGGTCAAAAAAGCAGCACATCGCTATAATGTCCGGTTCTTGAACCCCGCGGCGGTCGGTTAATGAATAGCAAAGCTCCCCACGAGCAACAGTCTGAAATCAAAGCGCTCATCTCCAAAGGTCTGGAGCAGGGCTATTTGACGTACGCGGAAATCAACGATCACCTCCCCGACGACATCGTCGATCCGGAGCAGATCGAAGACATCATGGCGGTGCTCAAGGGCGTCGGCATCGAAGTGCATGACGCCGCGCCGGATGCTGATCCGCTGGCCGACAAGGCCGGCAGCAGCACCGACGACGAAGCCGCCGCCGAAGAAGCCGTGGCGCTGCTGTCCGCCGTCGATGCCGAAGTCGGCCGCACCACCGACCCGGTGCGCATGTACATGCGCGAGATGGGCACGGTCGAGCTGCTGACGCGCGAGGGCGAAATCGCCATCGCCAAGCGCATCGAGGAAGGCCTCGGCCAGGTACAGACCGCGCTGGCCAGCTTCCCGCTGACCATCGAATTGCTGCTCGAAGAATACGACCAGCACCTGGATGGCAAGCGCCGTCTCAGCGAAATCCTGGCCGGCTTCCTCGATCTGGAAGAGGCCGCCGACCTCGCCCGCAAGGAAAAGGAAGCCGCCGCGCTGCTGCTGCCGGAGCCCGATCCGACCGACGAAGCTGAAGTCGAAGACGACGAGACCGCGACCGAGGACGAGGAAGAGGCCGGTCCAACCGGTCCCGATCCGGAAGAAGTGAAGCGCCGCATGGAACTGCTGCGCGACTACTACGGCAAGTTCCAGAAGGCCGCGCCGAAAGCCGCCAGCATCACCGACAAGAAGATCGTCAAGCTGCGCGACCAGATGGCCGAGGAGTTCCTCAAGCTCAAGCTGCCGTCCGCGCTGATCGACGGCTTCGTGCGCAAGCTGCGCGAAGTGGTCAACGACATCCGCCATCACGAGCGCGTGCTGATGGACATCTTCGTCAAGCAGGTGAAGATGCCGAAGGCCGAGTTCATCAAGACCTTCCCCAGCAACGAGGGCAACCTCGAGTGGGCGGCCGAGCTGGGCCGCAAGCGCCAGAAATGGTCGCCGAACATCAAGAACCACCGCGAGACCATCGACGCCGAGCAGGAGAAGCTGGCCACCATCGAGCGCAAGCTGTTCCTGCCGCTGATCGACATCAAGGACATCAATCGCGCCATGGCCAGCGGTGAGGCGAAAGCCCGTCGCGCCAAGAAGGAAATGGTCGAGGCCAACCTGCGCCTGGTGATCTCGATCGCCAAGAAGTACACCAACCGCGGCCTGCAGTTCCTCGACCTGATCCAGGAAGGCAACATTGGCCTGATGAAGGCGGTGGACAAGTTCGAATACCGTCGCGGCTACAAGTTCTCGACCTACGCCACGTGGTGGATCCGTCAGGCCATCACCCGCTCGATCGCCGATCAGGCGCGCACCATCCGTATCCCGGTGCACATGATCGAGACGATCAACAAGCTCAACCGTATCTCCCGTCAGATGCTCCAGCAGTTTGGCCGCGAGGCCACACCGGAAGAACTGGCCAAGGAAATGGAGATGCCCGAGGACAAGATTCGCAAGGTGCTGAAGATCGCCAAGGAGCCGATCTCGATGGAAACCCCGATCGGCGACGACGAGGATTCGCATCTGGGCGACTTCATCGAAGACAGCAACGCCAGCTCACCGATCGATTCGGCCACCGAAACCGGCCTGATGGAAACCGTGCGCGACGTGCTCGCCGGCCTGACCCCGCGTGAAGCGAAGGTACTACGCATGCGCTTTGGCATCGACATGAACACCGATCACACGCTGGAAGAAGTCGGCAAGCAATTCGACGTCACCCGCGAGCGCATCCGCCAGATCGAAGCCAAGGCGCTGCGCAAGCTGCGTCACCCGAGCCGTTCGGAACAGCTGCGGTCGTTTCTCGACGTGGAATAAGTTTCAACACATAGCCAAACAAAACGCCCGCTTACGCGGGCGTTTTGTTTTTTACTGGTGACGATGTGATCAGTGCTGGATCGGGTGATGCACCACAGGATGGTGGCGCGGCGGCGGGCGACGGTGGACGACGCGATGATGAACCGGCGCGCGATGCACGACATGATGTGCGGCCGGGTGGTGAACCACCTGCTGCGCCATTGCCGGCACGGCAACCATGGCGCCCAAAGCAATCAAACCAGCGATCAATAAACGCTTCATAAGATTCTCAAACTCCGTTCGTTGAGGATGGATGCGAACTACGCGTATCCGGCCTGGTGGCCGACGTCCGATAATACGCACACGCCACGTGCAGACAATGTAGCCAACTCGATAACAGCAGCCCCGTCAGCCCATCGTCGTTTCCATCCGCATTGGTTACACTTGCCAGCCCGCAAGGGCCTATAGCTCAATGGTTAGAGCAGAGGACTCATAATCCTTTGGTTCGAGGTTCGAGTCCTCGTGGGCCCACCAAATACCCGTTCGACGGGGTTCGTGTGGCTGAAAGCATAAGTTGGCCACTATGGCCACTTTATGATTTCAAAATAAGCATAAGTTGGCCGGAACCGCGCTGTCGGGAGCCTGTTAAGTGCTAGTAGGTAAGGCCTGTTGAGTTTTCGCGCCACCCTACGCCTCACGCGGTACGAGCGCCAAGAAGGCGGGCTCTAGCCAAGCGTGGCAGCCACAGCAACGTATGTAGGGGAGCCCATTTCAGGCTCGTGAGTGTGGGATGAAGGCACCCAGGGCATATCTTGCTCAGGCGTGCTAGGCCTCGCGCGCACCGATGAAGTTGATCAGTAGAACCAATCGATCATGATCAGCGCACCGGCATCCTGATTCTACGCGAGGCCACCGGCCGGAATCGGTCCAGGCTGTGTGAAAACTCAAGGTCGGCTCTGACGAGCGCAAATCTCGACTGTTTTTTGCCGTCTGTGGCGAAATCTGAGTGCCTGGACATCTGCTCATTGCTCAGAATGCGACTCTCGCGAGCAACGCAAATAGTTTTCACACAGCCTGGGCCAGAAGCGGACGTTGGGAAAGCTTGGCCAACTGTCCGCGTTTGACTGGTTTCTGCCGCTCGCTGGGAGGATGCTGGGGCGGCGACTTTTGATTCTGAGCGACAGGTCGTTTGTGTTGATTACGCCAATGGAACCGGTCGCTCAACGTTGAGCTTGGGCCACTGACGTATCGGCGGGGAATGGTACATACCTCACCTGCAGGTCTGGAACTGATGCTGTTGGTCTTCACGCCTCCGGCGCGACATGATACCTGTAGACTCAATCAGCGTAGTCGAAGCGCCTTCCTGGCCGCGCTCCGAAAGCCTCTTGGTCAGGCTCATCAAATTCCTATTCAATTAACGCAGGCGCGTTGAAGACGAAACACCTGCATCAGGAAGAAACCACAGCCTGCATCGGCCAACAATTCAGGGAGGGGGCTCCAATGACGAATGATCCTGCCGGCTCGACTTGGAAAAAATGGGACTTGCACGTCCACACTCCATCGTCGGTCGTCCACAACTACCCTGGCGCCAGTCAAGACGATGCGTGGGAAGCCTTCCTTCAAGATCTCGAGGCCCTGCCGCCCGAGTTCAAGGCCATCGGCATCAACGACTACATCTTCATCGATGGTTACGAGCGTGCGCGCAAAGCTAAGTCCGAGCACGGCCGGCTCAAGAACATCGACCTGCTGCTGCCCGTCATCGAGCTGCGCTTGGACAAGTTCGCCGGGGTGGTCAAGAAGGAGAAGGACGGGACCTACTCGCAGTCCGGCTGGAACCGCATCAATCTGCACGTCATCTTCGACGCGATGGACTCCGAGGTCATCCAGCAACAGTTCCTCAACTCGTTGACTCCGAGCTACCAACTGATTCCCGACTCCAGCGACTGGAAGGGCAAGTGGAAAGGCGTCATCACCCGCGACAGCTTGTCCGAACTCGGCAAGATGATCGTGGAGTCGGCACCGGCCGACAAGCAAGGAGACTATGCGCCGCACTTGCAGGAGGGCTTCAACAACCTGTGCGTGAGCCTGGAAAAGGTGCTCGAGGCGCTCGACAAGCACTACTTCGCCGGCAAATACCTGATCGCTGTGGGCAAGACGGAATGGGACAACCTCAAGTGGGATGACCAGTCCATCGCCGAGAAGCGCAACATCATCAACCAGGCCGACTTGGTCTTCACAGCCTCCGCCAATCCGGCCGCATACGACGCGGCTCGTAAGAAGCTCTCGGAGTCAAACGTCAAGGCCACGCTCCTGGACTGCTCGGACGCCCACGCGCCGAGCAGTTCGGAGAACAAGGACCGCGTCGGAAACTGCTTCACCTGGATCAAGGCCGACGCCACCTTCGACGGCCTCGTCCAAGCCATCACCGAGTTCGAGGACCGCGTGTTCATCGGCGACGCGCCGTCCAAGCGCTTGCTGGTCGAGGCCAACCGCACCAAATACGCGTCCAAAATTCGCATCGGCCGCAAGGCGAGCTCCACGCTGGCCGACACTTGGTTCAACGTGGACATGCCGCTGAGCCATGACTTGGTCGCCATCATCGGCAACAAGGGCAGCGGCAAGAGCGCGATGGCCGACATCGCCGCCCTGGCCGGCGACACCAAGAACTTCAAGAGCTTCTCGTTCCTCAAAGACACGCGGTTTCGCAATCCGAGGAACAAGCTCGCGCAGCACTTCCTCGGCGCGCTGGGATGGCACGATGGCACCGAGTCCGAGCGCCAGCTCGACCAAGACCCGTCCGAGACAAGCGTGGAGCGGGTGAAGTATCTGCCGCAGAGCTACCTCGAGACGCTGTGCAACGAACTCGGCGACGGCGGCTCGGCGAGCCACGTATGACGTCCGTCGCAGCCAAGGTCTTTTTTTGCCTACTGGCAGTGTCGACCTATGGATTCGCGCACACAGTTACCGCAAAAGATGTCGCCGCAACGGCACCTACGGTTAAAGCTAATGAAATTTTAGAGGCCAAGAGACAATCGCTCGCCAAACCTCTATTCCTAGCCATCGAAAATGACGATGCAAATCAGGTTCACCTGTTATTAGCCCAAGGGGCTGATCCTAATTATGGTGGTGCCGATGGTCGCTGTGGGCCGTTGTGGCACTCGTTCGATGCCAGCCTGCCTATCGTTCGAACCCTATTAGCGGCTGGTGCGAATCCAAACTGTGTCTGGGCCGAAAAGTCAGGGGGGGCGACCAATCGTTGACGACACCCTTGATGGCTGCGGCTGCTATGAAAGGCTTGCGCAGTGTAGGTAAAGGTGGACGAATGGCGTGGACAGACAGGCCGGCTCGAAAAGATATGCCGCAACCGGCAGATGTGATCAAACTCTTGCTCGAATTTGGCGCAAAACCCAACGCTCAAAGCTATTTCGGAACAAATGCACTATACGACGCCATCGATGCTGA
This sequence comes from Rhodanobacter sp. MP1X3, assembly GCF_014207165.1. Classification (NCBI taxonomy): domain Bacteria; kingdom Pseudomonadati; phylum Pseudomonadota; class Gammaproteobacteria; order Lysobacterales; family Rhodanobacteraceae; genus Rhodanobacter; species Rhodanobacter sp. MP1X3. Next base: position 459,986 of record NZ_JACHCO010000001.1, on the reverse strand, counting down.
TGACGTTGACGCCGCGCGCGCACTTATCGATGGCGGATTGGACATTAACTCCACCCTCGACGCCTCGATGCCAGGCGAGGTCCAACCTTGGTATCGGGGTCAAACCGCGCTCATGCACGCCTTGGGTCGATATGACCTCACTAATGTGCACGCGGGAAAGCGGATGATCGGAATGCTGCTGCAACGAGGCGCTAACCCAAACGTGCTTCCCTATGGCCGATTTATATCGGACTGCGGTCAGGGAACCCCGCCCTGCTCGTTTTCCGGTGAAACCCCACTGTCGTATGAAGCAAGACTGGGATATACCGCTTACGCTCAATTGCTCCTTGAGCATGGAGCCAAGCCTGATGCAGCTCGTGCCGATGGCGCGAAACCGAAAGACATTGCCGCAAAAGCAGGCCACCTTGAAACATCGAAAGTCATAGGACGACATGAAAAGTAATTCAGTGTCACGGAGGGCGGAATGACTGCTAGATGGTGGGTGTTTTTATTCTTGCTATGTGTTGTTTCCTCTGCACATGCCGCAAGTTTTGACTGCAAAAAGGCTTCGACTAAAACAGAAAAAATCATCTGTGGAAATGAACCCCTATCTGACTTGGACTCAAAGTTAGCGGACGTCTATGCGAAAGCTTATGCGGCGTCGGGTCCCGTCGCCAAGGCACGCATGCGAGCGGGTCAGCGAACATGGCTAGGCTTCGTCAGCAGGAATTGCGATGACGCCGAATGCATCACGGTTGCCTATCAGGCCCGAATTGATCAGTTGGAAGACGTCGAAAAGAACACCGATGTAGAAGGCCCAATCGACGAACGAGGCGCTCTTGAATTTGAAGGACTGCGACTAGCAGAAGTGCTGGACGATAAAAAAGCGCGCCAAGTGCTCTCGGGGTTTTCATGTCGACCAGACAAGCTCCTGTCTTCCATAGAGCACGAGCGTGTCGTTTCTTGTAGGGGAAGCACGACCTTTGAGAAACAAAAAATGGACGCCATTCTTGACCTCCACGGTAGCCATCAGCTGGCGTCCATCTTCTTATTTTATGACACGCCTTATCCTGAAGAAGGTGTCATCAGCACATCCGTTAGCGAAATGGAAAATCGCCTTATTGCAACGTATGGCCAGCCCGAAATCCTGCGAACCGAGAGCGCGCATCAGCCCATAAAGTATGACCCCAAAGACTTGATTGGTATGCCTGGATCCAGCGAACAATTCGACTATGGCGGCGACCAGTGGGTGTTTTCAAATGGAGCATCCATCGTTCTTGAGCCATCTGCGGGCCATCAGAAGGTGGAGGGGGGGCACATTTTTAGTAGTGAGGCTATTAGCTTTAATAGCGCTGCGCGCATGGGTGTTTCTGTCACTCTGCCGGGTCACCACCCGATTCCGATTGTTCTGACCCAGCTCTTTTATGAACCGAAACAGGAGCTGCCCTGGAAGCCCAACGAATTGATGACTGTTCAGCTCTTTGCTGGCGGCAAAAGAACGTGTTCCGTAACGCTACCTGCCTCGTCGGCCTCAGCAGATATGAGTGCGAGATACATAGCGACGATGACGTGTACGGATTTCGTGGAGATTGGCTACTCAGTAGAGGGCCCACAAGTACCAACTAGAGTCCAGATCTTCAAAGACGGTAAAAAGCTGGCGATTGGTTACATTCCCGCGTCAAAAGCGATTAGCAGTCTCGAAAAACGCTGAGGAGTAGCCCTCGCTGCTTAAGCGCGTGAACCTCGCGTCTTGAACGAGTATCTGAAACAAGGCGGCAATTTTCCACAACTCGTTTGTCGTGCGACGCCCCCCGATTTTGCCTAGTTCGATTGTCATGTCTTTGCGACGAACATGATCCTGCTGCACACTTGGTGCGTTGGCCATTTACGACAATACGACAAGATAGTAGTTGCCGAGTCCATGCTTAGAGTTTTCCAACTCCTACATTGAATGGAGAAAACCGAATGACCCGCATCCTGTTCGTCGGTCAGAAACCGGAGACCGTAGATTTTTCCGACCCGTCGCTTCCCCCGGGCTTTGATGCTGACAAGATCAACGCCGGTATTGCCGTTGCCGTTACCAAGATCCAGGAACGCGGGTGGCAAGGCGACACGTGCATGATCACTCCCGATGAGGCCGGCGGCACCACGCTCGAAAAACAACTGAAGAGCGCAACCTATGACTGTGTAGTGATCGGTGGCGGCATCAGAATTCCGCCAAAAAGCTTGGCACTGTTCGAGACGGTGGTGAACATTGTCCATAAGGCAGCGCCGGGCGCCGTCATTGCATTCAACACGCGCCCGGAAGACACGGCCGACGCCGCTGCTCGTCAGCTTCATCCCGGCTGACATACCGCTATCGTCGACAGGAAAACCAGGAGCGGAGTGCCTTCCCCTTGCTCTGGGAGGGCACTGAAAATCGTCTCTGGTTGACCACGAAACCTTACCTGCCGCGCGGCTACGCTATATCGAACGCAACTCGGCCTGTGCATGCATGTGTGCCGACCCGATTTCTATCCATGGTCGAGTCACCATGGCAACGCATTGAGGCGTAACGCTCTGACCCACTTATCCGATAACTGGTCTGGTGTCGGAACAGGGTTTGAGGAGCTGCTCCCGTTACGTCGTTGTACACGAATGTTTACCAAAAGAGCAGTCTGGTCATAACCAGCAACATGTCCAACCCCAACCCCAACCGGAATCGGTGTTCAGTACGACCGGAATCCGCAATAGATGTGATGCGTTGAATGGATCCCTGTAGGGGCCTGATTCTTGTAGCTTAGAAGAAGTACTTGGCGTTCTAGGTCTTCCTTCGACAGAGGGGACGAGTTTCGATAGAGGTACTTTGCGGATAGCTCACCATTCTCAGGCCAAGTGATGGAACTCCTTGTATAGGATAGGTTCTTGAGCCTGTTGGGGCGGCCAAACTATGCTTTATGGGTGCAGCCAATCTATGGTTTCCATCCTGGACTCAAAGGCTGTCCATGGAGCAGCAAAAAGATTTTTCGGTCCGGCCAAACTTCGGAAACGTGTCGCACGTGTCATGATTTGCAATGTCCCTTCAGCTCTACTAAATCTTCTAGTGACAGATCAGATCGAACACAAAGCAAGCACGCCGTACGGGCAAGAACAGGGTTCTTCGCGATGCCAATCGTCGGCCGCGGCGCGTTCTCCAAGGCCTTGTCGTGATTAAGCCCATCATCTGGTCTATTGCCGGTACCGACAGCGGCGGCGGTGCGGGTTTGGCCGCAGATCAACGAGCAGCCGATAGCTTTGGCGTGCACCTTTGCAGCATCGTCACCTCGGTCACGGCGCAGAACTCGCAAAGCGTGGCGCGAATCCACGCACTACCAGTCGACCTGATCGATGCGCAGATGGAAGCGCTTGATCGAGACATGCCAACAGCTGTAATAAAAATAGGTCTACTCGGCGGAATAGAGCAGATTCGAACAGTCGCACGATGGATTGATCGTTTGCGTGCCGTCAGACCGTTGGCCTTGGTGGTCGATCCCGTACTGGGTTCAAGTAGCGGTGCATCGTTTGTCGACGACGAGACGATAACGGCGTACCGGGATTTGTTATTACCGCGTGCGACGCTCATTACGCCAAATCGTAGCGAAGCCCGGCGGCTGCTTGGTCAAGCCGATAACGATGAACTTGACGTCCCTGCCCTGGCTGCTGCCCTGCGCGCGCGTGGCGTTCAAGGGATCTGCATTACCGGCGGCGACGAGAACTCTGCGCTGGCGCTTGATTGGATAGATACAGCCGATGCAGTCGGATGGCTCGCCTTGCCGCGTATCTATACGGCGAACAACCATGGGACGGGCTGTACTTTCGCCACAAGTGCTGCGGCATCTCTGGCGCGCGGATTCGCGCTGGCAGATGCGCTAGTACTAGCCAAGATGGCCACCGCGCAGGCGCTGCGGCATGGGTACCGTGCCGGCTCGGGCGCTGGTCCGGTGCAGGCAAATGCCGACTTCGTTTCAGACCCGACGCTGATGCCGCAACTCTCGTGGAGCGCTCGCCAAAGTTTCGCTTCGTTCCACAAGCCGGAGATCATCCGTTCTGCCATCGATCTCTATGCGATCACCGACCGGGCATCGCGTATTCCTGATCTTTTGAACAGTGGCGTTCGCACGTTACAGCTGCGTATCAAGCTTGAGGAAGGATTGCCTGACAGTTTGCTGCGCGAAGAAATTCGCACGGCGGTCAGGCTCTGCGCTTCGGCCGGCATAACACTATTTATCAACGACCATCGAAAACTCGCCAGCGAGGAAAATGCTGCCGGTCTGCACCTGGGCCAGGAAGACCTTCTTGCCATGAGCGATGACGAACGCGATGCCCTTCGCGAATCCGGAGGACTGGCACTAGGCATCAGCTCACATAGCCTGTGGGAACTGGCGCGAGCGCGAAGTCTGGGACCGCGATACGTGGCGTGCGGGCCGATCTGGCCTACGACAACCAAGAACATGCCCTGGCGCCCTCATGGCCTGGATAGGCTCCGCTGGTGGTGCCGGATGGCAGGTGCTCCCGTTGTCGCGATTGGCGGCATACTCGAACCCGCTCAAGCGGCCGCCGCCGTTAGCAGCGGTGCCGATGGCGTGTGTGTATTGCGCGGTTTGGGGGCTGACCCGACCAAGACCGTTCCAGCGTTTTTGCAGGCTATGGAAGCAACCAGGCGACCTGATGATCACGTCGATGATCAGATCAGCTTGCTCACATTAATGAGCTAAGAAATGCGCGGACCAAGTGCGTAATCACCCGTGGGCGTGCTGGGTACCGCGAAATCCTGTCGAGCCATGGCACCCGCTTTCCATGCGACGCGACCCGCTAAAATCGCCAGCCTGAAAGCTTCTGCCATGGCAACCGGATCGCCCGCGTGTGCGACTGCACTGTTAAGCAGCACGGCGTCGTAACCCATCTCCAACGCAAGCGCCGCATGCGACGGCGCACCGATGCCTGCATCAACAATGAGAGTTGCATCGGGAAGTCGTTCACGCAATGTGCGAAGCGCCCAAGGATTCAGCAGCCCCTGGCCCGATCCGATGGGCGCTCCCCACGGCATTAACACCGGACAGCCCGCATCGAGTAAACGGCGGCATCCGACGAGATCATCCGTGCAATAAGGCCAGACGACAAAGCCGTCAGCGACCAGCGTTCTTGCCGCGTCAAGAAGCTCACTAGGATCTGGCTGAAGTGTGTAGTCGTCGCCCACGACCTCCAGCTTGATCCAATCCGTTCCGTAGAGTTCACGTGCCATATGCGCCAGTTGCACAGCTTCACGCGCAGTCCGGCACCCGGCCGTATTTGGCAACAATCGGGCCCCTACCGCGAGTGCTGCCTGATGGATTGCATCGACGAACCCGTTGTCTGCTCCACCAGCGAACGCGCGCTTCAGGCCTACCGTAACGACCGCAGGCCGCGCCGCGTGAATCGAGTCCATCAACACCCTGGGAGATGGATAACCTGCCGAACCAAGCAAGAATCTGCTTGCCAATTCCACGCCCGCGACGCGCCACGTATTTTGGCCGTCCATAATCATCCCCCGACCATCGGCGCGAAAAACACGACAACATCGCCTTGACCGAGCATGCACGCTTGGCGCATGTGCCTTGCTACAAAAGAGCCATTGATCGCCGTTGCCACGGATATCGGGTCGTACCCCCGTTCTGCCACGACAATAGCCAAGGTTGTGCCCAGCGGAAACGTCCGGATCTCTCCGTTCAGTTCGATTGCCACCTGCGATGTTTCATCCATGCGAAGCCTCCGTAACTGGAGAGACCGGCGGGATATCCAATCTCGAAAACGTCGGCAACTTCGCGCGCACAAGCGCACTTTCCACGAGGGCAGGCGCCAACATCCATCCGTGACGAAAAAGACCGTTGATCCGGATCAGACCCGATTCGACAATGATTCGTGGCGCATTGTCGGGAAACGCAGGACGCAAATTGCGATCAAGGCGATCGATGCGTGCCTCGGCCAAGGCTGGCATCACGCTATAGGCTGCCCCCATAAGTTCCATTGCACTACGCACAGATACCCCCGATCGATCTTCAGTTTCAATCTCACTCGCCCCTACGAAAAGCCGGTCGGCACTGTGAGGTACCAAATAAACGCTATGCCGTGGGTGCAAGAGTCTGACCGGACGAGTCAACCCGTGCCCCGGCGCGTGCAGCCACACCGTTTCACCACGAACGCCTCGCAGCTGCCCAACGTCAATGTTGCTTTCAGTTGAATTTTCAATCGTTCGCGCACCCAGCCCCCGCACATCGAAGACCACATCAAATGACCTGGATCTGCCGGTCGTTTCCCGCAGGCATCCGGGTTCCACATGCTCGATCGGTGCATTCCAATGCCAGCATACGGTTGGATGCGCGTCGGCATACAGCAATCGCATGATCACCGCTGGCTGGATCTGTGCCTCACCATCGAGCCGCCACGCATGACCCGTCCACTGGAGGACAGGTTCAAGAGCCGACAATGTTTTGGCATCCAGGACCTCGGGTGCTGGCCAGTCCGATGAGGCAAGGAGCGAACGTGACAAAAGGCGATGCGTGGCGCTTGTGTCACCACGATGGGCAAGCAATAAACTCCCGCGTCGCACGAAGCAGCCCTTCGCGAAAACGCCACTGAGTTCGTTGTCGAATGGCAGAAGCGCCGTAATTTTCTCCCACAGCTGTATTGATCGCCAACCCAAGGTCACGACAACGGGGTCAGCTCGATCCAGCTCGGCGAGCGGACTCAACATGCCAGCGGAGCTGAAAGCGGCCGCACCCTGTCCGTCGTAGGCAGGATGCGGCCCCGATGCAGCGTCAAACACATGAACCTCATAGTCCGAGTGGCCAAGATGCCAGGCGATCAACCGCCCAAGCAACCCGGCACCCGCGATGCCCAACGTCGCCATGTCAGACCATTTCCACCGGTGCATCAGATGCATCGGATGCCGCGTCGGCGGCAAACTGCCGAACCTCCTGCGTAATTTTCATCGAACAGAATTTGGGCCCGCACATGGAGCAGAAATGGGCCGACTTGCTGGCGTCTTTTGGCAATGTTTCATCATGAAAAGCACGGGCCGTTTCTGGATCAAGACCCAGGTTGAACTGGTCCTCCCAGCGAAACTCAAAGCGCGCTTTCGACAACGCATCATCATGGGCGCGCGCACCCGGATGACCTTTGGCGATGTCCGCGGCATGCGCTGCAATTCGATACGCGATGATGCCTTGCTTGACGTCATTGCGATCTGGCAGACCCAGATGCTCTTTGGGTGTGACGTAGCAAAGCATTGCCGTACCCGCCCAACCGATCATCGCCGCACCGATAGCCGATGCGATGTGGTCATATCCGGGAGCGATGTCGATCGTCAACGGCCCCAGCGTGTAGAACGGCGCCTCGTGACAATGACGAAGTTGCTCGTCCATGTTTGACTGGATCAGGTGCATTGGCACATGACCCGGTCCTTCGATCATGGTCTGCACATCGTGTTTCCAGGCGAGCTGGGTCAGTTCGCCGAGTGTCCGCAACTCGGCAAACTGTGCTTCATCGTTGGCGTCGGCACCACAGCCCGGTCGCAGTCCATCGCCCAGCGAGAAGCTGACGTCGTACTGCTTCATGATGTCGCAGATATCTTCGAAATGCGTATAGAGAAAGCTTTCGGTGCGGTGCGCCATGCACCACTTGGCCATGATCGACCCACCTCGGGAGACGATGCCGGTCATCCGCTTGGCAGTGAGCGCAATGAACGCTTTTCTCACACCGGCGTGGATGGTGAAGTAATCCACCCCTTGCTCCGCCTGCTCAATCAATGTGTCGCGGTAAATTTCCCAGGTAAGGGCTTCTGCAACCCCACCAACCTTCTCCAAAGCCTGGTAAATAGGCACCGTGCCGATCGGCACCGGACTATTACGGATGATCCAATCCCGTGTTGTATGAATGTCTCGTCCGGTGGAGAGATCCATCACATTATCCGCGCCCCAACGGATCGCCCACACCAGCTTCTCGACTTCTTCCTCAATACTCGAGGTCACCGCAGAGTTGCCAATATTCGCGTTGATCTTTACTCGGAAATTGCGACCGATGGCCATCGGCTCAACCTCCGGATGATTGATGTTCGCCGGAATGATGGCGCGGCCGCGCGCCACTTCATCACGAACAAATTCGGGAGTGATGATCTTCGGGATCGACGCTCCCATCGATCGTCCTTGCACGCGCTTGGCGCGCTCTTCGTCCGCCAGATACTCGGCCATCCACTCGCGGCGACCGTTTTCCCGCAACGCCACGTATTCCATCTCCGCCGTGATGATGCCGCGGCGCGCGTAGTGCATCTGGCTGACATTCGCCCCTGAAAGAGCTCGGCGCGGCACACGCTGCAGCGCTGCGGCCGAGATACGAAGCTGGGCAATATGCTCCGCATTGCGACTGCCATCGTCGATCGAGCTGGGCGAGCGGCCAACGTAAGTTTCCGTGTCTGCCCTCGCCTCGATCCATGGGCCACGCAGATTTTCCAATCCGCAACGAACGTCGGTCCGAGCATTCGGATCCGTATAGGGACCTGATGTGTCGTAGAGCGAGATGACCTCGCCATTCGTCAGCGAGATATCGCGTACTGGCACCTTCAAGTTCGGCCGACTGCCGATGATGTAACCCTTGACGGATGCAGGGAGCGGCTCGCGGGATATAGGCGCACGAGCATTTGGTTCAACGAGAGAATTCATGGCGCACTCCAATAGGTAAAACCCACATAGGAATGCTCCGTATCTTTCAACCCAGGCCCGTGTTGGCCGCAGGACGACCCATGGACTGGATTGAACGATAGCTCTTCTTACGCCGGTATTAGCCGGTTCAAGTTCGCGGGTTCGGCGATCTATTTCGCCATCTCAGCATGCACACATGCGCCCCGGAGCCATTTGAGTCTACCCCTTCCACATAACCTTTAAAAGAGATTGAACGTGCTGTGGAAGTAGTACAAAGCAGGTCAACGGGACTGATCAACAACGTACGCACACAAATGGGTTCAGGCCCATTTTCTATCGCCAGTAAAGGCGATACTCAACCAGTATTGCGTACTCTGCCCGCCTAGCCGGTCGGCGATCTGCTGACGGATGGCATCGAGCTGCCCGATGCCGTCCAGGCGATAGTCCGCAGGAACGATCACATGGATTTCGATGACGTCGACACGTCCGGTCTTGGTGACATAGCTGGTGTAACCAGGGAAGCTGTGTTCGATGATGAGGGCATCCATGATCGTGCGAACCTGACGATCGAGATCGCCTGGCGCCACCATCAACACTTCCTGCAATGCATGCCATACCGTCATGACCGGCATGGGCAACAGGCATAGCGCGATGACCAGCAAGACGGCCGAATCGACATAGCGCGCCAGAGGAGCCAGGCTCGTGTTTACCATCAGGGCCGCTGCAACGAAACCGACCAGCAGGCCGGCACTGAGGCTGCCACCGACAAGCCATCCGCGCGCATCCAGTCTCAACAGCTCCGACGACAACGCTTTGGCACCACGCAACATGTAAACGGAAATTGTCAGACTGACGATACCGATCAGTGCCGCCCAGCCGGCACCGAGCCCGAAAGCCAAGGTGTGTCCACCGCTCATCAAGCCAGTGATCGCGTTGACCATGGCGTAGACGCAGGCCACGCTGAGCATCGCGCTGTTGAAGGCGACGACGAGAGGCTCCAGATGCCAGTAGCCGTATTGAAACCGGTGGCTGCCTTCATTCGACAAAAGCCGCGACACCGCCAGCACGACCAGGGTCAACAACACGTCGACCAGTGAATAGATGCCGTCGAAGATGATCGCCTGGGAGCCCATCCACAGACCGAAACCCACGCACGCTGCACCAACGATCAGCGTGGCCGCAATCGAGCGCTTGAGCAGAGTCTGTTCGCGCGAAGTATCCAAGGACAGTCTCGATTGCCAGCCAACGGATGCGTTACGCAAGTAGCCTTGGGATCTCCGTGTTCGACCACTTCGGCCACGTGACGCGATTCGCATTCACAGCATGGTATCTAAATGCTACGCATCGAATGATTACTTCTTCACGCCTCTATGGTCCCGGCCATTTTGGTGCAACACGACGTACTCTATGTGCCCTGCGCTGTCTGAAAAAATTCAACCTCGGCGTCTACAGCTTTGTAAAAGAACTTGGTTTCCGATTCAGGGAAAATCGGAAGCTTCCGTTGATTCGTTGCCTGGGCCATCAACTGCCCTCCCTCGAGCGTGAAAACCAGGCTGAAGTCCGGTGCCAGTTAATATGTCCCAACATAACGAGCAAGAACGGATCGATCCGACTCAACGACGGTGCGGACCACTGGCTGAAAATCCGGCCAAGCGTATGCAGCCGAGATGCTCATCATGACCTGCGAAGCGAGCCGTTAGCGTAGCGGGTGTAGTTCGAGCTTATATCGAAGTTCGTTATTCACCAGTGGTCGGCCATCGATGCTCATGCCGAGAAAATCAAGGACTTTCCGCGACGCGGCGTTTCCCACTTGCACACGCGCCCATAGCGTCGCAAAAATACTTTGAGAACGCGCTAAATGGACGCTCATGAGCGCAAGTTCCTTTGCATAACCTTTCCCCCAGAATTGGGTAGATAGACCATATCCCAAGTTGAGTCGCTCTTCGCCGTCAAAGTCACGCAAGCCTAATCCGCCGAATCCGATGGCCCTATTTGGGCTCTCTCGCAGACAAATCGCCCAAACATCAAAGCCCCGGACTTGCCAGTTCTCCTGATGGACGGTTAGCGCCGCAAGAGCGGCCGACAGATTTCGACAAAAACCTCGGGGGTTGTTCGCGTTTGCAATGCTATTACCGAAAACCTCCATATAGTCTGCGCCGTCGCCCTGGTGAGGCCGACGCAAAGCGAGCCTTTCAGTTTCCAGCAACTCAGGTATAGCGGAGAAAGCTTTCTCAACTTGACTCATATTCGCTTCTGCTCGCCCGTCAAAATTAAACACGGTCAAAAGAGGACCGAAGACTATTACAGAATAAAACGCTGTATCGGCGACGCTCAATATTGCCCAGCTTTCCGCTAGCGGCCACTGGATTCCTCGGCGTAAGCGTCCCTTCGGTACATCGATGACCGCCAAACTCCAAAGTTTGTAAGCAGCCCGTTCTCCAAGTTTGTGCATGGCCTACAAACTTTGGAGTTCTGTCCAGCACTGAACCCCTCATCGGAACAGGAGTCATCTTGTTCGCCCTATTTATACGAATGAGACTTGTTATCATTTGTGAAGTAGCGTAAATTGCGCGCCTCAACCGTGAACCTTCGCGTTCACCCGCCCTGATTACGGCCGCCAGCCGCAAGCATCATGTCTGATGCTTCTTTTGCCAGCACGCCGCGTGACATCCACGCATTTGGCAAAGGAACATCCATGACGTTACGCATTACCCTGCTGGGCGCGGCTATCTGCGCCGCGCTGACGTTACCCGTGCAAGCGAGCGATTCGACCGCCGCTTCGCCGGATACGAAGAGCAGTACCGAACTGCCACGCGTAAACGTGAGTGCGTTCGCACCCACGATCCAGTTGAACACACCGGGCACCATTTCGGTGATCGGGCGCCAGCAGATGGATCGCCATCTGGTAACCAACATCCGCACCCTGGTGCAGTACGAACCGGGCGTATCGGCAATCGGCACGCCCGGCCGCTTCGGCCTGGACAGCTTCAACATCCGTGGCCTCTCGGGCAATCGCACGCGTATCGAAATCGATGGCGTGTCGTTGCCCAATTCTTTCGGTGCCGATGTCGCCGGCGGCAGCTTTCGCGCCGGACGGAATTTCATCGATCTCGACAGCATCAAGGAAGTGGAGATCGTGCGCGGACCGGCATCCGCGCTCAATCCCTCCGATGCGCTGGGCGGTGTGGTGAGTCTCAAGACCAAGGATCCCGCCGACTACCTGAAGCCGGGCAAGGACGTTTACACGTCGCTAAAGGAACAGTACGACGGCGTCGATCACAGCTTTTCCACCACCGGCACATTGGCTGCCGGCGATCAGCGCAATGGCATCTTGCTGGTGATGAACCATCGCGCCGGCGAGCAGACCGAAAACATGGGCGATGTTGGCGGCATAGGCAATGCGCGCACGCGTCCTGACCCACTCACCTACAACCTCGACAGCTTCCTGGGCAAGTACGTGCATACCGCGGCCAGTGGCCGCACCGACCGCGTGATCGTGGATGGCTCGCAGACGCGCACGCGCACCGACGGCCTGTCCGAACTTGTCTCGTCGTACGGCGTCGCGCCGAGCTATTACAACTCGCAGGATGAATCGACGCGCTTGCGCGTCAGCGTCGGGCAATGGTTTCCGCAACTGAACTCGGTCTTCGCCGACACGCTGGACTGGCATGCGTACTGGCAGATGAGCCGCACGCGCACCGACACGCAAACCGATTACGGAGTGATCGATCGTTTCTTTGAAAATCAGCCGCTGCAGGAGAAGGTTCTCGGTGGCAAGCTGGTGGCGATTAAACACCTGGGCGACACCAACGGCGTCACGCAGACGATCAGCTACGGCATCGAGCTTTCGCGTACCTGGGCACAATCCAATGTCGGCGGCTACGGCATCAATACGCAAACCGGCGCTGTCGGCAGCAGCAATGCGTTCCTGCCCGGCAATTATCCGTTGCATCTGATTCCCGATAGCTTCACCGATCGTTATTCGCTGTTCGGCCAGGACGAAGTCGGGCTGTTCGGTGACCGTCTCGTCATCACGCCCGGCGTGCGCGCGGATCGCTACAACTATCAGCCCGCCGCGGACCAGCTCTACCTCAATTACAACCCCGGCTATGTGCAGAGCGACTACCAGAAGAACCATGTCTCGCCCAAATTGGGTGCGATCTGGCATTTCAACGACACGCTCAGCGCGTATGTCGATGTCGCTTACGGGTTCCGACCACCGCTCTACAGTGAAATCTCCGGCGCCTGGAACGAGCAGCCCGCACCGGGCATCAATATCGCCTTCCTGCCCAACCCCAACCTCAAGGACGAAACCAGCCACGGCGTGGAGCTCGGTTTGCGCGGCAAGAGCGACACCGGCTGGTTCAATGTGGACGGCTATTACAACCGCTACAACAATTTCATCTGGTCCGGTTATGCACTTGCACCGAATGCGGTGCCGGCCTGGGCTTACCAGATTTCGCAGGGGGCATTCTTCAATGAATTCTTCCAGTCCGTGAATGCACGCAAGGCGTATATCAAGGGCGTGGAAGCCAGTGGCATGTTGCGGCTCGGGTCCTTCAGCGATTCGCTCAAAGGCTGGTCGCTGAAAGGCAGTGCCGCCGTGACTACCGGCAGGTTGATCCAGCCTGGCGATACCGGCTATACGCCGCTCAACACGGTTGATCCGGCCAAGTTGATCGGCGGTGTGAGTTACGACGAGGACAACTGGGGCGCCGAACTGATTGGTACCGCCGTGCGCAGGCATACGCAGCTGAGCGATCCAACGATCTTCCGTCCTGCCGGCTACGCCACGCTCGATTTCTACGTGCACTACGCGCCCATCGACAACCTCGAACTGTATGCCGGCGTGAGCAACCTCGCCAATCGAAAATATTGGGACTGGGGCAACCTCAACAGCGGCACGCTCGGCAACTTGATCAGCGGTAACGGCCTCAACGACGCCGGCACCGGCGGCTTGCCGGCCGATCGCTTCACCATGCCCGGCCGCGCCTTCAGCGTAGCGGCACGGATCGCCTTCTGACTTGAGGAAGTACAAACATGTTGAATGAATCTTCGCCGTCGGATGTATCCGTCACACCGATTCCGCAACTGCGTGAAGCCTGGCAGCGATTGCGCGAAAACGAGCCGGGTTTGCGTGCGCGCGACCTGGCCGAACGCCTTGGCGTCAGCGAAGGCGAGCTGGTCGCCAGCCACTGTGGCGAAGGCGTCACGCTGCTGCAGGGGCCATGGCCGGAATTGATCCGTGCGCTCCCCGCGCTGGGCAAGGTGGTGGTGCTCACGCGCAACGACAGCTGCGTGCACGAAAAAAACGGCACGTTCGCGAACATCGAAATTGGCGGCACGATGGGCGTGGTGCTGGACGAGGCCATCGACCTTCGTCTGTTCCTGACGCACTGGAAGCATGGCTTTGCCGTGGTCGATGAGTCGCGTGGACGCTCATTGCGCAGCCTGCAGTTTTTCGATGGCGACGGTCGCGCGGTGCACAAGATCTATCGCACCGAAGAGAGCGATCAGGCCGCGTGGAGCGCTCTGGTCAGCCTATACAGGGCGGCGGTGCAGTCACCATTGCTGGAATTGCGCACCGTCGCCAACCCATTGCCGCAGCTGCTGTGGGACGATGCCGTGGAGATCGATACCTTGCGCGCCGGCTGGCGTGCACTGCGCGATCCGCACGATTTCTTCGCGCTGCTGAAAAAGCTGCGCGTCACGCGCACACAGGCATTGCGTCTGGTCGGTAGTGAATTCGCGCGAAAAGTGGGCAACAACGCCATCCGCATCGTGCTGGAGTCGGCCGCCGCCAGTGGCCTGCCGATCATGGTCTTCGTCGGCTCGCCCGGCGTGGTGCAGATCCACACCGGACCTGTGCACAACATCAAGGCCATGGGTCCTTGGCTCAACGTGCTGGACAACGATTTCAACCTGCACCTGCGCGAAGACCACATCGTCGAGAGTTGGGTCGTACAAAAACCAACACCGGAAGGTCCCGTGACCTCGCTGGAGTTGTATGACGCGCACGGCACACAAATCGTGCAGCTGTTCGGCAAGCGCAAGCCGGGCATACCGGAACTCGAAGCGTGGCGCGCGCTCGCCGTTGGCCTGCCCGACGTGGAGGCAACCCATGCGTAAGTGGTTCGCGCTAGCGTTGTGCTGCCTGATTCCTGCGGCATTTGCCGCCACGTCGCATGTTGTCGCGCTCGGTGGCGACGTCACCGAGACCATCTACTTGCTCGGTGCCCAACAGGATCTGGTCGGCGTGGACAGCACCAGCCAATGGCCTGATGCGGCACGCAAGCTGCCGGATGTCGGCTATGTCCGTCAGCTCAATGCCGAAGGCATCTTGGCACTGGGACCGCAACTGATCATCGCCACGCACGACGCCGGACCGCCCGCGGTGATCGAGCAATTGCGCAGCGCCGGCGTGCGGATGGCATTGTTGCCCCAGTCGCGCACGCCGACCGATGTGGTTGCCAAGGTGCGCACGATCGGCCAGCTGCTGGGGTGTGAAGCGCAAGCCGAACGACTAGCGACCCGGATCGGCCAGGAATACGCCGCGCTGGCAACCAGCGTCGCGGCGATGCCGCATCATCCGCGGGTGTTGTTCCTGATCACGGCAGGTGGTGGCAGTCCACTGGCGGCAGGGCGCGATACCGCAGCCGATCAAGCCATTGCGCTGGCCGGTGGTCGCAATGCGGTGGCTGACTATAGCGGCTACAAACCGGTGTCGGCGGAAGCCATGGTGATGCAGGCACCGCAGGTGATCATGTTGATGCGCGAACGCGCCGAGACGATGGGCGGCATCGATGCCGTACTGAAGCTGCCGGGCGTTGCACAGACGCCTGCCGGCAAGGCACGTCAGGTGATTTTCGTCGATGGCCAGGCATTGCTAGGCTTCGGTCCACGGAGTGCCGAACAGGCGCAGGCGCTGCAGAAAATGCTGGCTACGGCGTTGCCATGAACAGCATCGCGTTGCCGCGCAGCCATGCACGTTCACGCCGAACCCTGACGTTAGGCGGACTTGTTGCGCTGTTGACCGTCACCGTGTTGTGGAGCTTGTGTTGCGGGGCGATGGATCTTTCAGTCCACGAAGTCATCGGCGCGCTCGGCCGCTGGCTCAGCGGACAGACGGCTCACAGCGACGACCTTGTTGTATTGATGTTGCGCCTGCCACGTGTGTTGCTGGCGATGCTGGTCGGTGCGGCCCTGGCATGCGGTGGCACAGCGATGCAGGGACTTTTTCGCAACCCGCTTGCCGACCCGGGCCTGGTGGGCGTGTCGGCCGGCGCCGCACTGGGTGCGGTGACGATGATCGTGTTGCGCGGTGCACTCGGATTGGCGCAATCGGCGATCACCGGCTCGCTCGCTATCACGGTCACGGCATTTGCTGGCGGGCTGCTGGCTACGGCCTTGGTGTATGTGCTTGGCCGGCGAAGACAGGGTGTGGCGACGCTGTTGCTGGCCGGGGTGGCGATCAATGCGATCGCCATGGCCGGTATCGGTCTGCTCACGTTTCTTGCCAACGAGAACCAGTTGCGCGATCTCACTTTTTGGTCGCTGGGTAGTCTTGGCGGTACGGACTGGTTGCGTCTCGCCATGGTGGCTCCGCCGATCCTGTTCGCCCTCGTATTGTTGCCACGTTCGGCACGCGCGCTGAACGCCTTGTTGCTGGGTGATGCGCAAGCACGATTGCTTGGTTTTCGTCCAGAACGGCTGCAACCGATGCTGGTGGCGCTGGTGGCGCTGGCGGTGAGCGCTGCGGTGTCGGTCAGTGGTGTGATCGGCTTCATCGGCCTGGTCGTGCCGCATCTGTTGCGACTGGCGTGGGGGCCGGATCACCGCATCCTGTTGCCCGCATCCGCGCTGGGTGGCGCCATGCTGCTTACCGTCGCCGATACATTGGCTCGCACCATCGTGGCACCGGCGGAATTACCGGTCGGCGTGCTCACCGCTTTGCTCGGCGGCCCGTTCTTTCTATGGCTGATGCTGCGCACGCGGATGGGGGAAGTCCGCGTATGAGTGCTGCCATCGACAGCGGCAGCGGCAGCGGCAGCGGCAGCGGGCCGTCCGGTCGACTGGTCGCTCGAGATATACATGTGAGACGCGGCAACCGCTGCATATTGCAGGCAGTTGACTTGAGTGTGGCGCCTGGACGTTTGTTGGCCTTGGTAGGTCCCAATGGTGCCGGCAAAAGCAGCTTGCTGAACGTATTGGCCGGATTGCTGGTGCCATCACGTGGTCACGTAACGCTCGACGACCGACCGCTCGATCAATGGTCGCCAACCGCACTGGCCCGCCGTCGCGCCATGCTATCGCAGCAAGTGCATCTCGACTTTGCGTTCAGCACCAACGAGGTCGTGATGCTTGGTCGCAGCCCGCACCCGCCCAACAGCGCGGTCATGGGCGACCAAGGCATCGTGGAGGCAGCTTTGCGCGCTGCACGTGCCTGGGAATTGCGTAGACGCAATTATCTGGATTTGTCCGGTGGCGAACAACAGCGCGTGCAATTGGCGCGCGTACTTGCACAGGTGTGGGAGCAACATGACGGGCCGTCCTGGGTGTTGCTCGATGAACCCGAGGCAGGATTGGATATCGCACATCAACATTTTGTACTCGAGCACGCACGCGCGCTGACACGACAAGGCCATGGCGTGATCACTGTCTTGCATGACCTCAATCTCGCCGCGCGATATGCCGATGATGTCGCGTTGCTTGCGCAAGGCAGACTGCTTCATCACGGCAGCCCCGCCTATGCATTGGATCCGCATACGCTATCAACGGTATATGGCCTCCCACTGCGCCGCATAACGCTGGATGACGCCGAATGGATACTTGTCCCGTCACGTTCGCAGGACAAGGGAGCTACCACTGAACGAGTTCGGCGATATCTAAGCCGTATCTGAAATGATCAACCACTACCGCCTGACGTTTCTTTTTTGGCTGCATCGCTATCGGATTTGTCATCCTTGGCGATGTTTACCTGCTGGTTTTCATAGAGCGAATCTGACGGGCTCAACACGATGTGCGAGTTGGCATCGAGACCCTCGGTGATTTCGACCGTACTGCCGAAGTCCCTGCCGATGGTGACCGGCTGCAGATGAATCCTGTCTTGCGCATCCACCAAGGCGACCCGTAAACCTTCGCTACGGAAAAGCAGCGTATTCGCAGGGACAATCACATCGTGCGTTGTCGTCGAAACGCCAAGCTTGACGGTGGCGTAAACGCCCGGAACCAGGGACTGATCCGCATTGTCCAGATCGATCTCGGTACGCAACGTGCGGCTATTGGCGTCCAATGCGTCCGCGCTGCGCGCTACGGTGCCGATGAGAGGCTTGGCGCCATAACTGTTCACCGTCACTTGCGTGGGCATGCCGATGTGCACGCTGCCTGCATAGATCTCTGGCACATCCACGAATACACGAAGCTTGGTCGTATCGGCAATCACGAACAGATTGCTTCCGGTGGAACCGGCGTCGACCAGCGCGCCGACATCGAGGTTGCGCTGCGTAATGACACCGTCAAAGGGCGCATTGATGTATTTGAACTGCTCCAGATTTTCCAGTCGCGCGACGTTCGAGCGATCGGCCTCCACCGTGGCAAAGTCGGCTTTCGCCTGCGCGTCGTACTGGTCACCCAATTGTTTAGCGACGAGCCCGGTGCTCACGAGTTGGTCGTAGCGGGTAGCCGTGACCTGCGCAAACTTGGCGTTGGCCTGGTCGCTGCGCATTTGCGCCTGCCCCTGACTGAGCTGATTGTCGACATCGGGGGTATCCAGGTCGGCCAGTCGCTGACCTTTCTTGACCTTGGTGCCGATGTCGACATACCACTTGGCAACATAGCCGGTCGTGCGTGCGTAGATCTGGGCGTCCTGCCATGACGAGACGGTACCGGGCAAACTCAGCGACTGACTACCCGGTGCAACCTTCGGGGTAAGCACCGCAACAGTGGCCGTAGCATCCCGGTCAGTTTCGTTGGCGAGTTCATGGTGTGCGTGAACGCGCTCAAAAACGCCATACACCCCGAGCGCAAGAAGTAATGCCGCCAGGATAATAAGCGCAAGCCGTGCGCGATGCGGCGACGTGGGCGTGCGCTGAGATGGTGTGCTGGAAGGGTTGGACATGATCAGTATCTCAATCGGCAGCCGCGTGCCGGTGCGCCTGATGGCGTCGGTGCAGCAGACTGAAGAACGTTGGAACAAAGAAGAGAGTTGCTGCTGTTGCCAGCAACAGACCGCCGATCACAGCACGACCTAGCGGCGCATTCTGTTCGCCACCTTCGCCTAAACCCAAAGCCATGGGAACCATACCGATAATCATGGCGAACGCGGTCATCAGCACGGGACGAAAGCGCGCGAAGCCAGCCTCAATGGCCGCCTTCACCGGGTCGTCGTGATGATCCAGTCGTTCACGTGCGAAGCTGATCACCAGAATCGAGTTTGCGGTCGCTACGCCCATGCACATGATGGCACCCATCAGCGCCGGCACGGACAACGGCGTGCCCGTCAGAAACAACATCCAGACCAGACCAGCCAGTGCCGCAGGCAAGGCAGCGATGATGATCAATGGATCGATCCAGCTCTGGAAATTCACCACGATCAGCAGGTAGACCAGGACAATCGCGAACAACAGGCCGCCGATAAGCCCCCTGTAGGACTCGCCCATGGTCTGCACTTGACCACGAACTGTGATATCGACGTCGCGCGGCAGATGTTTTGATGCCTCGGTAACAATCTTCTGGACATCGCTGCCAACGCTCCCCAGGTCGGTGTGATCGACTGATGCGTATAGATCCAATGTGGGTCGCGTACTGTAGTGCGAGACCACGGCCGGGCCAACGCTGCGCGAAAAAGTCGCCACGTTCTCCAATATCTGGCCCGCGGTCCCACCAGCAGATGTACTCGTGCTGGTCGTGCCGTTAACCGAAGCCCCCGTCGCACCGCTGGCGCTGGTGATCGACAGGGTCTTCAGATCTTGCAACGTATCGAGTCGATATTGCGGTGTTTGCGTGGCAATCGAATAACTGATGCCGGATTTCGGATCGACCCAGTAGGTAGGACTGACCTGGGATGAGCCGGCCAGTGCAGTGAGCAAATTGCTGGCCACGTCCTGTTGTGTGAGGCCAACCAGGTTCGCGCGAGTGCGATCGACGTTAACGTTGATTTGCGGCAGATTTTGCGCCTGCTGTATGCGTAGATCGACCAGGCCCGGAACATGTGACAGTTTGCCGAGAAGATCATTGGCTATCGTCGAGATCACTTGCGGGTCGTGTCCGGTGACCTGCACATCGATGGGTGCAGGTGAGCCGAAATTGAGTATCTGCCCGATAATGTCGGCGGCCAGAAACGAAAACGTGACCCCGGGATATTTCTTCCTCAACTCCTGCCGCAGCGAACGGACGTAATCAACAGTCGGATGATGATCGTCGTTCAACGTGACGAAGATGTCACCGTCGGATGTTCCAATGACGCCGGTGTTGCTGTAAGAGAGATTGATGCCGCTGTAGGGCAACCCCAGCGTATCCACAACGCTACCCAGTTCCTGTTTGGGAATGGCCTGCCTGATGACGTCCTCGATGCCATCGGCCAGACGTGCCGTTTCCTCAATGCGCAAGCCTGTTTGCGCGTGGAAATGCAGCTTGATCTGGCCACCATCCACGTACGGGAAGAAGTCGCGCCCTAGCCAGGGCACCAGTAACGCCACCGATAGCGCGCAGGACGCGAAAAACAGCACAGCAAACAGTCCGCGATGCGACTCGGCGGTTTCCAGGGCGCCGCGATAGCCTTCGCGAATGCGCTCAAAGCGCTTCTCGAAACCCGCTTGAAAGCGGCCCAACGGACCGGTCGGCTTCGCATGGTGATCATGCTTCTTCAACCAATAGAGCGAGAGCGTCGGGACCAGCGTCCGCGACAGCACATACGACGCCAGCATCGCGAACACCACCGCTTCGGCCAGCGGCGCGAACAGATACTTGGCTACGCCGCCCAGGAAGAAGATCGGGACAAAAACGATACAGATGGATAGCGTCGAGACCAGTGCCGGCACAGCGATCTGGTGCGCGCCTTCCAGAATGGCGTCGTAGACCTCCTTGCCCTCCTCCAGATGCGAATTGATATTTTCGATCGTGACGGTGGCATCGTCGACCAGGATACCGACGGCCAGCGCCAGACCACCCAGCGTCATGATGTTGATCGTTTCGCCCAAGGCGGAAAGCGTGATGATCGAGGCGAGGATCGATAGCGGAATGGAAATCGCAATGATCAGCGTAGAGCGCCACGATCCGAGGAACAGCAGAATCATCAGACCCGTCAATGCCGCGGCGATAACGCCCTCACGAATGACGCCAGAAACAGCGGCGCGGACAAAGAGCGACTGATCCGAAATAGGGCTGATTTGCAGATTGGGGGGGATTGCCGCACGAATACGCGGCAGCATATTTCGCAGTGTGTCGACAATATCGAGCGTGGAAGCATCACCGATTTTCAGAATCGACATCAGAACGGCGCGTTGCCCGTTCACACGCACGATATTGGTTTGCGGCGGAGAGCCGTCATGCACCAGCGCAACATCACGAATGTAGGTGGTGATGCCATTGACGGTGTGAATGGGTGCGTTGTTCAGATCACTGATCTGCTGCGGACTGCCATTCAGTCGCACGCTGTACTCGATATCCCCGACTTTCTCGGTGCCGGCCGGCAGAATCAAATTCTGCGCGCCGATCGCCGCGACGACATCGCTGGGTGCCAGCCCATGCGACAGAAGCGCTTGCGGATTGAGATCCACCTGGATCTGACGCTGCTTGCCGCCGTACGGATAGGGTGTTGCTGCACCACGCACTGAAGTAACAAAGGTACGCACGATCTGGTTGGCGTCGTCAAAGATCGTCGACTCGGATAGTTCCTTTGACGACAAGGCAAACTGCAGGATCGGAACAGTCGATGCGTTATAGACAATGACCAGCGGTGGTGTCGTGCCCTGCGGCATGGATTTGACAGCGACTTGCGCAATCGCCGTGATCTGCGCAATCGCCATATCGACGTTGACGTTCGGCTGGAAAAACACTTTTACCAGCCCGACGCCGTTCAATGATTGCGTTTCAGTGTGCTCGACATCGTTGACCGTGGTGGTGAGCGAACGCTCGAAACCCGTCACGATGCGATTGTTCATGTCATCGGCCGGCAGACCGGTGTACTGCCAGACCACCGACACGACGGGGATGTTGATATTGGGAAAAATGTCGGTCGGTGTACGCAGAACAGCGAGTGGCCCAAGAATCAGCAACAACAGCGCCAAGACGATAAAAGTGAGCGGGCGCTCTAGCGCAATTCTGACGATCCACATCGGCGTTGTATTCCATCGGTCACGCACACGGCATACGGCGCCATATGCCGAGCGAGATTTGCTTTAGAAGGAGAATAGTAGCCTAGACAGCTTTGACTATCTTGGCGCTATGCCAAAGGTAATGCATTGATTCGCATGAATTTGCGCGTCTTTCACGAATCTCAATTTCCTGATGGCGATAGTCCAGGCAGGTTTCTGCCGCAGCGAATCAGTGATGACAGGTGGGAAAAGCGCCGGGCCACCAGTGAGGCATGCAGTGAACTGGTGCGCCAGCCTGCCTGCCACAACCCATGCCCGCCAAATCTTTTCTTCTGACTTACTGGCGGACTGATCACCCGCTCGTCGTCCTGCCGCGTCTAACCCACAACCCGGAAGACTGGATCTATCACGGCACGGCCAAACTCAATGGCGTAACTGGCACGCTAGCTTTTCGCTGCTCATGGCTCGCAAAGATCTTCGGACGCTTAGCTGAAATACAAAACAGACACGGCTGCCACCGCGCGCAAGAAAATCCCGTCCATGCAAGCAGACCAAACCCTAAAGTTTGGGTCGGCAAGGTCGATAACGATTCTGACGACGCTGTTTAGAAAATATCTGCAACGAAAGGATCGACTCATGAAACATCTACTTGCCGCAACCCTCTTGCTGTTGGCACCCCTGACTGCCCACGCAACTTGCTCGGCCACTGATTTCTCGATCGAGGAGTTCAAGGCAGGTGCGACCGGTGCCGGTGGTGCCATACGTCTGAGCCTCAAGGGTAAATTAGTCAACCATTGCGCCACGGCCGCCGCTGCGCAAGTCCGCGTCGATGCCAAAGATGGCAGCGGTACCGTGCTGGCGACCAAACAGGGCTGGCCTGGCGGCACCACCAATATCGCACCGGGCCAGTCCGTCGACTTCGACCTGGGCAGGCTGCTGCGTTACCAGCCCGACATGCAGACGTACTCGGCAGCCATCACGGATGTGCGCACCTGGTAACTGTTGGCACGCCGGTTTATTCAATCTGCGTCGCAGTGACGCCGCGGCAATACGTGATTCGTCGGTTCAACAGGTACTGATCCAGCGCTGATCGAAAGATTGGCGCTGGCGGTGTTTGGCGATCCGCACAACGGCCTTATACGAGCTCACCCGTTCGACGGGTATTTGAAATTACCTGTTTCTCCCCGGCACTGACTTCAGTTTCGACACATCCTTCTCAAGTTCCATGCAGGTGCACCAACAGTATTCGCCACTTGGACAATGCCGAGGTAGTGAACGGCGTGCTCCATGCCAGCCAACGCCCCGCCAGATGTCAAACGCAATAGACGCTCCTGCAGGCGTTCCTCGTTTCAATGCAAGACAAACAACTTGTCGAAGCCCGCCACACGCAAGGTGCCGCGCAGAGCCGACCCGGCATTGACGATACGAATCTCGGCACGATCGCCACCGGCATGTTCGCGCAGCAGAAGCAGCATGCCGAGAGCAGAACTGTCCATGCTGCCGACATCCGCCAGATCCATAATGTAACTGCGTGCCGGCTTGCGATCGCCCAGGCAGGCATCGTGAAACGCACGATGCACGGTGAAGTCGAAATGCTCGCCAAACTGCAGGGTCAGGCAATCCTGCTCGGTGTCGTGATGTATGTTGAGATGCATGGCGTTGCCTTCCTTTAGAACAGTTCGATTTCGCCGGCATCCATCGTGCTCTGCAAGGCAGGACCACGTGAACGCAGGCGCGCTTTTTCACGCTGCAGGGCCAGTCGGGTACGCACCCTTTGCGCCCGCTCTTCCAGCGCACCGGCGTCGATCGGACCGCATGCAATCTCTTCGATGTCGCGAGTGGTTTCAGCGGCGACCCCCTGCAGTTCGACCAGGCGCGTGCGGGTCTGGTTGAGCAGCTGGCTGAGAATATCCTCGAACTGCAGCGAGCGGATCGTGGTGGATACGTCGTTGCTCAGGCCGCGATTGATCTCTACCACCTGGTCGGCCACGGCATTGGTACGCGCATCGCTCTCGGTGACATGCGCCATCATGGCGTCGATGCCACCCTTGGCCGACAACGCAACATTGAGATCCTGCGAAGCGAGCGCACCAATCAAGCCGCGCACCTGATCCATCGCCGTCCGCGCACGCTCGACATGGCTGCCAATCTGTTCGTTGAATTGATTGGAGTTGCTGGCCAGGTTGCGAATTTCCCCGGCGACCACCGCGAAGCCGCGGCCAGCCTCGCCGGCACGCGCCGCCTCGATGGCAGCATTCAGGGCCAGCAGGTTGGTCTCTTCAGCAATGGTGTTGACGTTTTTAAGCAGCGCGAACACAGCGTCCATTTCCTTCGACATGCCGTCGATGCGATAGACGATGCGCAGGCTTTCGCGCGACAGCTGCACGATCAGCCCGACGAAATGCTCCAGCAGATCACTGGTACGCGCGGCGAAATCCTGCACCGAAACACCGCCATTCTGGACGTCGATGATCTGTTTGAGCAGCGACTGCTGCAGGCCAGTCTTGTGCGACAGGCCATCGAATCCGCCACCAAGCTCGGAGACCGCGTCGCGCAACAGATCGAGCGCCTGGTGCAGTTCGCGCGAAGCGTGACCCAACTCATCGACCAAGGCACCCCGCACATCTTCGAGCGCCTCTCGTACCGGCGTGCTGTCGACCGTGGGCGCGGCTTCTGGCATGGCGGTCACACTGGCAAGTTGCCGGTATTCGTTGAACCACAGCGCACCGATAGCGATTGTCAGCGACGGCGCCAGCCATAGCGGATGCCAGAACAGGCACAGAAGGAACGCCACCGCGCTGGCAGCAATGCCGACGACAGGACGTGGAACGGACTTTGCGCTAGGCACTGACATGAGGAATTCCGATGCTTCAGGAGACGACGCGCAACGCGCCGGCGATGGGTTGTTGAGCCAGCGCGAGCAATCGCGCAGCAATACGTTCCAGAGGCAGCATTTCGTCGGCCGCCCCCATCTTCCAGGCCGCGCCAGGCATGCCCCACACCACCGACGTGGCCTCGTCCTGCACCAGCGTCGGTGCGCCGCCATCGCGCAACTCGAGCAATCCGCGGGCACCGTCATCGCCCATGCCCGTCAGCAACACGGCAACCGTCGACGCACCGACATTTGCCGCCATGGAGCGGAACAGCACGTCGACGCTGGGCTTGTGGCGATTGACCTGTGGACCGTCATGGAGCCGGCAAACGTGTTTGGCACCGTCCCACATCACCAACAGATGCTGGCTACCCGGCGCGATGTACGCATGACCTGGCTGGATCGGCTGACCATCGCGCGCTTCGCATACCCGCATCGCCGAACAGTGATCCACGCGCGCGGCGAACGGACCGCTGAAGGCTGCCGGAATATGCTGCGTGATGACGATAGGCGGTGCATCGGGCGGCATCGCCGCAAGCAGCACGCGGATCGCCTCGGTGCCACCCGTGGATGCGCCGATGGCGATGATCCTGCCATTGCCACGGGTTCCCGGTGACGGCATGCGCGGCAACACGGCATCGGCCGAAAGTCGGGGTGGCACATCCAGCTTCTGCACAGCGGTGTATGCGCGCGGCTTCGAGAGAGCGGCCAACTTCACCTTGGCGCAGATGTCCTGGGCACTTTCGGCAAAACTATTGGCCAGATCGCTCGATGGTTTGGTGAAAAAGTCCACCGCGCCCAGTTCCAGCGCGCGCAACGTGACCTCGGCACCACGTTCGGTCAGCGAAGAAACCATCACGACCGGCATCGGCCGCAAGCGCATGAGGTTTTCCAGAAAGGTCAGCCCGTCCATGCGCGGCATTTCCACGTCGAGCGTGAGCACATCGGGATTGAGCAGCTTGATCTTGTCACGTGCGATCAGCGGATCAGCAGCCACGCCAACCACCTCGATGCCGGGATCGGAATCGAGCATGGCCGACAGCAACTTCCTCACCAGAGCGGAGTCGTCGATTACCAGGACGCGCACTTTTTCCATTGCTACTGTTCTCGTCATGTATGGATGGAAACTGCGCCGGAGGAACATGCAAACATCGTTGATGCGCTATCGGCGCCTGCCGCTTGCTCGCCGAATTCCAGCTAAAACAATTCCACCTCACCCTTTATCGGATCATTTGCCAAACGCTTGAGGTAATGTTGTTCGCGATCGGTCACCGCCACGTCGCGCACCGCACGCAGCTGTCGTACGCGCACCCGTCCGCTGGCCGGAAAGAACTGCACCTGGCGCGGGTAGATATCGCCGACATCGGCAGCCAGTAACTCCAGACCTTCTGCCGCAAGGTAGCGCTTGATGAAAGCGATATTGCGTTGCCCCACATCGGTCATCTGCGCCAACACACGACCGCCGCCGAAGACCTTCACCCCCAGATCCTCCCGGCGTCCGCCGGCCTTGAGGATGGCGTTGATCAATTGCTCCATGGCGTCATTGCCGTAGCGCGCTGCGCGCCCAACCGCCGATGACCAGCTGTCGCGATCGCCCAGCGGCTCCGGCAGCATGAAATGATTCATCCCGCCGATCTGCCGCTGCCGGTCGCGGACGCAGGCCGAAATACACGATCCGAGTACGGTGGAAATCATTTCTTCCTGCGCGCTCACGTAGAACTCGCCGGGCAAGACCTTGACCGTCATGCAGCCGTGACCGGGATCCCAGAACCGGCGCATGTGTTCAAAGCCGGGGATCACCGCCGGTACGGCTGCCAGTGCCGCCAGCCCAGACGCAAAGGCATTCATGCCGCATGCTTCCGGTAGACGGTCCGGCCGACCAGGTCGAACGCGTCGCTGAGCCCATACATCGACTCGGAATGACCGAGGAAAAGATAACCGCCCTGATCGAGCAGATCGGCGTAACGCTCGAATAATTTGTGCTTGGTCGGCTTGTCGAAATAGATCACCACATTGCGGCAGAAAATCGCATCGAACGGGCCGCGCATCGGCCATCCATGCAGCAGGTTGAGCGGCTGGATACTGACCAGTTCGCGTAAACGCGGATGGACGCGGGCAAGGCCTTCATAGGCACCTTCGCCGCGAAGAAACCAGCGACTGCGACGCGCTTCACTGACGCCGCCCAGGCGGTCCAGCGGATATTCGCCACGACGCGCGACATCGAGTGCTTGCGGCGAAAGATCGGTGGCCAGGATACGCGCATCGACACGGCTGCCGCTGCGCTCCAGAGCTTCCGCCAGCACCATCGCCAGCGCATAGGGTTCTTCCCCGGTGGAGCAGCCAGCCGACCAGATACGCAACCTGCCGCCATTGCGCTTGGCCTCCAGCCAGCGCGGCAACAATTCGTCGATCAGCAGATCGTAATGATGCATCTCGCGAAAGAACGAGGTGACGTTCGTGCTGATCGCGCTGGCCAACTCGCCCAGCTCGCTCTGCGGATCGCAGCGCAGCAACTCGACATACGCATCGAAGCCAGACAGTTTGAGCGCGCGAAGCCGCCGAGCCAGCCGTCCCTGTACCAGCTGACGCTTGTGCTCCCCCAACACGATGCCGCAGTGCTTGTAGACGAAACTGCACAGAAACGCGAAGTCGCTGTCGCCAAGCGTGAAACCATTGACTGCGGTTGACGTCACGCTGGCATCGTCGAGCATCGTAGGTGCAGACATGGCGTCAGAATTCCTTCCACGCTCCGCTGTCAGCGGTTTCCATTGCACGGTGACTCACGACTCTGGGTGCGGTCTTGCGCACGGCGGCGAACACTGCCTGGGCTTCGATCTCCGCCACGCTGTTCTTCGCACGCGGAGCCACGCCGGCCACGGCGGCGTCACCAGCCACCTGGAAGAACCCGACCTGGCGCGTCAGTTCGCTTGCCTGCTCGTGCATGGCACGTGCAGCGGCCGAAGCCTCCTCGACCAGTGCAGCGTTCTGCTGGGTCATTTCGTCCATCTGCGATACGGCGTTGTTGACCTGGTCGATGCCGGCCGACTGTTCCTGACTGGCCGCGGCAATCTCGGCGACGATATCGGTCACTTTCTTCACACTGTCGACGATTTCAGAGAGTGCCTTGCCAGACTGATCGACCAGCTCCGAACCCGCCTTGACCTTGTCGGCGCTATCGCTGATCAGCAACTTGATCTCCTTGGCTGCACCGGCGCTGCGCTGGGCCAGATGGCGCACCTCGGTGGCAACCACAGCGAAGCCACGACCCTGTTCGCCGGCGCGTGCCGCTTCCACCGCCGCATTGAGCGCGAGCAGGTTAGTCTGGAACGCGATCTCATCGATCAGGCTCACGATGTCGGAAATCTTGCGGCTGGAACTGTTGATCTCGCGCATCGCGGTGACCGCCTGCGACACCACTTCGCCGCCACGCTCGGCCTGTTCGCGGGCACCTCGGGCCAGCTGGTTGGCGTGACTGGCGTTCTCCGCATTCTGCTTCACGGTCGAGGTCATTTCCTCCATCGACGATGCCGTTTCCTCAAGACTCGAAGCCTGTTCCTGTGTGCGCTGGCTCAGATCGTCGTTGCCGCGGGCGATCTGTTGCGCGGCCGTGCTGACTTCGTCAGAGCCGTGACGGACGTCGCTGACGATATCCACCAGTCGCTTGTCCATCGCGCGCAGGGCAGCCAGCAGACGCGAGAGCTCGTCGGTGCCGCGTACCTGGATGTCATGCCCGAGCTTGCCTTCCGCTATTTCGTCGGCCAGCTTGATCGCGTAGTTCAACGCATTGACGATAGAGCGAACCAGCACGGTGGAGCGCAACAAGGCGAACAGCAGGCCGATCACCAAGGCGATCACCGTAACCATCCGGATACGCTCATAGCTGGTCACCTGCGCATGGAAAATGGTTGAAGCTTCGATGCGCTGTGCGTCGCCCAACTTGCCCAACGCCTCCTGGCGCTGCATCAGTAGCGGCCGCACCTCCATCTGCAGCAGATCGGCCACCGATGTGTCGTTCTGCTTCAGCGCATCGAGCACGTCACCCTTGGCCTGCTCGTAGTCTTTATCGGTCGAAACGTAGTCTTTGAACGCCGCCGTGACCGCCGGACTCATCGGCAGCGCCGAGAACTGCTTTTTCAGATCGAGCAGTTCGTTCTGATAACGCGTGTATTCCGTGAGCTTCTGCTTGACCTGATCCGCTTTGCCGACCATGGTCGCGGCCTCGCCGAGCACGATGAATGCCTTCAACGAGTCAGTGCGGATATTGCCGACCATCTGCGCCGGCGCCATCTCACCTTCGTAGATCTGGCGCGTACCTTCGTTCTGGCGGGCCATCGATACCAGGCCGATCGCTGCACCTGCCAACAACATCACGCCGAGCATGCCGACCAGCCCAAACAGGCGAGCGCGGAGGCCGAGCGAAGAAAACTTCAATTTGAACGAGGGCATTTTCATCTTCATTCCTGTCAGGCCACGGCCTTTACATCACCAACCGCGTTCAGCGCGGTATCCAATATCTGCGCATCTTGCGGCTGCAATAATTTGTCCGCGTCGAGAAGCAAGACCATCCGCTCGCCGATCGAGGTCAGTCCCTTCAAGTATTCGGTGTCCACCGCGGTACCCATGTCAGGTACCGGACGCAGATGACTGTTTTCGACGTCCAGGACATCGGATACCGCATCCACGACGATGCCGAACAACCGGCCGGCGACCGTGACGACCACCGTCACTGTGGTGGCGTTGTAGTCCTCGCGGCTCAGGCCGAAGCGCAGCCGCAGATCCAGCACCGGCACGATCGCGCCGCGCAGATTCAGTACGCCGAGCACGTAATGCGGTGCTTGCGGGATACGTGTCACCGGCGTCCAGCCACGGATCTCGCGTACGGCCAGGATGTCGATACCGTATTCCTCCTGGGCGAGGTTGACGGTGAGGTACTGCGTTGTGGCATTGACGTCGGAAAATGACTGACTCATGGGCATTCCAGATAACGAAGGTCAGGCGCTAGGTAACGTATCGGCCAGCACGGGGCAGGCTTGAGCGGCGAGCTGTACGCCAGCGCGTATTACGCCGCTCTACGGCGGGATTGCATGCGTACCAGTCCTGCGACATCGATGATCAACGCCACGGAACCATCCGCCAGGACCGTCGCGCCCGAAATACCTTCGACGCGGCGATAGTTCGCCTCCAATGACTTGACCACGGCCTGCTGCTGACCAATGAGCTCGTCGATGAACAGGCCCACCCGACCGGTGTCGGCTTCGACCACAATCACCAGACCGTCCTCGATGTGCTGTCTTGCGCCGACACAACCGAACTGCTCATGCAGGCGCACGATCGGCAGATAGGCGTCGCGAAAGCGGAACAATTCGCCACCGCCGATCACGCTGCGCACCGCATCGGCACGCAGTTGAACTGACTCGACGATCGACACCAACGGCACGATGTAGCACTCGTTGCCGACCGCCGCACTCAAACCGTCAATGATCGCCAGCGTCAGCGGCAATGTGATGGTGAAGGTCGTGCCACGGCCCGGATGACTCGTGATGGCGACGTTGCCACCCAGATCCACGACGTTGCGGCGTACCACGTCCATGCCGACGCCGCGTCCCGACAGGTCAGTCGTGGTCGCTGCCGTGGAAAAACCCGGCTGGAAAATCAGCTCGTTGACGGCATCGTCGGAAAGATTCTCACCGGTCGGAATCAGGCCCTTCTGCACGGCCTTGGCCACGATGGCCTCACGGTTGAGGCCGGCACCGTCATCGACGATTTCCACCACGATCGAACCACCGCGATGGAACGCCTCCAGTCGCAACGTACCGCTTTCCTGCTTGCCCGCCGCGCGACGTTTTTCCGGAGTTTCCAGACCATGATCGATGGCGTTGCGCACCAGATGCACCAGCGGGTCGCCGATTTTTTCGAGCACGGTCTTGTCCAGCTCGGTGTTCTCGCCGACCATCTCCAGCTTCACTTGCTTGCCCAGTTTCTGGCTCAGATCGCGCACCAGTCGCGGAAAACGGTTGAAGACCGAGCCGATCGGCAACATGCGAATGCCCATCACGCTTTCCTGTAGCGTGCGCGTGTGCCGGGCCAGTTGCGCGAGGCCTTGCTGAAGGAGTGCCAGTCGTGTCGGATCGAAGTCCTCACGAAATTGATCGAGCATCGCCTGGGTGATCACCAGCTCCCCGACCAGATCGATCAGGCTGTCGATCTTGTCGATGCCGACACGAACCGAGCCGGCGTCATTGCTGCCAGCCGCGGCATTTTTCGGCGCGATGCTCTGCATGACCGGCGCGGGTACAACGTCGATGCCCTTGTCCAGCGTACCGACTGCCGAACCCGGCTCGACCGAGTTCGCCGCGACGCTCATGGGTTCAATGCTGAGATCACATTCGCCCTCGACCCATTCGAAGACCGACGCGATGGCATCCCGGGTAACCGCACCAGCCAATTCAATGCGCCAGCCCAGATGACATTCGGCAGGATCGAGCACGTCCAGTGTGGGCACGCGATCGAGCTGTGCCTCGACGGACAGCATGCCCAGCTCGGCCAGTTCGCGCAGCAGACGCAATGGGTCATTGCCACCGGCCAGCATGCCAAGGTGCGGCCGAAACTGGATGATCCATCCGCTCGTGGCCAGCGCTCCGACCGTGCCTTGTCCCGCCATCGCAACTACCATGCGGCCGACTGCCGCCGCCAGTTGCTGGCGAAGATTTTCACTCTCCGCGTCGGCCAGCGGTTGCCCGGCCTGGGCGCGATCGAACATGCCGCGCAGACAATCCACCGTTCGCAACAGCAGCTCGATGATTGTCCCGTCGGTCGCACGGCGCCCGTCGCGCAATTCGTCGAGCAGCGATTCGGCCTCATGGGTGAACGCCGCCATCTCCGGAAAACCGAAGGTTGCCGCGCCACCCTTGATCGAATGGGCAGCGCGAAAAATCCGATGTATCAATTCCGCGTCGCTGTCGCCCTGGTCCAGCGCGAGCAGCGCGGCTTCCATGGCATCCAGGCCTTCCAGGCTTTCTTCGAAAAAGACTTGGTGGAACTGAGCCAGGCTGACCGTACTCATGGATGTTCCTGCTTAACCGAGAACGCGGCGAACTGTCGCCAGCAATTGCTCTGGATCGAAGGGCTTGACCAGCCAACCGGTGGCGCCCGCGGCCTTGCCTTCCATTTTCTTTTCGGTGTTTGATTCGGTCGTCAGCATCAGGATCGGCACGCCCTTGTACTCGGGCAGCACGCGCAATTCCCGGACCATGCTGAGGCCATCCATCACCGGCATGTTGACGTCGGCCAGCACCAGATCGAAGCGCGCGCCGCGCGCCGTATCCAGCGCGAGCTGCCCGTTCTCCGCTTCGCTCACCTCATGCCCGGCACCACGCAGGGTAAATGCCACCATGCCGCGCATCGAAGCCGAATCGTCTACTGCAAGAATCTTTGCCATCGTCCATCCTCAAGTTCAGGCCGGCAGCGATGCCGGCAATGCCAACGCCTTTGTCAGACCAAGCCGTTCCGCCGCCTCACGCAACGGTGTGCTCACGCCAGCCCAGGTAATCTTTCCGCCACGCGCCAGAGCGTCACGATGAAATGCCACCAGCAGTTGCAGCGCAGCCGTATCGACGCGCTCCACGGCAGTCGCATCCAGCGTGCTCGATGACGTCGCCAGACACTGCTCCCGCAGCGCCGGCAGTTCGGCCATGCGGCAATCGGCAGGCAGCCTGATCGTCGTCGCACCCTTGCCTGCCGCCCCGTTTTTGCTGCCGCTGCCCATACGTCCAACCTCGCCGGATCTGTCTCTCATGGGACTTATCGGCCAGCACGGCGACAGCTTTAGGCCGGTCTGCACGCTCCGCTTGCGTGAGGCCTCAAGTTCTTGCTCAATCGGTCGATATTTCTTGACGATCGCGGGGAGATAGAGACTTGACGCGATCACTGGCGGAGGAGCCGCGCGTGATCATCCAACCAACTAGCGTTGCCGCACTGACCTGGCTTGGTGCTGCTGCCGGTGCCAGCGCCGAAGGTTGGCGGATCGGCAGCGTGCTGTCCGCGCGGCCGCTTGGTTTGACCGACCAAGGCCTGCTCGTCATGCAGATCGGTGCGCTGACGGTGGAAGCCGAAGCGCCCGGCACCCAGCTACCGTCGCAATTCCAGGTGCGCGTGCTCAGCCTGGGTCCGCAGCCACTACTGGAGATCATCGGCGCACAGGTCACCACCGATACCAGCGTCAATCAGGCCATGCGCGAACGACTGCCGCAACAAAACGGCTACGCCCCGTTGCTGGCCACGGTCACGGCGCTGGCGCAATGGCCGGTCTTGCGCCAGCTTCCCGCCTATGTGCGTAACGCGCTGGCCTTGCTCGAACACAGCATGAGCAATCCGGAAGAATTGGCGACCGGTGATGGACTGCGCCAGGCCATCGAACGCAGCGGTCTGTTTCTGGAATCGCAGCTTGCCCAGCCGGGCGGCGATGATGCGAGCATCGGCCAGGACGATTGGAAAGGTGCGCTGCTGCGTCTGCTCACCGCGTTGGACGGTCAGCCATCACTGCGCGATGGCAACGACATCAACGTCGCACCACCGCTGCAGTCGCGCGGAATGACTCCGCAAGGTCGTCTGGCCTTGCCGCCTGAGCTGGCCGAGAGCAGTGAGGCAGCCAGCTTCCTGCCGCGTTTGCGTTCCGATGTACAAGCCGCGCTGGCCCGGCTGGAGGTGGCACAGCTGGAGGCCAGCAAGGTTCCCGCCTGGATGATCGAGATTCCGGTGCAGGGGCAACAAGGTGCCGATGTACTTCAGGTACGGCTCGAACAGCACAACAAGGATGGCGAGCAGGACCAGCACTGGACGCTTGGCTTCGCGCTCGATCTGCCATCGCTGGGACCGGTACAGGGCGAACTCGTGTTGCGCGGCCTGCACCTGTCCGTTCGGCTATGGGCTCAGCAGCGCGAGAGCACCGCACGACTGGAACAGCAGTTCGACGACCTGCGTTCGCGGCTTGCCGCCAGCGGCCTGAGTCTGGACCAGTTGAGCTGCCAGACCGGTCTGCCGCAGGCAGGTGCCAGTCGCAGTGCCGTGTTTCTCAAGGCCACCGCATGAGCCAGCCGCTGCTGCCGCCACCGCAACGCAAAGTGGTGCTCCGCTTGTCCGGCGGCACCGATGCCCAACCGACACCAGCAAGTCTCAATCCGGACGAACTCGAAGCGCTGCTCGGGCGCGCCCGTGCGCTGGGTTTATCGCTGCATCACGATGCACAGATCGCGGCCCTGCTGACCTCGCTGCGCATGAGCAAGGATGTGCCGCCGCTACTCTACAATGCGGCCGCCGCGGTACTGGCCAGTGTCTATGCAGCCTCGACCGAAAGCTGAGCCGCGGCGCCTGGCGTGATCCGCATGGCAATGCAGCTGACGTTGCCGTTCACCGTCAGCTGCGACCCGCGTAGAGCCGTTGGACCAGTTCTGCTTCGTTGCGCGACAGGCCGCAGCGCTCCATCAAAACCTTCAGCTCACACCCTTCACGGGCCAACTGCTGGGCCAGCTCGTAGTTGTGCGTGGCTGGGGGGTGAGCATGTACACCGGATGCCGGTGCCGCCGGAAGTGGTAACGGGCTGGCGGTACGGCGGCTCTGCTCATCAAGCCATCGCAGGCGTTCGTCCAAAGCGTCCAGGCGATGCTCGATCTTGCTGAGCGTGCTCGTGATCAATAACGCGGGCACGCCACCGCCGGTATTGGCCTGAGTGATGAGGTCGCGCCGCAGGCGGCGCCCCTGATACCAGAGCAACGCAAGAGCGCCGGCTTGCAACAGCAACAGCACAATCGACAACCCTACTTCAAGCCACACGTTGCGACTCCGGGGCAAGCCGACACAGTCGCGCCACATCAAGCAGCGCGACGAAGCCACCTTGCCAGGCGAGTACGGCCTGCACCGGATCGTCGATATGCCCCGACCGCGTGGGCGGCGGTGCCTCGATCGCACCAGCCTCCGGTCGCAGGATGTCGCCGACCGCATCGACTCTGAAACCAACCCGATGACCTTCATGCGCAAACACCACGATGCGCACGGCCTCGGTATCACCCAGGGGCGTCGTGCGCAGGCCGAGGCGACGCCGGCCGTCGATCACGGGCACGATGTTGCCGCGCAGCTGACAGATACCCAGCAGATCGTCCGCCGCACCGGGGACGGGCGTGGGCGCATGATCGTGAATGACTTCACTGACGTGACTCAGCGGTGCAGCGTAGTGCTGTCCATCCAGATGGAAGCCCAGCCAAGCCTGCCGCGCGATCGCGTCGGCGTGGGAAAGATGATTCATGCGCTTGCGTTACCCCGGTGATCTCGATCCAGCATATCCAGAAGTGCGACGACATCAAGCACCACGCAGCGGCCACTCTTGTACATGCCACCGAGCCACGGCCGGCGGGTGCGTTCAGAGCGTGCTACGCGCCAGTCGATATCAGCGCTGGCGATGCGCGAGGTCTCTTCCTCGGTACTGCGACAAGCCACGGCCCAGCGCCAGCCACTGAGCACGACCAGCATGTTGGCAGCCGGCTCGTGCAGATCGTCCGCGAGAATGCGACTGAGGTCGACTATGCGCACACGTCGGCTCGTGCTGCCATCGTCTGCATGCAACTCATCGCCGTGATCTGGCGGCGCCAGCAGGATGTCCGCGACCTGACTCATCGGCACGGCCACGAGTACGTTGGCAGCCGTGCACATGAGATAGCCGCTCGATCGCGGCGGCCATGACTCATCCTCTTCCGTCGTGGCGACGGGCGAAGGCATCGATACATCGCTGAGCAGGTCGTCCAGATAATCGTCGATGGCCTGGAAAGCAGGTAACGTGTCGCCATTCATGCCGAAACCTCGCTGACTTGGTGTCCAGCACCGAGCAGTTCGCGCAGCAGGGCGCGATAGCTGTCGGTGCTTTGCCGGGCCGCCGGCCAACATGTCAGTGGTTGGCCATGCTCGGCCGCTTCGCAGATCTGCGGATCCGCTGCAATCACCTGCCGGGTCACCGCATGTCGGTAGCGCTCCCGCAGGGTCATCAGCGAAATCCGGCCGTGCAGCGTGCTGGTGTCGTACATGGTGGGCACGATCCAGCGCGGCAGTACGCGCCCCATCGAACGCTCGATCATCTGCATGCTGCGCTGCATGCGCTCGAGTCCATCCAGGGCGAGTGTCTCGGTTTGCGTGGGCATCAACAGCCGCTGCGCTGCCGCCAGCGCGTTGATCATCAACAGGCCGAGCGTCGGCGGACAATCGAGCAAGACGTAGTCGTATACGTTGTCCAGCATGGTCAGGGCGTTGGCGAGAATACGCCCGGTGCCCTGCCGTCCGGCCAGCTGGCGATCCAGCGTCGCCATCGGTGCCGCTGCTGGCAACAGCCACAGGCCCCGATGCCCAGTGTTGCGGGCAAGGCTGGCGATCATCGGCGGATTATGTTCGCGGAACAGCTCATACACGCTACCCATGCCGCTGAGGTCTTCCAGCGAGAAATAACCGCTTAACGATGCATGCGGATCCAGATCCACCAGCAGCACGCGCATACCCTCCTCGGCGAGCAAGGCACCCAGCGCAGCGGTCGTGGTGGTCTTGCCCACCCCGCCCTTCTGATTGGCGATGGCCCAGATCTCCACGTTTCAGTTCTTCGCGTCCGGCATGACCAGATGCGGCGCCGTTGCCATGGTCGGTCCGCTCGCCTCGATCGTCGCCTGCGGCAGCGCCGTGATCGGTCCGGCCACGACGACCGGCTCAACCGGCCGGGCCGCGGCTTTCGCCACGACGGCAGTGGGCAACGGCGAGGTCGACGGTGGTGAGGTTGCCTCGGGAATCGATGATCGGCCATCCGGAACATTCGGATCGGTGTCGGCCGTGTGATTGATCTGATCGCTGTTGTTGTAGAAGCGCGTCGGTGCGGCACGATTGCTCAATACGACCACCAGGACGCGACGATTGCGGTTGCGCCCGTCCTGACTGACGTTGTCGGCCGATGGGTGGTACTGACCCCAGCCAACGATGCCGAGTCGATCCGGATCAACGCCATGATCGGCAAACAGCCGCGCCACGCTCGCCGCACGCGCAGCGGACAACTCCCAGTTGGACGGATACAGCGCCGTATTGATCGGCACGTCATCGGTATAACCCTCGACCCGCAACGGATTGGCGAAAGGCGCAAGGATCTCGCCCAGATTGGTCAGCACCTGGTTGGCCGACGGTGACAGCGCGGCGACTCCGCTGGGAAACAGGATGTCGGTGCGAATCTCGATTTCCAGCCAGTTGGTGGTGCGCCTGACGACCACCATGTTCTTGTCGATAAGCGGCTGCAACGCGCGCTCGACTTGATTGCGGATGCGTTCCAGATCCTGCTGTTCGCTGCTGGATTTGTCTTGCCCCGCCTGCGCCCGCTCCTTGATCGGAATCACCATCGGGTGCGCCGGTATCGGCAGCAGCATCCGCGCCAGCGGTGCACTGGGCGTGGGCGACGGTACCGATGCGGGCATCGACATGCTCGACTGCGGATTGTTCGGCTGTATCGGCCGGATCACCTGCCGCGAACCATTGAATGCTTCGGAAATCGATTGTGCCAGCGCCCGGTATTTGGTCGTATTGACGCTCGACATGGCGTACAGCACCACGAACAGCGCGAGCAGCAAGGTGAGCAGATCCGCATAGGGGATCACCCAGGCTTCGGTGTTGACGTGTTCTTCGTGTTTTTTGCGTCTCATACGAGGTAGCCCTGCAGCTTGCTTTCTATCTGGCGGGGGTTGTCACCCTGCGCGATCGACACCAATCCCTCAATGACAATCTCGCGCACCTGGGTCTGCTTGTTGATCAAGGCCTTCAGACGAGAGCCCATCGGCAGCAGCAGCAGGTTGGCCAGGCTGATGCCGTAAATCGTGGCGACGAACGCCGCGGCGATGCCATGACCGAGCTTGGTTGGATCAGTGAGATCGCGCATCACGGCCATCAGGCCAAGCACGGCACCAATGATGCCCATCGTGGGCGAATAGACACCCGCATTTTCATAGACTTTTGCCGCATTCAGATCGGCGTGTTCGCGGGTTTCCAGCTCGACTTCCAGCACGCTGCGAATGGCTTCCGGTTCGCTGCCATCCACCAGCATCTGCAAACCCTTCCTGATGAACGGGTCGGGTTCGGCGTCGATCTGCGGCTCGAGGCCGAGCAGACCTTGCCGGCGGGAAATTTCGCTCCAACCGACGACCCGGCTGATCAGGTTTGCCGGCTGCAGCGACGGCGGCTTGTAGACCATGCCCAGCATGCCCATGGCCCGCTTGAGTACGCGGCCCTGGGTGTGCAGCATGATCGCGGCGATTGTGCCGCCGAAAACGATAGTGAAGGCCGCCGGATTCCACAGCGCCGACACGTCGGTACCCTTGAGGATGGCGCCGACGATGAGTACGGCGAACGCCAGGATGGTGCCGATGATGCTGATCAGGTCCATGTCAGGCGGAAACCTTCAAAGAGGGAAGCAATCGATCGCCGTCCCCGGCCAACGCCGCCAGATCCAGCACCAATGCGAGCCGGCCATCGCCAGTGACGGTGGCGCCGGCCACACCGGGCACGCCCTCGAACAGCGGCCCCAGCGGCTTGACCATGACGTCTTCGCGGCCGATCACCTCATGCACAAGACAGCCCAGATGCAGATGACCCACATGCAGTACCACCACATGCCCGCCTGCCGCACCGTCGATCCCGGCCCAGCCAGCAAGATCACCCAGCATCAGCGCACGGCCACGGTGGGCCGCGACGCGACGACCATCGAGTGCCTGGTTTTGCACAGGCCCCAGCTCGAATACTTCACTGACGTTGCCCAGCGGCAACGCGAATAATCGGTCGCCTACTCGCACCATCAGCACGCGCAGGATCGCCAGCGTCAGCGGCACCGTCAGTTCCAGCGTGCTGCCATGACCCAGACGCGAACGCACCTGCAACGTGCCGCCCAGTTCGGCCACGCGCGTCTTCACCACGTCCATGCCGACACCGCGGCCGGAAATATCCGAAATCGTGGCGGCCGTGCTGAAACCGGGCCGAAAAATCAGTTCATAACACTCGACTTCGGACAGGCGCGCCGCCTGTGCCGCGTCGATCACGCCTTTCTCCAGCGCTTTGCGCCGCAGCACTTCCGGATCCATGCCGCGACCGTCATCGCTCACTGAAATCACGATGCGCTCGCCGCGCTGACTGGCGGCAAGCCGCACGGTGCCTTTGCGCGATTTACCCGCCTGTTCGCGTTCCACTGGCGTTTCCAGACCGTGATCGACCGCGTTGCGCAGGAGGTGAACCAGTGGATCGGCCAACGCCTCGACCAGACTCCGATCGAGATCGGTGTCCTCGCCTTCCTGTATCAGTTCGATATCCTTGCCGAGCTGACGCGCAAGATCGCGCACTATCCGCGGGAACCGCTGAAACAACCGACCCACCGGTTGCATGCGCATACCCAGCACGGCGGTCTGTAGTTCATCGGAAATCCGGTCCAGTTCGCCGGCAGCCAGGGTCAGCGGCTCGCTGTCGCTGCGCGACGCTAGGCTGAGCAGACGATTGCGCAGCAGCACCAGCTCGCCGGCACGATTGACCAAGGCATCCAGCTTCGCCGTGTCGACGCGCACCGTGGTTTCCGAAGCGGCTACCGGTTTGGCCGCTGTCGCCGCTGACGTGGCGCTGGCAGCAGTCGGTTGAGCAGTAGTCGGTTGAATCGCCGCGGCATCAACGATCACCGGCGCCAAAGGTGCCAGCGTCGTGCTTGTGGCATCCGTTACCGGGGTGCCAGGCGCCAGGCCTTTGCCGTGCAGACTATCCAGCAGCGCTTCGAATTCATCCACGTCGATCGGGTCATCGCGACGGGACAACACTCCGCTCTCGGCACCAGAGGGCATCGGGGCGGCATCTGCATCGACGCCCGGCGCAACACCTGTGCCATAGAGGCTATCCAACAACGCTTCGAATTCGTTGTCGTTGATATGCCCTCCGGACGCGTTCGCCACGGCCGGTTGACGTTCGCGCATTTCGTCCAGCATGACTTCGAAAGCCTGCTCGACAGCATCGGCATCCGCGCTGTTCACCACGACGTTGGTGGTGGCCGCTTCCGGCTTGGCCGCGGCGGGCCGCAAACGACCCAGCAGCGACGACGGCGGCGGTGTCAGCGGCGTCGCGGCGATCAACGCATCCATCATGCCGTTGAGCAGATCCAGTGCTTCAAGCAGCGCGTCCATCTGCGCCGGACCGAGTACCAACGTGGCATTGCGCGCCTCGTTGAGCAGTTCTTCCGCGCAATGGCACAGCTGCACCATCGGTTCAATGGCAAGAAACCCTGCGCCGCCCTTGACCGTATGGAAAACACGGAACACCGCGTTGAGCAGCTCGCGATCCAGCGGCGAGGTTTCCAGCTGGATCAGCTGCTCACCCAGCCGCAATACCAATTCACCGGCCTCGACCAGGAAATCGTCGCGCAGTTCGCTGTCGAGAGAGGGATCCATCAGCATGTATCCATCTGCACCGTCAGAACCCGAACTCGCTGAGCAGACGATCGGCGTCATCCTGGCTTAACACCTTGGCCACCGTCACCGGCGCCTCACCACTGGCCAGCGAACCCGTCAGGTGCACCAGCTCGAGCAGAGACTTTTCGACCGACTCGATGAAAACGACCACTTTCTTGATGCGCTGACCGGACAGGTCCTGCCAGGACTGCGCCATCACCATGTCATCCAGACCTTCGCAACACCGCTCGGCAAAGGCCAGCGCCTGACATGCCAGCACCGCGGCCGGATCGGTCTTGCTGGTGGTGAAGTCGAGTACTTCGGCGGCGTTGCTGGACAACGCGTCCGCCTCCGGACGCATGCGCTCGGCGAAGTCGAGGCTGCGATGAGCCGCCTTCGCACTCATGTCGAGCACCTCGACCAGATGTTTGCGCGCGTCGGCCATGCTGTCTGGCACGCCTTCGAACGTCAGCTCGCCACCGAGGCGGCGCACGGCGCCATGCAGGTCACGGGCGAGCATACCCAGCGCGCGGAACAGATGCTGTTCGCGCTGCCGCACCATGCTGTCCAGCGCCTGCTCGAAAGCCGCGCCGTCTTCGCTGTTGAGCAATGCGATGACTTCGGCCGGCAGGTTCTCGGTCACATCGGGCAAGGTCGCGCTCATGCGGATGCTCCGCTGGCGGCCAGCCGCTCGAAGATCTTTTCCAGTTTTTCCCGCAAAGTGATCGCCGTGAAAGGTTTGACGATGTAGCCATTCACGCCAGCCTGAGCGGCAGCGATGATCTGTTCGCGATTGTTTTCCGCCGTCACCATAAGCACCGGAAGCCCTTTCCATTTGGGTTCGGCGCGAATCGCGCGCAACAGATCGATGCCGGTCATGTTGGGCATGTTCCAGTCGGTGACGACCATGTCGAACGCGCTGGCCCGCAGAAGCGCCAACGCGTTGTCGCCATCATCGGCTTCCTGGATCAGCGGATTGCTGAAACCGAGTTCGACGAGCAGGTTGCGAACAATCCTGCGCATGGTGGAGAAATCATCGACCACCAGAATTTTCATATTCTTGTCCAACTATTTTCTCCGCTAGTTCTGCCCTGGACGATTGAGGCAGCACATAAAATCAAAGGCGAGCGGCCTGGAATCAGCACCGATGGCATCGCCAACCCGATGGCGACGCAAATCCCGGCATGCAATGACGTGTACCCGTACCGCTCGTCACCCGTAACTGTTCCTTCCTGTCTCCTTCGTATCTGTCTGCGCTGACACGCGGCCTGCAGCGCTTCACGAGTCTTCGTCGTCGCACCATGAACTCATCCGCGAACGCAGCCTGATCAATGCCTGTCCGTGGATCTGACACACGCGCGACTCGGTCACGCCCAGTACCAATCCGATTTCCTTCAGGTTCAACTCCTGTTCGTAGTACAACGACATCACCAACTGTTCGCGGTCGGGCAAGGTGGTGATCGCCTCGGCCAACGCCGTCCGCATACCGCTACGCTCGATCCGCTCCTGCGGACTCAAGCCACTCTGGTCGATGACGTCCATCGCTCCGCCGCCTTCGCCACCGTCACCGTCATCGGGCGCCGTGAGACTCAGCAATCGGGCGCTGGCCGCATCGGCAAGCACCTGGTGATACTCCTCGACACTCATGCCCAATCGCCGCATCACCTCGGCACCTTCGGCATCCGCGCCTGTTTCGTTTTCGATCTTCCGCACGACTTCGGCGACTTCACGGGCCTTGCGATGCACCGATCGCGGGGTCCAGTCCGTACGCC
Source organism: Rhodanobacter sp. MP1X3 (assembly GCF_014207165.1). NCBI lineage: Bacteria > Pseudomonadati > Pseudomonadota > Gammaproteobacteria > Lysobacterales > Rhodanobacteraceae > Rhodanobacter > Rhodanobacter sp. MP1X3. The sequence goes on along the minus strand of NZ_JACHCO010000001.1, from coordinate 417,881 downwards.
TCAATTCGTCGAGCATCGCGCCACGAATTCGTATACCCGCATAGGTCTCGAAGCTCGCGGAGCGATCGGTGGCGAAATTGCGCGCGGCTTCCAGCAAACCGATCATGCCGGCCTGTACCAGATCGCCCACATCCACACTTGGCGGCAACCGCCCCATCAAGTGATAGGCAATGCGACGCACGAGCGGCGCATGCTGCCTTACCAGTTGATCGGCCTCTGCACGTTGTAGCTGTAGGTATTCCGAAGCGACGCTCATTCTCACCACCCCGTAGCCGGCACACTCTGACCGCTGAAAAATGCGATCCGACCAAGATCCGGATACATGGGCTCTTCCCATGTATCGACAGCACATGCCAATTGCTTAAATCCCATCGCCGAGCGACTGGATGGCCACAGATCGACCACCGCGCCCTGGCGCTTGATTGCCTGTCGCAGTCGCTCGTCGTGCGGCACCATGCCCATGAAGCTGAGCGCGACATCAAGGAAGCGCTCGCTGACGCGTGCCAGCTTCTCGTAGAGATGTCGCGCCTCGCCGGCGTGACGGACCATGTTGGCGACGATCTGGAATCGCCGCACCCCAAAATCCCGACTGAGCAATTTGATCAACGCGTAGGCATCGGTCAGCGATGCGGGCTCGTCACAGACCACGACGATGACGTCGTCGGCAGCGGCGGCGAACATCATCACGTCGTCCGATACGCCGGCCGCGGTATCCACCACCAGGTACTCCGGCGGCAGGATCAGATCATCGAAGGCGCGGATGACCGCCGCATGCTCGCCATTGCACATCTGCGCCAGCCGGCGCGCACCCGATCCGCCAGGAATCACCTTCAGCCCATGCGGACCGGGGATGATCAGATCCTGCAGCGTGCAGTTGCCTTCGAGCATGTGCCCGACGTGCCGCAGCGGCGTCAGACCCAATTGAACATCGACGTTGGCGACACTCATGTCGGCATCGAACAGCATCACGTCACGACCGGCCATCGACATCGCCATGGCCAGGTTGACGGCCACCGTCGTCTTGCCCACGCCACCCTTCCCCGCCGCGACGGTCAGTGTGCGCGTCGTGCGCCGTGCCGGCGTCATGGCACGGAGGCTAGATGCCTGATGCAACACTTCGGCATCGCGCTGACGCACCGGCGACACCGCCGTAAACAGATTCTGCAAACCCCAAGCTTGATCCACCGGAATTGCTCCATTCATAGACTTGCCACCGCAAGACCGAATCGCTCGGCCATCTCCACATCGTCGACTGCCGGGGTCAGGCGCCGTTGAACCTGTGCCGCACGACACACGAGCACGCGCGCGTCGGCAGCACAAATGTCTTCGGGTACGCGCTGCCCGTCCGTTGTGCAGTCCAGCGGCAGGCGGTGACGGATCAGCACCGACAGCACACCGCCGAGACTCGGCGCTTCGTCCAGCTTGGTGACGATGCACGCCTGCAGCTGCAACGGCAGGTAGGCGCGCACCGAGTCGTCCAGCGACGACGCTTGCGCGTTCGCGGCCAGCACCAGACAGGTACGCAGTCGTCCGGCATCGTTGACCTGCCGCAATACCTCCATCTGCTGTTCGAGGCGCGGGTCGTTGCCGGCCACGCCGGCGGTGTCGATCAGCACGGTGTGATGCTCGCGCAAGTTATCGAGCGCCTGGGTCAGGCTGGCGGCATCGTGTGCCGAGTAGACGCGCACGCCGAGCAGACGCCCATAATGTTCCAACTGTGCGGCGGCGCCGATGCGGTAATGGTCGGTGCTGACCAGCGCCACCTTGGCTGGGCCGTGACGCAGTACCGCACGTGCGGCGAGCTTGGCGACGGTGGTGGTCTTGCCCACGCCGGTTGGCCCGACCAGCGCGGTGACGCCGCCGGTTTCAGCCAGATCGCGTCCGCTGACTTTCAGATTGCGGCTGAGCAGACCCAGCGGCAGATAGCGCGCCTGATCGGCGCTCAGTTGCTCGGGTAATTCTTCGATCAACTGGCGTGCCACATCCGTTTCGATACCCAGACGGGTCATGTCGCGCAACACGCGCGCGCGCATCGGGCGGCGGCGCTCCATGTCGTTCCAGGCGAGGCTCGACAGCTGCTGCTCGAGCAGCTCGCGCAGGCCACCCAGCTCGGTACGCATCCGCGCCGCCTCGAGCACGTTTTGTTCGACGATCGGCTGCAGCATGGCCAGTTCGCTTGGCGGCATCGGCATCGGCGGCGGCGCGGCCGGGGCGCGACGTTCGGCAGCAGCATGGCTGGCGGCAGGTTCGGGCATCGGTGCGCCGTGCCGTGCCGCTTCGCGAACCAGCGTTTCGTCGTAGTCGATGGCGGCGATGATCTCGATGCCATCGTCGAGGCGGCGGGTCGACAGGATCACCGCATCGGCGCCCTGTTCCGCACGCACCTCACGCATGGCCTGACGCATGTCGGCGGCGAGGAATCGTTTGATCTTCATGGATGGCTCCGGCAGGGCAGGCCCGTCGTCGCGAAAGTGGCGACCTCCCATGGCCTGGCTGGTTCCGTCACCGTTGTTTTTTCAGGCTTCATCCCGCGCTCCGTTACCCAGCTTTCGACCACATCACTCATCGGCCCAGTGCCTGCACCAGCCTTACTCGGCGGTTGTCGGGCACCTCGTTGTAAGCAAGCACATGCAGGTTCTGCGCCACATGCCGAGTGAACCTTGCCAGCCATGGCCGCAACTGCGGTTGCACCAGCAATACGGCTGGTTCGCCACTCACCTCCTGCCGTTGAGCTGCCTCGGCCACGCTCTGTTGCAGGCGATCGGCCAGGCCCGGTTCCACGGCAGCACCAGCAGCACCACTGCTCGAGAGAGAGCTGAGCAAAATCTGTTCCAACTCCGGCGCCAGCGTCAGCACGGGAATTTCAGTACCTAAACCGGCGATTTCCTGGACGATCTGACGGCCCAGTGCCACCCGCACCGAGGCCGTCAACGTGCCGGGATCCTGACTCTGCCCCGCGTGCTCCGCCAAAGACTCGACGATGCTGCGCATATTGCGAATCGGCACCCGCTCGGCCAGCAGGTTCTGTAGCACCTTGACCACCACACCCAGCGCCAGACGCTTGGGCACGAGGTCTTCCACCAGCTTCGGTGCGCTCGCGGCCAGACGATCCAGCAGTTGCTGGACATCCTGGTGACTGAGCAGTTCGTGCGCATGGTTCTGCAACAGATGCGACAAATGGGTGGCGATCACCGTCGCCGGATCGACCACGGTATAGCCCAGGCTTTGCGCATGGTCGCGCTGACTGTTCTCGATCCACACCGCTTCCAGACCAAAGGCCGGATCGCGCGTGGTCACGCCTTGCAACGTGCCATGGACGCGACCGGGATTGATGGCCATGTAGCGCTCGGTATAGACCTCGGCCTCGCCCATCGGCACACCCATCAAGGTGATCCGGTAAGTATTGGGCCCCAGGTCCAGGTTGTCGCGAATGTGCACGGCGGACACCAGGAAGCCGAGTTCCTGCGACAGCTTGCGGCGCACCGATTTGATCCGCCCCATCAGCTCGCCACCCTGGTTCTTGTCGACCAGCGGGATCAGCCGGTAGCCGACTTCCAGGCCGACCGGATCAACGCTGGCGACATCCTCCCAGCCCAGTTCGAACCGTTCGGTCGGTGCCGGTGCCGGCAGCGCTTCGGCGGCAGCCTTGGCGACCTGCTCCTTCACTTCCGCATCGCGCCGTTTCATCAACCAGGCGGCGCCTCCGCACGCCGCCGCCAGCATCAGGAACGCAATGTTCGGCATGCCGGGAATCAGCCCCATCACCGCCAGTACCACGCCGGCAACCGCCAGTGCACGCGGCTGCGCGAACACCTGCCCGATCACCTGCTTGCCCATGTCCTGCGACTTGGAGACACGTGTGACGATCACCGCCGTGGCGATCGACAGCATCAACGAAGGCACCTGTGCCACCAGACCATCGCCGATGGTCAACAGCGTATACGTGCGTGCGGCTTCGCCGGCGGAAAGCCCGTGCTGCATGACGCCGACGAAAAAGCCGCCGACGATATTGATCAGCAAGATCAGGATGCCGGCCGTGGCATCGCCGCGAACGAATTTGGAGGCACCGTCCATCGAACCATAGAAGTCCGCCTCTTCGCGTACTTCCTGGCGGCGCTCACGTGCCTGGTCCTGCGTCAGCAGACCGGCGTTGAGATCGGCGTCGATCGCCATTTGCTTGCCGGGCATCGAATCCAGAGTGAAGCGCGCCGTCACTTCCGACACGCGCGTGGCACCCTTGGTGATCACCACGAAGTTGATGATGGTGAGGATCGCGAACACCACCAGGCCGACCGCGAAATTGCCGCCGATCACGAATTCGCCGAAAGCCTCGATCACCTTGCCGGCCGCACCGGGACCATCATGGCCGTGCAGCAATACCACGCGGGTGGACGCAATATTGAGCGCCAGCCGCAGCAGTGTCGCCATCAGCACGACCGTCGGGAACGCCGCGAACTCCAGTGGCCGCATCACGTAGACCACCGCCAGCAGAATCACCAGCGACAGCGCAATGTTGAAACTGAAGAGCATGTCCAGAATGAATGGCGGCAGCGGCAGCATCAGCATCGCCAGCATCGCCAGCATCACCACCGGTGCGCCGATGCCGCGGCGGGTCACCTGCTTGAATGTGTCAAATGCGCTAGTCGTGGCCATGCCATGTTGCCCTGGTGGTGTGCTTCATTACGGTTCGCGGTAATGGCCCTGCAGATCGGGATCGACCTCGGGTCGCGGTGGCGGCGGTGCGGGATCGCCGTGCTCGGTGGCCTGCCTCAACTGATAGACGTAAGCAAGAATCTGCGCGACCGCGACGTACAGCGCGGAAGGAATTTCCTGGCCTAGCTGGGTGGTTGCATACAAGGCCCGTGCCAGCGGCGGCGCTTCGACCAACGGGATGCGATGCGCCGATGCGACCAGACGAATCTGCTGAGCCAGCACGTCGACGCCCTTGGCGATCACGCGGGGCGCACGCATGCGGCTGTCGTCGTATTTCAGCGCCACTGCAAAGTGGGTCGGGTTTACCACGACGACATCCGCCTTGGGCAGCTCTTGCATCATGCGACGGCGCGAAAGCTGCTGTGCCACCTGACGAATGCGGTTCTTCAGTTCGGGGCTGCCGTCGGTATCCTTGTGTTCGTCGCGCAATTCCTGCTTGGTCATGCGGTGGCGACGGTTGTAATCGAAGCGCTGCCACAGCGCATCGATGCCACCGATAAAGCCCAGCACCAGGCCAAACATCAGTCCGGCCTGGCCCAGCAGCGTGAGCATTTCACCGATGCCCGCGCGCACGGAGCCGCTGCCCGTTGCCAATACCGCGGACTCGGCATGACGCAGAAGCAGCACCAGCGCGCCACCGATGAAGCCGAGTTTCAGCAATGACTTGCCCAACTCGACCAGACCATTCATTGAAAACAACCGGCCGACGCCGGCGATCGGATCGAGTCGATCGAATTTCGGTTGCAGCGCTTGCGCGCTGAAGCTCAAGCCACCGATCAGGATCGGCGCCGACAGCGTGCCAAGCACGGTCGCAATGAGCAGCGGGAGCAGCAGAGCCAGCGCTTCGTGTCCGGCCGCCGACAGCACGTGCAGCGGCAGCCGATCGGTGAACAACGCCTCACGCGGATAGCTCATGCCCAGCCTGTAGATCTGTCGCGCATGGCCGTACATTTGCTGCCCGTTGGTGAGCAGCGCGGTGACACCGGCAAGCACGATCATGGCGCCGGCGAGATCGCGCGAACGCGGTACCTCGCCTTTTTCACGTGCGTCCTGCAGGCGTTTTTCCGATGCCTGTTCGGTGCGGTCTTCGTTTTCCTGCTCGGCCATGCGTGCGCCCTCAACCGCCGAGCAACTGACGCATCAGCGTCCATGCCACGCCCTGCAGCGCCTCATACGCACTGGCCAGACCACGCATGGCCAGCCACAAGGCGATGAAGCCCATGCAGATGCTGATCGGAAAACCCACCGCGAAAAGATTCATTGACGGCGCGGAACGACTGATCGCCGCGAAACCGATATTCACCAGCAGCAAGGCGGTCATCGCCGGCAACGCCACACGAAATGCTCCAGCGAACATCTCGCCGCCGGCAGCAACCACCGCGAACAAGGCATTGTTGCTGAGGCCCGCCGCGCTCGGTGGCAACGTGCGAAAGCTGTCGGCGAGCAACGCGATAACCTGCAGATGGCCGTTCATCGCCAGGAACAGCAGGGTCACCAGCAGCAGGTAGAACTGTCCGAGCACGGGCACGCTGCCGCCGGAAGTTGGATTGACCAGCTCGGCAAACCCCAGACCCATGCTTTGACCGACCAGGATGCCGCCGTAGGACACCGCCTGAAACACCAGCTGCAGCACGAAGCCGACGCTGCCGCCGATCAGCATCTGGCTGGCCATGGCTGCCACACCGGTTGCGCTGAACATATCTCCTTGCGTCGGTGACAACGGCGCCAGCACGAACGTAAGCAGGACGACCATCGCTACGCGGATTCGCGTCGGTATTACCGTGGCACCGAAGATCGGCGCGACCAGACAAAATCCGCCAACCCGACCCAGCGCCCACAGCATGCCACCCAGCCAGCTCATCACGCTGGCCAGTTCCACGCTGCTCATTTGATCGCTCCGGGAAGGCCGACGATCAGCTCATGCGTGAATTGCACCAGCGTGCGCAGCATCCACGGGCCGGCAACCAGCCCGACGACGGCCATCGCCATCAGCTTCGGAATGAAGCTCAAGGTCATCTCGTTGATCTGCGTCGCGGCCTGGATGATGCCCACCAACAAACCCACCGCCAGCGCGGTAAGCAGCAACGGCGCGGCGATAAGCATCGCAACAAAGAGCGCGTGCTGGCCAAACTGCAGTACCCACTCCGGCGTCATGTGTAGAAGCTCCCAGCGAGAGTCCCGATCAGTAACGACCAACCATCGACCAGCACGAACAGCATGATTTTGAACGGCAGCGAGATGATCGCCGGCGAGACCATCGCCATGCCCATCGACATCAACACGCTGGCCACGACCAGATCGATGATCAGGAACGGAATGAACAGCAGGAAGCCCATCTGGAACGCAGTTTTCAGTTCGCTGGTAAGAAAGGCTGGCATTGCCACGCGAAACGGCACTTCATCCTTGCTGGCATAAGGCTGCTCTTTGGCCAGGTGCGTGAACAACTGCAGATCGGCGTCGCGGGTCTGGTCCAGCATGAAGTGCTTGAACGGCGCCGCCGCCGCAGGAATGGCCTGCTCGGCGCCCATCTGATGATCCATATAGGGCTTCACGCCGTCCTGATAGGCATGATTGATGACTGGCGACATCACGAACAACGTCAGGAACAGCGCCAGTCCCAGCAGCACCTGGTTCGGCGGCGTCGACTGCGTGGCCAATGCCTGGCGCAAAAAACTCAGCACAATGATGATGCGCGTGAACGAAGTCATCATCAGCAACACCGCCGGCAACATCGTCAACACGGTCATCAGCGCCAGCGTTTGCAGCGACAGGCTCCAGTTCTGCCCACTGCCGACATTCTGCACCGTCAATATGGGGATGCCAGCCGATTGCGTCGTGGCAATAGGCGCGATCGGCGCGATCGGGCTGGTCTGCGCTGCCGAAGCGCCCAGCGGAAACAGCGCCAACAGGAAACACAGCAGCACGCGCAGCACGCGACGATTCATCAGCTGCGCCTCCAGCGACCCAGCAGCTCACTGAAGCTCGGCGTCACTACCGGCTCGGCAGCAACCGTCGATGCGACACCGTCGTAGACATGCAGCGTCCGTACGCCGCCCGTACCTACGCCGATCAGTACACGCTTGCCATCGGCATCCAGCAGCAGCACCCGTTCGCGCGTGCCGACCGACAACGTTTCCAGGCAGCGCAGGCGTCGACCGCCGGTGAACTGGCGTGCCTGCAGTCGCCGACTCATCCAGCCGGCCACGAAAATAAGCACCACGATCCCGGCCAGACTCAGTACCACGCGCAACAACTCACCACCGACGTTGATGTCGGTCGTGCTCGACACTGCCATCGGCAACGCGGCAGACAACGTACTCATCGCAGCTTGCGCACGCGTTCGGATGGGCTGATCACATCGGTCAGGCGGATGCCGAACTTCTCGTTGATCACGACCACCTCGCCATGCGCCACCAGCGTACCGTTGACGAACACGTCCAGTGGCTCGCCGGCAGCGCGGTCAAGCTCCACCACCGAACCCTGATTGAGCTGCAGCAGGTTGCGGATGCTGATGCGGGTGCGGCCCACTTCCATCGCCAGCGTCACCGGTACGTCAAGAATCATGTCCAGGCTGACCTCGGTGCCTTCACCCGGCGTTTCGCTCAAGGCATCAAACTCCAGTCGTCCTTCGTTCGTGGGGGCGGCGCTGCCGGTCAGGGGCGAGCTATCGATGCTCTGGCTCATGGGACTTTCTCTTGGGAAAAATCGAGGAGTGCGCGCATTTCGCGGCGACGCACCTGGGATTTGAAATGCACGGCGTAACGGCCGTTGGATTGCCCATAACGACCACGGAACACCGGCACATCCTCGGCAAACACGGTCGTCAATTCAGGCAGATTGAGCGGAATGACATCGCCGACGCGAAGCCATAGAAACTCGCCGATACTCATCTGGGTTTCCAGCAGCAGCGAGCTGATCTCCACTTCGGCGTCCATCACTTCTTCGTGTAGACAGTTGATCCAGCGATCGTCGCGTTCGACACGATCGCTTTGCACGCCAGCGTCCAGCATCGTCCTGATCGGCTCCACCATCGAGTACGGCAGCGTGAGATGAATTTCGCCACCACCGCCATCGAGTTCGATGTGAAAGCGCGACACCACCACGGTCTCGGTGGGGCTGACAATATTGGCGAACTGCGGATTGATTTCGGAATTGAGAAACTCGAACTGCACCGGCATGACCGGCGCCCACGCTTCGATCATCGACGTGAAAACCTCCGCCAGCAGGATCTGGATGACGCGGTTTTCCGTCGGCGTGAAATCGCGGCCCTCGATGCGTGCATGATAGCGGCCGTCACCGCCGAAGAAATTGTCGATCACGGTGAACACCAGCCGCGGCTCCATCAACACCAGCCCGGTACCGCGCAACGGCTTGAGCCTGATCAGGTTGAGATTGCTCGGCACCGCAAGCCCGTGTACGTACTCGTTGAACTTGAGCATCCGCACGCCAAGCACCGACACTTCGCAGGTCTTGCGCAGCACACCGAACAGTGCGGTGCGGAAGAAACGTGCGAAACGATCGTTGATCATTTCCAGCGTGGGCAGTCGACCGCGCACGATACGGTCCTGCTGGGTGAAATCGTATTCGACTATCGTGCCCGGCTCGGGCGGTACGTCGCTTTCGGTTTCCACCTGGCCATCGTCGACGCCGTTGAGCAGCGCATCGATCTCTTCCTGCGAAAGTAGGTCGCTCATCGCTATGGTTTCCTCACTGCATCACGAAGCTGGTGAAGTACAGCGCGTCGACGCCGGGTTTGCCGAGCTTGTCGGCGACAATCTTGCGCACCGCCGTCAGCGCTTCGGCCTGCAGCTTCTGTTTGCCGGCGGTCGTGCTGAGCTGATCGAACGTCTGGCTGCTGAACAGCATCACCAGCGCATTGCGGATGACCGGATCGTTGTCCTTGATCGTCTGGATCGCTGCGGCATCGCGCGACATCACGGTGACACCGACCTGCAGGTAGCGCGTGGCATCGTTGTTGTCCTGAAAATTCACCACAAACGATGGATCCAGCGGCAAATAGACGTCCACCGCCTTGACTGCCGGCGCGGCAACGGCACCGCCCTCGGCGTTGGCCTGGGTCGAGCGAGAATGGAAAAACCAGAAACCGCCCGCGCCAAGCGCAACCACCAACACGCCACCCACGATCAGCATCGTGCGCTTGCCGCCTTTCTTGGCGACGACAGCGGGCGATTCAACTTCAATACTTTCAGCGTTAGCCATGAACAAACTCAACCTCTATGAATGACCCGACGCCATCGCTTCGACGAAACACCTACGAGCGAATCAACTGGAATGAAGAAGCCCGAACGGGCTTCAATGAAAACTATTTAGCAAACGTCATGCCATCGATACGAATCGCGCTGTGAAGCGATCTGCCGGATAGGTGGAATCACGGGCAACGTTTTATTGACGCGTGTCGACAAGCAGACGCGACAACGGCGCAGTGATTCCGTCAGAGCGGGCAATGGCGAAAAACGCCCGTAGAAAGCTGACTCATGCAGCACGGTTCGCGCGCTGACGAAAACCAGGATTCATCGATGCCGTTTCGTCAAACACGCAGCATTCGGCCTTCGCCGGAATGAAGGACAAAAGAAACTCGCGATGACTCAGGCGAAGGCGTCGACCAGGCCTGTGGCCAATGGCTGTGATGATGTAGCGACGTCGGCATCGATCGACTCGGCTTCGTTCGTCTTGGCGGAGGCCGGGGATGTTTGTCCCTGCGAACTGCCGAACTGTTGCTGTGCAGTCTGCTGACCGACCGTGGCCTGACCCAGCGACAAGCCATGCCCGCCGAGCATCTGGTTGAGCTGGTCCAGGCTTTGCTGCACAGCCGCGACCGCCGCCGGATGCTGCGCCGAGAAAACCACATCGACACGGCCGTGCTCGACACTCACTTTCACGTCGAGCGGACCGAGTTCCTGTGGATTCAGACGGATCTGCGCCTGCTTGATGTCCTGCCCACCCAGCCATGTGACCTGCTGACCGAGCTCCTGCGAAAAACTGGGTGAAGTAACGCTCGCATTGATGTTCAGGCTGTGCGGTGTCACGTTGCTGGTCGCAGGTGCGCCGAGAACCGGCGTGGCAAGCGCGCCACGCAAGCTGGCCAGATCGCCCGTATCCAGGGTCTGGCCAGCGGTTGTTGTTGCAGGAGCCGCGGCGATCAATGCGTTGTGACCGCTGCCGAGGAGATTGCTGACGGACGTCTGTGCCGTCGTATCGACGCTTTGCGCAAGCACGCTGCCAACGGCGGCGTTGTCATCGCTCGCGTCATCAGCGTCGTCCGCATCCGCGTCGGCCGTGGCCGAAAACGCGCCGGCCGGTTTACCCAGCGTCTGACCCGATGCCATGGTGCCCGTGGTGGTGGTCGCCAGCAGTACGCCGGATGCCGCCGTGCTGCTGGCGCCTTGCGTCGCGGCTTGATTATTTGAGGGCGGAAGCGGAACGGGAGCGCCGATCACGGCCGTCGGTACGGCGCCTTGCTGCCCTGGCTTGATGTCAGCGTCCTGGGGCGGTGTCTTGCCTGCAAGCGCCTTGCCATCGGTAGACGCTGTGGTCGCCGCGTTTGCATCGCCCGACGATTGATCGATCAGGCCAAGCACCTGCGTGGCTGCCGAGGTCGAGCCATCGGCGACATCGGTGTCGTCCGGAGCGCAGGCACTGGACAAGGTACCCGTTTGCGCATGAGTTGCATCGCTGTTGGTGCCTGACGTCGTACTGGAGACGGCCGCTTTGCTTGTGGATGGCGTGTCCGTGGACGAACGGCTGTTCGATGCTTGCGACTGCTGCTGCGCGTCATGCAGGTGTGCGTTGAATGCCGTGCTATCGGCACGCTGACCGACCGGATCGGCCGACGGGCGCGACGTGGTCGAACTCGCCGGGCTGGCGGTGCGAAGAGCGGGTAACGGAAGGGTGCTGCTCATGCATGGACACTCGTGCTAAACGGATTCCCGATGACCGCAGCAAAAACCGAGCCAGACCAGGGCCTCGACTCAGGCCGAGCCGACGGGGCGTCGGCGGTGTTGCATGCGCTCGTCGATTTCGGCCTGTTCCTGACGCTGCTCGCTCTGCTGCTCCTGTGTGCGATAGCGCCCAACCACGCTATCCAGCGCCTTTTCACGCGCGTGCGCCTGCAACCATTGCAGGCGTGTTGTCTCGGTCAGTCGCCGCTGACGTTCCACTTCACGGCCTTGCTGGACGATCGCCTGATCAATGCGCTCGACGAATTGTTGACGGTTCAGCAACGCACTGACTGTCAGACCGCCGACGCCGAGGCCGTATTCCTCACGATAGCGTTCCAGCTCATCCAGCTGCTGCTGCACATAGGCCAACCGTTGCTGCTGTTCGACAAGGCGCTGCAACGCCTCCTGCTCGCGGCGTTCGGCCTGATCCACCGCTGGTTGCAATCGCTCCGAACGCGTCATGCCATGACCTCAGACACGAGTTCACCCAGACGTTCCTGCGCCTCGCGCAGCGACACCGGCTCGTCGACTTCCTGCTGGAGAAACGTGAGCATCCTTGGCCACATCGCGATAGCCTGATCCACTTGGGGATCGGCGCCTTTCTGGTAAGCACCCACAGCGATCAGATCGCGCTGCTGACGATAGGCCGAATACACCTGGCGGAAACGCTGCGCAGCACGCATCTGGTCCTTGTCGATCACCGCCGGCATCACGCGGCTGATCGACGCTTCAATATCGATGGAGGGATAGTGACCCGCCTCGGCCAAATCGCGCGACAGCACGATATGACCGTCGAGAATGGCGCGTGCGGCATCGGCGATCGGATCGTGGCGGTGATCATCGCCTTCGGTCAGCACGGTGTAGAAGGCCGTGATCGAACCGCGCCCCTCGGCATCGTTGCCGGCACGCTCGACCAATGCCGGCATCAGCGCAAATACCGAGGGTGGATAGCCCTTGGTTGCTGGCGGTTCGCCGATCGCCAGCGCGATCTCGCGTTGTGCCTGCGCATAACGAGTCAACGAATCCATCAACAGCAGCACGCGCTGGCCGCGATCGCGGAACCACTCCGCGATCGCCGTGGCGTACTGCGCACCACGCAATCGTTTGAGCGGCGGCGCATCGGCCGGAGCGGCAACGATCACGGCGCGTGCGCGACCTTCGTGGCCCAGCGTCTGTTCGACGAATTCCTTTACTTCACGACCGCGTTCGCCGATCAAGCCGACCACGACCACGTCGGCATCGGTATAGCGCGTCATCATGCCAAGCAAGGTCGATTTACCGACACCCGAGCCAGCGAACAGGCCCAGACGTTGGCCACGCCCGACGGTAAGCAAGGCGTTGATCGCGCATACGCCGGTATCCAGCGGTGTGTCGATCGGCTTGCGCGACATCGGATTGATGGGAGCGCGCTTGAGCGCCGCATGCTCATCGACATCGAGCGGGCCCAAGCCATCCAGCGGCACGCCATCGGCACCAATCACACGGCCCAGCAACGCCTCGCCTACCGGCAAGCCTCCAGCGCGTGAGCACGGACGCACACGCGCATTCGGCAGCACGCCGTGCATTTCCGTCGCCGGCATCAACAGCAAGCGCTCGTCAGTGAAACCCACCACCTCAGTATCCAGCACTGTGCCGTCAGCGGTGTCGACCAGGCAACGCGAACCCAACGCGGCTTCGCATCCTTCGGCTTCCAGCGTCAGCCCGACCACGCGGCGCAGACGACCCTCCACCGTAAGCATCGGCACTGCCACGGCACGCTGTGCACGTTTCGCCAGCTGCTGCTGCCAGCGTCGCCGACGCGCTTCGGGCGATGGCTCCACGCTCACGCAACCACCTCGTCGATACCGTCGTCGACATCATTGCCAAGCACGGCATCGATCACCGTGGCCAGGCGTGTATCCACGCGGGCGTCGAGCCGCGAGCGTTCGCTTTCCAGCATGCAGTCGCCACGACTCAGCGTCGGTTTGGCACCGAGCCGCCATTGCGGTTCGGTCGCACCGAGTTCGCGCAGCAGAATCAGATCATCAGGATGAACCCACACACGCAATTCACGCGTGGCCGATGGCAGCGCGGCGGCGGCCTCGCGCACGGCCAGCTCGATCAGCGACGGATCGAGCTGCAACTCGCGACCCACCACACGGCGTGCCATCACCGTGGCAAGCCGTGCAAGCTCCTGTTCGGTGATGTCATCCAGCGCATCGAGAGGCCGCGCCGCGGCGGAACAGAGGGCCTCGAGACGAGCCAGTTGCTCATCCATCTGATGTTTGGCCACCGCGCGCCCTTCGGCAAGCCCGGCGGCAAACCCTTCTTCACGCGCCAGACGTTCGATTTCCTCCAGCTCGAATACCGTCGGCCCCGGTGGCGGCGGCGCGGGCTCAGTGAGTAAGGGCAGAACAGCACCGATCTGCGGCAGCTCCCAGCGCTCGAAAGCGACAAGCTTGTCGCGGCTGAGTACGCCGGCCATCAGACGAACTCATCGCCGTTGGCAGCGAGACTGATCTGACCGGCGTCGGCGAGTTTGCGTGCGATGGTCAGCACTTCCTTCTGCGCCGCGTCGACTTCGCTGAGTTTGACGGGTCCCTTGACTTCAAGGTCGTCGCGCAGCATGTCGGCCGCACGCTTGGACATGTTGCCGAAAATCTTTTCGCGCACCGCTGGCTCGGCGCCTTTCAGGGCGGTGATCAGGCGTGCCGAGGGTACTTCACGCAACAGCGCCTGCATGCTGCGATCGTCGAGATCGGCGAGATCCTCGAAGACGAACATCAACTCTTCGATGCGTCCGCCGAGACCGGCATCCTGGCCGCGGATGGCGGTCATCAGTTCGGCTTCGCGGCTCGTTTCCATCGCGTTGAGGATGTCGGCTGCCGCCTTGAGGCCGCCCACGCTGGCCGACTTCAGTTTGCTGGAGGTGCCTGAAAACTGGCGCTCCATGATTTCGTCGAGCTCATTGAGCGCATGGGGCTGGACACCATCGAGATTGGCGATGCGCATCACCGCGTCGCTGCGTACGCGAGGCGGCAGATAACCAATCACTTCGGCGGCCTGGTCCGGTTCCAGATGGGCCAGCACCAGCGCGATGATCTGCGGATGCTCCATGCCGATCATCTCGGCGATGGCCCGGCTTTCCATCCATTTCAGCGACTCCAGGCCCTTGGTCGAACGGCCCAGCAGGATGCGGTCGATCAAACTGCCGGCCTTGGTTTCACCGAGGGCGCTGACCAGCATCTTGCGGATGTATTCCTCGGTGCCTACGCCCAGCGACGTCTGTCGACCGATGTCATCGTTGAGTCGGCCGAGTACGTTCTCGACCTGCTCACGCGACACGTTCGTCAGCGTGGCCATCGCGGTACCCACGGCCTGCACGTCACGCGCACTGAGATGCTTGAGCACCTCCGCAGCGTCCTGCTCACCCAGCGTGAGCAGCAGGATGGCGGCGCGCTGGGCGCCACCGATGTCCATCGGCTCAACTGCCATCGTCGCCTACCCAGTTCATGACTACTTGCGCCACCTGCTTCGGATTTTCCTGGACCAACTTGCGGGCCTGGCCGATCTTCTGTTCGTAGGCCATCGACTGAATCTGCGGCGAGCCGATGCGCATGGGGTCGGGACGTTCGTCGAGGCGATCGTCATCGCTGATGCGCACGGACACCGATGGCATCGGCCCGGGCAACGCAGCGAGCGGTTCGGGCGCGCGCATCAGGCCCTTGAGCAGCGGGCGCAGCAGACCGAAGGCAATCAGCAGCGCGATCAGGATGCCCACGCCCTGCTTGATCAGATCCATCATCCCCGGGTGCTGCCAGAACGGCTGGACGAAGGGCGCGGCATCCACCGGCGTCTCGGTGAAGGCTTGATTGATCACGCTGACCGTATCGCCGCGCTGCGCATCGAAACCCACCGCGTTCTTGGCCAGATCGGTGAGGTGCTGCAGATCCTGCGTACCGAACGGCACGCTCTTGCCCTTGCCGTCGATCGCCGCCTTGTTGTCGACCACCACGGCGACGGAGAGGCGTACCAGCCGACCGGCCGGGTCGCTGACGTGGCTGATGGTGCGACCCAACTCGTAATTGCGCGTCGAACTCGACGAGGTTTGGCTAGGCGTGGATGTCTGCGCCGTGGCTGCCTTGGCATTCGCAACATTGGGCTTGGCCGCGGTCGGCTGCGGCGTGCTGTTTGGCGGCTGATTGCTCAACGCACCAGCGATCGCACCACCCACGTCATCGCGCTTCTGCTCGCTGCTGGTCTGCTCACTGCGCACCGCCGGATTGGCGTTGTCGTAGCTTTCGGTAGCCTTTTCGGTCTGGCTGAAATCCAGATCGGCATGCACTTGCGCACGGACCCGACCCACGCCGACCAACGGCGTGAGCAGCTCTTCGATACGCTGCGCATAACTGTTCTCCATGCGCGTGGCGAGGCGCAGGCGCATATCGCCCACTGCGCCGGGGCTGTCAGGATCGGCCACCGTAAGCAACGCACCTTGCTGATCGACTACGGATACCTGCGCCGGATCCAGGTCGGGCACGCTGGCCGAAACCAGGTGCACGATCGCGCCGACCTGACTGCTGTCGAGCTGGCGTCCGGGGTAAAGCGTCAAGAGCACCGACGCGCTGGCCGGACGATTATCACGAATGAACGCCGACGTTTTCGGCAACGCAAGGTGGACACGCGCCGCACGCACGAACTGGAGCCCGGCGATGGTGCTGCCAAGGTCGGTTTCCAGCATCTGCTGATAGCGTGTGGTTTCGGCCAGATCGCTCATGCCGAAGGGTGAATCGCTTTGCGGCAACATGCCGCCCGCGGTACTGCCCTGCGGCAGCCCCTGCCCGGCCAGCCGCAGTCGGGTGTCGGCAAGTGTTTCTGCCGGCACGGAAATGGAGGCGCCGTCGGCGCCCAACTTGTACGGGGTATTGCTGGCCTGCAAGGCCTGCGTGATGCTTGAAGCATCTTTGGGATCGAGCCCGGCATACAGCAGCGCGTAGTTGGGGCCGCGTGACCACAGCACGATCGCCACGCCGAATGCCACTGCGGCGGCGACGCCGAACAGCAGCATGAGAAGCCGGGTCGCCGGATTGCGCAGGAGGCTTTTCAGCGGATCCAGGCGCGAACCGTTACCTGACGGTGTGATGGCGTTTTCGGCCATGAATACTCTAATCGTGATGACGCCGAGGGCGTCGGGTGGTGATCCGGAATCAGACCGGCATGTTCATGATGTTGGTGTAGGCATCGGTGAGCTTGTTGCGCACCTGCACCAGCGCGCGGAAAGAGAGATCTGCCTTCTGTCCAGCGATGACGGTGCTACCGATATCGGATCCGGCATCACCTCGCTCGAACGCATTGACCTGGGTCTGCGCTGTCGACTGACTGTCCGCAACGGCTGCCACTGATTGCTTGAGCAGCGATCCGAAATCGATTCCGGTTGCGCTGCCGGCTGCATTGCCTGCGACTCCAATCGGGGTTTCGGACACCATCGATGCAGCTTGCGTGCCGAGCTGCCGCATTTGCGAGAGAACGCTGTTGACGTCAATTTGGCTCATGTCGGTTTTCCAACGCTGGACAGTGATTGAAGAGATGTAAGCACAAGCCATGCCACGCAACCGACACTACTCACTGTGCAGCTACACCCGCCTGCAGACCGTATTTGCGCAACTTCTCGACCAGCGTCGTGCGCTGCATCCGCAGCAATTTGGCCGCGTGCGCCACCACACCGTCGGTGATATCCAGTGCCTGGCGAATCAGCCCCACTTCGATGTCCGCCAGATGGTCTTTGAGATCCACACCGCCTTCAGGCAGCAACATGTCGGTATCCGACGTGATGCCTGCGCTGGCCAATGCAGACTGCGGCGGTCCGTCCATCCACGCCAGCACTCCGCCACCTACTTCGTCGGCGGATTGAGCGCCGCGATATTTTTCCGGCAGATCGCAGGCACGCACTTCGCTTTGCGGATAGAGAATCGCCAGCCGTTCGACCAGGTTGGAAAGCTCTCGCACATTGCCGGGCCACCGATATTGGCGTAGCGCCTGCATTGCGCTGTTGCTGAAACGCACGCCACCCAGGCCACGCCGTGACAGGCGCTGGTTGAACTCGGTGATCAGCTTGAAAAGGTCTTCCAGATGCTGATGCAACGCCGGCATTTCCAGCGGAAATACGCTCAGCCGGTAATACAGATCTTCGCGGAATCGGCCTTCAACGATGGCCCGTTCCAGATTGCGATGGGTGGCAGCGATGATGCGCACGTTACTACGCAGAGTGCGGGTGCCACCGACGCGCTCATACACGCGCTCCTGCAAAACGCGCAGCAGCTTGACCTGCATGGGCAGGCTCATGTCACCGATCTCGTCCAGGAACAGCGTGCCGCCCTCGGCCAGCTCGAAACGCCCCTTGCGCGCACTGATCGCGCCGGTGAAGGAACCTTTCTCGTGGCCGAACAATTCACTCTCGAGTAGCTCGGCGGGGATCGCGCCGCAATTGACGGCAATAAACGGCTTGTCGCGACGCGGCGAACAGTCGTGAATGCTGCGCGCGACCATTTCCTTGCCCGTACCGGATTCACCCAGCACCAATACATTCGAGTCGAACGGCGCAACCTGGCGGATCAGTGCATTGACCTTGCCCATGGCCACCGAATCACCCACCAGACGCTGGGTCACCGGAATCGATGCCAGCTGGCGCGTGTGCAAACTGCGAATGGCCTCCGACAGGCGCTCATAGCGCAGCGGAAATTCCAGCAACTCCATGCGACCGGCAAAGCCGGAACTGGGAGCCGCCAGGAATGCGGCATGCGGCGAATCAGCACAAACCAGTAACAGCAGCCGATCGTTCTGCTCTTGCAGCAACGTCAGTGCCTGACGGTCTTCGTCTTCGTCGACGAAGCTGCCCAGATAGACCACGCGCCAGTCATCCGATGCCAAATCAGTGTCCTGAGACGCATCCCACCGCTGCGAGTGATAACCCAGAAATTGCAATGCCGAAACAATGCTGCTGGCTCGCGCGTCGTCGCGCTCCATCACAAGAAAATTGCCTTTATGCATGATGCTAAAGTCCATCTCCAATACCGCCGAACGAACACGGGACGATCCCAGACCGTGTTGCCCCTTCTGTGTCAGCGATCCATCGCGACACCTGCGATAGGTTTCAGCAAGAAGGGTGCCAAAAAATTTACGGCAGCAGCATCCACGCGCGGGGCGTGGAGCGTGACTCGATAAATATGTCGCAAGAAGTTGCACGAAAAGTGCGCGTAGACGTCTAATTTAGATCGATATTTATGAAAGTAAAAACAGGTCAGAAATGACTGCCCAAGACGCCGGATGAAAACGGTTACGTCAAAATTTTTTCGCGCAGACGCCCTAATAAGTGATGACCGTCACGTTTTTAAAGTCGAGGCATCCACGTCTTCATAATGCCGTCGCGCGGGCCTCTGCCACTTTTCGTCGGTGGTGACGAAAAACGAAACGTTCCAACCCATCTTCGACCATTTCGCTCGATTCAATAAAAGCGATATAGACCGACCCATCGTCGAATCGGTGCTCGAGACGCCCCGGCAGTTCGAGCGGCAGGGCACGGCAGGCGTCGAAATGCAGACGTACTAATAGCTGTTCGGTCGCTGGCAACAAATCCTGGGGAACAACGACACCGAGCGCGTTGAAACGGATGACGTGCTGGCCCGGCAACTGCGTTATCGGGATCAGTAGCCGATTGACCACTTCCATCAGCACATTGATCTTGCTGTCCATGCGCAGCAATTCCTGCATCAGCGGATTATCATCCTCGCCGCTGTTCTCGGCCCGTCGCTCATCCAGCGACGCCAGTGCCCGCAGAACGTGCAGATTCCGCTCGTTGTATCCGGCCAATGCCTCCGGTGCGTTGTCCAGCGGCTCCACGGCCATGTGCAAACTGCCTTCGTAGGCCATTCGCTGAGAGAATTCCTGCCATTTTTTGTCGTGCATCTGCCCGCTCCTGACGCTGTCAATGGACCGATCCTGCGACTCGATCGATAGGTCCATTCATATAGCGCATCATCCCGGCGTACGCGCGTTCAATGGACTTCCCCAGCCCGACCGGCTTTCAACCGGATGAGGCGATATATACGCTCAAGGCGCGATTGTTGTATTTATGCCGGCCCAATTCCCGCTGCACCGACTCACGGGCAGCGGCAGCACGCTCAAGCAGACGTTCGTTGTGCTGGTGCAGCGTCGTCAGCAGCTCGCTGCTGCGACGATCCGAAAGGGTTGGCTGCATCCATGGCTGCCGCTCGGCATCCAGTTCGATAACCTGCTGCCACTCTCCCTCATCCGCAGCCGCCAGCATTTGCAAGGTGATGACCAGCGCACGTTGCAGCCCTGCGTCGGAGGCATCGCTCATCGCACCACCACTGGGGACGATGCCTGTTGCGCGAGAAAGCCCTCGCGAATGCCATGCCACGCATCGCGAACGGGCGCGATCAGGCGCTGACACTCATCCAGCGCCGTCAGCTCATCGTTGAGCTGTGCGTAGAGCAGGCGACGGGTCACATAGTCGTACAGACCATCGAGCCGCTGCGTCAGTTTCGGTTCCACGGTGTGGTCAAGGCTTTCCCGCAACTCGGTGAGGATGGCGATGGCCTTGGAGAAACTCTGGCCCTTGGCTGGGACATCCTGATGCAGGATGTGGCCGCGAGCCTGATTGATCCGGTCGACCAGGCCATCGAGCAGCATGCCGATCAGTTGGTGCCGATCGGCACCCTCGACACTCCCCTGTGCGCTGGTCTGGCGATACAGGGAGCCTGCACTTCGCATCATGGCGTAACTCATGGCGCTTCCTTGTATTAGCTCTTGCTGCTGCTGTCGTTGAGGGCAGCCAGAGACTGGGTCAGATAAGAGCTCGTGTTATTGAGTGAGGAGATCAATGTACCCAGTGCGGTGTATTGCTGTGCCAGTTGCTGCTGGTAGACCGACATGCGTTGATTGAGCGCGGTCGTCTCGGTCTGCAGGCTGGTGAGATTAGCGTTGAGGCTGGTGATTCGCGTCTGCAGGATCCCGTCGCTGCTGGTGTAGTTGTTGACGGTATTGTTGAGCTGCGTGGCCAGGCCATTGGTCCCGGAAAAAAGTCCCTGTACCGCCGAGGGGTTGCTGCTCAACGCTGTCGCCAGCGTGCTTGCATCGAGCGACATGGTGCCGTCGGCATTGCGGGTAATGCCGAGATTGGCCAGCGTGCCTATGCTGTTGCCGCTGACCGAGCTACTGATCAGCGAGGAAACCTGGCGCTGGATCGATGCCAGTGTTGTATCGCCCAGCAACACACCCGCCGTTCCCGAAGTCGGGTCGTAGCTGCTGAGTGTCCCGATCATGCTCGCGTAACTGTTATACGCCGTCACGAAATCATTGACCGCGCTGCTGATGGGCGATGTGTCCTGCGCCACCGTCAGCGTGGATGTGCCGGTGGCGGCAAGATTGAGGGTCACGCCGGTCAATGCACCGGAGACCTGATTGCTGGCGCTGGTGACCGCAATACCGTCGATCGTGAGAGAAGCGTCGCTGGCCTCGCTGCTGCCGGCAGTATTGAGCGATGTCGCCAGCGAACTGACGCCGCTGCTGCTATCGCTGCTGGCACTGATGCTGAAAGCGTTGGCGACACCCGTCTTGGTCGACGTGAGCACCAATTGGGAGCCGCTCGTACCGACCACCACCGTTGCAGAAACCCCGGGGTTGTTCGCCGCATTATTGATCGACGTCGCGATGCTCGATAGCGTATCGGTCGATGAAACCGGGACCGCGATCGTATTGCTGCCGACACTGATATTCAGCGTGCCCGTGCCCACGGTTGCGGTGCTGCTGAATGTGCCGCTCAAGCGTTTCTGTGCGGTAGCCAGCGAACTGACATTGATGTCATACGTACCCGGCGTCGCGTTGGGCAAGGTCGTTGCCGTGCCCACGGCCGTATTGCTTAGCGTGGCGTTGTACGTCGCGTAAGTCGTACTGGATGTCAATTCCGACAGTGCCGACTGCAGCGCGCTAAGCGCCGTGCCGAGGCCGGTCAGGCCGGCTATCTGATTCTGGTCTTGTGCGGTTTGCGCCGCAATCTGGGCCTGCGGACCGGCCTGTTTGGCATTCACCAGCGCACTGATGATCGAGGTGACATCGAGCCCCGAACCGAGACCCAGCGAGCTGAGCAACCCGGTACCACTGATGGATGTCGTACCCGAACTGGTGGTTCCCGACGTCGAGGTCGATGTACCTGACGTAGAACTGGTCGTCGTCAAGGCACTGGTCGTCGAACTGGTGCTGGAGATGGTGCTCATGAAAGGCCTCGCAAAGTCGAACTTCGAAACACCGCGGTGCCGCCGCGATCCACCGAGCCGCCGGCAAAATCTTCGCCATGTGCGAAGGCTTTATCTGCCACTCGAGTGGGATTTCTGACGGCCAACCACGCCGCCAGAAGGTCTAAGCAAAAACCCGGCCATGGCTCGAAGCCATGGCCGGTCAAGCGTATTACTGCAACAGCTTCAGCACGTTCTGCGGCTGCGAGTTGGCCGTGGCCAGCACCGAGATACCGGCCTGCTGCAGCACTTGGGCCTTGCTCAGGTTGGCGGTTTCCTGGGCGAAGTCCGCGTCCTGAATCGAGCTTTGCGAGGACTGCAGGTTGGTCGACTGCGCACTCAGCGTGGCGATGGTCGACTGGAAGCGGTTCTGGATCGCACCCAGCGTGCTGTTGAAGTTGCTGACCGTGGTCAGTGCCGCATCCACTCGATTGATCAACTGGTTGGCATCGTCCACCGTGAGTACGTCGCCGCCCGTCAGCGAACCCGAGGCACTCAGCGCAGCACCATCGGTGTAAGCCGCACCTGTCGCCGACAGACCCGTCGCCGCCGTACCCAGACCTGAAGCACCGTAGCCTGTCGCAGCGGTGGTGAAGGTGGTGAAGCCGGCCGCTGCGGAGTTGGCAGAGGCACCGGTGACGGCTGCGCCGTTGACTGCCAGTTCGCCGCTGGAATAGATGTTGATACCACCACTGGCATTGACCGCTGCGCTGACACCGTTGATGCCGGCAGCGTTGATGGCATCCGCCACGTCCTGCGCGCTGTGTGCCTGGACGTCGCCGGTAAAGGTGACGGCCGTACCGTCCGCACCCGTGATGGACAGGCCGCTCAGGCTCAGCGCGGCACCAGTGGCGCCACTGGCATCGACGAAAGCGCCGCTCAGGTTACCGGTGGATACTTCGGAAATCTGACCCACCTGGCTGGTGGTCACGCCCTGGCCCAGGTTCACATTGATGGTCTGGCCCACGTTGGCGCCGATCTGGAAGGACAGGCTACCGGCCTGACCGTTCAGGACGTTGGTGCCGTTGAAGCTGGTCTGGTTGGCGATACGGGTGATTTCCGACAGGCGTTGTTGCACTTCGGTATTGATCGCCGCGCGGTCGGACGCCTGATACGTACCGTTGGCAGCCTGCACCGCAAGGTCGCGGATGGCCTGCAGGTTGGAGGTGACCTGGTCCAGCGCCGAACCGGCGGTCTGCGCGAGATTGATCGCGTCGCTGGCGTTGGTGCTGGCCGTGGACAAACCGCCGATCTGGGTCTGGAAGCGGGTGGCGATCGCGAAGCCGGCGGCGTTGTCGGCGGCACTGTTGATCTGCAAGCCGGAGGAAAGACGCTCGGTCGCCTGCGCCAGCGCGCTCTGCGACTTAGTGAGGTTGTTCTGCGCATTCAGCGAAGAGATGTTGGTGTTGATAACCAGTGACATGGGTGTCTCCTTGGGAACCGAAAGCCGGTTTGTCGAGTTGGACGCATTCCGGCGGGGTTTCCGACAAACGGAGTACCAACCGCCTCGAGAAGTTTTTCGGCCTGCGGTGGAAATACTTGAGGATTCGCAGACGTCTTTTTGCAAAGTCGCTAGCACGTCACGAAACGGGAGGCAACGGATCGACGCGATCGAAGCCAAAACGCTTGGCACCAAGTTTGCTGTCATCCGGGTAAATCAAGGGTGTGGGCGTTCGGTGACGGAATTCCGTCGCGACAACCGCCCTTTCATGACGGCAAAGGAAAAACGAATGCGTTGTGTACTGGCGATATGCGCCGTCTTCAAGGACGAAGCCGAATACTTGCGCGAGTGGCTGGAATTCCACCAGCTGATGGGAGTGGAGAGGTTTTACCTCTACAACAACAACAGCTCGGATCGCTACCTGGATGCACTGCAGGGCCACCTCCAGTCCGGCGCCGTCATTCTGCATGAGTGGCCGCAACATCCGGCCCAGCTGCAGGCGTACGAACACTGCCTGAAAACCTACGGCACACAAATCGACTGGCTGGCGTTTCTCGACCTGGATGAATTCCTGTTTTCACCCAAGGCCACACCGCTGCCGGACGTGCTGGCCGACTTCGTTGATCATCCCGCCGTCGGCGTGAACTGGGTGATGTTCGGATCCGCCGGGCACAAGCAAAAGCCCGCAGGCGGCGTGCTGGAAAATTACCTGCGCCGCGGACAGCTCGATGCGCAGCTTCCTTATCCCCACCTGCGCCGCGCCGATGGCAGCTATCGCCCCGAGAACTCGCACATCAAGAGCATCGTGCAGCCGTCGAAAGTGCGCAGCTTCGTCAATGCGCATTCCATGATCTATGCCGACGATGCCAAAGCGGTGGATGAAAATCTGCAAGCCGTCGAAGGCTCGTTTACCGGCAAGGTCTCCGTGGATGTTTTGCGCATCAACCATTACTGGAGCAAATCCGAAGACGAATGCCAGCGCAAGTTTTCCAAAGGCTGGGCGGATGGCACCGGTACCCGTGAGTGGAACGAGTTCCTGCTGCACGAGCGTTTTCACAACGATGCGCATGACGACATCGTGCTACGCGTAGTCGCCCAGCTCGGCATCCTGCCGCCGCGCTGGCCACTGCAGGCGTTTGTGCAGAACGATGAAGGCGTGTGGCACTCGCCCGTACGCGTGCCGGTGGCTCATGGCAACCTGCATCGCGGCGCGGCACGGCTATTCGACCTCATGCAAGAGGTGTCAGACGCGCAGGTCTTCTCCTCGGCCCTCACCGAATACATCATCGATGGCACCAGCACATTGGCGCTGTCCCCGCGCAGAACCAATCTCTTGCACGTCGTCGATGGCATCGCCGAAGGCAGCCGCGTGCTGGAACTTGGCTGCGGTGCCGGCGTGATGACGCAGGCATGGATCGAACGCGGCTGCAGCGTGGATGCGATCGAGTTCGCCCCGCACTGGGCACGGGTAGCGGCGGCGCGTCTCAAGCCACACCCGCAAGCACGCGTATTCCAGGCCAGCCTGCGCCAGCTTCAGTTGAGTCCCGAGTACGACGTCGTTTTCCTGACGACACCGGATGGTTACGCAGAAGCGTGGCCACACGGCGAGGCATTGAGTGAAAGCATCCGGATCGCCAGCGCCGCATTGAAACCCGACGGCATACTCCTGCTGGCCGTTGCCAACCGCCAGAGCGACGCGGCCGACGTCAACGTGCCCGCCCGCCATCAGATCGAAACGACATTGCGCGCCGAGGGCCTGGACACGATCGATGTGCAACTGGTCTTTCCCGACATTCAGCTGCCTGAGGTGGTCATCGCGGAACGTGCGCTGTCCGATCAGACCGCGCTGCGTGTGGACGATCTCGTCGCGGACAGGCTGTTCCCGCGCGACGGCGCCAGACAGGCTGTGCAATGGGAGCGTTTCTACGAAGCCGGCACGCTGGCCGAACACGCGCCCGGTCTTTTCCTGATCGCGCGTCGCGCTGGCGTTGCTTCGCCTGTCTGCGCGGATCGACTGGCACAGGCCTACGTGGACGACCGGATGCCCGCACTCGACAAGGTCATCGACTACCTTGTCGCCGACGGTGACATCCACGTCGTGCCTCGGCAGACACTGCCCGACCGCTCGTGGAACTCACCCACCTTCGAACACGTGACGGAATCGCGGCCTTATGTGCAGGGGCGCTCGTTGCTCGTGCGTATCCGTCAGGCCATCCATGCACGACGCGCCGACCAGTTGATCGCTCTGTTGCAGCGATGGCTGGCCTTCGTCTACGCGCAGGCCGATGACGACGACAAACTCGACGGTGCATGGCTCGACGCCGTGCCCGCAAAGATGGTTATCGATGCGAACGGGCAATGCGTCTATCGGGGTCCCGAATGGCGCGCTTACCAGACGATTGAGAAACAGATTCCGATCTATGTCGGCCTATGGCAGCTCGCGCAAGAAACCGGCCTGGACAAACTCACCGGTTTCTCCGCGCCGAACGATCGGATGACCTGGCTTTGCAAACGTCTGTGGCTGGATGCATCGCCGGAGTGGATCGGGCATGGCCGCAGCATCAGCGAGTCGCTGGCCCGCGAAATTCACGACAACGATCGCTGGAATCGTACTGATCGCCATATCAAGGCATTGCCGCAGCTGCTGCCGCCCCCGTCGCCCGTCAATCGTTACAAGCACTGGCAGGCGGAGCAGTCCCTGGATGAAGTTGCCGTTGCGCAGGCACTTCGACATATCGCGGATCTGGGCAAACCGCCACACATTCAGGTGCTGCTGATCAACACCCAGGGTGATGCGGAGGCACTCGCGCGCAGCGAGGCGAGTCTGGATGCGCAGCAGTATCCGCATCGCGACGTCCGTGTCGTGATCGCATACGGCATCGATGCGTGGACAACACAGGTCAATCAACACCTGGCCGCGAGCGAGGCTGATTGGGTCCAGCTGATGTTCGCCGGCGACGTACTGCATCCGTCCGCATTGCTGCTCCTGGCCGAACGTATCGCGTCGACACCGCATCTGCGCGCCAGCTACTTCGACGAAGACACTCATGCGAACGGCACGTTTGATGCGCCGATCTTCAAACCCGACCTCAATCTCGATCTGCTGCGCAGCTACCCTTATGTTGGCCGTGCAATCGCATTCCAGCGCGAGCGTTGCATCGAACTGGGCAGCCTGCGGGAAAGCGTCGATGACCTGGCCGGTTACGATTTGCTGTTTCGCCTGATCGAAAGCGACGGCCTGCACACTATCGGTCATGTCGGCGAGATGATGCACCGTGCGGCACTGCCCTACGGAACGTGGTTGTCATCGGATGCGGTGAAGTTACACAGCGCCACGATCGTGGCCGAACATCTGCAGCGGCTGGGTATCCCCCATGCCGTCGAGGCCGGCGTACTGCCCGGTTTCAACCGAGTGCGCTACCTGCACACGCAGCAGCCGCTGGTGTCGATCATCGTTCCCACGCGTGACCAGCTGCCGATGCTCAACGGGCTGATCGACAGCCTGCTGGCCAAGACAAGCTACCCGAACTACGAGCTGCTGATCGTCGACAACGACAGCCAGGAACCGGCTGCCTGCGCCTACCTGGATGGCATCGAGCGGCTGAACAGTGCGCAGGTACGTGTGCTGCGTTATCCGCATCCTTTCAACTACTCGGCAATCAACAACTTTGCCGCAACCCAGGCACGCGGCGAGTATCTCGTGCTGCTCAACAACGACACCGCGGTATTGCACGAAGACTGGATCGAAGCCCTGCTCAACCACGCGCAGCGTCCCGAAATAGGTATCGTCGGCGCCAAGCTGCATTACCCAGATGGCCGTATCCAGCATGGCGGCGTCGTGCTCGGTCTGCGTGGTCCGGCGGATCACCCGTTCATCGGCCAACCCATGGATGCCGACGGTTACATGCATCGACTGCAGGTCGATCAGAACTACACCGCCGTCACTGCCGCGTGCCTGATGGTGCGCAAATCTGTCTATGACGACGTGGGCGGCCTGGATGAACAGGATTTCAAGGTTTCCTACAACGATGTCGATCTCTGCCTCAAGGTGCACCAAGCCGGTTATCTCACCGTATGGACCCCGTATGCACGGCTGATGCACGAAGGCAGCGTGAGCCAGACCAAGGTCGACAAGACCGCGCAGGACGCCAAGCAGAAACGCTTCCAGGGCGAACAGAATGCGATGTACCGCAAATGGATGCCGCTACTTGCGCGTGACCCTGCCTACAGCACCAACCTGAGCATCGAAGGCACCGGCTTCGAGTTGGATCAACTATGCAACAAGGCGTGGCAGCCGTTCGCGCAACCGCTGTTGCCACGCTTGTTCTGCGTCGCCGCCGACGCACATGGCTGCGGCCACTACCGCATTCGCCAGCCCTTCGCCTCCATGCAGCGCGAGGGACTGGCCGAAGGCATGGTGGCCGGCGTGCATCTGCTACCCGTTGCCATGGAGCGCTTTCAACCCACGGCGCTGGTGCTGCAGCGACAGGTCACCGACACGCAGATCAAGATCATGGAAAACTATCGCGACTTCTCGCGCGCGTTCAAGGTTTTCGAACTGGACGACTATCTCCCCAACATTCCGGTCAAGAGTGCGTTCCACAGCGTCATGCCGAAGGATGTAGTCAAGTCGTTGCGTCGGGCAATCGGCACCGCCGATCGCTTCGTCGTATCGACCGAAGCACTGGCCGAACAGTTCAAGGGCTTCCACGCCGATATCCGCGTGGTCGAAAACCGGTTGCCGCCGACATGGTGGGGCGATCTGAAAAACCAGCGAGGCACCGGCACCAAACCGCGTGTGGGCTGGGGCGGTGGATCGAGCCATCGTGGCGATCTGGAATTGATTGCCGATGTGGTGCGCGATCTGGCCGGCGAGGTGGAATGGGTCTTCTTCGGCATGTGCCCGGACAAACTGCGGCCCTACGTTCATGAGTTTCATCTGGGCGTGCCGATCGAGGAATACCCGACTAAACTGGCGTCACTCAATCTCGATCTCGCGCTGGCGCCGCTGGAAGACAACATATTCAACGCCTGCAAGAGCAATCTGCGTCTGCTCGAATACGGTGCCTGTGGTTTCCCGGTCGTATGCAGCGACATCGCCTGCTACGACAACGATCTGCCGGCGACGCGCGTCAAGAACCGCTACAAAGACTGGATGACCGGCATCCGCATGCATTTGGACGACATGGATGCGACCGCCAAAGCCGGCGATGACTTGCGCGATGTCGTGCAGCGCGACTGGATGCTCAACGGCGAGCGCCTGGTGAACTGGCGCAACGCGTGGTTGCCTGGCTGATGCACTACAACGCTGACCGCTCCCGCAAAGGGGCGGTACGCCTTGATAGGTTTGGACCGAGCCAGTGTCACCTAGGCTGGATAGATCGTCATCCCTAGCTCTGGATGTAGTTGAACAAGCTCATCGCTTGCACTTTGGCGAACACTTGCTGCGAGGCCTGCAAGGCGGTGGATTGCAGCGAGAGGTTGCTGATGGCGCTAGCCATGTCGACGTTCTGCACGTCCGATAACGCGCTCTGGTAGGTCACGTTGAGGTTGGCGTAGCTGGTCTGCTGTTGCTGCAACGTATTCAGTCGGCCACCTACGGCCACCTGAGTGCTGGTGACATTGTTCATTGCCTGGTTGAGCGACTCCAACTGGCGATTCAAGGTGTTGTTCAGCGCGGTGGAGCTGGAGCCGCTCTGCAACGCGTTGATCATGTTGTTGAGCGTGCTGAAAACGTCCTGTGTGTTCTGCGCGCTGTCGGACGTCAGGCTGACCGTGTCACCGGCAGCGGGCGTGCCACTCAAGGTTATCGAGGCGCCATTCACACTGATGGAATCGCCGTCTGTATACGTGCCGGTAACCGGATTGCCGCTCGAATCGGTGACTGGATTGCCGCTGGCATCGGTGACCGCGTATGTACCGTTGGCACCGAAGGTGATGGTGTCGTTGATCGGTCCGGACGCGGTCGCCGCACTCCACGCGTTGGTATCGCTGACACTATTGCTGCCTACGACCAGCGTGCCGGTATTGGCGGCATTCGCGCTGGCCACGAAGGAGCCATTGCCTGCGGCGACATTCATGAAAATCGAGCTGCCTGGATCGGCATTTGCCACTTGGGCACCCGCACCGACGGCAGTGAATGACTGCGCGTCGTTACCGTTATAGGTCACCGTGCCACTGGCGTTGAGCGTGAACGCCGAACTGGTGGTGCTGGTACCGGCGAATAGTGCTGCACCATTGGCGTCGGTGGTGTTGGCCAACTGCACCAGCGCATCGCGGATTTGCGTGAGCTGCGTCGCCATGCCACTACGATCGCTGGATGATAGCGAACCATTGATGGCCTGCAAGCCGATGTCGTTGGCGCTGTTGAGCAGACTGGTGACGGAATTGAGCGCATTGGTTTCGGTCGAGAGTCGCGTGTTGGCGCTATCGATATTGCTCGAATACTGTGTGTTGTCGGCGATGATATGCCCCAGGGTCACGACCTGTGCCGCGCCAGCCGGATCGTCGGACGCCACGTTGATGCGATAGCCACTGCTGACCTCGCTCTGTGTCTGTGCCAGCGTGCTCTGCTGATTCATCATGGTGTTCAGCGACTGCTGGTACATCCAGCTGGTGGAGATACGGATCATCGCGATTACCCCTGAATGGCCGTGATCAGGCTGGTGAAAATGGACTGCGCCGTGGAAATTACCTGTGCCGACGCCTGATAGGCCTGCTGGAATTTCACCAGGTTGGCCGCCTCTTCATTGAGGTTGACGCCCGAAAGGCTCTGCTGATTACCCAACGCCTGGTTGTACAAACTGGTCTGCGTAGTCAAGTCGGCCGTAGCCTGACTACCTACCGTACCGATCTGGGCTGTGAGGTTGGCATAGCTCTGTACGACGGACGTCTTGCCGCCATCGAGCACACCGGCATCGGCCAGGCTTGCCAGCGCCAATGCGTTGGTGTTGTCGTTGAGTCCATTGGTATTCGCCGCGACGTTGAAGCTGTCGCCGCTGGCGGGTGTGCCAGTCAAGCTGAGGCTCCAGCCGTCCGCACTGATGGGTTGGCCTGCGGTGTAGGTACCCGACGTTGTATTGCCGTTGCCATCGGTAATGCTGTACGTGCTGTTTGCACCAAACGTGATCTTGGCGCCCGCCAGTAGATTTGCGTTGCTGGTATCGGTGACGCTGACCGCCCCGGCCACGCCGCTACCTGTATTGGTAGTCGTCGCGCTGGCGGTAAGCGCCGCTGCCGCCGCCACGCCGCTGGGATCGGTCAGGCTGACAGCAAGCGTGTTGGCGGCGGTGCGGGTAGGCTGGATTTCGTAACTGTCACCCACCTGTGCAGTGCCCGAGGTGCTGAAGGTCAGGCCCGCGCCGGATAACGTGCCATCCGCATTGGCCGTCAACGAAACACTCTGACCGCCGGTCGTGGCCAGGCTCCAGCCATTGGTCCCCGTGCCAGTACCGGTGTACTTGAGCACATAGTCCGAACTGGTGAGCTGGGAGACATCGCTCACGGTCGCCGTGACGGTAGCGCCGCCAGTGGCATTGTTGCTGGATGGCAGCACACTCGGTGCGCCGACACTGAAAATCGCCTGGCCCTGCGTGCCGTTGAGATCGAGACCCTGTGCCTGCTGATTGTTGACGCTGTTCGCCAGCGCGATCGCTGACTGGCCCAATTGGTTCTGCGCCGCCACCAGCGTGTTGTCGCGATAGTTGATCAGCGCGCCCAGCGAACCGCCACTGAGCTGTGACGTGATGTCGTTACCGGCACTGTCGACGACATCGGTCGTCGTCGGGTCGTACGGGTTGCTCTTGGTCGACAACGCATACGATTGCGTGCCGCTCACCAGGGTCTGACCAGCCGAGGTATACACACTGATCGAGCCATTACTCTCGGCCACCACTGACGCCCCTGTCAGACCGGTCAGCTGTTGGACGAGGGTGTCGCGCTGGTCCAGCAAATCGTTCGGCGTGCCGTTGATGCTGGCCACACTGATCTGACCGTTGAGCGTGGCAATCTGCTGGGTCACCGTATTGATGCTGGCGACAGCATCGCCGACCTGGCTATTGACCTGCGTCCGCTGCTGACTCAATTGCTGGCCGAGCGTGTTGTATACCGTCGCCAGCGACGAGGCATCACCGAGCAACGCCTGACGCGTCGAGGATGAACTCGGTGAACTGGCCACACTGCTGAAACCACCATAGAACGTGTCGAGCGAAGTCTGCAGGTTGCCGCTATTGCTCAACAGGCTGTTGAGGGTGGTCGTCAATCCGCTCGTGGTCGTGGCAGCCTGCAAACTGGAATTGCTGCTCCAGACGGCACTCGTGAGGTACTGGCTGTAAGCACGTTGCACGCCTATCACATCGACGCCGCTGCCGATCGTATATGTGCCGTTGCTCTGCCCAATGCTTTCGACCTGCACCACGCTCTGGCGGCTATAGCCGGTCGTGCTTGCGTTGGCGATGTTATTGCTCACGGTGCTGAGTGCGACCTGGGCCGCATTCAATCCGGAAATGCCATTGCTGAGCATGTTCGACATGAAGCCTTCCTTCTGAAACCAAACGCTAGGGCGTACCGACGCCCCGATACGCCCCTCGCGGCATATCAGGGTGTCGGCATGGAGACCACTTTCTTGAGCGCATCCAGCGCCTGACGCATCATCGAACTGTTGGCGATGGAGGCTACCTTGGACGCATAGTCGGGATCGGTCGCGTAGCCGCCGTTGAGCAGCGCGTGTGCGTAACCAAGTACATCGTCACCGTGGCCGCGCGCCTGCGCATATCGTGGGTTGTTGTTGATCAAGTCGGCAAAGTCGGCCAGCGAGTCGGCCGATGACTTATAGCTGCGAAACTGCGCCTGCCTGCGTACGGCGACACCGTCTTCGTATTCCAGCGTGGGGACGTTGACCCGTTCTCCATTCCAGCTGTTGCCCGCCTTGATGCCGAACAGATTGAAACTGCTGGTGCCGTCGGGATGCCTGGGCATGTGCTTGCCCCACTGCGTTTCCAGCGCGGCCTGCGCCAACACGGTTCGCACCGACAGGCCCAACTGCCTGGCCACAATGGTGGCCTGCGGTGCGAGTTCGCGCACGAATTCCTCGGCATCCGCCGGCAACCACGCCATCATCGAACGGCCCGCCGAACGCGTCGCATCGGCCACCTCGTAAAGGCGCTGGCGCCAACCATCGACCAGGCCTGCCGCGGCCGGATCACCGGGCGCATGCGCTGCCTGGGTGCTTTGCGCATCCTTGCCTCCGAGCTGACGCAACAACATGTCGGCGATGCCCAGGCCCTTGCCGTGCTGGGACAGATCGAGCGACAGCTGTTGATCGAACATGTCCCGCCACTGATCGCCGGCCTGGCTGTCGAACAGCGAATCGCCAAAGCTGGCCGAGCGCATCGACTTGAGCATCATCTGCGTGAAGATCGATTCGAATTGCTTGGCTACCGCCGGCAAGGTGGATTTGCTGTCGGTCCGAGCCTGTTGGCGCAATGCGCTGAACCCGGACAGATCCGTCCAGGTACTGAGCGTCTGCGCGCCGACATCACCCGGACCGGCCATCAGATCACCACCAGATCGGCGTGCAGCGCTCCGGCCTGCTTCAGTGCTTCCAGGATCGATATCAGATCGCTGGGTGTCGCGCCGACCTGATTCACCGCGCGCACGATGGAATCCAGGCTGACGCCGGGCCCGAACTTGAACATGTGCCCGCCATCTTCGCTCACGGACACGTTGCTGTTCGGCACAATCGCGGTCTGGCCGTTGCTCAAGGCATTGGGCTGACTGACCTGTGGCTGCTCGCTGATGGTGACCTGGATGGCGCCATGCGCAACAGCGGCCGCCGTCACACGCACATCCGATCCGATTACGACGGTGCCGGTGCGCGAATTGACCACCACCCGCGCCGGCGCGTCGCCAGGTTGCACATCCAGCGATTCGACGGCGCCCAGCCAGGCGACGCGCTGACCCGGATCGACCGGCCCACGCACCGATACCGAACCGCCATCCAGCGGATGCGCCGTGCCCGCGCCGTAGACGCGATCGATTGCCTCGGCGATACGCGCCGACGTGGTGTAGTCGGAGCTGCGCAGATTGAGGACCAGATCGCCACCGTTGCTGAAGTTGGACGCCACGCTGCGTTCCACCATGGCGCCATTGGGCACGCGACCGCTGGCGGAAATGTTGATTTGGACGCTGGAACCGCTTTTCCCCTGCGCACTGACGCCACCCACCACCACACTACCCTGGGCCATCGCGTAGACGTTGCCGTCGGCACCGCGCAGCGGCGTCATCAACAGTTCGCCGCCGCGAATGCTTTTGGCATTGCCGATCGAAGCCACCGTGATATCGATCGCCTGACCTGGCTTGGCGAACGGCGGCAGCTCGGCGGTGATGGTGACCGCCGCAACATTTTTCAGCTGCGGCTGCACCGTAGACGGCACCGAGACACCGAACTGCTTGAGCATGTTTTGCAGGCTCTGCGTGGTGAACGGTGCTTGGGTGGTCTGGTCGCCCGTGCCGTCCAGACCCACGACCAACCCGTAGCCAATCAGCTGATTGCTGCGTACACCAGCGACTTCGACCAGATCACGCACCTTGTCCGCATGCGCCACGGGAACGCAGAACAGTGCAAGCAGCAATCCGGCTGCAATGCAGACGCCAACGGAAAACCGCCGCCACCGAGGTTTCGTGTTCATCAGTAAGGCATCCACTTGGAATTGAAGAAGCGCGAAAGCCAGCCCTGGGTATTGGCGTCGGCGAGCGTGCCGCGTCCGGTGTAGGCAATGCGCGCATCGGCCACGCGGGTGGAGGAAACCGAGTTGTCCTGTTCGATATCCTGTGCGCGCACGATGCCTGAGATACGCACCAATTCCTGACCCTGATTGATGGTCAGCCACTTTTCGCCGCGGACCAGCAGATTGCCGTTGGACAACCGCTGCGCCACGGTCACGGTGAGCGCGCCGCTGAGCTGGTTGCTCTGTGTGCTGCTGCCGTTGCCATCGAAGCTGCGTGCGGCGTTGGTACTGGTGTCCGCTGTCTTGCCGCCGATACTCAACGATTGCCCGAGCAAGGTCGGCGCGCTGATCGTGCTCTTGTCCGTCTTGCCGGTACTGGTTTCGGATTTCTTGCTGGCCTGCGTGCTTTCGACCAGGTTGATGGTGAGGATGTCGCCGATGCGATGCGCGCGTGCATCGGCAAACAATTCCATGTTCTGCATGTCGTGATAGATCGCCCCGTCTGCCTGGGTCGCCGGGGGCGGCTCAGGCGGCGGCGTGGCCGCCCAATCGGCGTCTTCGTGTGACGGCGCGGCCGCACAGCCGGCCAATGCAGCAAGGGCCAGAGCGATCGCGACACGAGCAAGAATGGAAAGGTGCGACATGGCCGAATTCAGGTTTTGTTGATGACGAATTGCAGCATGTCGTCGACGGCACTGATCGACTTGGAATTCATTTCGTACGTGCGCTGGGCTTCGATCATGTTGACCATCTCTTCGACCACGTTGGTGTTGGAGGACTCGAGCGAACCTTGTGCCAGCGTGCCCATGCCGTTCACGCCGGCCTGGCCGGTTTGCGCCGTGCCACTGGATGCCGTTTCGAGG
This sequence comes from Rhodanobacter sp. MP1X3, assembly GCF_014207165.1. Lineage (NCBI taxonomy): Bacteria > Pseudomonadati > Pseudomonadota > Gammaproteobacteria > Lysobacterales > Rhodanobacteraceae > Rhodanobacter > Rhodanobacter sp. MP1X3. The sequence goes on along the minus strand of NZ_JACHCO010000001.1, from coordinate 382,889 downwards.
TAAAGGTTCTGGCCCATCGCTTGCAGGCCCGCCGGATTGATGAAGTCGGCCAGCTGGATCGTGCCGACGGTAGCCGGCGTGGTGGAGCCATTGGTGGTGGCCGTGACGGTGCCGTCGGTACCAATGGTCAGGCTCTGCACGTTGCTGGGCAGCGTGATCGCCGGCGACAACGGATAACCGTCGGCAGTGACGATCTGGCCCGTGTTGTCCTGATGCAGCGAGCCATCTCGCGTATAGGCCACAGTGCCATCCGGCAGACTCACCTGGATGAAGCCGCGACCCTGGATCGCCACGTCGAGCGAATTGCCGGTTTGCGAAATCGCACCCTGAGTGAACAACTTCTCGCTGCCGGCCACCTTCACGCCAGTGCCGAGCAACAGACCAGAAGGCGATTGCGTCTGTTCGGTGGTCTGACCGCCAGGCTGGCCATCGTTCTGGTACATCAGATCCTGGAACGACGGACGCGATGTCTTGAACGCGGTGGTGCTGGCGTTGGCCAGGTTGTTCGAAATCACGTCCATCCGCGTCTGCTGCGCGTCGAGACCTGTCTTGGCGATCCAGAGAGAAGAAAACATGGCTTACTCCAAGTGCGTGGCTGCAAAGCGGCCGGGGTCAGCTCGTCTGCAATAATTTGGTGCTGGCGTCGGAATCGTCTTCGGCCGTCTTGATCGATCGCACCTGCATTTCGTATTGGCGCGACAGCGAAATCATCTTGACCAGCTCCGACGATGGATTGACGTTGCTTCCTTCGAGCGCGCCAGGTGTCAGCAGCACGCTGGGGTCAGTCGCGGCCTGGCCACCGCCAGGGACGTGCATCAGACCATCCGATCCCTTGGTCAGCTGGCCCGGATCTGTCGTGACCAGCTTGATCCGGTCGACTTCCGCGACCGTGCTCGGCCCCTGCCCCAGCGGCACGGTGGATACCGTGCCGTCGTTGCCGATGCTGATCTGCGCGCTATTCGGCACGCTGATCGGGCCGCTGTTGCCGAGTACGGGATTGCCGCGCGCATCGGTCAGTCCACCATCGGGGGTCAACTGCAGATCGCCCGCTCGCGTATATGCCTCGCTACCGTCCGGCGCCTGCACCGCGATCCAGCCGTTGCCGCGCACGGCGATGTCCAGCGATCGACCGGTGGCCAGCGGCGTGCCTTGCGATTCGTCTTCGCCGATACCCTGTGCCACCGCATTGATCCGCGTCGCCGCGCCGTCGCCCTGCACCGGAACACTCTGAAAAGCGCTCAGCTCGCTCTTGAAGCCGACCGTGGATGCATTGGCCAGGTTGTGGCTCACGGCATCCTGTGCCCGCATCGTCTGCGTGGCGCCGGTCATCGAGATGTAGACGGAGCGATCCATACCCGTGGATTACCTGGAAACCGCTTGGAACAGCGTGGAAGCCAGCGTGCTGTCGGTGCTCAGTACCTGGGCATTGGCCTGGTAATCGCGCTGCGCCTGGATCATGTCGACCAGTTGGGCGGTGGTATCGGAGGTATTGGAACTTTCAAGCGCACCCGACTGGATCGTACCGAACTGACCGGTGCTGGCAGTGCCCATGATGGCGGTACCCGAAGCCGAGCTGGCCTTCCAACTGGTGTTGCCGATCTGGTCGAGCCCGCCCAGGTTGGTGAAGTTGGCCAGCGCTACCTGACCGAGCTGACTGCTCTGATTGTTCGAGTAGTACGCGGTCACGATGCCATTGGCATCGATATCGATCGACGAGAGCGTGCCGGCCTCGAAACCGTTCTGACTGGTCGATCCAGCGGAGTACGCCGTTCCGAACTGGGTCGTATTGGTGAGGTTGACCGTCATATTGGTCGGGAACGTGGCGCCGTTGGTCGGCTGGACCGGCGTGAACGAAAGATTGCCGCTGGCCGGGGTTGCCAGTTGGCCGGACGAATTGAACGTGACCGCCTGCGTGCCGGCGCTCGCGCCGTCGATATACAGGCTCGCGTTCCACGTGTTGTTCGCGGTCTTGGTGTAGTAGACCGTGGCCTGATGCGAGCCACCTTGCGAGTCATACACCGTCAGCGAGGTGGCATTGTTGTAGCTGGTCGAGTCGCTCGGGTCGAACGGTGTGGTGGTCGGAACCGTGGCGCTGGAAGGAAGGTTTGCCGTGATGCTGATGGTGCTGGTTGCCGTCGCATTGCTCTGCGCGGTGTTGAGCTGCAGGTTGGTCAGCGAACTGGTATCGAAACCGCCCGCGCCGTTGGGTGCATACACCTGCAAACGCGAACCGTCCGCGGTTTCCACGAAACCCGTGGTCGCGTCCTGATGGAAATCACCGTTACGTGTATAGGACACGCCGCTGCCATTGTTGACCGCGAAGAATCCGTTGCCGCTGATCGCCAGATCCAGACTGTTGTTGGTGGTCTGGATGTCACCCTGGGTGAACTGCTGCTCCACGTCGGTGAGACGGGCACCACTGCCGACCGCGGTCGCGGCGAGGTTGAGCCCGGTCACCGAGAAAACATCGGCGAACTCGGCACGCGAGCCCTTGAAGCCGGTGGTGCCGGAGTTGGCGATGTTGTTGGAGATGACGTTGAGTTCGGATTGCGCAGCGATGATGCCGCTGAGAGCTTGATTGAGAGCCATGCTGGATTCCTCGAAAAGTGATTACGGTTGCGACACGATCAGTTGATCTGTGCAATCTGACTCAGCGGAACACCGCCGATCCCCGCCACCTGCAAATACGTACCCGTCGTGCTTCCGCCATACCCGACGCCGGTGACAGCGGCGGACACATAGGTCGTGAGTGCCGTCGTGCTTCCCGAATTGTTCGCCGACAGCGAGTAGGTCCCCGCGGCGACGGCGGTGCCGCTGTTGTCCGTGCCATCCCAGCTGAAGTTGGCCAGTCCGGCCTGCTGCGTACCCAGATCCATCGTGCGCACCACGGTGCCGGTCGAATCGGTGACTTGCACCTGGATGTCGCCGGCGTTGGTGACGTTCACCGCGCCGTTGACGGCGGCAGTGCCGCTGTAGGTCGCCGTGCTGGAGGGCACCATCACCTGGCGCCCCACGAGGTTGGCCGAACTGAGCACCTGCGATGCCTGCATCGAACTGCTCAGCGAAGTGCTCAACGATTGCAGGTTGGTGTCTATATCCTGCGTCGCGGACAACTGGCTGAACTGCGCCAGTTGGGAGGCGAACTGCGAGTTATCCATCGGGCTGGTGGGATCCTGCGCCTGGAGCTGCGCGGTCATCAGCTGGAGAAAGTCAGCCTGCGTGAGCTCCGAACCCGAGCTCGCCGTGGTGGTGGTACTGCCAGTGAGGCTGAGAGTGCTGGTATTGGTTGATGAAACGCTGCCGATAGTCACGGATGATTCCTCTGGTTAGCTGCCAAGTTCGATGGTCTTGATTGCCAATTGCTTGGCGCTGTTCATCACTTCGACGTTGTTCTGGTACGAGCGCGAGGCCGAAATCATGTTGACCAGCTCGTCGATCGGATTAACGTTGCTGCCGTAGACGGTGCCATTGGCATCGGCCATGGGATTGCCGGGCTCGTAACGCGTCTCGACCGGTTGCTGACTTTCGGTCACACCGAGCATTTGCACGCCGTTGGTGCCTTCGCTGGCGTCCTGCATGATCGAGCCCGCTTGCGTGCTCTGCGTCGGCGCGAACAAAAGCTCTTTCGCGCGGTACGCCGAGTCAGGGCTGTTGCTGACGCTGTCGGCGTTGGCCAGGTTGCTGGCGACGGTGTTGAGGCGCAGCGACTGCGCGGCCATGCCGGAACCGGCGGTATCGAAAATCTTCATGAGCGACATCAGCTGGTACCTCCGGTGATGGCCAGGCGCAGCGTCTGAATGGTCGCGTTGATGAAGCTCAGACTGGCCTGATAATGGACGGTGTTCGAGGCGAATGCGGATTGTTCGACCTGGGCATCGACGGTGTTGCCATCCATGCTCGGCTGCATCGGTACGCGATACTTGAGGTCATCGGTGCTGGTGCTGGTCGCATCGATCTGCCCTGCCGTCGGCGTGCTCATCGCAAGCTGACTGGATTCGCCACCGACCTGCTGCAGCGCGGCGCGAAAATCCACGTCGCGTGCCTGATAGCCGGGCGTGTCCGCATTGGCCAGATTGGAGGCAATGACTTCGGATCGACGCTGCCAGAGGGCGAGCGCCGGGGCATTCAGTCCAAACACGCTGTCAGTGGTGATGGTCATGGGCAAACTCCCTACGGCAATGTCCGCCTGAGAGTCGAGAGCAAATTGCATGCCACCACAGCGCAACGCGACAGATTGCGGATTCAAGGCCGATAAAACGCGCTCAGCCGGGCGCCTCACCCCATTGGGTGACGTTATATCGGCGTGTCAGGACGAAATCCCGACGCGGCTAGACCTGAAAAACCGACGTCAATTTGTTGACGTCGGCAATAGTTCCAATACGGTCTGGGCGAGCAAATCCGGCTGAAATTTCGCAATGAACCGATCCGCACCTACTTCACGCACGATCGATTCGTTGAACACGCCACTCAACGAGCTGTGCAACACCACTTTGATCCGGCGCAATGCGGGGGATTCGCGAATCGCACGCGTCAGCGCATAGCCGTCCATGCATGGCATCTCGATATCCGAGACCACCAGATTCACCCCTCCCTCGGCCGGCCCGTTGGCCAGCTCGAGTAGGCGATCAAGCCCTTCGCGACCGTTCTTTGCCACGACGCAATCGATGTGCATCTGTTTGAAAACGCTTACCAGGCGCTGACGCGCCACGAGTGAATCGTCCACCACCAGTATCCGGCGCGGATTTATCGCCTGCTGCTCGGCGGCCTGTTGCAAACGCGTGGATACCTCGACTGCCGAGCCATCGATACTGACCAGCACCTGTTCCACATCGATAACCGCCATCAGCTGGCCATCGATACGCGTCACCGCGCTAACCCGACTGCCGAAACCCAGCGCGCCGGACGGCGCTTCCAGTGATTCGCCCGTGCAATGCACGATGCGCTGGAAATCGGCCACCAGGAAACCCTGCACCGAGCGACTGAATTCGGTCACCACCAGATGGGCTGAATCCATCGCAGTCAACGGTGGATAGCCCATCGCCGCGCCAAGATCGATCACCGGGATTGTCTTGCCTCGATAGTCACAACTGCCGGCGAGCAAGGCGTGTACACCGGGCATGCGTTCCAGCGGTGGCTTGCGCAATACCTCACGCACCTTGAACACATTGATACCGAACAACTGGGCATCGCCGAGACGAAACAGCAACATCGCCACCCGATTGTGTCCGGCCAGCCGGGTGTGGCTTTCCACGCTTTCCAACAAGGGTGCAGCGACCATGCTTGTTCCTCGATACGGTAGCCACTGCAAGCGCGACTCATTGCATGGTATCGGCCACGTCACGCACGGACTTGAGCGCATCGAGCGCGCCCGTCAATGGCGAGGCCCCGGTATCCAAAGGTATCGGCGCATGCCGTCGATCATGGTGATGTCGATCGTGATGCCCCGATGTCGATTCGCCATCCATTTGGCGATGGCATGTGCCTTGCTTGCTCAAGTTTATGCACTTCCAGACGATCTCTGGGTGACGACCTTTAGGAATTGCCTTGCTTATGAGCCTGATCCGCAGCCAGCATCTGGCCGCCCTGACGCAAGCTGCACTCGCCGGAAACGAGGCGCAGCTCGCCGCACTGAGCCACCAGCATCCCGCCGCCGCCAACGCGCTGGCGCCGCTGCTGGCGCGACTGGCACCGCGTCCGCCGGCCTCCGTCGCGCTGCAATCGCTGGAGCAGCAGAGCCTGGTATTGACCCACGCACAGGCGCTCAATCGCGAACAGGCATCGCTGGAGCAATCCGCGGGCGAATGCCGCGATGGCGTCGGCCGCTTGACGGATGGCAGTGCCGGGATCTCGACTGCCTTGCAGCAGGTGCAGAGCAGTCTCGATGCGGCCAGCGTGGCCAGCGAGCAGAGTCAGGCCACCGTAAGCGAATTGAACGGCCAGTTACGCCTGCTGCGCAGCGCATTGTCCGCGATGAATCATAACCAGAGCCATCTCGCCAAGCAGGTCGCCCAGATCCGCGCCCTGACCACCAGCGTGCAGGAGATCGCCCATCAGACCAATCTGGTGGCACTGAATGCCGCGATCGAAGCAGCGCGCGCCGGCGAAGCAGGTCGCGGCTTCGCGGTAGTCGCCGACGAGGTCAAGCAACTGGCCGAAAAAACGGCGCTGGCCACAGCCGAAATCGAAACCGTGACCGGCTCCATCGGCGAATTCTCGCTGCACATGGACGGTGATGTGCAACTGGGATTGCAGCGGCTCGAACGCGCGCAGAGCAGCATCGGCATCGCGGAAGCCTCGTTGAATCAGGGCCGCGACGCGTTACAAGGTACCGGCGGACGATTGCGCACGCTGCGCGAGAATCAAGACGGCCTGCAGGTCCGCGCCACCACTATTCAGGCATCGCTCGGCGCACTGCAACGCCGTGCCAACGAGGCGCGGCGCCATGGCGAAGGGCTCAATCGCGCGGCCGTGCTGGCGCATCGGCTGTGTCTGAGCTGGCTGGAGAGTGAGAACGGCAATGACATCGCCAGCCTCAGCCTGACCATACGCGAATCCGTGCAGGGTCTGCGCCACGGCATGGAACTGGCGCTACAGGAACCGACCGCGCTGGACCGTCGCTGGTTCGATACAGATGCACTTCAGCGCAGCCTGGACCGACTCGCGGCACGCCACGACGGTCATCCGGCCAGCCAGACCTTGCGTGAATCCGCCGCGCGCCTGCATGAGCAAGGCAACGCCTTTCTCGAACTACTGGGCAGCGGCCAGCTCGATCAGGCGGCGCAGATGTCCGGCAAATTCGAGAGCGCTCGCGAGGCCATCAACGCCCAGCTCGCCACCATGCTGGCCGACAATCACCCATGAAGCGGCCAACGCTCATCGCCTTGCTGCTGGCTCCTGCCATGGCAACGAGCTTTTCGGCAGCCGCGTCGGATATCGCGACCGACGTGCGCGCCGTCGCCGAACAGGCGGTGCGCGCGCAATACGCCCAAGCCGGTGGGCGGGTGGTGATCGTGCCGGAACAGCTCAATTCGCGCCTGCGCCTCGCCGCCTGTCCGCAAGCCTTGCAGGCGCGCCTGCCCGCGGGCCAGCGGCTCAGCTCGCGCGTCGCCGTGTCAGTGAGCTGCCCCACCAGCGCGGGCTGGATGATCCGGGTCCCGATCCAGCTGCAGATCTATCGCCAGGTACTTGTCACTACCCGCCCGCTGGCCCGCGGCGACAGCGTCGGGCTGGGCGATGTGCATAGCGAGGAGCGCGACATCACGCGACTTGGCTACGGTTACGTCGACAACTTGGATCAGGTCGCCGGCCGTTCGCTGGCGCGGCCCTTGAGCCCGGGCACCGTGCTCCAGCCGGGCCAGCTCAATGGACGTGAGATGGTGCGGGCCGGCGATCAGGTCGAACTGATCGCTCAGCTCGATGGCATCGAAGTGCGCACCACCGGTCAAGCCCTGGACGGCGGCGACACCGGGACGCGCCTGCGTGTACGTAACGGGCATTCGGGGCAGATTGTGCCCGGCATCGTGCTGGCAGCGGGCGAAGTGAAGGCATTACCTTGACGTCTGATTAAAAGCATACTTAAGCAGCAGTGGTGACCTTAAAGTTTCAGATGGACATGCCGATAAGCCCACTACAGGGGCTCAACGCACAAGAGAATCCTAGGACCTATGAACACGACCATTTCGCCCAACGGATTGCCTGCGCTACCGCAGACAAAGACCAACCAAGGCAGCGCCGGCAGTCAGACCAGCACGACCAGCGCCAGCGGCTCGGCTTCGCCGCAGGCCGACGACAGCGTCAAGCTGACCGACTCGGCGCGCGCGCTGCATCAGGCCAGCAGCGTGAATGCGCAAAGCCCGGTGGATACGGCCAAAGTCGAGCAGATCCGCAAGTCGCTCGCCGACGGCAATTATCGCGTCGACGCCAGCAATATCGCCGATCGTCTCACCTCGATCGAAAGCCAGATCAACGGCACGTCATGATCGCGCCGTTGCAGGCCGAACTCGACGACGCACTGCGCGCCATCGTGGACGACATGAGTGCGGCCACGACGCAGCTGATCCTCGTTCTGGACGAGGAGCGCGAAGCGCTCAACCGTGCCGACGCCAATGCACTCAACCGCGCTGGCGAAGCCAAACAGATGTTGATGCGCCGACTCGAGCAGCTCGATGCCGAACGGCTGCACATGAGTTCTTCCTCGGCACACGCCACGCAAGCGGTTCAACCGGCATGGAGCGCGCTGCTCAAGACGTTGACCACTTGCAGAGACAAGAATCAACGCAACGGCGCGCTGGTCGGCCAGCGGCTTTCCCAGGTGCGCCGGGCACTTTCCGTGTTGACGGGAAATGGCAATGAAAGCAGCGTCTACAGTCACAGCGGAACGCTTCAGGCCGGACATCGTTCCCTGCCTCTGGCCGAAGCCTGATTGATAAAGCGCTGTTTTGATAAGCGCCGTTTCAGTCGTGCGATGGCGGCGACTTTTGTTCTCTGCGATCACCTGCAACGGCGACGCACTTGCCCGATCCTGACGAAAGATCAATGAGCTCAACCTTAGCCAGAACCATGTCCAGTCACGACGACACCGGCGCGCTGATCCCCGATCTGCCCTTGCCGATCGTGCGCAGCCCCATGCTGGATAGCCGCGGTCAACTGGTTGCCTACGAGTTGCTGTTCCATCGCGACGAACTGGGACCGGATGCCGAAGCGACGCTGATGCGGCGCCTGCTCGCCACTATCACCGATGGCGTGATGACTCGGCTGGTGCGTGGCAATCGCGCTTTCCTTCGTTTGTCGCGCGATCTGCTGATGGAGCAGACCGATGTGCTGGCGCACCATCCACGCCTGGGTATCATCGTCGACCCGACCAGCATCAGCGACGCAGCCTTGGTGCCACGCCTGCAGCAACTTGCCCAGCGCGGTTGCGCACTGTTGCTGGACCTGAGCGAGCTGGATGCCAACACTGACGAACCTTACGGCAATCTGGAACCGCTGCTGGCCATGGCCACCCATGTGCGGCTGGATGCCGGCGCGCTCGATGCACGCACGCTGGCGATGCGCAGCAAGGAACTCCATGCGCGCGGGCTGGACGTGATTGCCGGCTTCGTGGACGACTACGAAATCTACAGTCGCTGCCAGCATCTGCCCGTGCAGGCCATACAGGGGCGTTACCTGCTTCTGCCCGAACAATTCGAGGTGCCGGTCCTCACCGCCAGTCGGGTGAGTCTGCTGCGGTTGATGAATGCGCTGCAGGAAAACAATCCCGGCCCGGTGGAGCTTGGCGAGATCATCCGTGACGATGCGGTGCTGAGCTACAAGCTTCTCGGCTGCGTCAACTCAGCTTATTTTGCGTTACCGCGACAGCTCAAATCCATCCAGCAGGCGGCGATCTTTTTCGGCGTGGCGCGTATGCGCAACTGGATCTACACCATGATGCTGGGTGGCATGGACGATCGGCCGCCCGAACTGCTGCGCGCCGCGTTGATCCGCGCCCATATGTGCGAAAAGCTGGCGCAAGACATGCCTGTAAAATACCAGGACATGGCATTCATGGCCGGGCTGCTGTCGCTGCTGGACACGCTGATGTGCGCACCGATGGAGTTTGTACTGAGCCATCTGCCACTCGCGCCCGAAATCCACGAGGCGCTGGTGGAAGATCGCGGCCCTTTCGCAGCCCCGCTGCGGCAGATCTACATCTGGGAAGCGGGTGAGCTTGGTGCCACCGACGTGCAGCCGCAGGACATCGAACGGATGTCGGCGATTTATCTCGAATCGACCGAATGGGCTGATCAGGTTTACAACTTCGCCAACCGGCAAGCCTACTGATAATTCGGCAATTGCCAGATACCTTGTGAGGATTGGCGCACCAGCAAGGCGATGAGCGATCGGTCGCGCATCGATCCGCTCAATGGATTTTTCTGTCCGGTGGCCCGAAGCTGCGCCGCAGATCCTGTCGGGCACGATCGACCAGCAACGCTGGCAGACCATCGACACGATCCTTGGTCAGCGGTGTGGCGCGCTCCACCCGATGATTTTCGGCCAGCAGCTGAATCATCGCCAGCTGATCGCCGGCCAGCAGCGCCTTGCCAAGCACCGTGACCGGCGGCTTGCTGCGTGCATCCATGCGCTCGCGCAAGGCGTCAATGACGTTGGGCGGCAACTCCCAGTGTTGTGCCGCTCGCAATGTCAGGTGATTCCCCATCTTCGCGATGCTGGTCAGAAAGCTCCTGCTGAAGACACCAATCGTCGGCCATACCTCCTGGTCGAGCACGCGGATCATCGCGCCGATACCTGCATTGCAGACGATGCCGGCCAAGTACGCTTCGAACGGATCACTCTGGCCTTTGGCCAGAAACATGCCAGCGTGCGCGCACTGCTCGGCGTGATCCCACAAACGCTGCCCGGCAGCATGACCAAGCATGCCGGCGCTGCCCTGCAAGATCGGCTTCATCACATGCTGCGTCACCATCCTGCGCAGACCGTCATGGCCGAGCAGGACCACAGCATGTTGCAAACTCGCGATTGGCTTGAGCGTGCGGTAATGCGCACTCTTGGTCACGCGCATGACTTCACCGACGAGCACGGGATCGCGACCGATCAACCGGGCTACCTTGGTGCCATCAGCTTCATCACTCTTGAGCAGACGCAAAAGCTGCGGCAGTATCGCTGGCAGACGCGGCAAACTGCCAATGTCGAAGCGATCGGCACCGCACACTTCATCGAGTCGCTTGAGCATGGCCGCTTCAGGCAGACGCATGTCGACGACAGTCGAGTCAGGCATGCCAAGCACCAGGCGATAAAAGCGGTCTTCGATCTCGGCACTGTCGAGCACCGGAACATCCTGCATCGTCGACGGATCGGCGGCGGACGCGAATGCGCCGACCGTTCTGATAGCCGCGACTGATCCAGCCACGGGCACATCACGCATAAACCATCGCTTCCAGATTTTCCCCATGTCTTCTCACGCTCCGCTGCCGGCTTTTTCTCAATCCCGACGGCGCGTCACGTCTCTCCGCAGCAGCGGGATACCGCCGCAATGATCGTTTACTCGCCGCCTTGACCGTGTCAGGTCAGGGATGTGTCGACAGACTGTCTTGTTCAACGGCCGAGGCTGCCAATACTTGAGATCGTCAGGTGATTCACCCTGCGCGCGAACAGCCCAAAAATTCGCATCGTGCAGCAGGCAACCTCCCAGTCTGTTGCGGCAATGATATCCCGGTATCTGGATGCAGCTCTCTGGATGCTGCCAGCACTCGCCGAAGATAGACGGCTTCGAAGAGGGCTCACTGTCCAACAAGGTGAAATCACAGCGATATGGACCGACCGCATTCCACCGTTTGGAATGGTTCTTTCCGCAATTGGCCATTTTGGTCCCCATACTGGATTCAGTGACGCGCGCATAGTTCGCTGCAAGGCAATCCTTTCGTGAGTTCAGCTGGGCTTGGCGGTGCTGACAACGGGTGGCGAGTGGGGATCGAATCGGCCCAAACCGTCCTCACTTCAACCCGCCGGAAGTGAATCACTATTGGAAACGGGGCTGGCGTCGTTACGTGCCGTTCGGGGGAGGTATCGCACCGGCCACGAAGACGCCGCCAATGCGAAATGATTCGCACGCTGAAACAGTGGCGTTGCTCCGATTGGAAATCGCCGTTGGGGTCATCACGAGATCGTCGAGGGGTGTTAAAGATGTCGATTCGTCAAAGAAAACTTGCCGTTTGTCTGCGCGGTATCCTGGGCAACAGTGTCGCGTTTTCGCTGCTGCTGAGCGCTGGCGCGATGGCGCAGACGCAGCCCGCTCCCGACGCACCAACCCCTGTGAAAGCGGCGAAGGTAACGCCCAGCACAGCCGCGACCCACGACAAGGCGGCAACCAATCTTGGCAACGTTACGGTGACCGCGCAGAGCCGTACACAGGCAGTGCAGGACGTGCCGATTGCCATGCAGATCGTGACTCAGGCACAGATCGATACACTGGCCGCGACCGATCTGTCCAAAATGAACGGTTACATTCCCGGCCTGTTTGTCGATGGCTCGCAGCCGACGCAACCTGTTTACACGCTGCGTGGCATCAGTGTCACGGATTTTGGTATCGGTACGGATTCCCCTATCGGCATTTACGAAGACGGGGTCTACACCGGCAAGACTGGCGGTGCGCTACTCACCTTCGACGATATTGAGCGCGTCGAAGTGCTGAAGGGCCCCCAAGGCACGCTGTTCGGACGCAATAGTGCGGCGGGTGCCATTTCCGTGGTGACCGTTGCCCCGGAAGATGACTGGGAAGAACAGGCGCACGTGCGTCTGGGAGACTACGGCACACGTTATATCGACGCCGTGTTGAATGCCCCGATCACGCCTGACGCCGCTTATCGCTTCAGTTTTGTCGACAACCAAAGTGACGGCTGGTTGCGCGATGCAGCGACGGGCCAGCACTACAACAAGAATGACGACTGGGGTATGCGCAACCAACTGCGCTGGAACTTCCCCGGGGATACCGTGGTACGAGTCGCCTGGGAACACGAGCATTTGAACCAGCCGGCGCGCCCGGCGATCGGACTGGTCCCTGTTCCGTCTGCTCCGGAAGTGCTGCCGTTTCCGGCCAATCCGCAAACCTATCTGAACCCCATTACGGCGCCGGTTTACAACGACGTCGCCAACAGTAATGAAAAGCGCAACTTCGATGGCGTGACGCTGTCTGTCGACCATCCATTCTCGTTCGGTGATCTGAGTTCGATCACGGCTTATCGGCATTTTTCCACGTCGAATCTCGAGGACAGCGACGGCACCAACCAGCCGTACCTTTATCTTGCCACCGACAATATCGAGCAGAACACCAGTTGGTCGCAGGAATTCAAGTTGTCCGGCAAGAACGATCTGCTCGACTGGGTCGCGGGCACGAGCTACTACCATGACAATGCACGGCAGGACAATCAGATCGATCTGCTCACGAACAGTATCGATACGGTTTTGAACAATACCGGGGTCGCACCGGGCGGCCTGTATGGACCCATAAGCAGCGCGCTTTCGTCGGCAGGGCTAGGGTCATTGTCGTTGCTCAATGACCCGTGGCAGGAAGACATGTTCAATCATGCGCGCTCGCAGGCCTATGCCTTGTATGGCGACCTGATCTGGCATTTGACCGATCGTCTGGATTTGACGACGGGCCTGCGCTTCACCCGCGACGAAAAGGCCTTCAGCTGGTACAACCCGGAACGCGTCGCGCCGCAGCTCGATGCCACCCTGGCCAAGCTGCAGGCGCTCGGCATCTTCAACATCCCCGGTGTGCCACCGATCCAGACCTTTCAGCAGAACATCGAATTCAACAGCCCAGCGGCAACGAGTGCCCCATACAGCATCAGTCGCAGTTGGAACGACTTCAGTCCGCGCGTCGTGCTCGATTACAAATGGACTCCCAACGTGATGCTGTACGGCTCAGTAGCCAAGGGTTACGAGGCCGGTGGCTTCAATGCGGACGAGGTAGGCTCGGTGTACCAGCCGGAAGAAGTCTGGAACTACGAATTTGGCATCAAGAGCTACTTTCCGGAATATCGGCTGCTGTTCGACGCGTCGACGTATTACTACCGCTATTCCAACCTGCAATCGCTCAGCCTGATTTCCAATGGCAACGGCGCGTTACCCATATACGAAGTCACCATCAGTGACCAGGTGGCGAAAGGCGTCGATCTCGAGGCGCATTGGCAAGCGACAACAGCGTTGCGACTGAACCTTACCGCCAGCTATATCAATGCGACCTACCAGCACTACGTGGATCCGGAAGGCGGCAGTCTTGCAGGACAACCCGTGGGTGAGCCGCTGTGGACGATTGCCGCGGGTATGGAATACGTTTGGCACGATGTCGCCAACGGCGATCTGAATTTCACCCTGCAAGAAGCTCATCGCGGGAAAACCCGCTGCAACGACGATTCGGTAGCGCAAGGTCAATGTTTGACCACGCCTGCCTTTACCCTTGGCGTGGCGCAGAATCGCACCGATCTGCACCTGGGATGGTCTTCACCGCATTCGCCATGGAGCGTCGGGCTCTTCGTCAACAACGTGTTCAACAAACAGTACGTGCAGAGCATCAACAATATCAGCGCAAGCATTCTGGGAACACCGTTCGCCTACATCACGCCGCCACGCATGTGGGGTGTAGAAATGGGCATGAGCTTCTGACTGTTGGTGCGAGGTTGCGAAGCGAGATAACCAGCGCAAGCCCGGAACGCGTATGCCGAATCCGGGCTGCACTCGAGCGAAAGTGGTTGGCATGCGGCAGAAGCGGACATTCGAGTCCCGGCATCTACATCTTGAACAAGATCACCTTGAATAAGATCGCCACCATGCACGAATCCGCTAAGAAACTGGATTTCCCCAAAGATTTTCTCTGGGGGGTGTCCACCTCGGCGTATCAGATTGAAGGCGCGCTGCACGAAGACGGTCGTGGCCCTTCGATCTGGGATAGCTTCTGCAGCGAGCCCGGCCGCATCGCCAACGGTGATACGGCTGAAACCGCCTGCGATCACTATCATCGCTATCCCGACGATGTGGCACTGATGGCCACGCTCGGTGTCGATGCCTATCGCTTCTCGATCGCCTGGTCGCGCATCCAGCCGAATGGTCGTGGTGCGGCGAATCCCAAGGGGTTGGACTTCTATTCGCGCCTGATTGACGCGCTGCTGGCGAAAGGCATCAGTCCAACGCCGACCTTGTTCCATTGGGATCTGCCGCAAGCCCTGCAGGACGCCGGGGGCTGGTTCAACCGTGACACTGCCGATCGTTTCGCCGAATTCGCGCGGATCGTTGCTGAACGTTTGGGCGATCGCGTGTCGCGCTGGATCACCCACAACGAAACCTTCGAGCACACCGTGCTCGGCCATGCCATCGGTACGCACGCACCGGGGCAGCAGTTGGGGTTGGATATCTTCTCGGTGGTGCATCACTTGCTGCTATCGCACGGCAAGGCGGTGCAGGCCTTGCGAGCGATACTGCCGGCAGGCGCGCAGATCGGTATCGCGCAAAGCATGGCGCGCGCGCGGCCCGCGTCTAGCCGCATCAAGGATCGACTAGCGGCCCACCTGCTCGAAGCCCTGCATCTGCGAATGCATACCGATCCGCTACTGTTTGGCCGTTATCCGCTGGCGTTACGCCTACTCGGCATAGACCGGTCGGCATTGCGCGCTGGCGATTTGGCAACCATTGCGCAACCGCTGAATTTCCTCGGCATCAATTTTTATAACCCGCAATACGTCCGTAGTGCGCCGAAGGGCGGTGCCGTGCCGATTGAAGCGACCGAGCCACCCATGCACCTGGAACGTACCGAGATGGGCTGGCCGGTGGATGCCAATGGCTTCAGCGAGTTATTGCTGTATCTGCGCAAGCGCTATCGCGCCAAGTTACCGCCGATCTTCATTACCGAGAACGGCGCGGCATTTCCCGATGCAGTCGATGCGCAGGGCCGCATCGATGATCCGCGCCGTATTGCCTACTTGCAGGCGCATCTGCACGCACTGCGCCAGGCGATGGACGCGGGCGTCGACGTGCGCGGCTATTTCGTCTGGTCATTGCTCGACAACTTCGAATGGGCCGAAGGCTATCGGCCCCGCTTCGGGCTGGTGCATGTCGATTATTCGACCCAACAGCGCACTCCCAAGGCTTCGTTCGACTGGTATCGCCAGGTGATCGCAGCCAATCGATGAACATAAGCGCCACACATGAAGCCGATAGTGGGGCATCCTGCAGTGCGTTGGCCGAACCTGTCACACCGGTACGCGCTCGATTTTTCACCAGCATGGCGCTGTCGAATCTTGGCGTATGGATGGCCTTTTTCGCGCCAATCCAGATCCTGCTGGCACAACAAATGGAAGTTCTCGCACCGACGCACAAAGAGTCCGCACTGGGCTGGGTGACTGGCATCGGTGCGCTGGTATCGCTGTTCGCCAATCCGCTATTCGGCGCCTGGTCGGACCGTACCATCTCGCGCTTCGGCCGCCGTCACCCCTGGAATATTGGCGGTGCGCTGGTCGGCGCATTAGCCATGGTGATGCTGGGCCGGCAAGGCACCCTGCTAGGCATCACGCTGTGGTGGTGCGTGGCGCAGTTCGCGCTCAATGCGATGCTCGCTGCCTTGACCGCCGAAGTGCCGGACCAGGTGCCGGTGACGCAGCGTGCAGTATGCAGCGCCTGGGTGGGTGTGACCCAGCCACTGGGCGTGGTGGTCGGTGCCTTGCTGGTAACCCAACTGGCGCATGGCATCGCGCAAGGCTATCTGCTGGTCGCTGTGGTACTGGTATTGTGCGCGCTGCCATTCGTGGGACTGGTGCGCGATATACCTTTGCGACACGACCAGCGCCCGACATGGGATGGGCGCGCATTCCTGCGCGGCTTCTGGATCAGCCCGCGTGAACATCCGGATTTCGCCTGGGCCTGGGCAACGCGCTTCCTGATCAATCTCGGCAACGCCATCGGCACCTTGTACATGTTGTATTTCCTGCGCGACCGATTGCATTACGAGCGACTGTTTCCGGGCAGGGCGGCAGAAGACGGTTTGCTGATCGTGGTGGCGGTCTACACGGCTGGCGTACTGGTCGGAGCCTTTGCGGGCGGTGCGCTCTCCGACCGCAGCGGTCGCCGCAAGATCCATGTGATCCTGTCCAGCGTGGTGATGACGGCCGCGGCACTGATGCTGATGCCCTCACCCACCTGGCCACTGGTGCTGGCGGCTTCGGCCGTACTCGGGCTCGGCTATGGCATCTACGTCGCAGTTGACCAGGCCTTGATCACCCAGGTGCTGCCGCTGGCCACCGACCGCGGCAAGGATCTCGGCATCATCAACATCGCCAACTCCGCCCCGCAGGTAGTGGCGCCGGCTATCGCGGCGATCCTGGTGACGCAGCTGGGTGGCTATCCCGCGTTATATCTGATCACCGCAATATTTACCCTGCTGGGCGGTGTGCTGGTGCGCCAGATCCGCAACGTTCCCTAAACCGCCATACATCAACACGGCGTGCTTCTAGGGTGTGGGGGCCGCCTTACTTTTTTGACCTTGGGCCGACATGACATCACTTAAGAGCCGAATCGTTCGCTACATCGTGAAGAAAATGATCGAACGGACTGATCCAAACGCATCCGTGGAAGCGATACGCGCGCGCTATGAAGCCATGGCCAGAAAGCGCGAGTTACCCAAAGGAGTAACGAAGCAGGCTACCCGTGCGGGCGGCCGCTATGCAGAATGGTTGCGGCCGAACAGCTCGACGAACGATCAGGTCATCCTGTATTTGCACGGAGGAGCCTATGTGCTGTGCTCGTGCAATACGCACCGTGCATTGGCCATGCGCATCGCCGTGGCCAGCGCGGCGTCGGTATTACTGCTGGATTATCGCTTGGCGCCTGAGCATCCGTTTCCTGCCGCACTTGATGACGCCGTAGCCGCCTATCGCGAGCTGATCAGCGATCAAGGCATTGCGCCAGGAAGGATTGCGCTGGCTGGCGATTCCGCTGGAGGCGGTCTGGCACTGGCCTTGAGCCTGCGGTTGCGCGACGAAGGCATGCCGTTGCCCGCTGCCGTCGTCTGTCTATCGCCCTGGACCGACCTGGAACTTGCGAACCCGTCAGTCACCAGCCTCGCCAGCCGCGACATCTTTTTCCCCACCACGGAAAGATTGCACCGCAGCGCCGCCATGTACGCCGGCGACCTGCCGTTGGCGCATCCCTATATGTCACCGATCCATGCCGATCTGCATGGATTGCCGGCGCTGATGATCCAGGTAGGCGACGACGAAATCCTATTGGATGATTCTCGCTTGCTGGCACAGCGTGCCCAAGCCGCCGGAGTGGACGTGTCGTTGCGCGTATGGCCGGGGATGTGGCACGTCTGGCAAGCGTTTGCTCCCACTTTCAAAGAAGCGAACGAGGCCATCCGCGACATCGGCGCTTTCATCCGACAGCGAATAAATTAGGTGCTGAATCCAGCCGATAGGCGATGGCTCGACTGCTTCACCCGATATTCGGCCGCATCGATTTAAGCAAGCCTCTTTCATTTGAATACAAACGGAAATACCGGTTTCAGCACATTCTGGATGCGGTATTCGTATGCCATGTCGTGTGCTGATTTTGGCCTTGGTAATCGAATGATCAATACCAGCGGCATGCCAGGCGAGGCAATAACAGATCATCCGCGACAGCAAGTAAGCGTACGCTCGCGTTTTGGCCCGATTTGCCCTTTGGCGTTCTCCGATGGTGTGTTCGACTGTGCATTGATCGGCGACAACGTACATGAGCGCAACCGACGCCAGTGATGGGGTAGAACCAAGATGATTCCAATGCGTTATCGCGTTCTCACGGTCTATGCCGCACTGCAGGCGTTGATGCAGTTCGAATGGCTGCGCTTTGCGCCGATCACCAGCGAGATCGCCATCCACTACGGGGTGTCGCCGAGCGCCATCGGTACGTTATCGCTGGTGTTTCCCTTGCTGTTCATACCGCTGGCATTGCCGGCGGGCATGTTGCTCGATCGCGTGCCAGTGCGCACGTCACTACGCATCAGCGCGGTAGGGATGGCATTGGCTGCGTTGCTGCGCATTCTAGGGCCGAGCTACGGGTTTCTGCTGGCGGGCCAGGTGATGTTCTCGGTGCTGCAGCCATTGGTGTTGGCGTTGGTCGCCCGGTTGGCCGCGGTTTGGTTCGACGAAGACGAACGGCTGCGTGCGACCGAGATCTCCAGCATGGCGATGTTCGCAGGCCTTGGCCTGGCCTTTGTGCTGGTGCCGATGATCGGGTATCAGACGTTGTGGCTTGATGTGCTTGTGTTGGGTGCGCTGGCACTGCTGACCTGGCTGTGGGTGCCGGCCGATCCGCGCGAGGCTGCCACCACGCCAGGCCCTCGGCCATCATGGCGATCGGCGATGCTGGCGATGCTGCGCGCGCCGACGTTCCTGGTATTGACCGCGTATTTCTTTCTCGCCAATGGCTATTTCAATGCCATTTCCACCTGGCTGGAATCGATCCTGCACCGGCACGGGATTGACCCGCAGACCGCAGGCATCGTCGCGCTATGCATGCTGATCAGCGGCATCGTGTGCATGGCGTTGATCGAGCGCGTTTCGCGCATACTGAGCCTGCGCATGCTGATGCTGATTGCCGCGTTGGGCTCGATCGGCGTCACTGTCGTGCTGTTCGCAAGCAGCTCACCGATCGTGCTGGGTCTTGCCGGTATCGTACTCGGCGCGACCCTGTTGGCGCCGCTGCCGTTGCTGATCCAAGCCGTGGTGAACACCACTGGCGAGGAGCATGCAGGCACCGCAGTCAGCCTGTTTTTCTTGATGGGTAACGCTGGCGCCGCAGCCATTATCGCCGCGCTCGAGCCAATCGCCGATGCCGGGCAGTGGACGCTGGGTTGTTGTCTGCTGATCGCACTGCTGGTCGTGCAGGCGGCTCTCGCCGTCATAGGAGGGCCGCGTCAAACGAGATCAACCATACCGTCGGCCGATATGCCATAACGATGGATGCTTGAGTCCACAGGGTAAATAACCGCAACCAACGCAGGACAACCCGCATCATCAGATTTCTCCGAATGGCAGCCACTCATCGACGACACGACCATCCTCGATCACACGTACCGGACCGTAGTGCAGCAACGTACCTTCGGACTGATACGGGCGAAAGAACACCGTGTCGTTGACCGCGAGCGCATGTTCGCGCGGGCCGTTGAGGATGGACTGGTTGAAGCTGAGACCAAACTGTTTGTTGGGTAACAGTCCCACTGGCGAGGCCGGCTGCGCTGGCCAGCCACCGCCATAGATGAAGTAGCTGCGTGCACGCTGCGCGCGTCCGCCGAACAGCAGCTTCGACAGCCACGCCGGTCCCGGCAGGCGCGTACCGTCCTGGGCCTTGAGTACGGGGGTGGTAATGAATACCGCAGGCTCGAATTCCGCCAGCAAGTCGATATCGAACTCAAGCGGTTTGAGCAGGGCCGAGCCAGCGGACACATCGTTGAGCGGCGAGTTGTGCCGATGCAGGGCAACGGTCGGGCTACCGGCACCGTTCCAGCACAGCGTCGGCGCCAGTTCGGGGAACTCCGCGCGCGCCACCGCTTGAAACGAACGATACGCATCGACGGCCTTGCCGAAACTCGTCTCGCGACTCTCCACCAGGCCCGGCAATTTGCCAACGTGAGCGTCGTAGCCCATCAAACCCGCAAACTCAAGATGCTCGGACGTACCATGCAATCGCTCGAGCATGATGCGCAAAGCCGCCGGATCCGTCACACCACCGCGATGCAAGCCGACATCGATCTCGACATTGACACGTAACTTCGTGCCTAGACCACGCGCGAGTTCCAGATACTCCTGCAGCCGCGCCGGCGTATCGATCAGCCATTGCAGCTGGCGTGCGGGATCGAAAGAGGTCTTACCCAGGTGCTGGTAGAAATGCCGCGCGGCAAGCACCGGCATCGGCTTGCCCATCAGCAGATCGCTGTCGGGAAACCGCTGTGCCACCTGACGCAGTTGTGGCTCATGAAACACCATCAACGCGCTGGTGTCGGTCAGTTTCATGGCCTCGTCCAGCAGCGCCGGTACCGGCAGCGATTTCTCGACCAGGCGAAGTTGCGCGTTCGACGCAATCAACGCCTTCAGGCGCATCGCGTTGCGGCGCAGGCGCGCCCGATCGATCACCACGCTGGGACTGGCAATGCCGGCTTGGCTCAGTGCGTTCTGCAAGCCACTGAAATAACTATCGTGGGGGCCGGCATGAGTCGCTGGCGAGCTATCGCGAATGGCATCTGGCGACGATGGCACGACCGACGTGATGGAGCGGTCTCGGCTCATGACTTTGCCATTCCGAACAACTGCCGCAGGTGCGGATTGAGAAACTTTCCACGCGGATCGAGTTCACTGCGTAAACGCAGAAAGCGCTCGAGATCGGGATATAGGCTACGCAGATCTGCGCCACCGACGGTATGCAACTTGCCCCAGTGCGGACGGCCGCCGTAACGACGCAGAACAGGTTCCGCCACCGCGAACAACGGCCGGTAATCCTGCTTGTGATATTGGTGTACCGAGATCGAACAGCGCGCTTCGCCGAGAGCACTCTGGAATGGACTCAGCCAATAGTCATCGGCGGCGACGAAGCGGAACTCCATCGGAAAAAATACACCGACCTTGCTCTTGCTCACCGCCCTGCAAACCTCATCCAGACAGGATGCACCCGTGGCTAGCGGCACCTGGTATTCCATCTCGTTGAAGCGCACGTTGCGCGCCGACGCAAAGATCTTGTATGACCAGTTGACGCGATCCGTGGGTTTGATGAAGCGGCCAATCAACGTTTGCAACCGCCGTCCCAGGCCCGGCAGCCGGCGATTGAGTTCGCAGCTCAATCTCAGCATGGCATCTGCGGAGTCGGCACCTTGCGCTTCACCTGTAGGTGGCTCTTCGGTGAGATCGAGCGTCTTGACGATGGCTAGACGGCTGAATGGAAAAACCAGGAGTTCGAAGTGACGATGTTGACGTACCCACTCCTCCATCTCGGGTAACAATTGATCCAGCGATTGCAGGTGCACGCGCTCGCGCAGACGAAAAGCCGGCACGTTCTGCAGCGTGACCTGGGTGATCACGCCGAGTGCACCTAGCGATACCGCGGCCGCGCGAAAAAGGTCGCTATCGCTATCGCGGCTGCATTCGAGCACGTCGCCCTGTGCGGTCACCAGCCGCAGCGCGGTGGCGCCGGCAGCGATGCAAGGCAAGGTGATACCGGTACCGTGCGTAGCGGTGGAAAGGGCACCAGCCAGACTCTGCCGATCGATATCGCCCAGGTTCGGCATCGCCTGGCCGATGCCGTACAGCAACGGACCGGCGTCGAACAGACGAGTGCCGGCCCACAAACGAGCCTGCTGTTTCTGCGCGTCATGGCTGATCAAGCCGCTGAGGTGATCCAGCGACAGGATCGCGCCGGATGTCGGCACCAACGGGCTGAACGAATGACCGGCACCAACGACGCGCACGCTGGCTGCGTCGCGCACCTGCCGGCGCAGCTCATCTTCGTCCTGCGGTGACCACTTCGCGAAAGGTTGCGCAAGCTGTCCGCCGGACCAGTTCTGCCATGTCGGCTGCGCGCCATGCAGGCCATCATCCAGGCCGGTGCGTGGCGCTGGGGGTGTGAAGTGACGGGACAACACACCACGTTTCCGCGGCGCCGCCAACGGCTGCGGATGCATGGGTTCATCGGCAAGCCGTGACGGTCTCTCAGACATAGGTGCTGGCTCGAAGCTCTAAAGCGCTAGTGCAGCACAGCTCCTGTGGGTGCTACAGGGGTCGGTAGCGGCCAAATCCGGCAGTGACCTTCCCTCGCGTGTTCGCGTCACACACCTACGTTGCGCCGCATCGTCCCTGGTACTTCACCCACCCAACGTTTGAAAGCGCGCCGGAACGCGCGCGCATCGCTGAAACCAAGATGCTCACTGGTCTCTGCCACCGTCAGTCCTTCATCCCGCAGCATGTGTTGCGCCTTCAGTGCGCGCAAACGTTCGCTCAATATGCGGAACGATGTGCCGGCCTCGCTTAGGCGTCGACGCAAAGTACGCGAGCTCAGGCCAAGTGCAGCTGCCACCTCTTCAACCGACATCGCCACGTTGCCGGTCTGCTGCAATACGTGTTCGATGGCGGCCACCGTATTAGGCGTGTGCTGACTCAGTGCGCGCGCTTCCAGCAAGGCGCGCAATTCGGCGGCGGCCACCGGCGAATGGCTGGCCAACGGCAGCGCAAACCAATGGCGCGGAAAAAGACCACGGTTGCGTGGCTGTCCGAAGCGCACCGGGCATCCGAACACTTCGGCGTAACGTGCGGCATGTGGCGGTGCAGGATAGTCAAATTCAAGAGCCTGTGGACGATAACCGCTGCCCAGAAGAATACGGATCAGCACCATCACACTGGCGTACAACTCTTCGACCACGAACGTTTGCACTACCGGGTCGCTCGTGCGCGGCTGTCCGATCAGAGCACCGAGATCGTCGTTGAGTTCAAAGCTGACGTCCATCAGACCACCGCTTTGTCCTTGATAGCGCACACCGATATCGACGGCCTCGCCGAATGTGCGCATCGCGGTCATGGCAAAGCCAGGCAGACCGAAGTGACTGATGTTCTGGCGCCGCCCCACTTCGAGACCCAGATCGGTACGGCCAGTCAGCTGGATGGCGCGTCGGACGAGACGCCCGACCTGGCGATTGGAAATCAACTCGCCGGCGCACATGTCGGCACTGCTGATGCCTACATCCGCACATAAGCGCTCGGGCGCAATACCGAGTTCGCTCACCAGTTCGGTCAGTTCCGCCAGCGCCAACGGCGCGATTTCAGGAGCAAATTGACGTGGATCGAGTTTGGGACGTGGCACGTCTGACCCCCTAGTGGCCGCGATGGTCCCCATCCTACGCTGGCTTTTGTCTTCTAGCTCCGTGCGTTGCAGCATCCACTGCAATTGACCTGATTCGTCCTATGCCCGGCATCGAACGGCCGTGGACTTTCACGGCGAGCTTCAGCGCCCTGATACTCCAGCAACTCGATTCGCGCCCCGCTGTGTCGATGATGGTCAGCGATGAATTATTCCGTTCAATGCACCATCAACCACGGCAGCCTGCAATGATCTCTTCAAGAAATCGGATGACCTCATCGTGCGCGCCATCCCGCACGAGCTCAGCGGCTGTTTTGTTACCCAGCTCATGAATTTGCACGGTCCTGAACCAATCAAGGGCATGCGCATCGTCAGCATCAATACGCACAGCCCAACGCAGTACCGCTGCAGTCGCTGCACATTGGATAGCCGGATAGCTTCCATGCGCATGCAATGGGGTAGACGAAAGGCGTGACATGCCGCTATTCATGATGCCTCACCCACTTTCAGAGTTTCTCGGATATCGAACTCGATGCCAGTAAACCGCCCAGCCAGCGCCTAGAACCGGTCGGCGAGTGCCTGATCGATTGTCCAAGGCATAAGACCGGGAAGCATCTTCTCCGGCGGCGTCAACAGCGGAGTTTGTCAGGGGACCTGCGAGCTGAAGCAAACTTCCAGCGCGCCTGAATATCGGACCGCCGAGGGTGCCGATCGTTCACGAAGTTTCCTTTTTCCTGAGCGACTCGACGACTACATGGATGAAGAGAAGCCGATCCGGGTGATCGACGTATTCATTGACGAGTTGGATCTGGATGGTCTTGGCTTCGGTGAATTCGGCGTGCGTATCGAAGACCATTTCTTCGTGACTCCGACAGGTGCCGAGTGGTTCACCGATCGCTCGGTGTCGATCGACAAGCCGTTCGCCTGAACGTAAACACTGCGGCGCTTGCCAGCTAGCCGACTAACCCTTTTCGGTTTGGACCGGCGTCATGCTGGCACCCATCAGTCGCGGGATTCCAGCGCCCGATTGATCTTCAGGGCCACCAGCGTGCACGCGGCGCCGGACAGCAGGTAAATGCTCACGGCGGCCAGTCCGAATTTGACCGACAGCGCCAGCGCCACGAACGGCGCAAACGCCGCGCCGATCAACCATGCGAAGTCGGAGGTGAGCGCCGCACCGGTGTAGCGGAAGCGAGAGAGGAAGTTGGCCGTCACCGTACCCGAGGCCTGGCCGTATGAAATACCCAGCAGCGCAAAGCCGATCAGAATGAACGCATCCTGCGCGGCCGGGCCACCATCGAGCAGCCACGGCGTGAACAAGGCAAAGATGCCGATCAATACCGCCAGCGTACCCAGCGTATTGCGCCGCCCGAAACGGTCGGCGATGACGCCGGATGCAATGGTGCCGAGAACGCCCACGACGGCACCGACGATCTGCACGATCAACACGCTGTCGATCGACTGGGTCGAATGCAGCGAAATCCATGACAGCGGAAACACCGTCACCAGATGGAACAGCGCGTAGCTAGCGAGTGCCGCGAAGGCGCCGATAAAGAGGTTGTAGCCCTGGGCGCGGAACATTTCGGTGATACCGATCGGCTCCAGATTGCCCTCTTCCAGCAACTGCGTGTACTCCTCGGTCAACACCAGCCGCAGGCGCGCGAACAGCGCGACCACGTTGATCGCAAACGCGACGAAGAACGGATAACGCCAGCCCCAGTCCATGAAGTCATCGTTCGAAAGATTGGCGTGCAAGAACAGGAACAGCGCGCTGGCGATCAGAAACCCGATCGGTGCGCCGAGCTGGCCGAGCATGGAGTACCAGCCGCGCTTGCCCGCCGGCGCATTGAGTGCCAGCAGCGAAGGCAAACCATCCCATGAACCGCCGAGGGCGAAACCCTGCAGCATTCGGAAAAACGCCAGCAGCACGATGGCTCCGCCGCCCAGGACGCCATAGCTGGGCAGGAACGCCATGCCCACCGTGGCCGTGCCAAGCAGAAACAGCGCCAGCGTCAGCTTGAAGCCGCGCCCCATACGACGCTGTATCTCCATGAACAGCGTGGTGCCGAACGGGCGCGCAATGAAGGCCAGCGCAAAGATCCCGAACGACATCAGCGTGCCATCGAGGCGGCTCTCAAACGGGAAAAACACCGAGGGAAAAACCAGCACCGACGCAATACCGTAAACGAAAAAGTCGAAATTCTCGGAGGCGCGGCCAATGACGACGCCTACAGCGATCTCGCCGGGGGCGACTTTCGAGTGGCCGGCGGGGACGTGACCGCCGTCATAATCCGCGATGTGCGGGGACGGATCATGCTGTTCTTGGGTAATGCTCGACATCGGCGTGCTCAATTCGGGACGTATGTTGCGTCAGCGATATAATGCGCTCATTGCGAAGGATCGCATCCGTGGCCTGGCGCCGCCATAGGACAAAGTGTCCTATTCCTGCATTGCAGCAACCAGTGTACCTTTTTGACTATCCCCAGACAGTTCTACCCTCACGCAATGCCTCTCAAAAAGACCCTCCGTGGACTGCTGTTGCTCCCTGCCCTGGCATTGTTGGCAGGCTGCAATGCCGTATTGCTGCATCCCGAAGGCGATGTCGCGCTGCAGCAGCGCGATCTGATCATCGTTTCCCTTGGACTGATGCTGTTGATCGTCATTCCGGTGATTGCGCTAACGCTGTTTTTTGCCTGGCGCTATCGCGCCCGCAACACGCAAGCCTCGTACGATCCCGAGTGGCATCACTCGACCATGCTCGAACTGATGATCTGGGCGGCACCGCTGCTGATCATCATCGCGCTGGGGGCATTGACCTGGGTCAGTACGCACAAGCTTGACCCGTATCGCCCGCTTGACCAGCTGTCCAAGGGTCGCCTGGTGGCCGCCGGCACCCAGCCGCTGGTTGTCGAGGTGGTCGCGCTGGACTGGAAGTGGCTGTTCTTTTATCCCGAGCAGGGCATCGCCACCGTCAATGAGCTGGCCGCACCGGTCGACCGGCCCATCGAGTTCAGGATCACCGCCGCCAACGTGATGAATTCATTCTTCATCCCATCGCTGGCGGGGCAGATCTACGCGATGCCCGGCATGGAAACCAAGCTCAACGCCGTCATCAACAAGGCCGGCGAGTACGAAGGCTTCTCGGCCAACTTCAGCGGCGACGGCTTCTCCGGCATGCGCTTCAAGTTTCACGGCATGAGCGATCGGGATTTTGACGCCTGGGTGCAGCGGGCTCGCAAGAGCAGCGAAACCTTGAGTGTGGATACCTATCAACACCTGGAACAACCCAGCGAGCGCGAGCCGATCCACTTTTACGCCAGCGTCGCGCCCGGCCTGTACGACGCCATCCTCAACAACTGCGTGGCTGCGGCGCAGAAATGCGCCGACTCAATGATGGGCTCCGCCAGCGATGCCGGAACCAAGACTCCGGACATGCACGCCATGATGCCATCCGGCGATGCCGCGCACGCCGATGCTGCGGTGGCCCATGACGCCATGTCGATGCCAATGCCGGCCGCCAGCGAATCGAAAAGCGCCCCCGCCGCGCCGTCAGGTCACACGCCGTGATGCCGCCCAGCGACCCTGCCTGCCTGTGGCGCGCTTCGCCATTCAGCGCCCCGCTTTTTGAAGTTTCATGTTCCGGTGCACACGATGTTTGACCATCTTGATCTCGTAAAACTGATTTTCGGCCGACTCACCTGGGAGGCGCTGCCTCTGCACGTTCCGATCGTGCTGGGCACCATGATTGTGGTCATGCTGGGCGGTCTGGCCCTGGTTGCCGTCATCACCTACAACCGCCTGTGGGGCTATTTGTGGCACGACTGGTTCACCAGTATCGACCACAAGAAAATCGGCATCATGTACATCATCCTGGGCTTGGTGATGCTGCTGCGCGGCTTCTCCGACGCCATCATGATGCGCGCGCAGCAAGCCATGTCGTTCGGTGCCAACAACGGCTTTCTGCCGCCGGAACACTACGACCAGGTGTTTACCGCGCATGGCGTGATCATGATCTTCTTTGTGGCGATGCCGTTGATCACCGGCATCATGAACTTCGTCATTCCGCTGCAGATCGGCGCGCGCGACGTGGCGTTTCCGTTTCTCAACAACTTCAGTTTCTGGATGACCGCGGCCGGCACCGTGCTGGTGATGATGTCGCTGTTCGTCGGAGAATTCGCGCGCACCGGCTGGCTCGCGTATCCGCCCTTGTCGGGCATCGCGCAAAGCCCCGACGTGGGAGTCGACTACTACATCTGGTCGCTGCAGATAGCCGGTATCGGAACGCTGCTATCGGGCATCAACCTGCTGGTCACCATCATCAAGATGCGCGCGCCCGGCATGAGCCTGATGAAGATGCCGATGTTCGTCTGGACGGCACTGTGTACCAACGTGCTGATCGTCGCCGCGTTCCCCGTGCTGACCGCGGTGCTGGCGCTGCTCTCGCTCGACCGTTACGTAGGGACGAACTTCTTCACCACCGCACTCGGTGGCAACGCGATGATGTACGTGAATCTGATCTGGATCTGGGGCCATCCCGAGGTGTACATCCTGATCCTGCCCGCGTTCGGCATTTTCTCCGAGGTCACCGCCACCTTCAGTCGCAAGCGCCTGTTCGGCTACACCTCGATGGTCTACGCGACCATCGTGATCACAGTGCTGGCTTACCTCGTCTGGCTGCATCACTTTTTCACGATGGGTTCGGGCGCGAGCGTCAACTCGTTCTTCGGCATCACCACGATGATCATCTCGATACCCACGGGTGCGAAGATCTTCAACTGGCTGTTCACCATGTACCGCGGGCGCATCACGTTCTCGGTACCGATGCTGTGGACGATGGGGTTCATGGTCACCTTCACCATCGGCGGCATGACCGGCGTGCTGCTGGCGGTGCCCCCGGCGGATTTCGTGCTGCACAACAGCCTGTTTCTGGTGGCGCACTTCCATAACGTGATCATCGGCGGCGTGCTGTTCGGCCTGTTTGCCGGCATCAACTACTGGTTCCCGAAGGCCTTCGGCTTCAAGCTGGATGAGTTCTGGGGCAAGTGCTCGTTCTGGTTCTGGACCGTCGGCTTCTATTTCGCCTTCATGCCGCTGTACGTGCTGGGTCTGATGGGCGTCACGCGTCGCATGAGCCACTTCGACGATTCGTCGCTGCAGATCTGGTTTGAGATTGCCGCCTTTGGCGCGTTCCTGGTCCTGCTGGGCATCATCTCGATGCTGATCCAGTTCTACGTGAGCTTCCGTCACCGTGCGGCACTGCGCGATGTCACCGGCGATCCGTGGGATGCCCGCACGCTGGAGTGGTCGACCTCGTCGCCGCCGCCGTCCTACAACTTTGCCTTTACCCCGTTGGTGCACGATGTCGACACCTGGTGGCAGATGAAGCAAGCCCACTACAAACGGCCGGAAGAAGGCTTCATCCCGATACACATGCCCAAGAATACCGGTGCCGGCATCATGCTCGGCGGCCTCAGCACGGTCTTTGGCTTTGCCATGATCTGGAACATGTGGCTGCTGGTGGTCGTGTCGTTCATCGCCCTGCTGGCGGTCGCGATCGGCCATACCTTCAACTACAAGCGCGACTTCCACATTCCGGCCGACGAAGTCGCCCGTACCGAGGCAGCCCGCACCACGCTGTTAGCCAACCATGTCTGATTCCCACGCACACGTCATCACCAGCGACGCGCACTCGGCGGGTCCGCTGCAGTTTCATCTGACTCATGAACACCACCCGGAAAACGGCACCTTGCTGGGTTTCTGGATGTACCTGATGAGCGACTGTCTCATCTTCGCGTGCCTGTTCGCCGTCTACGGCGTGCTGGGGCGCAACTACGCCGGTGGACCGTCCGGCGCCGAAATATTCGAACTGCCGCTGGTCGCGGTCAACACCTCGATGCTGCTGCTGTCGTCGATCACCTACGGCTTCGGCATCCTCGAAATGCAGCGCAACCGGCTGCGGCCGATGCTGATCTGGCTCGCTATCACCGGCCTTTTCGGCGCGGCGTTCCTGAGCCTGGAGATGTATGAGTTCCTGCATCTGATCCATGAGGGCAATGGCCCGCAGCGCAGCGCGTTCCTGTCATCGTTCTTTACCCTGGTCGGCACGCATGGGTTGCACGTCACCTTCGGCATCGTGTGGCTGATCACGCTGATGGTGCAAACCGGCAAGCTCGGCCTCACGCCGGAAAACAAACGTCGGCTGATGTGCCTGTCGATGTTCTGGCACTTCCTCGACGTGGTCTGGATCGGCGTGTTTACCTTTGTCTATCTGATGGGAGTGCTGAAATGAGCACGCATACCGATCTCGTCCCCCAAGACGGACACGCCGACGATCACAGCCATCACGGTCACGATACCGGCGCCAGCCACAGCACGTTCAAGGGTTACATGACCGGCTTCGTGCTGTCGGTCATCCTCACCGCGATTCCGTTCTGGATCGTGATGAGCGGTGGACTGCATACATCGGGCATGACCGCGCTGGTGGTCCTGGCGTTTGCCGCCGTGCAGATCGTCGTGCACATGATCTACTTTCTGCACATGAACTCGAAGTCCGAGGGTGGCTGGACGCTGCTGGCGCTGATCTTCACCATCGTGCTTGTCGTCATCACGTTGAGCGGTTCGATCTGGGTGATGTATCACCTGGACCACAACATGATGCCGTCGATGATGGAACAACAGATGAAAAACATGCCCTGAGCGCGTCAGGCGCTCGCATGGACGATCATGACTGCTGCCGAAAAAGCTGCTGATCGCGAACCACGAAGTACCGTTGCGCTGGTCGGCCTGAGCTTGCTCGGACTGATCTTGTTCGTCAGCCTCGTTGGGCTGGGTACCTGGCAGGTCTATCGTCGCGCCTGGAAACTCGACCTCATCGCCAAGGTCGATGAGCGCGTGCATGCGCCGGCCGTCGCGCCGCCCGGACCAGATCAATGGCCTGATGTGACCGCCGCGAGCGACGAGTATCGGCACGTGCGCGTCACCGGTCATTTTCTCGACGATCGCGAAACACGCGTGCAGGCAAGCACCGACCTGGGCAGCGGTTTCTGGCTGCTGACACCGCTGCAAAGGGCGGATGGCAGTGTGGTGCTGATCAACCGCGGCTTCATTCCGCGCGAGTGGAAAGACGCCCCATCGTCCGGCACAACGAGCCCCGTCACCATCACCGGACTGTTGCGCATCAGCGAACCGCGCGGCGGCTTTCTACGCAAGAATGATCCTGCGGGCAATCGCTGGTTTTCGCGCGATGTCCAGGCGATTGCCACCGCGCGCGGACTGTCGCACGTTGCACCGTACTTCGTGGATGCCGATGCTGCGCCATCCGCCGATAGCGACAAAGACAATGAACCGGCCGGTGGTCTGACCGTGATCTCATTCCCCAATAACCATCTTGTCTATGCAATCACCTGGTACCTGCTGGCGTTGATGGTGGCGTGGGCGGCCTGGCGTGTGGGCCGCGAGGAAAAACGACTACGGCGGCTGCGACGAAATCATTCTGGTGTGATCGAAACGCACTGAAAAGTACTCGCGAGCTTGTCGGCGTGATACGCCGTTTGCCACTGGCCTGTCACATCGCCGTGGTCATCTGCCATGCAGGGTATGAATCGCGAGCATGAAACACCGCATTGCAGCATGAGTCCGCGCTCCCGCATGCGTATGCTCGAACGGTCGCAGAGCCGATGCAGGGCGCGATGCACGCGGAAAGATCGGCAGCGGAGCGTCATGATGACGATTGAATCCGGTTTACGTGCGGCTAGAAATACACGCAACACCGATTGCAGCTAACGGCGTAATCATCGGCTCGATCCACTCAGGGGAGTTTCACAACATGAGCAGTGAACACATACCGACAAAATTCTCCAACCCGGCACCGCTGGGCCTCGCCGGTTTCGCGCTAACGACGTGGCTGCTCAGCATGATCAACGCCGGTTGGTTCACGGCCGACGGGATGAACATTGTGCTGGCCGTCGCACTGGCCTACGGCGGCACGGCACAGATGATTGCCGGCGTGATGGAATTGCCGCGTGGCAATACCTTTGGCGCCACGGCCTTCGTCAGCTACGGCGCGTTCTGGTGGTCGTTCGCGCTATTCGTGCTGTTTCTGCATGACAAGGTACCGGCGGCATTCGTGGGCTGGTATCTCTTCATGTGGGGCATATTTACGCTCTACATGTGGGTCGCCACGTGGAAAGCCCCGCGCGCACTGCAGCTGGTTTTCCTCGCGCTGTGGATCACCTTCTTCCTGCTCGCTGCCGCCGAATGGACCGGCATGCCAGGCTTGAAGATGGCCGGCGGCTATGGCGGCCTGATCACCGCGGCGCTGGCGTTCTATCTGTCGGCAGCTGAAGTCATCAACGAGGCACATCAGCGCACGGTGCTACCGATTGGGGCGCCCCACTGATACGTGGCCGTCAATGGTGCAGCAACAGCTGCGATCAGTGCTCCGCTTCAAGCTGAAAGCATTGTGCTGACCACGATGTCGTGGCCAGCACGCCAGCATTGTTGATCGAACGTCAGTGATCGTCGACGTGCAGGTTCTGCATCAGCAGGTCGAGCTTGGCCTTCATCGCCGGCTGCGGTTGGGTGCCGTCAACAGCGACACCGACGCTGTAAAGCACCGTTGGTGTGGAGCTACCCGACGCGCCCGCCGTGGTGACAATCTCCATCTGGCCGTTGTCGCTTTGCGCGACGCTGTCATAAGGATGGCGCTGGTGCACCAGCTTGTTCCACTCGCTCTTGAAGTCGTCGTCCATATCCGCAGAAGGTGCGACGTGTCGCTCGACGTTGACCTGATCCGGGTCGTTGGCATTGGCCAGCACCTGCACGTCGCCCACGTCCCAGACGACCTTGCCGTGATCCTCGAAAAAGCCGAAGCCGAGCCTCAGCATGCTGTCCTGCTCGACCTTCTGCAGGGTGGGCGCGAAGGAAAAACTCAGCCGCTTGCCGCGATAGCCGAAATGCTTGCCATAGTCGAGGTCGAGCGTGATGTCCTTGAGTGCCGCCGGCAGCAGCGCGGTGTTTTTCAAGTAATCCTTCCACTGCGCCAGTGTGCCGTCGTAGCTCACATCGATAAAATCGGTGAGCACGTTCATGTCGGCCAGGCTGTCGTATTCATGGCCTGGCGGTGCGAAGCGCAACATGGTCACGTAACCGTCCGGCACCGGCAGCGAAAAGGTCACCACGCGCACATTCACGTACGGCATCGTCCATATGCGCACCTGCCAGCGGCGCTGCCAGGTATCGACGTGGATGGTGTCGCTGGCGGGCTTGCCCAGCGAGGTGATCTTGATACTTTCCGAACCCACACGGCGCTGAAAGATGCCGACCTTGGCCAATTGCTCCATCAGCAGGGCCGGGTTGCCGTAAAGCTCGCTGGCCGACACGTTATCCGGCTTGCGCAGATGAAACAGGATGTTGTTCTTGGCCACGCCAGCGGTCACGTAACCATTGCTGGACAGCGGAATCTTCTGGCCGGATTTGCCCGACACATCCCAGTCGCCCGTGCTGCTGCGAACGATCAACCCGGGAAAGCTGCTCTGCCGTGCCACGCTGTGCAGCAACCGGTTGGAACCGTCGCCGTGCGGAAACAACTTGTCAGGTTCCTTGCCCAGCAGCAGCTTGATTTGCGCATCGGTATAGGCATTGACGCGCTTGGTATAGGCCGCGCTGAAGTCAGCGAAGCTCAGCGGCAAAGCAAACTGTTCCTTGAAGATGCTGTTCTGCGTGGTGTCGAAAATATCGAGCTGGTAGGGCACCCGCTGATCCATCACGGCCAGGTGATCGGGTGCCTTCAGGATCAGTCCGATCGGCAGCGCGTAATTCAGATTTTCGTTGGCCGACTTCATCAGCACGATGCCGATCAGCTTGCCATCCTTGTCCAGCAACGGGCCACCGCTGTTGCCGGGCGAGGCGGCGGCCGAAAAGCGCATCCATTTCCAGCGACCGTCCTGATCCTCCGGCGTGTCCGATGTATACAAGCCGTCGCGGATCACCACGCCGGTACCCAGCGCATTGCCCACCGCGTAGACGACCTCATTCAACGCCGGGCTGGTATTGACCTCCAGCGCCGCGGCGTTGGCCGGCTGCTCGGCCAGCGAGAACACCACGAAATCTTCCTGCAGCGAATACTTCTCGATCTTGTCGATAGCATAGACATGCCCGCTGGCATCGCGCAGCGCCGGCGGCGCCCACAGGCTACCGATGCCAATCTGCAGCACATGGCCCGCGGTGACATAGCGGTTATTGCCGATCGCGAACGCGGTGCCGATCGAAAAATACTTGTCGTTGCGTTCCTGAAACGGCAACAGCTCCAGCGGCAGCGGCTTTTCGTAAGTCAGCGGATCGTTCAGCGGCTTGGCCGCCACCACTTCAAACGTGGCCGCCTGAATCTTCGGCAAGATCGCCGGATCGAGGCTGGCGGCATGCGCAGTGGTTGCGCCACACAGCCCGATCAATAACACCAGTGCCAGCCGCTGCAGCATCGAAGCCGAGGCGCCAGCGTGGCACCAAATCACTCGCAAAACGTGCATGAATATCCCTTGCATGAAAGCCGTCGTTGAACTCCCCCGGAATCCTGACAGGCGACGGCCGCTCGCGGATATTGACATGCCTGCTCGGCGCTTGCACCGGCACTGATCGAGCGATGAACGGGCAGTCAGGCATGCCCGTTTGACCGGCCTTGCGGCATCCCCATATATGATCAGGTGAATACCCTATCGCCGCCGCACGGACCATCGCCGATGCGCTTGGATTCCAACTCCCTGGACGCTGCCGTACTGGAAACCTTCCATCCCGCCGTCGCGGGCTGGTTTCGCCAGGCCTTTTCAGCGCCCACGGCGGCGCAGGTACAGGCATGGCCATCAATTCGCGCGGGCAAGCACACGCTGGTGGCCGCACCGACCGGTTCAGGCAAGACGCTCACCGCGTTTCTGGCCGCGATCGATGCGCTGGTCTGCGAAGGTGTGGCCAGCGGTGGCGTGCTGCCCGACGCCACCCGCGTGCTCTACGTATCGCCGCTGAAGGCGTTGTCGAACGACATCCAGATCAATCTGGACGTACCGCTGCAGGGCATTCGCGAAGAACTCGAAAAACTCGGCCTGCCCGATGTGGCCATTCGCACTGCCGTGCGCACTGGCGACACGCCGCAGGCCGAGCGCGCATTGCTGCGCAAGCAGTCGCCGCACATCCTGGTGACCACGCCCGAATCGCTCTACGTGCTGCTGGGTTCCGCTTCCGGCCGGGCGATGCTGTCCGGCGTGCGCTCGGTCATCGTCGACGAGATTCACGCCATTGCCGGCAGCAAGCGCGGTTCGCATCTGGCGCTGTCGCTGGAACGATTGGAATCGCTGTGCCAGCGGCGCTTGCTGCGCATCGGCTTGTCCGCAACGCAGAAACCCATAGAGGAAGTCGCCAACTTCTTAGTTGGCGCTTGCACCCCCTCTCCCCTTTGGGGAGAGGGCCGGGGTGAGGGGCCGGGGTCGCGGGGAAACAACACCGAAGCGGCCACCGAGAGTGACAACCCCGCGAGCACCCGCCCCTCACCCTGCCCTCCCCCCGATGGGGAGAGGGAGAATCTCGCCTGCACCATCATCGACGTCGGCCATACCCGCCCGCGCGATCTGGCGATCACCGTGCCACCGGTGCCGCTCGAGGCGGTGATGTCCAACGATAGCTGGGAGCTGGTCTACAACCAGGTCGCAGGGCTGGTGCAGGCACATCGCACCACACTGGTGTTCGTCAACACGCGGCGGATGGCCGAGCGGGCGGCGCGGCATCTGTCCGAACGGCTCGGCAAGGAGAACGTGGCCGCGCATCACGGCAGCCTGTCGAAGGAGCTTCGGCTGGATGCCGAGCAGCGGCTCAAGCGCGGCGAGCTGTCGGTGCTGGTGGCTACCACATCACTGGAGCTGGGCATCGATATCGGCGACGTCGATCTGGTGTGCCAGCTCGGTTCGCCGCGTTCGATCGCCGCGTTTCTGCAGCGCGCTGGCCGCTCCGGCCACAGCATCAGCGGCACGCCGAAGGCTCGGCTGTTTCCCGCCACGCGCGACGATCTGATCGAATGTACGGCCCTGCTGGACTGCGTGCGGCGCGGTGAGCTCGATGCGCTCATCCTGCCGCCGCAGCCGCTCGACGTACTGGCGCAGCAAATCATCGCCGAGGTCGCCTGCCAGGAATGGAGCGAGGATGCGCTGTACGAGCTGGTGCGTCGTGCATGGCCGTATCGCGCACTGTCCCGCGGCGATTTCGATGCGGTGGTGAAGATGCTGGCCGAGGGTTTCACCACGCGCCAGGGGCCGCGCGCGGCTTACCTGCATCGCGATGCCGTACACGGCCAGCTGCGTGCACGGCGCAACGCGCGACTCACCGCGCTGATGTCCGGCGGCACCATTCCCGATACCGCCGATTACAAGGTCGTGCTGGAACCACAGACGATCATCGTCGGCACGGTGAACGAGGATTTTGCGGTCGAGAGCATGGCCGGCGACATCTTTCAGCTCGGCAACACCAGCTATCGCATCCAGCGGGTCGAGCGCGACCGTCTGCGCGTGGAGGATGCGCACGGTGCGCCACCGAGCATTCCGTTCTGGCTGGGTGAAGCGCCGGGGCGTAGCAAGGAACTATCGTTCGGCGTGTCGCGTTTGCGCGATGACATCGAAATGCAGCTCGATGCCGGCGGCATTCCCGCAGCGCTGATATGGCTGCGCGATGAGCTGCAACTGGATGCCGCCGCCGCGCAGCAGCTGGTCGACTATCTGGCCCGCGCCAAGGCCGCACTCGGCGTGCTGCCGACGCAGACCACGCTGGTGTTGGAACGCTTCTTCGACGAATCCGGTGGTACCCAGCTGGTGATCCATACGCCGTGGGGCAGCCGCATCAATCGTGCGTGGGGGCTGGCGCTGCGCAAGCGCTTCTGTCGCCAGTTCAATTTCGAGTTGCAAGCTGCAGCGACCGAGGATGCGATCGTGTTGTCGCTGTCGACCAGCCACAGTTTTCCACTGGAAGAGGTCGCGCACTACCTGCACTCCAACACCGCCGAGCACGTGCTGATCCAGGCCCTGCTCGATGCCCCGCTGTTCGGCGCGCGCTGGCGCTGGAACGCGGTCACCGCGCTGGCGCTGCCGCGGTTCGTCTCCGGCAAGAAGGTGCCCCCGCCATTGCAGCGGATGAAGAGCGAAGACCTGCTGGCCGCGGTGTTTCCCGATCAGGTGGCCTGCCTGGAAAACATCGTCGGCGAGCGCGAGGTGCCCAAGCACCCGCTGGTCGACCAGACCATGCACGACTGCCTGCGCGAAGCGATGGATACCGACGGCTGGCTGGAGGTGCTGCGTGCGATGGAAAGCGGCGCCATCCGCGTCGTGGCACGCGACCTCACCGGCCCCAGCCCGCTGGCCGCCGAAGTGCTCAACGCCGCACCGTATGCCTTCCTCGATGACGCGCCGCTGGAAGAACGTCGTACCCAGGCGGTGCAGTCACGCCAGTGGAACGGCGCCGACAGTGCGGACGATCTCGGTCGTCTCGACCCTGAGGCCATCGCCGCCGTGCGTGACGAAGCGTGGCCACAGGTGCGCGACGCGGATGAGATGCACGAGGCGTTGAATGTACTCGGCTTCGTTACCGCGTCAGAGGCCGAGGCTAACACCGGCTGGAATGAGCGACTGCAAACACTGGGCAGGTCGCATCGCGCAACACGACTCACGCTTGGCCAGGACAACGAGGTATGGACCTGCGCCGAGAAGCTGCCGCTCTGGCAGGCGGTGCATGCGTCGTCGCCGATGCAGCCGGCCATCCATGCACCGGCCGAGTACGCGAAGCAAACCTGGAATCGCGACGATGCGCTGCTGGAGCTGGTACGGCATCGCCTCGGCTGCCTGGGCCCGGTCACGGCAGCCGTTCTCGCCAGATCGCTGGCCGTCGACATGGGCGAGATAGACATCGTGCTGAGCCGGCTACAGTCCGAAGGCTATGTGATGCAGGGCCGCTTCACCGCCCAGTCCGGTGATACCGAGTGGTGTGAGCGACACCTGCTGGCGCGCATCCATCGCTATACGCTGGGTCGGCTGCGGCGCGAGATCGAGCCAGTGAGCCGGCGCGAGTTGATGCGCTTTCTGTTCGACTGGCAGCATGTATCGATCGCTACCCGACTCAGCGGGCCGGATGCGCTGCACGCCACGCTGAGCCAGCTGGAAGGCTTCGAGGCGGCCGCCGGGGCATGGGAATCGGAAATCCTGCCGGCGCGCGTCGGTGACTATTCGATCAGCTGGCTCGATGATCTGTGCCGCGCAGGCCGAATTGGCTGGAGCCGTCTGCGCAGCGGTAGTGGCGGCGGTGGCGGTCCGGTGCGAAGCACGCCGATCGTGCTTCTGCCACGGCGAAGCATGGCCGTCTGGACGTCCATAGCCTCAGGTTCCGACCAGCAGGATGTTCTGTTGTCGTCACGCGCCCAGGCCGTGGCTGACGCGCTGCAGGCGCAGGGCGCGCTGTTCTTCGATGAACTGATGAGCGCCACGCGACTGCTGCGCACTGAAATGGAAGATGCCCTGGGCGAGCTGGTCGCGGCCGGTCGCGTCAGCGCCGACAGCTTCGCCGGCATGCGGGCTCTGCTACTGCCTGCCGCCAAACGCGACGCCCATCGGCATCGGCGCATGCGCCGGCATGCGCTCAATGGCATCGAGGATGCGGGGCGTTGGTCGCTGGCGCGCGGCGCGAGTACGCCACCCTCCAGCGAGCGTGACCCCGAGGCCATCGAGCACATCGCGCGCACCCTGCTGCGCCGCTACGGCGTGGTGTTCTGGAAGTTGCTGGAGCGCGAGGCACCGTGGCTCCCACCGTGGCGGGAATTGCGGCGGGTGTATCAGCGGTTGGAGGCACGCGGCGAGATTCGCGGTGGTCGCTTCGTCGAAGGCCTGGTCGGCGAGCAGTTCGCGCTGCCCGAGGCGATCGCGCCGCTACGCGCCGTGCGCAAACGCGCGGATGCGAACGAGCTGGTCTGCCTCAGCGGTTGCGATCCACTGAATCTGGTCGGCACGGTGCTGGTCGGTGACAAGGTACCGGCACTGACGGGCTCGCGCGTGCTTTACCGCGACGGCATGGCCATCGCGGCACTGATCGCCGGCAAGATCACGCCGCTGATCGAGCTTTCTTCGGCCGATATCCAGCTCGCACAGCACGCACTGCTGCGGCATGCCATGCCGCTGAATGACAGTATGGCCGCGCAGCAATAATCACTGATTTACGCACTGCCTCACCCGTCAAAGCTTGAGATACCAGCGCCGCCGATCCAGCGCGTACACGATCAGCCACCAGACCATGACGAAAGCCAGCGCGTAAGCGAGCGACGCCATATAAGCGCCGACCAGCGGCGTGAGTGGCTTGGCAAACACGTGTTGATAGAGAGGCTCCTGCCAGCCAAGCTGATGCAGCACGATCTGCATCAGCTCGGAGCCGGCGTAGGCTGCGATGGCATTGATGCCGAAACGTCGGCCCAGCGCCGGCCAGCCATAGCGATCCACCAGCACATGAAAAGCCAGCAGAGCCAGCATCGACCAGCCCGCGCACCACAGTACGAACGAAGGCGTCCACAGATTCTTGTTGAGCGGCTGCCATAACGACCACAGCACGCCAACCACCAGCGCAACCAGGCCCGCTATCAGTAAGGTTTTCCTTTGCCCCTGGCGCAGCCAGCATCCCGCCCGCAGGCCCAGCAAGGCCGTGGCGAGTGACGGCAGCGTGCCGAGCAGACCTTCCGGATCGTGCCCACGACCCGTGGCCGGATCGATCAAGTAGACGAAGCGACCGAACACCGCGCTGTCCACCCGGCTGGTGATGTTGGTCCATGGTGCCAGCGAGCCGCCCCACCATAGCAGCGCTGCGTAGCCGATCAGCAACAGCGCAATCGTCGCCCACTGCACACGTGGTTTCGTATAAATCGCGAACAGCGCGACGCCCGCAAAGCACACGCCAATACGTTGCAATACGCCCGGAAAACGCAGATGGGCACCGGGCATCAACAGCCATGCCAGCAGGTTGATCGCCACACCAAGCGCGAGGATACGCAGTGCCCGCCACAGCGCGGCATGGATCAACGGTCGCGGCGCAGCACCTTGCTCCAATCGCGGCAGCATGGCTAGCGCCACCGAGACGCCGACCACGAACAGGAACACGGGAAAGATCAGGTCGGTCGGTGTGCAGCCGTTCCACACGGCGTGATCCAGCGGTGCGTAGACATGACCCCAATCACCCGGATCGTTGACCAGCAGCATCGCCGCCACGGTACAGCCGCGCAGTGCATCGACCGAGGCGAGCCGGTGTGGAGCAGTGCTCATCAGCGCGTATCGCCCGTTGCGTTGCCCGTCAGCAAAGTGACGCGGTCGAGCGCATAGAGATCACCCTCGATGGGTGCGGTGTAGATCAGGCATAGCGCATGCGAACCGTGCGACACGGGCAACGCCGCGTCGAGCGGGAACCGCCGGGCACTGCGCGATGGATCGGGCAACGGCAGCGTGACCAATACATCACCATCGCAGCGATCCTGATGCACCACCAGCTCGCCGAACGGCGTGCTGTGCGGACGCGACACCACCAGCTTCGCATCGTGCGCCAGCTGGTAATTGCGCGGCAGCCGCACGGCATCGACGTGGATGCGCGTGATGCCATCCATCGGTGTGGAGGGATAGAACTGGCAGCTGTCGAATACGTTGATGCTATAGACCGGTGCCAGTGAGACGGCGTCGGGCATCGGCTGCACGCGCAGACGGAAATCGCTGCCCGGGCAGTTCGGCATGGCGTTGCCGCTGACGCTGAGCAGGCTGGTCCGATCCAGCAGGCGCTGACGAGGCGATGCCAGCAACATGCCGCTGCTGCTGAAGGCCGCAGCACGCACGGTCAACGGTAGCTTCACCGCGAGCGGTGTGCTGTACAGCGGCGAGGCGACGGTCGGCACGCTGCCGTCCAGCGTGTAGTGCAATGTGTCATCGCCGGCCTGATTGGTCAGCGTGAGCTGCGCTGCGCCAGTGGTCAGTGCGATGGTCCGATCGACCGTGATGTCCGGCGCGAACGCGCTGTCCGCGTAGCCGATCTGCTGCTCACGATAGCGCGCGAACTGCGCAGGCAGGCGCGCGACAAAGCCATGCCAATCGCGTGCCGCCGCGGGCGACCAATCCACCTCGCTCAGCGCATCGAGTCGTGGAAACATTGCGTGCTCAACGTGCGCGATCGTCGGCATGTGCTCGGTCCACACATTGGCCTGCGCACCGAGTACATGCGTTGCCTGTGACACATTGAGCGCCTTTGGCACGGGCTCGAACGCATACACGCTGGCCAGACTTCTGACCGGAATGCGCCCTGCAATTTCGTCCGCCCGATCGCTCTGCAGTTGATCGAAATACAGGTCAGGTGACGGCGACAGCACCACATCGTGACCCTGCCGCGCCGCGTCGATCGCACCCTGGATGCCGCGCCATGACATCACCGCAGCATCGTCCGGCACCGCGCCTCCGAGTATCTCGTCCCAACCAATCAGCCGGCGGCCGTGCGCAGAGAGGTAACGGCCGAGTCGGCTGATGAACCAGCCCTGCAGCGCATCCTCGTCCTTCAGCCCCAGCGCATGCATCTTCGCCTGGACAGCCGGCGAGGCCTTCCATTGATCCTTGACCGCCTCGTCGCCACCGACGTGGATGTAATGCGAGGGGAACAGCGCCATCACTTCGTCGAGCACGTTGTCCATAAAAGTAAACGTCGCATCGTCGACGTTGTAGAGATACGGATGCACGCCCCAGTCCTCGGACACCGGCGGCCGCTTGCCGGTAACGCCAAGGAACGGATAGGAGGCGACCGCCGCCTGCGCATGGCCAGGCATGTCGATTTCCGGCACCACGGTGATGTAGCGCGCAGCGGCATAGGCGACGAGCTGGCGAATCTGCTCCTGGGTATAGAAGCCGCCATAGCGTAGCGGCTGGCCGTCGCGTCCGGCATCGACCGGCTTGCGCCAGGCGCCGGTGTGGGTGAGTTCGGGGTAACGCTTGATTTCGATGCGCCAGCCCTGGTCGTCGGTGAGGTGCCAGTGGAAGGTGTTGAGTTTGTGCTGGGCCATCTGGTCGAGCAGTGTTTCGATCTCGGCAATGCTCTGCATGTGGCGCGCCGAGTCCAGCATCAGCCCGCGCCAGACAAAGCGCGGCTGATCATTGATGTGCATGGCCACCACGTGTACCGGGCCGTGTTTGTCATCTGGCGTAAGCAGCTGTGCCAGCGTCATCGCACCATAGAACAGGCCAGCATCGTCGCGCGCGCTGATGCGAATACCCTGCGGCGTCACGTCAAGCACATAGCCTTCGCGATTCGCCATCGTGGCCTGCGGATCACGCTGCAGCACGATGGCTTTCGGAGATGCCGGGTGCTCTTCAACCCGCAGATGCAGGCCACGCGTCCGCGCAACGATGCCAGCCAGATAATCCGCTGTCTTGCGCGTCGATGCATCACGATCAACCACCACGATCGGCGTCTTTGCATCGACATCAAACGCACCATCGGCATAGCTGATCTGCGCCGGCAGCGGAATCAGTGGAGGAGAAACCGCTGGCGTCGCCGCATGAACCATAGCGGTCGCCGAGCAAAAGCTGAGACAGAAAACAAGACGTGCAAGATTCATGACGTGTCTCGGCGGCGGCGTTGTGGTAACGGCAGCTCCGATGAGCTACCGCCTTGCCTATCAATGTTCCCCACCAAAAAAAATGGACCTGGCAAGAGTGCCAGGTCCGTGGGGGAAGAAAGCCTCAAGAAGAGAACCTGATGGTGAAACGTTACGGGTGGATCAGTGCTTGTCTATCAGTGCTTTTCTATCAGAACTGGTCGATCAGAACTTGAAGTGCGCGCTCAGCATGTACTGGCGACCGGTGACATATTCCTCGGACAACTGGGTCTTGCTGCCCAGGTAAGCGCGGTACGTCGAGTTGAGCAGGTTGAGTGCGTTGAGGTTGACCGAGAAGTTCTTGTTGAACTCGTAGCCCGCGGTAGCGTCAAGTTCCTTGTAGCCGTCGACATAGGTCGCCGGCGCACCCGCCACGTAGCCACCGGCCAGATAGCTGGAACGCCAGCCGTAAGAGACGCTGGCGCTGTACGGCCCCTGCTCGAAGTACGGGCTGAGGTTGTAGGCGTTCTTGGAGTTGTACGGCAATGCGCCGCCGGTCGCGGTTGACGCATTGGAGTACGTGTAGTTC
This sequence comes from Rhodanobacter sp. MP1X3, assembly GCF_014207165.1. NCBI lineage: Bacteria > Pseudomonadati > Pseudomonadota > Gammaproteobacteria > Lysobacterales > Rhodanobacteraceae > Rhodanobacter > Rhodanobacter sp. MP1X3. The sequence continues at coordinate 340,314 of NZ_JACHCO010000001.1, read as the reverse complement.
GCGCGGATGCCAAAGCCGGTATCGCTGAAGGCCTGCTGGTAGCTGATGGTGCCGCCCTTGACCTTGGCGCGACCGCCATCAACCGGCGCAGTCACGTTGTAGTCGCAAATACCTGCCGTGGTGCACTGGCCGGTGGCAATAAACGAAGCGGCACTGTTGACCGCATAACCCGGCAGGGTCCAGGAACCATTGATGCGTTCCTGCATCGTCGCCGCATTGACAATGTAATTGAGGATGCTCTTGTAGAAGCCCGATACGGCCAATACCGACGTATCGTTGAAGTACCACTCTGCCGACAGATCGGCATTGAGTGAGCGGTACGGCTTCAGGTTCGGGTTGCCGGCAGCGGCGGTGAGCACCGTGTCATTCGCCTGGAAGTACGGTGCCATCTGGTTATACGGCGCATAGGCCACCGTCTCCGACGCCGCACCACGCAGGATGATGTCCGGTGCCACGTTCCACGCGATGTTGAAAGCTGGCAGCCAATCGTTGCGCGTGCTGTTTTGGGTTATGTAACCGTAACCGGCAGGAAAGGTACAGTCGAACGAGTCGGCTGCCGCGCAGTTGCCGGGAATGTTGTAACCGCTGTCGGTGAACTTGGTATGCACGAAGCGCACGCCGAGGTTACCGTGCACGTCATCGTTGCCGAAGTTCAGCTGGGCATACGCCGCGCTGTTCTGCTGCTGCACGTTGAAGGTGTTGTCCCAGTATGAGTTGGCATCCTGCGCAGTACCAAAGCCCGGCGTGCCGAGAATGGTGTTGAAGATCGCGCTGGAGCCGGACGTCTGTACGTGGTGGATCGAGCTGTTGGTCAGACCCAGGCTGGACGAACCATCCAGGTCGCTAAGGCCGCCGTAGCCGATCTGGTCGAGAGTGAGCGTGGCTGCGCCGGTGTAGACGTTAAGCACCTGGCTTTCCCAGTGCGAGGTGTAGCGCGCGCCGACCAGCAATTCGTTGAAGAAGCCGTCAAAATCCTTGCTGAAGTCGAGCTGACCATAGGTGTCCTTGGACTTGTACAGCTCCTTGCCGAGGTTGCCGCCCCAGCCGTTGTCAGCCCAGTAGGCCGGGTTGTTGGCCGTTGTCGGATCGGTGAACTGTGGGCCCTTGGACAGGCTCCAGTCGAAGCCGCCGCCGTAGAAAATTTCCTTGACCGCCTGCTCCATCGGGTTACGCGACGTGCTCACGCCGACCTGTCCGTTCAAGCGCCAGCCATCACCCTTGTACTCGGCCTGCCAATCGATGCCCTTGGTGGTGATGGTCGAGATGCGCGCGTTGTTGTCGGTATAGGTATGCGCGGTGCTGACGCAATTGAGGTTGTTGAGGCAAGCGGTGCCGGCCTGGGTGCCGCTGGTAATGATGCCGTTCGGGCCTTCGGTCAGCGAGGTGATGCCGACGGGGTTGTTGGTCGCCCACGGATACATCGACTGGTTGACGTTGTCGAGGTTGTCCCTGACATACATCAAGCCAACGGTCGAGGAGAAGTTCTCGGTCGGCTTCCACTGCAGGTTGACGGTGACGCTGTCGAGCTTCTCGGTCTGCTGGAAGTTGGTGGCACTGACCTGGTTTGGAATTTGATCAGTGGCCTTGATGGCACCGCTGGCAATTTCGCTGGCAACTACCGGACTGCTTGCCGCGAGCGTTCCTACCTGCGTGTAACCGTAGTTTTCCAGGCCTTGGCGATCACCGAACTGCTCGTGGTGCTGAGCGGAAACGTCGACGCCAAAGGTATTGTCATCGCTTTTCCAGCTATAGAACACCGACGCGGACGGACGACCGTGGCCGACCATGTCGTTGTAGTTGTCGCCAAACGAACCGCTCAGCGTATTCGACGGCACATCCAGCGGCTTGACCGTGTGCATGATCACGGTGCCACCGATCGCGCCTTCCGGCAGACGCGCCTCGGGGCTCTTGTAGACCTCGAGCTTGCCGATCACGTCCGGTGCCAGCAGCGAGTAGTTGAAGCCGCGGTTCGGGCTGTCGCCGTAGAGCCAGATCGCCTGCGCCACCGGATGGCCATCGAGCAGGGTGAGGTTGAGGCTGGGATCGATACCGTCGATCGAGACGCGCTGGGTACCGGGGATGCTGCGATCGAGCGTGATGCCGGGCATCTGCGCCAAGGCCTCGGCCACGTTGCTGGCGGGAAACTTGCCGATGTCTTCGGCGGTGATCGCATCGACAATCGCATCAGCGTTGCGCTTGGTGTTGATCGATGCCTGCAGGCTGGCGCGGATGCCGGTGACGGTAACGCCGACCAGGTTAGTGACCTTCTTCGAGTTGGCGTCGCGTGTTTCCTGCGTGGCGGCTGGCGCTGGCGTGGTTGTAGTCGACTGGCTGGACGTATCCTGTGCCGGTGCGCTCGGTGTCGGCGCACCATCGGCGGCAAACGCCGCCGCAGACATACACAGGCTGGTAATGATGCTGGCGGCTAGCAGAGTCTTGCGATAATTCATGACGTCCTCCCCTCAGAGGTGATGCGGATCAAGGCCGGCGTGGTGCACGGCATTGGGCTGGTTTGCGTGTCCCTGGTTTACGTAAGTCCTGGTGTGCGTTTGCGGCTTGGCGCCGTGTTACCTGATCTCGTGTTACCCGATCGGGTGCACTCACTCTTCATGTCGCCTCCTCTTCATGCACCGTGTCCAGAAACCAGCCTGCGGCGCCAATGACACCAAGCTGGCCGTGCTCGATCAGTCGTACTGGAACCTGTTGCAGAAAGGCACGCATCACGCCCTTGTTGAAGTAGCGTTCGGCAAAGGTGCTGGTCTGCAGAAAAAACTGGATCTGCGGCAGGATGCCGCCAGCCAGATACACGCCACTGGCGCGATACAGCAGCACCAGGTCGCCAACGAAGCTGCCGAGCAGCCCGCAGAAAACATTGAGCGACTCCAATGCGGCGGCGTCCGTGCCAGCCAAGGCCGCGCCGGTGATCTGTGCTGGCGTGTGCAGGCTGGCTTCGCCGCCGCGCAATTCGCACAGCACGCGATAGAGCCTCTGCAGACCGGGACCGGACAGTACGTCTTCATACGCCACGTACGGACGGTCGCGGCGCAAGACGCGCAGGATTTCGATCTCGCGTTCGGTGCCCGGCGCCAGCGCCACCAGCCCCGCTTCGGTCGGCAGCACCCGCGCCCGCGGCTGGCCTGGCAATAACACCGCGGAACCGAGCCCCGTACCCGGTCCCATCACCAGCATCGGTCCGGTCGATATCGGCTGCGCGGTTTCGATGATCGGTCGCGTCTCGGATGCGTCGATGAATTGGGTGGCGTAGGCCACCGCCTCGAAATCGTTGATCACTTCCAGCTTGTCGATGCCCAAGCCTTCGCGAATCGGAGCGATCGGCACAGGCCAGGGCAGATTTTCGTTGATGATGACGTCGTCGAGCACATAGCCGGCGCAAGCCAGCGCACAGCGATCGATGTGTCTGGCTGCGGCAGCGTGCGGCGTGCCGGCCAGTTGCACCACAAAATCCTGCAGCATCGCGCCCAGGCTGGACCATTCGGCGCAGTTGTAGCGGTGGTAATGCAACACGTTGATCGGCGTTTTGCTGTCCGCGCTGCCGGCCACTAGAGCGATGCGCGCATGCGTGCCGCCCACATCGGCGGCGAGGAACGGTCGGTTCAACGCTTCGACGATTCGGCTTGACTCGCCAGACACCGGCGTACCCGGCAGCGTTGCTGCCTGCGGCTCCGATGCATGACGCTGATTGGCGACTTCCCCCACTCCGTTCTCCCGACAACGGTATGGCCTCGACCGGACAACGGTGGATCACCGCTGGCCTGTTGCGGGCCTGATTTGACGGAGTCTGGAATTAAAATGACAACGTTGTCAACTTTGCGATCAAATTTATTTTTTCGCGTTGCGCGGCACCGCAACATCCATCCATGAACTATTGGCGAGATGACATGAAGAATGCCTTCAAATGGCTAGATATCAGGTTAAAAGAAGATAAATTTCGCCTGTATTGCTAGCTGTCGCAGTGCCGCATAAGCTGGATCAGACGGCTTCGCAACCATCAAGTCGTCAAACGAGCATGGCGCTTTTGTGCGACGCGAATTGACAACGATGCACTTTACGGCCAATAAAGAGACATTCGTGATGCCACCGCCAGTCGGCCGATGACGTCGCGAATGACCAGATCAATCAGATCGAAGCACCCGGGGAGAATCATCGATGGCAGCGACACTGACGGCGGCGCCAGCCGCACGCACGAATTTCGGACCGATGATGATTATCGGCATGCTGTTTTTCATCTTCGGTTTTGTCACCTGGCTCAACGGGCCGCTGATCACCTTCGTCAAACTCGCGTTTCAGACAAACGACTTCAATGCGTTTTTGGTGCCATCAGCGTTTTATCTGTCGTACTTTTTTCTGTCGCTGCCTGCCTCATTGGTGCTGCGCCGTACCGGCATGAAAAAAGGCATGGCGCTGGGGCTGTTCGTGATGGCTATCGGTGCGCTTTTGTTCGGCCAGTTCGTCAGCATGCGTGTGTTCGCCGGCGCACTGACTGGACTGTTTGTCATCGGTGCCGGGCTGTCGCTGCTGCAAACCGCATCGAATCCGTACATCAGTATTCTCGGTCCGATCGACAGCGCGGCGCAGCGCATCGCGTTCATGGGCATCTGCAACAAAGTGGCCGGCATCCTGGCGCCGATACTGATCGGCACCTTGGTGCTGCACGGCATTGGCGATCTCGATCAGAAGGTGAAGGCAGCTGATCCCGTCACGCGCGAACTGCTGCTCAACGAATTCGCCTCGCGAGTCCATGTGCCGTACATGGTGATCGCCGGCGTGCTGGTGCTGCTGGCGATCTGGATTGCGCGTTCCTCGCTGCCGGATATCGAGTCGGCCTCGGCCAACAGCACACCGGCACGTGCCGGCGATGCAACCGCATCGCGTGGCATCACGCATTTTCCGCATCTGTGGCTGGGTGTGCTGTGCCTGTTCGTGTATGTCGGCGTCGAAGTGATGGCCGGTGACGCGATCGGCACCTATGGCGCCGGCTTTAATCTGCCGCTGGATCAAACCAAGTTCTTCACCGCATTTACGCTGGGCGCGATGTTGCTGGGCTACGTCGCCGGCCTGCTGCTGATTCCGAAAATCGTTTCGCAGCAGCGCTATCTGGCGATCTCGGCGGTGCTTGGCGTGCTGTTTTCGATCGGTGCATTTCTCACCCACGGCTATCTGTCGGTTGGCTTTGTCGCATCGCTGGGTTTTGCCAACGCGATGATGTGGCCGGCGATCTTTCCGCTGGCGATCAAGGGACTGGGCGCGCTCACCGAACGTGGCTCGGCCTTGCTGATCATGGCGATTGCCGGTGGTGCAGTGATACCGCAGCTGTTCGTGCACCTGAAGGAGCATGTCGATTTCCAGCTCGCGTTTCTGCTGTTGATGGTGCCCTGCTATCTGTACATTCTGTTTTACGGACTCGCCGGTCATCGCGTTGGCCAGCAGCAGTAACCGGAATCCGGTCCGGCGGCTTCATTCGAGGTCGCCCCGGTCATGGCCATACGCTAGGATGCACGCAACACCGCACGCCACGTGCGGTGTTGTCGGCGCGATGGCGCTGCCATCACAGTCGACAGATGAGGTTTAGCGGTTGCGCAGTTCCACTATCAAGGATGTCGCAGAAAAGGCAGGCGTCTCGCTGAAGACGGTGTCGCGCGTTATCAACAATGAGCCGTCGGTGCATGCGCGAACGCGTGCCAAGGTGCAGCGCGAGATCGACGCGCTTGGCTATCAGCCCGATCCATCCGCGCGCAGTTTGCGCAGTACGCGTGCGTACGCGCTGGGCCTGGTTTACGACAACCCGAACGCACACTACATCATCAACATGCAGCTCGGCGTGCTGTCGGCGTGCCGCAGCGGCGGCTTCGGCCTGCAGATTCATCCCTGCGACTCGTCCTCACCGAAGCTGGCCGACGAACTGTGCGAGCTGGCACGTCGCTCGCGGCTAGCCGGCCTCGTATTGGCACCGCCGATGTCGGAACAACCGGAGTTGATCCGCACGCTGACGGAAGCCAAGATCCCTTTCATGCGGATCATTTCGGCGCGGCAGGATCCGCAGGACGGCTATCCCTGCGTCTACGTTGACGACCGCGATGCGGCCTATGCGATCACCGAACATCTGATCCAGCTCGGCCATCAACGCATCGGTTTTCTGTGGGGCGGGCGGGAGCACCGCTCGAGCCCCGAGCGCTACCAGGGTTACGAGGATGCGCTGAGGGATTACGGTATCGCGCTGGATCGCAAGCTGATCCTGCCTGGCGATTTTACTTTCGACGATGGATTCCGTGGCGCGCGTAAATTGCTGGCGCTGAAGGATCGCCCGACCGCGATCTTCGGCTCCAACGACGAGATCGCTGCCGGCGTGCTGGCAGCGGCGCATTCGGACGGCATCAACGTGCCGTACGAATTGTCGATCGCCGGATTCGAGGACAGTCCGTTTTCCAAGCAGTCGTGGCCGGCGCTGACCACCGCACGCCAGGCCACCGAAGAAATCGCCCGTCACGCGGCGAAACGGTTGATCGACGACCTGCAGCGTGAAGCCAATGGCGAAGTGCTGAGCACAGTCAACGAAGGTTTCCGTCCCGAACTGGTGGTGCGCGGCTCAACCGCACCGCGCCATACCGTGCCGCCGAAACGCTGAGCGCCCGGCGGCGAAGCTCAATCAGCGTTTGACGTTGTCGGTCTGCTCGATGAAGCGGGCGACGTTGTCGTGCAGCTCTTTCAGCGAGGCCTCGTGTGCGTAAACCATGTGCCCGGACGGATACCACGAATAGCTGATATTGCTCTCGAGGCTGGTCGGTATCGGCATGTGATGCATCTCATAGTCGGCCGCAAAAAACGGTGTGGCCAGATCGTAATAGCCACCGTTCAAGTAGACCTTGAGATTGGGATTGGTCTTCATCGCCGTCGCCAGATCCGGCATCACGTTGGTCGACGACTGCAGTGCCTCGCCATCCACGCCTGGCGCCTTGTGCGAGAAATCCCAATGATCGACGTCCGCAAACTCGTGGTACTGCTGGCCATCGCCAAACTTCAGGTCACGGCGCACATAGTCGTTGAACGCGGCGATATAGGCTGAGCTGATCGCCGAGGACTGCGGATCGTATTCGGAATCCTTGGCCATCGGATCGAGTGACGGGCCGGAGAAACGGCTGTCCAGCCGGCCGGTGGTGATGTCGTCGCCGGCCTGCAGTTCATGTTCGAACATGCCGCCGCTCACCCGCAGATTCGCCTTCAGCAGGTAGTCGACCGGCAGGCCGGTGTACTGGTGCAGTTTCTCCGCCACCGCCTGTTTCTGCGCGTCGCCCAGTCGCGAACCGGCCATCAATGCCTGTGTGTAGTCGCCCAGCGCGTACTGCTTCACTTCTTCGAGGAACGGTTCCAGCGCCGCCGGCTGCTGCGGCAATTTGTGGTGATAGAACGCGGTGGCGGCGAACGTGGGCAATGCCAGTTCGTACGGCAGATCGATGCCTGGGTTGAACTGCGGGCCATCGATGCTGGTGTCGAAATTCAAAATCTGCGACAGCAGAATCACGCCGTTGAGATCGACGCTGTTCTCGTTCTCCAGAATATTCGCCAGCACGGCCGAGCGCGTGGTGCCATAGCTTTCGCCGAACAGATATTTTGGCGAATTCCAGCGGCCGTACTTCGACAGAAACTGCGTAATGAACTGCGCGAACGCGTGGCCATCGCCGTCTACGCTGTAGATCGCCTTCTTGCGATCCTTCATCTGCTCGTCGCGCTTGGACTTGTCGTCGTCGGCGGCAATCAGGCGGCTGAAGCCGGCCCCTGGCGCGTCGATGAACACCACATCGGAGGCATCGAGCAGGCTGTAGTTATTGTTGACCAGGCCATAGGGCGCAGCTGCTGTATGGCTATCGTCAGCAGTCACCACGCGCTTGGGACCGAACGCCCCCATGTGCAGCCACACCGTGGCCGAACCCGGGCCGCCGTTATAGATGAAGGTGACCGGCCGCTTGCCCGGCTCCACGCCTTTCTTCATGTAGGCGACGTAGAACATGCTGACCTGCGGCTCGTTCTCCTTGTCGCCGCTGCCATGCAGCACCAGCGTGCCGGCGACCGCCTTGTAGCTGATGCTGTGACCTTCGACCGACACCGAGCCATCGGTGGTCGAGGACTGTGGCTCCAGCAGCGCAGCGTCCGGTTTTGCATCGGGCTTGTGCTGGTCATCCTTCTTGTCGGCGGCTACCGCGACGGCACTGATCAGCAGGGCGGCCAGCGCCGTCGCGAGGGGAAGTTTGCGCATGGAAAAAGTATCCTGGTGACGAAGGCGCCACACGCGCCGGGAAGTTTTCAGCATAGGCATGGCCGCCGTACGCTTTCATCTCCCAGAAGTCACTGTCGCGCGATCAGCTCCAGGCGATCATGCCGATCGCCGCCAGCGCCATCAGCACACCGCCGATGTTGGTGCTGGCGAAAATCAGTGCCGGATGCTGCGGTAACGCTCGATGCGCGCGCAGAACGTACCACGCATGCGTTTGATCAGGCCGGCATGGGCCGGCGCGCGAAATAACGGGCCGGCGGCTGACCGAAGTTACGCCGAAACATCGCCACGAACGCGCTGACACTGACATAGCCCAGCGCGTCGGCGACCGCAGCCACGGGCGTACCTTCGGCCAGTTGCTCGAGTCCGCGACTGAGCCGCGCCTGCTGACGCCATTGGGCGAAACTCAGCGCGGTTTCGGCGCGGAACAACCGGCTCAGGCTGCGCGCGGACAGACCGGCCCAGGCCGCCCAGTCGTCCAGGCCGCGGTTGTCATGCGGCTGTTCGAGTATGGCCTGCGCGATGCGTATCAATCGGCGATCGAGCGGCATCGGCAGATAGAGCGATTCGTGCGGCGCGCGGCGCATCTCGTCCAGCAGCACCGTCATCACGCGCTCCTGCTCATCGTTCAGCTGTTCATGCCATGCCCATGAACTGGCTCGACGGATCAGCGCACGGGTCAGCTCGCTGACGCCGATGACGCAGGGGTGATGGGGCAGGCCGTGGTCGATCGTCGGGCTGATGAATACGCCCCAGCCGCTCATCGCACCACTGATCGTGACCGTGTGCTGCTCGCCCGGCGGCATCCAGCCGGCGCGATGCGGCGGCAGCAGCCAGGAACCATGCCGGGTATGCACCTGGACCAGACCGCTCTCGATGCAAAAGAACTGCCCGCGTAAATGCTGATGCCAGTCGTAGGTGCGCGTGCCTTCGCCATATTCGCTGGCAGCCTCGTCGTTGAACCAGTAAGCGATCAGGGCGGGACCATCGATGCGCTCGATGAGCTCGTGGGCCTGCTGCTTGGACATCGTCATGGCCGGTTCTCGATATAAGTTGACCAAATAACGTTATCAGATTGTTGCTGACTTGCCTAAGCTATCGGCTATCCAGTCATCGCGTGACTGGAATCCCGCCGCTGCCGCCGCTCGCGGTTTTTCGGCCGAATGAGGGCGCACCGAAGAGGGCGCCAAGCTCATGCGCCTCTGACATCACTCCCTGTTGCAGTGCCCCGCCGCGTATTCAGGAGGCTCCCATGCCACCCATCAAATTGCACACCGTGAAATGCGAACCGACAGCATCGCCGTTGGAAACCTTTGTCGCCTGTGCGCACCAGATGCTCGATCCCGCGACCCCCGAGCACGTGCGTCGCGCCATGGAGCCGCGGCTGCTGGCACAGCTGCCGACCCTGCGGGCGCTGGGCGTGTTCGAACTGTTTGAGTTGCGCGATCCGGCCTTGCGTGCCTGGCTGGCTGACGAGCTGGCCGTTGGCCGCCTTTGGAATGGCCTGGAGCAGGTTTGAATGACGCGGGTTTGAATGGAGCAGGTTTGAGCCGACTTTTGCTGGAGCAAAGATAAAGATAAATATATTTGCCTTGACAAATATATAGCTTGCAATAGAATGCATGGCATGAATCAGCATCCGCCCGCCTCACCCGCCGAGAAACCTCTCAGCACGAAAGCTCCTGCAAACAGCCTGGGCTCACTGCTGGCGATGGTTCGCTCCGAACTGGTACGTGCCATCGAGGCGGAATTCGCCAGCCAGAATGTGGATTTGAGTTTTACGCAGTATTTGATCCTCAAGAAGTCACAGGAACTCGGCACCGTGTCGGCAACCGAACTGGCCCGTGCGGTGGAGATCGATGGCGGGGCCATGACACGTCAGCTCGACCATCTTGAGCGCAAGGGCTACCTGCGTCGCACGCCGCATGCGCAGGATCGGCGCGCCCTTCGCATCGAACTGACGGAGGCCGGACATACCATATGGCGCGACCCCGCTTTCGCCTGCAGCAATCGCGCCATGGCGGCAGCGCAGCGTACGTTGAGCGCCAGCGAGCAAGCGCAATTGCACGACTACCTGGAGCGTGTGCTGCACACGCTTCGCGACAAGAACTGACCTTTACTCTCTGGACTTTGACTCATGCGCCTGCATCTTCTCGCAGCAGCGACTGTATTAACCCTCGCACTGGCCGGTTGCGCCAGCAGCGGCGGCCTGCATTCGGACGGCACGCTGACGGATCCGAACTCGCTCAAAACCGAGCAGAGCCTGGCCCGACTCAACGTCTCCCCGGCCGCGTGGCCGAACGAGGATTGGTGGACCGGGCTGGGTGATCCCCAGCTCAGCGCACTGATTGCCGAAGCGCTGCAGAGCAACCCCGACCTGGCCGTGGCCGACGCGCGGGCACGCGAGGCGCAGGCACAGGCCGGTATCGCCAACGCCGCGCGGCTGCCAAAGGTCAATGCCAGCGGTAGCGTCGGCGATGCACGGCTGCCGGTCACCGCGCAGCCACTGGGTGACGGACACACCGCACCGTACAAATATGCCGATGTCAGCTTCAGCTGGAGCCTTGACCTGTGGGGCGGCAAGCGTGCCGCGTGGGAAGCCGCGCTCGGTCAGGCGCGTGCGTACGAGATCGAACGCCGCGCCGCCCGCATCGAGGTGTCGGCCAATGTCGCTCGCGCCTATGTGCAGCTTGGCTACGCGTATGCCGGGCAGGACGTGGCCAAGGCCGAACTGAGCCGCGCCGACAGCGCACGCACGCTGACGCGTCAGCGCGTGGCCGCCGGCATCGACAATCAGATCCAGCTCAGGCAGAGCGACTCCGAAGTCGCCAGCGCGAACGAACAGCTCGCCGTCGCCAATCATTCGATCGAAACAGCGCAGTCAATGCTGTCGGTGTTGCTCGGCAAGGGTCCGGATCGTGGCTTGGCGGTTACCCGGCCGCAAACGCTGAATCCTGCTGCCGTGGCGGTGCCGGACAACCTGCCGGTCGATCTGATCGGCCATCGCGCCGACCTGGTTGCCGCGCGCTGGCGCGTCGAAGCCGCCAGCAAAAACATCAAGGTGGCCAAGACACAGTTTCTGCCCAATGTCAGCATCGGCGCCTATGCCGGGCTGGTGGTGCTGGGCGGCGGCAACCTGTTTGAAGCACCAGCGCGCTTCTTCAGCGTGGCGCCGTCAATCAGCCTGCCCATCTTCGACGGCGGCCGGCTGCGCGCCAATCTTGCCGGCAAGGACGCGCAGTACGACGAAGCCGTGGCGCAATACAACAAGATTCTGGTCGGTGCGGTCAACGATGTTGCGAACGACCTCTCGGGCCTGCGATCACTACAAGCGCAGATCACCGCCCAGCAGCAAGCTGTGGATGCCGCCGACGGTGCATGGCAGCTGGCACAGCAACGCTACAAGGCCGGCATCGGCAGCTATCTGGAAGCACTCAGTGTGCGCCAGCAGCTGCTGTCTGCCCAGCAGGCGATGGCCGGTTTGCAGGCGCAGCAAGTCGATCTTTCGGTGCAGTTGATCCAGGCGCTGGGCGGCGGTTTCCGTCCGGAAAGCCTGCCAGGTCACGACGATGCCAAATCCCAGGCTGCCGCCACTCCATCCGCATTCGTTTCTTCCCCTTCCCTTACATCTTCACGTTCCTGAGGCAGCACCATGTCCAGCCAACCATCCGATCAGAACACATCTGATCCAAGCCGGCCTGATTCAAACGCGTCTGGTCAGGGCAAACCCGATCAATCCACGCTCGCCGGCAAGCCGGCCGGTGCACAGACCACCGAGCCACCGAAGAAGAATTCGCGTGGCCTGTTGCTGCGCATTCTCGTCATCGTGGTGGTGCTCGGCATCATCGGCTGGGCGCTCTGGTATTTCCTCGATGGCCGCTGGCACGAAGGTACCGACGACGCCTACGTCAACGGTAACGTGGTGCAGATCACGCCGCAGGTCGCTGGCACGGTAGTCAGCATCGGCGCCGATGACGGTGACCGCGTCCACGCAGGCCAGGTGCTCGTGCAACTCGATCCGAGCGACGCCGACGTGATGGTCGCCGAAGCCCGTGCCGACCTTGCGAACACGGTGCGCAAGGTGCGCGGCCTGTACAGCAACGTCGATGGTGCCAAGGCCGATGTAGCGCAGCGCATGGTCGCCTTGCAGAAAGCCCAGGCCGACTACAACCGCCGTCGCGAGCTGGCCAAATCCGGCGCCATCTCGGCCGAGGAGTTGTCGCATGCACGCGATGCGCTGGACACCGCGCAAAGTGGCCTGACCTCCTCCCAGCAGCAGTACAAGACCAGCAACGTGCTGATCGACGATACCGTGGTCGCCTCGCACCCCGATGTGCAGGCCGCCGCCGCCCGGCTGCGTTCGGCCTATCTCGACGATGTGCGCGCCACGCTGGTCGCTCCGGTGGACGGCTATGTAGCCAAACGCTCGGTGCAGGTCGGCCAGCGCGTTGCGCCGGGCACGGCGTTGATGGCGGTGGTGCCGCTGCATGGTGTGTGGATCGATGCCAACTTCAAGGAGACCCAGCTGACCAAGATGCGTATCGGTCAGCCCGTGGAAGTCAAATCCGACGTCTACGGCGGCGCGGTGACCTACAAGGGCAAGGTCGAAAGCCTCGGCGTCGGCACCGGCAGCGCGTTCTCGCTGCTGCCCGCGCAGAACGCCACCGGCAACTGGATCAAGATCGTGCAGCGCATTCCGGTTCGTGTGTTCTTCGACGATCCGCAGCAGCTGGAGCAGCATCCGCTGCGCCTGGGCATGTCGGTGACCGTGGACGTGACTCTGCACGATCAAAGCGGCCCGACGTTGTCACAGCACGCGCCGACCGAACCGGTGTTCAGCACCGACGTCTACAAGCAACAGCTGGCCAAGGCCGACCTGGAAATCACCAAGGTCATTCACGACAACATGGGCAGCAGCAAATGATGGCGCAGATCAACGCTTAAACAGATCACCGCTTAAACCGGAAACGGTTTGCGCGATCACACGGTGACTCGCGCAAACCCGATCTGCTCCTGCGTGAAGGCTGCGCGCCCGACATCCCCGACTGAAGATCCCCATGGCCGAACCATTCCGTCCACCCAACCTTGCACTGAGCACGATCGGCCTCTCGCTGGCCACGTTCATGCAAGTGCTGGACACCACGATTGCCAACGTGTCGCTGCCGACGATTGCCGGCAACCTCGGCGTGAGCAATGACCAGAGCACCTGGGTGATCACCTCGTTCGCGGTCAGCATGGCGATCTCGCTGCCGCTGACCGGTTTTCTCACGCGGCGCTTCGGCGAGGTGAAGCTGTTTGTCTGGAGCACCCTGCTGTTCGCATTGACCTCGTTTCTGTGCGGCATCTCGCAAAGCATGGGCATGCTGATCGTGTTCCGTGCGATTCAGGGCGCGGTGGCCGGCCCGATGTATCCGATCACCCAAAGCATGCTGATCGGCATCTATCCGCCGGAAAAACGCGGCATGGCGCTGGCGCTGCTGGCGATGGTGACCGTGGTGGCACCGATCGCCGGTCCGATCCTGGGTGGCCTGATCACCGACAACTATTCGTGGCCATGGATCTTCTTCATCAACGTGCCGATCGGCATCTTCGCCAGCATGGTCGTGGCCAACCAGATGAAGGGCCGCGTCGAGCAGACCCAGCGACCGAAGATCGACTATGTCGGCCTGATCACCTTGATCATCGGCGTGGGCGCGCTGCAGATCGTGCTGGACAAGGGCAATGACGATGACTGGTTCAACTCGAACTTCATCATCTTCACCAGCATTGTGTCGGCGATTTCGCTGGCGGTATTCCTGATCTGGGAACTCACCGACAAGGACCCGATTGTCGATCTCAAACTGTTCCGACACCGCAATTTCCGCTACGGCACGATATCGCTGATGTTTGCCTACGCCGCCTTCTTTGCGATCGGCCTGCTGATTCCGCTGTGGCTGCAGCGCAATCTCGGCTACACCGCCACCTGGGCCGGTTACGCCACTGCACCGCTGGGCGTGATACCGGTATTGCTGACGTTCGCGGTCGGCAAGTACGCCACGCGATTCGACCTGCGCATGCTGGCATCAGGCGCGTTTCTGGTGATGGGCTCGACCTGCTTTCTGCGCTCGGGTTTTTACCTCGACATCGACTTCTATCACGTCGCCATGGTGCAGTTGCTGCAAGGCTTGGGAGTGGCACTGTTCTTCATGCCGGTGCTAACCATCCTGCTATCGGATCTGAAGCAGAACGAGCTCGCTTCCGGCGCCGGTCTGGCCACGTTCCTGAGAACCTTGGGTGGCAGTTTTGCAGCCTCACTCACCACGTTCCTGTGGGATCGCCGCGCCATCGTGCATCACGAGCAGCTGGCGGAAAGCATCACGCCCTACAGCCCAACCGCACAGACGGCCATCTCGCAACTGGGGCGCGGCGATGCAACGGCCGGCAGCAGCGTGATCAACAACATGATTACCCAGCAGGGTTACCAGATTTCATTCAACGAAGTGTTCCACGTGCTGGGTTGGATTTTTATCGCATTGATCGCGGTGATCTGGATGACCCGACCACCGTTTGCAGCAAAGGCCGGCGCAGCGTCGGGTGGTCATTGATATGGCGCACTTCAATCAACCTTTACGCATCGTTTCCGGCGCCCGCTTGAAATTCAAGCGAGTCGCCAGCAGTTGAGCTAAGCCTGGATTCACCTTGAAGCGACGCGTCATCGAAAATCATCCATCAACTTTTATATCGGAAGATAGGGATTCCCTCATGCGACTGCCCGCCAAATCGCTGCGCGCTGCCTTAGCGCTAGCACTTCTAAGCCTGACCCTGCCAGCCGCGGCGACCACGTTCGAGGTTGAGGCCGGGCGCAGCTATTCCAACAGTTACGGCACGAATGCCGCTTTCGTCGAAGGCGTTTTCGATGCCCAACCGATCGGCAGCAGCCTGTTCAGTTGGGAACCCGATGTGTCGCTGGGCTGGCTCGACGGGCGTGACCTCTATGAACACCATATCGAAGGCAAAAACACCCGTGAGAATGCTTTCCTGGCCGGCGCCGGTGCGCGCTTTCAGTATGGACAGCAGGGTGATTGGTACCGGCATCTGTTTTTCAGCTTCCAGCCCACGTACAACACCGGTCGCACACCGGGGCTGAGCGGCCCTCTGGAGTTCGCCAGTACGTTCGGCTGGCAGGGAAAGCATTTCAGTTTGCAGTTACGACATATATCCAACGCAGGCCTTCACGAACCCAATCGCGGTGAAACCATGGCGCTGGCAGGCCTGAGTTTCTGACAGGCACTGTATCGGCATGTTGATAATGAGATCCCCAGTCCATGCGCTGGGGATTTTCTTTTCCAGCTATGGAAACGAGCCTTTCAGGACTTTCTGAGCGATGATGCGTCGTTTACAAACGATGGCACCCTCAACTTGATGTAGCCATCGTCGTCTGCGTTACCCAAATACCTCCTCCGGAAGTGTCCGCATGTCTTCACCCAGATCCCGGCAACCGCTGCTGACCGAAGGCCCGATCGCCCGCACGCTGCTGTTCTTTGCGCTGCCGATTCTGGGCAGCACCGTGCTGCAGTCGCTCAACGCATCCGTCAATGCCATGTGGATCGGCCATTACCTTGGCGAGGCCGCGCTTACCGCCGGCAGCAACTCGTCGCTGATCATCTTTCTGCTGCTGAGCATGGTGTTCGGCGTAAGCATGGCGAGCACCATCCTGGTGGGACAAAGCCTGGGCGCGCGCAATATCAACGAGGCCAAGCGCGTGGTCGGCACGGGTACCGGATTCTTCGTCGCGCTATCCATCCTGGTTTCTGTGGCCGGTTATCTGGGCACCGAATCGATCCTGCGCCTGCTCGGTACGCCGGCGGATGCTCTGCCGTTTGCGATTGCCTATCTGCATGTGATTTTCATCGCGATGCCACCGATGTACTTCCTCAACTTTCTGATGATGACACTGCGCGGCGCCGGTGATTCGAAGACGCCGCTGATCTTCATGGGATTGGCCGTGGTGCTGGACATCGTGCTCAATCCGCTGCTGATTTTCGGCGTGGGTCCGCTGCCGAAGATGGGCATAGCCGGCTCGGCCACGGCCACCCTGATCGCGCAGATCATCGCGCTGGCCGCGCTCATCACGACGCTGTACCGACGCAAGCATTTCCTGCGGTTGACGGGCGCGGAGCTGAGCTATCTGAAACCGGACCCGGCACTGCTGCGTGCACTGGTGTTCAAGGGTCTGCCGATGGGCCTGCAGATGATCGTGATATCGAGCTCCGCGATCCTGATGATGCGGCTGGTGAACGCCTATGGCTCGCACACCGTGGCAGCCTATGGTGCTGCAAGCCAGCTGTGGACCTACGTACAAATGCCGGCGATGGCGATCGGTGCGGCGGTGTCGTCCATGTCCGCACAGAATGTTGGCGCGCGGCTGTGGGATCGGGTCAGTCGTATCGCGCGTGCGGGGCTGCTTTACAACTTTCTGCTGGGCGGCACACTGATCGGCATCATCTACCTGTTCAACCGCGCGGCGCTGGGACTGTTTCTTCCGAACGATGGCGAGGCGATCCGGCTGGCAATGCACCTGAACATCATCGCCATGTGGTCGTTCCTGTTCTTCGGCGCCACGTTCGTATTGTTTGGCGTGGTGCGCTCAACCGGCGCGGTGTGGCCGCCATTGGTCATGCTGCTGATTTCGATGTGGCTGATCCGTCCGCCGTTCGCGCTGCTGCTGCAATCCCGACTGGGTGCAGATTCGATCTGGTGGAGCTTCCCGCTAGGTTCGCTGGTAGCGATGCTGCTGGCGATGAGTTATTACCGCTGGGGTGGCTGGCGTCGCGCGCACATGCTTGAACCCACCGCGGCCGAACAGGCACCGAGCACAGGCCAGGGCGCGCCGGCCAGCTCGGTGATGCAGGCGATAGACTGAGACGTTTCTACTGACGAAAGTTCTTCCGTTCATGTGCCGGCAGGCAGCAAATCAAATCGAGCAGTCGCAATAAAAAGCTGCCACACAACTGTCATCCAGCCTGCCTAGAGTGTTTGCATGACTCGCGCACTTCCGTTCGGTGAATTGACCGCTTTCCTTTTTTTCGCCGCTGGGCCCGCTATTTCAAATGGCCGTCCAACTCAAGAGCCGCCCTCTCGGTGACGCTGTCGCGGCGTCAGTTTCTGTGCAGTGCCGGCGGCCTCATCGGCGCCTATGCGTTGAGCGATGCGCTGCGGCTGGCTTCGGCAGCCGAAGCACCGGCGATGTCCATGCCGATGAAGCCGGCCGGCATGGCCATGCCGACGCTGGCGGCGCCCAATGTTCCGCTGCTCAACCCCACCTCGCTCGTCAAATTCGTCGATGCGCTGCCGGTGCCGTCGATAGCGCGCGCCACCGGTCAGCGCACTCATCCCGCGTATCCGAACCGCAGCCTGCCGTATTACCGCATGGAAATGCAGGCCTTCCGCGCGAAACTGCACCGCGACCTGCCCCCCACACCGATGTGGGGTTACAACGGTAGCTCGCCCGGCCCGACCATTGAGACAAGACGCGGCGAGCCGCTGCTGATCGAATGGGCAAATGCCCTACCCACAAAACATTTCCTGCCGATCGATCACACCATCCACGGCGCAGAAAAAGACAAACCGCTGGTACGTGCCGTGACGCACGTGCATGGTGCGCGCGTGCCAGCTGGCAGCGATGGCTGGCCGGAGGATTGGTACATACCGGGCAAATCCGTGCAGTATCACTACCCGAGCGTGCAGGATGCGGCGACGCTGTGGTACCACGATCACGCGATGGGCATTACCCGGCTCAATATCTACGCAGGGCTTTTCGGTGCATTCAACGTGCACGATGCCGACGAACAGGCGCTCAACCTGCCCTCCGGTGATTACGATCTTCCGCTGATCCTGTGCGATCGGCTGATCGCAAGAGATGGCCAACTTTATTACCCGGTGTCCGACGACCCTTCCGCACCGTGGGTATCGGAGTGTCACGGCAACGCCGTGTTGTGCAACGGCAAGCTGTATCCGTACTTCGAGGTTGAACCGCGGCGCTATCGACTGCGCCTGATCAATGTCGCCAACACCAGTTTCTTCGATCTGTCGCTATCGCACGGCCACGCCTTTCAGCAGATCGCCAGCGATCAGGGCCTACTGAGCGCGCCACTGGAACGCTCGCGCATCGAGCTGTATCCAGCCGAGCGCGCGGAAGTGATCGTGGATTTTTCCGGAATGGATGGCCAGTCGCTGCAGCTGCGCCAGCAATCCGAAGGCATTCTGGAATTCCGCGTGCGCGACCGTGGGAATAAAGATACCTCCGTGCTGCCAGCTATGCTGCGACCCGTCGCACGCATCGACCCCGCCAGCGCCGTACGTGATCGCCAGCTCGCGCTGGGCGAGCAGGACGATGCCAGCGGCAACGCCATGACGATGTTGCTCGACGGCAAGATGTGGTCCGATCCGATCAGCGAAAAACCACGGCAGCACACGACGGAAACCTGGAGCTTCGTCAACATCACCGGTGACGCGCATCCGATTCATCTACATCTGGTGCGCTTCCAGATCATCGATCGCCGACCGTTCGACCTGTTCGCCTGGAACGCGCATCGCATCGTCAAATACACCGGGCCCGCCGAGGTGCCGCCGCCGCACGAAGCCGGCTGGAAAGATACCGTGCGCACCGATCCCGGCATGGTCACACGTATCGCGATGCGCTTCGATGGCGAGCCTGGCCGCTACGTATGGCATTGCCATTTCCTCGAGCACGAGGACAACGAAATGATGCGTCCGTACGAGCTTCTGCCGGCGTGAGTTGCGTGTGTTCCTGCGAATTTTCACACAGGTTTTTACGCTGTCGTCGCGCTGTCATACACAGCTCGCGGGCTGTCGCACAAGCGCCAACGGAACGTCATGTTGACGGCACAGACTCCCGCCGACCGTTGTGCCCGCAATGCCGACGGTTACGAATCAGGGGGAACCATTCGATTGCAGCTCAGTTGCAACTGCAGGAGACAAAGTCATGCGTATACCGATTAGCCGCAAACACTACAAACCGCTCTTGCTCGGCCTGTTAACCGTTGCCATTGCCGGCGTGGTCAGCGCGCAGAGCACCACACCACCGGACAAGGACGCCGCGTTCCGTCAGGATGTGCCAGCCGCCGCTTCCAAGCATCAGGTGGGTCTGCCCGGTGGCATCGTCACGCTGCATAGTCCAGGCCAGGGCGGTGATCGCAGCGGATACACCCGCACGCCGATCAAGCATGTGATCCTGCTGATCGGTGAAAACCGCACCTTCGACCACGTGTTCGCGACCTATACGCCACCCAAGGGTCAAAGCATCAACAACCTGCTGTCCGAAGGCATCGTCAATGCCGATGGCACCCCGGGCCCCAACGTCGCCAAAGCGCAGCAGTGGCAGGCCTCGCAGACCGGGACTTACTCCAACAATCCGACGCACACCACACCGTTTACGGCGCTGCCATCCATGAACACCGGCGGCGCACCGACGCAGGCACCTTTCTCGTCCGCCGCGCAGGCGCAGTCGATCGAACCTGCATTGCCAACGGACAGCTATGCCGAACTCGCTGAAGGCGGCACGGGCCTGCCCAACGATGTGGTCGACACGCGCTTCCCCACGCAGCTGGCCAATGCACCGGTCGACATGCATGCGTCGCTCAGCTACAACGACTACGCCAACAGCCCGGTCCATCGCTTCTTCCAGATGTGGCAGCAGCTCGACTGCAGCACGGCGACCGCCACGGCGAAAAACCCCAGTGGCTGCCGCGCCGATCTTTTCCCATGGGTTGAAACCACCATGGGTGCCGGCAACAACGGTGTGACGCAGCCGGCCAACTTCACCAACGAGAGCACCGGCGAAGGCTCCACCGCGATGCAGTTCCTCAACGTGGCGAAGGGTGATGCGCCGTACTTTGCCGAGCTGGCCCGCACCTATACCTTGAGCGACAACTTTCACCAGTCCGTGATGGGCGGTACCGGCGCGAATCACATCATGCTCGGTTTCGGCAATCCGATCTTCTATGCCGATGCCAACGGCAACCCGATCGTGCCACCGACCAACCAGATAGAGAATCCGAACTCGCAGTCCGGCACCAACAACTGGTGGGTGCAGGACGGTTACGGTGGCGGTTCCTACGTCAACTGCGCGGACGACACGCAGCCCGGCGTGGCTTCGGTGAAGGGCTATCTGAAGTCGCTACCGTACCGCACCTTCCGCGGCACGGATTGCAAGCCGGGTGCGTATTACCTGGTCAACAACTACAACCCGGGCTACATGGGTGACGGCACACCGGCTCCGCTGGGCAGCACGCAGTTCACCATCCCGCCGACCAAGCAGGACAACATCGCCTTGCTGCTGAGCAAGCACAACGTGAGCTGGAAGTACTACGGCGAAGGCTGGGGCGATGGCAAGGAGAACGGTGAGGCAGGTACCTTCTGCAACATCTGCGACCCGTTCCTCTACTCCACCCAGATCATGACCAACCCGACCCTGCGCGCGAACAATCAGGATATCAACGACCTCTACAACGATATCCAGAACGATACGCTTCCCGCAGTATCCATCGCCAAACCGGATGGCATTCTGGACGGCCATCCGGCATCGTCCAAACTCGAACTCTTCGAAGGCTATGTGCAGAAGATCGTCGAGATGGCGAAGGCGAACCCGAAGGTTTGGGATGACACCGTGATCATGGTGACCATGGACGAAGGTGGCGGCTTCTACGACTCCGGTTACGTGCAGCCGATCGACTTCTTCGGTGACGGCACGCGCATCCCGCTGTTGGTGATCTCGAAGTACTCCGAAGGCGGCCGCGTGGTGCACACGTACTACGACCATGTCTCGTTCGACAAATTCGTCGAAGCCAACTGGGGTCTGTATGACACCATCTCGCCACGCAGTCGCGACAACCTGCCGAACCCAATCGCAAGATTCAGCAACCCGTACGTGCCGCTCAACGCGCCGGCCATCGGCAATCTGATGGATATGTTCGACTTCCGGCGCGGTGGTTGGGCGACCGCAGCGGTCCAGGACGGCACGCAAAACTGATGACGTAAGGTGCACTCCTGCTAACGCGGGAGTACACATAAAGGCCCCGGGCAGCTGCCCGGGGCCTGCTTTGTTTTTGTTAGCGGAGATCGATTCATCATGCATCTGCCCATTCAAAAGACGCGACGCGCAGGTCACCGGCCCAACGTCCGTCGCCGCTTTATCGTGTTTCTACTCCTCGCTGCTGCGCTAGGCAGCACCGCGACACTCGCCGATCCCGGCGACTTCCAGGCGATGCCCGGCCTGTGGAAAGTCATCACAAGCATCGTCAATCACGGCCAGGCCGGTCAGCCAACGATCACCTGGCACTGTGTGGATGAAGGCGCCGATCCGTGGGTCGAATTTGCCAACATCGATGTACCGAACCAGACGAAGTGCTTGCGCGGCGATCAACATCGCCGCAGCACCGCGCTGGACTGGTCATTCAGCTGTCCGGGCCCGACGTCAGCCACCGGCAACGGACGCGTTGATTTCGATTCGCCGGAGCACTACACGGCGAGCATCACGATGAAGGATCAGGGTGAGGTGATTCGCGTGGAGGGGAAGCGGTACGCGGCTTGTACCAGTCCTAGCGACTGATTTGGTTTTACTGTTTTTGAAACGGAGCTTTCGTCCTCCTGCGTAGGGCGAGTTACTTTCTCTTGCGTGGCCAAGAGAAAGTAACCAAAGAGAAGGCCACCCCACTTGGCGCTCGCCGGGCTACGCCCGCCAAGTCCGTGAGCCGAGGCCGGTCTTTTCGACAGGACTCCTGCCCTGACGAAAAGGAATCGACATCCATGTCGATTCCCCTGCGGGCCTGTCGACCTCGCCTCACCGCCGCACAGGGGAGTTGGAAGAGCAGCTCGCGCTACGAATCTGCATTCGGCTTACACAAACTCAACCGACAATCGTTGTCCCTCGCATCTGCTATCACCTCACTTTTGAGGGCGTAAGACATAGCGACTTATTTCGTGAAATATGCAAAGTCATGACTTGGTGCCATCAACGAGAACGCATCACCCCAAAGCGTTGTCTCGCCTAGACTTCCCCGCTTGACGGAATTCATTCCGAACCGGAACATTCATTGCATATGCCCCGATATGGGGTCTAACAAGCGTTAGAGCCTAGGTGAACAATGTCGCCCATTGAGTTGAAGGCATCGCTAGCTAAAACTCTTCGACATCTCGCAGCAAGCCGCTTTTATTTGCCGCAAACGCTGCCAAGCCAAGATGCTGATGCCTGCTGGTTATCGATGCAGGAGTTCTTACATCACAACGAATTTGGTCTTGCTCTCGACGACGCTGTGGAGCTTGGTGAGCTATGCGGCGGTCCAAAGGAGTTCTGGGCCGAGTTACACAGCGCTGCTGTAAACATGGGCCTTCAAAGCGAAGTAGCATTGCTAGAAGCTAGGCTCTAGCTATTCGTTCAAGGCGGACGGGTACGCCGCCGCTTAACTCCAGCGTTAGGCCCATGACAAGACACTGTAGCCATTGCGGGTTAGCACTACACGAGGTCGGAGATTTCCGCGCTCACTGGATCAGTGTCTTCGAGTGCCCTAGTGGCGCGTCCCTTCATAACTTTGTAGAGGTTGGTGATCCTCGGTGGATATTTCCACTGTTGGACTTGAGTCTTGGTGTCAAAGATCGCTTAGTCGACGCAGACCAAGCGCTAGTTAAGCTCGCTGTCTCACGGATACGGATGATTGACTACAAGACCGTCACCATCATTGGTTTCGAGCAAACACTCCTTGGCTGCTACAAGGAGTCTAGCCATCAGGCATAGACACGACGGGCTCAAGCCGAAGCCGCTTCGCGGCTCGGCCTAATTCAGCGTTAGGTGCTATGGAATACATCGATGTCAAGTGGCTTCACGAATACAGCGAAGATCCAATTCGTCTGGTCTCTGAATTGGATGGTCAACGCTACGAAATTCGTAAACTTCAGTTCTTTCGCAGCGGCGCTGTCGGCTTTGCCTGCAAAGATCAGTGTTCTAGCGGCACCGATCTCGGCACTATGGCGGTTCCATCATTGACGGAGATCAACGCATCCTCGGAGTTCTCCGATGTTGCTATCACTGCTCAGTTGTTCGAGCATCTGTGGCATCAGCATGTCTCGGGGTGCATCTAACATTTCGCTCAAGGCGGGCGCCCTTGGCGCTGCTTAACTCCAACGTCAGCAGGCATATGAATTCTGCGCCGTCTCCAGTTCGCACCTACTTCCGAACGGCGTTTCGGTGGCAAGCTGGCCGGCAACATTCCGGCTACGACAAAATGCTCCTTCTCCAGAGCATGTGGCCACTACCATTCGACATATACATCCTCCGTTTTTCTCAGGGATCAGAAATTGCGCCGCATACTGACCCGGTTTCATTTGGTCGACACTATCGCCTCAACGTAGTCGTTAAGCGCGCAGCTTCTGGTGGCGATTTTGTATGTTCCACGCCAATCTACGCGTCTACGCGCATCAAATTTTTCCGGCCTGACGCGTGCGAGCACAGTGTTACGCGAGTAACCAAGGGTTCCCGCTACGTGCTCAGCATTGGGTGGGTGCGGCGTGGCTAAGCCTGCTAACGACTCGTTCAAGGCGGACGCCTCAGGCGCTGCTTAACTCCAGCGTTACAAGATTAAATTGATTTACGGGAAAGCTGCTCTGCTTTCCACTCCCCTGTGCGGCGGTGAGGTGAGGTCGACAGGCCCGCAGGGGAATCGACATGGAGGTCGATTCCTTTTCGCCAGGGCAGTAGCCCTGTCGAAAAGCCCGGCCTCGGCTCACGGACTTGGCGGGCGCAGCCCGGCAAGCGCCAAGTGGGGTGGCCTCTCTTTTGGTTACTTTTCTCTGGCCACGCAGAGAAAAGTGACTCGCCCTCCGAAGGAGGACGAAAGCTTTCACTTCAGCCCGCAGCTGGCACCGATTTACCCAACGCCTTGAGTCGCTTTTTCGCCGCTCGGCGTTCTTTGCGCGCCGCCTTGCGAATCTTCCGATCGTGATTCCACAAATAAATCGCCGGCGTACTCAATAGAGTCAGCAGCTGCGACACCAGCAAACCACCAACAATGGCAATACCCAGCGGCTGGCGCATCTCCGATCCCACACCCAAACCGATCGCCAGCGGCAACGCCGCACCCATCGCAACGAGAGTCGTCATGGTGATCGGGCGGAAGCGCACCAGCGCGGCTTCCCGAATCGCTTCGGGCGCCGACAGGCCGCGTTCCCGTTCGCCGACCAGGGCGAAGTCGACCATCAGAATTGCGTTCTTCTTGACGATGCCGATCAACATCAGGATGGCAATAATCGCCATCAGGCTGAGCTGCGTGTGCGTCACCAGCATCGCCAGAAACGCGCCTGCGCCGGCAGCTGGCAAAGTGGAAAGGATCGTCAGTGGATGGCCCAGGCTTTCGTACAAGATGCCCAGCACGATGTACATCGCGACGATCGCCGCCAGCAGCAGGATCATGCCGTTGGACTGCGCCTGCTGCAGGCGCTGGTTCTCGCCAGTGAAATCGAGCCGCACCTCACCCGGCAGATTGGCCGCCGCCGCAATCTGCTGCACCAGCGCCACGCCCTTGTCCTGGGTGATGCCCGGCGCGAGGTTATAGTGGATTTCCGAGGCCTGCTGCTGGTCTTCGTGGGTGATCAGGGTGGGCGCGAGATTGGGTTCGATGTGGGCCAGCGCGGACAACGGGACCATCTGGCCCTGCGTATTGCGCACGTAGAGGTCGAGCAGGGTTTCCGGGCTGATCCGCTCGGCGGCGGTTGACGTGAGCACCACCCAATACTGGTTGATGTCCGAGTAAATGATCGATGCCTGCCGTTGTCCGAACGAGTTGTACAGTGCCGAATCGATCGTGCCCACGCTCACCTGCAGCCGCGAGGCGGCATCGCGATCGATCTTCAACAACTGCTGCTTGCCGACGCTGTCGAAGTCGCTGCTGATATCGCGCAGCTCCTTGTGCGTGCGCATCAGTTGCTCCACCTTGAGCGACACAGGCTGCAGATCGCCGCCACTGCTGTCGATCAGCTGAAAGGAATACTGGCCGCCGCGATTGTTGCCGCTACCACCGCCGAGAAACTGCACCGGATCCAGGTACACCCCGACGTCCGCCAGTTTCTGGTAGCGCTCGCTCAGCCGCGCCAATATCACCTTGGCGCTTTCACGGCGCTGCCCCGGGCCGCTGCCCTTGGGCTTGAGGTCGATATACATCGTGCCGTTGTTGCCGACCGCGCCGCCGGGGCCGTTGTCGTTGCCGAGGATGGTGGTGGCGTCGAATACCGCCGGATCGGCCTGGGCGATGGCGCCAACCTGCTTCACGCGTTCACTCATCAGCTTCGGCGAAATATTGGCGTCGGCCTGGATCTGTGCCTGCAGCAAACCGGTGTCCTCCTCCGGCATGAAGGCACCGCCGGCGGTCTTTACCACCGCGACGCCCAATGCAACAGTCAGGAGCAGCAGCAGCAGCGGCTGCCAGCGCATCAGCCGGCGATGATGCAGGGCCCAGTCCAGCGCGCGCTCATAAGCACGGTGCAGGCCGCGATCGAAGCGTTCCAGCGCGCGTTCCAATCGCCCCGGTAGGTGCTCGCCGACGTGCTCGAACTTGAGATAAGTGCCACACAGCGCCGGCGTCAGCGTCAGCGACACCAACGCCGAGATCACTACCGCCGCGGTCAGGGTGACCGAGAACTCGCGCAGCAGCTTCACCAGCAGGTTGTTACCGAACAACAGCGGCGCAAACACGGCGATCAGCGACAGCGTGATCGAGATCACCGTGAAACCGATCTCGCGGGTGCCGTTCAATGACGCCTCCAGCGGAGTCTCGCCGTGCTCCATGTGCCGCACGATGTTCTCGATCACCACGATCGCGTCGTCCACCACGAAGCCGATGCACAACACCAACGCCACCAGCGACAACGTGTTCAGCGTGTAGCCGAAGGCCCACATCACCACGAACGCGCCGGCCAACGACAGCGGCACGCTCAGCATCGCGATCAACGTCGGCCGCAATCGGCGCAGGAATACCAGCATCACCAGCGCCACCATCACGATGCTGATCAACAGTGCCACCTTCACCTCGTGCAGGGCCGACTTGGTGGTCTGGGTGAGATCGAACATCGGCGTGAGCTGCACGTCCGCCGGCAGCCATTGGCGCAGCTGCGGCAGCTTGGCGCGAATCGCGGCGGCGGTGGCCACGGAGTTCGCTTCTGGCCGCTTGCTGATATTGAGGATCACCGTGCGCTGACCGTTGAACCAGGCGCCCTGGTATTCATCTTGCTGGCCGCTGCTGATGGTCGCTACGTCCGACATGCGCACCGGCACGCCATTCTTCATCGCGATCAACAGATCGGCGAATTCGGCCGGCTCGTGCAAGGCGTCGTTGGCGATCAGCGTGGTCTGAATGCGCCCATCGCTCAAGGTCCCTTGCGGCGAGCTGACATTGGCGGCGATCAGCGCATTGCTGACGTCGTTGGCGGTAAGCCCCTTGGCTGCCAGTGCGGCCGTATCCAAGGCGATGCGCACCGCATGCGGCGAGCCGCCACCCACCTGCACGCGGGCCACGCCCGGAATCTGCGCCACCGCCGGCCTCAGCAGCGTATCCGTGAGGTCGTACAGTTTTTCCGGTGGCAGGCTGGTCGAGGTCAGCGCAACCAACAGCACCGGAATCTGCGAGGTGTCGAATTTGAAATATTGCGGTGGCGTCGGCAGGTCGGCGGGCAGATCGGGCGCCGCGGCATTGATCGCCGCCTGCACGTCACGAGCGGCCTTGTCCGCGCTGCGGCCGAGATTGAAGCGGATCTGTACGAACGCCGCACCTTCGTTGCTTTCCGAGTGCATTTCATCGATGCCGGGAATGCGGCCCAGGTGACGTTCCAGCGGCGCCACCACGGTGGACGCCATGGTCTGCGCGCTGGCCCCAGGCTGCTGCACCACAATGTAGACGCCCGGAAACTCCAGCGACGGCAGCGCGGCCACGCCAAGCAGCAAGTAGGCGCAGATGCCGGCGAGTATCAGGCCAAGGGCAAGCAACGAAGTGCCGGCCGGGCGGCGAATCATGGGGGCAAAGATATTCATGACGCTTCCGTGGCTTGCAACCATAGCGGCGCGCCACCACACACGAATACCGTCGCAATGGGCGGTATTTGAGTGGCCGTGACGTGCGTCTCGATCATACCGACGTTATGCCTGTCGGCGAGCCATAACGTATGTGCCTTAAGTCCTCACCCTGTCGAAAGGCAGGGGGTGCTGCTCCGTAGCAAACTCCCCAATGAAGTCTGGGGAGAGAAGACAGTTCCAGGCATAGCGAGATGATCGCGTTTGCTTCAGCCCGCAGCCAGCGCCGACTTACCCAACGCCTTGAGCCGCTTTTTTGCCGCCCTGCGTTCTTTGCGCGCTGCCTTGCGAATCTTCCGGTCGTGGTTCCAAAGATAAATGGCTGGCGTACTCAGCAAGGTCAGCAACTGCGAAACGAGCAGACCACCGACGATGGCGATGCCGAGCGGCTGACGCATCTCCGAACCGACGCCGAAGCCGATCGCCAGCGGCAGGGCAGCCCCCATCGCAACAAGCGTGGTCATGGTGATCGGGCGGAAGCGCACCAGCGCCGCCTCGCGGATCGCCTCGGGTGCGGGAAGACCGCGCTCACGTTCAGCGACGAGGGCGAAGTCGACCATCAGGATCGCATTCTTTTTCACGATACCGATCAACATAAGGATCGCGATGATGGCCATCAGGCTGAGCTGCGTTTGCGTGACCAGCAGCGCGAGAAACGCGCCGGCGCCGGCAGCAGGCAAGGTGGAGAGAATCGTCAGTGGATGGCCGAGGCTTTCGTAGAGAATACCCAGCACGATATACATCGCGATGATCGCGCCCACGAGCAGTATGTAGCCATTGCTTTGGGCCTGCTGAAAATTCTGATTGGCACCAGTGAAATCGACGCGCATGCCTTCGGGCAACTGCACGATCGCTGCCGCCTGGTTGATCAGCGCGATGCCCTTGTCCTGGGTCACGTCCTTGGCCAGGTTGTAGTTGATTGTCGACACCTCCATCTGGTTATGGTGGCGGATGCGCGTTGGCGTGAGGCTTGGCGCAATGCTCGCCATCGCCGATAGCGGAATCATGTTGCCCTGCGTATTGCGCACGTAACTGTTGAGCAGCGCTTGCGCGCTGATGGATTCGGCCGCAGCGGAATTGAGCACCACGCGATACTGGTTGAGGTCGGAATAGATCACCGACACCTGGCGCTGGCCGAACGAGTTCTGCAGTACCGAATCGATCGCACCCATGCTGACCTGGAGGCGGCTGGCGGCATCGCGATCCACCTTGATCATCTGCTGCTTGCCGACCTGATCGAAGTTGCTGCTGACATCGCGCAGCTGCTTCAACGTGCGCAACTGACGCACCATCTTCAGCGTCCATGGCTGCAAATCGCCGCCGTCGGCGCTGACGAGCTGGAATTCGTACTGGCCGGCGTTGTCGCCGCTGCCGCCGCCGCCGAGAAACTGCACCGGTGAGACTTCGACGCGCACGTTGGGCAGCGCGTCGAGTTTCTTGCCCAACCGCTCGATCAACACCTTGATGTTTTCATGGCGCTCATCCGGGCCGCCGCCGCGCGGCTTGAGATCGACGAACATGCTGCCGTTGTTGCCGACAGCGCCATTACCGCCACCGTTGGCTCCCAGAATACTGAGGATATCGACGACATCGGGCTCGGCCTGGATGATGCTGGCCGCATGCTTCACACGCTCGGTCAGCAAGCTTGGCGAGATATTGGTATCCGCCGTGAGGTCGACTTCCAGCTGGCCGGTGTCCTCGTCCGGCATAAAGGTGCCCCCAGCGGTCTTTATCACGGCAAAGGCCAGAGCGCAGGTGAGAATCAGCAGCAGAAAAGGTTGCCAGCGCATCACGCGTCGATGCCGCATGGCCCAGTCCAGAGCCCGCTCATATCGCTGATGCAGACCACGGTCGAAGCGCTCCATCGCCAGCTCGATGCGCGACTGCTCGCGCACGACGCCGGGTGCATCCTGCTTGAGCAGCAACCCGCACAACGCGGGAGTCAGGGTCAGCGATACCAAGGCAGAGATCACCACTGCAGCGGTAAGCGTCACCGAAAACTCGCGCAGCAACAGCACCAGAATGCTGTTGCCGAACAGCAGCGGCGCAAATACCGCGATCAAGGACAGCGTAATCGAAATAACCGTGAAACCGATTTCGCTGACGCCAACCAGGGACGCTTCCAGCGCGTCCTCTCCGTGCTCCATATGCCGCACGATGTTTTCGATCACCACGATCGCATCGTCGACCACGAAGCCGATGCACAGCACCAGCGCCACCAGCGACAAGGTATTGAGCGTATAGCCCAGTATCCACATCATCACGAAGGCACCGGCCAGCGAGAGCGGCACGCTGAGTGTGGCGATCAGCGTGGGTCGTAATCTGCGCAGGAACACCAGCATCACCAGCACAACCAGCACGATACTGATCGCCAACGCCACTTCGACCTCATGCAGAGCCGACTTGGTGGTCTGGGTCAGATCAAAGATCGGCGTGATGGTGATATTGGCCGGCAACGCGGCGCGCAGCTGCGGCAGCTTGGCGCGGATTGCTTCAACAGTAGCGACCGCGTTGGCCTCTGGGCGCTTGCTGATCTGCATCGCTACGGTCTTGCTGCCGTTGAACCAGGCGCCCTGGTATTTGTCCTGCTCGCCACTGTAGACCTTGGCCACATCGGACATGCGCACCGGAACGCCGTTGGTGTCGGAAATCAAGATCTTGCCGAAATCTTCCGGCGTCTGCAGTCCGTCATTTGCCGTCACCGTCATCTGCGTGCGGCCGTCGGAGAGCATGCCCTGCGGCGAGGTGACGTTGGCGGCGATCAGCACATTGCTGATGTCGTTCGCGGTCAGCCCCTTGGCAGCGAGCGCATGCATGTCCAGATCGATACGCACCGCGTGCGGCGTGCCACCGAACACCTGCACCTGCGCCACGCCCGGAATTTGCGCCATCGCAGGCTGCAGCAGCGTATCGGTAAGGTCGTAGACCTTGTCGATCGGCAGCCCATCGGATTTCAGGGTGACCAGCAAAATCGGAATCGACGCCGTGTCTGCCTTGAAGTACTGCGGCGGACTCGGCAACACGGGTAAATCGGCCTGCGCCGCATTGATGGCGGCCTGCACATCGCGCGCGGCCTTGTCCGTATCGCGTCCAAAATGAAAGCGCACGACGACGGTCGCCGAGCCTTCGGTCGCATTGCCGTACATTTCGTCGATGCCGGGAATCTGGCCCAAGTGCCGTTCCAGCGGCGCCAGCACCGTGCTGGCCATGGTTTGCGCGCTGGCACCAGGTTGGGCCGCCTGCACGAAAACCACCGGCAGCTCGAACGACGGCAACGCCGCCACGCCAAGCAGAAAATAGGCGCAGATGCCGGCGAGTATCAGGCCCAGGGCAAGCAGCGAAGTGCCTGCCGGGCGGCGGATCATGGGGGCAAAGATATTCATGGCGCTTCCTTGGCCTGCAAGCATAGCGGCGAGCCGCTGCGTACGAACACTGTCGCGGTAGATGATGTGCGTGCGGCAGTGATGTGCGTCTCGATCATACCGACGTTATGCCTGTCGGCGAGCCGCAGCGTATGTGCCTTAAGTCCTCACCCTGTCGGAAGGCAGGGGTGTTCTCGCCCCTCTCCCGACTCCCTGCAGTGCTGCTCCGCCAGCTTCCGTGCTGACGGCAGCCGAATGATTAAAGACTCGCCGGGCTGTAACGCAAGGTCAGGTATCAGGTACGGCCCGGCTGGTTGAAGCAGTACGCGGTTTCGTAATTGCGATCGAAGATATTGGCCAGCCGCGCCTCGACACTCCAGCTCGGCGCAAACGCGTAGCTGGCACGAAGGCCGGTGGTGGTGTAACCGCCGAGCCGGTGCTGGTTGGCCGTATCGTCGTGGCGTTTGCTGTCGGCGTTGAAGGTGCCACCGACTGCAAATTTGCCGAAGCTCTTATCCAGATCGACGCATGCCGCCTGCTTGGGCCGACGTGGCAGCAGGTTGCCATTGTTGGCACCAGCGCCATCGTTTATCGGCTGCAACGCGGTGTCATGCAAGCGCCTTCAGGCGACGGCGCCACCGATCCAGCTTTGCGTGACTTTGTAGTCGTCGTCCATCACCACCAGGTCGGCCCGATAGCCGGCCGCGATACGTCCGTGGCTTGCACCGAGGCCGAGAAAATCGGCGGGATAGGTGCTGGCCATGCGCACCGCTTCGTCCAGCGGCAGACCCAGCATTTCCACCGCGTTGCGCACGGCACCGGCCATGTCCAGCGCGGAACCGGCAAGCGTGCCTTGCGCGGTCTGGCAGACGCCGTCTTTGGCGGTGATGGTTTCGCCATTGAGCACGAAATCCGGATGATCCGCGCCGACCGGCGGCATCGCATCGGTGACCAGCAGCATCTTGCCGCGAGGTTTGGCGGCGATGGCCGCACGTAGCGTGGCCGGGTGCACGTGATGGCCATCGACGATCAGCCCGCACCAGCTCTGCGCATCATCCAGCGCGGCACCGACGACACCCGGCTCGCGACTGCCCAGCGGGGTCATCGCGTTGAACAGATGAGTGAAGCCGCGAATGCCGATAGCGAGTGCCGCCTTGGTTGTCGCGTAATCGGCTGCCGTGTGGCCAGCGCACAGCACAAGACCGGCCGCTGCCAGCGCTTCGATGCTTTCACTCGCCACCTGTTCCGGTGCCAGCGTGAGCAGACGCACGCCAGCATGGGACGCACACAGCATGGCGAGCTCAGCGCTGCCGGGCGTGTGAAAATATTTGGGGTCGTGCACGCCCTTGCGCGCCGCCGCGAGGTAGGGGCCTTCGAGATGGATGCCGAGCACCCCCGGCACCTTCTCCGCCATCGCCTGTTCGACGGCCGCGATGGCTGCTCGCATGGTGTCGACGCTGTCGCTGATCAGCGTCGGCAAAAACCCCGTGGTGCCAAAGCGACGATGTGCGGCACCAATCTGGCGAATGGTCTCCACCGTAGGCGCATCGTTGAACAGCACGCCACCGCCGCCGTTGACCTGTGTATCGATAAAGCCGGGCAGCAACGTCTTGCCATGCAGATCCTGCTGCTCGGCGCTTTGCACGCGCGGGTCCGAATGCGGCACCAGATCAAGAATGCGCTCGCCTTCCAGCAGTACGGCAAGATCGTCACGCCAGCCCTGCACAGTGAGCACGCGAGCGTTGGTGAGGGCGATTGTCATGGATGATGGCCTTGGTGCTTGTCCGACAAGCAGATCAAATGGTTGGCGCCGGCGAGAGCAGCTCTTGCCTGATCCTCGCCCCTCGAAAACTCAAACCGTCTCGGTCACCTTGTTGAGATGCGGCGGCACATCGGGGTTGAAACCGCGGCGCAGTGACAGCTCGGCAGTCGCCCGATAGAAACTCTGGATGATCAACAGCGGCGTGCAAAGCGCCGGCAGGCCGCTCATCACCGGCAGACTGCCTTTACCTTTCTGACCCGGTGCGGCGACCCACACGTGCGCACCGCGCTGACGGAACATGTCGGCCAGCGCCAGCGTGCCTTCCAGCGTGTCGTCATCCTGCGCGAAACACAGCACGGGGAAATTCGGCCCCACCAATGCCATCGGCCCGTGCTTGACCTCGGCCGCACTGAACGCCTCGGCATGCAAACCGCAGGTTTCCTTGAACTTCAGGGCGGCTTCCAGCGCGATGCCGAGGCCGAAGCCGCGACCCACCACGAACAGGTTGTGCGCGTCCTCAAGCCCTTCGCTCAAGCTCGACCAGTCGGCATCCCAGCCGCTGCGCAATGCATCGGGCAACACGTGCAGTGCTTCAGCCAGTTCGGTGTCACCGCGCCAGCGCGCGCACAGATGCAACACGGCAGCCAGCGCAGCAATGTAGCTCTTGGTCGCCGCCACGCTGCGCTCCGGTCCCGCATGCAGCGGGATGACCGTATCCGCAATCTCTGCCAGCGGCGAATCCTCGACATTCACCAGGGCGATCACGCGTGCGCCGGCGATCTTGGCCGCCTGCGCGTTGCGTACCAGGTCCGGACTTTTTCCCGACTGCGAGATGGCGATAAACAGCGCGTCCTGCCAGCGCTGCTCGGCCGCGTACACCGACGTGACCGACGGCGAAGCGGAAGCGGTGACGATGCCGAGCTGTGTCTCGAACACATACTTCGCATACGCCGCAGCGTGATCGGAACTGCCGCGCGCACAAGTGATGATGAAGCGCGGTGGATGCGCGCGCAGCGAATTCGCCAGCGCGGTGACGATTTCATCATTGGCAGCAAACTGGCGTGCGACGACATCGGCGGCTTCGTGTGCTTCGCTGTACATCAAGGTGTCGCGTGCTTGCATGGTTTTCTCGATTTGAAATCGTCAGGTTATGGACGTCTAAACGTCTTGATCAGGCGCGCGCCAATCAATCCGTCTGCAGTTCGGCAACAAAGTCGTAGATGTCGCCGCGATACCAGGAGCAGGTGAACTCGACCACGCGGCCGTCGTCTAGAAAGCCGCGCCGCTCGATATTCAGCCCCGCGCTGCCGGCACTGACATGCAGCAGGCGAGCCTGCTGGGCATTCAGCGATACCGCGCGCAGCCGCTGCAGCGCGCGGCGCGGCCGGCTGTTGAAGCGCTCCAGCGCCTCGTACAGCGAGTCGTGCACCAGCATCGGATCGGGCAGCACGCTGGCCGGCACCACGCTGCGCTCGATGGCCAGCGGCTCATCCTGGCCGTAGCGCACGCGATGCAGGCGCACCACCAGCGAGCCGGGCGACAGGTTCAACGCCATCGATTCTTCCGGCGTCACTTCACCGATACCGCGCTCGAAAAACTCCGAGCGCGGGTGTAATCCACGCTCGCGCAGATCTTCGGTAAAGCTGGTCAGTCGCGACATCGGCTTGACGATGCGTTCGGCGATAAAGGTGCCTGCACCGTGGCGCTGGGTCAGCAGGCCTTCCTCGACCAGCCCGGCGATCGCCTTGCGCACGGTGACTCGCGACAGCTTCAGCGCCAGCGACAGATCACGTTCACTGGGCAGCGCCTGGCCCGGCTCGATATCGCGATGCTCGACCACGTTGCGGATCGCCCGGCGCAGGCGCAAGTAGGCCAGCGGCTGATGGGTGGCCGGATCGTGGCAGATTCGGCGGTATTCGTTGGCCAGAGCGGTTTCCATAGTCGCACAAGATACCAATCACAAACCACTTGTGCAACTAGCTTAAAGACATGTCGATGAAGTCATGACATCCGCGTGACATTTTCCAAGCATTTTGCTCATTCCTCTTGCGATATTGACCATTCGGCAGAAACGTCTGGTGCTATCTGGTATGTCACTGGTATGATCCTTGGCAACCGGGCAGTAGCGCCTCTTGGTCGCGCTATCTGCCCTTTGGCATCTGTCGAGGTGACTGCGTGACTGCTTCTTCCCATAGTTCTACCCAAGCCAATTCGTCCCAAACGGCTTATTCCCAGGTGGTCGAACCGTTTGACCTGGTGATTTTTGGCGGCACCGGCGACCTCGCCGTGCGCAAGCTGCTGCCCGCCCTGTATCACCGCTTTATCGACGGTCAGATTCCCGATAGCAGCCGCATCGTCGGCATTGCCCGCGAAGGGCTGGATGACGACAGTTACCGCGAGCAGGTTCGCGAAACCCTGGGCAAGACCAGCGGCGCCGACAAGGCAAAAATCGAGGCTTTCCTGAAACAGGTCCGCTATCGCTCGCTCGACGCACGCAAGGACGAAGGCTGGGATGAATTTGCCTCCCTGATCGGCGAGCAACCGGAACACATCCGCGTGTTCTATCTCTCGACCTCGCCGGAACTCTTCGTCGATATCTGCGGCCGCCTCGGTCACTACAAGCTCAACGAGGGCAAATCGCGCGTGGTGCTGGAGAAGCCGATCGGCCGCGATCTCGACAGCGCCAACCAGATCAACGACGCGGTCGGCCGGGTATTCGACGAATCGCAGACCTTCCGCATCGATCATTACCTCGGCAAGGAGACCGTGCAGAACCTGCTGGCGCTGCGCTTCGGCAATGCGCTGTTCGAGCCGCTGTGGAACAACGCGCACATCGACCATGTGCAGATCACCGTGTCCGAAACGCTTGGCACCGGCAACCGCAGCTCCTACTACGATCGCGCCGGCGCGTTGCGCGACATGGTGCAGAACCACATCCTGCAGCTGCTGTGCATGGTCGCGATGGAGCCGCCGTCATCGCTGGCACCCGACGCAGTGCGCGATGAGAAACTGAAAGTACTCAATTCGCTCAAGCACATCGACAGCAGCAATGTCGCCCAGCTCACTGTGCGCGGCCAGTACCGCGCCGGCGTAGCCGATGGCGCCAAAGTGCCTGGCTATCTCGATGAATTGGGTGATACCAAGTCGCACACCGAAACCTTTGTCGCGGTGAAGGCGGAAATCGCCAACTGGCGCTGGGCCGGCGTACCGTTCTATCTGCGCACCGGCAAGCGCCTGCCCGATCGCGTGTCGGAAATCGTGGTCGCCTTCAAACCGGTACCGCACTCGATCTTCAGCGCCGACGCCGGCACGTTGGCGCAGAACCGTCTGGTACTGCGACTACAGCCGGACGAGGGCGTCAAACTGTGGTTGACCATCAAGCACCCCGGTCCGGGCGGCCTGCGTCTGCGCCACGTGCCGCTGGACATGAGCTTTGCCGAAGCCTTCGGCGTCTCGCAGCCCGATGCGTACGAGCGCCTGCTGCTGGACGTGGTGCGCGGCAATCCCACGCTGTTCATGCGTCGCGACGAAGTCGAAGCCGCGTGGCGCTGGGCCGGCCCGATTCTGGCCGCATGGTCAGCCAGCGGTGAAGCGCCACGTCCGTACTCTGCCGGTAGCTGGGGCCCAAGCGCCGCCATTGCCCTGATCGAACGCGACGGCCGGACCTGGAGCGAGGACAGTGAGTAGCTTCGCGACCCACGAGAGATCGAATGGCGAGAAACCCCGGAACTCGCCGCCTTTACCGACAATTCACTCGTTGAAGGCGACCTCTGCGTCAGACTCCACGTCCCTTCCTAACGACAAGCAGCACACGCTGGCAAGCTCCGATTGTCGAGCGTGTGGCCACTACCCATGACTACTCATCTCAACGTCACCACCCACAGTTTCACCGATTGCCACGCACAAGCCATCGCGCTCGCCGAGCGTGTCGCCCAACGGCTGCGCGTCGGGCTGAATCAACGCGGACACGCCCTGCTCGCCGTCTCTGGCGGCAGCACGCCCAAGGATTTCTTTGCCCAGTTGTCGCGTGAGTCACTGGACTGGGCCCATGTGAAAATCACCTTGGTCGACGAGCGCTGGGTGCCCGACACCGACGAGCGCTCCAACGCGCGTCTGGTGAAATCGATCCTGTTGCAGAACGAGGCCGCCGAAGCGTCGTTCGTGCCGCTCTATACCGATGCGCCAACACCAGAAGATGGCCTCGCTGCCAGCACCGCACGCATCAATGCACTCGCGCTGCCGTTCGATGCCGTGGTGCTAGGCATGGGCGACGATGGTCACACGGCGTCGTTCTTTCCCGGTGGCGATCACCTCGCCGACGCGCTCGACCTCAACGGCAAATCCCGCGTACTGCCGATGCGTGCACCTGACGCCGGCGAGCCGCGCATTACGTTGACCTTGCCGACCCTGCTCGCAACCGAGTCGCTGTTTCTACTGGTTGCCGGTGACAAAAAGCGCGACTTGCTGGCCGATGTGCGACTCGGCCTGGGCGCCGCGCGCGACTACCCGGTGCACGCCGTGATAGCCCAGCAGCGCGTGCCGGTGGCGGTTTACTGGTGCCCGTGATGCGCAAGTTTTCCATTTATTGATGCCCTGCAGCGGCGACACACACCGCCGCTGCACACGGGCAATGTCCGGAGTTTTGAGATGAACACGCTGCACCCCGTGGTTGCCGAAGTCACCGAACGCCTGCGCGAGCGCAGCCGCGAAACGCGTGCGGCGTATCTTCAGCGGATTGACGCCGTCGATCGCGATGGTCCACAACGCGACCGTCTTTCCTGCGGCAATCTCGCGCACGGTTTTGCCGCCTGTGGCCCGGACGACAAGAATGCGCTGCGCAACGGTCGGCGCGCCAACGTCGCCATCGTTACCGCCTACAACGACATGCTTTCGGCGCACCAGCCGTATGAGCGCTATCCCGAGCTGATCCGGAAAATCGCCCGTGATGCGGGCTTCACCGCGCAGGTGGCCGGTGGCGTGCCAGCGATGTGCGACGGCGTGACCCAGGGCCAGCCGGGCATGCAGCTGTCGCTGTTCTCGCGCGACCTCGTCGCGATGGCCACCGCCATTGCGCTGTCGCACGACATGTTCGACGGCGCGCTGTACCTGGGCATCTGCGACAAGATCGTGCCCGGTCTGCTGATCGGCGCGCTCAGCTTCGGCCATCTTTCCGGCGCATTCGTGCCGTCCGGCCCGATGCCCAGCGGCATTCCGAACGAGGAGAAATCCAAGGTTCGCCAGGCCTACGCCGAAGGCAAGGCCGGCAAGGCCGAACTGCTGGAGGCCGAGGCCGCCTCGTATCACAGTGCCGGTACCTGCACCTTCTACGGCACCGCCAACTCCAACCAGATGCTGATGGAGATCATGGGCCTGCATCTGCCCGGCGCCAGCTTCGAGCCACCGGACACGCCGTTGCGCGACGCGCTCACCGCCGACGTCGTGCATCGGGTCAATACGTTGAGTTCGCTCGGCGACAGCTATCTGCCGATTGGTCACATCATCGACGAGCGCGCGATCATCAACGGCGTCATCGGCCTGCACGCCACCGGCGGCTCCACCAATCACCTGCTGCATCTGGTCGCCATTGCACATGCGGCTGGTATACAGCTGCGCTGGGACGATTTCGACGCGCTCTCCGGCGTCATCCCGCTGTTGGCACGCGTGTATCCAAACGGCTACGCCGATGTGAACCAGTTCCATCAGGCCGGCGGTATGGCGTTCCTGATCGACCAGCTACTCAGCGCCGGCCTGATGCATGCCGACGTGCAGACGATCTTCGGCACGGGCATGGACGGCTATACGCAGATTCCTCAGCTCAACGACAGCGGCACGCTGCGCTGGGTACCGGTATCAAAACAGAGCGGCAACCGCGGCGTGCTACGCAGCATCGACGAACCGTTCCGCCACGACGGCGGCCTGCGCATGCTGCAGGGCAATCTCGGCCGCGCCGTGATCAAGGTATCTTCCGTGCCAGACGATCGACTGATCATCGAGGCGCCTGCCGTGGTGTTCCACGACCAGGACGAAGTCGGCGCCGCGTTCAAGCGCGGCGAGCTCAATCGCGACTTCATTGCCGTGGTGCGCTTCCAAGGTCCGCAGGCCAACGGCATGCCGGAACTGCACAAGCTCACGCCGACACTCGCGCTGCTGCAGGATCGCGGCCATCGCATCGCCCTGCTCACCGACGGCCGCATGTCCGGCGCCTCCGGCCGCGTGCCCGCAGCGATCCACGTCACCCCCGAGGCCGTGGCCAGCGGCAACATCGCCAAGATCCGCAACGGCGACATGATCCGGCTCGATGCGGTGAATGGCCATCTGGACGTGCTGATGGAAGCGCACGAACTCGACGCACGTCTGCCGCAGCACGCCGATCTTTCCTCCCAGCACAGCGGCATGGGGCGCGAACTGTTCGGCCTGTTCCGGCAGGCCGCCACCACCGCCGATCTTGGCGCAGGCGTGCTTTGAGCCCTTCGCGATAAACGCCTAGCCGCTATTACTTTCCAACCTTCCGCGAGCGATTTCATGAGCAGCATCGAACACAAGCAGCAACAGGTCGAAACCCTTATGCGGCTGGCGCCGGTGATTCCGGTCGTGATCATCGACAACGCCCGCGACGCCGTGCCGATGGCACGCGCCCTCGTCGCCGGCGGCATCCCCACGATTGAGGTGACGCTGCGCACACCGGCTGCACTCGATGCGATCCGCGCGATTGCCGCCGAAGTGGAAGGCGCCGTTATCGGAGCCGGCACCGTGCTGACCGTGCGCGATCTGGAAGCCGCGCGGCAGGCCGGCGCACGCTTTGCGGTATCGCCCGGCGTCTCGCCAAAACTGCTCGACGCCGTCGACGACAGCGACGTACCGCTGCTGCCCGGCGCGGCAACGGCCAGCGAAGTGATGACTTTGCTGGAGCGCGGCTATCGCTTCCTGAAATTTTTTCCTGCCGTCCCAGCCGGTGGTACCAAGTTGCTCGGTGCCTGGGCCAGTCCACTGCCGCAGGTGCGCTTCTGCCCTACGGGTGGCATCAGTCTGGCGAGTGCACCGGATTTTCTCGCGCTGCCGAACGTGCTTTGTGTGGGTGGCTCTTGGTTGACGCCGGCGGATAAGTTGGCGGCGGGGGATTGGGCTGGGGTTGAGTTGTTGGCGCGCGAAGCGGCCGGGTTACGCTCGCTCTGATTTTCTCTGGGCACGACCTTCCGCTCCCGTACACGCCGATGTTTTAGAAGCAGAGCTTTCGTCCTCCTGCGGAGGGCGAGTGACTTTTCTCTGCGTGGCCAGAGAAAAGTAACCAAAAGAGAGGCCACCCCACTTGGCGCTTGGCGGGCTGCGCCCGCCAAGTCCGTGAGCCGAGGCCGGGCTTTTCGACAGGGCTTCCTGCCCTGACGAAAAGGAATCGGCATCCATGCCGATCCCCCTGCGGGCCTATCGACCTCACCTCACCGCCGCACAGGGGTTTGGTAAAGCAAGAGCATGCTCGCTTACGCATCGCCCAAGGCATGATGCTTCTAAGCAAAGAATCTCCAAAGCATTTCTTGCCAGCGGTAAGCGCTTGTTGTCGAGCCTAATTAGGCGCGTCGACTCGAACTAAATACTAGGACGCATCTGCTAGTGCGCCATAGAAAGATAGATGAATCTCACAACCAAGATCGGCGGCTATCTGGACAAGACGCGAAGGAATTCGATAGGACGGCCAAGGGCGACTATCACTCGCCAAGTCATATAAGCCGAAATCAATCTCGGACGACGAGAAGCCAAGGCTCTTGATTAAAAGTGCCAGGTCTTTGTGCTTGAGGATAAAGCGAACTGCCTGCACAGCTTGAGCTTCAATGCCTTCGGCATCAGAAAGCACGAGGTTGAAGCCCGAAACCTTGACGATACTGCCCCCTTGAGCGATTCGTGGCTCACCTTTCCAAAGGACTTGAATCGGTTCGACAGGTGAGCTGGCAAGGAACTCCCGAACTTTTGCTGTCGATCCAGAGACTCTGAGTACGCAGGACGGCATCTATGCAACCTAACGTTGGAATTAAACGGCGCTGGAGGCGCGAGAAACGCATTGTTAGCCGCTGCGGCTTTGTGAATGCTATCTATGTATCGCGCAGGCCAGACGGAGCGAGGCCGGGATGCTGGACATATATAGGCCCCAAAAGCTCATATGAGATGTTGCCGATGGCAATGCCTACAACCCGCTTGAACTGAGCGAACTCCGAAGCGCCAAGAACAGACTGAGCTGCTGCAAGAGATATGCTGAGTTGGCAGATTGCCAGCTCAAGAGGCTTGGCAATTTCCGATGCATCTTCTTCTCGCATGCTTTTTCATTTCCCAGGCTACTCAGCATCTAACGCTT
This sequence comes from Rhodanobacter sp. MP1X3, assembly GCF_014207165.1. Classification (NCBI taxonomy): domain Bacteria; kingdom Pseudomonadati; phylum Pseudomonadota; class Gammaproteobacteria; order Lysobacterales; family Rhodanobacteraceae; genus Rhodanobacter; species Rhodanobacter sp. MP1X3. Next base: position 299,451 of record NZ_JACHCO010000001.1, on the reverse strand, counting down.
GAATGACTTGTTATGCATTTCCGCCACGCACTAGCGAACGCAACGTTTTTAGCTTGCCAAGCTGGTGCTCCAAATCCCCCTCGTGATGTAACGCGTCGCCTGCACTTAGGCTCACGATAGTACTAGCGAACAACGTAGAGGAATGATGCTGAGAATTGTTGGCTTGGCAGTTGCGCAGGTGCTGAATTATGACCTGTCCCACTGAATCTGGAAGTTGATCGCGTACTTGCAGCATGTTCTGACGAAGCACATCAAGAGCGGAATTGCCAAAGTAGAGCGCCTCTTCCCTAGAGGGTATCTTGCCCTTATGAACGACTTCGTTGCGGAACGTAACTTGATTAGGCTCTAGTAGCTTTGGTTTGGCGTGAAATTTAGATGCCCAGATGAGCACGAAGGCCCCTAGTTGGCGCTCTGATTGATTTGAGACTGTCTTCCAGCAGGCCGTAACCACATTTTCAGGTGTGCCCGCATTGTTTAGAAAGACGCGAATGGCGAACTCGTAGAACCGCTCAAGGCTGGCGGCGAAAGACGACACTGCTTCTCTGTAGTAGCCGTCAAGAATGGCATGCGCACCAATATCAAAAAGTAACTCGAACCTCTGTTGCTGTAGGAGCGTTGTAGTTTCGTGGCCGTTTGAACAAGTTAGTTCGTACTTCCCATCGTCACGGAACTCAACACTAGCGAGCTCCTGGCTGGGCCTTCCGAAATCTCGAACGCATTTCATGCAAGGAATCAGCAAGCGCACGCTTTACTCCAGGGCGGCAAGCCGTTTTTTGGCATCGGTCACGGCATATACAACAGATGCTCAGGCTTGGGTGCCGAGGCGTCAAGCGGGAAAATATGCGCGTGACAAAAGTCCGGGATTATCGCTCTTTATCGCGATAGCCGATTCATGCATTTACACATCTCATTAGTAGAGTTGCTATGTCTTATGCCCCGCAAAAGTGAGCTGACAGAGGACACAACTGGCAAATTCTAAGCATGCGATTTTTTGTGCGTCCGCCGCCCCAAGGGGCGCTGCCCGTGTAGTAAGTAAAGGCCGAATATTGCTTCTCTCTTTTCTAGGTTTACACAGCAAAGCAAGCAATGGCCGAGCGCGCAGGAGGCGCGCTGCTTTTAAACGGGGCCCCTGTGCGGCGGTGAGGTGGGGTCGACAGGCCCGCAGGGGAATCGACAGGACGTCGATTCCTTTTCGTCAGGGCAGGAGCCCTGTCGAAAAGCCCGGCCCCACCTCACGGACTTGCCGGGCATGGATGCCCGGCAAGCGCCAAGCGGGGTAGCCTTCTCTTTGGTTACTTTCTCTTGGCCACGCAAGAGAAAGTGACTCGCCCTCCGAAGGAGGACGAAAGCTCTTCGCTGTTCCGCCAAAAAAGGAACGGAACCGCGAGCACCCGCCCCTCACCTCAATCCTCTCCCCAACGGGGAGAGGAGGAAAAGCGCGGCTCAATCGACGCAGGCGAACCAGTATTCGTCACCGCTACAACAACAAAACAGAAATCAATTAGAGGGCGACTTCAAATACGTCTCAAACAACTCATCAATCCGTCGATACTCATCATGCCAATCGTCCGCATGGACAAAACTGTGGCGCTCCAGCGGGTACAGCGAGATCCAGAAATTTTTCTTGTGCAGTTCGATGAAGCGCTGATACAGGCGGATTGAATCGCTGGCCATCACGTTGTCGTCGATCAGGCCGTGTTCGATCAGCAGCGGGGCACGCAGCTGGTCGGCGTATTCGATCGGTGAGCTGATCTTGTATGACTCGGGATCGAGCTGCGGTTCGTTGAGGATGTCGGAGGTGTAGTCGTCGTTGTAGCTGGTCCAGTCGGAGACCGGGCGAAGGGCAGCGCCGGCCGCGAATTCACCCGGTGCGCGCAGCAGTGCGATCTCGGTCATGAAGCCACCGTAGCTGCCGCCGTAAATGCCGACGCGCTGAGGATCGACAGCGTGGTTTTTCACCAGCCATGCTTTGCCGTCGAGCAGATCCTCCAGCTCCGGATGGCCCATGTGCCGGTAGATCGCGGTGCGCCAGGCGCGACCGTAGCCTTCGGAGGCGCGGTAGTCCATGTCGAGCACCACGTAACCCTGCTGTACGAGTAGGTTGTTGAACATCTGTTCGCGGAAGTAGTAGCTGGACGATAGCGTGACGTTCTGCAGGTAACCGGCACCGTGCACGAAGAACACCGCCGGACGCTTGGCCGCCTCGGTTTCATCAGCCGGGCCGTAGTACTTGGCGTAGATCACGCCCGCACCGTGACTGGAGGGAATCTCGACGATCTTCGGCGCGATCCACGCATGCGCGGTATAGGCCGGCTTGATGGTATTGGTGAGGTCATGACCTTCGCCGCCAGCGGAAGGCTGCACAGCCAGCTGCGGGAAAATGTATGGCGAGGAATGCAGCACGGCGAGCTGCCTGCCATCGGGCGAGAGTTTGAAATCGTCCATGCCCTGATACTGCGTGACGCGAGTCAGCGCGCCACCTTTCGCCGGCAGCCGATAGACGTCATAGCTGTAAGGTGCGACCTGGTTGGTGCGCACGTAGAACCACTGGCCGTCGTCGCTGAGCAGCGGATGGCTGACCTCGAACTTGCCGGACGTCAGCGCCGTCGCCTTGCCGTCGAGCGATTTGCTGTAGAGCTGCGAGTAACCGGTGTGCTCGCTGAGATACCACAGCGTGCGGCTGTCCTTGAGCCAGCCGAAATCGTTGAAGTTCCAGTTGATCCAGGCTTCATCGGTCAGCCGCTGCTGGTTGACCAGCTTGTGCTGGCTGAAATCGACGTTCGCGATCCAGCGATCCTTGTTGTCGATAGCGCGCACCTGCACGGCGAGATGGCTGCCGTCGTCGCTCCAGGCGATACCACCGCCACCGCCATCTTCGGGGCTGCCGACCACGCGGACGCCGCGCACATCGGGTGCCTTCAATGCCTTGGCCTCATCGGACTTGCCGTCTTTTTCCAGCGCGGCCACAGTCTGGCTGCGCAGCGCTCTCAGTGGATCGTCCTTGATGCCGGGCAGGTCGTCGGTCGCAAGCGGATAGCTCTGGTGTTCGCGCAGATCGAGCAGCAGCAGCGACTGCCGCGCCGGATCGTTATGACCGACATAGGTGCGCGCTTCCTTCGGCTCGGTGTAGCCGCTCTCGGTCACGTAGTGATTGACCACTGGCGCCTTGCCGTCGTCGTGATCTTTCGGTGCGGTGACCACCAGCAGCCAGCGACCATCGGGCGAGAGTTCGGTATCGACGGCGGTAGCCTTGTCGCCCAGAAAGAACGGCGCCGGCGCGCGACCGGGGTCGGCGGCATCGAGCGCCTTGTCCTCGTCCTTCAGCGCCTGCTTGTCGGCCTTGATGTCGCGCAGGGTCTTGAACAGACGCAGCTGCAGATCACCCAGCTCGTCAGCCTTCTTTGCCTGCGGATCGTTGGCGAATTTCAGCACAGCAGCGGGGGACGTGACGCCGCTAACGAGGTCGTAGCTGTACCAGTCGTTGTCGTCGCGGAACTGCAGCGCGCGACCGTCGGCGGAGAACTGCGGCGAGGATTTCTCCTGCGGCGTGCGGGTGACCTGCGTACGACGGCCGGTACTGACGTCAACCACGAACACGTCGCCGTGCATCACATACGCGGCGTGCCGATGCGTGCGGTCGAACACTGCCGGGCCTTCGGCCTGCGCCATCGCCGCCGGATCGAGCTTGGTGCTTTGACCGCTGGCGGCGTCGACGCGATACAGATCCTGCACCGGGCTGCCATCGCGCTTGAGCGAGTAATAGATGCTACGCCCATCCACACTCCAATACGGCATCTCGACCGGATGACCGATCCAGTCCGGATTGGCCATGATGGGTTCCAGATCGAGCGGTGTACTGGTGGGCGCGCCACTGGCTGGCGGTGTGACGGCTGCGGCGGGCAGCACAGCAAAAGCAATAAGGCCGGCAAGCAGCAGTCGACGCATGGGTCTGTCTCCACGGAAAGTATCTTATGAGAAAAATCAGCATAGCCGAGCACAGCGGCCCTGCACGCCTACCCGTGCCAGAAGTCAGGGTCGCCGCTGCTGCACGGGACGCGCCGTGGCGCTACGCTGGTGTTTCTTCGATCACCGGGTAAAGCTCATGCGCCTCGCCATCGTTCGCCTGATCGTTATCTCTGGCACGCTGCTCGGCGCGAGTTCTTTCTGCGCCGCCCAGGTACAGCCAGCCGCCGTGTTGCCTGCCCGCGATGTCTCGCTGATCGATCCTGACCACCCACCCTCGATGCCGCCGTCCACACCACAGGGCAAGGATGCCAGTGTGCTGCACGGCACGAACGTCAGCGATCCCTACCGCTGGCTGGAAAATCCCGACAACCCCTCCGTGCAGAAGTGGATCGCCGTGCAGAACGCGCATACCGAGGCCGTACTGGCCGCGATGCCCGACGGCAAGGCGATGACCGCACGCGTGCAGCAACTGGCGATCACGTCGGCCACACGATCCGGTCCGCTGCTGGCCAACGGCACACTGTTCTACATGCAGGAAACGCCACCACAACCGCAACCACAGCTGATGGCGCAGCTGTGGCCGAACGGCAAACCGCGTGTGCTGATCGACCTCAACGCCAACGGCGGCAACACTGCGATTACGGACTACTGGCCATCGCCACGCGCGCACTATCTCGCCTACGGCACCGCCGAGGGCGGCAGCGAGCTGACCACCATCCATGTACTTGATGTGGCCACCGGCAAGGTTCTCGACGACGCCTTGCCATGGGCCGGCGGTGGCACCACGCCGCAGGCGCTGGCTTGGGACGCCGATGAAAAAGGCTTTACCTACGTGCGCTTTGCGCCGCCGCAAGGCAATGCGGAGGTCAGACAGTTTGATGCCACGCTGGTGCATCACGTGTTGGGCGAGCCGGCGTCGAACGACACCGTGGTTTTCGGTCAGGGTTACTCGCGCGTGGCGGAATATCGCCTGCTCAGCTCGCCCGGCGCGAAGCAGCTGGCCGTGCTGACCAACGTCGGCGACGGCGGCCCGGCCGGCGTCTACCAGCGTGATGGCACGCAGTGGAAAAAGATCATCGGCGATGAAGCGAACGTGCGCCTGGCCGCATGGGTCGGCCAAAGGCTGTTTGTGGCGAGCTTTGCCGATGCGCCGCGCGGCAAGCTGCTGGCGGTCGATGCGCAGGGCGCGGTAAGCCAGATACTGGGCGAGCGCGATGGTGCAATTCAGGGCGTCGAACCGATCGCCAACGGCTTTCTGGTCACGCGCAGCTGGGGGCCGGACTGGTGGGTGGAGCAGTACGACGCCAGGGCCAAGTTCGTGCGGCGCCTGCCACTGCCTGAGCAAGGTATATCGGTCGGCAGCATCGCGGCCGAGCAGGGCCAGAATCAGGCATTGATCAGCTATGCCGGCTGGACCACACCCTCGCGCTGGGCTGAGTACGACGCGCGCAGCGGCCATCTGAAAACCGTGTTCAAGGTGAAGCCCGCGGGCGACTATTCGAACATCGACGTTCAGCGCATCGATGGCATCTCGATCGATGGCAGCCATGTACCGGTGACGGTGATATCGATGCGCGGTATCACACCGAATGGCAAGCGTCCGACGATTCTTTACGGCTATGGTGGTTTCGATATTCCGATCGCGCCCAACTTTGTCGGCGCCAACCTTGCGTGGCTGGAACGCGGCGGCGTGCTGGCCTACGCGAATATCCGCGGCGGCAACGAGTTCGGCGAAGCGTGGCATGCGCAGGGTCAGATGCTGCACAAGCAGACCGTGTTCGATGATTTCCACGCGGCCGCGCTGGCGCTGATCGACAAGCAATGGACCGACCGCGCGCACCTGGGCATTCTCGGCGGCAGCAACGGTGGCCTGCTGATGGGTGCCTCACTGGTGCAGCATCCGGGCGACTACCGCGCGGCGGTATCGATGGTCGGCATCTATGACGTGATCCGTCATGAGACCGACTTCGCCAATGGCGCGTATAACGTCAGCGAATACGGCACGGTGAACGACGCGGCGCAGTTCAAGGCCACGCTGGCCTACTCGCCACTGCAGAACGTGCAGCCGCACACCGCCTACCCCGCCGTGCTGATGACCACCGGCGCCAACGATCCGCGCGTGGCGCCATGGCAATCGCGCAAGTTCACCGCCGCGCTGCAAAACTCCACTACATCGGATCAACCGATTCTGCTGTTGACGCGTGTCAATGCCGGCCATGGCATCGGCGCACCCTTCAGCCAGCGCGTGGGCAACACCGCCATCATGCTGACCTTCTTTGCGCAGGAGCTGGGGTTGGATGCGAAATAATTGAAGGCAGTAAATGCGCCGGCACCAACGTTCGGGCAACAGTGCAGTGGCTGCTACCATGGATTTTTATTTTCAAAAGCACACCACTCATGCCACTGCCTACCGCCGAACAGGAAACCGCCGCCAACCCGACCCATAGCGTGATCTGGCTGCATGGACTGGGCGCCGACGGCAACGACTTTGCACCGATCGTGCCGCAATTGGCAGCACCGGGCTGGCCGGCGCTGCGCTTCGTATTTCCGCATGCGCCGGTGCGGCCGGTAACCATCAACAACGGCATGTCGATGCGTGCCTGGTACGACATCGCTGCGTTCGATCTCAACGCGCAGCAAGACGAAACCGGCATGCGCGCGTCGGTCGCCGAAGTGGAAACGCTGATCGCCCGCGAACACAGCCGCGGCGTGCCGAGCGAGCGCATCCTGCTGGCCGGCTTTTCGCAGGGCGGCGCCATCGCGTTGTCAGCAGGCCTGCGCCATGCAGAGAAGCTGGCCGGCATCATTGCACTATCCACTTACCTGCCAATGCACACCACACTGACCGCCGAACGCCACGCGGCGAATTCGGCCACGCCGATCTTCTGGGGCCACGGTCAGGCTGATCCGGTCGTGGTGCTGCAGCGTGGCCTGGACTCGCGTGATCGCCTGCGCGCACTGGGCTACCCGGTCGACTGGCATACCTACCCGATGCTGCACGCCGTATGCCCGCAGGAGATTTTCGACCTGCGCGACTGGATCGGGCAGCGGCTGAAGTAACAAGCTGTCGAATCAGCCACGCGTCTTCGCCGAGGAAACTTTCACCTCCGTACCGATCGTCTCCTTCTCATCGCTGGGGACAAAGCTGGAATGGGGATCCACTGCTCGCGGCTTGACCACACTCATGCGGCATACTTCCCGCATGCCTCCACCGACCACCGCCAATAATCCACGCGAACGCGTCGAGCAGAGTCCGCTGCCGGACTTCTGCCGGCTGCCTGCGTTGTTCGCCTTGATCATAGTGGGCGCGCTAACGGTGACGGTAATGTGGCTGGCGCGCAATGGCCAGCGCGACTGGGCGAGCTATAGCGTCGGCATGCTGTTCGTCACCTGGCTGGCGTTGGTGATCGCCGTGGTTCTGTGCAAGTCGCGTGCGCTGCTGCAGCGCCTGCCAGGCCACCTGTCCTATGTCGGCGTGTGGCTGCTGATTGTGCTTATCGTGCTGATTGCCAGCAGCATTGCGCGCTGGCTCGATGTTGCGCTGCAGATGCAATTGGGCACTGACAGCCGCGGCGTCTTTGTGCGCGACAACGTGGCCATCGCCGCGCTGCTCGGTGCCGCGATGCTGCGCTACTTCTACGTGCTGGCGCAGTGGCAAGCGCGGCTGGCCGCGGTGACGCGCGCGCAGGTCGATGCACTGCAGGCGCGCATCCGGCCGCACTTTCTTTTCAACAGCATGAACACCGTGGCTGCACTGATCCGCGTTGATCCCGATGCCGCCGAGCGTACGGTGGAAGATCTCTCCGAACTGTTTCGCGCCGCGCTGGGCCAGCACAACAACGACGACGGCACGCTCGGCGACGAACTGGCGCTGATCGAACGCTACCTCGCGATTGAACAACTGCGCCTGGGCGATCGTCTGCGTGTGCAGCGTGATATCGAATCGCTGCCGGATAATTTCCCGCTGCCGCGCCTGCTGTTGCAGCCGTTAGTCGAGAACGCCGTACGCCACGGCATCCAGCCGCTGATCGGCGGCGGCGAAGTGATCCTGCGCGGCCAGCGCAACGGTAACGCCATCCTTATCGAAATCATCAACCCACTGCCTGCCACCGCGGCCGAACCCGGCAACGGTCACGGCCTCGATAGCGTGCGACAGCGCGTGACCTACCGCTATGGTCCGCAGGCGCGCGTCGAAGCAGGCCCACAAAGCGGACCCGATGGCGAACGCTTCATCGTTCGCCTCCACCTACCCATACTTCACTCATCAGGGCAGGCGAACGATGCGCGTACTGATCGTCGATGACGAACCGCTGGCTCGCGCGCGGCTGGCCGTGCTGCTGAGCGACTGCGTCGATGTGGAAATCGTCGGCAGCGTCGCCGATGGCGAAAGCGCGCTCGCCGCCATCGGCGAGCAGCAGCCCGACATCCTGCTGCTCGACATCAACATGCCCGGACTCAACGGCACCACCTTGGCCAAACGGCTAGCCGGCCGCGCAAGACCGCAAGTGATTTTCTGCACCGCCTACGAAGCCCACGCGCTGCAGGCGTTCGAACTCGGCGCTGTGGACTATCTGCTCAAACCGGTGCGCCTCGAACGGCTGCGCGATGCCTTGCAGCGCGCCGAGCGCCGCCTCGCCGACCAGGGCCGCGACACACCAAAGTATCTGCGCGGCCGCCTGCGTGGCGAAGAAGTGCGCATTGCCCTCGATGAAGTGATCTGCCTGGTTGCCGACGAAAAATACGTCGTCGTGCAGCACCGCCGCGGCGAATTGCTGATCGAAGAATCCCTGCGCCAACTCGAAGACACCTACCCCAACCAACTCATCCGCCTGCACCGCAACTGCCTCGTCCCACCGTCGCGCTTGCTGGGCTTGAAAACACTCAGCGACGGTCGTGTGCTCGCGCGTCTGGATGGCACCGAAATAAGTCCCGAAATCAGCCGCCGCAATTTGCCGGCGGTGAGGAAGTTGTTGCGGTTGGGATAATGAATTTTGGAAAGCTGTTTCTTTAGATTACCGGACGTCGTGCCATCGGATAGCACGGAAGGTCACTACCAACTGCTTCGTCTAACTGGTTTTGAATGAGGTTTTAATGCAAATCAGCGTTGCACAATCTTCTGATATCTACGACGTGCTGGAGCTTCAGAAAAAGTATCACGTCGCTTCCATTGCAGAGCCGGATAAATCGAGTGGTTTCGTAACAACGTTGTTCACCAAGGACCAACTGAAAAGCCTGATAGCTGATGAAGGTGGCTTGTCCATCGCTCGTGACGGCGAACGTCTTGTGGCCTACGTCATGGCGGCGTCCTGGGGGTTTTGGTCGCAGTGGCCGATATTCACCCACATGATTGAGGGGCTCGATCAACTGGAGTTTCTCGGCCAGCCATTGACGGTCGAGAACTCGTATCAATATGGCCCTGTCTGCATTGATAAATCCGTCAGGGGAAGCGGAGTGCTTGAGGCCGTGTTCGATTTTTCCAGAGCCCAAATGGCCGAGCGATATCCCGTCCTGCTCACCTTTATCAACAAGACGAACACTCGATCTTTTGCCGCCCACACCAGGAAGCTTGGCCTTCATGTGATTCAGGAATTTGAGTTCAACGGCAACCAGTACCATGAACTCGCGTATGACACATCAAAAAGCATTTTTAAATAGTCAGATGATCAACGAAACTCTTTGAGGCAACAGCGAGAATGACCATGCGTTCACCGCTCAACGCCATCGTGATCTATGCAAAGGACATGGATAGAACAGCTGACTTCTATCAGAGATTTTTCGGACTGGCGTCCACAGGAAAAGTTGAAGGCTTGATCGAGTTGAGTTCGACGGACGGCGGCCCGATCATCCTGATACACCAGGCGGCAAAAAGCATGAAGCTGGGGCAGGTCGCCGTGAAGCTGGTCTTTGCGGTGGAAGATGTCGAGGCATTCAAGGTAAAGAGCGCCGAACTTGGACTGACGTTTGGAAGCACCCATCAAGCCAATGGATATGCGTTCGCAAACGCCAAAGATCCGGACAAGAATTCAGTATCAATATCCAGCCGCGCTTATCGCTATTGCGCATAGCTTTTACCATTCAGGCTCCATGCAAAAGGAATCACCATGAAATTGATCGGCATGCTCGACTCACCCTATGTTCGCCGCGTGGCGATCTCGCTGCAATTGCTTGGTCTTCGATTTGAACACCAGTCGCTTTCGGTATTCGGCGGGTTCGACGAATTTCAGCGGATCAATCCGGTGGTGAAGGCGCCGACGTTGATCTGCGATGACGGCGAGGTACTGATCGATTCGACGCTGATTCTTCAATATGCCGAATCGATCGCGAGCTCCGGTAGAAGCCTGATGCCAAGCGGCAACGCCGAGCTTCGCCACGCGCTGCACATCATTGGGCTGGCGCTGGCTGCCAACGAGAAAAGCGTGCAGATCATCTACGAGCGCAATCTTCGGCCGGCCGAAAAACAGCACGAACCATGGATAGAGCGCGTCACCGGACAATTGTTTGCCGCTTTCAACGCGCTTGAATCAGCCTTCCGCGATCAATCGCAAGCCATCACCAGTCGCACCATCGATCAGGCCGGCATCAGCACCGCCGTAGCCTGGAAGTTCACCCAGGAAGTGCTCCCCGGACTCGTGCCAACTGCCGACTATCCTTCGCTGCAAGCCTTCTCGGAAAAAGCCGAAGCTCTGCCCGAATTCACAGCCGCACCATGCGGCTCGACAACCTATCGAGACGCCGATTGATCCGATGGAAAAGTTGAGGCAACTCCAGCCTTACCGCTCTGGCTTCAGCTCTGCCTTTTGACGTACCACTCCCCTGTGCGGCGGTGAGCTGAGGCCGGCAGACCCGTAGGGATTCTGCACCGCCTACGAAGCGCATGCGCGGCAGGCCTTCGACCTAGGCACCATCGATTACCTGCTCATCCGCCTGCACCACAACTGCCTCGTCCCACCGTCACGACTACTGGGTTTGAAAACACTCAGCGATGGTCGCGTGCTCCTGCGCCTCGACGGCATAAGACTGAAAAGTCATCGCTCAACTCGTGCTAAGTGACTGTCGACCACCCATTGTTTGACGGCAGAAGCACCGAGTACTTCATACCGTCTGTTGCGACTCGGCACTCCTCAAACTCGGCTAATCATGGAAGTAACCGATGGCCAGTGCGTTCAAGTTTCGCGCATTTATGCTGCCCCAGCCACCGATGGCATCGTAACCAGCAACGGCGTTGTACCCATAACCACCATAGCCGTTGTTGCCCTCATTGACTGGATGCACCAGCTGTTGCATCGAGTAGCCACTAAGGGCGTAATCGTTTTTGATGTGATCGTGATAGTCGGCGTAGCAGGTGTAGAGCAGCTCGAGAGGTGTTTCCGGATGGTATCCCATCCTGATTCTCAGACCCACATACAAGGCCGCGGCGAGCACGGTGCCTCCCACTTGGACGGGCGTGGCGTTCCCCTGGAGATAGACCAGGGCACCACTCGCAGGGTCAGCATCGAAGGCAACGTCCGGAACGATCCGCCAAGGGGCATGATTGAACAAGTCCCCTTGACCTCCCTCGAACTTGCTCACACCACCACCACCGGCGTGGAGTTGCTGGTCGCTCGTGAGGTTCTCCGGATCGACAGGAGCCACGCCAGAATTCCACCCGGTTTCGGACGCATAAATGCCGCCACTCGTATACAGCGAAGTGCCGCCTATCGCCCAGACATCGCGGTCACTTGCCGGATAGTTCACGGTATAGCTGCCCGGGGCAACTAGCCAGTTTCCCTGGGCATCGAGAATCACACCCTCGGATTCAGCATATGCACCGTCGTCGCCGCTAGGAGCGATGTTCTCTGGTATAAACGCGATCGCATTGTCGGATGCCGCCATCAAGCCGCTGCGATGGGCATCGTCTTCCGATATGGCAAAGGGAAGCAGCTCACTCGCATATTGGACAGGCCAGCTGAATTCGTCCTCCATCGTGTCAATCCCCAGGATCAGATTGGCATCGCTGAGATCGGGCGGATTGTAGAAAACAATCTGCTTCAATCCACCGGCCATCCCGACCATCGCCTCGACTGCTGTCGTCCACACCAGATCCTTGGCGGGGTCGTCCTGATAGCTTCCATCGCCCACGGGGATCACCTGGGTGGATACATCCGGCAGGCCATGCGATGTGGTGTACGCCTTGAGATTGGCCAGCACCGCCGTCAAGTCGCCGGAAGCAACCATGGCCACCGTGCTGCCCGTGCCGATGGGCAGATTATCCGCATCGTAGAAAGCCGAAAATTCCGTCAGCTCGTGCGCTACCTCCACCGCCGTGCCGGCCGCGTTCGCGCGTGCTTTCGTCGAAGCCGGCGACGGCGCCACCTCAACAACGGCTTGGGCCGTCGCTACATTCTGCAGGCCGAGCACGGCCACTACCACGCCGCCCAACGCCTGCGGAACTTGGGCGGGCGCGTTATTGCCGAATGCGGCGCGACCTTGATACTGAAAGCTCATCAAGGTGGTGTTGAATGCGGCCTGGATGCCGGCCACCGTACCGGTTGCGTCGACCAACCGTTGGCTGGAGCTCACCTTGATGCCGGTAAAGCCATTTTGCTGCAGGTAATCGACTACCGCCTGGACTTGCGCAGGAGTCGGCTTGCTATCCGGCAGAACCGGGTTGAGTGCTGCCACCACATGTTCGCTGGTGGTCGCCGGTAACGCCGTCGCCGTCGTCGATGGCAAAAAGGCCTGAGTCTGGGTGGCGACCCAGACTGTGTCTGTCGCCTGCACATCACTCGTGGCACACGCTGCGACCAAGGCCAATACAAGCGTCGTAAATCTTAATGCCCGTATTGCGGGCCGATGTTGCCTCATGGCGTTCATATCATCGCCTTCCTTTGTACGAGCGCCGGAACCTTAAATCCGTGCACAGCGCCAATCTGCCCCTGCAATCGCTACGATAAGCTGGTGCCATATATCAAATTGTGAAGCGCGACCAATTCAACTCTGAAGTACGTCACAAGATGAAGTGAAGAGCAGCGGGCTCGGCAGCCTGCGCAGCTTTAGTGTCAAGTGGAACTGCGCATGAGCTACACGCACCTAGGCCCGACGGCCGGCCCGGAGGCGCGATCTACCAGAAATACATCGAATCATTACCACGCCATCGGAGCCAGGACGACTCGGATTCCGACTCGCTCTTAACCATGCCAACTATTGACGACGGGCCGCCCAGATCGGCAGCGGTACGGGTGTCCCTGCTCGGTGACCATTGCGGTGGTGTTGGCCTTGAATTCTTCGGTAAAACGACGACGGATACGTGGAGACACGATGGACACGTATCCCGAACTTTATCGTTCGGCATACGTGTCCATCAAACCCCGGCAAGCTCGGTCGCGCCAGCGACAATCACCCTTCCTTCTTGATCTCATGCCCACCAAACTCGTTGCGCATCGACGCCAGCAATTTGTCGGCGAACGAGTCGTTGTCGCGCGAGCGGTAGCGCTCCATTAGTGACAAGGTAATCACCGGTGCGGAAACGCTCAGCTCCATCGCCGCATCCACCGTCCATCGGCCTTCGCCCGAATCGACGACGTACGGCGCAATGCCGGTCATGTTGGGATTCTTGCCCAGCGCATCCGTGGTGAGGTCGAGCAACCATGAGCGCACCACACTGCCGTAACGCCAGATTTCACCGACCTGTTTCAGGTCGAGGCCGAACTCGGTCTTGTGCTTGAGGATGGAGAAGCCCTCGGCGTACGCCTGCATCATCCCGTACTCGATGCCGTTGTGAACCATCTTGGTGTAGTGGCCGGAGCTGACCGGGCCGACGCGACCCCAGCCCTGATCCTTGGCTGGCGCCAGCGTTTCGAAGATCGGCTTGATCGCGTCAACGGCTTTCTCGTCGCCGCCAACCATCATGCTGTAACCCTCGGCCAGACCCCAGATGCCGCCGCTGGTACCGCAATCGACATAGTTGATTTTCTTGTCGACGTACGAGGCCGCGCGGCGCTGCGTGTCCTTGTAATTGGAGTTGCCGCCGTCGATGACAGTGTCACCGGCCGACAGCAGCTTGTACAAGGTATCGACGGTGTCGTCGGTGATCTTGCCCGAGGGCACCATCACCCATACCACGCGTGGCGTGGGAAGTGCCTTGACCAGCGCTTCCAGCGAGTCGGCTTCGCCGGCGCCCTTGGACACCAGCAGCGTGCGCGCGTCAGCGTTGGGATCAAAACCGGTGACCTTGTGACCGCCCTTGAGCAGACGTTCCGCCATATTGGCGCCCATTTTGCCGAGACCCACCATGCCAAGTTCCATCGGATGTCCTTTACGTAGAGTGATTGGGGAGAGGAAGAATTCTTGATGCTTGTGTTGCACAGTCTATTCACGTCGTCGATAAGCCGGCGTGATCGCAGAAACTTACTCGGTGGTACGCGCCAGCCATTTCTGCAGGCGCGCACGCAGGCGTGAGGTGATGCGGGTACGGCTGTAGGCCTTGGCCGCTTCGCGAATGGCTTCGGCCTGAGTCGGATACGCGTGGATCACCCGCGCCAGCGTGCGCAGGCCGATCTTGGCGACCATGGCCAGGGTGATCTCGTTGATCATCTCGCCGGCATGGCGCGCCACGATGGTGGCACCGAGGATGGTGTCGGTGCCTTCGCGAATATGGATTTTCACGAAGCCGCCCTCTTCGCTGTCGGTCACCGCGCGATCGATCTGGTGCATCGGCACGGTGAACGTTTTTACCGGAATGCCCTTGAGATTGGCTTCGCGCACATACAGCCCGACATGGGCGATTTCCGGGTCGGTGTAAGTACACCACGGAATGACCAGCTCGCTGAGGCGCATGCGCCCGCGCATGAAGGCATTGTTGACCACGATGCGTGCCGAGGCCGCTGCGGTGTCGGTGTACTGATCCTCCAGGCAGACGTCGCCGGCAGCGTAGATACGCGGATTGTTGGTCACCAGGAAATCGTCGACGCTGATGCCCTTTTCGTCGTCGTATTTGATGCCGGCCTTTTCCAGATCCATCCCCTGCACGTTCGGCACGCGACCGACGCCGGTGAGAATCGCGTCGACCTCGATGGTGCTTTTGTAGTCAGCACTGAGCAGGTCGACCTGCTTGACGCCGTTCTCGACGCGCACGGCCGTTGCCGTGGTGTTGAGTCTTACCTCGATGCCATCGCGCGCAAACGCATCGGAAAGAATCTGGGCCGCGTCGCGTTCCTCCTTTTCGAGGAACAGCGGCTTGTCCTGCACGATGGTGACCTTGGAGCCCAGCTGACGAAACGCCTGGGCCAGTTCGCAGCCGACCGGGCCGCCGCCAATCACCAGCAGACGCTTGGGCAGCTCGGTGAGATTGAAGACCGTGGCATTGGTGAGAAAGCCCGCTTCGCGCAGACCCGGCACGTTCGGGATATGGGGGCGCGTGCCGGTGGCGATCATCGCCTTGCCGAAGCGCAGCGTGAGGTCGTTGACCATCAGCGTGTCGGCACCGGTAAAACGTACATTGCCGAAGAACATGTCGACGCCAAGCGAGGCCATCCGTCGCACCGACGAGCCACCGCTGAGGTGGCTGCGGATGCGCCGTACACGATCCATCACGGCGGTAAAATCCACCTCGATATGATCCGGCACCTTGCCGCCGTAACGGCCGGCGTTGCGCATATCCGCGTACAACCGCGCGGTACGGATCAACGCCTTGGACGGCACGCAGCCGGTGTTGAGGCAGGTTCCGCCGATCAGGTGGCGCTCGATCATCGCCACCTTCAGGCCCATGGCAATGGCCAGTTCGGCAGCGGCCACACCGGCCGAACCCGCACCAACGATGACCAGTTGATACCAGTCCATCGGCTTCGGGTTGGCCCATGCCACTGGATGCAGGTCGGCCAGCCGTTTGTCTTCCCACGCATCCTGCGGCGCGGTGATCGAGGCATCGAAAGGGGGCGACATCAGCGTGCTCCATCGGTATCGGAAGGCTGCAGCCAGCCACCGGTGAAGCCGGCTTGCTGCAGCCCGTCGCGGATGTAGCTACAACCGCGCATCAACTGCCACAGCAGGCCGCTGCGATGGTTTTCGATCATCATCACCACAATACCCTGGTCGAGTCCGTAGTAACCGTTCGAAATCCATAGCTCGCCGTTCACCAGAACGGAGGGATTGAAACTGCTGGCCAGGCGGTTATCGACCGTCATCTGCGGGTAGCGCATCAGCATGTTGCGTATGGCCTCCATGACCAATTCCGGCGCGAACGGCAGCGAGGCAAGCACGGCTGGTGCAGACAGCGTGCCATCGTCTGGACCATAGGGCACGCCGCGCCCCGCGTAGCCAAACAGGCGCCGATCTTCGCTGACTTCATCCGGCTGCTCGTCGGTGGGGCCATCGCAGGCGGAGAGTCCCCAGCAGTTCTGGTCGTAGCCGGTGAATTCGTGAGGATTGAGCTCGGTGTATCGGCGCTGGATGTGGACTGCGGCGCGGCTGTTCTCGAAATAGTCCGTATTCTTCTCGCGCATGAAGGGATCACGGATGCCGCGCAGGTCAACCCAGGCGTGCGAGAACTGATGCACGAACAGCGGGCCGGCGTAGAGATAATCGTGGTTGTAGAGGTTTTCCCACTGGTAGGTGGCCGTCCACGCGGTGTAGCAGTCGTCCTTGATCGGGTGCGTCGGTGAGCCCATTGCCATGGCGTACAGCACGATCGCTTCGCTATAGCCTTCCCAGCCGTAGTGCAGAAAGCCACTCTCCGGTTTCCATCCCTGTCGGATGGTGCCGCCGCTGTCTTGCGACCAGCGCCAGTCGACGCGGCAGTAGAGAAAGTCGACCAACTCGCGCAGCTCGGTTTCCTCCGGCGTATCGGCGTTGTAGTACTGGCCGGCAGTGAGCGCACCGGCAATCAACAGCGCGGTATCGATCATCGACAGTTCGGACTGCCAGACCCGCGTGCCTTTGTGGATGTCGAGGAAGTGGTAGTAAAAACCTTTGTAGCCGGTGGCATTCGGCTCACCGCTCTGGTCGCTGTCGCGGAAAAAACGCAGCGCCGCCAGGCTGAGCTTGACCGCCTCGGTGCGTTTCATCCAGCCGCGCTCTATCGCTATCGGATAGCACGAGAGCGCAAAACCAACGACCGCAATGCTGACCGGTGAATTTTCGCGCGAGGTGTCGGCGACTAGCCCGTTGTCCGGATTCACGGTTTCCAGAAAATAGCCAAAAGCCGCTTGCTGCATCTGATCGAGCATGGCCTCGTCCGTGAGCGTGGGTAGCTGTGTCATTGCATGGGTTTCCGATATAGCCAAGAGTCTGGAATCAATTTTGACCAATCAATTTAAACCACGCTTGGCGAACTGCACCGAAACACCTCGTCTGCTGACAAGCCATTCCGCGGAACGTCCGCCGGGCGGAGCGACTCGTCTGTGCGTCGCCGCATGCCATCTTGCGTCATCTTGTATTACCGGGATCATCGTATCGTCCGAAAGTAGGTCGGCACATGATGGTGGGGTGCGATGCATGTAATGCGTGTAAAGCCGGGGCAGCATTGTGACTTCCCATGGAACGGATTGTTCCTGATTCGACGACCAGCCGGAATCGACTTCACGCGGTATTAGCCCGGTGCGGACGTACGCTATGACGGTTGCGACATTCACCCCCGCCGATCGCGCAGGAGCTCTACCCTCTCATGTCATTCCGCTCATCCTCACAACCGCGCACCACACCACGCGCGCACCTGCTTTCCAACGGCAACTACAGCGTGATGCTGAGCGCGCATGGCTCCGGCTACAGCCAATGGCGCGACATGGCGGTGACCCGCTGGCGCGAGGATGCCACCCGCGATCCATGGGGCAGCTATCTCCTGCTGCATGATGAAGAGAGTGGCGAAGTCTGGTCAGCCAGCCAGCAGCCGTATGGCAGCAGCGGGCCCGACGATACCGTAGCGTTCTCGCCCGGACGCGCCAGTTTCAATCGTCATCACAGCCACATACACAGCATGCTGGAGGTGGCGATAGCGAGCGACGCCGACGTGGAACTTCGCCGCCTTACGTTGACCAACTATGGCGACAAGCCGCGCGCGCTCTCCATAACCGCCTATG
Organism: Rhodanobacter sp. MP1X3; assembly: GCF_014207165.1. NCBI lineage: Bacteria > Pseudomonadati > Pseudomonadota > Gammaproteobacteria > Lysobacterales > Rhodanobacteraceae > Rhodanobacter > Rhodanobacter sp. MP1X3. The sequence goes on along the minus strand of NZ_JACHCO010000001.1, from coordinate 281,434 downwards.
CGGAGGTCGTTATCGGCCCAATCGGCGCGGACAATTCGCATCCGGCCTTCTCCAAGATGTTTGTGCAAACCGACTGGGATGCTGCGAATCGTTTGTTGCTGGCCACCCGTCGCCGACGCGCCACCAGCGAAGCCAAGGTTTGGGCGGCCCAGGCGCTGCACATCGAGGGCCAGCCGGCGACCGAGGAATTCGAGACGGACCGTGCGCGCTTTCTCGGCCGCGGCCGTACGCTGCGCCACGCGCAGGCCATGCAGATGAGTGCAAGCTTGTCCGGCACGACCGGCTGCGTACTCGATCCGGTCTTTGCCCTGCGCCAGCACGTGACGCTTGCCCCAGGCACCAGCGTCACGCTGCTGCTATGGACGCAGCTGGCCGATTCACGCGAGGGCGCAACCGCGCTGGCAGCTCAGTTGGCTGACGGTGGCGCTGCGGAGAGCCTGTTTGCCGGCGCGGCAAAACATGCGCAGGCCGAGCAAGAGCGGCTGGACATCAACGATGCCCAGGCCGCGCGCTTCGCCCACTGGATGTCGGCCCTGCTCAGCAGCGATGCCTCGCAACGCGCTGCTCCCGCCTTGCTGGCTCAGGGCCGCGGTGGCCCGCCAGCGCTGTGGGGCGCCGGCATTTCCGGCGATCGTCCGATCGTGCTGTTGCGACTGGACAAGGACTCGACCTTGCCGCAGGTACAAGCACTGCTGCTGGCGCAAACCCTGTGGCGCAGCCAGCGGCTAGCCGTCGACGTGGTGGTGTTGAACGCGGCGAAAGACGCCGATGCCCTGCAGGGCAAACTCGATCCACTGATCAACGCCCAGCAGGCGCTGCTGAAGGAGGACAACAACGCACCGAAGGCTGAACTCTTTTGTCTGAAAGACAGCGCGATCTGGGACGAGCTACGCAACGGTTTGCTGACGGTGGCCCGCGTGGTGCTGGGCGACAGGATCGCCAGCGATACTGCTCCGGCGGATGCGGGCTCAACGCCTGCCGCCGCGGCGATTCGCGCGACGCAGCCGATCACCGCAACAGCCACACCGTCCACGCTCGAATTTTCCAACGGCCACGGCGGCTTCGTCGATGAGGGCCGCGCCTACCGCATCGATCTCGATGCGAATCGCCCGACACCGGCACCCTGGGTCAACGTGATCGCCAATCCGGCATTCGGCTTTATCGTTTCGGCCGAGGGCGGCGGTTACGCATGGTCGCTCAACAGCCAGCAAAATCCGCTGACGCCGTGGCCGAACGATCCGGTCAGCGACACACCACGCGATATTCTCTTTCTGCGCGACGAGGAAAGCCGCGACGTGTGGAGCGCTACCGCGCTACCCGTGCGCGTGGCTGACGCGAAATATGCCGTCATACACGGCAAGGGCTGGACGCGCTTCGTCAATGACGCACATGGCATCGGCACCGAGCTGACGCAGTGCGTGCCCACAGTCGATTCGATCAAACTGTCGCGGCTGCGCCTGAGTAACCATTCCGGACGCACGCGCCGAATCTCCGTCACTGGCTACGTCGAGTGGGCACTGGGTTCGAACGGCACCACGCCGGCACCATTCGTGATCACTTCACGCGATGAGTCCACCGGTGCGCTGTTTGCGCGCAACCCGTGGCGCGGTGACTTCGGTGATCGCGTGGCATTCATCGATCTTGGCGGCCGGCAGCAGTCCTGCACCGGTGATCGCGCTGAGTTTCTCGGCGAGCTGGGCGCGATCGATGATCCCGCCGCCTTGAGCAGCAGCGCACCGCTGTCGGGCCGCGTCGGCGCCGGACTGGATCCCTGCGGCGCGTTGCAAACCACCGTTGAACTGCCACCGGATACGCAAATCGATATCGTCTTCGCGCTGGGTGATGCGGCCTCCGAAGCCGAGGCGCAGGAACTGGTGAAGCGTTATCGCACAATCGACATCGACAGCGTGCTGACCGACGTCGGCGCGCAGTGGAACGGCCTGCTTGACACCGTGCAGGTCAAGACGCCGGATCGTGCGATGGATGTAATGCTCAACCACTGGCTGCCATATCAGGTGTTGGCCAGTCGCGTCTGGGCACGCACGGCGTACTACCAGGCCAGCGGTGCCTACGGCTTCCGCGATCAGTTGCAGGACGTGATGGCGCTGTGCGTGAGCCGGCCCGATCTGGCGCGTGAACACCTGCTGCGTGCGACCGGTCGGCAATTTGCCGAAGGCGATGTACAACACTGGTGGTTGCCGCCGGCTGGCCAGGGTATTCGCACCAGGATCCGCGATGATCGTCTGTGGCTTGCCTACGTCGCCACACATTATGTCGATGTCACCGGCGACGACACCGTATTGGACGAGTTGCTGCCCTTCCTCAAAGGCGACGCGATTCCGGAAGGCGCCAGCGATGCGTTCTTCCAGCCATCGGTATCGGACGAAAAGGTATCGGTCTACGAACACTGCGCTCGCGGTATCGACTCCAGCCTCACGCAGGGTGCGCACGGCCTGCCGCTAATGGGCACCGGCGACTGGAATGACGGCATGAACGCGGTCGGCGAAGCCGGCCGCGGCGAAAGCAGCTGGCTGGCCTGGTTGGCGATCGCCACCATCGGACTGTTCGCCCCGCGCGCCGAGCTGCGCGGCGAAACCGAGCGCGCCAAACACTGGCGCGATTATGCCGACAGCATGCGCGGCGCCCTGGAAAACGCATGGGATGGCGAGTGGTATCGCCGCGGTTACTACGACAATGGCGAGCCGCTGGGCTCACGCGAAAGCGACGAATGCCAGATCGACACCATCGCACAATCCTGGAGCGTGATTGCCGGCGCACCGAACCGCGAGCACGCCGAACAGGCGATGGCCTCGGTCGACAAACTGCTGGTCGATCATCCAAACCAGATCGCCCGGCTGTTTACCCCGCCGTTCGATCACGGCAAGGAGAACCCTGGCTACATCAAGGGCTACCCACCGGGCGTGCGCGAAAACGGCGGCCAGTACACGCATGGCGCCACCTGGTCGATATTTGCGTGGGCCGGGCTCGGCGATGGCGAACGCGCCGCCGCGCAGTTCGATTTGCTCAATCCGATCCGTCACAGCGACAGCGCCGAGGCCATTGCCCGTTACAAAGTGGAGCCGTATGCCGCCTGCGCGGACGTCTATTCAGTCGATCCGCACGTCGGCCGCGGCGGCTGGACCTGGTACACCGGCTCGGCCGCGTGGCTTTATCGCGGCGGCATGGAGGCAGTGCTGGGCTTCCACAAGCACGGCGACCGGCTGCAGATTGACCCGCGCATTCCGAAAGGCTGGCCCGGCTTCGAGATGGCCTATCAGCATCATGGAAAGTCCGGCGCGATCACGCACTACCGGATCGCCGTGGAGAACCCAGACAAGGTTAGCCATGGCGTGAAGCAGATCGCATTGGACGGCCAGACGCTTCCCGCTGATCAATCCGTTGCTTTGGTTGATGATGGACAGACGCATACGCTGCGCATCGTGCTCGGCTAACGAACGCTAGCGACGCACCGACCTTTCAGCTGCGCCGCGTACGCGACGCGCCGAGCTTGCGGGTCAGCGTATTGCGCCCCATGCCGAGGGCCATCGCAGCATTCTGGCGATGGCCCGCACTGCTCTGCATCGCCGCCTGCAGCAAGGTCTGATCCAGCGCATCGCGGGCACGCGCATGAATGTCTTTCTCGTCGTTAGCTAACGCCGCCGATGCCCATTCGCGCAACGCGTCAGTCCACTCGCCGCCAGCAGCTTTGCCGGCGATCTCGCCAAGATCGGCCGGCAGAATTTCCGCGCCACGCGCAATCACGGCCATGCGGCGGCAAAGATTTTCCAGCTCGCGCACATTACCCGGGTAGTCGCGCTGCGCGACCGCCTTCAACGCCGCCTTCGAAAAACGCTTCGGTGCCAGCTTGAGTTCCTGCGCTGCCGTGGCGAGAAAATGCTGTGCCAGTATCGGGATATCCGCGCGGCGCGTGCGCAGCGGCGGCAGCTCGATACGCACTACATCGAGTCGATGCATCAGGTCAGCGCGGAACTGCCCGGCCGCCACGCGCGTCGCGAGATCCTGATGCGTCGCCGCGACGATGCGTACATTGCCGCGTATCAGCTCGCGGCCGCCGACGCGATAGAACTCGCCGCCGGCCAGCACGCGCAACAGGCGCGTCTGCAGAACCAGCGGCATGTCGCCGATCTCGTCGAGAAACAACGTGCCGCCCTCGGCCTGTTCGAAGCGACCGGAAACACGGCGAACCGCGCCGGTGAACGCGCCGGCTTCGTGACCGAACAGTTCGCTCTCCAACAGCTCGCTGGGAATCGCCGCCGTATTCAACGCGACGAAAGGCTTGCCGCGACGCGCGCTTTCCTCGTGCAGTGCGCGTGCCACCAGCTCCTTGCCCGTGCCGGTTTCGCCGGTGATCAACACGTTGAGATCGCTGGCCGCCACGCGGCCGATCAGACGAAACACTTCGCGCATCGGTGCGCTTTCGCCAATCAACGCGTGGTTCGCGACGCTCGTGGCAGCCTGTTGAGCGACGGGCGATTGCGCGCTTTCCAACGCCCGCTGCACAGCGGCAACCGCCTGGTCGAGATCGAACGGTTTTGCCAGATAATCCACCGCGCCGGCGCGATACGCCGCCGCGGTAGTCGCCACGTCGGTGTAGGCGCTCATCACGATGACCGGGCCCATGCCCTGTTTTTGCATATCGTTCAACAGGCTCAGACCATCTTCACCGGGCATGCGCACGTCGGTGACCAGCAGCGCCGGCCGTGACTCGCGCAGCGCATCACGCACCGCGCCGACTTCGCCAAATTCGCGCACGGCGAGGCCGGCATCGCGCAAAGCTTCGGCAAGCACAAAGCGTATGCCGCGATCGTCGTCGGCGATCCAGATTTCGTCAGTCATGTGCGCGCTCCAGCGGCAGATACAAAGAGAACACCGTCTCGCCCGGCCGGCTCGCGTAGCGCAGTTCACCGCCGTGCTCGCGGGCGATCTCGCGCGACAGCGCCAATCCCAGACCGCTGCCGTCGGCACGGCCGGACACCAGTGGCTGAAACAGGGTATCCCGCAACGACGCAGGTACACCGGGGCCGTCGTCGATCACATCGATCCGCAACGCCATACGCAGCATCCGGTCGCCCCAGCGCAAACCGTGTTCGACGCGCGTACGTAAGGTGAGTGTTTGTGCACCGGCTTCCTGCGCGTTGCGTGCGAGGTTGAGCAGAATCTGTTGCAGGCGATCGGCGTCGCCAAGCAGATCCGGCACGCTGGGATCGTAGTCATGTTTCAACCGCAGAGCTTGCGGCTGCGCCTGCAGCAGATCGGTGAGACGTTCCAGCAGATGATGGATATTCACCGCGCCGAGCTGCGGCGCGCCATCGTGATGCAGCAGACGATTGGCCAACGTGGCCAGCCGATCAGCCTCGTCGATGATCAGCCCAGCCAGCGATCGCAGATCATCCGTTGCCACGCGACGCTGCAGCAGCTGCGCTGCACCGCGCAGACCAGCCAACGGGTTCTTCACCTCGTGTGCAAAGCCGCGCAGCGTCGCTGACAACGGTGAGCCGCTAGCCGCCGGTTCGGCCAACGTATGTAGTTCCAGCAACAGCCCGGCATCGAACGGCTGCAGCGCGATATCGACCAGGCTTTCCCGCCCGCCTGCGGTGCGCAGCGTAAGACCGCGCAACTGCAGTGGACGCTGCTGTTCAATGACGCGTGCGGCCAGCAGCAGGGGTTCCGGCTCACGCAGCAACAGCGCCAGCGGCTGACCCACCGCGCTGCGTGGCCCCAGCTCAATCCACTCCGCCAGCGCTCGATTGATCCAGACCAGGCGCAAGTCCGCATCGACCAATACCAACCCGGTCGCCATCTGCTCAGCCCACGCCTGCCAAACCGCTTTATTCATTGCACTATCATGGACAATGCGTTGGTTTGGTGCAATTGATGTCGCAGAGACCCGCGCACTGCGGGCATCGTTGGACGGCAATCCAAATTTTGGGCGAGATACAAAGTTTGGATTTTGAGCCTACTTGCTCTTGTGCACCTTCAGTCTCCTTGGCGTTAGTTTGCCCGGAGATCTCTGATTGTGCTGGATCAAGTTTACGGGAAGTCGACAGGATGAGTGGGTGAGATGCAAAGCCATGTACGACCTGGCGGCGCGTGGACCGCGCGACTTTGGTGCCATGGAAGTCGCGCGCAGCAAGCCAATGACGTCGCGTGTCGTGTTGCACGCCAAACCGCCCAAAGGACGCAAGCACCGCAATCGATACGGTGCGCCAGCGCGCAATTCCAATAGCCGCAAAAACGCGCAACGCGAAAGCGAACCGTGGTTGCTGGTAGCCTCCCCATCGCTGAAACTTACTGCGCGACAGCTGATCACGCTATATGGGCGACGCATGCAAATTGAGCTGTCGTTCCGAGACCTGAAATCCCATCGCTACGGGCAGGGTTTTGAAGACAGCCTCACGCGCAAAGGTGTGCGTATCGAAGTGCTCTTGCTACTAAGCGCGATGGCCGCTTTTGCAAGCTGGCTCGTGGGCATGGCCTGCGAAAACTGCGGTATCGACGACTGGCTCGCGCCGTTCCGATCGAAGCGACGACTCTACTCGTTGATGCGACTGGGTCGTGAGGCATTAATGCGACGGTGGTCGAGTACGCGCTTGAGCGAACTCATCGATCAGCTAAGACACCCCAGTTCACAACTGCTGGATCAACTGGGTCTGCCGGCATGAAAACGTGGGGAACCTCAGAACCTGACCCCGTCATTTTGAAATCCTCGACACGTTCTCTGCAAGCGAGTGCCACGCATTTCTTTGTGTCCTCAGGATATCTATGCGGATAAATCAAAAAATGCTCTAGTCGAAAGGCCTACGAAAGCCGAAAAATAACTTTCTGGTACTTATAAGTTTGAATAAAAAAATTAGGCCAACTACGCCTGCAAATAAAGCGAAAATATGCTGCCAGAGGTAGGGCCACCGCTCCTCTCTGCCATCTATTTCATAAGTAAAGCTGCGCGCTGTTTTCACGATATGCGGATCAAATACCAGTAAGTCATCGCTAAACTGATCGCCAAAAGGAACAAAGTCATGTTCTGTCCCGTCGCCATTTTTGACCGTGTAGTGGGTTACGCAACGATTATTTAATGGAGCCTCACAAACCTGATGGGAACTCTCCACAACAAAATCGATCGAAAGCAGAAAAATATCACGAATTCGTTGTGCAGATACCACAATTGCATAAAGACTTACACACATAAGTAAGAACATTAATCCGAAGGGGATATATTTTTCATCCTCCTCATCATCATCCGTTGCCCAACGAATTAATTTCACCATTGTGCAACACCTCGCCACTGGTCACCAAAAACCTTTCCAGCCACATAGTCTAGGGAACGAAGGCTATTAAGGTTACCTATTTCGTTTACCTCATTATTCACCATCCTACATTTTCCCAAAAATCTTACGCCAAACATAATCGTCAATATTATTAATATTACCGTAGTTTTGAACATTGGTAATTGTGCATCCGGCAAAAAATGATCCTCCAACTCCATAGCTAGAGCCTGCGCCCAAATGGTCCGAATTACTTGGATCAATATAGCCGTCAAAAAATGGAAAGCTCAGATTGCCAAAGGGGCCACTAAAATCGTTAATTGTCGTTGTGTCATCTCCCAGTGAACCCATAAACGATCCGCCGACTCCAGCACTAGCCCCATAAGCAAATCCATCACCGCCATAGGCGTATGTTCCAATGTTTCCTGAGCTGTCGAAAACTATACCAGCACCACCAGTTAATCCCCACCCAAAACCTACAGTTCCACTAATTCCTATATTTATAACCCATAATCCAGACGGGTCGCGATGTATTAGCGGGTTATCACCAACATAGGCATAAAAATTATTCTGCCCCCCACCAAACCCCATCGGGTCTTCCGAAATAAACCGCCCCATCGTCGGCGAGTAATACCTCGCACGGTAATAATACAGCCCCGTGCTATCGGCCTCACGCCCGGTATAAAGATACGGATTGGTGAATCCGGTCGTGGTATCGCTCTGCGTGACATTCCCGTAAGGATCGTAGCTGTATTGCTGCGTGATCGTTCCCGTGAGATCAGTCAGGGCGATCGTGCTGTTCAGCGCATCCGTCAGCAAATTGGTCCGTCCGTTCACATCGTTGCGGGCGAAGCGCTCGTCCGTACCTAGGCCGGTCAATATCGGGTTAGTGACGTTACCGATTGCCTCCTGCACCGCGTTGGACCCATCGTAGAGATACGTCGTCGGTGCCGTGGCGCCCACGACGCTCTTGCTGGTGCGCCGCCCCAGAGCGTCATAGGCATAGCTGAACTTGATATTGCCCGCCTCGGTGATTTGGCTCAACTGGTTGCGTGCATTCCACACGAAGGTATCGATGCTGTTGCTGGTGAGGTTGCCATTGGCGTCGTAGCTTGGCGTGGTGCCGTTGAAACTGGTCTGGCGATTGCTCAGATCGAAGGTCCCCGGCGCCGAGGTCGTGGCCGGCACCACGTCGGTGGCGAAGCTGCCGGTCTTGCTGATGCGACGACCATCGAGGTCATAGCCGTAGGCCAGCGATCCCATGGCCGTGTTCGTCGGGCTGACGTAATTGATACCGGTCAGCTGGTTGGCCGCATCGTAGCCGTAAACCATGCTGACCGCGTTGTGCAGGATCAGCGAAGTGCGCCGGTTGGCCGCGTCATAGCCAAACTGCACGGTTTCGCTGCCCTGCGTCAACGAAGTCAGTCGGTTGGCATTGTCGTAGACATAGTTGACGATGGCTTGGCTCGATAATTCTCTACGGCTTTGAATAATCTGGAACTGGACATTCTATGTCCGCGACGATGCCAGAGAGTTTCTCAACAGCCTGTTAAACCCTATGCTCAAGCTTAGTCTGTACTAGAAATTCAAGCTTCTCCACGCTCTCCAGTATAGAAATTTCTCTAGCGTTAATAGATTCCTCTGCTTTTTTGCCCGATAATATTCCTTGCTCTCGTTGATCAAGGAATATTGCGTATACGGTCTCCAAAGTACCCCACTCCCTTAAAAAGCTCTCACTCCATTCCTTATCCATAGATTCTATTATCCAGAAAATTTCCTTAAGCCTTTTAATTAAATACTTGAGCGAGATTTTTTGACATTTGAATTCATTCAATTCATCAGCCATGATCTTCAGCTGTCGTTGATTGAAATCTTCGGATTCCGTATTTTTCATAATTTTCTCTACTGCCTTATCAAACCACGCGACACGGTTATTACCCTGCCTTCAGAATTTGTTATCACTGTAATGTTATTCGTGGTGTCAAGGTAAGCCGTTGTGCCTGGCACCTTTCCTGCTATTGGGGCAGTATCGTCTATCGCGTTTTGAACAGCTGAAGGCATAACGCCGTCACTTTGCATTTCGTCAAATGCATGCCCAGAATATTCGGTATCACCAACGGAGCCCGGCGCATTTGTTCCGTCAGCCACATCCATTGGGTTGCCTGACCTACCTATGGGCGTCGAGGCTGGCACTTCTGCGGCTTCTGCGGCTTCTGCAGCCTCAGCGGCTTCGGCGGCTTCGGCGGCTTCATCAGCGGCAATTATTTCTTCCACCACCGCTGCGTCGGCGAGAGGATCTTCTGGACCACCACCTGCAATCTCCGTAGCAATAATCGTCGCAAGAAGAGTTGGATCAATTCCGCCACCACTACAACCTGCTTTGGGTATCGCAGGAGGAAGAGACCCACACGCTGCCCATGACATGCTGCCGCATCCTGACGCCGCGCGTGGCGACTCTAACCCTTTTGGATCTACGTTGCTAAGCGGATTATTGCCGACATAGGCATATAAATTATTTTGCCCCCCCTTAAAACCCAGTGGGTCTTCCGAAATAAACCGCCCAATCATAGGGCTGTAGTACCTTGCCCGATAATAATAAAGGCCCTGACCATCTGCCTCCCGCCCGGTGTACTGATACGGATTGGTGAAGCCCGTCGTGGTATCCGTCGCGGTCGTTTTGCCGTACGGGTCGTAGCTGTATTGCTGGCGCATAGCACCGGTGGAATCCGTAAGGCCGAGGGTGCTACCCAAGGCATCCGTGAGGAAGTACGTGCGCCCCGTGACGTCGTTGCGCGCGAATCGCTCATCGGCCCCCAATCCCGTCAGTATCGGGTTGACCGTACCGCCCTGCGTCTCCTGCACCGCATTCATGCCGTCGTAGAGGTATTGCGTAGCTGTCGTACCCGTGGTCTTCGCTGTGCGGCGTCCCATCGCATCGTAGGTATAACTTGCACCTACCGTCGTGCCTTGCGTGATCTGGCTCAGCTGGTTGCGTGCATTCCACACGTAGGTGTTGACACCATCGCTGGTCAGGTTGCCGTTAGCGTCGTAGCTTAGCGTCTGGCCGTTGTAACCAGTCTGGCGATTGTTGCTGTCGAAGGTGGCGTTCTGCGTGGTGGCCGCCGGCAGCACGTCAGTGGCGAAGCTACCGGTCTTGCCGATCCGCCGACCACTCAAGTCATAGCCGTAGGTCAGCGAGCCCATGCTTGTGTTGCTGGGGTTGAGATAGTTGATGCCGGTCAGCTCGTTGGCCGCATCGTAGCCGTAGCTCAGGCTGATGCCATTGGGCAGGATCAGCGAAGTGCGGCGATTGGCGACGTCGTAGCCGAACTGCACGGTTTCGCTGCCCTGCGTCAGCGACGTGAGCCGGTTGGCATTATCGTAGACATAGTTCACTGTTGCCTGCGCTCCCGAGGTCATAGTCAACCGCCGGCCAGCGGCGTCGTAGGTATAGCCGATGGTCGCCTGCGGCGTCACCTCCGAGGTGACGCGATCCAGACCGTCGTAGGTCCAGCTGAGTTGGCCACTGCCAGAGTCCAGCAGGTCGGTCAGGCGATTGGCGGCGTCGTAGCTGGGTTGTATGGTCGACCCATCCGCATATGACGTGAGGACACGGCGGTTCAGTGCGTCATAGGTAGACACCGTCGCCTGGTTTTTACGATCAGTGTGAGACAATACATTGCCCACGCCATCGTACGTCCATGATTCGGTTTGATTCAGCGCATCCGTCCGCGAAATCGGACGATTGCGAAGATCGTAGGCTGTGCTAATAACCGCCTTACTAGGCAACGTCACGCTCAACGGATTGCCATTGCCGTCGTAGTTGGCCGTCGTCGTTTGATTCAGCGCGTCCGTGACCTGTGTCACCCGATCTTCGACGTCGTATTGCATCAGCCCCACATTGCCTAGTGGATCCTTGGTCGCCACCGTGCGACCCAGCCCATCGACCACGAACGAGGTCGTACGACCCAATGCATCGCTCACGCTTTGCAGATCGTAGCCCTGATAAGTAAAGGATTTAACGTCTCCTAGAGCGTCATGCACGCTGGTCGGCTGCCCGGCGGCGTTACATTGAATGGTCGTGCTATCACCCAGCGGATCGGTGACTTTGGTCAAGCAGCCGTTCGTATAGCTAAAGCTCGTGGTATGCCCCAGAGGATCCGTCAACGATGCCAGCTGGTTGTAATCGGGGGTATAGGTTAGCCGCCCGCTGACGGCGCTGGATGTGCCGGCGAGTCGGGTAATTTGCGTGACGTTACCCAAGGCATCGTAGGTGTAAGTGGTCTGGCGGCCCAACGCATCGGTCATGCTGCTGACCAACCCCGATGCCTGGCGCACGTAGGTGGTGGTTTGTGCCAACGGCGTACCGTAAGCGACCGTATCGGTCGCCATATAGAGACTCGCCTGATCGAAGGTCACTTGCTCCTGGTGGCCGTCCGGGTCCGTCACGACGACGGCGGTGACGACGCCGGTGGAACCGCTTCCAGGAATCCCGATGACGCTGATCGGATCCATTGATTTGCCGGCTGCTCGAGTCGCAGCGGCTTTAACACTACTGGCCGTGCTGCCGCTGTTATCGAGGGTATAAGCAAACTGATAGCTCGTACCATCCGCGTAGGTCTGCTGGGTGACGCGCCCGTTGGCATCGTACTGGTTGGTGATGGCAGTGTTGCCCCGCCGATTTTGGAGGGTGAGCATGTGGTTACTGCTGTCGTAGGTATATTGCTCATTGGTCTGGTCGGGGTAGGTGACCTGCGATAACTCGCCGGCACTGTTGTAGGTGTAGCTGACCGTACGCCCGGTATTGTCCACGGCACTCGACACGCGATTGCTGGTGTCGTAATTGAACGTGATGGAGCGTCCGCTGGGCGAGACCATCTGATCCATCAGGCCGCCGTTGTAATTGAAAAGCAGCTGATTGCCAAAGCGGTCCTGGCTCCATTCCAGCTGATTGGGCACGTCGCTCTGGAAGCCGTATTGCGTGCCATCTTTCATCGTGAGCTGCCAAAACTCGCCGATCGGCGTGCCCGTGAAAAACTGCAACGTCGCGCCGTAGTAGGCGGAGTTGGTCGCCGTATGCTCCCACACGTCGCCCGTCAGCGGCCAGTTGGTGGAGGTGCCTGTCACTGAATTGAAGACGATGCCCTGACCGCAGGGAAGTATCAGCTGCGGCGCCGTGAAACTACCGTCGCTGCTGTACAAGTGCAGGCTGAAATTGGCATTGCCGCCGATGCCGAAGACATGCGAGCCACTGTCGTCGGAGTTATAGGCGCGCATCACCGTCAGCGGAACGATGTCCTTGATCGACAGATCGTTCCACTCATGGAAGAACGTTCCGGTCTGCTCGTCAACCGGGTCGCCCGCACATTTGTTGTTCGGCTTTTTGTTATCGGGCGCATTGGCACTGCTGAGCGACACGCCAGCGCCCATCGCAGCGACCAGCGACACGCCTTTGTCCGGCGCCACATGCCGGGCATCGGCGGTGACATGGCCGCCACCGTACATTCTCCAGCCCTGCTGGGTGTCGTAGACCCAGAAATTGCCCACGACATCGGGCTTGGCGTGCCCGTAATTGGGGTACACCACCCGCATGCCCTTGGCCGCTTCGGGGGTCAATCCTGTCAGCACCGCATCGCCCGGCTGGATGGTGAAGTACATCGGAAAATTGTCGGGCAGCGGGAACGGCGCGTGATCGACGGGTGTGGGGACGATGGCGATATGGGTCAGCACATGACCCTGGCGATCCTTGAACACGGCGCCCGCCGGCACGTGCAGTTCCAGCCCCGGCATGTCCGGATGCGTGAGTACGGTTTCGCGCGTGGTCGGCGATGGCAGCGCGATCTCGTCACGCGGCAACACGCGCGGCAGGTACATCACGAAAGGCATGTGCGTGATGGTTTTTGCTTTGACGTCGGCGCCGACCAGGAAACGGCCGTAGTTTACCGTGTCATGACTGGCGCTGCCGCCGTCGACGAAGACGTCCTGTCGGCCCGGGTTGAGACCTTTGAGGACGAACACGCCACGCGCATCCGTCCGCACTTTGTTGCCACCGATACTGACCTCGACATTCGCCACCGGCGTCTCGTCGATCTGCCGGACCTGACCGATCAGCGCAGCACCGCCCTTGGGCAGGCTGGCTTCGAGTGTGTGCGTATCGGGCAGGTGCTGATAGGGCTGATACAAACGCCAGTGCGAGCCGGTCACATTGGGCGCGTTATTCAGGCCGGGGTACCAGGCACCGTCCTTGATAAAGCTTTGTGTGCGACACAACTGATCGCTCTCGTGACCGCTGCAGGAGACCTTGCCATCGCCGGCCATGAGGTAAAGCGGCGGCGCGTCCGATGCCGGCATCGCACTATCCGCTACCACGGACGAAGGTGACCGGCGGTGGCCCTGGCCTGCCATCACCACGCTTTCCGGGAAGACTTGCGCGGTCGTAAAACCTACCGCGGTATACGGCACGGCGGCGCCCGCCGTGGTGTGCAGACCTTTGACGAAGAGCGTGTAGCGTGAACCCGGATACAGATCATCGGGCAATTGAACGAAGGCCAGACGACCACCTTCGGTGCCGACGACACGGGTCGGCACCACGCCTTCGGGTCCGAGCAAGGTGATGGTGGAGCGCGTCAGTTGACGGACATCGACCGGCGTGGCGAAACGTAGCGCCAGCGGACCTTGGATCGGCGCGCTGGTGCTATCGGCAGCGGGAAAGGTCATCGGCACATTGGATGCGCGCGTAAGGGTTTGCTCGGGCGCGCGCGTGACGCGCTGCGTACTCGGCTGAAACAACCACGTCGACTGCACGACATGACCACCGGTATCAACGCCACCGGCAATACGTATGGCGCCATCGGGCTGCAACTGGGCGTGTGCGTTAAAACGTGGGCCATCGGGGAGCGGCGTGCGCGCGGTGATGGTGTGCGACGCCGGCTGCCACACCACCACATCGCTGGCCGGTGCACCCTTCGCCGACCAACCGCCGGCCATCAGCAACTGCCCATCGGTTAGTACGGTCAGCGTATGGCCGGCACGCGCGGGTAAGCCCAGGATACCGGTGCGAACAAAACGCTCGGTCGCCGGATCAAACCATTCACCGGTCGCCAACACGTTACCGCTGGCATCCATGCCGCCCCACAGCAATACCTGGCCACCGGGCATGACGGTGACGGAACCCTGGCGACGTACTTCCGGCAGCTTGACGATCCGACGTGTCGCGCCATCGCTCAGGCTGGCCTGTTGACCGGCCTCATCGATGGACAACCCGCGGCCATCGGGCAGCAGCGTTTGGCGAGCGGCGATCGACGAGGGGGCGTTGTCGGCCTGCCCCGCACTGGGCATGATCATCGACGATCCCCGCGCCAGCCACCCGGCCGTGGCCGTGATGACGGCCAACGCCAACACACCCATGCTGCGCGCGCCGATCCCGCGAATACCTTTCCCGATCATGACGGCTTCCCTTTCTTTTTCGTGGCGTGAACCGCGAAGTCATTGATGCACTGATTCCTAAGATCCTTTCCCAACGACAACGACGAAAGACATGTCACGCCTTGCGCATACGTTGGCTCATGCGCCCAACGTGAGGAGGCAAAGCGAGCACCCCAATGTTTCCGTTGGGCCATCATTGCTGGTTGACGTTGGGTTCGAGGCTGGCGCCGAAACTGATCGTGCTGTTCGCATCCGGCGGCGACACGATCACCGAATATTGCCCCGCCGAAAGCTTCCATAGCGGTATCAGACAATTGACGCCGGCATTGACCACGCAACTGACGTTGGCCACGGTATTACCGGCGGGATCATCAATGAGCACCTGTACCGCGTTACCGGTAGACCCCGTGATCGACAGGTTAGTCAGCGCCAGCTTGAGGTCCTGACCTTGCGTCGGCGTGAAGACAAGAAACACGCTTTGTCCGGCCGCCAACGTCGCGAAATTTTGCACCGTTCCCGTGACGGGTTGACCTGTGACGGCAAACCACGTGAGTTGCGCCGTCGCTGGCGCTCCAGAAGCAGTGTGAGCGCCCAGCGTATAGGTACCTCCGGCCGGCAAGTTCGGCAGGTTCACCATCGTTGTACCGGTGGTGTTTATATATGTGTAGTAATTGCCGGTTGTGATCT
>NZ_JACHCO010000001.1:265561-265948 GCF_014207165.1 Rhodanobacter sp. MP1X3 | reverse complement strand
GCAACTGTCCGTGGTGCTCTGATAGCAATAGGTGGAGGCGATATTAGCGCCCGTGCTTGTGTTGACATTCACATAGACCGGTGCTCCTGAGCCGGTCACCACCACGTTGCTCAACGTCAATTCCAGGTTCTGGCCCTGCGTCGCGTTGAACGTCATGGTGACGCTCTGGCCCGGTCCGGAGGCCGTCTGATTCTGTAGAGCACCTGTGGTTGGAAGTGTCGGATTGCCATACACCACAGGAGGACCGGCCGTGTCGGATGCCATGCTAACGGTGGCCGTTGCCGGTAGTCCGTAGACCGTGTAGACCACCGCCGTGTACGTGCCGCTGGCTGGTAGGTTAGATAGATTCAACGTCACCGGCCCACCGGTGGTGTTCGTATACGTGTA
>NZ_JACHCO010000001.1:0-265471 GCF_014207165.1 Rhodanobacter sp. MP1X3 | reverse complement strand
CCCGCGCATTGGCGTTGTATGCATCCGATGTGCCGTTCGTCGGGATCGTGCCGGTGGAACCGGCCACCACACCGATGGTGGCCGTTGCCGGCAGTCCGTAGACCGTGTAGACCACCGCCGTGTACGTGCCGCTGGCTGGTAGGTTAGATAGATTCAACGTCACCGGCCCACCGGTGGTGTTCGTATACGTGTAGTAGTTATTTCGCGTAATCAAACCCGCATCCGGGCGGTAGATGTTCACGTAGACGTTTTGACCCGCTGGTGTCGTCGTTACCCCCGACAACTGCAGCGCCACCGTGTCGCCCACATTTGCCGTGAACGTCAGCCGCTGCGCTTGACCCGCTGCCAGATTGACCGTCGTCGATGTACCCGCCGTCAATGCAGGCCCCACCACGTCCGGTGCCAATAGCGCGTTGAACTGGATCAACCCACCGTAGATAGGTATCGCCACCACCGAGTACGTACCGGCCGGCAAGTTCCATAGGGACTGCGTGCAACTCGCTCCCGGGTTGCCGCCGGAACAATCCAACATAGCTATGTTGCCGCCAGCGGCGTTGTACACATACGCATAAAACTCGTTGTAACTGCCGCCTGTCACGCTGACGTTGTTCAACGTCAACTCCAGGTTCTGGCCCTGCGTCGCCGTGAACGACAGATAGACGTTCTCACCCGCCGCATTGGCGTTGTATGCATCCGATGTGCCGTTCGTCGGGATCGTGCCGGTGGAACCGGCCACCACACCGATGGTGGCCGTTGCCGGCAGTCCGTTATCTGGCGCCACGATTACCGTGTACGTACCGCTGACCGGTAGGTTCGACAGATTCACGATCTGGCCGCTACCCGTATCGAACGAGGTATACGCCGGCGTACCCGTCGTGATCGTGCCCGCGTCCGGGCGATATACCAGGAACGTCACCCCATTACCGGCCGGTGTCGTCGTTACACCCGTTACGTTCAGCGCGATCGTGTCGCCCACGTTGCCGTTGAAGCTCAACCGCTCGACCTGGCCCGCACTCAGGTTCACTGTGGCTGTACCACCCGTCGCGATCGCCGGACCCACCACGTCCGCCTCGATCAGCGCGTTGAAATGCATCGTGCCGCCATCCTGAGGCACAGCAATGACCGAGTAGGTCCCGGCCGCCAGATTCCACAGATGCTGCATGCAACCGGCACCAGCGTTATAAGGCCAGTTGCACCAATAGCCGGCGATCAGGGCGCCTGTCGCGTTGTACACGTTGACATAGAAATCGTTGTAGCTCCCGCCCACCACGTTAGTGCTGTTAAACGTCAACTCCAGGTTCTGACCCTGCGTGACTGTGAACACCTCACGCTTGCTTTGGTAGGGAGCCGCTGCCGCCACGGCCAGCGCCGCGGATGTCGTAAGGGTCGGATTCGATTCGATCCCTATCGTCAACTGCGCCCCCGCCGTATCGGGCGTAAAAAAGGCAACGTAGTTGCCGCTGGCCGTCAGTCGCGGTAAATGGATAGTCGGCGAAGAGGCGGACATCGCGCCCTGCGCAACGAGCTGGTTGCCCGGCCCGTAAATGCTGTAGTTGATCGCATTGGCAGTGGTGGTGATGGCACTGCCTTGCAAACTGAGCCAAGCACCGGACGTGCCTTGGAACGACAGCGTTGCCGTTTGCCCGCCCTGTCCGATGCTCATGTTTACCCCAGCACCGCCGACAGAGGCGGTGCTGCTACTGACGACCTGCGCGGGCGTTATGCCAGTAGGCACCACCAATATCGGCGCGGCGCTCGTAGCTTGCCCGTAAACGGTTTGCACCTGCACATAGCCGCTTCCCGCATTGGCCGGAACCGAAAACTGAAGCTGGGTATCCGACGCAGACGCTACCGACACCTGAGTGCCGGCCAGCAAAACCGTCGTGGTACCTGCCGTCGGATCGAGGTGTGTTCCGGTCACGGTCACCGTCGAACCGATCGCCACGATCAAGGGGCTGACTTGACTGATCGTGGGCGGAGCGCCGGTATCGTCCACCACGAAAGGCGTGCTGCTTGTTGCTGTCTGACCGCCGGTCGTGACCGTGATGGCGCCCGTACTTGCGCCCACCGGTACCGTGGTCACCAACTGAGTGGCCGTAGCGGACGAAACAGTGGCCGCCGTGCCATTGAAACTGACGAGATTGGCGCCGGCCGTCGCACTGAAGCCCTGGCCATACACGGTGACCGACGTGCCCGCGGAACCGTGGGTGGGCGTAAAAGCAAAGATGGCGAGCTGCCCGGCGGCAACCTGACCCACCTGCACGAGGTTCCCCACGGCGTCGTAGGTGTATTGCGCACTAACGCCGGTGTTTTGGGTGACCGCAACGACGCGCCCATTGGCATCGTAGACATAGGACGTGGCGTGCGCGACGCCAAGCACGAAAAGCAACACGCTCCACAACAGGACTCGAACTATCGTGGATACGCGCGACCGGTGAGGCCTGCGACGTTCGTCCGCGCCAGCGTCCTTGACAACGTTGCCCTGCGATTCCATACGCACGTCCCTTGAGGTCAGCCGACGGCTGACCAATGTAAGCATTCGTTGTCTTGCGGTAACTCTTGCCCCTACTGCCCCTAAATTAAATCTACCGCTTTACGCCATGGATTATATGGCAGGGTACTTGCGCCATTGCAAGCGCATCTTTAAGAATGCGACGGTAGACAGGGGAGCCTGTCCTCACCCCTCTCTATATCGCATTATGTTTCGCCACTGGTTCGCATTATGTTTCGTCAGTGGAGCCCCAATCAGGCACGGCACCAAAAATATTTAAAGCACACACGATGTCGGCGTCATAAAAACAAAACTCAACTACGGATAGCCATGAAAAAATTAGGATCGATTGCGTGCTCGCTCTTCCTCGTTGCACTCGCCACCGGCTGCTCGCAGAAAGGGGCCAATAGTGGCCCCACCTCAGCCACACCGCCCGCTGCAGCCGCGAGTGGTCCGGCCAAACCTGCTCTCACTGCCGATGACAACGTCTGGGGTACGTACCTTTCCGACCAAGGCAAACTGCACGGCAAAGACATTCAGGGGCATCCGTACATTTACCTCATTCCGTCGGGCGATAGCCCAGCGGCGATTGCGCGACGCACGCAGGAATCGCAGTCGATCGTCTTTTCCATCGGGCCCATCGTGATCCCCGGATCACTCTTGGTATTGGGAGGACCGAATGCCCAGCAAACGAATCAATTTACGATGGATCTCCCCAAGACCATCAAAGCCCACGCGCTTAAAAATATTGTCGTACTCATCGTGAGCGATACCACGCAAAAAGATGCCATCACCAAGGCGTTTGCACCGACCGAGGCGACCCTTCGTTTCGTGACGATGTGAGCAGACAGAGGACACATGCCGTGGGCGTCTTTCGCCGAATGCGTCATGCACTGCACCGCTAGACCTTCGTTTTTTCGGCACCGCTGGGGCTACCTGCTGGGCGCAGCGCTGCTTGGCATTGTGCCGTCGTTGCGCATGATGGTTTCGGCCAGTGGCGCCGCATCAACGGGGGGAACTCAGCAACAGATCGCCTTGGGTCAACAGCTTTTCAACGACAAGCATTTGAGCCAGGACGGCACCGTCAGCTGTGCCTCATGCCATAACCCGGCCAAAGCGTTTACCGATGGCCTGCCGGTTGCAATCGGTGTGGGTCATCGAAGCGGTACGCGTAATACGCCCAGCCTGGCATCGCTAGCCGTATCAGGCGAGACCTCTTTTTTCTGGGATGGCCGCCGCGCCTTACTCAAGGAGGCGGTGCTGGATCCGCTGACCAATCCCGAAGAGATGGGGCTCGATAATCAAACGCAGCTTACGGAAAAGCTACGTCATGCGACGGATGTTGGCGGCAAAAATCTCGGCGTGCAGACGCTTGATCAAGCAGCCACGGCCCTCACGGCGTACATCCATTCAATCAATCCACCCGCCAGTGACTATGACCGCTTTCGCTCAGGGCATGATCCACACGCGTTGAGCCCACGTGCGGAAGAAGGTTTGGCACTGTTCGCCGGCAAAGCGCGTTGTGCTCAGTGTCACTCCTTGCAAGGCTCTCCCGTCAGCCTGACCGATCACAGCTTCCATCGAACGGGCGTCGGCACTGAAGACGTGGAACAAAAGCTTCCGCAACTCACGACGGAGGTCATTGCGCGATCTTTAGCGGGAGCCGAACTAGGCAATCAGATCGCTTCGCACCCGGATGAGGCGCAGCTGGGGCGTTTCAACGTTACCCACGATATCGCCGATATCGAAACTTTCCGAACCCCGTCACTGCGCGCCGTCGCATTGACGGCGCCTTACATGCACGATGGCAGTGTGAAAACCCTCGATGAAGCTCTCGATCGTGAGGTCTATTACCGAAGCTTGAGCGCAGGACGGCCGATGAACCTGTCCGTAGAAGAGCGCAAGGATCTGTTGGCGTTTTTGCAAGCACTGTGAGCTGAGGCCTTTCGCTTGTGCATGCCGAACAAATTAGGCGGCATGATCATTGAGGGCCTAGTGACCAATTCAACCGTCCCCCTCCGAAGTGCATCTTTCACTGATTTCTTTAGAAGCACACCAACTATGCAGTCGTCGACGCAGCATAGTTGGTGCTAAAGATGCGTGCTCGTTAATGACTATGTGGTTCTGCCCAGTTGTTGCGCCGCGCCTCATTGATCAAGGCTATGACAGGCATGCCGGGAGATGCATTCTCAATAGCCTGCTAGAGCGGCAATACTTTGCCGATGTCTTTATCGCTCCATCCTCTCTCAAGAGTTGGGGCCTCCGAGAAAGCCGGGCCGGTGCAACTGAGGCCTGCGCCGGGATGACGAACAAAAATGTGGAGAGGCCTCCGGCTTAGGTAGGCTTTTTTTGTTCGATAGCGTCTTAGAACCCAATACCGTTTTGTTCATGGGGGCAAAACGGCGCACACCAGATAGGCGCAGATGGAATCCTGATGCCGGCTGCAAGGCTCGGCACTCGATACGTATCGCACTCACTCTGCCCTGAGTCCACCAACCATCGTTGTGGACCAGAGACGGCTGTTTCAACTTCGGTAGGGAGACTCATTCGACGTTTCCCGGGGCACGTTTTATTGATGAGTGGCACTTTGCCATAGGGTATAGGGAAGCAAGATGAGTCGTATTGCATATGCACGTTCTGTATTGGCATTGGCCTGTGTCTTGGCACTCACGCAACGCGCCCACGCGCAGACGTCGTCGCAGCCAACCACGATTCCGCTGGATGTGATTTCGGAGTCCGGCGGCGGCGCGGCCTATGACCGGCTTGGTATCAATGTGGGTGTCAACGGCGCCACGCCCGAGGAATATATTTTCGATACCGGCTCGACAGCCTTCAATATCGATGTGGGATCCGGGAGCGCCGGTCAGCCGTGGTTTCCGCTGGTGTCGGGCGTGCCGGTCGTACCCACCGTTCCGGCGTTCAACCTCTATGGCAACGGCACTTACGGCAACCTGGGAGCGAACAGCACCGTAGCGAGTGTGCAGTTCTACAACTCATCGTCCAGCTCCGTGGCAGCCAGCTTCATCAACGGACAAGGGCTACCCGTCCTCATCAACCAAGGCTCGGTTGCGACCGCGAGCAGCCTGGGCGGCGACCAGCAAGGCGCCCAGGTAGGCTATTTCCTGCCAGCCTATGGCTACGCCTATACGTTTGCCGAAATTGCAGCAGCTCAGGGCGCTGGGGTCGCTGTGAACACGCAGGGTGAGTTACCGATCTATATGGATGCCACCTGGCAGCAAAATCTCAATCAGGGTATCGGTCCCGAAGATGGCGGCACGTTCAAGCTGTTCGGCATTTTCGGTGCCGGTGAATTCGGCAACAACAGCATCCTGGGCAATCTGACCACCAGCGGCTATATCGTGGCGGCTAACGCTGAGTTGGGCAGCCCGCAAAACTGCAGTGGCTGCGATCATGTGATCTTGAATCTCACGCCTGCCTTGCGTGCACAGTTCATCAGCCTGGTGCCTTGGAATGGAGGATCCCAAGGGACGTTCCCGTTGTCGGGTGCACCGGTGTCGGCGAATCAGTTTGATCTGGCTTTCGCCTACACGCTCAACGGCGGCAAATACAGCGCCACGCTGCAAACGTTGCTCGATTCGGGCACGCCGACGATCTATCTCAACGATGCCGGATTGCTGACAGGAGAGACGGCTGCCGGACACGTTGATCAATACGGGAACGAAATACCTGGTGTCACCCTGACCATGACCGGCAGTGCGCCAGGCGCACAACCGACGTCGATCCTGACAGGTAATGACAACCTCGGCGATCAGAGCAATGTCGTCACGCCCGGCCCGGATGCGGATACGTCACTCGGTCAAGCGCTCTACGGCATTTCCTTCTTCTTCAACAATTCGGTGATGTACGACCTGCAGAACCAGGAGACCGGTTACACGCCGTTCTTCGTCTCGATCGATCCGATCTCGACTGCAGCCAATGGCTATACGGTCTCTGCTGCAATGGCGCCGCAGGGTATCGCTGGCATCATCTCGGGTAGTGGGCCGTTTATCGTGGCCTCAGGTGGCGCGGCACAGCTTACCGGCGCGAACACCTATACCGGGGCGACCAATATCGCGCAGGACGGCTGGCTGGGTTTGGCTGGTCCCGGCACGATCGCGGACTCCTCTGGCGTACAGGCCGACGGTACGTTGGATATCTCGCGCACGTCCGGTCCGGCGTTGATTCAATCGCTCTCTGGCGCAGGCAATGTCGCGCTGGGTGCCAATACCCTCGAATTGACCAACGCCTCAGGCATCTTTACCGGCGTGCTGGCAGACGGCGGCCTTGTTGGTGGTACCGGCGGAAGTTTGGTGATTGCGCGTGGCATGGAGACGCTCACCGGCAACAGCACCTTTAGTGGGAGCACCGGCATCAGCCCTGCGGGCGCCTTGGTGTTGAACGGGTCGCTCGCCGGTAGCGTGCTCGATGCTGGCTTGCTTGCAGGACACGGGACAATCGGCGGCGGCGTTGCCGTGACGGGTGTGGTCGCACCGGGCAATGGCGCTGGCACCTACCAGACGCTGACGGTGGCGGGTAACTACCTGCAGAGCGCCGGGTCGACTTATGTGGCCCAGGTGGATTTTGCCAATGCCGGTACATCGAGTCAGATCGTGGTGAAAGGCAAAGCCGTAGTGGCGACGGGCGCACAGGTCGGCCTGCTCGCCGCCCCTGCAGGCCGGCTCTATATTCTTGATGCTCGCTATACGTTGCTTACGGCAGACCAAGGCCTCACTGGCAACTACACGCTGTCGGGCAATACGAGCTTGAGCGCGTCGCTTGGGGTCAGTACTGCCTACGATGCCGATCACTTCTATCTGGATGTGATCCAGCAACATCCCCTGACCGACGCCGGCGATACGCGCAACCAGATAGCGACACTCGCCGCTCTCCAGAGCCTTCCGGCGTCCAGCCTGCCATTCGTCGCCGTGACCAATTTGGCCACGAATGCGCAGATTCGCCAGGCCGCCGATACGCTCTCGGGGGATGTCCATGCCAGTGTGCAGAACAGCTTCCTCGACGATAGTCGCCTGATCCGTGACGCGGTGACGGATCGCTTGCGCCAGGCGGCCGCTTCCGATGATGCGTCCGCCGCAACGCCCTCTTCCGCTCAGACAGTGCAAACACGCGCTAACGGTATGGCGTGGTGGGGGCAGTTTGTAGGCTCGTGGGATCGTCTCGATAGCAATGGCAATGCGGCCTCGGTGTCGGACACGGTGGGTGGCTTCCTGCTGGGCGCTGACGCGCCAGTGGGCGACCATGCCCGCGTGGGTCTGGCCAGCGGCTATACCCAGACGGGATTCCAGATGTCACAGCGCGGCACGACGGGCACCAGTGACGATAAGTATCTGAGCCTGTATGCCAGCACCCAGCTGGGAGGCCTGGACTTACGCGCCGGAGCTGCTTATACCGAGCACAGTCTGATGATGGATCGCAGACTTGTCTTGTCTGATCTGGACGAGGCCGCCTGGAGTCGGAACAAGGCGTATACGGCCCAGGCGTTTGGCGAAGCGGGTTATACGTTCGCGTTCAAGGCAGCGACCCTCGAACCCTTTGCCCAAGCCGCGTATGTCCGCCTTAACAGCGACTCCTTCCAGGAGCAGGGTAGCGCTGCCGCGCTGAGTGGGAGCGGTAGCGATCATGCGGTCACCTACACCACCCTGGGCACCCATGCGAGTACGCGTTTTGCTTTCAACGGTGATTTGTTCACCGCTTACGGCACGCTGGGCTGGCGTCACACTTCCGGTTATGTGGATCCCTACAACGTGATGAGTTTCGCCAACGGCGATCCCTTCACGGTCGATGGCGTGCCGATCGCCCGTAATGCATTCGTTGTTGATGCCGGTTTGGCGGTCCAAGTATCTCCGGCTGCTTCGTTCAACCTGACGTATGACGGCCAGTTAGCTCATCACGCAGTGGACAGCGGATTCAAGGGCGGCTTCACCTGGCGGTTTTAATGTCACTGATGCGTGAGTGCGGAAACAGGAATCACCAATAGGTATCCCCCGGCAAAGCCGGGGATACCCACGGATATTGGGCAGCGTTTTTCTGATGGTTAGATCAAGTTGTTCGATCGATACTGAGGCTGACATATTGACGTCTGCATCAGTGAGTCTTACCGCCAAATTTCAATTCGGCCTGCAGCATGATTTCTCGGCCATAGGCGTTGTAGTTCTCGACATTGAAGTATGGATATGACGTATACGTTGGATCTTTCGGCGGCATCTTGTTGGCAACATTGTTGACCAGTACGGACAAGTCCACGTTGGATGTTGCGGCATACATCAGGCTCCAGTTGAAAGTGACCCATGGATGTATCCGACCGGAGCCAGGATAAGCAGCACCATCATTAGTGGCCGTGTAGTTAGGCGAAGATCCATAGCGGTGTCCGTACAATGCGCTCTTCCATCGGCCACTCAAACTTGACCAGCCCAGCGTGCCACCGACAACGCTCTTGAATCCGGCGCTATACAATGGATCCGCTAGCTGATTCATCGGAAGCTGGCCCGGTGCCAGCTGATAGTCGTGTTTCAGCATGTCGCTATAGTCGAGTTGCAGGTAGAACTTGCCGAAGTGCACCGGAACGAACTGATACTTGCCGCTAACGATGAGCGAATCGATCACCTCATTGGCGAGGTTGGCGTAGTACGTCGTGATACCCGTGATTGGCCCAAGCGCAGCTCCCTGGCCGTCCTGACCCGCACGTTGTACCTGACCATTGGTCGGATTTGTTATCGCCTGACACTCGGTCGAATTGGGATTGAGTTGGCCCAGCAGACACTGCGCGTCTTCGCGCATTAAAAGATCTGTGTCCTGTGCGATGACCTCGTCTTCAACGCTGTCATGAAGATAGTCGATGCTCACGCTGATACTGTTGTTGGGCGACCAGATGGCACCTACGGTCCAACTCTTGGCTGTTGTTGGTTGCAACGTGCGGTTGGCACGCGCCTCACCAAAGACGTTGTTCGTGTAGTTATCGCAATTGGTGCTATGCGCCTCGGTACATAGATAATAATCGGTCACTTGCGTGTAGTAGCTGGAAGGACCGAGATATATAGCGGACAAGTCGGGGGCCTTGAACGCAGTGGTGTAATTGCCACGCAGCAAGAGGCTATCGAGGGGGCGGTATTCAATGCCAGCCTTGTAGGTGAATTTGCTGTTGCTGCTACCTTCATCCAGCGAATAGTGGTCATAGCGACCGGAAAGATCCAAGGTCAGCTGCTTCAGTAGCGGCAGATTCAATTCAAATGCCGACGCCAGGTGCGAGCGTCGTCCACCACCCCCCGTCGTTGCATGCTCGTAGATGTCTCCATCGGCAAATAGGGGATTGAGGGGTTCATACCATGCCTCATTGCCTCCCTCGGCCAAGACGGCAATGCTGGCCTCGCCGCCTGGGAGGGAAAACAAATGCGTATCACTGATCGTGGCTCGCGTATTGTTGATCCACGTATTGCTGATTTCACCGATACCTTGAGTGAAACTCGCGTACTGCGCTGGCGTTACCGGTTGAAAGAACGCCGCGTAATTGGGGTGATATAGAGCGATCCCCGAATCGGGGTCGATTCCAACCGGTCTCAGGATGCTATCGAAAAAGCCGTCGATCCCGGCTGTGGTGCTCAGGCGTTCAACGACCTCGGTACGGTCACTGGTGCGTAGATAGTAAACGTCCCAGTCCCAGTCCGATTCTCCAAACTGACCATTTGCACCGATATCGGCCTGGTACAACACATCTTCCTGTCGGGACATCTGACCCGCGACGCCTCCAGGCATTTCTTCGGGCGCGAACCTTTTTTCGGGATAGAGAATGCTCCCGGTACTGGCATCTTCAATAGCCCCTCCAGGCAAATCGTCCGGAAACCATCCCGGCACACCAGAGAACCACTTTTGCTGTTGCCAGTTCAGCAGCACATCGCTATAGAGCCGAAGCTTGTCGTTGACGTCGTACTTGAGTTTAAGCATGCCGTTGTAACTTCGGCTCTGATTGCTGTAGGTGGTATAGCCGTCCACATTCTGTGAACCGCAATAGTGTCCGTAGCCAAGGGAGGCATTCGCTCCGGTCAGGGTCGTGCTGCCACCAAACAGGCGGTTGTCGCATCCAGCGGGAGGATCGAGAAATCCCATCGCGCTGCCAGTAAAGGTATTGGCTGTCCCGTAATCGAGAATGCCCGACTGAACAGTTGGCGTTGCCATTCCATCGGGATTTGCATGGGTGCCTGCAGTCAATGCACGTTGGTAGCCCCAGATCGGAGAAGCGTTGTCAAATTCGAACATGGCCAACAAATTGAGCTTTTGGAAATCGTGACCGTACGCGAAGCTCATGCGTTGACTGGCGCCACCGCCATCGGAGAAATTACCGGTACGCAGCGATACCTCGCCACCGTCCATTCGTTGTCTGGTCACGATGTTGATCACACCGGCGACAGCTTGCGATCCGTAGATCGTTGAACTCCCTCCCGGCATCACGTCGATGTGGTCAATCATCGAAATGGGAATATTGGAGATATTGTTGAAATTGCTGGATCCGTTATAGAGCCGTCCGAAGTTCGCGACCGGCTTACCATCGATCAATATCGAGGTGAACCCAGGACCAAGGCCAAATAGGCTGACTGCTTGCGCACCCTGGGTAAATGAACCCGTTGTCTGCTGGCCCTGCACAGAACCAGTGGCGAGCACGGAATTCTGCAGGACCTCGGCCAGGCTATTGAAACCGCTTGCTTGAATGGCCTCGGACGAAATCGTGTACGTCGGCGTGGCTGTCTGAATCTGGGTGTTGCCAATCAACGATCCGCTGACGCTGACCGTCTCAAGCGTTCTGACTACGTTGCGAACATTTTGTGCAGCTGCGATGCGAGTACCTTTATTGGGAAGGACCGCAGGTCGCAGCACGATGGTCGATTCATTGATTGCGCTCCAGCTCAATTGTGTACCTGCCAGTAGCAGCTTCAAGGCATTGGCGGCTGTATAGCGGCCGGAAATTCCCTGCGTCGTCTTCCCTGTGACCAATTCCGGCGAATAAATGATCTGCACATCGCTTTGCGTCGCCAGTGCATCCAGCGCATCACGCAAGCTATTGGGTGCAATGGCGTATTGCCGAGTCGCTACCGGTGGCGTATGAGCCGATGTTGGCGTGGCAAAGGTCATGACAGCGATGGCAAGCGCTACGGCTATCGAGAGTCTGCCCATGGCATGGTGATACATGAGGCCGAACGCTTTTCTGCGATGAACCTTGCGATGCGAAAGACGCGCATGCTCCTCTGTTAAAGACTTGCCCCCATTCTCCATTCCTTCCGCAGACCCATGAGGATTTGATGGTGGTGCATGTTTCACAACATGCTTGGCGCCACTTTCCTCAATGCGGCAATGAAGGATCAGGCTTATCGTCAACAGCCGGCTGCAGGTCTTACTTTTGATTAACTGCAGGCTCACCAATAGCCTATGCCTGTACTGTGATCGAAGGGCTGCTATGCAAGTAAAACACGGAGCGATTCACGAAAGCATTCAACCGATGCATTCTCCTCCGAATATAGAACGACATCCCGGGGCGGCTATATTCGATACCTGAATCGAGGAAACAATCGCTGCTCAAAGCCTTGGAGGCTGAAGCGTTCCGGGACTTTCGAGATGCTCCACAAGAAAAGCCCGGCCGTTACTGACCGGGCCTCCTGATTTTCAGCGATGACGTGACGCACGTCCTTGTGCGTCGCACAGCCACCAAGTCTCCCTGGCTTATTGCACCGTCAGGGTGACGTCGTCGAGCGTGAAGTCGGTATTACCCGACGACGAGGTCTCCTTGCCGGTGAACTTGATGGTGACCGTCTGACCGATGTACGCAGCCAGATTGGCGGTCTCCACCGCATAACCGGTGTTGGTGTTGAGGCTAGTGAAGGTCGACAGGGTCTTCAGCACCGTGCCGGACGAATTCAGCACCTGCACAGTCAAGGTATCGGCCGCTGTGCTCTTGGTCGAGTCGATATGCAGGTAGTACTGCAAGGTCGCCGTCGTCTTGCCGCTTGGAATCGCTACCGATTGCGATACTGTGTCGGTGTGCGAGGCGCCGTACCCGTCGAGCCAGGCGAACCAGGTCCCCGCATGCGAGGTCTCGTTGCTGCCACAGTAGCTGGACGACGAGCTGCTGGTGCTGCACAACACACCCGAGCTCAAGGTCCATGGCGAGGCAGTGCCGGTTTCGAAGCCGGTATTGCTGAGGAGCTGGGTCGGAGTACCGCCGCTGGAGACCGTCACCGATACCGTCTTGGCGCTGGTCTTGCCGCTGACGCTGTCAGTCACCGTCTCGGTCACGCTGTAAGTGCCAGCGGCCGCATAGGTATGACTCGGGCTGGTAGCCGTCGAAGTGCTGCCGTCGCCGAACGTCCACGCATACGTGCTGATGGTGCCGCCCGAATCGGTGGAGCTGTCGGTGAAGGTCGCCGTCAGGCCGCTGGTTATGTCAGAGAAGTTGGCAGTCGGTGTACCACCCGTGCTACCGCTGCTCCCGCCACCCCAATACTTGGTGACATAGGCACTGAACTTGGAAATGTCCAGACTGCCCCAGCCCGTGGTGTTGTCGAAGCCGGTACCCGCGTTGTAGCCGTTCCCGTTGTAGCCGTTGTTGCCCGAGGTCACGTCATGCAGCGGCGTGGTGTCCTTGGTGAAGTTGGCGTACATATTCTGGGTCGGTAGGCCAAGCGTGTTGTTGTTGGCGGACTCGATACGTGCCCATATACCGACGAAGATCGGCGAGGCAAGGCTGGTGCCACCGTATTGCTGTCCGGTCTGACCATTGGCGACGATGATGGCACCCGTTGACGAAGCCGCATCGAATGCCAGATCCGGCACCTGACGCTTGGTTACCGAGGAGCCCAGCGCCGTGGTTTGCCAGGCGGGCGCGGTTTCGAACAAGCTCACGCCACCACCGGTGGCCCACAGACGCTTGTTGTTGTCACCGTTGTTCGGATCGACCGCGGCGAGACCTTCGTTCCACACGGTTTCACCCGCCCAGGTGGTGGTACCCGTCGTGCTCAACGTGGTGCCGCCTACGGCCACCACATTCGGCGATGTCGCCGGCTCGCTCACGCCGTAGTGCGTCAGGGAGATCTCAACCGTGCCGCTCGAATTTGCGACATAGCCCGGTGCGCCCTCGGTGGGATCGCTTGACCACTGGTATACGCCAGCGTCGCCCGCCGCGATCGAGAAAGTCTGACCCTGTGCGGCAGCTTGCACGAAGACCTTGTCGTCCGCTGCCTGCGTGCCAGAGTTGTTGGCAGCAGTCTCATCTTCGCCCAACGACACGTTGATGACCTTGGCGACATTGGCAGTCACGGCCTTGTTGTAGGCGGCGGTGATGGTTGCATCGGTCAACCCGCTGTCTTGGCTGTCGCCGTTGATCGCGGCGTAAAAGATCAGCTGCTTGACGCCGCCCGAAACAGCCGTGATGTCCTGGCTGTCCAGGGCCCACTCGCCATCGTCGCCATCGTTGGCCAGCGTGCCGGTGCCACCGGGGACCGTCAGGGTATTGACCGTGGACAGACCGGCGTTGGTGGTGAAGGTCTTCAGATCCGCGATCGTCTGGGTCATGTCACCCCAGGTGATGATGCCCACCGTGGTGTTCGAGGCATTCGCCGTGCTGCCGACATCATAGATCTTGGGAAA
The DNA here is from genome assembly GCF_014207165.1 of Rhodanobacter sp. MP1X3. NCBI lineage: Bacteria > Pseudomonadati > Pseudomonadota > Gammaproteobacteria > Lysobacterales > Rhodanobacteraceae > Rhodanobacter > Rhodanobacter sp. MP1X3. The sequence continues at coordinate 251,334 of NZ_JACHCO010000001.1, read as the reverse complement.
ATCCGTCGGCTGATGCCCGACCTGGCTGCCCGTAGCCATCGTGCCCACCATGTCCGGCGTCACGTGATGTGACATGACGTGCGGCTTGTTGACGTCCTGCAGGCCCAGTACCGAACCCACGATGCCGCCCAGTGCTTGCGGCACCATGACATCGGCATCGTTCGCGAAATGCTGCTTACCCTTGAAGCTGAAGGTCTTCATGCTGGTGTTGAACGCGGCGTTCGCACTCAACGAGGTGCCGTCAGCGCTGACCAGCGTATTGTTCGGCGCCACACTGATGTTCTTGAAGCCGAACTTCTGCAGATGGGCCACCACGGCCTGCACCTGGGCATCGGTCGGTGCGTACTGTGCCTTGAACTGTTCCGGGGTCAGGTACTTGTGATAGTTCGCACTGCCCGGCTGGTTGAGTCCGTGCAGAAGAGTCTGCAACTGGTCAGCGTTACGCAGATTCAAGCTGAGGGTAACGTGCAGCGGCTTGCTTGCCTCCAGCGGCATGATCTGCGAGGCCTCAATGGTCGGATGACCCGTCATGACCAGCGTGGACACGTTCGCGGTGGCGCTCTTTTGCATGCTCGCATGTGTGTTCGTTGAAACCCACGTATCGGCGGCATGTGCCGACACCGTGAACATCGCCAGCGACAAAGCCGCGGGCAATAGCGCCTTGCGAAATCCCGAAAAACGAAAACTGCTCGACATCAGTGAACTCCCGTTAGATTTTTTGAGACGAACGAAGCCAATACGGCTGTATCTGCCCCATGCGTCAGTCATTGCCGCAGACGAATGCGACCCCCCACTCACCAGGATTGTCTAGCGACCCGCAAAACCCTCACACGCCGATGCCCCCAACTTTCCATGTACATCGGCATTTTTTAGCGTCGCCTTCCCTTAAGACGGGAAACGAAAGAAAAGGCCTACCTGCGGGTTTGAGGACGGGAGCCTCTGCTACCCATCCTTTTCAGATAAAGGAAAAGCCAGGGGCTTATTTGCTGCGAAGCAGTACGACCCGCATGGCAGAAACACGATTGGCTCGGATGGGCCACCCTTGCTGCAAAGCCAGGATCAGAGTCTTCTGATCACCGGTGCGGAAGGCACCACTGATATGGAGGCTTTCCAGCGAGGGATCGCCGATTTGCAGTTGGGTCGTGCTATAGCGATTCATCTCGGCAAGCAGATCCGGCAATCGCCAATCGTGGACGAACAATTTGCCTTCGGTCCAGCCCTTCGCGACGTTCATGTCGGCAGGACGCACTGGATCGATGTATCCGGATTGATTGAACACCAGTTGTTCTCCCGCGGCGAGAGACGCGGTCTGTGGTGTGCCATTCGGCAATTGAGTGGCGATGGCGAGCTTGCCTTTGAGCAGAATCACCGCTGCTGTGGAGTCGTTTATCCGCACCTGGAACATGGTTCCCACGGCAGTTACCGTTCCGCTTCGCGCATGCACAACGAATGGCCACACCGGATTGCCCTGCACTTGAAATTGGGCCTGCCCGTGCAGCAAGTCTATGCGGCGGGTCTGCGCACTGTAGCGCTCGACGACTTCAGTATCGGTATCCAATGTGATGGAAGAACCATCCGTCAGATGCACGGTACGCTGTTCACCGGCTACCGTGGTGTAGGAGGTGCCGGGTAGATCTGCAGGTCGAGCAAACCAACGTGGCATAGCCACCAACGCCAAAACCACGGCAAGTCCCAACGCCGTCACTGGAAAGAGCCAATGCCGCAAGAACCATGGCTTGGGTTGGGTCCGGTGCAACGCGCGGTTCGCTGCCACCATGATCGCAGCATCCTTCACTGCATCCTCGCTCTGCTTCCACAGGTAGACGACCTCCCGGTAGGCCGCGGCATGCGCCGGGCTGGCAGTGCGCCAGCGCTCGAAAGCAGCGCGAACATCGCCCGGGCAATCCGGCTCAAGCAAGCGCACGAACCATCGCTCGGCTTCGCCGAGCGAGTCTATTCCAGAACTCTGGTCTGTGATTCGTTCGTCCATGCTCATTAAGACGTCCTTGCCGATGAATCGCCTACCTTGCGCTTTAGCAACACAAGCGCAGTGGCGAGATGCTTTTCGACCATCTTCACGGAGATACCGCAGCGATCAGCAATCTGAGCACGACTCATACCATGCACACGTTTCAAAAGATAAACGCGCTGGCATTTGGGTGGCAGCTCCAGGATAGCTTGCGTAAGGTGCGCGACTTGCTGCTCATATTCAGCACGTTCCTCCGGCGAATGTTCATGAGCGGCAATTTCCTGCCCATTCAACGTCACATGCTCCTTGCTGCGGTGCGTGAATGCCACACGGAACTGATCATGGGCGACATTCACAGCGATACGATAGAGCAGCTGCTTCCATGCTGTGGCAGGCTCCGACTCGCGATAACGAAGCAACTTGGCCATGCTCTCCTGCGCGGCATCTTCGGCATCCTGCTCAGTCGCAGTGCGGCGACGCAAAAACTGTACAAGGCTACGGTACTGTTCGCGGATAAAAATATCGAAACTACGCGCCTCTGGACGCTGTTCGCTGGCCATGGTCTATGGCGACAGAACGTTCGACGCGTTATCACGCTTGTTGTCCATGCCCGAGTTGCACCTGCTTCTGGTTGACGAACTTAGCCGAATCATCATGGCACATGATCGATGTGCACCTGTGCCACCTGTCCTCTGCCAGTAACGGACATGACACACAATTTACAGTAAAGCCTGACACAGCTCCCCGACGGGGAGCGGCGAGATCGACAGCCGGATTCTAAAACGGGCCGCTACTCAAAGTGGGTGGACGTTAGCAGGGACATCCAATTTTACGAATTAACTACGTCGTATCCATAAAATCGCCACAGCAACTTTACGGCTCGCCACTCTACCCTTTCACCTAGGTTTATAGGGGAGAGGCGGGTGGAAAAGTTGCTTGATTCAAGGGTTTATTCAAAATCGATCCACCCTGCGCAAAACGCTTTCCGCCACGTCTTGGTTGGTGATAACGCGCGACTAAGTGCGAAAAAAGCTGTGACCACTTTATTGTGCGTTACGGCGGCCTCCTTCTCTCTGACAGCGCATGCCCAGTCGGGCCCCGCTCCGACTACCGACAAGGCGAAAGTGCTCGACGAAGTAGTCGTAACCTCGCAGAAACGAACCTCCACGGTTCAAAAGACGCCGGTCAGCATCACCGCCGTCAGTGGCGACGATTTGCAGGATCGCGGCATTACCAATTTCACCACGCTGGCACAATCGACACCTGGCGTTTCACTGAAGAGCGAAGGGCCCGGCCAGACCGAGATCGAACTGCGCGGCATGACGTCGAGCGGCGGCAATTCTCCGACGGTCGGCTTTTATCTGGATGACGTTCCGTTGACCGCCCCGTCCGGTGCGCAAAATGGCAAGGTCGTGATCGATCCGACACTGTATGACTTGAGTCGCGTGGAAATACTGCGTGGACCGCAAGGCACGCTGTATGGCTCGGGATCGATGGGTGGCACAGTGAGATTGATCACCAACCAACCCGACCCTGCGACGTTCGGCGGCTCGGTGCAGAGCACGCTATCGGGAACCGATGGCGGCGGCTTCAATCACAGTGACAATGTGATGCTCAATATCCCGCTGGTAAAGGACACGCTGGCGCTGCGTGTGGTGGCCACGGAAGCGCACACCAGTGGCTGGATCGATCGCATCGTGGCCAATCCCTTTCCATTGGTGAGTGCCAATGGCGCGACACGCGGAGATGTGGAAGCAGCGCCGATTGAAAAACAATATCCGGGCTCGAATGCTCAGCAGCTCGATGGATTTCGCGCGACCTTGCTTTGGAAGCCGACCGATCGCCTGTCGATCACGCCGTCATTCTTCTATCAGGACAGTAACCAGAACGGCATCAGCGCCTATGACAGCGTCCCCGGTACCGAGGCGCACTATCAGCCCTTCGATATTGCCGAACCCCTGTCGGACAGGATCAGCGTGTTCAGCCTCAACGTTACTTACAGCTTCGACGCTTTCGACCTGACCTCAAGCACCGCGCAGTGGAACCGTCGATCGAGACAGACCGAAGATGCCAGCGAGGATTTCAATAACCCGAATACCGGCGCGACCTACGCCTCCAATAACGGCCTGCCCAATCCTGGCTATTACGGTGCGACCGGAAGCGGTGTGGTCTATGGGCACGAAAATGATCCCTCCAGTCAATTCAGTGAGGAGTTGCGCTTCGCCTCCAAGAGTGACGGCAAGTTCAACGAGGTTGGCGGCATCTTTTTCAGCAATTACTCCGCCACCTGGAATTTCAACGGGACAACCGATAATCCGTCGACCTATATGGATCTCGGCACATTCGCACCAGCGACGACGACTCACTGGTTCGATGCGCAGTCACCGACCCATATGACGCAGTATGCGATTTTCGGCGATGCAACTTACGACATCACCAGTCAGCTCAAAGCCGATGTCGGCGTGCGCTTCTACGATTACAACTATCGGTTTTCCTCGGTCATCAGCGGCTGGGGATCGGCCCTGGGTGCGGCAACACCATCGGACTCCGGCCTGATCAAGCAGTCTGGCGACGGCTTCAACCCCAAATTCAATCTGTCCTATCAGTTCGACAATGACCTGATGCTCTATGCAACGGTGGCGAAAGGTTCGCGGCCGGGCGGCGGCAACGCCCGGTACCCGACCACCGGGCCTTACTGGAGCGCGGTGTTCGCCCCGTATAATTTTTCCGGCGGCAAATGGCCGTCCAGTTACCAGCCTGACTCGGTGTGGAGTTATGAGGTGGGTGAAAAGGGCAAGTTTTTTGATCGCCGCCTGACCGTGAATGCCAGCGTCTATTACGAGAATTGGAGCAATATCCAGCTCGAGGCGCTCCCCGGCGACTGGGCTTTGAATATCAACGGCAAGCACGCGACTATTTATGGCGGCGAAATCGAAACACGCGCCATCCTGGGCGGCGGCTTCGAACTGGCGATCTCCAGCGGCTACACCCACGCCTGGGTGGATCCAGGGTCGCACTGGCAGATCACGCCAACACATACACTTTCCGATGTGGCACCGGAGACAGGCAACGCCATTCTCAGTTATTGGAGAGGACTAACCGACAAGTACACCTTCAGGGCACAAGTGGAGAATGCCTATGTCAGTCACCGCTACTCGCTGGCTTTCCCCTATGGCTATTCGTTGAACGGCGAGTACATATCCCTGAGGTCGTATGACCTGACCAATGCTCGGGTGGTCATTGAATCCAGTGACGGTTGGGACGCGGCGTTATTCGTCAACAACGCATTCAACAAACACGCTCAGCTGGAAAGCCTCTTTCAAGAAGACCTCCCCAGCGCAGCGTTCAATCGGATCGTCACCAATCAACCGCGCACGGTGGGTGTCGATTTAACCTACCGCTTCTAACCCATATGACAATGAACTCCCGACTGCCGAGAGCTAGCTGGACCTTCGAGTTAACCGTGGACTGCACCCTGCGCCAGTGGTCTGGATCCCTCTTGTCCGGAATGTGCCGAACCTGACCCCATGCGCTTGCTTACCGGTTTTTACTTCAAAGGACAAACGACCATGAAACATCTTACGACCGTTTTCTCATTCACCGCAGCGATGCTAATCGTGCCGTCACACACTACGGCGCAAACCGTAGATCCATATACCGACGGCTGGGTGACCCATGTCACCGGCTCGCAGCTGGAAATCTGTTTCAGTCACGCCGAGCCGCCGGCGGTTGGTCAGATCGTGCAGCTGCTACGCACAAGCTATGTGATGCCCAATAAGGGCCCCACACGTCAGACGTTCACACCGAACGGTCACGCCCGGATCGCATCGATCGCCACGCTTCCTTGTGTTATCGCGACGTTGCTCGATGGCGACGCGCAGCGAAGTGACCATGCCCGGCCGCCGTACCCGTCCTCAACCCAGTTACGTTGATCGGCACGATGGTGTCGGCTTGGCTACGAAGTTATACCGCTTCGAGAGCGAGCGCATTGATGAAATGACCATGTCATTTTGTAATGGCTGAAATATGGGGGAGATGGATTTATCGATGTATGGCAGAGGGCTAGGCTTAGCTCTCCCCCATGGGTGAGGCGATTCCATGCGTCGATGCAAAATGATTCTCGTGCTTTGTGGGTTGGCATTGATGTCAAGTACGGGCGGTGTCGAAGCCAGCACAACCGCGTCCGAAAAAGCGGTACAGCGCGCTGACGCCACCACAACTGCATTAGAAACGCCCATGGCCACGCGCGAGGGGGTCCCGGCGTGGCTGGTTGGCGCATGGACCCTGGTACGTTGCGACAACGTTTATCCAGACGGTCGACTCGTGGAACTGTATGGGCCGAATCCTCAAGGGTTGTGGATCATTGATGCTCAAGGGCACTACATGATGCAGATTGTGCGTGCTGAACGCGGACGCTTTGCTGCCAACGACAAATCCAAGGGCACATCCGATGAATATCGGGCGGCGTCACTGGACACGAATGCGCATTACGGATGGGTAAGTGCGGATGGCGCCCAGTTGCATACGCATATCGCACATGCCTCTTATCCGAACTGGGATGGCAAGGATGGAAATACTTCGTACATCCTTCAGGGCAACCAGTTGACTTACTCCGTGGCCAAACCGACCAGTGGTGCGCCCGAGGGAGCACGAGGCGTCGTGGTATGGCGCCGCCTGACCAACTAATGCATACGAGCTTCGCCCTACCCACTACGGAGCAATACCACCCATGAAAAAACTTGTACTGTTTAGTTTCCTCTTGCTCGGAACCACCACGCTGGCGCATGCCGACGCGCAAGTGTTACCGGCATATGTGTCTGCAGCGATTGCCGATCATGCACGGCCGGCGGCCGATACGAAGCGGGACCCTGATCGCAAACCAGCCGAACTGGTCGCTTTTGCCGGCATCAAGCCCGGCGACAAGGTGGTTGATCTGATCCCAGGGGGAGGCTACTTCACACGTATCTTCAGCAAAATCGTCGGACCACAGGGGCATGTCTACGCTGTCGTTCCAGATAGCTTGGCCCAGGGAGTTCCGAAGAAGCTCGACGATATCAAGGCATTGATTGCCGACCCCGCATACAGCAATACCACTCTGCTGATTCGCCCCTATGATCGCATCGGCGCGGATGAGCCACTCGACGTCATCTGGACTTCGCAGAATTACCACGATGTCTATGGCGCCGTCAGCGTCTTTGCGGTTGCCGGCAAGAGCGGTGCCGAAGAGACAGCCACGATGGATGTCGCGGCATTCAAGGCGTTAAAGCCCGGCGGGATTTACATAGTCATCGATCACGTCGCCAAGGCAGGTTCAAACGAGCACGACAGCAAGACTCTGCACCGGATCGACCCAGCTATCGTCATCGCACAAGCGCAGGCGGCAGGTTTTGTACTGGAGGCCCGCAGTGACCTGCTAAGCAATCCGCAGGACAATCACGAGAAGATTGTCTTCGCGCCGGAAATTCGAGGTCACACGGACCAGTTCGTGCTGAAATTCCGCAAACCAAAGCTAATGAACTGAGCTTTATCTTCCTTGGAGCTGTAACGAGTCATTGACAGTCATTGGACGCAAGTCAGTCGGACAACTCTCATCGTCCATTTACGCATAGCATTTCAAGGAGTTCTGCTCATCGGTGTCCTTGCACCATTGCGAAATGATAGGTTTGTATCTCGGGGCTTTAAAAAGCGCAGGGCCGTATACTTTGCCCAGCATGGGCGAGGCCTGGATTGCCGCCAAGTGCATCCAGGATGCGCTTGGCGTCCCCTTAATCATTTCGCCTGGCAACGGACTTTCGCATGAAGAAGCTCGATCTCGATGCCGTCAAGGCTTTCGTGCTGACCGCCGAACTGCAAAGCTTTACACGAGCCGCGGCGGCGCTTGATAGCACCCAATCAGCCGTCAGCATCAAGCTGAGGCGATTGGAAGAACACTTGGGTCGACGCCTGCTTGAGCGCACGCCGCGGCAAGTTCGCCTCTCTGCTGAGGGCGCTGCCTTTCTCAATGCAGCGCGCGAACTGGTTGGCGCACATGATCGAGCCGTCGCTTCATTTGATGTGGAGCAGCGCCGCCTTGTGATCGGGATCAGCCACCAGCTCGTGGGTAGCGAGTTACCGGCTCTGCTACGACGCATGAATGAGCATGATCCGAACCTGGTGATTGAGTTACGCGTGGCCGGCTCACGCGAAATCAGTCAAGCCTACGAAGCGGGGGCACTGGACGCCGCGCTGGTGCTTCAAGCAAGCGAACAGCGACGCAATGGTGATGTGCTATTCACAGAATCATTCGCATGGATTGCAGCCGTGAACTGGCAGCCTCGGGTTGGCGAGCCACTGCCGTTGTCCACGCAAGGCGAGTCATGCAGTATTCGGGCAGGAGCGGTACAAGCGCTCGATCAAGCCGGCATTGCCTGGTCGGAAGTCTTCATCGGCAAAGGTGCTTCCGTGGTCGGTGCAGCGGCCGCGGCCGGACTTGCTATTGCCGTACTAGCGCGACGGGCAGCACCTGCAGGCACCACCGATATCGGCCCCCTGTTGTCGCTGCCCGCATTACCCACCCAGGAAGCGGTGCTGTATACCGCTCTCAATGATCGTCGCTCACGCAACGCTTTGCATATTCTGGGTATAGCCTTCAAGAGCCTGGCTCAGGCCTGACGACGCGGCCGAAACGAACTATCGATCGAGGTCAACATTGTTCCCTGACAAGGAGCTGCGATTTCTCGCACGTTTCGCTCGTCGAAACTCAATGAGTCTCGTGAATAGACGCAGTGAAGCATTCGCTTTTACCAGAGGCATAGGTCCCTCCCACCATGGGAGCACGTGTTGCGTCTCTGTTTTGCCCGGTTTGTGATTTGGATGCCTCATGCGCGATAACCTCCTCCGCAGCAGATGAGCAAAGGGTAGTTTGCAACCGTGCGCCGAAACATCCTTGTCCACGTATTTCAGCCATCGCAAAATGATATGAGCCGCCTCGGCGGTATTGAAGATGCGCATCTCAGAAATATCGGATTGCATCTGTCGAGACTTACCCGCGTTCTCTACGATGTTTTGCACTATGTAACGGAGCACGCCGAATGCGTTTCTTGTCAGGACTTTTGTTATCGACGTTGTTCGCCAGCTTTATCGCTACCGCGGCGGATAACGGCAACACGACACCATCACTTGCAGGCACCTGGACCCTTAAGGCGGCATACGACCTGCACAAGGACGGCAACAAGACCTTTGGCTTCGGATCGCAACCCAAGGGCATTTTGGTGATCGCTACGGGGGGCAGCTATTCCCTGCAAGTCTTCCGTAGCAATGAGGCGACCTTCGCTACCGACGAGAAGGGAGTGCGCAAGGAATTCAAGCCTTCCGAGCTTGCCAGCACGCACTATGGCCACGTCAGCCTCGATCCTGCAGCGCACACCATTACCTTTCGCATCGATCTGTCCTACATCCAGCGCTGGAACGGAACCGTGCAAGTCCGGCCTTACATCTTGTCCGGCGACGAACTGAGCTATCAGGTGCCAGCCCAGCCTGGCAGCGACAGCGTCGCCGTGTCCGTATGGCAACGCGTTGAAAATCAGCCGATGCCACAGTCACAAGCCTCGTGGAAACAAGAGCCATTGCAGCGTCGGCTTGTAACGGACGCTGAGAAACCTTGATTTGGAGAATACGATGAAGGTCGAACGATGGTCGGTATTCGCCGTCTTTTTAAGCTGCGTGGTTTGCATCGTGCCGGTACAGGCCGCAGATGCAGACGTATCGCAGCGGGTGAAGGAACTCGATGCGCTGCTGGCTGAACAGTGGCAGCACCAACTGGAAACAAATCCGGAATCCGCCACTGTCCTTGGCGATCTGCGTTACAACGACCGCTGGAGTGATGCCTCGCTGGCACACGTGCAAAGCGAGCGCAAAGTAACGGTGGATTTCCTCAAGCGCTTCGAGGCGATCGATACCGCCGGTTTCCCGGAAGAAGAGAAACTCAACCAGCAGTTGATGGTGCGACAACTGAAGGAAAATCTGCGTGGTGTTGATCTGAAATTGTACGAAATGCCGCTGGATTACCATCACGGCGTGCAGCTGCAATTGCCCGGCTTGATCAGCTCGATTCCGTTCGACAGCACCAGGGAATACGAAGATTACCTGGCTCGCCTTAAGGCGATTCCTAGCGTGCTGGAGCAGACCACGGAAGTTGCGCGGCAAGGTATGCGCGACGGCTTGATGCCGCCGCAGTTTCTGCTGGAAAAAGTGGCCGTGCAGATCGACGGCATCGCCAAGCCAGCCGGTGCCGACAGCGCCTTCGCCAGTCCACTGCAGCATTTTCCAGATAGCGTGTCGGCGGTCGATCGAAAGCGTCTGCGTGACGCGATCATCGCCGCAATCGACAACGATGTGCGGCCTGCTTATCGCAAGCTGGGTGAATTCGTAACGACGGATTATGCGCCGCATGGGCGCAGCCAGCCGGGTATATGGCAGCTGCCCAAGGGTGACGAGATTTATCGCTTCGACGTCGAGCAGATGACCACCACCAGGCAAACCCCCGAGCAGATTTATGCGCTCGGATTGTCCGAGGTGAAGCGCATCGAAACGGAGATGACGGTCATAGCGAGAGCGCAGGGTTACCGCGACCTGGCCAGCTTTCGCGCGGCACTGAAGAGCGATCCGAAAGTACATGCCAAATCGCGCCAGGACATTCTCGACCGCTATCGCGGCTTCATTGCGCAGATGCAGCCACAGTTACCCAAACTATTCAGCTTGCTGCCCCGGACTCAGCTCCAGGTGGTGCCGGTCGAGGCCTGGCGCGAAAAAGGGTTCCAGATCGCTTCGTATCAACAGGGCACGCCGGATGGTTCGCGGCCGGGCCAGCTCATCGTCAACACCGGCGACTTCGCCAACCGCACCACGGTGGATATGGAATCGGTGGCGTATCACGAAGGCATCCCCGGTCATCACCTGCAGCTTTCGATCGCGCAGACACTGCCCGGATTGCCGCCGTTTCGCCAGCAAGCGGATTACACCGCCTACATCGAAGGCTGGGCGCTGTATGCCGAACGCCTCGGCAAGGACATCGGCTTCTACAAGGATCCGCTGTCCGACTATGGCCGTCTAACCGGTGAGCTGTGGCGCGCCGATCGCCTGGTGCTGGATACCGGCGTGCACTATAAACACTGGACGCGCCAGCAGATGGTGGATTTTTTCCGCGCCCATTCGAGCGTGGATGAATCAGATATCCAGTCCGAGACCGACCGTTACATCACCTGGCCGGGCCAGGCACTGGCCTACAAGGTCGGTCAGCTGAAAATGCTCGAACTGCGCGAGCGGGCGAAAAAGGCACTCGGCGATCGGTTTGATATCCGGGCTTTCCACGATCAGATCCTGAGTGGCGGCGCACTGCCACTGGATGTGCTCGAGACACGTATCGATGCGTGGATTGCTGCAGTGAGGAGTGGTGCCGTTCCGACACGTCCGGTGATGGCGTCGCCATAGAACGTCTGTCTGTTACTTGCCCAACTGCTTGGGTAAGCACGGTGCTGTCGTGTCCGCGCTTTTCCGAGTCACTCAGAAGTAGAGGTGACCGATGGCTGAGTCATTTTCTTTACATTCAACGTCCATCGATCAGCCGATTGGCCAACTCTGGGCTAAAGACTCCGGCGCGTATCGTCGGGGCAATTCCGCAGGCACCATCGGAATTGCCAGGCGCCTTGATCCACGCAAGCAGCACGTCATTGGAAACGTAACCCGTCCGAATGCCGATTTTACTCCCGGCGGGATTGCACCACTGGCCAATCGACCCATTACCGTTTCGGCTCGTGTCGATGATGACGGATTTTCTATAGCCGAATAATTTTCCCAATTCGACGTTCACTGCATTGGCATAAGCCAGTGATCGATCGGTGTTATAGAAATTCGATACGTTCAATGAGAATCCTTTCGCGTCGCTTATATCCGCCGCATGCAGGCGCTGCGCCATGACGTCCGCGGCAATCCAGTGCGCATTTCCCGCATCGAGATAGATGTCTGCCGCCGGCGCGTTATGGCGAAGCTGCGATACCGCATAATGCAGCAGGTCGAGTCGCGTATTCCGTCTCTCATCGGTCTTGAAACAACCGAGTTGGGCAAGCGAGTCGGGCTCGATCACAACGATGGCTTTCTTTCCGCCAATGCCACGCGATAACGCATTGATCCAGTCACGATACGACGATGCGCTGGCGGCACCGCCGGCCGAATCCCCTCCACAGTCACGGTCGGGAATGTTGTAGGTCACAAGGATAGGCATCTGATGCACTTCGTCAGCCGCATCCACGAATGCTTCGACCGCCTTGCGCGTATCGCCGCTCCAGTTGCCAAACCAGCGGGCCATGGGTACGTCGGCAATGAATTCCTTGATCCGTGTGGCCTGCGGGTCTCCGGGATGGCTAAGCGCCCATCTGGCAGGAGCTGAATCAGGATCAACGTAAAAGTCGGTTGCGGCGCAGGTTCGTTGAACACTGAAAAGAATCAGCGCAGCCAGGAGAAAAAGTTGCCAGGCACCAAATTTTGAGTGCAAATCGCGCAGGCACGCGACCGCAGTGGTCCACTTGTTGCGATTCATTTGCCTAAGTCTCGAAGGGCGGCAACGCCTGCCTGAGATGTTTGTGAGATTTCATCGCACCTTGCCTTGCTTGCAAGTGTATCTGCGCAAGGACAAGTCGAGGCAGCCCATCAAGACTCGGCACGGGCTGCCTCGGCACCTGATGTTTCTGCTCACTCAATGCGGCGGTTCGGTGGTACTGCTCAAGCCGTTTTCCATATGGCCGGCCAGACGCCGTGACCAGTTGCTCAGTCCGGAAACGGTCGCTTTGAGGTCATACCAGTTGGCGTTGCTGCCGAGGTTCCAGGTATCGCTCACGCTACCGCCGGCTTTCACCGTATAGATGCGCACATCTTCGGTGTTGTAGCCGTTAGTGACCGTCATCGTGCAACTACTTGTGCCCGCATTCGTCATGGTCAACTGAATGCTGTTGCCGGTGGGGTTATAGGTGATCTTTGTTTCGGGCATCACCGAAGCCGACTTGGCGCTGCCCTGCCAATGACGCATGAAGCCATTCGGTCCATGCACTTCCAGTGCGTAGGTGCCACTGGTAAAGACGCTGCCATTCCAGTAATCGGAGACGCTGTCGGCGGCTCCCACGGTGTAAGTCCAGGGGCCTGAGTAGCTGCTGCGATTGAATGCGTAGACCTGAAAGACCGCGCCAACCGTGCCGTTGTTGATGAAATTGATGTCGAACTGATTTGCCGAGATGTTGATGCTGCCTTGAGCATCCAAAATGTACGGGAGCGCACACGCCGGATAGGTGCCCGATTCGCCCGTCGGCATGGTCTGCGTGGTCGGCACCGTCGGGGCGGGTAGCGTGGAGCATTCCGTGCTCGACTGTGAAACGTAGTTCGCGGTCGAAGGTAGACTCGGCCAGGTTGTATTGTCGCCACTGAAATTGAATGCCGAGGTGAGATCGCCGCAGACTGCACGGCGCCATGCGCTGATGTTGGGCTCGGTGACACCGAAACGCTGCTCGAGAAATTGCAATACCGAGGTATGGTCGAACACCTGCGAACATACCCGGCCACCGTAAGTCCACGGTGAAATGATGATCATCGGTACGCGGAAGCCGAGGCCGATCGGCGAGGAGCTGATAGTGCCACCCGACTCGTTGACCGTGGTGAGTTCGCCCGCCGTGCTGACCGTGGACAGACCGCCTTGAATGCTCGAAGGCGGACACGGCGGCGGGATGTGATCGAAGAAGCCACCGTTCTCGTCGTAATTGAGGATGAAGACAGTGTTGGCGTATACGCTGGGATTGGAAGCCAGCGCGGCGATCAGTTGCGCGCTGAGGTTTTCACCATCCGGCGGCTGGTAGCTTGGATGCTCCGATAACGTGCTCGGTGCGACGATCCACGATACCTGCGGCAAGGTGTTGTTGGTGACGTCGCTCTGGAAGGCCGTCACGATGTTCGAAACCGTAGCCATGCCCTGATCGTAGAGCGCCGATCCGGATGCGGCGTTCTTGAAGTTGGCGAACCACGCCAACGCGTTGTCGTCGAAATTGTCGGTTTCCTGATAAACCTTCCAGCTGACGCCGGCCGACTGCAGCCGCTCGGCATAAGTGGTCCAGGTCCAGCCCGAGCTGGATTCGGTGTCGTCCAGTACCGGCGTTTGACCGACCGAGAGACCGTTGCTGCCAGTGAACAAGAACAGGCGATTCGGATTGGTGTCGGTCAGGACGGAGCAGAAGTACTGGTCGCAGATAGTGAAGCTGTCGGCCAGCGCGTAGTAGAAAGGCAGGTCGTTGCGATCATAGAACCCCATACCCATGCCTGCCGAGCGGGCCGTGTTCCACGCGTTGAACTTGCCGCCGTTGACCATTTCCGTATCGACAGTAAAGCCCATCGACGACGCGCCGACGCAGGTCGCGCTGGTCGTCGTCGTATCCATATGGAACGGCAGCATGTAACCCGCGGCGTTGCCGGTGTACGGTTGGTGCCACACGTTATTCGCGGTCAACGTGGTACTGGGCAGCGGCGGCGGCACGGGATCGTTCAAGCCGCGCACACCGGGTCGGCTGCCGTAGTAGTGATCGAACGAACGGTTTTCCTGCATGAAGATCACGACGTGTTGCACGTCATTGATGGTGCCGGTCACCTTGGCTGCAGGTGTCGCCAATGCCTCACGTATGGCCGGTGGCAACATGGACATGACCGTCAGCCCACCGGCTGCCCCTGCCGTCATTTTCAGAAACCGCCGCCGCTTGATATCGTCGATATCGCTCACATCAGCTCTCCAGGTTGGGTTAACCGCTGCCGCGTTCCAGCTTACGGGTAGCACAACGCAAAGACGTTTCAGGCGATTGCCAATGGCGTCACAAGCTGCAGACAAGAAACAGACCCCTCCGCCTGGTTGTCTAGTGCCGATGCGTCTTCTCCGGTTGAGAAGAGGCTTGTATAAAGCAGTGGCACTCGTCAGAGCGAGTGCTATGCGTGAGATTGTTCTGCAAACAAATTTCGGACTGTAGCGATCCGCAGCTTCGCTATCAGTCTTTGAAATGATCCCTAGCGGCAGAGCAAGAAGCTGCCCTGCCGCGTGTTGCCAAGGAGCCGGCTGAATGGGCTCTACTTCAATGCAATGAAACCGTCAGCGTCGAAGGCGATGCTGCCGAAGAGCCGAAAGTGACATGGCTGTTTAGCGGTGTGACACCGGCATAACGCAGATCCGCAGTATCGATGACCAACGCCAGTTGCCGACCCGCATCGATTTCCCAGTTTGTCGCTTCCAGATTCATGTCGATGATCTGCGGCACACCCGGTGTTGCATTGAGAAGGGTGTAAGGCTTTTGGCTAATCAACTCGCCCAGTCCCGTCCACGGATCGACGCTGTAGAGATAGGCAACCAGCGTGAGCTGTGGAGTACTCGGGGTTACCGTGATTTGCAGCGACGGCAGTCCGATGACATTCTGGGTTCGGGTAAAGACCGGTCCCGTCCAGACGGCGGCGTTCGCGCGAAAAATCGTAGCCAGCTCGACCGCTGGAGGCAGCTGCAAGTAGCCTGTCAGCACACCGCTGAGCATTGCCACACCCGACGTCGCAGTAGTCGGATACCCACCAATAATGCCGTACTGCCAGCTGTTGCTGGCACTGGATGACAAGCTACCCGTGGGGAAAAGAGCACCGCTTGGCTGGGTCAGGTTATAAGTGACTGCACCTTGCTGTACTGCATTCCAGTTGGCGTAGCTGCTCCATATATTGGTCTGTGACTTGAGCTGCACCGGTGGCTGGGTATTGACGCCGTTGTCCACACCCTTCAAGTAGTGATCGAACCAGTTCGTTGCCGCGGCATACACTTCATTGGGCAGGCCCACTGCGCCGAGCTCTTCAGCCGTCGCATGATCGCCGTGCGAAAACATGATCATCTTCGGTACCGTAAGCTGGTTATAGAAACTGATCAGCTGGCTCGGCACAAACAGACTGTCCTCGAAATCGTTGGCCAGAAAGACCGCCGGATGATTCGTATTGAGCTGAGCGATCATGCTTGACGGGTCACGTATCGCCGCAACCGGCAGCACGGTCTGAATGGCTCCTTCGAAATTGCCGGCCAGAACGTCCTGGTTCATCTGCTGCACCAACGGTCCGGGCTTGCCAAGGTAACTGTCCAGTGACAGCACCCCAATACCCTGCGCGCTCGGTGTCTGATTGGCATCGAGCGAGGCCCCAAGGTTGGCCCAGCCGCTCATCGCAGCCACTGCCTTGATGCGTGGGTCATGCTCGGCAGCGAGAAGGCCCGTTCCCGCGCCGTAGGAAATGCCCGAGACACCAATGTTGTTCGGATCAGCCGGGGTATGGGCTAGCGCCCAATCGATGACCGTGCTGACGTCACCTACGGTGAGCGGCCCGGCGATATCGATATATCCACACGATGGGTTAATCCCACAAAACGTATCAAAGCCGCGCGAACTATAGCTAACCACGATGTAACCATCGTTGGCCAATACATTGGCCTGTCCGACGTACTCGATGTACGAAATCCCCCAACTGGAGGGCATCACGATCAATGGAAATGGCCCGCTTCCATGACCCGTTGGAACAGAAACATATGCACCCAGCTGAAAACCATCCGGTGTCGCAATCAATTGGATGGAACCGGGAAGTGTCTGAGCCGATGTTGGCAAAACCATCGTCATGGCCAGCACGAACAGGGTGAACAAGCTTGCGAATTTGCGCATACCATTCTCCGTTGATTTGCGTGAGGCACTACCATTTCAATCGAACATGCCAACTACGCGATAGGGATCTCACCCACCATACGGCTGGCGAACAAGTACATGTGCGCACCATTGAATGGGTTGATCGTGGTGCACTTTAAGTGACGCCGAGCACAGCAGCGCATGGCATCTTCAATTGACCTAATTAGTCCCAATAACGCGACACACACCGCGCTCATGCTGCGCTGCAAGGCAACACCTTCGATAGAACTGGCAAGCCAGTTTCAGCAATAGCGGCAGTGTCGGCGGTCAGATTCTGAATCGACCCGATTTGTCCTCACGCATACCCACCCTTGGCGATTCATCATGAGAGGGGAGACATGCCGCTTGGCGCATCGTTCGGGAATGCGTTGAGAAAAAGCCAAGATTCATGTCGGCGCCGGGGAACACGATGCCATATCGCGCTTCGCCGGAAACGATTTCCATGCACCAACCATGGCATGGACTCTGGCGGGGAGACGGTAATGAACAAACGCAGTCTTATTGGCGGCATGGTGTTGCTGCTGGCCTTGTCCACCAACAGCTTCGGCTCACCGCAAAGCAGTTCTTCGGGCGACGGCAACAGCATCTACTTGAACATCGCCGTCCCCGGCAGCAATGGCAATTCGGCGGGTGGCGTCGGCCTGCCGGTAGCGGGCACACCCGCTGTCTATCCCTGGTACTACAACGACCAGGCCACGCTCTACGGCGATCTCAGCTACGCACAGCAAGGTCTGACGACGACACCGTGCGCGCCACCTACAAATATCTCGCAGCACGTCGCATCCTCGAATCAGGGCTGCAACTATTTCAAGCACGACGGCTTGACCCCGGACACGGTGACTTCCACCGAGACCCTGACCACCAGCTACGGCGGCACGGTTACCATTCAACGCGATGGCTGGGGCGTGCCCTTCATCACCGCCAGCAATCGCCAGGACTCCATGTTCGGTGTCGGCTATGCTGCCGCCGAAGATCGTCTATGGATGCTCGACATCTTGCGCCATTTCGGTCGCGGCCAGCTCAGCCAGTTCCTTGGGCCGGCGCCGGAGTTCTACCAGTATGACGCCGCCATAACGAACACTGCCGGCTATAGCGAGAACGAACTGACGCAGATGGTCAACCAGGTTCCGGCCAAATTCGGCAACCTCGGTGTAATGATGTTGCAGGACGTCGATGGGTACGTTGCCGGGATCAACGCCTATATCTCGACACTCTGGATCTTCGGCAAGAACTTTTCGAAAATTCCACCGGAATACGCGGAACTCAAGAACGGTGGGTTTCCACCCGCGGCCTTTACTCGCAACGACGTCGTCGCCTCGGTCACTTTACTTCAGTCCATCTTCGCCGTCGGCGGCGGTGGTGAAGTCGCCAATGAAAGCTTCTTGCAGCAACTGGATCCCACCGTCACCTCCGGCAACCTGAATCTACCGGTGGCCGCCTGTCAAATGTGGCGCGACCTGCGCCATGCCAACGACCCACAGGCCACGCGCACCGTCAGCGCACGCTTTCAGGAATCTCCCGCCACCCTCAATGAAGCTTGCCCGCAGACCCTGCCGGCAGGTACCGCCATCTGGGACGTGGGCAGTTACCAGGTTTTTGATACTTACGACGCCAACGGCGTCAACGAGAATTTACCACCGACTCCCACCACGGTCGTGGCAAGTGCGAATAACGCCAGCCGAACGCTTCTGGCGCATATGCTGCTTGACGACGGCCGACAAGGTGGCAACAGCGCCGGTGAAAACATCAAGACCCTTGCCCAGCTGCTGGTCAGCTCGAAGAGCAAGCCCACGGCAGCGACGCCAGCGCGCCAATCTCCGTTCGGCAAACATCCGCAGGTCCAGCTTGCGATGGGCCCCTACACAAAGCTGCACAATGCCCTGAGCAACATGGGCATGCCGCTTAGCATGTCCAACTGGATGGCAGTGACGGCAGCCAATACCGTCGATGGTCACCCCATCGGCGTGATGGGGCCGCAGATAGGTTACTTTCAACCTCACCTGATCTGGGAATTCGCGGTGCACTCCACCGGCGGCACACCGACGGACTTTGATGGCCGCGGCATGGGCGTCGTCGGCATCCCTTACGCGCTGATCGGCCGTGGCGTGGACTATGCCTGGAGCGCGACCTCCAACGACAGCGATATCGTCGATACCCGCGTCTCCAAAATGTGCAACATGAATGGCTCGACGCCTTCGTTGAAGCTGGTGAATGGCTTCCCCAGCGCTGACGGCTATCTGTACGACCTGGGTGACGGCAAGGGACCGTCGTGTCGCCGTTTCTACGAGCGCACCGATAGCTGGACGGCGACGCCGACACTGGCTTCCGATGCTTCCGGCGGCTCGCTGTTGCCGCAGGCGGTGCATCGCTACATTCTGCGTACCCACTACGGGCCGGTGTTCGCTACCGCCACGGTCAATGGCGCGCCGGTGGCCATCTCGCTGCAACGCTCGAACTTTTTCGGTGAGCTGGATGGCACGGCCATGTTCGCACTCGTTTCGACGCCGACAGTGAACGGGGCGAGCAGTTTCCAGCATCTGATGAACGGCTATACCGGCACTTTCAATTGGCTCTACGTCGACAAGAAAGATGTCGGCTACATCGCCACCGGTCTGCTGCCGGTCCGCGATCCGGGACAGTCGCCGGAACTGCCCTCCTGGGGCGATGGCCGTTTTGAATGGGCCGGCGATAGCAGCTACCTGCGAAATAACCCCGGCTACTTCAGCAGCGCCGGTGGTGACGTACCTTTCCCTAGCCGCACGGTGCCGGTCGCGAAGAACGGCGGCCCACTCAACGGTGGCTACTACGAGTGGCAGAACTACCTGACCTACGCCCAGCATCCCCAGGTGGTGAATCCACCCGAGGGTTTCATCACCAGCTGGAACAACTCGCCGGCGACCGGCTGGTGGGCGGCGGACGATCACTACAATTGGGCCGCGATCCATCGCATCGACATTGAGCCAGTCCGCTTTCAGAACTTCCTCGCCACGGGCAAGAAATTCAATTTTGCCAATGTCGAGGAAATCATGGCCGACGCCGGCTATGTCGACCTACGCGGTCAGGAACTGCTGCCGCTGTTACTGCAGATCATGCAGCAGGGTTCGCTTAACACTGACGAGATGCAAGCCGGTGCATTAATGCGGAACTGGCTGGCCGGCGTTGCCTCCGACGGCATCACCTTGAATGGCAGCTCGAATGCCTGGATCAACGGCAATCCGGGTCTCGGTGCCTGGCGCCGTTCGCGTACCCTCGGTACCGCTGGCAAAACCACCTACGACAATCAGCCCGCCGTGGTACTGATGGATGCCTGGTATCTGCATCTGATGACCACGGTAACCTCGCAGCTCAACGCGCTTGATCCTTATAAGGACGCCGCATCACTCAGCGGTGGCTGCGTCAGCAGTGTGCTGCTCTGTCGCCAGGACGCTCCACGTGCACAAGGTTCCGCCTACGAGTATGGCTGGTACCAGCCGATGTACCGGATGTTGCAAATGGCGCTCAACACCCCTGGCCATAGCAACTACCAAACGCTTAAATGCGCCGGCACCGGTCTGCTGACTGATTGCCGCAATGCTGTACTTGCTGCGCTGGATAGCGCCATCAGCGATCTCGGCGGCATCTCGAACATGGCCAATTGGAACGGCACCCAGTTACCCAACATGGCCGGCGACAGCAATGCCACGGTGGAAACCTACGACGAGATCGCGCCAACCGATTTCAGTGCGTTGCCTGCCCAGCCCATGCCATGGGAAAACCGGCCGAGTTACCAGCAAGTCATCGAGGTGCAAAGCGGGCGCCAATAGCCTTGGGGAAATGCGAGCAGCTAACCATTCGACACCAAATCTCTGCGCGCCGTTGACCTGGCGACAGCGCGCAGTCGACTGGCGTTTGCACTTGGCTGATGCAGCGCTCAGTCGAAGTAATTCATCACCATACATGGCAGTTGAATTGTCCAGGAACCGTCATCTGCGCGTAGTGCAAAGCTTTCAGATTAAGTCGTCCAATGATGGGCGCCTACAGATGATTGACCATGAAGAAATGGCATGGAACGGCTCTGCGTGCAGCACTGTTGGTCATTACGGCGTATCCGATCAGCGTTATTGCTGCAGCAGCGCCAACAACTTACTCCGGTGTCAATCTGCTGGTTGATGGCGACGGCGAAGCCGCTGCATGCACCCCGGACTGGGAAGCGGTCACGACTGTTCCTGGTTGGACCGTACTTCAGGGCAATCCGAGCGCGGTGTGTTACTCGGTCGGTGATTTCACTACACCCAGCACGCCGGCGCGCGGCAACGCCTTCATCGCTGCGGGCCCCTACGGCAACTCAGCGTTGACTCAAACCGTCGATGTATCGATGGCCAGTGCGGCTATCGATGCCGGTACGACGACTTACACGCTCTCCGGCTGGCTGGGTGGCTATGAGTATTACGGCGCGTACACCCAAGTAAGCGCGACTTTTCTTGATGCGAATGGCCTGCCGTTGGGATCAGCAGCGCAGATGCCCACGGTGACCGCGTCTCAACGCAATTACAGCAACGCTTTTCTGGCGCGTTCGATCAGCAACACGCTGCCCAAAGGCACCCGTTCGATCATGGTGTTGGTGCAGTTTCTCGACTCGCCCGATGACTCCTACAACGACAGTTATGCCGACAATCTGTCACTGACCCTGTCGACGCCCGTACCCGCACCGGTTCTGACCGCGCCGGTGTCTACGGTGCCTAAGTATGACCATGTGTTTTTGGTCATGATGGAGAACACCAGCTTCGATCAAGTCATCGGCGATACGACCGATGCGCCCTTTATGAACAGCTTGGCCAATCGCGGCACGTTGTTGATGGGTTACAGCGGAACCTACCATCCCAGTGATCAAAACTACCTGGCCATCGCGGGCGGCAGCAATTTCGACGAAGGAGCCATTTATTACCCGAACATCCATGTCACTACGGCAAATCTTGGCGACAGCCTCGAAGCCGTCGGCAAGACCTGGAAAGGCTATGGGCAGGGCATGGGTACTCCGTGCAACACGACCAATACGTACGACTCGGAATTCGAAGCCGATGAGCTTCCGTTCATCAATTTCACCGACATCAGCAACAATTTACCGCGCTGCCAAGTCCATCTTTTTGATACGACGCAACTGACCAGTGACCTGCAATCCGCAGCCACTACGCCGAACTTTGCGTGGTTGGCGGCAGACGACTACTACGATGGCGAAGCACCCGGCGACGGATCGTCGTTGAGCTTGCAGGTACAAGACGGATGGTTGAAGCAGACACTGCAACCGATCTTCAACTCTCCCGCATGGACCAGCCAGCGTTCGCTGCTTGTCCTTACCTGGGATGAGTCCTCGGACCCTTTGGCGTTTCCTGAGCTGGGCAATCACATTGCAACGATTCTGGTGGACTCGCAGGGCCTGGTACGGCCAGGTTATGGAAGCTCCGTGAGTTACAACCACTTCAGCACGGGCCGCACCATCGAGCAGGCGTTGGGACTCCCTGCGTTTACCGCCAACGACGCCTACGCTACGCCGATCAATGATGCGTTCGCACCAGCAACACCCACGTCGACCACACCAACCTTGACTGCCACGATATCGACGGTGCCGCAGGGTGCAAACATCGTATTCAACTATTCGGCGACTAGCGCCACGTCAAGCGCGACCAATTGGGTGGGAATCTATAGCGCTGGTGATACACCGGGATCTGAAGCCTCGGTCGTCTGGCAAGCCGTTCCCACGGCCAATGGCAACGTCGCTTTCAACACGTCAAGTCTGTCGCCGGGCAATTACACCGCCTATTTCTTGTACAACAACGGTTACAGCAGCCTGGCCGGCCCAGTCAATTTCAGCGTGTCACACTGATGGGTGACTCGGCATAGGCATGCTCCCCTGCCTCTGTGTCCAACGGGGGAGATAAGGTGTTTTCCAGACACGCTTGAGTAGCGTTTCTGCAATGCGCGAGCTCGCCTTTTGGCATGCAGGGTCGTGATGTTTGCTCCGTAGAGCGCCAGATCCTGGCTCCGGCCTAGACATCGCCACGACGCTGTCATGTGGCAGCCACAACATGCTCGGCATTCTGTCGAGGGTTGTCTGCATGCGCGTCGCCTCCTGGCTTTCTGGCCAATATCGTCATCGGATGGCGATCAATCTGCTCGCCGGCGGCGCTGCGTTCCTGGCCTATGCCTCGATGTATGCGTTCCGCAAGCCGTTCACGGCAGCCGAATTTACCGGCCTGCATTTCGCCGGCGTCGATTACAAGGTGTGGCTGGTCATCGCCCAGGTCTTCGGTTACATGCTCAGCAAGGTTCGGGGCATTACCTGGATCGCCGAGATGCAGCGGCAGAATCGTGCCCGCGCGCTGGCCGGATTGATCGGCTTTTCCTGGCTGGCGCTGCTTGGCTTTGCGCTGATTCCGGCACCGTGGAATATCGCCTGCCTGTTTCTCAACGGATTGCCGCTGGGCATGGTGTGGGGCGTGATATTCGGTTACATCGAGGGCCGGCGCGGCACTGAGCTGATGGGTGCCTTCATGTGCGCCAGCTTTATCGTCGCGTCCGGAGTGGTGAAAACCGTGGGCAAATACCTCATGGTGAGGTACGGAGTCAGCGAGTTCTGGATGCCTTTTGTCACGGGCCTGGTGTTCGTGCCACCACTCTGCCTCGCTACCTGGATGCTCGAACGTTTGCCTGCACCCAGTGCCGAGGATATGGCCGCTCGCAGCGCGCGCATGCCGATGGATGCGAAGAGCCGCAGCGCGTTTCTGGCGCGTTTTCTACCTGCTGTGGTCATGATCGTGATGGCGTACGTCGCACTCACCGTGATGCGCGATTTTCGCGACAATTTCGCGGCCGAGATCTGGGCCGACCTTGGCCGTGGTAACAGCGCGGCGGTATTCACACAGACCGAAGTACCGATCGCGATCGCCGTGTTGTTGATCACCGCCTGCACGATGGCCGTACGCGATAATTTCAAGGCATTGATGCTCAACCACGTGATGATTTTCGGCGGCTTCGCCATTGCGTTGATCACCACCTGGCTGCACGGCATGGGGCTGATCGATCCGGTGTGGTGGGTCGGTGGCAGCGGTTTTGGCCTGTACCTCGCTTACGTGCCGTACAACTGCACGTTTTTCGAACGCATGCTGGCGAGTTTCCAGGTGGCCGGCAACGTCGGTTTCATCATGTATATCTCCGATGCCAGTGGGTATATGGGCAGCGTCGCCATCATTCTGTTCAAGGAATTCAGCGGCGTGCATCTGTCGTGGGCCGCGTTCTATGCCAGTACCGTGGTTGCGCTGTCGAGCATCGGCATGCTGATTACCCTCAGTTCGGCCTTCTATTTCAAGGCCAAGACCCGGCGTGCCGATATGCCAGCCGTGATGCCGACACTCGCCTGAGTCATCGCATCCAGGGACCTCGTCAACAACGTCGCCTTCTCGACTCAGTGCGGTTGCGTTATGGCTTTCAATAAGGTGGCGCCGGCGTCGGCGAGGCTGCCGTCGTTGTGGATAACCAGCGCACCAGGTGGCGCCTGATAGGCATCGCGGCGCGCCAGCCGTTGGGCAATATCCGCATCGCTCTCACGACCGCGCGCCGCAAGACGCGCAGCGATGGTTTCGCGACTGGCAGTGATCACCACCGACTGCAACGAAGGAAAGCGTTCACGTGCCTGCGGATAGGCATCGCGCGAACCGTTCACCAATACCTTGGCGCCGCGTTCCAGCCAGTGCTGGATTTCGCGGCCAATGCCGTAGTGCAGCCCATGCGCTTGCCAGGTCAGCGCGAACAGACCGCGCGCTGCACGCAGCAGAAACTCCGCCTCGCTCAGCGCCACATGATTTTCGCCGCCGGCATGCGCCGGTCGGGTGATGTAGCGGTGTGCACAAAGCATGTCGTGCGAAACACCATGCGCACGGACCCAGGCAAGCACGCTGTCCTTGCCTGCGCCCGATGGACCCATCACGTAATACAAGCGTCCTTCATTCACCTCGTGTGCTCCATGCCCGACGCGATCAACGGAATCCGTTCGAGCAACTCGAACGCTGCACCTGGCGTGGCTTCACGACAGATCGACAACGCATCGATTCGCGTCGGCGGCAGCGCGGCCACACGCGATTCAAACCACTGGCACATCGCCTGCTCTTCAGGCTCGCTTGCAGGCGCGGACAAGGTCAGGTGAAAACGATAGCGATCGAGCACGTAGGGGTAGCCATGTTTTTGCAGCAAGGCGAGTTCATCCGCATCGAGACCGGCACTGCGGCGCTGCAACGCCTCGCCCGCCAGCGGTGCGCACAAGGGTTTCAATACGTCGAGGCAAACCGCGGCCAGCGCGCGTTCCTGACCGCCGTCCATAGTCGGGCGCAGCACAAGAAAGTCAGCCAGCCGATCGAGTCGCAATGACAATTCGAACGACCCGAAGACGTGCGCCAGCGCCGTCACGGCGCAACGCACATCGTCATGGGTAACGCCCACTACCGGCGTGAACGGTGCGCGGATCGTCGCGTGCCAACCGTAACGGCGTACATCGGCCAGCAAGGCATCCCGACGCTCCGTACTGACACCCGGCAGACGGCTCGATGCCGTTAGCCAGTCATGACCCAGGCGCCCCAGTGCAGTGTCGGCGGCGGGGCAGTAGTAAATCGCGTAGCGCATCAATCGTCCGCCATCAAGACGAGCTGCACCCAGTCGCCGGAGAAGCGGGTGATGCCGTACTGCACTGGCACGCCACGCGGATCGGCGTTGATCGACTGCACATGCAGCACGGGTCGCCCCGGCGGTTGCTTCATCAGTCGTGCCGTCGTGGCTTCGGGCAAGCGCGCGGAGACACGTGTGTGCTTGCGCATGTAGTCGTTGATGCCGAACTCATTCAGGGTCTTGGTGACCGACCGTGTGCGCCGATACACCGCCGGCAGGCCGGGAAAGCGTGCCGCCGGGAAGTACGCCGTGCTGTGGTCGACGATGTGTCCGTCGGCATGACTCAGGGTATCGATGCGGTAGACATATTCGTTGCGCCCCAGGCCCAGCGCCTCGGCCACCTGCGTCGGCGGAATCTCGCGTGCGTCCTCCAGAAACTCAATTTCCGTGTCGACATTGAGGTTGCGCATGTTCTGGGTGAAGCGGGTGCGCCGGCTGATCGCGTAGTCCAGCGTCTGTTCCTGTACGAAGGTGCCGCGCCCCTGCTCGGTGCGCACGAGATTGCGCTGTTCCAATGCAGCCATGGCTCGGCGCACGGTGTGCCGGTTGACCTCGAAACGGGTCGCCAGCTCCTGCGCTGATGGCAGCATCTCGCCCTGCCGCAACCGGCCCTTGAGAATGTCTTCAGCCAGGATGTCGCCAATCTGGCTCCATAGCGCCACCCCGCGTCCGCGCTCTATTTCGCTCATACGACCTCGCTCACCTGTCTATTCACCGTCATGGCAGCGGCACGCTGATCTGCTGGAATGCACTGCAACGGGACTCCGCGTCCCGGTCTGTATAGATAACTAGACAATTGTGACAAGCCTAGGAACGAACCATGGACACCCCCACCCACCTGGCGCGCGCGCAATGGATGTCATTGCTGGCACAAGCCGAACCGGCCGAACTGGCGACAGCCATGGAAGCGTTCGCGCCTCCCGTCGATGCCACCACCTGGCTGCGCCCACCGCAGACCGGCCTGTACATGCTGCGCGGCCGTGTCGGTGGCACCGGTCCGCAGTTCAATCTCGGCGAGGTCAGCGTGACCCGCTGTAGCGTGCAAATCGGTGAACGGATCGGTCATGCATGGGTGCGCGGCAGTAACAGTCGTCACGCCGAACTGGCCGCCTGTGCCGATGCCTTGATGCAGGATGCCGAGCAAGCCCCGCGCTTGCAGGCACAGGTCGTGGAGCCCCTGCGTCAATCCCTGAACCGGCGTCGCGAGGCTGCCAGTCGCAAGGCCGCTGCCAGCAAGGTGGAATTCTTTACGGTGGTGCGGGGCGAATGATGCTTGCCGCCTTCACCCATCCCGTATTCGACAGCCAGCGCAACTTTCGCGAATTGCTGCAGGCCATGGCCCGCCCCATCGCTCCACGCGCCATGCCTGTATTGGCACCGGCGCCGGCGCCGATCCTGCCGGCGAGCATGGCTGCCTTGCTCACCCTGTGCGATGCCGACACGACCCTTTGGCTGCAACAGTCCAATGATGCGGTGGCAACGCATTTGCGCTTCCACGCCGGCGTCCGGCTGGTGCAGGACCCTGCCGATGCGGATTTCGCACTGATCACCGAACCGGCGTCGATGCCACCGTTGACGATGTTTGCCCATGGCGATCTGCGCTATCCGGACCGTTCGGCCACGCTGATCATCCAAGTCGATGGCTTTCGCGGTAACGCCGGCAAGCGCTTCGCTGGCCCCGGTATCCGCGATGTCGAACAGCTGTTGATCGAAGGCTTGCCAGGCGAGTTCTGGCAGCAGCGCGCTGCGATGAGCGCACAGCTGCCATTAGGCGTCGATCTGATCTTTATCTCAGGCCAGCGCATGGCCGCGCTGCCACGCACGACCCGTGTTTTGGAGGATTGAATGTACGTTGCCGTGAAAGGTGGCGAGCAGGCCATTACCCGCTCACTGCAATTGCTCGCCGAAGCACGTCGTGGCGATCTGACCGTACCCGAATTGTCGCTGGATCAGATCCGCGAACAACTGCGACTGGGCGTTGCCCGCGTCATGCAGGAAGGCTCCCTGTACGACGAAGAGCTCGCTGCGCTGGCAATGCGCCAGGCTGCCGGCGACATGCTTGAGGCGATTTTTCTGTTGCGCGCCTATCGCACCACGCTGCCTCGATTTGGTTACACCCAGCCGCTGGATACCAATGCGATGCGCGTACGTCGTCGCGTCTCCGGCACCTTCAAAGATGTCCCTGGCGGCCAGGTGCTCGGCCCGACCTACGACTACACCCAGCGCCTGCTTGAGTTCGAATCGACTGCGCCGACCAGCCCGCTGCAGGCCGAGGCACCGCTGCCAGACACCATGCCACGCGTGCTTGATCTTCTCGATGCCGAAGCATTGATCGAACGCATCGATGCCGGCGTCGATCCCGAACCCATCGACCTCACCCGTGAACCGTTGATGTTTCCGGCCGATCGCGCCACCCGCCTGCAAAACCTCGCGCGCGGTGACGAGGGGTTTCTGCTGGGCATGGCCTATTCCACCCAGCGTGGGTATGCCGAGAGCCATCCTTTCGCCGGCGAAATCCGCATGGGCGAAGTCGACGTTGTGATCTGCCCGGAAGAACTTGGCTTCGCCATCGAGATCGGCTCGATCACTTTGACCGAGTGCCAGATGATCAATCAGTTTCATGGCGGCAACGGCTTGCCGCCGCAGTTCACTCGCGGCTATGGCCTGTGCATGGGCGAAGGCGAACGCAAGGCGATGTCGATGGCACTGGTCGACCGTACACTGCGTTGCGACGAGCTCGGCGAACCTGCGTATGCGCCCGCGCAAAACCAGGAGTTCGTGTTGTCGCATTCGGATAGCGTGGAGGCCTCCGGCTTCGTGCAGC
The DNA here is from genome assembly GCF_014207165.1 of Rhodanobacter sp. MP1X3. Taxonomy (NCBI): domain Bacteria; kingdom Pseudomonadati; phylum Pseudomonadota; class Gammaproteobacteria; order Lysobacterales; family Rhodanobacteraceae; genus Rhodanobacter; species Rhodanobacter sp. MP1X3. The sequence goes on along the minus strand of NZ_JACHCO010000001.1, from coordinate 223,097 downwards.
ACCTGAAACTGCCGCACTACGTGGACTTTCAGGCCGAGTTGTCGCTGCTGCGCACGCTGAGCAAACAACACGCCCAGCACCTCAAAGCCGAGGAAACAGCGACGCAGGAGACCTCGTCATGACGTCGAACTACAACTTTGCCTTCCTCGATGAGAACACCAAGCGCATGTTGCGCCGCGCCCTGCTCAAGGCGGTGGCCATTCCCGGCTATCAGGTGCCGTTCGGCAGCCGCGAAATGCCACTGCCGTATGGCTGGGGCACCGGCGGCATCCAGCTCACGGCAGCGCTGTTGGGACCGGACGACGTACTGAAGGTGATCGACCAGGGCGCCGACGACACCACCAATGCGGTGAATATCCGCCGCTTTTTTGCCCGCGTGGCCGGAGTGGCAACCACCGAGCGCACGACGGAGGCGAGCGTGATCCAGACCCGCCACCGCATTCCTGAAACACCGCTGCGGGAAGATCAGATCCTGGTGTTCCAGGTACCCGAGCCGGAACCGCTGCGCACACTGGAACCACGCGAGGCCGAAACCCGCACCCTGCATGCGCTGGCCGACTACGGATTGATGCACGTGAAGTTGTACGAAGACATCGCCCAGTACGGGCACATTGCCACCAGCTACGACTATCCCGTGCTGGTCGATGGCCGCTTTCTCACTTCGCCGTCGCCGATCCCGAAGTTCGACAATCCCAAGCTCGACCACTCGCCAGCGCTGATGCTGTTTGGCGCAGGTCGTGAGAAGCGGCTGTATGCAATTCCGCCATACACGAAGGTCGAAAGCCTTGCCTTTGACGATCATCCATTCGAGATCCAGCGCTGGGAGCACCAGTGCGAACTGTGCGGCTCGGATGAAAGCTATCTGGATGAGGTGGTCGTGGACGATCGTGGCGCGCGCATGTTCGTCTGCTCCGACACCGATTACTGCGGCCAGCGTCGCACGGAGCATGCCGCATGAGCGCCCTGCTGCAAGTACGTGGCTTGAGCCATCACTACGGTCAGCGTATCGGCTGTCAGGACGTGAGCTTCGATCTTCATCCAGGCGAGTTGCTTTGCATCGTCGGCGAGTCGGGCTCAGGTAAATCGACCCTGCTCAAGACTGCCGCGGCACAACTCGCTCCAAGTTCGGGTTCAGTGCGCTACCACCAGCGCGATGGCGACTGGCTGGATCTGGAGGAACTGAGCGAGGCCAACCGCCGGCGCCTGGCTCGCGAGGAATGGGGGTTCGTTACCCAGAATCCTCGCGATGGCCTGCGCCTCAACGTCAGCGCCGGTGCCAACGTGGCCGAACGACTAATGGCCATGGGCATGCGCAATTACGGTCAGCTGCGCGATATCGCCAAAGGCTGGCTGGAACGGGTCGAGATCGATCCGGCGCGGATCGACGATGCGCCGACGGCCTTCTCCGGCGGCATGCAACAACGCCTGCAGATCGCCCGCACCCTGGTCACCCAGCCACGATTGGTGTTCATGGATGAGCCGACAGCGGGCCTCGATGTGTCGGTGCAGGCACGCATTCTCGACCTGCTGCGTCGGCTGGTGAATGAACTCGGGTTGGCTGCAGTGATGGTCACCCATGATCTCGCCGTGGCGCGTCTGCTGGCCGCACGTACGATGGTGATGCAAGGCGGCCGCGTCGTCGAAACCGGGCTCACCGATCAGATTCTCGACGACCCGCAGCACCCCTATACCCAATTGCTCGTTTCCTCGGTGCTGACCACATGACCGCTTCTGCCATGACCGCCTCCGCCATCGCCGCGCCTCTTGTCACTGCTTTCGCCTCGCCCATGCTCGAACTACGCGGCCTGGGCAAATCGTTCGAACTGCATCATCAGCATGGCGCCCGTCTCGATGTGCTCGATGATGTCGAGCTGACCCTGCACGCCGGCGAATGCGTGGTGCTGTCAGGCCCCTCCGGCGCGGGCAAAAGCAGCTTGCTGCGCGTGATCTATGCGAACTATCGGCCAAGCCGTGGCGCGGTTCGCGTGCGTCACGACGGCGACTGGCTCGATCTCGCCGAGGCCACACCGCATCAAGTGCTAGAGGTACGTCGGCGCACGCTGGGCTACGTCAGCCAGTTTTTACGGGTCATTCCGCGTGTGCCGGCGCTGGACATCGTTGCCGAACCGCTGATCGAAGCGGGTTTGTCCATGCCCGAAGCGCGGCAACGTGCCGGCGCACTGTTGCATCGGCTGAATGTTCCCGAGCGCCTATGGCGATTGCCGCCTGGCACGTTCTCTGGCGGCGAACAGCAGCGCGTGAACATCGCCCGCGGCCTGATCGTGTCGCGCCCACTACTGCTGCTGGATGAGCCGACGGCCTCGCTTGACGCGGACAACCGCAGCGTCGTCGCCGAACTGCTGGAAGAGGCGCGCGTGGCCGGCTCCGCGGTACTCGGCATTTTCCACGACGAGGACATGCGCGACCGCGTCGCAACGCGCCTGTTTCCCATGCATCCTCTCCAGATCGCCTGATCTCAACTCATCGGCTCTTTTATGAATGATTTCGTTCTGACCAATGCCCGTATCGTGCTCGACGATAGCGTCGTGCACGGCACTTTGATTGCCCGAAATGGCTTTATTCGGCTCGTGGATGAAGGATCGACGCAGGCTCCCGGCGCCATCGATTGTGATGGCGATTACGTGATTCCCGGCCTGATCGAACTGCATACCGATAACCTCGAAAAACACCTGATGCCACGCGCCGGTGTGATCTGGCCAGCGCTTCCGGCCGTACTTACCCATGACGCGCAAATCGTCGCCTCCGGCATCACCACCGTGTTCGATGCCTTGTCGGTGGGCGACCTGGAAGAGGAAAGCGTGCGCATCGAGACGCTGCGCAGCACCTACGATGCCATCCTCGCCGGCCAGGCCAGCGGCGCACTGCGTGCTGATCACTGGATCCACCTGCGCTGCGAGCTCGCCTACCCGCGACTGCTCGAGGCGCTGGAACCACTGATGAACCACAACAGCGTGCGCCTGCTGTCGTTGATGGATCACACACCGGGACAGCGCCAGTACCGCGACATCCAGCAGTACCGCAAGTACTACAGCAAGAATCACACGACATGGACCGAGGACGAATTCGCCGAGGTCGTGAAGCGTCGTGTCGATCAACAGGCCAGCTATAGCGCGCGTCACGAAAAAGCGGTGCTCGACCTCGTCCGCGGCAGAGACGTCGTGCTGGCCAGCCACGACGACACCGATGCGCAGCAAGTGGCGCATGCCCAACGCATTGGCGTGACGATTTCCGAATTTCCCACGACGCAGGTTGCCGCCGATGCCGCCCGCGAGCTCGGCTTGTCCACGGTCATGGGGGCTCCCAACGTGGTGCGTGGTGGTTCGCATTCCGGCAATGTCGCTGCACTGGAGCTGGCCAAGGCTGATCGTCTCGATCTGCTGTCATCCGATTACGTGCCGGCCAGTCTGTTGCATGGTGCCTTCATGCTGCACACCCAGGCAGGCTGGTCCATGCCGCGCGCCGTCGCCACGGTCGCAGGCAATCCGGCAAAGGTGCTCGGTCTCAGCGATCGTGGTCAGCTCAAACCCGGCTATCGTGCGGACGTAGTGCGCATGCGGGCCGTGGATGGCTTACCCATCGTGCGGCATGTCTGGGTTCGCGGTGAACGTTCTTTCTGAGTAGCGCCGGGTATGACCGGCGCAGAACCAAGCGAAGCTGTCACATTGGAACGCTATAGTGCCGCGCACTCTCCAATTAAAACCCCGTCCCAAGCGGGGTTTCTTTTTGCCTGTTGTTTGCGATGCAAGCCATAGAAAGGCACTCGTGATCAGGCGCTCGAACGGCCATCTGCACGTGCCGTGGGATTGATCCACTTGCTCGCACCAGCCCGCTTAGCATTCCGTTTGCCTGGCGAAATATATTTCGAATGCGTATGCGTCTCGTTGCACGTTCAATCATCAATCCATTGTCAAAAATACTTCATTGACCGTCGCTACTTTGAATGAGCTATGTGCGTGCGTTTGACCTTTGCTCAAACCCAATTCGGAGATAACGATGACGAAGATTCTGTCCAGCCGTTTCAACCGTCGGCTTCTGCTGACGGCTTTGACGTTTACCACGCTTGCGGCAAGCAGCATCGCTTGTGCCAATGATTTTTCGCCTGAGCAGAGCTTCCATTTCTGGCCGGGTAACTTGGTGGTCAGTCGCAGTGTCTACGACAACAACGCGAGCAACGTGCAAGTGGGACAGATTCTGCCGATCAACTGCGCTGCGACCACGGGTGGTTGCAGTGCTTCGACGGGTGCGCCGTACGACGGCACCTATCCCTATGTGTGGAACGACGTCTTGTATGACCCTGCGTTCGGTATCACCTCGCGTATCTATCTGGATCAGGTCACACCCAACGGCTGGTTGATCAACTCGCTGGAGGTGCCTAACAGCGTGCATCCGTATTCTCCGGCCGGTCAGCTGGTCACCAGCTTCAGCTCAAAGTCTGAAATTGGTCTGCATCTCTCGCTCAATCACAAGTACCTCACGTTCATGGGCTACGTCGCACCGGTGAATGCGGTGGATGTCTCCAACTCCAACACACCGGGTGCAGTCGATCCAACCAATCCGGTGGGCGAGAATTTCTATCGCGCTGTGGCAACGGTGGATGGCAACGGTAATTTCGATTTCACCGAAACCAATGCATACAGCGGCAACAACGGTCGCCAGGCGATCTTGAACGATCGCCATGGTGCCAACTATTTCTATACCAGCGGCAACGCCGGCGACGGCAGCAATCCGCAGCCCAACGGGGTGATTCTTGGCGCCGGAGCGCAGTTCATTACACCAGCGAATCTGCGCGAAGTGGCACAGACGCCGGGTACGACCACACCGCTGGCAAGCTTCTCGATCGCGGCGCTCGGCGACAAAGCCGACAAGATCGGCAAGGACGACAACTTCCGCGGCATGACCGTATTCAACGATGTGGTCTATTACACCAAAGGCAGCGGCAGCAACGGTGTCAACACGGTTTACTTCGTCGACACCACAGGCACGGCATGCCCGAAAGGCGTTGGCGTACCGGTCGCCGGCGCGCCGCTTCCCAGCGCGCCGCTGAGCTACAACGCAGCCACGCTTCAGACCACGGGCCTGCCGACCAATATGTGCGTGCTCGCCGGCTTCCCGAGCACGCCAGTAAAGACGGCGACGACGCTAAGCTATCCCTTCGGTGTCTGGTTTGCGGATGCGAACACGCTGTACGTCGCTGACGAAGGTGACGGCTATACCGGAGGCACCGATCTGTACACGCACGCTGCCGCGCAGACGACGGCTGGCCTGCAAAAGTGGGTGTTCAACACGACCAGCAAGAGTTGGTCGCTGGCTTATACGCTGCAGACCAATCTTGGCCTGGGTCAGCCCTACGTCGTGCGGAATTATCCAACCGGCAATAATCCCGGCACCAGCCTGCCCTGGGCACCAGCAACCGACGGCCTGCGCAACATCACCGGTCACGTTGATGGCTTTGGCCACGTAACCATCTGGGCCATCACCTCCACCATCAGCGGTAACGGCGATGTGGGCGCCGATCCGAACCGCCTCGTTGCGATCACTGATGACGTGAAAAACACCAGCGCATCGGTGGCAGCGCAGGAGAAGTTCGTCACGTTGCGTGCTGCGGACTTCGGCGAAACGCTTCGTGGTGTGTCGTTCACACCCGATGCGGAGATTCCCAAGTTCGGCTGGCACTGAGTGATCTTGAGTTGACCGTTTGACGGAGCGCCGATGCCTAACCAGTATCGGCGCTCACACTCAACACGGCGTGTACGCCAAGCGGATGAGTTAGTGCGCGGACGTCACGACAACGACTTTTCAAAGAATTCCCCATTCTGCGGAGAATCGCCATGAAACGAACTAAAAAAGGAACACCGCGCAAGAGCAAGTCGGCCAAGCCAGTTACAGCCATACCGGCCATCACAGGCAGCGCCGCTGCCTACGCACATCCTGTTCGTGATGTTGGTCAGCCAGTATTCGCACAACCACAACCCACGCCCGATCCAACTACCTTCCGGGTCAATCATCCTTCGGACGGGCCGGCCTATGCAGCAATCGACCAGCTCAACAAGCAACACAAGTTGCTACCGTTGCCGTTTCCGCTGCCGCGCGGAGGAGTCGAGCCGCAGCTGACACTGGGACAAGTCATGGGAGGCAATGCGGCTGCCATCAAGCGTATCTCGCAGAATGGCCAGTTGGTATTTCATTCCACTGGCGATTGCGGCAGTACGCGCGGACCGGCTACACAGAGCCAGGTGGCAGACAAGATGACCAGCGATTTCCAGGAGAGCGACCCGCGTGAAGTACCGCAGTTCAATCTGCTGCTCGGCGATGTCGTCTACAGCTTCGGCGAGGCGAGTTACTACTACGACCAGTTCTACGATCCGTATCGCGACTATCCGGCCCCGATCCTGGCCGCAGCCGGTAATCACGACGGCATGGTGTCGCCGCTGGCGCACGCTACGACGCTCGATGCTTATCTACGCAACTTCTGTGCGGAAGGATTCATCGTGACGCCGGAAGCGGGCGGTCTTTCGCGTACGGCGCAAATCCAGCCTGGCGTATTCTTCACTTTCGAAGCGCCTTTCGTGCGCATCATCGTGTTGTACAGCAATACATTGGAAGATCCCGGCGTGATTGCCGACAGCACGATTGGCAATGCACAGTTGGCCTTCATCAAGGCGGCGCTGCAACGAGTCAAGCAGGAGAAATTCACCGGCGCGCTGCTGTTCGCCGATCATCATCCACCGTATACCGTGTCCATACATGGCTGGAGCATCGAGTTGCTGAAGCAAGTCGATACGCTGTGCGACGAAGTGGGCGTATGGCCGCATGCTTTCCTGTCTGGTCATGCCCACAACTACCAACGCTTCACGCGCACCCGCCGATCCGATGACACACAGATTCCGTACGTGGTCTGCGGCAATGGCGGGCACAATGTGCAGAAGCTGAGTACGCCAGGCGCGCCTGTATTGCGCGCACCTCAGATCATTCAAAAGGCATCCGCCACCACCGACCAGGTGGTGATGGAAAATTACGACGACAAGAATTACGGCTACCTGCGACTCATCGTGACCGCCAGCCAATTGCGTGTGGAATATCATCCAGCAAGCGACGGTGTTGACACCAAAACACCCGATGACTTCGTCACCGTCGATCTGGCCACTCGCCAGCTGGTGCAATATGTCGCGAACGACCTGGGCGTTCCGGCTCAAGCACGTCAGGTGCGTAAGCTAAGGCGCGCAAGTTGAAACGAGCATAGAGTTAGCCTTGGTGCAAAAGATGCCTGCTTGTCACCAACGATGGGCTCGTAAATGGCACCGACCAGGCTGCTGTGTCGAATTGCGTTTGGCTACAAGCCTGCTGGCAGCGGCCAATCAATGATGCCGGTTTTGCCGGGCCCGTGATAACCCATATGCAGGCTGCGACCGTCGCTGGACAACTGCAACCCGCGGTCATCGGTGATACGCATCCACACGGGCCGCTGCGGCAATCGCTCGGCCAAGGTCTTTCCACTACCGTAGGTTTGTCGCAGCCAGAGAATGGTCGCAACGAGCCGAAGCGTGGCGGCAGCGTCCTCCTGGCAGTTCAGATAATCGGCGTAAACCGGCTGGGGAATAAAGACAAGAACGCTACCGGAAGCGTTGGAAAGCCAATCGAACACATCGGCTTCTGACGGAAAATCTGTTACTGCAAATCGGTGATCATCCAGCAATTGCCGATGCGCTCTGTCGCTGCATATCCATCCAAATTGCGCTGCCTTCTGGCGCTGCGTGCCGATCTTGGAAAAAATCAGATTGTTCAGCCATCGGGTTGGCTTCTTTGTTCTGTCAGCCAGATCAATTTCTCCAACTACAACGCGAAATTCCCACTGCATGCTGGCGCATAGATTCACATCATCAAGACCGACGGTGGCAAAAGCTTCGGCGCACGTATCAGGAAGTTGCTGATCGACCGGCAATTCGCTAACCATGTGGACAAATACGTTGGCGACAGCTTCCATCCGAACCGCGTTGACCATCGTCCCAACCAAGGTATTTTCGTGTCCATGCAGACGTCGCAGGTTAGCGATATTTGTACATGCCTGCTGAAGCGCCGAGGTGGATTTCCCCTCGACGAAATCCAGCGCGGCGGAGGTCAGCCACATGTTGTGCGTGCTGCCATAGGGCGGGTACGGCGTAAAACTATTTGGTGGAAGATCGTTCCAGTCGAAGTCGTAGTTGCCTAACTCCTCGTCGTGACGCAATCGAACTGATTGCCGCGTCAGAAGAGCGCGCACTTCGTCGCGATGTGCGCGCACGTTGCTCAAGCAGTTCACTTCTCTGTTGCCGCAGGTCAACTTCTTTTCTTCAGCTGTGAGCGGCGGCAACTTCTGATACTTGTCGGCAGAAGGGGCAATGAAATCTGAAGGAACGCTGCCTTCGGACTCCAACTTCGTCACCCACGTATGCACTCGCTGACGATCCTGCGCGTACAACAGATTGATCTGATCCACCGGCACATCGTAATCACTAAGCCATATCGCGGGAAACGCATTACGGCCACGCGTTGGCTTCATATCCTGATCGAGCAATACCAACGCCTTGCTCTGCAGTTCGCTTGGCCCACGCAGGCGTCCCCATGCAAAGGCCAGAACCAGCACGATCAACACGATGCCAACAAGCCACGCCAATCCTTTGAGCATGCGCATCATCCGTCCCCTCTTTCCTGAGCGCATTCTAGTCTTCGTTGAAACTAACTGACGCTAAAGTAGCCCGGCCTACCGGAGTACGCGTTGTCTGCGATCAAATCATCGCATATTGAGGTTGGAGCGCCTCAATGAAACGCCTTCACCACATTGTTCAGGCCGAGGCCCAGCACAGCGATCGCGGCGAGCATGGTCACGGCACGCGCCGGCAGGCGGCGGGCAAAAAGTGCCCCGAACGGGGCGGCGGCCACGCCACCGATGATGAGTCCGAGCACGGCCGTGGGCTGAGTGGCGCCGACATGCAGCAGAAATGTGACGCTGGCGGCAGCGCTGATCACGCATTTGGCCAGGTGCGTGGTGCCAACGACGACGCGCGGCCTCGCGCCGCGGGCGATCAGGGTGGTGACGGTCAGGGCGCTCCAGCCACCACCGGCCGCTGCATCGGCAAAACCGGAAAACAGACCCAGGGCGGGATGCGTGGTTGGCGCGTCATTGCCGTCGTGGTGTATGCGCTGTCGGACACGCAACAACAGAAAAATGCTTACGCCGAGCAGGTATGGCGTCAGCGCGAGGCGTATCCAGGCTGCCGGCAAGTGGCTGACCAGGTAGGCGCCGATCACCGCGCCGATGACACCGGGAATCACCAGGCCGAGGAACAGGCGTCGCCGTACATTGCCGGCGATCAGGTGGCTGACACCGGATGCGCCGCAGGTGAAGGTTTCCGCGTAGTGCACGCTGGCACTGGCCACCGATGGCGGCAGGCCCAGCGCCAGCAGCATCGCCGCACAGACCACGCCATAAGCCATGCCGATGGCGCCGTCCACGAGTTGGGCGAGCGCACCGACGGCCGCGAAGACAAGAAATTCGGAGAGCGGTGACATCGGTATCGCAGCACCTGGCACGCAGGGTGAGGATCCCGAAGTATCCGCATGAAGCGTTGCCTTGTGAAATAAGCCAAGAGCATATGGTCATGCCGAATGATCCTTTTACCGTGGCCAACGAAATCTTTATGTTTGGACGTCTAGTCGTATGGATGGCTAAAGGAGAAGATTGTGAAAGCCGCCGTTGTCCCGGGTCTTCCAGCAGGCACGCTCGATGCCGGAAAGCTCGACCAGCTCCATCAGCTGGCCGAGGGCCTGACGCCGGCCGAGCTTTACTGGGTTGCCGCGTGGAGCGCCTCACTGGCGGCACAAACCCAGCGTGGCGGCCCCGCAATCGCCGCCGCTCCGGCCAAGAATGCGGCCACGACGCTGACCATCGTCTATGGCAGCCAGACCGGCAACGCCAAGCGGCTGGCCGAACAGCTGGCCCGCCGTAGCGAGGCCGCCGGCCTGCCGGTGAAGCTGCTGCGCGCCGATGCCTATCCACAGCGCGAGCTGGCGAAAGAGCGCTATCTGGCCATCGTGATCAGCACCCAGGGCGACGGCGAGCCGCCGGATGATTCGCGTGGCCTGGTCGAATTCATCCTCGGCAAGCGCGCACCGAAGCTGCCATCCCTGCAATTTTCGGTGCTCGGGCTGGGTGATTCGAGCTATGCCGAATTCTGCGCGATCGGAAGCCAACTCGATGCGCGGCTGACTGAGCTGGGTGCGACGCGCTTTGCACCGCTGGGCGCCGCCGATGTCGATATCGAGACGGTGGCAACGCCCTGGCTGGAAAAGACGCTGGAGCAGGCACGCGAGCTGCTGAAGACGGCGAGCAGCGTCACACCGCTGCATAGCGTACAGCGCGTTCAGGACGAAGCTGTCGCACAAGCCCTGCACTCGCGCGAACGGCCTTTCCAAGCCACCGTACTGGCGAATCAGCGCATTGTGGCACGTGACAGCGGGCGCGACCTGCTCCATATCGAGCTGTCACTGGAAGGCTCCGGCCTGCAGTATCAACCCGGCGATTCACTGGGCGTGTGGTCGCACAATCCGCCGGCACTGGTGGCGCAGTGGCTGGATGCGCTGGGGCTGGACGGCGGACTCGACGTGATGCACGACGGCCGTACCTTGCCGTTGGCGCTGTGGCTGAAGCGCGAACGCGAAATCACCCGGCTCAGCCGCGCCTTTATCGTGGCGCTGGCGGCAGTCAGCGGTCACGACGAATTGACCCACGCGCTGGAGCCAGAACATTCGGCCGCGCTGGCCGAACTGCTGAACAACGAACAGCCGATCGATCTGCTGCGCCGCTATCCGACGACTTGGTCAGCGCAGGCACTCGTTGCGGCACTGCGGCCATTGACGCCACGGCTGTATTCGATCGCCTCCAGCCAGACACAGGTGGGCGAGGAAGTGCATCTGACCCTGGCCGTGGTGGATTACGAAGCACACGGCAGCCGACACTGGGGCGCAGCATCGTCGTTTCTGGCCGCGCTCGACGAAGACGGTGTCGTGCAGGTATTCATCGAATCGAACGATCGCTTCCGGCTGCCGGCCGATGCGTCGCGCGACATCATCATGATCGGCCCCGGCACCGGTGTGGCACCGTTCCGCGCGTTTGTGCAGGAGCGCCAGGAAAGCGCGGCAACCGGGCGCAACTGGCTGTTCTTCGGCAACCGGCATTTTTCACAGGATTTCCTGTACCAGACCGAGTGGCAGGCCGCGCTGAAGAGCGGCGTACTGCACAAGCTCGACCTCGCCTTTTCGCGTGACACGGCCGAAAAAATCTATGTGCAACAGCGCCTGCGTGAACACGGGCGCGAGCTGTATGCATGGCTGGAGAACGGTGCGCACCTTTACGTGTGTGGCGATGCCACGCAAATGGCAAAGGACGTGCATGCCGCACTACTCGATGTGATCGCCACGCATGGCGGCCACTCTCCCGACGATGCCAAGGCATGGCTCGCCGATCTCATGCAACAGGGCCGCTACGCCCGCGACGTGTACTGATATGACGACCACCTCCATCCCGGTTACCACACCACCGTCCGATTTCGAGCGGGTCAAGGCGAACAGCAACTTTCTGCGCGGCACCATCGTCGAAGGTCTGGCCGATCCAATCACCGGCGCGATCAGCGATGACGACAACAAACTGCTGAAATTCCATGGTAGCTACCTGCAGGACGATCGCGACCTGCGCGACGAGCGACGCAAGCAGAAGCTGGAGCCGGCGTTCACCTTCATGCTGCGTGCGCGCCTGCCCAGCGGCGTGGTGACGCCGGCGCAGTGGCTAGTGTTCGACCAGATCGCACGTGAACATGCCAACGGCACGCTGCGCATCACCACGCGGCAGACGTTTCAATGGCACGGCATCATCAAGCGCAACCTCAAGCCGACCATCGCGGCGATCCACGCGTCACTGGCCGGCACCATCGCGGCCTGCGGCGACGTCGTGCGCAACGTGGTGAGTACGGCCAACCCGATCGAATCGGCCGCGCATGCCGAGGCCTATGCACTGGCGACGCTGCTGTCGAACGAGCTGGCGCCGAAGACCCACGCGTATCACGAGATCTGGCTCGACGGCGAAGCTCTGGTCAGCGAACCGAAGCCTGCCAAACCGCCGGTCAAGGATCACGAGCCGCTGTACGGACCAACGTATCTGCCGCGCAAGTTCAAGATCGGCCTGGCGATTCCGCCGCTCAACGATGTCGACGTGTTTGCGCAGGACCTGGGTCTGATCGCCATCATCGAGGGCGGTGCGCTACGCGGTTTCAACGTCGCCATCGGTGGCGGCATGGGCGTGACCCATGGCGATGACTCCACCTACCCACGACTGGGTAGCCTGATTGGTTTCATTACGCCCGATCAGCTGTTGGCAGTGGCCGAGGCGGTGGTAACGGTACAGCGCGACTGGGGTAACCGCAGCGAGCGCAAACATGCACGACTGAAATACACGCTGGATCATCGCGGGCTGGATGCGTTCAAGGCCGAGATGGAATCGCGCCTGGCCTTTGCGCTGGCGCCAGTGCGCCCTTATAGCTTCGAACACAACGGCGATCGCTACGGCTGGGTACAAGGTCACGATGGCCAGTGGCATCTCACGCTGCATATCGAATCCGGTCGTCTGGCCGACGTCGGCGAGCGTCGCTGGCTGACCGGACTGCGCGAGCTGGCCAAAGTGCACACCGGCGACTTCCGCATGACCTGCAATCAAAACGTGATTGTGGCGAACGTCGCGGCCGGCGATCGTACGCGCATCGACGCGATTGTGCGCGAGCATCATCTGGACGGCTATTTGCAACAGAGCGGCATCCGTCGCCACGCGGTCGCCTGCGTTGCCCTGCCGACCTGCGGACTGGCAATGGCGGAAAGCGAACGCTATGTACCGGAGCTGCTACCGAAACTCGAGTCTCTGCTCGACCGCCACGGCCTGACTGAAGCACCGATTCTCCTGCGTTTATCCGGCTGCCCGAACGGCTGCTCGCGGCCATACCTGGGCGAGATCGCCCTGGTCGGTCGCGGACCGGGGCGCTATGACCTGCGCCTGGGTGCCGATTTCCACGGTGAGCGATTGAACCAGGTGTATCGCGAGAACATCGACGAGGCGGCAATCCTCGACGCGCTTGACCCGCTGTTCGCACGTTACGCTGCCGAGCGTACCGACGCGGAAGGCTTTGGCGATTTTCTGCTGCGCGCCGCTGTTCTCGCAGCGCTGCCGTTGCGGCGCATTGCCTCGCAGGTGGTGGCATGAGCGGGCTGGAACCTTCGTTCGATCTGCATGACCCCGAGGCGCTGCCGCGGATCAACGCGGAACTGGCCACGCTGGGTGCGGAAGAGCGCGTGGCCTGGGCGCTGAAACATACGCCGGGCCCACACGTGCTGTCGTCCAGTTTTGGCGCGCAGGCGGCGGTGTCGCTGCACATGGTGACTCGGCAACGGCCGGATATTCCGGTGGTGCTGATCGATACCGGCTACCTATTCACCGAAACCTACCTCTTTGTCGACGAGCTGACCGAGCGGCTTGGACTGAACCTCAAGGTCTACCGTCCGCGCATCGGCATCAGCTGGATGGAGGCGCGCTACGGACGCCTGTGGGAACAGGGCGTCGACGGACTGGATCGCTACAACCACATTCGCAAAGTCGAGCCCATGCAGCGCGCACTGGATGAGCTTGACGCGCACGGCTGGTTTGCCGGTTTGCGTCGCAGCCAGTCACGCAGCCGCGCCGAGATCGACTTTGTCGAACGCCCCGGTGAACGCTGGAAATTCCATCCGATCGCCGACTGGACCGATCGCGACGTCGGCGAGTATCTGAAAAAACACGACCTTCCCTATCACCCGCTGTGGGACCAGGGTTACGTGTCGATCGGCGACCGGCATACCAGCCGTCGCTGGGAGCCCGGCATGGAAGCCGAGGACACCCGTTTCTTCGGACTCAAGCGCGAGTGTGGCATCCACAAGCTCGCGTAACCGAACCGGCCATTGCGACGCGACGGCTTTCTACCCCGACTTTTCTGCTCCATCCGACTGGATACCTTTGCCATGAGTCACACTGCACTTGCCCCGACATCGGACGCCGTTCCGCTCGATTCACTCATCGCGCCACACGGCGGCGTGCTGAAAGAACTCTATCTGCCGCACGCTGACGCAGAGGCGCTCAAGCAGCACAGCGCCAGCCTGCCCGGCATCGATCTCAATCCACGCCAACTGTGCGATCTCGAACTGCTGCTGAGTGGCGCATTCTCGCCGCTGGATGGTTTTCTCGGTCAGCGTGACTACGAGTCGGTGGTCCAGCATCTGCGTCTCGCCGACGGCACCTTGTGGCCGATGCCGATCACGCTGGACGTCAGCGAGGCCGTAGCTGCAACGATAACCGCAGGTGCCGAAGTGGCGCTGCGCGATAGCCAGGGCGTACCGCTGGCCGTGCTCGAGGTACAGGATATCTATCGACCGGACCGCCTGCACGAAGCGCAGCAGGTTTTCGGCAGCACCGATCGCCTGCATCCCGGCGTCGCCGAACTGCTCGAGCGGACGCAGCCGGTGGCCCTGGGCGGTCGCCTGCGCGGTGTACAACCACCGGAACACCACGACTTCAGCGAACTGCGTGATACGCCGCGCGCCCTGCGCACGTGGTTCGCGGAAAACGGCTGGAGTCGCATCGTCGCGTTCCAGACGCGTAACCCGATGCATCGCGCGCATCGCGAACTGACCCTGCGCGCCGCACTACAGGTTGGTGCCAAGCTGCTGATCCAGCCGGTGGTCGGACTGACCAAGCCCGGTGACGTCGATCACTACACCCGCGTGCGCTGCTATCGCGCCTTGCTGCCGCAGTATCCACAGGACAGCGCGAAACTATCGCTGCTGCCGCTGGCGATGCGCATGGGCGGTCCGCGCGAGGCGCTGTGGCACGCGATCATCCGCAAAAATTACGGTGCCAGCCATTTCATCGTCGGCCGCGATCACGCCGGCCCCGGCAACGACGCCAGCGGGCGGCCGTTCTATGGGCCGTTCGATGCGCAGCAGTTGCTGACTCAGCATCAGGACGAGCTCGGTATCCAGATCGTGCCGTTTCCGGCGATGGTATACGCGGCCAATCGCGATGAATATCTGCCGTCCACCGACGTGACGGCCGGCGATGACGTGCGCGATATCTCCGGCACCGAACTACGCCGCCATTTGCACGAAGGCAGCGAGATCCCGGCATGGTTCAGTTTTCCGGAGGTGGTGGATATCCTGCGCGAACGCCATCCGGCGAAAGCGGCGCGCGGTTTCGCGCTGTTCTTCACCGGCCTGTCGGGCTCGGGCAAATCGACCATCGCGCAGGCGGTGATCGCGCAGCTGCTGGAGCGTACCAGCCGTCCGGTCACCGTGCTCGACGGCGACGAGGTGCGCAAGCATCTGTCACGCGGACTGGGCTTTTCACGCGAGGACCGCTCGGCAAACGTCACCCGCATCGGCTACGTGGCCAGCGAAATCGTGCGGCACGGCGGCATTGCCATCTGCGCACCGATTGCACCGTTCGCGGATGATCGCGCCACGGTGCGGGCTCTGGTCGAGGCGCACGGCAACTTCGTCGAGATCCACGTTGCCACCGCCATCGAGGTCTGCGAAGCGCGCGATCGCAAGGGCCTGTATGCGCAGGCACGCGCGGGCAAGATCGCCCACTTCACCGGCGTCAGCGATCCCTACGAGGTGCCGGATCGACCCGAACTGCGGGTAGATGGCAACGCGGCGGAGCCGGCGGTGTTGGCCCGGCAGATTCTCGCGCTGCTGCGCAATACGGGATTGATCAACGGCTGATCGTGGCAGCTGCCTGCCAGATGACATGCAAGCCGCGGCGACTGGCGCAATGATGGTTATTGCGCCAGTCGCCGCGCAAATTGATTGGCAACCATTACCCATGGGTGGCGGTTGGTTGTGACGCAAACCTTTGCTGAAGGCTCTGTCAAAAATGATTAGACGTCTGCACGTCTGTCCGAACGGATATGACACAAGCGGCATACCGGACATAACCGCACGGCATAAGCCAGGCGAAACAAATCATTTGTCTTGCCTTGGCGCGCCTCGTAGCGTGGTCGATCCACTGAGGTTAGTCACCAGGTGACGATGAAGCTGTATCCGCTGTTCGCCGATCTTGCCCACCGCGCCGTGCTGGTGGTGGGCGGTGGTGCCGTGGCCGAACGCAAGATTGCCGCCCTGCTCGATGCACAAGCGCAGATCACCGTGCACGCGATCGAGTTAACGCCGCAGCTGCAGGCCTGGGCCGATGAAGGACGAATCATTCTGCGCAGCGGGCCGTTCGACGATACGTGGCTCGATACGGTCTGGCTGGTCATCGCTGCCACGTCGGACAACGCATTGAACAAGCGCGTCGCCGCGCTAGCCGAGTCGCGACGGATTTTTGTCAATGTGGTGGATGACTCGGCGCTATGCAGCTTCCATGTGCCGGCGGTGATCGACCGCGCGCCACTGACCATCGCCATTTCCAGCGGCGGCGATGCGCCGATGTTGGCGCGGCTGCTGCGCGAACGGCTGGAAACCCTGCTCGATCATTCACTCGGTGCATTGGCGTCACTGGCGGCAAAGCTACGCAAGCGCATTCGCCTGCGGTATCCCGACCTGGCCGGCCGACGGAGCTTCTACGAGGATCTTTTCACCGGCCCGGTGGCGAGATTGCTGCGACAAGGGCAACCGGATCGCGCGCTCGAAGCCGCAGAGCATCTGCTGGCATCGACTCCGACGCATGCCTCTGGATCGGTGGTGCTGGTCGGTGCCGGGCCCGGTGATCCCGGCTTGCTGACCCTGCGTGCGCTGCGTGCGCTGAACGAAGCGGATGTGATTCTGCATGACCGACTGGTGAGTACCGAGGTACTGGATCTGGCGCGACGCGATGCTGATCGCATCGAGGTCGCCAAGCAGGCCGGCAACCACCACACCACGCAGGACGGCATCCATGCGCTGCTGCTCGAACATGCGCGCGCCGGCAAGCGTGTGGTTCGCCTCAAGGGCGGCGATCCTTTTGTATTCGGCCGTGGTGGCGAGGAGCTGGAATTTCTGCGCGATCATGGCATTCCCTATGAAGTGGTGCCCGGCATCACTGCCGCAGTGGCCTGCGCTGCGTATGCCGGCATACCGCTGACGCATCGCGATCACGCGCAGTCGGTACGTTTCGTCACCGCGCACTGCCGCTCATCGATGGACACGCTCGATTGGCCAGCACTGGCGCAGGAGCGACAGACGCTGGCGGTCTATATGGGGGTCGGCGAATTGCCGACGCTGCAGGCCAACTTGATCGCGCACGGCCGAGCCGCGTCGACGCCATTCGCACTGATCGAGAACGGCTCGCGTGCCGACCAGCGCGTGATCATCGGTGCGCTGGCGCAACTGGCCGAGCGGGCAACCACGCATGCCGTGCACTCGCCCGCGCTGCTGATCCTCGGCGAGGTGGCTGCGCTGGCAGAGTCGCTGGCATGGTTTGGTCAGGCGCCAGTGGGCGCGGCAGTTGCGCCGATGCATGGCAAGGTGCTGATCAAAACGCTACCGGCCCCGGAGCGGCGCATGGGCGGAAACCTGCTGAGTGCGATTCATCGTCGATAACGAAAACGTTCGCCAAGGCGAGCGATGATTCCTACCCCCTATCCATCCACCGGAGTCACCATGATCTACGAAAGCATTCTCGACACGATCGGCAACACACCGGTGGTGAAGCTGCACCGCCTGGCACCCAAGCATGTCGAGATCTATGTCAAGGTGGAGGCGTTCAACCCGGCTGGTTCGGTGAAGGATCGGCTCGCCCTGGCGATCATTCTCGATGCCGAAAAACGCGGTGTGCTGACACCGGGCCAGACCGTGGTGGAAGCCACCTCTGGCAATACCGGCGTCGCCCTGGCCGCCGTCTGTGCGGCTCGCGGCTATCCGTTTGTGGCGGTGATGACCGAAACATTCTCGATAGAGCGGCGCAAGCTGATCCGCGCCTATGGCGGCAAGGTGCTGCTGACGCCAGCCGCCGAACGTGGCACCGGCATGGTACGCAAGGCAGCCGAGCTGGCGCAGAAGCACGGCTGGTTTCTTGCCAATCAATTCGACAATCCGGCCAACCCCGCCTACCACCGCAATACCACCGCGCCGGAAATCCTACGCGATTTCGCCGGTCGCCGGCTGGATTATTTCGTCAGCGGCTGGGGCACCGGCGGCACGATCACCGGCGTGGGTGAGGTACTCAAGCTAGCCCGACCGGACGTAAAAATTATTGCCACCGAACCGGCCGGCGCCGCGCTGCTGTCCGGCAAGGAATGGCAGCCGCACAAGATCCAGGGCTGGACGCCGGACTTTCTGCCGGGCGTGCTGAACCGCGAGATTGCCGAGCGTATCGTGCCGGTCGATGACGTGCTGGCGCGCGACACCGCACGCGCGCTGGCGCAGAAGGAGGGCATCTTTGTCGGCATCTCCGCAGGAGCCACGCTGGCCGCTGCGCTTGAAGTCGCCCGCGATGCGCCGGACGGTTCGGTACTGCTGACGATGCTGCCGGATACCGGTGAACGCTATCTGTCGACGTTCCTGTTCGAAGGCGTCAACGAAGGCTCGGACGAGATCGCCTGAATACCCTGCCTGTGTTCGATGAGCATAGGCATCGACGATAAAAAACGGACGCCGAGGCGTCCGTTTTTTGTTGCGACTTCCGTCGAAGTCAGAGCGAGTAATACATCTGGAACTCGACCGGGTGCGTGCTGGCACGGTAGCGGGTGACTTCCTTCATCTTCAACTCGATATAGGCATCGAGGAAGTCGTCGGTAAACACGCCGCCGGCCTTGAGGAAATCGCGATCCTTGTCGAGCGCTTCCAGTGCCTGATCGAGGCTGGAGCAAACTTGCGGGATGTTCTTCTCTTCTTCCGGCGGCAGGTCGTACAGATCCTTGTCGGCCGGGGCACCCGGGTCGATCTTGTTGATGATGCCGTCGAGGCCGGCCATCATCAGCGCGGTGAACACTAGGTAGCCCGACTGCATCGGATCGGGGAAGCGCACCTCGATGCGGCGACCCTTCGGGCTGGCCACGTACGGGATGCGGCAGCTGGCCGAACGGTTACGTGCCGAATAGGCCAGCATCACCGGCGCTTCGAAGCCTGGCACCAGACGCTTGTAGCTGTTGGTGGTGGAGTTGGAGAATGCGTTGATCGCCTTGGCATGCTTGAAGATGCCACCGATGTACCACAGCGCGGTCTGCGACAGGCCGCCGTAAAGGTCACCGGCAAACAGGTTCTCGCCGCCTTTGCTGAGCGACTGATGCACGTGCATGCCGCTGCCGTTGTCGCCGACGATCGGCTTGGGCATGAAGGTAACGGTCTTGCCGTTCTGATGCGCGACGTTCTTCACCACGTACTTCATGGTGATCAGCTCATCGGCCTTCTTGACCAGCGTGTTGAACTTGACGCCGATCTCGCACTGACCGGCGTTGGCCACTTCGTGGTGATGCACTTCGACGGTTTGACCGAGCGACTCCAGCACCTTGCACATGTCGGCGCGCAGATCGCCCAGCGAATCGACCGGGCTGACCGGAAAGTAGCCGCCCTTGATGCCGGGGCGATGGCCGGTGTTGTCGCCGTCGTACTTGTACTTGGAGCTCCACGCGGCTTCCTGCGAGGTGATCTCGTAGAAGGCATGCCCCATGTCGTTCTGCCAACGCACCGAATCGAAGACGAAGAATTCGGGTTCCGGCCCAAAGAAGGCCGTGTCGGCGATGCCGGTGGATTTGAGAAACGCCTCACCGCGCTTGGCTATGGAACGCGGGTCGCGGCCATAGGCCTGCATGGTCGACGGCTCGAGCACGTCGCAATGCAGAACCAGCTGGGTGTGTGCGCTGAACGGATCGAGATAGGCCGTATCCGGATCGGGCAGCAGGACCATGTCCGACTCGTTGATGCCTTTCCAGCCGGAAATCGACGAACCGTCGAACATCTTGCCGTCTTCGAACGTCGAATCGTCGATCGCGTGGGCGGGAAAGCTGACGTGATGGTGGACACCGAGGATGTCGGCGAAGCGGAAGTCGACGAACTCGACCTCGTGTTCCTGAATTAGATCGAGCACTTTCTTGGCGGACATACGAACAACCTCGGATGGTGAGTGACAGGCAGCTTTAGCAAGCGTCATGCCATGGCGTGAAACCGCGATTTCATCCGCAGTTGCGCCATTGGCGACGGCTGCAGCGTGACGTATCGCATCATACACGGGCAATTCTGCACGTTATTTGCACCATTATGAAGCAATGCGGTATGGCAGACCCAGGCCGAGCAGGCGTGAACCTGCCATACCGATATGTCGGATAGGTTAAGCCTCGTATGCGCTCTCGCCATGCGAGCTGATATCCAGACCTTCGCGCTCGGCTTCTGGGCTGACGCGTAGTCCGAAGATCAGCTTCACGATCAGGTAGACGATCACTGACACTACGCCGCTCCACACTAGCGTGATCGACACGCCGAGCGCCTGCACACCCAACTGCTGGGCAATCGTGGTGTTGCCGGTACCGAAGCCGGTACCGCCGAGCACCGGTGCGCTGAAAACGCCGGTGAGCAAAGCGCCGACGATGCCGCCGATACCATGCACACCGAACACATCGAGCGCGTCGTCGGCCTTGAGAATCTTCTTCAGCCCGGTCACACCCCACACGCAGAAGACGCTCGCCAGCGCACCAATCACCAGCGAGCCCATCGGACCCACCGTGCCGCAAGCCGGAGTGATGGCGACCAGGCCGGCAACAGCGCCGGAAGCACCACCGACCATCGACGGCTTGCCTCTTTTGACGACTTCGACAAGCAGCCACGACAGCACCGCAGCCGCTGTTGCAAGCAAGGTGTTGATGAAGGCCAGGGCGGCACCGCTGTTGGCTTCCAGGTTGGAGCCAGCATTGAAGCCGAACCAGCCCACCCAGAGCAGGGCCGCGCCGACCATGGTGAAAGTCACGTTGTGCGGCTTCATCGACTCTTTGCCCAAGCCCAGTCGCGGACCCACCATGTAAGCACCGACCAGACCGGCGATACCGGCATTGATGTGCACCACGGTGCCGCCGGCAAAGTCCAGCGCGCCCTTGGCGAACATGAAGCCGTCAGGCCCGAACCAGACCATGTGCGCGATCGGCAGATAGGCAAAGGTGAACCACAGTGCGGTAAACGCCAGCACGGCGCGGAAGCGCATGCGTTCGGCGAACGAGCCGACGATCAGTGCACCCGTGATTCCCGCGAAGGTGGACTGGAACACGATGAACACGTACTCAGGCAGCGACACGTTGGCGGTGAACGTGGCCGACAGCGTGTCCTTGGTCACCCCATGCAGGAACACCTTGCTGAAGCCGCCAATGAACGCGTTGCCCTCGGTGAACGCCAGGCTGTAGCCATAGATGACCCACAGCACCAGGATCATCGAGAACACCGTCATCACCTGCATCAGCACTGACAGCACGTTCTTTGCACGCACCAGGCCGCCGTAGAAAAGTGCCAGGCCCGGCACCGTCATCAGCAGCACCAGCAGGGTCGAGGTAAGCATCCAAGCCACGTCGCCCTTGTCGACCACCTGGACCACGGGTGCTGCAGCGAAGGCAGAAGGTGCCAGCAGAAGCAGACACAAGAACACGAATGACGTCATACACCCCGGCAGGCTGCGCGAGTGGCGGATCAACAGAAGCTGTTTCATGGAAACCTCGCAGGGCAGGATTTAGAGGGCGTCGGCGTCGAGTTCGCCGGTTCGGATGCGGATGACTTGTTCGATGGTGCTGATGAATATCTTGCCGTCACCCACGCTACCGGTTTTCGCCGACTGCTGAACGGCCTCCAGCACCGTATCGAGCAACTCGTCGGCAATCACCACCTCGAGCTTGAGCTTGGGCAGAAAGTCCACGACGTATTCCGCGCCGCGATAGAGTTCGGTGTGGCCTTTCTGCCGTCCGAAGCCGCGTACTTCGCTCACCGTAATGCCACTGACACCGGCATTGGTCAACGCCTCACGCACTTCGTCCAGCTTGTAAGGCCGGATGATGCAGCTGATCAATTTCATGCCTATCTCCAGACGTTGATGCCGCAGTGGTCACCCATTGCGGCTGGTAAATACTTTTTCAAAAAGCCGGTGGTCCAAAAGTACCTTATTCAAAAATTTTCGAATCAAAATGATTTGCTGAGCGTGAGAATCTCGGTGGCACGGCCAACGAAATGTCCATCAGCGTTGGTGTAAGCGCTGCGCTTGGCATTCGTGTCGTAGTAGCCGAGGCCAATCGAATAACCATTGGCCCAGGCGCGTGTCACGCCCACCCTCCAGTCGGTGTAGGAAAAACCCGGCGTATTCGAAACATCCTGATGCCCGACATGCGAGTTCAAGGTCCAACCGGGACTGAACTCATCGTTGTAGGACAGATCCACATAGCCGCTGTTCTTGCTATCCGGGAAGCCGAAGAGGTTGGTGAGCGCGTACGAGTACTTCAGCGCAATACCCTTCCAGGTCAGCGATGCATAGGCTTCCGTCGTGTACGGACGGGTGAAGTCTGATGGATAGGTACCGGGGTAGTAATACGTGTACAGACCGACGTCATAAGCCCAGTCAGGACTCAGATTGCCGCGATAGCCGCTGTAGATATCGATTTCCAGGCTGCTGGAAATGCGCGCTTCTGGCGTTGACGCATCGGACAACCAGCTGATGTTGCTGCCCCAGGTGCCGACATACCAGCCGCTGGCATCGTCGTACTCGATACCCGGCTGGAACGCCGGTTTGCGATTGGTTTGCGACAGGCCGCGGAACAGATAATCGTTCGTTGCCGTCACGCTACCGACGACCTTGTCGGCAGGCGCTTCAGGTGCATCATCCGCCATTGCAGCCATCGGATCGCTCAACATCACCGCACTTGCAAGCAGCCACTGCGTCGTTCGCCTCATCGTGTTGCTCCTAGGCTTATGTGTGAAGCGCAGATCGCATGGACGTCTGGACGTCCATAACTTACCGCGACTTTGACAAAGTCGACAAGGCGATCCGCCTGAGGTGGCTTACGCATCGGCAACGAAACAGCTTCGGCGGTGCTTTCGCGACCACACGGAAAAGCGAAGTTTTGATGATTCGACAAGGGGTTTTGTTCGACGGAACTGCCAAGGCGCTGGCGACTTGTCGTAAAAGCACCACTGCAATCCCGGGCGCCGGCCACGATGCGAGCGACGGCAATGTTCAACGGGACGATGTTTCAAACAGTCGGCGCGACAAAACCGGAGAGACGCGGTTCCATCGCAGCGCGACCATGCACCAATAGTTGACTGAGATCCCTGCGACGAGAGATTTCCGAACGCTGCTGGCGCGTCAATCGACGCTGCCGCACATAACGTTGCAAACCTTGCTGACGACTTGATCCTGCCTCAGTTTTTTGTGCATTGCAATACTGTGACGCAATTATTTTCGACTTATTTTGCTTTGGGCCTCTGCGCCTGCATGCCTGGACCGGTATTGAAGTTGCCGCCGCTGCAACGGTGGCGAAGACGTCGCAGCGACGGCTTGGCGGGACGAATACCACGAACCTTGGCGCATCGCAGCACGCGTTCGGCCAGCGATATCGCCCTGTAGCGGCCGTGTCTAAGCAGATTTCGCGAAGCGCTTGCACCTAAGCTAGGCTGCCTTGTCTGCGGCCGCGCCGCTTCATCGAAGGCTTGCTTCTCTTGACTGATTTGATCCACGTTATCTTGCTTGGCATCATCGAAGGCATCACCGAATTTCTGCCCATTTCCAGCACCGGCCATCTACTGATCGCGGAGAAATTCGGGCTGGGTGCGCGATCGGATCTGTTCAACGTCGGCATCCAGGCGGGCGCGATTCTCGCGATCACTTTCATTTACTGGAAGCGCATCTGGCAGCTGTTTTCGCAGTGGCGCGAACCGACCAATCGCGATTATCTGCTGAAGCTGATCGTGAGTTTTCTCATTACCTCGGTGCTTGGCGCCATCATCGTGGTGCACTTTCACTTCAAGCTGCCCGAGACAATAACGCCCGTCGCTTGGGCGCTGGTGATCGGTGGCGTGTGGATGATCGTGGCCGAACAAATCGCGGCGCGGCAGGTCGATCGCACACAGGTGACCTGGCGTGTAGCGATTCTGGTCGGCATTGCGCAGATGATCGCTGGTGTCTTTCCCGGCACCTCACGTTCGGGCGCAACCATCTTTACGGCGATGTTGGCCGGTACCAGCAACCGCGCCGCCGCCACCGAGTTCGCGTTTCTGGTGGGTATCCCGACCATGTACGCGGCAACCGGCTACGAGCTGCTGAAAGTGTTGAAGGATGGTAGCGCCGCGAACGAAAACTGGACCGCATTGGTCGTCGGCTTTGCGGTATCACTGATCGTCGGCTTTGTCGCAGTGAAGTGGCTGCTTGGCTATATCCGCAGCCATCGCTTCACTGCGTTTGCGATCTACCGCATCGTGCTGGGGCTGGCGCTGCTCTTGCTGGTGCCGGCGGGCGGCTGATAGCGCCCACTGCCGGTCGCTCACGCCAAGGCGGCGATTCGCTCGATCTCTTTCGTCGCAGCATCTGCGGCTAGCCGCGCATTGAGCAGACACTGCGGTTCGCAAGTGCGCTGGAACAGCTCGCTGACCCATTCGATGAACGCCTGCACCCGCGCGGATAGATGACGCTTCTGCGGGTAGACGATCCACAGCGGTGAGCCGGTGGAAATCGTATCGGTCATCACGATTTCCAGCTCGCCCTTGGCCAACGCAGCCGCGGCCAGACAGTGCGGTACCTGGATGATGCCCAGGCCGGCGACCGCCGCCTGAATCACCGACTCGCCGTCGTTGATCAGCATATGCGCATCGATATCCAGTTCGACCCGACCGCTCGGCGTGTCGAACTGCCACTGATACGCCTTGCCGGTACTCGGAAAAACGTAGTTGATGCAATGGTGCTGGCGCAGATCGTCAATCGTATTCGGCACTCCATGTCGAGCCAGATAGGAGGGCGCAGCGAGCAGCACGTTGTTGAAGTGGCCAAGCTTGCGCGCGATCAGGCTGGAATCTTCCAGCACGCCCATGCGGATGGCGCAATCGTAGCCTTCTTCGTTGAGATCGAACGGGTAATCGCACATCGCCAGTTCGAGCCGGATATCCGGATAGCGCGCCTCGAACTCGACCAGATTCGGAATCAGCGCGGAGCGGCCAATCGCCGAATGAGCGGCGACGCGCAGCTTGCCCACCGGATGAATGCGCGCGTGACCTAGGGCTTCGGTCGCTTCGGCAAGATCGGCCAGGATTTCCTTGCAGCGGGCGTGGAATGACGCACCGTCGTCGGTCAGCCGCAGCGATCGCGTCGAACGGGACAACAGTCGGGTGCCGAGCTGGGTTTCCAGCCGGGCCACGGCACGACTGACCCCGGAAGGCGTCATGCCCAACTGGCTGGCGGCAGCGGCAAAGCTCTTGGCTTCGACCACGCGAACGAAGGTCGATATGGCTGAAAAGTCTTCCATAGCGCGGTTTTTCCGTTGATTCGTGATTCTGGCTCACGAGTGTAGTGCTTGATGAACGGATTATCTATACCGACTGGTACACCTATTCTTCCCAGCCTTCGCTGACGGCCCTGCCGCCTGCGCCCTGTTCTGGAGATTGATGATGTCAACAAACCACACCAAAAAGCGCTGGATTCCCCTCGCGCTGGCCATTGCGCTGGTCATCGGCAGCTGGGCAGTACTCGGCGAACACGGCCAGACCCACGCCCAGAGCAACAGCGCGCCACCACCGCCATCCGTCACCGTCGCACAGACCCTGGTACGCACCATCAGCGATGCCGATGAGTTCACCGGCCGCCTGCAGGCCGTCGACACGATTCAACTGCGGCCCCGCGTCAGCGGTTACGTCGATAGTGTGCAGTTCACCGAAGGGGCGCTGGTCAAGAAAGGCCAACTGCTGTTCCAGATCGACCCGCGCCCGTATCAGGCTGAAGTCGATCGGCTACAGGCCAATCTGGGCCAGGCGCGTGCCGAACTGGTGCTGGCCGATGCCAACGCCCAGCGTGCGCAGAAACTGCTCGATCAGCATGCGGTGTCGCGCGAAGAAGCCGACCGCATGAGCACGGCGTCGCAAAGCGCGAAGGGACAGGTTGCCGCGGATAGCGCCGCGCTGGAGACCGCGCGCCTCAATCGCGAGTTCACCGAGATACGTGCGCCGATCGACGGTCGCGTCAGCAATGCGCTGATTACCGCAGGCAACCTGGTCACGCCGAACGACGTATTGACCAGCGTGGTCAGCGTCAATCCGGTTTATGCGTATTTCGATGTCGACGAGCACAGCTACCTCAAACTCGATCGCCTGCGTCGCGAGCATGGTGCAGCTCCCCAGATCGCGATGGCGCTGGCTGATGAAACCGGCTTCCCGCACGACGGCCACATCGATTTCGTCGACAACCAGCTGAGCGCGGCCAGTGGCACCATCCGTCTGCGCGCCGTATTCGACAACACCGATGCCAGCTTCACCCCCGGCCTCTACGTGCACATGCAACTGCGCAGCGAGAGCAAACAGCCGCGTGCGTTGATCGACGACCGCGCTGTCGGCACTGATCTCGGCAACAAGTTTGTCTACGTACTCGACAAGGATCGCAAGGTCGACTATCGCAAGATCACCACCGGTCCGTTGCTCGACGGTTTGCGCGTGGTGACCGATGGCCTGAGCGCCAGCGATGTCGTGGTCGTGAACGGTCTGCAGCACGTGCGCCCCGGCATGGAAGTGAACCCAACCAAGGTCGCCATGGCGACCCGCAGTCTCGACCCCAACGCCAATCAACTGGCGAGTGGCGGCGGTGGCAGCGCACCCAAAGGCAATGCGCTGACCAGCGCGCAGGACTGATCCGATGAAACTCGCTCAATATTTTGTGGATCGACCGATCCTCGCCGGCGTGCTGTCGGTGCTATTGCTGATCGCCGGCACCATCTCGCTATTCCAGCTGCCGATCGGCGAATACCCCGAAGTGGTACCGCCGACCGTGGTGGTACACGCCAGCTACCCGGGCGCCAATCCGAAAGTGATCGGCGAGACCGTCGCCACGCCGCTCGAAGAACAGATGAACGGCGTCGAAGGCATGCTCTACACGGCCTCGCAATCGACCAGCGACGGCGCCATGACGCTCACCGTGACATTCGCACTGGGCACCAATCTCGACGATGCCCAGGTGCAGGTGCAAAACCGCGTGGCGCAGGCACTGCCGCGGCTGCCGGAAGAAGTGCAGCGGCTTGGTGTGACGACACAGAAAAGCTCACCCGACCTCACCATGGTCGTGCACCTGATTTCGCCGAATCAGCGCTACGACATGCTGTACCTGTCGAACTATGCGCGCCTGCACATCAAGGATCAGCTGGCCCGCCTCGACGGTGTCGGCGACGTGCAGATTTTCGGCGCCGGCGAATACAGCATGCGCGTATGGCTGGACCCGCAGCGCCTGGCCAACCGTGGCCTGACCACCGGTGACATCGTGCACGCGATCAACGAGCAGAACGTCGAAGTGGCGGCCGGCGCACTGAATGCATCGCCCGGCCCGAACAACAACGCCTTCCAGCTCAACATCAACACCCAGGGCCGACTGGTCACCGAGGACGAATTCCTCAAGATCGTCGTGCGCACCGATCCAAACGGCGGCGTGACTTACCTGCGCGATGTCGCGCGGGTGGAACTGGGCTCAAACAATTATGCGCTGCGCAGCCTGCTCAACAACAAGCCGGCGGTGGCGGTACCGATCTTCGCGCGGCCGGGCTCCAACGCGATCCACATTTCCGACGAAGTGCGCAGCACGATGGCGCAATTGAAGAAGGATTTCCCGCAAGGCGTCGACTACAAGATCGTCTACGATCCGACCGTGTTCGTGCGCGGCTCGATCGAGGCGGTGGTGCACACGCTGTTTGAGGCGATTGTGCTGGTCGTGCTGGTCGTGATCCTGTTCCTGCAGACCTGGCGTGCCTCGATCATCCCGCTGGTAGCCGTACCGGTGTCGCTGGTGGGTACGTTCGCGGTCATGCATCTGGCCGGCTTTTCACTCAACGCGCTGTCGCTGTTCGGACTGGTGCTGGCGATCGGCATTGTGGTGGATGACGCCATCGTGGTGGTGGAAAACGTCGAACGGCATATCGAGCATGGCCTATCGCCAAAGGACGCCACGCGTCAGGCGATGAAGGAAGTCACCGGCCCGATCGTGGCGACCGCCTTGGTGCTGTGCGCTGTGTTTGTGCCGGCGGCGTTTATCAGCGGCCTGACCGGTGAGTTCTATCGTCAGTTTGCCTTGACCATCGCAATCTCCACCGTGATCTCGGCATTCAACTCGCTGACCCTGAGCCCGGCACTATCCGCCTTGTTGCTGAAAGAGCGTGGCGCACCCAAGGACGCGCTGAGCCGCGGTATCGATCGTTCGTTTGGATGGCTATTCCGTCCGTTCAATCGCTTCTTCGTGCGCAGTGCCAACGGCTACGTCGCTGGCGTGCAGCGGGTGCTGCGTGCCGGTTCGGTGGCGCTGATTCTTTACGGCGGCCTGGTGCTACTTGGCCTGTTCGGCTTTGCCAAGGTACCAACCGGTTTCGTGCCGGCACAGGACAAGCAGTACTTGGTGTCATTCGCCCAGCTGCCGGACGCCGCCTCGCTGGATCGTTCCGAAGCCGTGATTCGTCGGATGAGTGACATCGCGCTGCAGCAACCGGGCGTGGAGAGTGCCGTTGAATTTCCCGGCCTGTCGATCAACGGTTTCACCAACAGCAACAACTCCGGCATTGTCTTCGTCACATTGAAACCGTTCGAGGAGAGGCGCGATGCCTCGCTCTCGGCCGGCGCGATCACGGCAGCGCTGCAACAGAAATATGCAGCGATCCAGGAGGCATACATCGCGATCTTCCCGCCGCCACCGGTCAACGGTCTGGGCACCATCGGCGGCTTCCGCCTGCAGGTGGAGGATCGCGGCGACCAGGGTTTCGAGGAACTGTACAAGCAGACCCAGAACCTCATCACGGCAAGCCAGAAGGAGCCTGCACTGGCCGGGCTGTTCTCCAGCTATCAGGTCAGTGTGCCGCAGATCGATGCCGACGTGGATCGCGAGAAGGCCAAGGCCGAAGGTATCGATCTGAGTGATGTCTACCAGACCATGCAGGCCTATCTCGGCTCGCTCTATGTCAACGACTTCAATCGTTTCGGTCGCACGTACCAGGTGAATGTCTCGGCCGAGCCCGGCTTCCGGCATGAGCCGCAGGACATCACTCAGCTGAAGACGCGCAATGCCAAGGGCGACATGGTGCCGCTGGGTTCGTTCGTCAGCGTGCGCCAGAGCGTGGGTCCGGATCGCGTGCAGCATTACAACGGTTTCCCGACCGCTGAAATCAACGGCGGCGCAGCACCGGGCTACAGCTCGGGCCAGGCGCAGGATGCGATGGAGCGGCTGGCCAAGGCCAACCTGCCGAATGGCATGTCGTTCGAGTGGACCGAGCTGACCTATCAGCAGATTCTCGCCGGCAATACCGCGGTGCTGGTCTTCCCGCTGTCGGTGCTGCTGGTATTTCTAGTGCTCGCCTCGTTGTACGAAAGCCTGACCCTGCCGCTGGCGGTGATCATGATCGTACCGATGGTTTTGCTATCCGCGATTACCGGGGTGTGGCTGAGCGGCGGCGACAACAATATCTTCACCCAGATCGGCCTGATCGTGCTGGTAGGCCTGGCGTGCAAGAACGCGATCCTGATCGTGGAGTTTGCCCGCGAGGCGCAGATCCTCGAAGGATTGGACCGCGTACAGGCCGTACTGGAAGCCGCCCGGCTGCGGCTTCGCCCGATCCTGATGACCTCGTTCGCGTTCATCATGGGCGTGGTGCCGCTGGTGTTGTCGCACGGCGCTGGCGCGGAGATGCGTCACGCAATGGGCGTGGCGGTGTTCTCCGGCATGCTCGGCGTCACCTTCTTCGGCCTGTTGTTCACGCCACTGTTCTACGTGCTGATCCGCCGCTGGAGCGAGAACAGCGCCGCACGCCGGGCCGCGCGCAAGGCAAGCCACGTCGCGCTGCCGGCACCCGCTTTCGAGGAACACTAAGATGACTTCCCTTTACCGTTTGAGTGCGCTCGCGAGCGCACTGCTCCTCGCCGGTTGCATCACGGTCGGACCGGACTATAAACACCCGGTCGAGAAGCCGGTCACGCTGCAGGGTGTCGATGCTACACAGCAGTCGCCGATCAATTTCCAGGCGAACTGGTGGACACAGTTCAATGACACCACGCTCGGTGCGCTGATTACGCGTGCCGCCAAGAACAGTCCGGATCTGAAAATCGCGCTGGCGCGGCTCAACCAGTCACGCGCACTGCTCGGTACCGCACGCTCCCAGCAGCTGCCGGATATCGAGGCGCAGACCAGCTACTCGCGCAGCCGCGAACAGCAGCCCGGCTTCACCACCGGTCGCGAGACCATCACCAACTATCAGGCCGGCTTTGATGCCAGCTGGGAGCTGGATCTTTTCGGCGGCGTGCGTCGTTCCGTCGAGGCCGCACGCGCTGATAGCCAGGCGGGCGAAGCCTCGCTGCAAGACGCGCAGGTGACGCTGTTCGCCGAGGTAGCCCGGCACTACTTCGACTTACGCGGCACCCAGCTGCGGCTCGACGTGGCAAGGCGCGACATCGACAACCAGCGTGACTCGCTGAAACTGATCAAGAGCCGCGCCGATGTCGGCACCGGCTCTGATCAGGACGTCGCCAGCGCCCGCGCGCGGCTAGCCGCCGTGGAAGCACAATTGCCCGTGCTGGAGACTCAGGCGCAAGCTGACACCTTCCGTCTCGCCGTGTTGCTGGGTGAACGCCCGGGTGAACTGGATATCGACCTGTCACCAAAGACCTTTCATCCGATCGATACCTCGCTGCCGATCGGCAATGCGGGCGATGTGCTGGCACGCCGGCCTGATATCCGCGTCGCGGAGCGCGAACTCGCGGCAGCAAATGCCCGTATCGGTGTGGCCAAGGCAGACTGGTTTCCGCATATTTCGCTGGGCGGCTTTGTCGGCTTTCTTGCCGGGCGCAGCAATGACTTCGGTGGCGCCGAATCGCGTGCATGGTCGATGGCACCCAGCATCAGCTGGGCCGGCCTCAATGTGCAGCGCGTGCGCTCCGGCGTAAAGGCCAGCGAGGCGCGTGCCGATGAGGCGAAGGCGAACTATCAGCGCACCGTGCTCGGCGCGCTGGAAGACGTCGACAACGCACTGGTCGGCTACAACCAGCAACGCGTGCGCGTGCAGAAGCTGGACGAACAGGCCACTCAGAGCACCCGCGCCGCCGAGCTGGCACGCATTCGTTACGAAGCCGGCGCGACCGACTATCTGGAGCTGCTCGACGCCCAGCGCACGCAGCTGAGCGCCGAGGACCAGCTGGCCGAAGCCGAAGCCGGTATCAACCTGCAAGCCATCGCGTTGTACAAGGCACTCGGCGGCGGTTGGCAGGCCTGTGCTGACGAGCATTGCGATACGCTGGTCAGCGCGCCATGAACACCGCGCCTTCGCCGGCGCGCAGGAAGTCGCAGCGCGCCTCTTCGCTCTTCACCGCCCCACCGCTGGTGCAGCAGATTGCGCTGGTCAGCGGCGCCAACCGCGGACTGGGTGTGGAGATCGTGCGGCAGCTGGCGGCCACCGGCATGACCGTGCTGCTGGGCAGTCGTGAACTGGCGCTCGGCGAAAGCGCCGCGCGCCGGCTGCGTACTGATGGTGCGGACGTAACGGCGATCAAGCTTGACGTCACCCAGCAGAAAGACATCGATGCCGCCGCGCGATATGTCGAAAACACCTATGGACGTCTGGACGTCCTCGTCAACAATGCCGGTTCCTACTACGACATGGGTGAGCTACCTTCATCGATCGACATTGACACCGTTCACGCTGCGCTCGACACCAACCTGTTTGGCGCATGGCGGCTGAGTGAGGCGATGCTGCCACTGATGCGACCGTTCGGCTTTGGCCGCATCGTCAACCTGTCCAGCGGCTGTGCCTCGAGCACGATCGACGGCGAATGCTGCCCGGCCTATCGCGTCTCGAAGGCCGCGTTGAATAGCTACACCCGTGCGCTGGCAGCGGAGCTGACTGGCAGCGGGATTCTGGTCAATGCGGTGTGCCCCGGATGGACCAATACGGAGATGGGCGGCGCCGGCGGAAGACCGGTCAGCGCAAGCGCGCAAGGCGTCGTCTGGGCGGCGTGCCTGCCCGGGAGATCGTCGACGACCGGTGGCTTTTTCCGCGACGGCGAAATCATTCCGTGGTGAACAGCTAACCCTTGCCGAACCCGCTGTGCTGCGAATACAGCGCATGCCAGCGGCCGTCGACGTAAACGAAGATGTCGGAGGAACGCACGCCCTGCTGCGGCCCCGACGCCGGGTCGTAGAACGACAGGATCGCGGTGTCGCCGTGGAGCACCACGCTCTTGCCCGACGGATGCGCCTTGATCCACGCCTCGACCGTGCGGCGCTCGGTGTCCGAGCCACGGTTCTTCTCCGCGTGCGCCACGATGGCGGACTTCGAATGTGCAATGCCATCTGCGCCGACCGAACGGTAATCAGGCAGCAGCAGATCATCCAGATACGCGGTGTCACCGCTCTCTTCCGCCTCCAGCCAGTGTTGGTCGACCGCGATCACCGCTGCCTCGTTCCTGGCGGTTTCGTCCGCTGTGCTCGCATACGCGTCGGAAGTCGCCACGAACGCACTCATGATTCCCATCGTCGTCGCGGCAAGACATGCCATGCCGATCCTGAAGAGGTATTGCTTGCGCATCTTGCTGTCCTCGTCCGCGGCGACATAGCCGCCCGTGCAGCCTGCATGGTGTGACCGTGGGCCGCATCGTTCCTGTGACGACCGCCTGCGATGACGTGACAAGCGGTCGATATGCTCCTGCCAGCGGTGTGACCGAGGCGATGGTGTGGCCACGTCGGATCAATGCATCACCCGGCATCCATCTCCACGGATTTCCAGCCATCTGCGTGCGTACTCGTGCCGCTTGTCACAGCCACGATGCCGATCGTCACAAGATCGGTGACGGCGATGAGCGCCCGTGCCAGCCTGCGCGAATCATCCACATCGACGCCATCGTCCGAACGGATACATGCCGGGCGTGCGGCAAGCAGGAGACCGACATGCGATTGCCGCTCACTCTCGCGATCCTCACAGTTACGAGCACGCTCGCTGGCACGACCGGCATGACGAATGAACTGGCGCCACTGGCCTGGTTCGTCGGTACATGGCAGTGCGCCGGCCAGTTCTCCAACGGCAGGCCGATCCATTCCCGCGAGACCTTCAGCACCGAAATGGACGGCCACTGGCTGCGCATGCAGCACGCGGACACATCGCCGGATCGCTACGCCGCGGACGAATGGTGGGGCTACGACCACGCCACCAGGCAGTTCGTAATGATCGTGTTCGACAACACCGGCGGCGTGCGCCACTACGTTTCTTCCGGCTGGACCGGCACCGCGCTGAGCATGCAGAACGCCGCGACCAGCGGTTACATCGATCGCTTCGTACTCCGGCGCAGCGGTGATGCCCAATACCGGGTCAGCTATTCGCACCTCGATGGCAGCGGTGCCTGGCAGACGGGCGACGAACTCACCTGCCGCCGAGATACGGAGCCGCCAGCTTGAATCTGCGGATACGCGAACACCGTCCCGTGCCGGCGTACCTTCCGGCACATCCGTCTGACGGCCGGCGCTGGCACACTGCGCGGATGAACGTGGCGCAAGCAACGACCATCGTCGGCGAAGATCAGGTACCCGGCGACAACCGATCGCAGCGACTCCGGAACTGGGCGCTGGCCTTCGGTTTCTGGACGCTGCTGGCGCTGTCCTACGCACTGAGTTCGGGGCTGTCCTCGCTCAGCGAAGGGCGCGATGCCGCCTGGTTGCGCGGGCTGATCTGGAACCTCGCCGACTTCTGGCTGTGGATGCTGCTGGCGGCCGGGATCGGTTGGCTCGGGCGACGTACGGCGGGCTTCGGCGGGCCGCGCCTGCTGGCTGTGCATGTACCCCTCAGCCTCGGCGGCGCGCTGGCGCAGACCCTGCTGCAGTTGCTGATCTTCTGGACCCTATGCGGCCCGGGCAAGATGCCGGTGGATACGTTCGGTGGCTTCATCCATACGGAGTTCGCCTACAAGTTCCAGCAAGGACTGGTGACCTACTGGGTGATCCTGGTGGTGCTACGCGGGATGGAATCGCGCCAGCACCTGCGCGACGAACGCCTGCGTCGTACGCAGTTGGAGACGCAATTGGCGCAGTCGCAACTGCAGGCATTGCGCATGCAGCTGCAACCGCACTTTCTGTTCAACACGCTCAACGCCATCTCGGCGCTGGCGTTGGCCGATCCGCTGCAGGCACGGCTGATGATTGCGCGGCTCAGCGATTTTCTGCGCCTCACGCTGGAGGAATGCCACGCACCGCAAGTGCCGCTGTCGCGCGAGCTGGAATTCCTCGCGTGCTACCTCGGCATCCAGCAGGTGCGCTTCCAGGACCGGCTGAGCACACAGCTGGACGTGGACGACGACACTCTGGACGCGGCGGTACCTAACCTGATCCTGCAGCCACTGGTGGAGAACGCGCTGCGCCACGGCCTGCAGAACAAGCCCGGTGCCGGCATCCTGCGCATTTCCACGCGACGTGCCGGTGACCAGCTGCAGCTACGTATTGACGACGACGGTCTCGGCCTACCGCCGGAAGGCGCGCCGGAAGGCATTGGCCTGGGCAATACGCGTTCGCGCCTGCACATGCTGTTCGGTGACGCCGCGCGACTCGAACTCACACCGCTGGCCGGCGGCGGCGTGCGCGTCGAGGTGCACCTGCCCTTTGTCGTGCACATCGCATCATGACGCCACGCCTGCGCGCCGTGCTGGTCGACGATGAGGTGCTGGCACGCCTCGCATTACGCCAGGCATTGGCGTCGCATGCCGAAGTGGAGATCGTCGGCGAATGCGGCAATGCCGGCGAGGCGATGCAGGCGGTGCTTGCATTACGCCCGGACCTGCTGTTCCTGGACATCCAGATGCCGGGCATGGATGGCTTCGAGTTGCTGCACACACTGGCACCGGATTGCCTGCCTCTGGTGGTGTTCGCCACTGCCTTTGCCGAACACGCGCTGCGGGCATTCGACGCCAGGGCCGTGGACTATGTACTCAAGCCGATCGAGCAGACGCGTTTCGACCAGGCGATGACGCGCGTCAACCAGCACTGGCAGGGACTGCACGCGCCACACGCCAATCCCGAACCCGCCGCCGTGACGGGCGCGGACGATTACGCGCAACGAATCAGCGTGCGCCACGGTGAACATATCCGGGTGATCAGCACGGCCGACATCGACTGGATCCGTGCCGACGGCAACTATGTGCACCTCCATGTCGGCAATGCCCGCTTCCTGCACCGCGATACGCTGCGCCACCTGCTGGCGACGCTGGACCCGGCGCGTTTCCTGCGCATCCACCGCGGCATCATGGTCAACCTCGATCGCGTGGCCGAAGTCCATCCGCTGTTCCAGGGCAATGCCGAAGTGGTGCTTTGCGATGGCACGCGGCTCCATCTCAGTCGGCGCTTCCGCACCCATGCGCGACGTGCACTTGGCATGGCTTGATCCATCGGCTGACTTCATTGACCGTTCGAGCATCACTGCCGACCACTCGTCACGCCCGATATACCGAACATCACAAAGCTGGCGCGGCGAATCTCGATCGGCTGCAGGCTTCTTGGAGCCTGTTGGCAAGCAATATTCCTTGGAGATCGTGATGACCCCCCGTTCCCGTGTTGTCGCTACTGCCGCTTTTTTCGCTTCGATCTTTTACCTGGGGAGCTCATCGGCCTATGCCGATTCGACCGCTGCGTATCTAAGCCCCAACCTCAAGGTGGGAGAACGTCTGTCCGATGTGTTTTCCAAAACCGTCTCGATAAAGGGAACGGGATTCAATGAGAAGGTCGATCGCATAAGCGGCAGCGCCAACGATAGGGTGACCGGTGTAACGCCGGAGGCCTTCATCTTCGATGAGGAGGATCGTTATGACGGGCACCCAACCAGTGGCGTAGTCCACGATGTTAAGACACTTCAGGACGGCATCACCCATTGCTACAAGAGCAAGTGTGCTGTCGACAACGAAACCAGCGGGACGACCTTCAATCCTTTGTTGTGGGGCAACGCACCGGACGACATCCGCGTAGGAACGACCTGGACAGTCACCATCCCCAAGCCCTGGGAAATCGGACCGGCCGGCACCGAGCAGGTGCGGGTGGTTCGCGTCGACCCGCTCAATGATGCCATCACGCTGACCCGCAGTGGCAGTGGTAGCGGCCCGTCATCCGACGATCAGTACCGTCAGCAGAATGGGACACCGATGCAGATCACCACCACGGCCGGAAAGACAATCGACGTGTCGGTGATCCCCGGCAAGACCACATGGCGTGGCTACACCACGATATGCAAGGGTGTCATTGTGAGCGATGAAATCATGGTGCAGCGACACGTGACGCTGGTGTCCAAGGGCGGCGACAAATTCGAGGGCGAGCAGCGCTCCTATACCTTGCTCAACCTGTCACAAGACACGATCTAATCGTTGCCGGCCACCGATACACGGAAAACGGGATCACGCCTTGCGCTTCGGCATTGAGCAAAAGCCCGATTAGATACGTCACTTGAGAAGTCATGCCCCATGAGCCGCATCCCCGCCATCGCCTGTTCGTTCTGCCTTGCGGCCGTTGTTCTCTGTTTCGCCTCGTCGCACGCGTCCGCCAGCGCGGCGTCTATCGCGGCGCTCGCACCGATCACGCTCGACGGCAT
Source organism: Rhodanobacter sp. MP1X3 (assembly GCF_014207165.1). Lineage (NCBI taxonomy): Bacteria > Pseudomonadati > Pseudomonadota > Gammaproteobacteria > Lysobacterales > Rhodanobacteraceae > Rhodanobacter > Rhodanobacter sp. MP1X3. The sequence goes on along the minus strand of NZ_JACHCO010000001.1, from coordinate 186,264 downwards.
CATCCATCCGGACAGCGACGACACCGTCGCCTTCACTCCTGACGGCAATACGGTGTTCTTCGACCGCAGCAATGGGCCGCACAAGACCATCATGGTCGCGCAGAAGGTCAACGGTCACTGGTCGAAGCCGCAAATCGCGGGCTTTTCAGGCCACTGGTTCGACCAGGATCCGGTCGTCTCGCCGGACGGTTCGTACCTGTTGTTCAATTCCGACCGACCAACGACGCCTGGCGGCCAGCCGCTGACGCAGGACTACTTTGTCGGCGGCAACGCGCCGGGCAGCAACATCTGGAAAGTGGAGCGCAAGGGCAATGCGTGGGGGACCCCGGTGTGGTTGGGGCCGATCATCAATGACGATCCCTTCGTCGATTTTGCGAGCATCGCGACCGACGGGACCTTGTATTTCATCCGTTGGGACAAGAAAGCGCGGGCAATGCATATCTGGCGCTCGCTGTATCGCAACGGAAGCTACCTGCCTGCCGTGCGCGCCGGCCTCGGCGATCCCGACGTCTCCACGCATGATCCCGCGATCGCGCCCGACCAGTCATTCATCGTGTTCGACTACGGCAAGACCAAGGGTGGCCTCGGCCGCCTGTGCATCGCCTTCAGGCAAGGCGATCACTGGAGCCGACCGATCGACCTGGGCGATGTCGTCAACAAGGATCTGCCGTGGGGCGCGCATGTCTCGACCGACGGCGACACAGTTTATGTCACCGGGCAGTCGGGCATCTGGCGACTTTCGCTTGCCGGGTGGCTGAAGCAATCCCCATCGGACACGGTGAAGCGGTAACGGCCCTCAACGCTGCACCATCACCGCAAACCAGCCCCAGCCACGAATGCGCTCGGTGATCAACTTGACGCTGGTCAACATCGGCACCGCCAGCAATGCGCCGGGAATACCCCAGAGCCAGCCCCATACCAGCAGCCAGAGCAGAATCGCGATCGGGCTGACGCGCATGCGCCGGCCCAGCACCATCGGCGTAATCAGGTTGCCTTCGACGATGGTGAAGCCGATGAAACACAACGCCGGCAGCAGCGCCTGACCGAGCTGATCGAAGTGCACCAGTCCAACCATCATCAAAATCGTGGTGGTGGTGATCGCGCCAACGTACGGAATGTAATTGGCCATCATCGCCACCGTGCCCCACAGCAGCGGATCGGGCATCTTCAGCCACCACAGCATGGTCGCCGTAAATAGTCCCAGGCTCAGATTGATCAGCGAGGTGGTGAGAATGTAACGCGACACCTCGGTCTGGATGCTGCGCACGATGACCACGGCATGTCGCTTGGCCTGAAAATCAGGAACGATTTCCACCAGCCGTCGCAGCAAGGTGTCGCCGAACACCAGGAAAAAGAACACCAGCAGGGTGACGGTGAGCATCGCGGCGATCACGGCCGGGGTCTCGGCCAGAACATCCCACGTACTGATGGAGACCGTGGCCGTTGCCGCGGCTGGATGAGCGCGCGACGGCGGACCGTTCACCAGATTCTGCGTGGCACGATTGGCCATCTCGAATGGTGCGGTGATGTTTCTGAACTTGGGCAGCAGCTCTTTCATCGTGGCCGGCGCGCCCTGGATCCAGCCCATCGCCGGCTGTGCCACCTTGCTTACGCCAAAACCAATCGTGCCCACCAGCGCCATCATCAACACGCTGGCGCAGAGCCAGCGCGGCAGGCCGCGGCGGGAGCCAGCGGCCACGATCGGGTTCAATGCCAGCCCCAGGAAAGCTGCCAGCACCAGCGGTATCAGCAACGACTTGGTCAACGTGACGGTGTACAGCAACGCCAGCAACAGCATGCTGTTCAAGATCACGCGGATAGCACGCAAGTGCCGCAGCGTGCCGCGCGTCGTCTGCAATCCGCGACCGTGCGCGCCTGGCGCTTCGCAATCGGCATCTGCCGCGTCGTTACCGGGCGGTAGCGGAACAGCATCGTTACGATCGCTGATGATCGCGGCGCGCGTTGGCAGGTGGCCCGGCTCCTTCATGGCGGCGCGCCGATGAGCGAAATTCGATGGAGCGAAAACAAGATAAGCGATGACGGCATGGTTGACGGTTGCCTAACCGACGTCTGCGTCATCGCCAGGGTCATGATGATTGACCGCTATTGGTATCCGTTGCCGCCGTATCGTCTGAATCGGTCTTGTCTGAATCAGTTCTGCCTGAATCTGCGCCGCCACCCAACCCGAACGCACCCAGCTCGGAAACCAGGCGCGTACCGTAAGCCACCGCTTCTGCCAGACCGCCGCCGAGCAGTGAACCCAGCCCGGGAATACGCAGCGGATGCACGTTGAGGGTACCCAGCACGAATCCGGCACCGGCCGCCGCGCCGACGGTCGTCAGCGGATAGCGTTGACCGCGCGCGAGCAACGCGGCTGCCGGCGGGCTCATTTCCTGCCGTGCCAGATTCATCTCCAGCTTGGCGGCGCGCACTCTGGCGAGCTGGCTGAACAAGCTCATGCACGGTCTCCCTTGGTGCGATCTGTCTCGACGTGTGCGGCGCGCTCGGCATCGATTTCGCGTCGAGCCTTGCTCATGGTATCGCGCATCATCTCATTCCACTCGCCGCGTGTGACCGGCAGACTCATCCAATGCATGCAGCGGCGAAACAGCAGGAGCGAACCGGCCAGAAACAGTGCCTGCAAAACGCACAGACCCAACAATGCCAGCACCCACGACCCAAACCACTTCGCCAGCAGCAGACCGACAAACGCAAGCAGGCTCAGACCCAGTCCCACGCCCGCAACGGTAGCTGCCAGACCAGCCAGCAACATCCACGACACAGCGCTGCGTGCAAGCCCAAGCTCGGCAGCCAGCAAATGCAACTGGGCACCGAAAAGATGTTTTATCGCACGCCCCAACTGGCCAAGTTCGGCCACCAGCCCGGATGGCAACGGCGCCGTTTCCGGCGCCGCTGTTCCGGGGGTAGGTTCTGATTGCTGCATTCCCTGAACCCCTATCAAGCCTGCGTGATCAACGACGCAGGATGCGACCGAGCAACCAGCCAGCGCCAAGCGCGATGGCGACGGACTGCACCGGTTTCTCGCGAACATAGTCGCGCGCCTGCTCCAACCATGCGTCGGCGCGATCCAGCGTTTGGTCATAGACCTCACGACCGCGCTCACCAATCTCGACCGCTTTATCGGTAGTGCGGTTGGCGGCATCGGCCACCTTGTCAGTGGCGCGGTGCAGACCTTCTTCGACCGTGTCGGCGGCGCGATCCACGGCATCCTTGGTGCTGGCCACGGCATTGGAGGTCGCCTGCTTGATGCGCTCGGCGCTCTCGTCGATGCGGTTGCCAACCAGTTCTTCGGGGGTTTGTACGTGCTTGTTCATGGGAAGCTCCATTGAGGACTGACGATGACGCATGACTTCGACGCATTGGTTCGCTTGCGGAAGTGACTTGATGACACATCACTTCCGCAAGCGCATGACCTGATTATCTGGCGCGGCGGAAAAAGGCGAGTACGGCGAGAATCAGGAAGATGACGAAAAGAATCTTCGCAATGCCTGCAGCGGCGCCGGCAATGCCGCCAAAACCCAGTACCGCTGCGATGATCGCGATAACCAGAAAAACCAGTGCGTAGTGAAGCATGGCGTTGTCCTCTTGAATGGGAGCCAAAGTTGGATAAACCGTGAACCGCAGACACGAGACTCCGGTATGTGGTCAGCTATTCACCCATAGCCCATGCCATGCGCATGTGAAGAGAGTTGGCGTCAATCTGCACGCGCTGGCGACGTTTGTTCAGGCGGGGGCAGGGGTCGGTTTGGCGTTCGGGCGTCCATTCACGTCGTATCCGACTCTCACCTGACAAACGGTGACGACGAGCGATGGCGGGAGATTCGGAGCATCAATCCGCAGGTTGTAACCCCTCGAAATGCTCAAGGCTTGTATGTGACGCGATACACCGCGCCTGCAAGATCGTCGCTTACCAGCAGGCTGCCGTCGGGCAGCGGCTGCACGTCGACCGGTCGGCCCCAGGCGCGTTCGTCCTGCTCGAAGCCGGTGATCAGCGGTTCATACGACAGCACCTTGCTGCCCTGCAGACGCACCGTCATCACCCGATAGCCGGATTTTTTCGTACGGTTCCACGAACCGTGCTCGGCCACGATGATCGCGCCCTTGTAGCTGGCCGGAAACTGCTTGCCCTCGTAGAAACGCATACCCAGCGAGGCAACGTGCGCACCCAGCTTCAATACAGGCGGCGTGTAATCCTTGCAGCTCTTGCCCTTGCCGAATTCAGGATCGAGCGTGTCGCCCTGTTGGCAATAGGGAAAGCCAAAGTGCTCGCCAATCCTGGTGATGCGATTGAGTTCGTCACTGGGCATATCGTCACCCATCATGTCGCGCCCGTTGTCGGTGAACCACAGTTTCCTGGTGCCGGGCTGCCAGTCGAAACCCACCGTGTTGCGGATGCCGTGCGCCACGTCTTCCATGCCGCTACCATCGGCGTTCATGCGGGTGAGCTTGCCATGGTCCGGACCTGGGTCGCAGATGTTGCACGGTGCGCCGATCGGCACATACAGCTTGCCGTCCGGACCGAAGGCGATGAACTTGGTGCCGTGATGCATCTCGGTCGGCAGCTTGTCGGTGATCAACTCTGGCTTCGGTGGATCGTCCAGATGATTCTCGATATCGCGCAGCACCACGATCCGGCTGACGGCGGACACGTAGAGATCGCCATTCTTGAAAGCCACGCCGATCGGCGACTCCAAGCCGCTCGCCACCACACGCACCTTGTCGGCAACACCATCATGCTTGCTGTCGGTCAGCGCATACACCTTGCCTGCGTCACCGGACCCGACGAACACGGTGCCTTTGGCGCCCAGCGTGATCTCGCGCGCTTTCGGTACCTGGTCCGAATACACCGCGACATGGAAACCCTTCGGCAGGGTCAGCTGGTCCAGTTGCGGTGCAGCGAAAGCCGGCGCCGCCAGCAGGTAGAGCAACCACCAAAGTTTCATACGCATCGGTCGGTCTCCGTATCAGCGGGCAGACTGCGATGCTAACGCCTGTCGGTCGAAGCGGCTATTTCGCCGCCACGTCGACCAGACGGACCACGTCGGACCAGAGCGTCGGGCCTTCGTGCATCGCGTAGATCGTGTTTACATCCAGATGCTCGCGCGCCACCGCCTGCACCACTTCGTGCATCAATTCCGGATCGTATAGCGTGTGGTCGGCATTGAGCGCCAACGTGTCGCTGGCATACAACAGCTTGTGCTGCGGGAAATACACCATGTACTGGCGCTCGGTGGAAGCGCCACGCAGTGGGTAGATCACCACGCGGTTCGCCCCACTGCCAATCTCCTGCTTGCCCGAGACCACATGCCATTGCGCGGCTTTCGGCGCGGACTGCAAATGGTCAGGCTCCAGGCGGTGCGGGGCCGCCACCAGCCGATCCAGTAGCGGCTGGTTCAGATCGAGGATGTACACCGGCAAGCCCTCGGCTACCGCCTCTCGCACGCCGGCCATATGCGGCCACGAATCGGAACTGGACAGCACCGCCTTTATTGGCACACCGGCAAACGTGCTGCGCGCCTTGGCCAGCACGCCTTCAACATAATGCGGCGAGATCGGCGCTTCCAGCACCAGCACGCCGTCGTCCTGCTTGATCAGGGTGGCATTCCACGCGCCGCGGTAGAGTTCAACGCCCGGCGCCAGCTCGACGCGGTGCTGGTCGCTGAACTCGCGGTTCCAGCCTTTGGATTGCGCGCTCTTCGCCGCTAGTGCCGAGTCCATTGCGAAGGTCTTGTCATCCAGCGTCGTGTTGAAGCTGGCATCGAGTACCTGCATTGACTGCCACACCACGCCGTTGCGCTGCTCGATGCGATTGGTTGGCAGCACCGTGCCATTCAACAGCTTCCAGTTGTCGTAGTAAACACGCTGCTCGACGTCACCCCAAGCGAACCAGAAATCCTGGAACGTGGCCGTGCGCTCGAATGCATCCGGCAGGTGGTTGAAAGCATTCAGCAGCACACGCACCGGCTGCCCGTGCCATTTGAATTCGAGCACGCTGTGCGGGGTGGAACGCAGCCATTCGCCGCTGGCGTAATGCAGGTCAGCTGCCGCCGCTGCAGTAAGCAGCAATCGCTCCGGTCCTAGCGCCAGTGTGGCGCGGGTGTCCTCCAGATCAGCCGCCGAACACGCTGAATCGCCGTCCTTGGTGCGGTACACGCCGCCTTCGGGGGTAGCGATCAAGGTGAGATCGCTTTCCGCCTGATGCGGATCCGCTTCCGGCCACACGCCATGGCTATGGCTCAGTAGTCGACTCTTGTCGAAATCCACGGTCAACTGATCGCGCTCGTAGCTGCTGATGAACGGCGCCTGCCGATACGACTGTTCGGTGAGTGCGGTATGCCCGATCACGTCGAACTGTACGTTGTGGATGGCCGCCAACGTGTCCCGGCCACCCATCGCCGTCAGCGCCAGGCCGAGGCAGGCATGCGCATCGATCTGCTCGCAGCCAGGGCGGCCAGCGATGCCTTCACGGGAACCATCCAGTCGAGGTAGTGCAGACGCATGCGCCGCGGCCGTACTCGCCAGAGCCAACGTCGTCAGCATGGCGATCGAGGAAATCCTGCACCAACGCTTGCGGCTGTTCATCGCTTGTCGCTCGATCGGGCCCGACGGGCGGATGTCGCAGCCTACGTCGTTTATCGAGTGGTGCCCCATGAGGGAAGTCATGCCATGCGGGAAGTCATGCCTCGCCGGTGGAACCACGCGGTGCTCTGCTAACGTGGCGTACTTCGATTGGAGGGTGCATGAGCGAATTGCAGGATCTCACCACGCTGGTACGCGCGAGCACGCCACTGCTGGTGATCGAAACCGTCGACGAACAGCGGGTGATCGAATGCTTTCGGCACGTGATCGCGCAGTCGCTGCGCCCACTGTGGCGCTGGACCCTCACCGACGGACTGACCCGACTGGACTTCGCTCAACGAGAATCCCAGTCCGCACCCGATGCCACCGCCACACTGGAGGCGATTCGCGCGGCCAGCGAGCCGGGCATCTTCCTGCTGTTCGATTTCCATCCGTTTCTGGGCTACGCGATGACACTGCGCATGCTGCGCGAGATTGTGCAGCGGCAGCACTCGGTGGCGCATACCATTGTGCTGATCGGCGCAAAAATCGAATTGCCCGAAGAGCTCGAAGCACTGGCGCTACGTGTCCCGCTGTCGCTGCCCGACATCAAGGAACTGGCCGGCATTCTGCGCGGCGAAGCGGCCGCCTGGCAGAACGAACAGGGTCGCCGCGTCGAGGTGGACGGTGAGGCCGCGCGCATCATCGTTCGCAACCTGCTGGGCCTGTCCGCGCCAGACGCGCGGCGCATTGTGCGCAAGCTGATCTACAACGACGGCGCGCTCAATCACGCCGACTTGCCCGAACTGATGCAGGCCAAGTTCGACCTGCTCAACCGCTCCGGCCTGCTGCATTACGAATACGCCACCGCCAGCTTCGCCGATATCGCCGGCGTCAGCCGCGTGCGCGAATGGGTACAGCGGCGGCGAGCGGTGTTTCTCGATCCGTCCGCCACGCCAATGCTCGATCCACCCAAGGGCGTGCTGCTGCTCGGCGTGCAGGGCTGCGGCAAGAGCCTCGCATCGAAAGCCATCGCCGGTGGCTTCGGCGTGCCGCTGGTACGACTGGATTTCGGCACGCTCTACAACAAGTATCAGGGCGAAACCGAAAAGAATCTGCGCGAAGCGCTGGCCAGCACCGAGCTACTGGCGCCATGCGTGCTGTGGATCGATGAAATCGAGAAAGGCCTCGCCGGCGGCGGCGATGATGGCGGCGTGTCGCGTCGCGTGCTCGGCTACCTGCTCACCTGGATGGCCGAACGCAAGGCCAAGGTCTTCGTCGTCGCCACCGCCAACACCGTCGACGAGCTACCCGCCGAACTGCTGCGCAAAGGGCGCTTCGACGAAATCTTTTTTGTCGACTTGCCACACGCCAGCGTGCGCGAAACGATCTTCACCCTCCACCTCACCCGCCGCAAACTCGATCCGACTGGTTTTGACTTGCCTGTCCTGGCCGAAGCCAGCAGCGGCTTCTCCGGTGCCGAAATCGAGCAGACCATCGTCAGTGCTTTATACGACGCCGCCAGCAACAACGTGCCGCTCGATCAATCAACGCTGCTCAACGCACTCAAGCAGACGCGGCCGCTGTCGGTGTTGATGCACGAGAAAGTGGAGACGTTGAGAGCGTGGGCACAGGGCCGTTGTGTGGCCGCGGATTGAACGTCGGTATCATTGCCGTTTAAGCGGATATTTTTGAAAAGGGCAATTTCAAGGTCCACACGCAACATGATCAGTGAATGGTGCCAACTCTCCGCGCTCTTGCAGCCAGTCGCCTAGTACAAGCTTGGACACCCACGCTCGCTGCTGCTTGTGAAGTCAATGGACGAGTGGGATGCACTGGCCAACCGCCTGCAAGCAGCCGGCACGCGCTTCGTAATCGAACTGCACGTACGCTTTCAGGGTCAGGCCGGTGAACAGGCCACGATGTTTCTGCTCGATCCCTGCAGCAATGCGCTTGAATTCAAGGCGTTCGCCGATCGCTCGAAGCTGTTTGCCAAATAACCCGAAGGAAACCACACGATGGAAGCAGAGGATTTGCAGCGGCTGGTGACTGTCACCATGCCCTATGGCAAATACCAGGGCCGGCTGATCGCCGACCTGCCCGGTGCCTATCTCGCGTGGTTTGCGCGAAAGGGGTTTCCCAAGGGGGATTTGGGACGGTTGCTGGCGCTGATGCTGGAGCTGGACCACAACGGGCTGTCATCGCTGCTGGAGCCACTGCGCAAGCGATAAGGTGAGCTCGAGCCAGCGTTGGCTTTCGGCGTATGCTGCAGGAAGAGCGGATTCGCATATTGCGAATCCGCTTTACTCGAACGCCGCTGCAAACTCCCTCCTCCGTGTCTGGTCGAGACTGCCCGCAAGGGCGCTAGCGCACTACGCGCACGATCAGAGTACTCAGCACCGATGTTGCCCCATGAGTTCGATACCGCGACGAGTGCGCTCGCCGCGAACGGCTGGTGCGTTATCCCGGACCTGATGACGTCGACGCAGACGCAGGCGCTCGCCAACGAGTGCATGGCCATGCATGCCGAACATTTGCTGACGCCCGCCGCCACTGGAATCGATCGCGCGATAACGATATTGCGCGGCGACAGCACGCGCTGGTTTTTATCCGGCGCACTGAGCGCACCGCAGCAGGCCTTTGCCGATCGCGTGGACGAGCTGCGCATCGCACTCAGCCGTCATCTGATGCTTGGCCTGGTCGACAGCGAGTCGCAGTACGCGGTGTATCCAGCGGGCGCGGGCTACGCCAGGCATCTCGATCAGCTGCGCCGTAGCGATGCCCGCGTCGTTTCGGCCGTGTTCTACCTCAACGCCGACTGGCAGGATGTCGAAGGCGGGGCGCTGCGGCTTTATCTGGCCGATGCGTCCCACCGCGATATCTATCCACGCGCCGGCACGCTGGTGCTCTTTCTATCGGCGCAATTCGAGCATGAGGTACTACCCGCCACACGGCAGCGAATGAGTATTGCGTGCTGGATGCGGCAGCGGGTGATTCCTGCGATTCACTGATTCCTGGAATCTATCCGCCCGATCAATTCAATTTCCGCTAGGGCTTTTGCCGCACCATCCGTAGCGGGAAAGCTCAACCGGTAATACGCGTAACTGCCTGGCGCCCGCAGGCCAAAGACACGCGTCTGGCGTGGCGTGAGAAAGCGCTCGTTCTTACGCGTATCCACGGTATGCCAGTGCTTGCCGTCGCTGGATGCTTGCAGTTGCCAGCTTGAAGGTGCGGCGGCACTCGCACCAGACGTCAGCGTAAGCATGGCAACCTCGCGGGCTTGCGGGAAATGCCAGCTCACCGTCGACGCGACGACTGGCAACGTGGCTTCGGTATCGGAATCGTTATCGAACAGCGCATCCAGTTTGGTAATCGTCGGCTGACTACTGGCCTGTCCTTGCCCTGCACCGGTGAGATCACGCATCGGCTGCGGCTTCTCGCCTTCGGCCGTGAGCGACGCAGGCAGTGACGACTTCTCGCTACCCCATGACGACGGTTTCGGACCCATCACAAAGTCGAGCGTCGCGCCTTGCGCCAGCAGCGCGTGTGGCAAGGTGAGCTGGTTCCACGGCTGGCCGTTGACGCGCAGGCTCTGGATATAGCGATTGGTGTCGCTGACAGCCGGCGCCTCGATAACGATGTGTTTGCCGTTTTCCAGACGGACGTCCATATGCGGGAAGTACGGCGCGCCGATCACGTATTCCGGCGTACCCATGCGCAGTGGATAGAAACCGGCCGCACTGAAGACATACCAGGCGGACATCTCGCCGTTATCCTCGTCGCCCGGATAGCCCTGGCCGATCTCGCTGCCGACGTAGAGGCGCGACAGCGCATCGCGCACCTTGTCCTGCGTCTTCCACGGCTGACCGGCAACGTCGTACATGTAGAGGATGTGGTGCGATGGCTGGTTGCTGTGGCCGTACTGACCCATGCGCACGTCGCGCGCCTCCAGCATTTCGTGGATCGGCTCGCCGTAAGTACCGACGTGGAAGTTGCCAGGCGTGGCGAAGAAGGCATCGAGTTTGGCGGCAAGTCCGGCACGGCCGCCATAGAGCGCGGCAAGTCCGGCACCGTCCTGCGGTGCATGGAAGGCCATGTTCCACGCGTCGGTTTCGGTGTAGTCACCGCCCCAGCGGATCGGATCGAAGTCTGCCTTGCCGTAGCGCCACTGACCGTTGGCGGCGCGGCCAACGAAGAACCCGACGTCGGCATTGAACAGGTTGACGTAGTCGAGTCCGCGATTACGGTAGTAACGCGCGTCGTCTGCGTAATACGCCGCGTACGGATCGTCCGCGGCGTGCTGTGTCGCCAGCGCATCGGCGAGGTTGCCGATGGCGAAGTCGTTGATATAGCCGTCCATCGACCACGACAGACCCTCGTCCACACCGGTATCGGTGTAGCCGTTGAAGATCGAGCGCTGCAACCCCTTGCGACCCGTACCGGCCAGCGGGCTCACTACCGAAGCATCCTTCAACGCCGACTGGTAGAACGAAGCCACGTCGAAGTTGCGCACGCCCTTCAACCATGCGTCGGAAAAAGCCACGTCGGCGCTGGTACCGACCATCAGGTCGGCGTAGCCAGGCGAGGACCAGCGCGCGATCCAGCCGCCGTCGCGATACTGCTGCACGAAGCCGTCGATCATTTCGCCGGCCTGCGTGGGCGTGAGCAACACATAGGCCGGCCACGCGGTGCGATAGGTATCCCAGAAGCCGTTGTTGACGAAGTCCTTGCCGTCGACCACGTGCGCGCCGGTCTGTGTGGGCGTGTCGGCACCGACCGGTGCGGAGAACGGGCTAGCGTAGCGATACACCGGCTGCGCGGCGCTGCCGGTGTTTTCGTAAGCCTCGTTCGGATACAGGAACAGCCGGTAGAGATTGGAATAGAGCGTGGTTTTTTCGTCGCGGCTGGCGCCGTCGACCTGCACAGCACCGAGCAGTGCGTTCCACTGCTGTGCAGCGCGATCGCGCACGCTTTCCAGCGTGTCGTCCGGTGCGATTTCTAGCGCGAGATTGTGTTTAGCCTGATCGAGGCTGATCAGCGAGGTGGCGATGCGCAGGTTCACGGTCTTGTTGATGCGCGTATCGAAACCGAGCCATGCGGCGACATGGTCTCGCCCCGCACCGGTGAGTCGGCCGCTGCGCTGCACCGGCTGATCGACCGTGCCATAGAAGAAAAGCCGACCGGCGCCGGTACTCAACTTGCTCTTGACGTCCGAATAGCCGCTGAAGCTGCGCCCCGACGGGTCGAGCGTGATACCGCCCTGGTCGGTGAGGTTATCGAACAGCAACTGCGATGTCGCGCCGGCGAAGGTGAAGCGGAACATCGCCGCGTGGTCGGTCGGCGTCATCTCGGTAACGATGCCGTTGTCGAATGCCACACGGTAATCATGCGCATGCGCCGTTTCGTTGACGTGGGTAAAGCCTAACGAACGCGCGGCCCGATCGAGCAGCGGCACACCGCTGGCCTGTGCCTCGGGCATGAGCTGCAGCGTTTGCCGCTCGCCCATCCACGGGCTGGGCTCGTGCGAGAGCTGGAAAGCCTGCAAGCGCGGGTGATTATCCGCACCGTTGTGATCCTGATACTGGTAGAGCCAGTCGGTACTGGCATCGGTGACTGGCGTCCAGAAGTTGAAGCCGTGCGGCACAGCCATCGCCGGAAAGACATTGCCGCGCGAGAAGTGGAAATTGGCATTGCTGCCGCGCCGCGTCTCGACGAAATCGGCCGGCTGCTGGCGCGTCTCCGGCACTTCGCTGCCAATGCGGATGTCGTCGACATAGCCTTCAATGCTGGCTGCCGGACCATCGTGGTCCAGCACGATCTGCTTCACGCGCCGACCCGCCGCAACGCGGCCGAGATCGATCGAAACGAAATTCCATTGGTCCGGATACAGCACACGGCCATCACCCTGCCCGCGCGCTGTCGCAGGTACACGATGCTGGTCGAGCGCACCACTGGTCGACAGACGGCTGCCGTCGTCGAAAACCAGGTCCACCACAACGTAGTTGGCCGGATTGCGCAGGTCATCCTCGACCCGTTGCGGAAAAATCACATAGGAAAGCTGCGTGTCCGCGCGCACCGGCAGATCGATATCGAACAGCTTCTGCTGTTGGCTGCCGTCGGCGCTACCGCGATAGTGCAGCGAACGCAGGCCGGTGAAACCGACGCCAGGTTTGGCGGTGAGCACCACATCCTTGCCCGGGCCGCCGTCGACCTGGGCGCTGAAGGTTGGGCTGGTCGTCATGGCAAGAGGCTGGGGCTGACCGGCTTCGAACGAACTCTGGAAGGTCTCTACCGTTGCTCTCGCCGCCGCCGCGCCACCAATCAAAAGCGCGGCGGTGACGAATGTGGCGAGTGTTCCTGCGGCGCGCCGTGTCTGGCGCGATGCCGATGCCTTCATGCCGAATCCTCTGGGAGTTTGTGTCAATGGCGCTCGCCCGATGCGACAGGTCATCTCACCCATGGAGGCCGTAACGCATCAAGCGCAAACCACAGAGTTGATGCGATCCCATCGACACTGTCAAACCGCAGTGCGGCAAGCGACAACCCGCGCCGGTCAACCGATGCCGGCTACCTTGCTGTCGGCGATCGCATTGAAACGATCGGCGATGTAGTCGTCGGTGAAGCTGGTCATGCCCCAGTTGCGGATAAAACCGCAGTGGCCGCCGTAGCGGGAAATATCCAGTTCGATATTCGGTGGCAGCTGCAGCTGCTTGAACGCGTTGATCGGAATGACCGGATCGTCCTGCGCGGTGAGGATGGTGGCCGGTATCTGCATACCGGCCAGCGCGTCGCCAGCGACCGAATAGCCATCCAGATACTCTTCCAGCGAGCCGAAGTCGGTATGCCGCAGTACCAGCGCTTCGGTGAGGCCGCGCATGTCTTGCTTCAGCTCGGACAGCTCGAAATACTGCTGCTGCGGAAACGCTGCTTGCTTGGCGCGCAGTGATTGCCGCCACTTCTGCATGAAGTAGGCGTTGTAGAACCAGCGCGCTTTCCGCTCCAGCGAGAACAGGCCCTCGGCAGGATCGATGATCGGACAAATTGCCAAGACATAAGAGAGTGGTATGCCCAGCGCTGGCGCCTTCAAGGCGGCGCGCAGGGCGAAATTGCCGCCCAGCGAAAAGCCGGCCAGTGCCATCGGACGCGCCGGCCAGCGCTGGGCGATATCAGCCAGCGCGTGGACCACTTCATCAATCCGGTTGGAGTGGAACAGGGCTTCGTTGTAGGCGAAGCTTTCGCCGTGATCGCGGAAATTGAGCCGCAGAATGTCCCAGCCATCGAGCAGCAGGCGACTGCCTGTCTGCAACACGTAGGTGGAATCGACGCTGCCTTCCCAACCATGGAAAAGTACAGCGAGGCCGCGCGACTGCGGGTGCGTTTTCTGTGCCGTGTAAGCGCCGGTAAGTCGCACACCGTTGCCGCCATCGACGATGACCGGCTCGGCGCCCTGCATCACGGTTTTTGCGGTGCGCGGCAACAGGTAACGGCGCACACCACTGGAGGACAACAAGGTCTGGGTATGGCCGCTGCGCAGCGGCCAAGGCGGACGGAAGTCGGCGCCACGCAGCAGACTCATTCGACAACGTCGCTCGCGATGTGATCACCGAGCGCGCTGGCAATGCGTTCGCGCGATTGCTCGGCCATGCGTCGGCGCGCGTCCGGGGAGGCAGGCACAACGGCGAGAAAATGCACTTCGGCATCCAGCGGCGCCTCACCCAGCAGGCGCAGGATGTTGTGCACAAAGCTCTCGTTGACGCGGAAGCCAGCATCAATGATCCGCACACCATGACGGGCAAAGCGCAGCGCCACCGGCTGCACCGGCACTTCGGCATCCAGCGCGGCCTGGAAAATGCGTGCGTGGAAAACCTTCAATACCCCGTTGTAGCCACTGCCGCCCTCCGGGAAAACCGCCACCGAACGGCCGCCGCGCAGGCGTTCGACCATCACCTGCATCACTGAGGAGAGCGAATGGTTATTGCCACGGCGATGGAAGATGGTGCCCGCGCAGGCGGCCATCCAGCCGACCAGCGGCCAGCGCGCGATCTCCGACTTGGCCACGAAACATGCCGCGCGCTGGCTGTGCAGCATGACGATGTCAATCCACGACGTATGGTTGGCGACAAACAGAACGGCATCGGGCATCGGCCGGCCGATGCGGACCGAACGCATGCCGAAGATCCGCAACAGCATGCGCGACCACCAGCGGATCAGCCGGTGCGACAGCGGCTCGCGGCCACCCTGCATCACCGCCAGGCGATTCCAGGTGACAATCAGTGCAAGCAGAATGCCCAGCAAGATGTGTCCGAGCAGCAGCGGCACGCGCCACAGATAGCGCAGTGGGCGCAGTCGGTCAGGCGAGGTGGCGGGAACGAATTCGGGGCTCATTAGTCAGTTAGTTTAGCGTTAATCGGCACGCGCTTGAATGCTCAACGCTGCAACTGAGTCAGCGGCAGTGAAGGTGAGCGCTTGACGGTGCGCAATACGAAACTGGAGTTGACGTCGGCGACACCCGCGGCGTTGAGCAGATGATCCAGCAGAAAGCGCGAGAAGTCCTGTAGATCGGCGACATGCACGTGCAGCAGATAATCCATGTCGCCCGTGAGCGCATGACAGGCGACCACTTCGTCCCAGCCGTTGACGCGCTCGACGAAGCCTTCGATCGCCGCACTCTCGTGCTTGGTCAGCTGCACGCGCACGAATGCCTGCAGGCCCAAACCAACCGCCTGCGGATCAACCTGCGCTGCATAGCCGGTGATGATCTTGTCCGACTCCAGCCGCTGCAGCCGGCGCAGACACGCCGAAGGCGACAGGCTGACGCGCTCGGCCAGCTCGGCATTGGTGATGCGGCCTTCGCCTTGCAGCACGGCCAGCATCCGCAGATCGGTGCGGTCGAGTGCGTTCACGCGCACGATACCTCGCGCTGTTTATCCATATAACGCAAGAATAGTGCATAACTGGGCGAATATGGAGCAAGTAAACAAGCTTCATGTGCGTTATCCGCCATAGACTATTGATTGGACACGTTGAGCCAACCCGGAGTACGCCATGGACACACCTCGCAAAATCGAACACCAGCAAACCGATCGCGGTTACGTGCCGGTGTATGCCACCGGCGTGGTGGAGCAACCGTGGGCGAGCTATTCGCGCACGGACCATGAGGTGTGGGACACGCTGTACAAGCGTCAGCGCGAAATGCTGCCCGGCCGCGCCTGCGCGGAATTCCTTGCCGGCGTGGAGCGCTTTGGCCTTGGCGACGGCGGCATTCCGAAATTTGCCGAACTCAACAAAGTGCTAGGCGCGGCTACCGGCTGGGAGGTGGTCGCCGTGGAAGGACTGCTGCCGGACGAGGTGTTTTTCGACCACTTGGCCAATCGCCGCTTTCCGGTGAGCTGGTGGATCCGCAAGCCCGACCAGCTCGATTACCTCAGCGAGCCGGACCTGTTCCACGACCTGTTCGGCCACGTGCCGCTGCTGCTCAATCCAGTCTTTGCCGACTACATGCAGGCCTATGGCCGTGGCGGCATGAAGGCGTTTGCGATCGGACCCGAAGCGCTGATGAACCTCACGCGTCTTTACTGGTACTCGGTCGAGTTCGGCCTGATCAATACCAGTGAAGGCATGCGCATCTACGGTGCCGGTATCGTCAGCTCGAAGGGCGAGTCGATCTACTCGCTGGACTCGGCTGCGCCGAACCGGATCGGTTTCGGGCTGGAGCGCGTGATGAATACGCGCTACCGCATCGATACCTATCAGCAGACGTACTTCGTGATCGACAGCTTCGAGCAATTGTTCGAAGCGACGCATCCGGACTTCACGCCGATCTACGCCAAGCTAAAGCAGTTGTCCACGCACAGCGCGGCGGATGTACTCGACAATGAACGGGTTTTTACCCACGGCACCCGCGAGGGTTTTGCCACCAATGCCGATGCCTGAGGTCTGGCCGCGCCGAATGATCAGCGCGGCATCGCGTCGACCGGCTGCTTATCGACCCATGGCTTGATGATGCTGATCCACAGCGCGTAGCCGGTGCGATTCATGTGCAGGCCGTCATCGCCAAACCACTTAAGCTGCGGCTGGCCGTCCGCGCCCAGCATGGGCGTATAGACGTCCAGATAGGTGACGTGCTTCTGCTTGGCGGCATAGGCCTTGATCAGGGCGTTGGCCTGACTCACCTTTGGCAAGAGAACCTTACGTGCGATGCTCGGCTTGATCGCGACGAAGGCAATCGGTACACCGGGATCGACTGACCTCACCTTGCGCACGAAGGCGGCAAAATCATCACGCACCTGCGCCGGGCTGTGGCCATCCTGCAAGTCGTTGTCGCCCGCATACAAGACCACCGCGCGCGGATGATAAGGCGCCACGATGCGGTCGGCGAAGTAGGTGGAATCCGCCAGCTCCGAGCCACCAAAGCCGCGGTTGATCACGCTGACTTCGGGGAAATCCGCCGCAAGACTTTTCCAGTGCTCGATCGACGAACTACCGATAAAAAGGATCGAGCCCACTGCCGGCGGATGCACCCGGTCCGTCGCCTCGAACGCGGCGATGGCATTTTCCCATTGTGCAGGATGGCCCTCGGCCGCATGGGCAAGCACCGGCAATAGCGCGAACAACAACAAGATCAATCGTTTCATGTATCGCTTCCTCTATACGAAACCGTGGCAAAGGATCACTCCCGAGGTTAACGCGGACGCGCCAGCTCCGATACCCTCAACACCATGGCGATGCGGCGGCCGTCCCAGCGATAGATCAAATGCTCGGACTGCACACATGGCGCTACCAGATCCGGATAAAACGCAGCTACACATTCGCCACCGGCATGGCGCGCGCTGTCGTAGACCACACCATTGGATCCTTCGCTGCGCAGCTGTTGCGCCAGCGCCTGACTGGCGACGTAACTGTCGGGTTCCTGCGCTTCGGGCCAGCCGCCGCGCAGATCGTGCAGCTTGCCGGCAATGCCGGTGCGATAACAGCGCATCTCGATATCGCAGGCCGGTTCCGCCGTGGCCGCGAGAAATCGCTGGCGGTGATAGATGGTTTCCTCGACCGCCGTCGCCACGCTATGCGCCGCATAGAAAACGCCCCAGCTGCCGTCGGAAAAACGGCTGCCTTCGGGATTCAGATGGGTAAACGCCGCCATCACCGGTGTACTGCCCGGACCGCTGATGCGGCGCTCCTTCGGCACCAGCTTCAACGCGCCAGCCTCTTCACGCAGGCGTGGATTGGTCAACGCCTCGATCGCGAACACGGCGTCCAGATCGGCCGGATCGGCGATACGGTCATACACGCCAATCGGCGGGAACCGGCTGGGCACGACACGATAAGCGTGGCTCCAGCGAATGCGTTTCAATGGTGGCAGGGCGGTCGACATCAAAGATTCCGTTGGGCAGCGGACGGTTTCGAATCGGCAGGTATTCCCCGGCTGGAAAGGCTGGCCGGCTGATGTGCGAACAGTGTCGAGACTCGGCGTATCGCGGATTGCGACACGCCGCCCAGACTCAGCTTACGCCACGCTGCGCGTCGAGATACTGCCGCACCACATAAAGATCGGCCACATTGCCCGACAACATGCGCTGTAACGCGGAGTGCCCGCCAAACAAGGCCGCCTGGTTCGGCTTGTGCAGCCACGCATCGGCCTGCGTCGTGTCCGGAAACAGGATCTGCAGTGCCTTCCAGATACCGAGCAGGTAGCTGATCCGCTCGATCACGTCGCGGCCGGGCGCGGCATCACGCTCACGCTTCCACTTGTAGAAAGTGGATTCCGGCGGATCGCCAAGAAGCTTGCGCTGGTCGGTGACGCGCAGCTTCCACTGTTCGGCCAGGCCAAAGAAGGCGCGCAGAGCTGGACCGCCAAGCTCAATCGAGGGAACGTTTTCGGACTTCGGTTGAGTCAGCATGAATAACTTCTCACATGAAGTTTTATTGAATATTACTTTATATGTGCATTTCTGACCAGCGCTGCGCGGATTTCATTTCGCTACCGTTGTAGGGCCCAATCGCTAGATGCCAGATCCGGTCGAGGTCTTCAAATGTCAAAAGCCGTCGCAGTGGACACCATCTCCCAATCCTGCATGTCAGCCAGCATCGCTTCGGCGTGACTCCGCACTGCGTCGACAGCGTCCGATCCCAGTTGCAGGCGCAGTGGGGTATTTTCGGATTGCAGAGCCTGCGCAATCGCGGCGGCTGCCTTGCGCGGATCGCCCTGCTGGGTCTGGTGCATGTCGCGGGCGAACGCCCGCGTGCCGCCAACCGTATCCTGGTAGGCGTCGATGAGCGGCATGTGGCGCATGGCGTCACCTGCCAGCTCGGTGCGGAAGCTGCCCGGTTCGACAATGAGAACCTTGATCCCGAGCGGTGCCAATTCCTGGGCCAATGCCTCGGAGGCTCCTTCGAGCGCGAACTTCGTCGCGGAATAGGCACTGAAACCTGCGAACGATAACTGGCCGCCGAGACTGGAGATATTGACGATGGCACCCGAGCGCTGCGTACGCAGCGTCGGCAGCGCCGCCGTAATCACCGCAATGGCGCCGAAGAAATTGGTTTCCATGATGGCCCGTAGTTCGCTTTCGGGTGTTTCCTCCAATGCACCCACCACACCGTAGCCGGCGTTGTTGATCAGCACATCGATGCGGCCAAAGCGCGCCACGGCGGCAGCCACGGCGGCCTTGGCGTCGCCGGGATGATTGACATCGAGCCGGGTGACCAGCAGGCGATCGGCCGCCGGCTGGGTCGCAACCAGATCCTGCAGTTTGGCGATGTTGCGGGCGGTTGCCACTACGTTGTGGCCCTGTGCCAGGGCGTACTCGGCAAAGGCGCGGCCAAAGCCGGACGAGGTGCCGGTGATGAACCAGGTTTGGCGGGTGAATGCGGTCATGATCTTTCCTCGGGATCTCGTTCGATTCGAACGCAAGGAAAAGGTCGCACGGCGGCGGTACGATGATAATCGGGCTTCAATCGCATTCACTATTCGACAAGGTGCATGAATGGACCGCGAGCTGCTGGCGCATTTCCCTGTCGTAATCGCCGTCGCGCGGCGCGGTGGTTTCGCGGCCGCGGCCGCAGAACTGGGCATGAGCCCATCGACGGTGAGCCATGCGGTCAAGGCGGTGGAAGACCGTCTGGGCATACCGCTGTTCGCGCGCACGACCCGTAGCGTCTCCCTGACCGAGGCAGGCAACACGTTCGTGGCCGTGATCGGTCCTGCATTAGCGGATATCCAGGAAGTGGTGGAGCACATTCGTGCCGACAAGGGAAAGGTCACCGGCCTGCTCCGGCTCAACGTTCCCCGCGTGGCATTGCCGATGGCAATCACCGCGGTGATCGCGCAGATGACCTGGCGGCATCCGGAGCTGACGATCGAGATCACCTCCGAGGATGGCTTGATGGACATCGTCGCGAATGGTTACGACGCCGGTGTGCGGCTCGGCGAAATGATCGACGAGGACATGGTGGCGATCCGCCTCACACCACCGTTCAAGGCCATCATGGTCGCCGCACCCGAGTACCTGGCGGCGAATGGCGAGCCAAAGTCGATCGCGCAGCTTCGCCAGCACAATTGCATCGGTTTTCGGCTGGTGGCGTCGGGCGGCGTGTATGCGTGGGAGCTTCGGGAAAACGGCGCCGACGTCACCGCGCGTGTGCATGGCACCACGCGGGTAACTGATCCGCTCTATGCGCGCGAACTGGCGTTGGCCGGCGTTGGCATCGCCTATGTGTTCGAGCCACTGGTTCGCGCTGATATCCGCGAAAAACGGCTGCGCTGGATCATTCCAGACGCAGCGATCGAAGAACCCGGACTGTTTCTCTACTTTCCGCGCCGCGCTTCCGACGCGCCCAAGCTGCGCGCCTTTATCACTGCGGCTCGCGACGTGCTCAAGCCATAGCGTTACGGTGGCGTCTGTTTCTTCGCGCAGTCGCAACCGTAATCCGGTTCCGGGCCACCGTCGGCAATGAACTGGTTGATACGCTGTTCGAGTACCGGCAGCGGCACCGAGCCGATGGAGAGCACGGTGTCATGGAAGTGACGGATGTCGAATTTCGGGCCGAGTGCCTTTTCGGCTTTCGCGCGCAGCTCGAGGATTTTCAGATAGCCGAGTTCGTACGAGAGCGCCTGACCGGGCCAGCTGATGTAGCGGTCGACTTCATTGGCGATCTCGCGATCGGACAATGCGGTGTTCTGCGTCATGTAATCGATCGCCTGCTGGCGGCCCCAGCCCAGGTGGTGGATGCCGGTGTCGACCACCAGCCGGCAGGCGCGCCACATCTGGTAGCTGAGAAAACCGAACTGCTCGTATGGCGTCTTGTAGATGCCCATCTCGTTGCCGAGGAATTCCGAATACAGCCCCCAGCCTTCGCCGTAAGCGGAGATATAACCGTTGCGGCGAAAATCCGGCTGGTCATGCTGCTCATCGGCCAGTTCCAGCTGCAGCGCGTGACCAGGATAGGACTCATGCAGGGTCAGCGCAGGCATGTTGTACAGCGGTCGCGACGGCAGGTCGTACGTGTTGACCAGATAGACGTCCGGACCGCCGCGGCCGGAGGTGTAGTAAGGCGCAATGGCGTCCGGTACGGGCTCGATGGTGAAACGCTCGCGCGGCAGATGACCGAACAGCTTGCCCACCTGACCGTCTACTTCCTTGGCCACCCACGCGCTGCGATCGAGCAGCTCCTGCGGCGTCTTCGCGTAGAACTGCGGGTCAGTGCGCAGGAAGTGCAGGAAGTCGGCAAAGCTGCCCTTGAAGCCCGTCTGCGCCATCGTGTCGAGCATCTGCGCATGGATCTTCGCCACCTGGTCCAGGCCGATCTGGTGGATCGCATCGGGGCTCAGGTCGAGCGTGGTGTATTCGTGGATCTGCTGGCGGTAATACGCCTTGCCGTCCGGCATGGCCTCGGCGGCCAGCGTGGTGCGTGCCTGCGGCACGTACTCGTTGCGGAAAAAAGTGAGCAGCTTGGCGTAGGCGGGAATCACGTCGTCGCGAATACGCTGCACGGCCTCGCCCTGCAGCGCCTGCGCATCATCGGCACTGATCGATGCGGGCAGCTGCTTGAACGGTTTGTAGAACGTGCTCTCGGTCGGGTCCTTGAGCTCGGCAACGGCGGCGATCGACACGTCGCGGCCGTTGAGCACCGCGCGTGGCACGCTGAAACCGCGCTTGAGGCCGAGTTGCATGTTGGCGATCTGCTGATCGAAGTAGGCGGGAACCTGGTCGAGCTTGGCGAGATACTTGTGATAGTCGTCGACTGTACGCAGCTTGCCGCCATCCAGCTCGTAACCCACATCCGACCAGAATGCCGAGTCGCTGTTGAACGGCATCTGCCAGTTGGCAAAGTGCTGGTCGGCAACGAAATTACCGATCTGCTCGCGGTAAACCGCGGCGTTGACGCGATTTGCCGGCGAAAGCTGAGCTACGTCGATGCCGTCGAGCTGTTTGAGTATATGCTGCCAGTATTCCAGCCGCTGCTGCTGGCTGGCTGCGTCGACATCATCGAGCCGGCCATCGTTCGGCTGCGACTCGCCCGACGTACTGACGCCGGACTGGCCGGTACGCCACGCCCATTCCTGCTGATAGATATTCTGAAACGAGGTGTCAGCGGTGCTCTGCGCGGCCCAGAGTGGTGTGGCCAGCAGTCCGGTGATCGCCGCGGCGAGAAATTTTTTCACCAGGCCTTTCTTTATGGCTTCTATCTTCACTGCGTCTACCTTCACTCAATCTGCTCCTTCAACGTTTAATGCCAGCCATAACCATTGACGGCGTTTCGATACCGCTGGCGGCATCTTCCACGCTCCAGTAATCCAGTGTCGGCGGCGGCAACTGGGGCAGCGCCGCGATCAACAGCAATTGACGCACGGCATCCTTCAGTCGCGCTACCCGCAACTCAATATTTCGTGCGTGCAGCCAATCGGCAAAATCGGCCAGCGCTTCCAGCGCGCTACTGTCGAGGTCGGGCGATTCCTCCAGACTGAGGACGACGCACGATACCGAACTTTGTGTGGCGAGCGGCTGCCGCGGATCGGCTTGCATGAGCACACGCTGTCGCGCTAGAGCCAGCATCGGTTCGGCGTTGGCGAAAAACAGGGGCTCTTCCGGCCGCAAAATCATCATGCCGCTCGGCGGCAGCGCCTGCGGATGCTGCGCGATATCGACGAAGTCATGGCTATCGGACAGACGGCCCAGCACGCTCAGCCGCGGCGTGGCCAGCGTGCGCAGAAGCATCGCCAGACTGAAACCGATCGCTACCAGCAGGCCATTCAGCACACCCAGCGCGATCACGGCCAGCACGGCGGCCAGCGCCACCAGCCGGTCGCGCCGCCACTTCAGGTACGGCGCGAATACACCCAGGCGCAGCGACTTGCTCACCGCGTGGATCACGATCGCCGCCAGCACCGGTACCGGGATGCGCTCGATCCACTGCAGGCAGGTCAGTACCAGAACCAGCACAGTAGCCGCCGCGGTCAAACCGGCCAGCCGCGACTGCGCACCTGCTGCTTCATTGGCCGAGCTGCCGGAGTAGCCGGCACCGACCGGCATGCCGTGGAACAAACCGGACACGACATTGGCGACGCCCAGCGCAGTCAGATCGCGATTGGCAGCCACCGGCTCACCGTGCTTCAGTGCGAAGCTGCGGATCGAACTGTAGGACTCCGCATACAGAATCAGCATCAGCGCCGCAGCCAGCTCCAGATCCGGTAGCCACTGTGCGCGATCGGGTAAAGCCGGCGCGGCCCAGCTCAGTGCGAGATGGATCACACCGGTCAGCACCACACCGTGCTCGGCCAGCCAGCCGGAACCGGCAATGCCCGCGACGATCACCAGCAAGGTACCCGGCAAGCGGCGCAGGCGTTCCAGCAGAAACAGCAACAGCAACGCAGCGATGCCGCAGCCAAGGCTGGCACCATGCCATTCGTGCACGCGCTGAAGCAGCTCACCGACCAGCGGCACGAAACTCGACTGCTTTGCCGCCAGACCGACCAGGTTGGGCCACTGCTTCACCGCGATCACCAGCGCCAGACCGAAGGCGTAACCGCGCAGCACGGGCTTGGCGATCAGGTTGGAAATACCGCCCAGCCGCGCAGCGCCGGCCAGCAGAAAGCATGCGCCGGTCATCAGCACCAGCAGCGCGGCAAACGCTGCGCGCAGCGACGGATCGCCGCCGCTGACCGCCACGCTCGCCGCGGCCAGCACCGCGGCTGATGACGATGTGGCCGACACGATCGCATAGCGACTGCGCCCGATGACGCCGTAACAGACCAGGCCGGCGAACAGCGCGATGACGCCGGCCTGTGGCGGCAAACCGGCGATGCTGGAATACGCCACCGCTTCGGGCAACAGCAGCCCCGCAATCGACAGGCCGGCCAGCAGATCGGCCGATCGCGATGACGACGGCTCTGCCGCGGCGACCGGGTTCATGCGATCAAACCGCTCCAGCCCGGCAGGTACGCCGTCTCGTGGGTGTGCGCGAGCGCCAGTGCCTGTTTCAGCGCCCGTCCGCCCGGCTGCTTGTTCTTGAGCTTGATCCGCGGGCGCAGAAAGTCGGCCCACAGAAACTCGGCGTATGGCGTGGCGTCCTTGGCATAACCGCCCGCCTCGCGCACTCGTGCCGACAGCGTGCGGTAAGGATCATCGGTGAGATCGGTGAGCTTGGCCGGAAAGGCGTCGTAATCGGCGCGATGACCGTGTGCATCGTAGGGATGCGCCCAGCGGTTGAACTCCATCGTGCGCCAGAACACCTCCGGCTCCAGCCAGGAAAAGTCCCGCTGTACCAACACGGGAACGCTATCGACTTTTTCCTCGATCAGCGCCAGCCCGAGATGATGATGATCGACGATATAGACCTTGCCGCCAGGACCCAACACGCCGGGAAACCAGTGCCGGCTCAAAAGCTCCTTGCGCTTTTTCTTGCTGATTTGCTCCCAACCGGCGCGCTTCGCGGCCACCTCGGCATAGCCGACAGTGAGCTGGGTTGGTCGCAGGTCAGCCGGAGCCACCTGCAGCTGTGGATGATGGGGTTGCATGGCATGGCGTCCTCGTGGTTGCGTGCGCGCCAGCGTACTCGTCATCGAGCGATGGTGCACGGCGCTGACCAAGGCGACACGCCCTAGCTGTGATCGATCATGCTGCCGCCGACAGCCCGCAGATAACTGGTCAGGTTGCGCTCGGCCGATTCCGCACAGACTTCGCCGGTCGACTCGCAAACGTCGATGCGGTCCGGGCGAAAATTTCGGAAGTCCTGCCGGAGGCGGCACCACGCACCCAGCGTCCATGCGCCACCCCAGAACGACAGGCATAACGGCTCGATCTCGCGCGCACTGCTGCGTCCGCTCTCGTCACGATAGTCCAGCCGCAGCACATGGTTGGCAACGATGGCTGCATGCAGGCGATCGATCATTGCCGCGAACTCGGACTGGTGCTGATCACGCCATACCGGCGCGAAAATCCGCGTACGCGCCGCACGTTCGCGCAGATCCGGCGGTAACACGGCCTCGATCTTCAGCAATGCGGTCTTCGCGCTCTCGGCCAGCCGCACGCCAGCGAACGCCCGGACAAAACGCGTGCCGACCACCAGGGCTTCGAGCTCGTCGGCATTGAACATCAGCGGCGGAATATCCGAACCCTTGCGCAGCACATAGCCGACCCCGGCTTCGCCCTCGATCGGCACGCCGGACAGTTGCAGGTCGGCCACGTCGCGATAAACCGTGCGCAACGACACACCCAGCGTCTGCGCAAGCTGGCGAGCCTGCAAAGCCGTGCGTCGACCGCGCAAGGCGTGAATGATGAGGAACAGGCGATCGGCGCGGCGCATGGACGTATCATCGCCGACGTTGGCAGGCGTGGCCACCGCCATGCGTCATGCACGGAGCGAAAATAAACGCCGTGTGAGATCGCTTTGTCACCATGAAAAACGACGTGCATACAAAGGCACCACTCAGTCCGCTCAAGCTTGCTGCGCCGCGATCAATGGCGCAGCGTTAGCCGAGCGCGTATTCAGCGCGCCATAGAAGACAATCGGTGGATGACTCATAAGCTGGCTCCAAGTTGGAAACGGTGTCGAATAGCGGTGGTCGATTCCGTGATCAGAGATGTCGCGTTTCCGCGGGCGACGACCGCCAGTTGTTGTTGCGGCCATCGGCAAAATGTAGCGGAGCGTCGATCAGCTCCTGCGGCTCAACACCATCAAGGCAGGCAAGATTCACGCTGACAAAATCACCGCCGAGCACCTCCAAGTGACCACGACCGAACGGCTGCACGCCACAGTGCCGACAGAACAGGTGATGCATGCTATTGGTACCGAACTGATAATCGGCCAAGGCGTCCTCACCGCTCAGCAGTTGGAAGGCTTCGGGCTTCACGATCACACTCCATGCCCGCGTCTTGTAGCAAATGGAACAATTGCAGCGCCCCGTGCCCGTAACGAGATCGATGTCCGCCTCGTAGCGGATCACCCCGCAATGGCAGCTTCCCTGATAGTTCTTGATCATGGTTTGCTCCTCTGAGATGGAACGATGTGGCGCAGCCCTGTCAGTGCGGCAAGCAGCAGACGTGGACATGTCTGACGTGCCGGTCTGAGGGGATCATCCTGCGCGTCGACGGACGGCCACTTGTACTGTCCGTCCATCAGCAGGCCACGTAGATACAGCGGCCGGTACGCCGCCAGCACACGATTCAGTAGTGGATTCATCGTCATCCTCTCTTATGCCGCCACGGCTTCACCGACGTACCACGGCGGCAGCTGGGCATGTTTGAACAGGCGGTACCAGTGTTCGCGATCGCTGGCGTTGTAGAGATCCAGCGTATGGATGATCTCGTGCGCAAACTCCACGCTACCGAGGTGACTGGCAGTAATCACACCGCCATCGCTCACCGCGAGAACCGAAGCGTCGTATTGCCCTTCACCCGAATAAGCCTTTACCTGGCAGGCAATCTGCCCCGGCCAGTTACCGGTATGACAACAATGGTCGAGCAGGCCGGCGCGGGCCAGCGCCAGCACACCGCTGTCAATGCCGGCGATCGGTGCGCCCGCGGCATGCACATCACGAATGAGCTTGACCGCTTCGTCACCCTCGCCGCGCAACCAGAGATGGCCGCCGGGTACGATCAGCATTGCCGCGCGAGCAAGGTCGATCTGCGCCAGCGAGACGTTGGGCTGCACCGTGAGGCCGCCCATCGACACCACGGCGGCCACCGAGAATCCGGCCGTCTGCACCTGCCAATCACCCGGACGACGGATCTCGCTTAGCGCCAGTGCTGCCTGCCAGTCGGCAAAGCCTTCGAACGTCAGAAAATAGACGGTATCGCGCATGTCGTTTCCTCCCTTGTGGACGTGCAGCTTGGCCCTCCCCTGCTGCCACCGTGCTGTCAGTAGTCGGGCAATGGCATGTTCGTTCGAGCCGTGCTGCGGGCATGGCTAGCGCGGTTCAGCCGGAGCCAGGACAATGCAGGCTTCCTTCGCCATGGCTCACACATGAAACCAAGCTCGATGAAACCCGTCTCGCTGATCCAGTTCCTGATCGAGGAACGCCGCGCCGGCCACATCAACGCCGAGCTTTCACTGCTGATCGAAGTGGTCGCACGCGCCTGCAAACGCATCGCGGTAGCCACCAACAAGGGCGCGCTGGGTGGCGTACTGGGCATGGCTGCAGGCGATGGCGACGCCGCGAGCATCAACGTGCAAGGTGAAGCGCAGAAAAAGCTCGACGTGATCTCCAACGAGATCCTGCTCGAAGCCAACGCCTGGGGCGGTCATCTCGCGGCCTGTGCGTCCGAAGAGATGGAAGACCCGCAGCAGATCCCGGACGGCTATCCGAAGGGCAACCACCTGTTGTTGTTCGATCCGCTGGACGGCAGCTCCAACATCGACGTCAACATTTCGGTCGGCACGATCTTCTCGGTGCTGCGCTGCCCGGATGATGTCGTCGAACCGAAGGCGGAGCACTTCCTTCAGCCCGGCACGGAGCAGCTGGCCGCTGGCTACGTGGTGTACGGCCCGGCGACCACGCTGGTGCTCACGTTTGGTCACGGCACGCACGAATTCACGCTGGAACGCGAGGTCGGCAGCTTCATGCTCAGCCGTCGCGGCATCCGCATTCCCGAAGAAGCCACCGAGTTCGCCATCAACATGTCGAACCAGCGCCACTGGCAGCCGCCAATGCAGCGCTATATCGGCGAGCTGCTGGCCGGCACCACCGGTCCGCGCGGCAAAGATTTCAACATGCGCTGGGTCGCCTCGATGGTGGCCGACGTGCACCGCATCGTGACCCGTGGCGGCGTGTTCTATTACCCGCTGGACGCGAAGATCCTCAAGCAGGGGGGCAAACTGCGGCTGATGTACGAGGCCAACCCAATGGCCTTCATCATCGAGCAAGCCGGCGGCGCGGCCACCACCGGGCGCGAGCGCATCATGGAACTGCAACCGACCGGACTGCATCAGCGCGTGCCGGTATTCCTGGGCTCGAAGAAAGAAGTCGAGGTAGCCACGCACTATCACCTGGTCGCCGACGGCGCGCAGGGCTGATGCTTTGTTCGCGCTTCGTCGAGTAGTCGCAGCTTGGTCACCCCCTTCACCACACGGCTTTAGACGTGCTGAGGCAGACGCTGCTCAAGCAAGAAATTGCGAGTAAAATCATGCTTTGCGTAATGCCCCACGACGTGAGCACGCGTGGCTTGCTAATGCGCGAACTACTAAGCAAGATCAGGATAAAATCAGAAGTTGAAAGTGAATCTGATCGTCGTCGGGCGTCCTTAGGCAGTTAGTTCTTCCCACTTGTGTCGAGCGAAAAATATGGTTGATGTGTGCCAATACACTCGCGAGACCCGACGACGAAAGTGCACTGAGAGCATGGATACGATTCTTCGATGTGGGCGTGCTTCGTTCGAATTAAGCAATCTCTATAAAAGCAAAGATCGGATGGGGTAAAGCACAGCAGCCACACCGCTGACTTCGAATGGCAGCTAGCTAGTGAAAGCGCCAAGTCATTGGCCGGCTTTTTCATCGGCAATAACCCGAGTTCACAGTGCTCGGAATAAGCCGGTTTCGGCAGACTATGCGCCGTAATTCAACATTCACTGCATGAGGCTGTTTGGTGAACGACCATAGGAATGGGGAACCAGCCGCAGCGCCAATTGTACAAAGCAGTAGACCGCGATCAGCGGCCTTATCCCTGATCGCAAAGTCCCTGTTTGCGACGATTCTGTTGACAGGTGCGATGGCTATTGCCAGTTACACACTATCCAATGGCATCGGCCAACACGGTGACCACGTTTCATCATCGGAACTGCAAGCACGCCTTGCGGCGTTCCGCGCGCTCGAACCTCTGAATCTATCACTGGTATCCGCGAGCGATATTGATCGAGCTGTGCAAGGAATGCAATTGAGTTCGGCCGCTGCTGCGATGCTAAAAGAAGATCTGCTCAAGACGTCATCCGCCGCGCCATCACCACCAGCGCTGTCACCGAAAAATATTCCTGATACTCGTCAGCAAATGCCACAAGCCTCACCCGCTCAGGCGCAGAGCTCAAGGTTACGTCTAGTGTGGATTACGTTATGGGACACCGATGTTGAAGACGGCGATATTGTTAGGATCGAAAGCCAGGGCTATTCCCGCACTGTCAAGCTCACCAAAAAAGGCGATACCTTTGCGGTGCCTATACCTGCCAGCGGCGTCATACGCATAACAGGCATCAGCGATGGTGACGGCGGAGGCATCACCGTCGGACTGGCCTCGGGTGGCGCCAAGGCCGTTTTCCCCATTATGAGTGAAGGCCAGATGCTTGGGCTTAGGGTAAAGGTGAATTGATGCGCTGGCTTACTTCCCTGGCCGCACGTCTTATGCCGTTGGCCTTTCTGCTGATAGCTGCCACAGCTGTCGCGCAGTTCTGGCTACAACATGCGCCAAGCGGTCTCGCCATCGATGGCTATCTAGATAGCGCAAGCGCTTTTCTGGGCAAATATGCCTGGTGGGAAATGGGCGTTTCACTTGCTTTATGGATGATTTTTTTCATGGGTTATTTTCGCGAGCGCCACCGCGTCGCATATCCCGATTTGGTTGATGGGAGCAGGATCATGGACATACTTGACCGTTTAACCAATCGCTCGGCACTGGAAGCCAAGCTTGCCAGCCAGCCGGAAGCCATTTTTATCGATGCCGAACAGCTGGCAATCGCACTCAAAGCCAAAGTCATTGGCCAGAACGGAGCCTGTGATGACATGGCTGCGCAGATCAGGCGTCGTCTAGCACTCAAGCAACGAGGTAAGCCGGTTGGCGTATTCCTGCTGGCTGGGCCACCGGGAACTGGCAAGACTTATCTTGCCAAGTGTCTTGGCACCGCGTTGCAACGCAAGCTGCTGCATTTCGATATGACGCAATTTTCCAGCGGCGGCCATGGAGCCACGCAATTGTTCGGCTCCGCAAAAGGCTACGTCGGTTCGGATGTCTATGGAAAGCTCACTTCGGGACTACGCGATGCGCCCGACGCCGTGGTGCTGCTCGATGAAATAGAAAAAGCGCATGCCGATGTGCAAAAAAACTTTCTTACTGCATGGAACGATGGCTTTGTCACGGAAGCGTCCGACGGTAAACAGATCTCTACCACGCAAGCCATTTTCATCCTGACGACTAATGCGGCCACGGACGCATTGCAGTCTCTGAGCGAGTTGCACGCCAATGATTCAGACGAATTGCGCCGCACATCGACGAATGCACTGCGGGAGTCGGGTTTTGCGCCAGAAATCATCAATCGTCTGGACCGGATATTCTTTTTCAAGCCGTTATCGGGCCTCGACGTCGCTCGCGTGGTAGCGCTTGAGATCGAGTCAATGATCAAAAGCTATGGTCTGAATGTAAGTTTGGGCGGCATCGACCCGGAAGTCTTGTACGACATGATGCGCCGTCAAGGGCGCCTCGGCACGGCTGCCTCAGCGCGCGATCTGGTTCGCATTGCTGAAGAGTCGATCGCCGACACGCTTATTGAAGCGAAGCAAAAGGGCCACACCAGGGTGTCGCTGGTCACTGTAGACGGCCGTGTCATCGCGAGGCCGGAAACGTGAGCTCAACTAAC
This sequence comes from Rhodanobacter sp. MP1X3, assembly GCF_014207165.1. NCBI lineage: Bacteria > Pseudomonadati > Pseudomonadota > Gammaproteobacteria > Lysobacterales > Rhodanobacteraceae > Rhodanobacter > Rhodanobacter sp. MP1X3. The sequence goes on along the minus strand of NZ_JACHCO010000001.1, from coordinate 155,632 downwards.
TCGGAACCTTGGTTCCGAACATTCCGACGATTGTGGACCCGAGCGCCGCTTTGGCGCTTGATTGGCATGTCAGCTGCTGCGCTGATGCTTTTATTCGTTTTATTTTCGCGCTACCCCGCCGACCGATCGGCCTCAACCGGATCGACCGGCAACGCTCGCTACATCTCACAAGCTTCCAATAGCGCACCTGCCGGCATAAACGCCGCGAATATGGCGGCAGCTTCAACAGTCCGCGCTCCTTCTCATGCCGTTTCAGCAGATACGCCATCACACGTATTATCTGCAAAGGGCTCTCCGCCGCTTCGAGCTTCAAGGCTGGCTGCATCTATTCCTAAGGCACATACCGCAAGTCTGTCCTTAGCAACACCGGACTCCCAACTAAACGCATCAAGCGGGCTCGATAGCGGATTAGCCGGCCGTAGCTATAGCGGTTCAATGAGGGTCAATGGCTTTAGCGTGCCGCTGCCGACCGGAAACTGGCTAATGCTTGCAAATGACAACGTCAAGCTACCAACCGCGGCAGGAGAGCTGATTTATATTGGACAAATAGCGAAGAAGCGCTTGATTGGGCTAATCAGAATTACCGCCGTCCGCAGTCTTGAACAACCGGGGACTGGTTTTCGGGTGGCTCCAGGTTGTATCGATCATCAGGAAGACAACAACTACGTGATGTCGGAAGAAATGATACCCAATGGGCACCAAGCTTGTTGGATCATCGGCATTACAAACACCAATTCGCTTCAACAATGGGCTGATCGCGCAGCAAAGATCGATAGCCTAAACCGCGCAGCAGCCGGCGATCTCGCTGCCAAGGGCGTCAGTTATCCTCAGGACCTTATAGATGTCCGATTCACCAGAGCAGAGACCTGGGGGGTTCTTGAAGTAAAGTATTTTTTCAGCCCAGAGACTGCAGGAATCACGTCGAACGAAGCTCTATCACCCCGTGACAGCGATTGGTTCGTGCAAAATATCTCCCGTTTTCCAGAAAAGCAGGCCTATGTCGACAAGCTGAAGCAATGGGCCACACAATTCTGGCCACGGTTCAAGAGCGCCTTCGACAACGGACAACCGAGCAATTAGTGCTACAGAACTCTATGTTGCGACGTCTTCGATACCTGCTCGGCCTACTTGCCCTGTTTGCGTTAAACGGTTGCTTCCCTGATGCCAAGCCACCACCACCGGCCGCTGTGGCACAAATCAGACTCAAGATCGGCCTCGCCCTCGGTGGCGGCGCGGCAAAGGGCTTCGCACATATCGGCGTGATCAAGATGCTGGAGGCCAGCGGCATCCATCCTGACGTGGTGTCCGGCACCAGTGCCGGCAGCGTGGTGGGGTCGCTGTACGCGGCCGGCATGGATCCGTTCCAACTGCAGGAGCAGGCATTTGCGCTGGACGAGGCGAAAATCCGTGACGTACGCATTTTCTCTGGCGGCCTGGTGCAGGGGCAGAAGCTGCAGGATTACATCAACACGGCAGTGAACCACCGGGCGATCCAGGATCTGAAACTGCCATTTGCCGCGGTAGCCACGCAGCTGGAAACCGGTGAGCGCACGGTGTTCATCCGCGGCAATACGGGCCAGGCCGTGCGCGCGTCCAGCAGCATCCCGGGCGTGTTTGAACCGGTATTGATCGGTGACAAGCATTACGTCGACGGCGGCGTGGTCAGTCCGGTGCCGGTGGACGCGGCGCGCCAGCTTGGCGCGGATTTCGTGATCGCCGTGGACATCTCGTCTACACCCAGCGGCAGTAATCCACTAGGCATGGTGAATATCGTCGGCCAGTCGATCACCATCATGGGACATCAGCTGGGAAAGCAGGAGCTGGCCCGCGCTGACTTCGTCATCCGACCCAACATCACCGGTATCGGCGCCACCGATTTCGAACAGAAAAATCAGGCGATTCTCGAAGGTGAACGGGCGACGCTGGCAGCCATGCCGGCGATCAAGGCCGCGATCGCGGCGCGACGGGCAAGCCTGATGTTAGCACCTGCCACTCCATAGAGGCCCTCGTCGCAGCTCCGGCGCTGCAGGGCACGGCGATGCGGAAGCTCGTGCAAACGACGATAGCCGGATGACCGCATTGATCGGGACTTTCGTCACTTGGTGCGCGCCCGGTCGGCTGCTAGCGTGAGTGCTTGTGCTTGAAGGATCCACCATGACTTACCGTTTGCGCGCCGCTGCCCTGCTCGCCCTTGTCGCCGCCACACCGGCGGTGCTTGCCGGCACGTCCGCCATCGATCCCCGCATCGAGAGCCTGCTGACCCAGCTTGGCAAGGTCAAGCCGATCCAGGCTGCACAACTGTCACCGGACGGACGGCAGCTTGCCTGGGTCGTCGAGAGCGATCACAAACCGGGCATCCAGATCGCTGATGCCGATGGCAGTCACGCGCGCTCTGTCGATCCGTCGGCCAAGGCAGGCAGTTGCAGCCAGAACGAGATCGCCTGGGCACCGGACTCGCGTCACCTGGCTTACATCTCCGACTGCAATGGCGCGCTCAACAAGGACGAGGCGCGCCCGTCACAAATCGTATTGGCCGATACGCAAGGCAAGGGCGAGCCCGTTGCGCTGACCACATTGAACGGCAACGCCCAGGCGTTGCGCTGGTCCAGCGACGGCAGCCGCCTGGCATTTCTTTACGTGGAGGGCGCGACCCGCCGGGCAAGCGCGGTATATGCGGCCAAACCCGCGGCCGGTGAAATAGGCGTGGATGGGCTCGAAATACAACGCGTCGCTACCGTCGCTGCCACCGGCGGTGCGCTGCAGGTGCTTACGCCCGCGAGCAGCTACGTCTACGAATTCAGCTGGTCGCCGGATGCCCAGCGCATCGCCTATGTATCGGCGCCAGCGCCGGGCGACAACAACTGGTGGGTGGCCAAGCTGTATGTGCAGAACGCGCAGGCAAATGCCGAAGCCACCGTCTTGGTCGACCCAGGTAGCGTCAGTGGCAATCTGCACGGGCTGCAGATTGCCCTGCCTCGATGGTCGCCGGACGGCTCGCGGATTGCCTTCATCGGTGGACTGATGAGCGACCAGGGGTCGACAGGTGGCGACATCTACGCCGTGCCATCTCGCGGCGGCGGCGTGACCAACCTCACGCCTGGCATACGCGTCACACCAGCGTGGCTGAGCTGGAACAACGATCAACAACTGCTGGTGTCGCAGGTGCGCGGCGGCGAGAGCGAGATCGCCGAGTATCACGTCGACGGCAACAGGGCCACGCAGGACCACGTGCTGTTCAGCGTGCCGGCCAGCGTCAGTGACGGCACGGACGAGATGGCATTGTCACTGTCACACGATCACGCGCAGCTGGCCTATGTGCAGAGCTCCTACACCGATGCGCCGGAAGTGCACGCTGGTGTGCTTGGCAATACGGCGCCCAAAGCGGTCACCACCATCAATGCAGCGCTGAAGCCCACCTGGGGCAAAGCGGAATCGGTCGAGTGGAATAACGAAGGTCGGCACGTACAGGGTTGGTTGCTCTATCCCGCCGGCTACGATGCGAGCAAATCGTATCCGATGATTGTGATGGTGCACGGCGGCCCGTCCGCCGCCGTGATTCCACGCTGGCCATCGGTCGGCTTTGGCGGTGTGCCGTTCTCGACCTTGGGCTATTTTGTGTTCATGCCGAATCCGCGGGGCAGCTTTGGCCAGGGCGAGGCTTTCGTGCAGGCCAACCGCAAGGACTTCGGCTATGGCGACTTGCACGATACCCTGGCCGGCGTCGACACCATCGAAAAAAAGCTACCAGTGGATGACAAGCGGCTTGGTCTGACCGGCTGGAGCTACGGCGGGTTCATGAGCATGTTCGCGCCGACGCAGACACAGCGCTTCCGTGCGGTGGTGGCCGGCGCGGGCATTTCCAACTGGCAGAGTTACTACGGCGAAAACCTGATCGACCAGTGGATGATCCCGTTCTTCGGCAAGTCGGTGTACGACGATCCGGCGGTCTACGCGAAAAGCTCGGCGATCAATTACATCAAGCAGCTGAAAACGCCGATGCTGATCGTCGTCGGTGATCGCGACGCCGAATGTCCGGCTCCGCAGTCGTTCGAGTTATGGCATGCGCTGCGCGCGCAAGGCGTCACAACCTCGCTGGTGGTTTATCCAAACGAGGGGCATCACTTCGTCGATCCGGCGCATCAACGTGACGTGCTGCAGCGCGCGCTGGCCTGGTTCGGGAAATATCTGCCGGCGTCGAAATAAGTCGCTACGCTCAAAACAAGTCGCCCTGCGGCGAAGGTTTTCGCGGCGGCACGAAGCGTGAGCTATCGAGCTTGAGTTCGCGCGCGCGACCGTAGCCGTGCCGACGACTGGCGATGTCGAAACGACGACGCAGCAGATCGGCGAAAACACCTTGCCCACGCATCCGGGTAGCGAAGTCGCTGTCGTAATCGCGCCCGGCGTTCATCTGCTGCACCAGGCTCATGACGTGATCGGCGCGCTGCGGGGCGTGCAGTGCCAGCCATTCGCGAAACAGCGCTTTCAACTCATACGGCAGGCGCAGCGTGGTGTAACCGGCGCAGCACGCGCCTGCTTCGGCGGCTTGCGCCAGTACGGCCTCCATGTCCTTGTCATTGAGCGCAGGGATGATCGGCGCCACCAGCACGCCGACCGGGACGCCCGCATCGCTGAGCGTGCGTATGGTCTTGATCCGCCGATGCGGTGCGCTGGCGCGCGGCTCAAGCTTGGCAGCCAGCTGATTATCCAGCGAATTGACCGAGACAAAGACCTGCACCAGGTTTTCGCGTGCCATCGGCACCAGGATGTCGAGATCGCGTTCAACCAGCGCGTTCTTGGTGACGATGGTGCAGGGGTGATGGCATTCGGCCAGCACCTGCAGTGCGGCGCGCGTCAGCTGCCAGCGCTTTTCGATCGGCTGATAGGGATCCGTATTGCTGCCGATATTGATGGGGCTGACGACATAGCCGCGCTTGGCCAGATCGATGCGCAGCACCTCGGCGAGATTGCTCTTCGCACGCAGCTTGGTTTCGAAATCCAGTCCGGGCGAGAGATTGAGATAGCTGTGCGATGGCCGCGCGTAGCAATAGATGCAACCGTGTTCGCAGCCGCGATACGGATTGATCGCCTGGGTAAAGTGAATATCCGGCGAGTCGTTGCGGCTGATGACGCTGCGCGCGCGCTCTTCGGTGACTTCGGTGCGTGGACGCGGTGCAGTTTCATCGAGCAACTCGTGCGACCAGCCGTCGTCTTCTGCATGATGGCGGATGGTTTCGAAGCGGCCCTCCGGATTGGATGCCGCCCCGCGCCCCTTGATCGCGCGACCTTCCGGCTTCGACGAGTCGTGAAGGTTTGTTGGCTGCTCGTTGTCCATCAACCGATGGTGCCATCGCGATGTCTCAACGACCGCGACATCCGTCAGCACCGGCGCCCATGGCGGAAAAATGTTCGTGCGCAGCGCCCTGATGATGCCAGGTGCGAGGCGTTTGCCGGCCGGTTTATGATGCACGCGTCCAGCTCTCGCTGGCGTTGTGTTTACCCTGATCGAGGTCTGCCATGCGCTGGTTGATGCTGATGGTTACGCTGTTGGCCGTCGTGCTGTGTTTCACCCGTCACACGGGCGGCGCCATGGGATGGTGGCTGTTTATCAGCGTCATCGGCGCGTTCGCCACAGCGCTGGCTTTTGCGCAGGCAAGAATTTCCGGCAACGCGCGCAGCGAAAGCCTGTCCGAATACGATCTGAAGCGGCTACGCGAAGGCAAGAACCCGTTGGGACGTGACTGACACGGCACAGGCAGCGCCTGCGCATTTCCGCTGTATCGACGCGATCAGCCTTGGAATGTTGCTTGGTAGTCATTAGCCACCCCAAACCCCATCACAGTGAATGCACATCGGGCAACGGAAGCTTGCTCGTCAGCGGCTTTGGGGTGTGCGCCGCTTGCCTGCCACCTCGTCTACCTGGGAATTTACGATGGACGGATATAGCTTACTTATTTTTCTCTTTATCGGCGCCATGGCCGGCTGGCTAGCCGGACTGATCGTGCGTGGTTTCGGCTTTGGTCTGCTTGGCAATATTGTGGTCGGCATCGTTGGCGCGTTTCTCGCTGGCTGGCTTTTGCCGAAGCTCGGCATTCACTTTGCTGTCATCGGACCGATTGTCACCAGCATCCTGCACGCGATGATCGGTGCGATTGTTTTGTTGGTGATTATTGGTCTTTTCAGGCGCGCTTGATTCAATACATTCGACTGATTTGTATGGCGTGATTTAGTGCGGCCGATCTAATTCAAACGACCTGTATGGATCTACGGAAATTGATCCGCGAAAATTGATAATGTGTCGCAAAACGCAACAGTGTGAATTGTTGCGTTTTGCATTTTCAGACTCAAAAAAGGCCATCGTGATTTCGATCGCGGAATCTTTTGCCTCGCGTCATCAGCATGGCCACTTGCGGTATTACACTCGGCCACTGGCTGTGGCGCGATGCGCCATGATGATTTCCTGCTGGTGCGGTTTTTCACCGGCTCTGCGCGAGGCTCACCATGTCCAAGCTTTATCCTGTCAAGCCCGAATTCGCTGCCAAGGCACGCATCAGCAAAGCGGATTACACGCGGCGGTACGCCGAATCGATCGAGGATCCGGACGGCTTCTGGGCAGGCGTTGGGCAGCGGCTGGAGTGGAGCAAGGCACCAACCAAAATCAGCGACGTCTCGTTCGATCCGAAAGACCTGCACATTCGCTGGTACGAGGACGGCATGCTCAACGTGACAACCAATTGTCTCGATCGGCATCTGGCGGAGCGGGGCGACAAGACGGCGATCATCTTCGAAGGCGATGATCCGAATGAGTCTCGTCGCATCAGCTATCGTGAGCTCCACGCCGAGGTATGCAAGTTTGCCAACACACTGAAGCATCTTGGCGTGGCCAAGGGCGACCGCGTCGCGATTTATCTGCCGATGCTTCCAGAAGCAGCCGTAGCGATGCTGGCTTGCGCGCGCATCGGTGCGATCCACTCGGTGGTGTTTGGCGGATTTTCGCCGGATTCGCTGGCCGGTCGGATTGCCGACTTCACCGCCAAGCTGGTCATCACCGCCGATGAAGGCACGCGCGGAGGCAAGAAGATCGCGCTGAAATCCAATGTCGATGCAGCGTTGGAACGCCCCGGTACCCATAGCGTGGAGACGGTTATCGTCGTGCGTCGCACCGGTGCCGCGGTGCCGATGCAGTCGCCGCGCGATCGTTATTATCACCATCTGATGGATGGCCAGACGGCTGAATGTCCGGCAGAGCCCGTCGAAGCAGAGCATCCGCTGTTCATCCTCTACACCTCCGGCTCAACTGGCAAACCGAAGGGCGTGCTGCACACGACCGGTGGTTATCTGGTCTACGCCAGTTACACGCATGAAAGTGTTTTTGATCTGCGCGAAGACGACGTGTATTGGTGCACTGCCGACGTTGGCTGGATCACCGGCCATAGCTATGTGGTTTACGGACCACTGGCCAACGGCGCTACCACGGTGATGTTCGACGGCGTACCAAACTATCCGGACTACAGCCGCTTCTGGGACGTAGTGGACAAACACAAGGTCACGCTGTTCTACACCGCGCCGACCGCCATCCGAGCACTGATGCGCGAAGGCGAGGCGCCGGTGAAGAAAGCCTCGCGTGCTTCGCTGCGCCTGCTCGGCACGGTTGGTGAGCCAATCAATCCCGAGGCATGGGAGTGGTATTACCGTGTGGTCGGCGACGAGCGCTGCCCAATCGTCGATACGTGGTGGCAGACCGAGACCGGCGGGATTCTGATCACGCCGCTACCCGGTGCCATCGACGTCAAGCCAGGGTCGGCCACGCTGCCGTTCTTTGGCATCAAACCAGCGATCGTCGATGCAAACGGTGAAATACAGCAGGGCGCGACCGAAGGCAATTTGCTGATTACCAACTCGTGGCCGGGGCAAATGCGCACGGTCTATGGCGACCATCAGCGCTTTATTGAAACCTATTTCAGCGCCTACCCCGGCAGCTACTTCACTGGCGATGGCGTACGCCGCGACGAGGACGGTTACTACTGGATCACCGGACGCGTCGATGACGTGATCAACGTCAGCGGCCATCGCATCGGCACGGCAGAAGTTGAGAGCGCGCTAGTGGCCCATCCCAAGGTGGCAGAGGCAGCGGTAGTCGGCTGTCCACACGATATCAAGGGCCAGGGTATCTACGCTTACGTGACATTGGTGTCTGGCGTGGAAAGTAGCGACGAGCTGCGGAAGGAGCTGGTGGCATGGGTACGCAAGGAAATTGGACCCATTGCTACGCCGGATTACATCCAGTGGGCACCGGGTTTGCCGAAAACGCGCTCGGGTAAAATCATGCGCCGCATTCTGCGCAAGATCGGTGAGAACCTACCCGACCAGCTGGGCGATATTTCCACACTCGCTGACCCCGGCGTCGTGAAGAGCCTAGTCGATGAGCGACTGATCAAATAGCCATCCGATGAATCCTGATGCTTTGCTGCAGAATGCCAGCACTCGTTGTGCTGGCGGTAAGATCCAGGCATGAAATCCACGGATATGCAGAGCATCGGGCTGATCGCTCAGCGGCTGCGCGATGACGAAGTACACGTGTTTCGCCTGTCATATAAACGACAGCAGAAACGCAACCCTTTGCAACAGGTGCTGGGCGCGTATCTTGGGATACCCAGCGATGACGTCGCACTGGTCGATGGCGAGTTTGGACGACCAGCGCTTGATCCGGCGCACGACGCATCATTGGGATTCAACTGGTCACACAGCGGTGATTACGCGCTGATCGCGATTGGAAGACACCTCACTCCCGGCATAGATATCGAACGCCGACGTGATCGCGCGCGCGCGCTGGATATTGCCGAGCACTATTTCTGCAAGGCCGAACTGGCCGCTTTGAATGCGCTACAGACCGAAACACGCAACGTCGCGTTTCTCGAATTATGGACAGCAAAGGAAGCTGTCTTGAAGGCCGTCGGTCGAGGTATCGCGTTCGGGCTTGATCGCCTCCATGTGGCGAATGAGCATGGACAACTCATGCTGCACTGGCTCGACGGTGATGACGCTCTTGCCTGGCAGTTGCAGCGACTTGATGTCGGCGACAACTATTTCGCTGCTCTGGCCTGGCGTGGCCCGGCAAGACAGATCCAAAGCTGGATAGTTGCGACATAAGCTTTGAGCGATACAACACCGTTCACGTCGCTCGGCTAATCTAGGCATCGCTATCCCGCGCATCATCTTCAACTGATGGAATCGTTTCGCCGCCATGACTTTGCTCAGCGTCAATCTCAATAAAATCGCAGTTCTGCGTAATTCGCGCGGCGGCGATGAACCGGACATCTGCAAGGCGGCGCAGACCTGCATTGAGTCCGGCTGCGGCGGCATTACCGTGCATCCACGGCCCGACCTTCGCCACGTGCGACCGGACGACGTGCGAGCGCTGGCCGCGTTGCTACGGGGTCGGGTGGAATACAACATCGAAGGCAATCCGTTTGCCGGTGCGCGCGGAGAGTATCCCGGGCTCATTGCGCTCGCTCGCGAGGTACGGCCGACACAGGTGACCCTGGTGCCGGATAGTGATGGTCAGATCACCTCCGATCACGGTTTTGATCTCGAACGCGATATCGATCGCCTGCGTCCGCTGGTGGCCGAGCTGCTTGAGCTGGGTTGCCGCGTCAGCCTGTTTGTCGATGCCGGTACCGAAAATTTCGATTCGGCCGTGGCGATTGGTGTCGAGCGGATCGAAATTTATACAGGTCCCTATGCGCAAGCGTTTGTCGAAGGAAAGCCGGGCGTAGCCCTGGCCGCCTGCGCGGACACCGCCCGCCGGGCACAACGGGCAGGATTGGCAGTCAATGCAGGACACGATCTCAGTCAGGCGAATCTAGGCACCTTCAAGGCAGCGATTCCAGGATTGGCCGAAGTATCGATCGGGCACGCTTTGATCGGTGAAGCACTGTATGAGGGACTGGCCGTGACCGTACGCAACTATGTGCAAATCCTGCGCTGAGCATTGTCGATAGCTGTCACTGAAGTTTCAGTCCACCAAAAACAAACCCCCGCTCGAGGCGGGGGTTTGTTTTGTAAGCAATTTGAGAAACTCTCAGATCACTGGCTATCGGCAAATCCAATTTTGGTCAGGTTGTAGCTCTTCGCATCTGCCAGCACGCGTGCCACATACTGATAGGCCGCTGCGTCGTCTGCCGCGATCTGGATTTCAGCCGGATCCGGCTGCTGGGCGATGACGGCCAGCTGTGCCTTCAAGCCCAACTCATCCACCGGCGTATCGTTCCAGTAGAACGCACCACTCTGATCGATCTTGAGATGGATAGGATCCTTTGGATTGGTCGGTGGAGGGATGTTTTGATTCGGCTGCGGCAGATCGACCTTGATCTTGAGCGAAAGCACCGGTGCCGTGATCATGAAAATGATCAACAGCACCAGCATCACGTCGACCAACGGCGTGACGTTGATGTCCGCCATCGGGCCGCCGCCGCTATTGCTGGTAAAGGCCATACGTCACTGTCCCTTCAATGGAGCGGTGGTCAAGAATGCGACGTGCACCATGCCCGAGTCTTTTGCGTCACTGATGATCTTTTTCACGATCTTGAACTCGGTCGACTTGTCGGCACGGATCTGCAGTTCCGGCTGCGGCGTCTGCTGAGCCTTCACCAGGAACTGCGCCTTCAGCTCAGCTGCCGTGATCGGGTGATCGTTGAAATACAAGCTGCCATCCTGCTTGACCGCGAGGTCCAAAGGCGGTGTTTTGACTTCCTCGTCCTTGGACTTCGGGTTGGCCGTCGGCAAATCGATCGTCACCGTGTGCGACATCAGCGGCGCAGTGATCATGAAGATGATCAGTAGTACCAACATCACGTCGACTAGCGGCGTGACATTGATCTCCGACATCGGACCACCGGAATTACCACCTGAGCTCATAGACATGAGTCAGACCTCACTTCAGGGTCGGTGCGGCGCCTTCGACGCGCGAGCCGGTAGCGAAGAAGTCGTGCAGGTCATGCGCGAATTCGTCGAAGCGAGCGTACGTCAGACGGTTGGAGCGATTGAAGAAGTTGTAGGCGAGCACGGCCGGGATGGCGGTGAACAGACCGAACGCGGTCATGATCAGAGCCTCACCGACGGGACCTGCCACGGCGCTCATCGAAGCGTTGCCGGTAGCTGCAATGCCGATAAGAGCGTTGTAGATACCCCAGACGGTACCGAGCAGACCGACGAACGGTGCGGAAGAACCCACCGTTGCCAGCAGGGTCAGACCACCTTCCAGACGCAGGCTTTCGCGCGACACGGCCTGACGAAGCGCGCGGTCAATGAATTCCGAACGGCTCAGCGACTCGGCGAGGCGGCCGGCACCGGTTGAAGACTGCTGGTGATGGGCCACTGCCGAAGCAGCGTCGAGTGCAATCTTCGAGAACGGTTCGCCCTTGGGCTGCGCTTCGAGCTCGCGAATCGCGTCCTGGGTGGAGCCGTTATTCCAAAAACCGTCAATCACTTTGTCTCGGCGCGAATTCACCATCGCATTGCGGATCGCATTGGCAATGATGAAGTACCAAGAGGAGAAGGACATCACCACCAAGGTCACGAAGACGATCCAGCCGAGGGCGTCGAAGTGATGTATCAGGTGGTCGAAGCCCATCTGCTTCATGGCTTCGGCGTTGCTGGTGCCGCCCGCTTGTGCGGCGTCGGATGCTGCAGGAGTCTGTAAGAACATAACGCTACCCATAGGAAGTCAAGCGTGAACTGTAACTGTAATCCAATGACGTCGGATGACAGATGATTAATTACTCGGCCAAGTTGAAGTTGATTGGAACGCGTGCATAGCCTTCCACCTTCTTTCCGTTCTTGACCTCCGGATTGAAGCGCCACTTTTGTACCGCATCCATTGCCGCGCGATCCAGTTCGCGGAAGCCGCTGGATTTTTCCACCTTGACGTCCTTCGGTACACCATCCAGGCCGACCAAGATCAGCAAGGTCACCGTACCCGTGTGATGCTGGCGTACGGCCTGCGGCGGATAACTCGGCTGTGGCCGATTGCCGTAGCTGAGATCCGAACCAGCGGCGATGTCGGCCGGCGGTGCTGGCGGCGACGGCGGCGACGGCGGCGGTGCCTGTACCGCATTCTGCGATACCTCATCCACTGCCGGCGGCGGAGTCGGCGGCGGCGGGGTCGGTGGTGGCTTGACCTGCTGGATGATTTTCGGCGGCGGCTGCTTTGGCGGCTCCGGCGGCGGCGGCGGCGGTGGCGGTGGCGGTGGCGGCGGCTCGATGAAATTCACCTTGACGACCTTTTCCGCTTCCTTGTTTTCCTGATGCGGGGGGGCCATCGGCGCCACCATCAGCAAGAACGCAAATGCGTGGAGTCCAATCGCGAATGCAAGCGCCAGCGTGCGCTTCCAACTGAAGGCATCGTTCTCGTTTTCGTGGTTACTTGAGGCCATCTTTCACTGTCTGAAGCTGATCAATCGGGAGAAAACGTTGCCGCAGGGCGTGGCCTGAAACCGTCTGGTGTATGGACGGAACTCGCCGCTGGGGAGACGCAGGGAAAGGTTTTCAACGGTACAACAGCATATGACTTTTGTATAGCCTCTGAAGGGCAGATAAATGGATGTCCATCTGGCCTGCGAGGCATTTACCTTCGATATTATTTACCCGCGCCAGCCTTTTTCAGCCACGCCTTTGCCTTGTCGGCGGTCTGCGGATCCTGAGCAGCCTGTTTCATTGCAGCGATAGCAGCGGGTTTGTCTTTGAGGCCGATCTCGCTATTGGCCAGCAGCATGTATGCCGAACCCTTCTGCTTGACTCCTTTATCGATGCCTTGCTGGATCATCGACTTTGCCTGACTGTATTTCTGCTCCGACAGCAGGATCTGTCCGCCGCGGATGGCGGCCTCGCCGTCTTTGGCCGTTGGCATTGCCTTGGTGTAGGCATCAACGGCGCCGTTGGTGTTGTCAGAGAGCTCGTCGGCTTCGCCGAGCAGCAGATAATTCTCCGCGCTGGACGTGACGATGCTTTTGCTCATGCCCTCCTCCAGCACCTGTGCGGATTTGCTTGCATCGGGCTTGGAGTCGGTGCTGCTGGACTGGGCACGGATCAGATAGAGCTTGGCCAGATTGGTGTAGTTGGCTTCGGTTTTCAGCGTGCCGCTGGCGCGGGCCCTTTCCATGACCTGGATGGCTTCGTCATTCTTGTTCGCCTGCATCAATACGGCAACAGCATTGTCGAGCGCATTGGGATCGTTCGGGTTGGCGGCGAGCTGCTGTTGCGCAACCTGCGCGGCCTGATCGCCCTGGCCGGACTGCGAGTAGCTGGCCATGAGAATCTGGTTCCAGCTCGCCTCGGGTTTGTCGGTCAACGACTGCGCTTTCTTGATGGCGGTAATGGCTTCGGGGAATTTGCCCAGCCGGTAATCAACATTGCCCTCGAGTGCGTAGGAGTTAGCGGTTTCTTTCTTGCCCTCGGCACGCCACTTGGTAATGGTGTCGAGCGCCGGCTGGTATTCCTCGTCCGCGACCTGGAACTGCGCCAGCATGTATTCCAGCTGGAAATACGTGTCGTTGGGCATGACGCCATTGGCCAGTGACTGCTGCAGCAACGCGATGGCGCCCTTGGGATCGTTGTCGACCTGATACTTGATCGTGGCCAGACCCTGCAAGGCGAGCGCCTGGGCATATTTGCTCTTGCTGCCATCGACGATGGGCTGCAGATACTGCAGTGCCTTTGCCTTGTCATTTGCGCTTACCGCATCAAGACCGGCATTGAGGTTTTTCTGATCCTTTTCGCTGGTCAGGTCGAGCTTGGGCGCGACGCGGGTAGCGTTGGGATACTGCACTTCCGGCTTGTCCTTGGACGGGCTGTCTTTCGCCAGCACCGGGCTGCTCGCCAACATCAGCATCAGGGCGGCGCTCGCCAGTGTGGTGAATCCGTGGACATGCTTCATGGTGATCCTCATCATTCGATGCTCGTTTGAAAACCGCGAGTTGACTATGGAGATTAACCCGAGCAGGCACCGTATAACAAGTCGCACTGCCGCATTAAATATTCATTAAAATCAAAAGCTTGAAGGTTTCGCGATCACTCACCGCGGATATTCGCTACGAAGATTGCGAACGGGTCAAATTTGCCGAATGCATTTGACCCGTTCAACCGATCCTCAGACGTCCAGATTGGCGACCTTGAGAGCGTTCGCCTCGATAAAATCCCGGCGAGGCTCTACCGCCTCGCCCATCAGCATCGAGAACATCTGATCGGCGGCGATGGCATCTTCCACACCAACCTGCAACATGCGGCGGGTTTCCGGGTTCACCGTGGTTTCCCACAGCTGCTCCGGATTCATTTCGCCCAGACCCTTGAATCGCTGGATGCTGCGGCCCTTTTTCGCTTCGTCGAGCAGCCAGTTGCGGGCTTCGACAAAGCTGAGCACGCCGCGCGACGCGTTGCCACGACGAACCACGGCATCGGCCTGGATCATGGCCGCCACCTGCTGACTGACAGCGAGGATGGGACGAAACTCGTTGCTGGCGAAGAACGGCTGCGGCAGAAACCAGGTGTGGCTGAGTCCATGCTGCTCGCGTACCACTTCGATGGCGGCAGGCTGTTCACCGACGGCCGCCCGCAACGACAGTTTGTAGCGCGGTTTACCCAAGCCACTCGCGGCCAGTCGCTGTTCGGCCTGCGTTAGCCAAGTCTGCATAACTGCCGGATCGGCCCACAACGCCGGCTCCAACGGCGTGTGCTCGAGCATCGCGTTGAGCACGGTAGCGTCGAAGCGGTGCGACAACTTGGCGATCTGGTCGAGCGCCTGCTGGTAGCTGCGCAGCAGCTTTTCGAGCGCCTCGCCGGTGATCGGCGGTGCATCCGGGCTGTAGGTCAGCGCGGCGTTGTCGACCGCACTGGAGATTAGGTAATCGTTTAGCGCCGTGTCGTCCTTGATGTACAACTCCTGCTTGCCCTGCTTCACCTTGTACAGCGGCGGCAGGCCGATGTAGATGTGACCGCGCTCGATCAGTTCGGGCATCTGGCGATAGAAGAACGTCAGCAGCAGGGTGCGGATATGCGAACCGTCGACGTCCGCATCGGTCATCAGGATGATGCGGTGGTAACGCAGCTTGTCCGGGTTGTACTCGTCCTTGCCGATGCCGGTGCCTAGCGCGGTGATCAGCGTGCCGACCTCGGCCGAGGCCAGCATACGGTCAAAACGTGCCTTCTCGACATTCAGGATCTTGCCCTTCAGCGGCAGCACGGCCTGGGTCTTGCGGTTGCGGCCCTGCTTGGCCGAGCCGCCGGCCGAATCGCCCTCGACCAGGAACAGTTCGCACAGCGCCGGATCCTTCTCCTGGCAGTCGGCCAGCTTGCCTGGCAGACCGGCGATGTCCAGCGCGCCCTTGCGGCGTGTCATCTCGCGTGCCTTGCGGGCAGCTTCACGGGCACGGGCAGCATCGACCACCTTGGAAGCGATCGCCTTCGCCTCGTTCGGATGTTCGAGCAGGAATTCGCCCAGCTTCTCGTTGACGACTTGTTCCACCACCGTCTTGACCTCGGACGAGACCAGCTTGTCCTTGGTCTGCGAGGAGAACTTCGGATCGGGTACCTTGACCGACAGCACGGCAATCATGCCTTCGCGCATGTCATCGCCGGTCGGCGTGACCTTGGCGTTTTTCGCCAGACCGGATTTCTCGATGTAGCTTTGCAGCGAACGGGTCAGTGCGGCGCGAAAACCGGTGAGATGCGTACCACCATCGCGCTGCGGAATATTGTTGGTAAAGCAGTACATCGATTCCTGGTAGGAGTCGGTCCACTGCATCGCCACTTCCACCGTGATTCCGTCCTGCTCCGCGGTCAGGCTGATCACGTTCGAGTGCAACGCTGTCTTCAGCTGCGCCAGATGCTGCACGAAGGAGCGGATGCCGCCTTCGTAGGCAAACGTGTCGTTTCGGCCATCGCCACGCTCGTCCTTCAGCTCGATCGTGACGCCGGAGTTGAGGAAGGCCAGTTCTCGCAGACGCTTGGCCAGAATGTCGTAGTGAAACTCGAGATTGTTGGTGAACGTGGCCGGGCTGGGTTTGAAGCGAACAAGCGTGCCACGCTTGTTCGATGCACCGACCGATTTGAGCGGATACAGCGGCTCGCCGTGGGCGTATTCCTGCTGGTATTCCTCGTCGCCGCGGTAAATGGTGAGCCACAAGTGCTCGCTCAACGCGTTGACCACCGAGACGCCAACGCCGTGCAGGCCGCCGGAAACCTTGTAGGAGTTTGCATCAAACTTGCCACCAGCGTGCAGCACCGTCATCACCACCTCAGCGGTGGAACGGCCCTCTTCCGGATGTGTATCCACTGGGATACCGCGGCCGTTGTCGATCACGCTGACCGACTCATCCTCATGGATGGTAACGATGACTCTGTCGCAATAACCCGCCAACGCTTCGTCGATGGCGTTATCCACCACTTCGAACACCATGTGATGCAGGCCGGTGCCGTCATCGGTATCGCCGATGTACATGCCGGGGCGCTTGCGCACCGCTTCCAAGCCTTTCAGTACCTTGATGTTACTCGAGTCGTACGTCGGTTCGTTGGTGGATTCTTCGTTCATTCGATGACCGTTTCCTGGCGCCAGCGACCCATCGCGATGGCGCGGTGACGGGTCGGGCAAGGGTTATGCATTGTCGATGGATGCAACCTTTCGATTATAGCAGGCGCGCGACCAAGCCCTGTTCCACGTGGAACATGCTGGTTGAAATCGCACTCAAGGCCCGCGGTGCTTCTGTGCCCGTCAGCAGAACCTGCGCACCGGCTGCGATCAACTGCTCGACGACCGCCGTTTGATGGGCCTGATCCAGTTCAGAGGCCAGATCGTCCAGGCAGACCACCGGCCATTCCCCGCAACAGTCAGCGTGAAGCTGCGCTTGCGCCAGCATGCAGCCTAAAGCGGTCAATTTCTCTTGACCGCGCGAGAGATGCTCGCGCAGAGGTGCGTGCTCAAAAGCAATCGACCAATCCGCGCGGTGTGGCCCAACCGTTGTGTGGCCACGGGCGACATCCCTACCCCGTTGTTCCTGGAGCAAACGGCCAAGATCTGCGTCTTCTGCCCATCCCCTGCGATAGCGCAGCTCCAATCCGCCAAGCTCAGGGAGAAGTCCAGCCGCGCTCGAAGCTAGCTTGGGACGCAATAGATCTAGATAGGCACGTCGGAAGCTGTCAATTCGCTCGGCCGTCTGAGCCAACTCACTCTCCCAAGGTTCGAAAAGAGCATCGGAGACGATAGTGCTTGATCGGAGCAGACTATTCCGTTGCTTTAATGCGCGCTGATAGCGTCGCCAGCAGGAGATGAAGTCGTGTTCCACGTGGAACACGCCCCAGTCGAGGTACCTCCTTCGTTCCTCGGAAGGTCCGGCGATAAGTGCGTGTGACCCAGGTTCAAAACAAACGACAGCGCACTGACGCACCAATTGGCCAAGCGCAACATTTTCACCGTCGACCTTGGCTTCCCAACGTGCAGAGCCACGACCGAGACCTATTCGACACATCCGATCATCCGAATGACGCAACTCGGCAAAGACCGATAGTTGGTTGGCGCCACGCTGGAGCAAGGCGTCTTTTGCTCCGCTGCGAAACGAACTGGCATGGGACAACAAAAACACCGCTTCAAGAACGCTGGTTTTGCCTGCGCCGTTGTCACCAATAAAAAGGTTGATCGCCGGATTCAATGCGAGATCGATATCGGTCAGGCAGCGCAAACCACGGATACGAAGCCGTTCGATCCTCATGCGAAAGATCCGCGCACGTAAAAACGCCGGAATCCCCTGAGGGAGTTCCGGCGTTCAAACCCACGATAATTCGAAGCAATAACCATGCAACAGAGGTCAGAGGCGCAACGGCATGATCACGTGACGGGAATGCTCGTTGTCGTGTTCCTGCACCAGACAGCTGGACTGGGCATCACGCAGGCTCAATCGGGCCTTGTCACCGCGTAGCGCGGCCAAGGCATCCAGCAAATAGCCCACGTTGAAACCGACTGCGAGATCAGAGACGTGGGTGTCGGCCTCAACTTCCTCGACCGCTTCTTCCTGTTCCGGATTATGCGCAACGATGCGCAGTTTGCCAGGCGAGAGTTCAAGACGAACGCCACGATATTTTTCGTTCGACAGAATCGCCGCGCGCTGCAAAGCGCCTCGCAGAACTTCACGATCCAGCGTTGCTGTTTTATCGGCACCCAGAGGAATCACTGCCTCATAATCCGGGAACCGGCCATCAATCAACTTGGAGGTGAAAACGACATCGCCACGATGCACGCGAAGATGATTGCGGCCAAATTCAAGCTCGACTTCGCCATCACCGGATTCAAGCAAGCCAACCAGCTCATTGACGCCTTTGCGCGGAATGATGATCTGCCGGCGTGTTGTCACGGAACTCTGCAACTGGGTTTCCTTCATCGCCAGACGATGACCGTCGGTGGCTACGCAGCGAAGTGTATGCTCCTGCAAATCCAGCAGCATGCCGTTCAAGTAATAGCGGACGTCCTGATTCGCCATCGCGAATGAAGTGCGCTCCATCAAATCACGCAGTACTTCTTCGGGAAGGCTGACTTTCTCGACGAGTTCGATTTCGTCAACCGTTGGGAATTCGCTGGCGGGAAGCGTAGTCAAGGTGAAACGACTACGACCTGCATTGAGTGCTATGCGATCGCCGTTGAGCTTCAGCTCGATCTTTGAGCCATCCGGCAATGCCTTGACGATATCAAAAAGCTTTCGGGCTGGAATGGTGATCTCACCATCATCCAATTTCTCTGCTTCGGTGGTTGCCACCATCTCGACTTCAAGATCGGTACCAGTAAAAGACACTCGGCCATCGGCAACCTTGACCAGCAGGTTTGCCAGCACAGGGAGTGTCTGACGGCGTTCCACCACGCCGACTACTTGCTGCAAGGGTTTGAGCAGCACTTCTCGTTGGATGCTGAATTGCATGGTTATGCTTTCCTGTAACTGCTGTTCTGTCTTTTAAAAGAAGTTTAGTAGTAGTAGTAGAGGCGGTGGATAACTTTTATTCTTTCTATTCTCTATTAAAATCAAAAACTTGCGCGGATTTGTGCTTGTGCTTGTGCTGGCTATTTACCTGTGTGCCGTTTGTGGATAAGTCCGATAGCCAATTCATCCACTTCTTATCCACAGCCTGCAAGCATGCTTATCCTAAGCTTTGCCGCGATATTGCAACAGGCCAGAGTCAGCCGGTCAGCGTACGAATCAATTGCTCCCAGTCCTGGCGCATGCGTGCATCGGTTTCGACAAATTTGCGGATGGTCTTGCAGGCATGCATCACGGTCGTGTGGTCGCGCCCACCGAAAGCCTCACCGATCTCGGGCAGGCTGTGTTCGGTCAATTCCTTGGACAAGGTCATCGCCATCTGTCGCGGCCTCGCCAGCGAACGCACGCGACGCTTGGACAGCAGATCCTGCAAGCGTACGTTGAAGTATTCAGCCGTGATCTTCTGGATATTCGGGATGGTGATGGCCTGGGCGTGCGTTGCCAGCAGATCACGCAGAGTTTCCTCGGCGAAATCGGTGGTGATGGGCTTGCCGTAGAAATTGGCGCGTGCCGCCAGCGTGTTCAGCGCACCTTCGAGATCGCGAACATTCGATCGGATGCGTTTGGCCAGCAGCATCGCCACACTTTCGTCCACCGCGACGCCTTTCTCGTGCGCCTTGGCCAGCAGAATCGCTGCTCGTGTCTCGAAGTCCGGCGGTTCGATCGCCACGCTCAATCCCCAGCCCAGCCGCGACTTCAGCCGCGGCTCCAGCTTGTCCACTTCTTTCGGATAGCGGTCGCAGGTGAGGATGATTTGCTGCTTGGATTCGAATAGGGCGTTGAACGTATGGAAAAACTCTTCCTGCGTCGTGTCCTTGCCGGCAAAGAACTGAATATCGTCGATCAGCAGCGCATCGACCGAACGAAAGCGTTTCTTGAACTCATCCATGCTCTTGGCGCGCAACGCTTCGATCATCGAACCAACAAACTGCTCCGAGCGCAGGTAAAGCACCTTGCAGTTGGGGTTGTGTTCGCGCATCAGGTTGCCGGCAGCGTGCATCAGATGGGTCTTGCCCAAGCCGGTGCCGCCGTAAAGCAACAGCGGGTTATACGCGCGGCCTGGGTTGGTCGCCACTTGCATCGCGGCAGCCTTGCCCAGCTGGTTCGACTTGCCTTCGACGAAGGTTTCGAAGGTGTAGTGCGGATCGAGGTTGTGATTGAACGTCGCCGCCGTGGGTTCCGTCGTCTTTGCGCGCGGAGAAACAGCGGCTTTTGCCGGCGCCGGCGGCCTTGCCGAATTGGAACCGACATCCACGCGAACGGTTATGGCACGTCCGGCCAGTTGGTTCAGCACCTCGCCTATCAGCGACAGATAACGGTCTTTCACCGTGTCCAACGTGTAGGAATTGGGCGCAAACAGCTGCAAGCCATCCGCGTCATCACGTGCCTGCAAGGGCATCAGCCAGGTGTGCAGGTCTTCGGCGCTTACAATGCCTTCCAGACGCTCAAGGCAGCGCCGCCACAAATCACTCATGAATAGTTTCAACCACGGACTTTAGGGCGCTTTCGCGCATGGCGGGCAGCCAAGTCTAGCAGCAGCGTCGGTACCATCAGGGCGAATTATCCACACGGTTGCGCACAGCCCTGTCCACAGGTCGATGCAGGCGTGATGTCAATCCGATTTGACAGTCGTACTGCATACCGGACATACTTTGCGACCTTTTATTAACATTCCCTTCGGAGTACGCCATGAAGCGGACCTTCCAGCCCAGCAAGCTCAAGCGCGCCCGCACGCACGGTTTCCGTGCCCGCATGGCCACGGCCGATGGTCGCAAGATCATCAATGCCCGTCGTGCGAAAGGCCGCAAGCGCCTGATCCCGTAATCGAGCGGTAGATCATGCAATCCGCCGGTCTGCCGCGCGATGCGCGGTTACGCCGGCCGGCCGAATTCGCCGCATTGCGGTCGAGCAGCGGACGCGCAAGCGGCCGCTGTTTTCATATGCGCTATCGCGGCAACGAGCTCGGTCATGCCCGGCTTGGCTTGGCGATATCCAAGCGGGTTTCCAAGCGCGCCGTCGAGCGCAACCGGATCAAACGACTGCTGCGCGAATCGTTTCGGCGTGTTCGTCATCAGCTGCCGGCAGTGGATCTGATGGTGATGGCTCGAGAGCAGGCTGCCGGTGTTCCCGGTCCGGATTTGCTTGCTGAAATCGATTTGCTGTGGAAGAAGTTGCTCGCGACTCGCAGCGAAACCGTTCGCTGAATCTGCCCACCATTGAAGCCGGCCGCTGCGACCGCCACAATTGCGTGTTGACTCCAGTCTTTATCCGACCTTCCCTCCCTGACCTTCCGCGGCTCTGCATTGTCGTGGCGTTACCCGGATTTGCTACGCGATGAATCAAACGCGCACCTTTCTCATGTTCGCCCTGTTCGCCGTGGGGTATTTCCTGTTTCTGGCCTGGGAGAAGGATTACGCGCCGCTGCCGCCATCCACACCGGTCGCCAGCTCAAGCAGCGCGGCCACGCCATCCGATGGCAGCGTTCCGATCGCTACCAACGAGGGTGCCGCGACAGCCAGCGTCGCTATTCCTGGTGCGGCTCAGACGGCCGGAATCGCGTCGTCGCCCAGCGCAACGACCGCCAAGCTGATCAGCATCGACACCGATGTCCTGCATCTGACCGTGGATACGCGCGGTGGCAGTGTGGTGAAGACCCAGCTGCTGGCCTACCCTTCACTACCGCCGACCCACAACCAGCCCAACCCGCCACCGACGGTGTTGCTGGACAACAGCGACGATGATTATTTCGTGGCACAGAACGGCCTGGTCAGCAGCAGCGACAAGGCGCCAGCGGATCAGCCGAACCATCAGGCGATCTTCACCGCCGCGCAGAGCGACTACTCTCTGGCGCCCGGACAGAACGAGCTGAAAGTTGATCTCACCTGGCAGGATGCTGCCGGTCTGAAAGTCACCAAGACCTATACGTTCAAGCGCGGTAGTTACGAGATCGGTCTGACTCAGCGCATCGACAACGGTGGCAGTCAGTCATGGCAGGGCTACGCCTACCAGCAGCTGCTGCGCGCCGCGCCGCTCAAGCCCAGCAGCTGGATCAAGGGTTATACCGATCCGCAGACACGCTTTGCCCAGGGTGCCGGTTGGTACACGGGCGAAAAATTCGAGAAGTTGCCCTTCAAGAGTTTTTCCGAGCCGAAGGATCAGCTCGACAGCCAGATCAAGGGTGGCTGGGCAGCGATGCTGAAGCTGTACTTCTTTGCCGCCTGGATTCCACCGCCGGGCGAGATGGATCACTACGTTACCAGCACGATCAATCCGGACAGCGGCCAGCCGCATTACCTGATCCGCACGATGGGGCCGGCGCTGAGCGTCGCGCCCGGCCAGACAAGTACCAGTCAGTCGCAGCTTTATCTCGGCCCGAATATCCAGGGCAGCCTCGACGCCATTGCGCCGGGCCTGGACCTGACCATCGACTACGGCATGTTCAAGGCGATCGCGGTGCCGATGCACTGGGTGCTGTCGCAGCTGCATGCCATCGCGCATAACTGGGGCGTGGCGATCATCCTGCTGGTGCTGCTGATCAAGGGCGTGACCTGGAAGCTGACCGCCGTCCAGTACAAGTCCAGCGCCAAGATGCGCAAGCTGCAGCCGCGTATTGCACAGCTGAAGGAACGTTACGGCGACGACAAGCTGAAGATGCAGCAGGCCACCATGGAGCTGTACAAGAAGGAGAAGGTCAATCCGATGGGCGGCTGTCTGCCGGTGCTGATCACAATGCCGGTGTTTCTTGGCCTGTTCTACGTGCTGGAATACAGCATCGAGCTGCGTCACGCATCGTTCCTGTGGATCCCCGATCTCAGCTCGCCCGATCCGTTCTACATCCTGCCGATCATCTATGCGCTGGTGATGCTGGGCACGCAGTGGCTCAACCCTGCAGCCGCCGGCATGGATCCGGCGCAGGCGCGCATGATGAAGGTGATGCCGCTGCTGTTTACGCTGCTGTTTGCCTTTTACCCTTCGGGCCTGTGTCTGTACTACGCGATCAATGGCCTGGTGGGTCTGGGCCAGCAGTGGTGGGTGACCCATCACGTGGATCGTGAAGAAGGAAGCAAAGCCGCCTAAGGCCGCGTGCAACAGAATTAGAGATATCGACAGCCGCGATCGGGAAACCATCGCGGCTGTCTTCGTTTAGAGTGCATGCCGATGACCCTCACACCGTCACCCGATTCATCCAGCGACACGATTGCTGCCATTGCCAGCGCGCCCGGCATGGGCGGTGTGGGTGTCGTGCGGGTTTCAGGCCCGGCCGCGCTGCTCATTGCGCAGACCTTGCTTGGACGCACGCCCAGGCAACGCCACGCCCATTTCGCCGCGTTTCGTGACGCTGATGGCGTGCTGATCGATCGCGGGTTGCTGATGTATTTCCCTGCTCCGGCCTCCTACACCGGCGAGCACGTGCTGGAACTGCAAGGCCACGGCAACAACGTATTGCTGGATCTGCTGTTGCGTCGTGCCTGCGCGTTGGGAGCGCGGCCGGCGCGGCCGGGTGAATTTACCGAGCGTGCTTTTCTCAACGGCAAGCTCGATCTGGCGCAGGCCGAAGCGGTAGCCGATCTCATCGCTTCACGTTCGCAGGCCGGCGCACGCGCCGCGCTGCAGTCGATGGAAGGCGTGTTCTCACGCAAGGTTGATACGCTGCTGCAATCGCTGATTGCCTTGCGTGTGCATATCGAAGCGGCGATCGATTTTCCGGAAGAGGAAATCGACTTTCTCGCCGATCCGGCCATCAATCGTCAGCTCCTGGCCGTGCAAGCCGAACTGGCCGATCTGCTGCGCGAGACGTTGCGTGGATTGCGTCTCAACGATGGGTTGCGCGTGGCCATCGTTGGACGTCCGAATGCGGGCAAGTCCAGTCTGTTGAACGCGTTGGCCGGTAGCGATCGCGCCATCGTCAATGCGACGGCGGGCACGACGCGCGATGTGCTGCGCGAGCAGTTGAGCTTTGACGGCATCGTGCTGGAACTGGCGGACACCGCAGGCCTGCGCGAGACCGATGATGACATCGAGCGCGAGGGGGTGCGTCGCGCCCACGGCGAACTGCATCGCGCCGATGTCGCGTTGCTGGTGACCGATGCCAGGCAGGCTGACGATGATCTCGCTCTGCTGTCGGATGTTGCCGAAAGCGTCGAGCAGTTGGTGCTGGTCAACAAGATCGATCTGGACAGCGATCACCCACATAGCGAACAGCGCGATGGCCGCCGTTGGCTATGGGCCTCGGCAAAGACCGGCGAAGGCCTCGAAACGCTACGCGATACCTTAAAGAACCTTGCCGGGGCCGGCAGCGGCGAAGGTGCATTCAGCGCACGTCGCCGTCATGTACTGGCGCTGCAACAAGTAGACGTCCATTTGCAACACACCGCCCTGTATCTCGGCGAACAGCGCACTGGCGAAATCGCCGCCGAAGAACTTCGCCAGGCGCAGCTGGCGCTTGGCGAAATCACCGGCAACTACAGCAGCGATGATCTGCTGGGCGCTATCTTCAGCTCGTTCTGCATCGGCAAATAACCGCTTGCTTGCGGGCCGCGTTGACTATCCAGGCAGCTATCACTTCAACGTCAGGTTCCTGCTGCTGAGGGGTTGCCGCCGTCATCCCCGCCACCTGCGCCGGGCGAACCCTGTTTGTTGTCACGTCGATGCTGCATGGCTTCCTGCTGCATCTGCTGATACTGCTGGCGCTGGCTGTCGTTGAGGATCGCCTCGATCTGACTGTCGGTATCCTGCTTGAGCGCGCGCATTTTTTGATGCTGATCATGCGGTGAGCTCGATGCATCGGCCCGCATTTGCTGCATTTGCTGCTGACGATTCTGCAGGATCGCCTCGATCTTGGTGGCCTGATCCGGCGTCAGCTGCAGCTTGCGGGTCAGTCGCTCGGTCTGCTTTTGTGGATCGGGCATGGCATGCTGCCCTGGTGCGGTGGTGGTGTTGTCTCCGGGTGGCGGCATGTCCTGAAACGGCGCTGCATAGGCGGTACTGGCAGCGCCGATGCTGACGGCAAGACCGAGCAGGGCGAGACGGCTGGCAAACTTCATGGTGATATCTCCAGTTGGGTATCAAGCGTTGGCAACACGTCGATCAACGCGAGGTACTTGCTGCGGGTTGACGACGCCGCGACCTTTCTTCGCAAAGTCTTATCGGTGCATGGCTCATATTCATCCGGAGGTTTCACTCCCCCTGCTGCTTGCCCGAGGATTTTCCATGATCGAACTGCATTACTGGCCGACGCCAAATGGCCACAAGATCACGATGTTTCTGGAAGAGGCGGATGTGCCTTATGAAATCAAGCCAGTGAATATCGGCAAGGGCGAGCAGTTCGCGCCGGCGTATCTGAAGATTTCACCGAACAACAAGATGCCCGCCATGGTCGATACTGATCCACTCGGTGGCGGCGAATCGCTGAGCATTTTCGAATCCGGCGCGATCCTGCAGTACCTCGCCGAGAAGACCGGCAAATTTTCGCCAACACAGGTGCGCGAACGTTATGTCGTTACCGAGTGGCTGTTCTGGCAGGTCGGTGGGCTGGGCCCCATACTGGGTCAGAACCATCACTTCAATCGTTATGCGCCGGAGAAGATCCCCTACGCGATCGACCGCTACGTCAACGAAACGCGACGCCTCTACGGCGTGCTGGACAAGCGACTGGAGGGACGTGCCTTCATCGCCGGCAAGGATTACACGATCGCCGATATGGCCGCCTATCCATGGATCGTGCCGTACGAGGCGCAGGGCATGTCGCTGAACGATTTTCCGAACCTTAAGGCGTGGTTCGAGCATATCCGTGATCGTGATGCCACCAAGCGGGCGTACGCCCTGGCCGATACGATCAAGGGCAAGACGGATCTTGCCACCGATGAAGAAGCGCGCAAGCACATGTTTGGTCAGGGTGCTTTGAGGAAGTAACGCGTGATGCAAGCCGACGACACTTCGATAGAGCGCCGTCGGTTTTGTTGGGTCAATCGAGGAAGTTGGTGCGCACCAGTTCTTCAACTTCCTTGCCACGACCGGCGATGATCGCCTTGGCCGAATAAAGCGCCGTGTGCAGCACTTGACCTACTTCGATTTTCGGCGGCATAACCAGCTCGTAGCGGTTGACCTTGACGTCGAGCAGGGCAGGGCCAGGTTGCGACAGTACATCTCGCACGGCCTCCTCCAGTGTCGAGGCATCATCCACCCGGCGGCCATAGAAACCGATCACCTCGGCCAGTTTGGCGAAGTCCGGATTTTTCAGTTCGGTGAACGCATCCAGCAGGCCTTCGACTTTCTGCTCCATCTCGACGAAGCCGAGCGAGCTGTTGTTGTAAACGATCACCTTGATTGGAATGTTTTCCTGCACGGCGGTGAGCAGGTCACCCAGCAGCATGCTGATGCCGCCATCGCCGCTGAGCGAGATCACCTGTCGAGCCGGTAACGCTTTTTTGATGCCGAGTGCTTCCGGCATGGCGTTGGCCATGGTGCCGTGGACCAGGCTGGTCAACGTGCGGCGTTTGCCGCTGTTGGTGATATGGCGCAGCAGCCAGACCATTGGGCTACCGCCATCGGCGGTGAATATGGCATCGTCGTCGGCGTGCCGGTCGATCAGTTTCGTGAGGTATTGCGGGTGGATCAGGCCATCCGTGCCGGGGTGCTCCTCCTCGGCGATCTGCTTGAGCGTGGCTTCGCGATGCTTGAGGCTGTTGCGCAGGAACGCATGCTCCTCACGCGGGTGCAGGCGCGGCAGCAATGCTTCGATGGTGTCCTTGATGTGGCCGACCACACCAATATCAACGGGATGGCGTCGGCCCAGATGCGTGGCGTCGCTGTCGATCTGGATCAGCTTGGCTTCGTTGGGATAGAACTGGCTCCAGGCGAAATCGGCACCGAGCAGGAGCAGTGTGTCGCAGGCATCCAGCGCACGGAAACCCGACTCCACGCCGAGAATGCCGGTCATGCCCATGTTGTACGGGTTGTAAGGCTCGATGAAGTCCTTGGCGCGCGAGGTATGCGCTACCGGCGCCTTGATCTTTTCGGCCAACGCGACGATTTCCTGCTCGGCGCCCTCGCAGCCGGAGCCACAGTAAAGCGTGACGCGTTTGCCGGCGTTGATCACCGCGGCGATCTCATTAAGCTCGGCATCGGAGGGTCGCAGCACCGGATGCGGCTGGTGTGGGCGGAAGGCGAGACCGTCTTCGACTTCCATCTGGCTGATATCGCCCGGCACGATGATCACCGCTGCGCCACGCTTGTTGAGCGCGGCCTGTGCCGCCAGCGCAGTGACGCGGCGTGCCTGTGCCGGCGAATGGATATACGCACAGAAGTGGCTACAAGTGTCGTAGATCGGTTTCAGATCCACTTCCTGCGGGAAATCCATACCCATCTCGCTGGTGGCGACCTGGGTCGCGATCAGCACCACCGGCGCGCGGTTGCGGTGCGCCTCGAACAGGCCGTTGATGAAATGCAGGCTGCCGGGACCGCAGGTGCCGGCACAGGCGGTGAGTCGTCCCGTGATCAGCGCCTCGCCACCGGCGGCCATGGCGCCGGCTTCCTCATGCCGCATGTGTACCCATTCGATATTGCTGCGGCGGATTGCATCGGTGATGTGGTTGAGCGTGTCGCCAACGATGCCGTAACAGCGCTGCACACCCGCTTCTTGCAGCGTCTCGATGATGATGTCGGCGACTTTCTTCTTGCTCATGGGCGATCTCCGCGAAGTTTGAAAACGCGGACACCGGGCGGTGCGCGCAAACCTTGATTGGATGCGCTCCCATGAAAATTCCGAGTGAACGCACAGCGCCATTCGCGGTTTGCAGAAACGAAAGCGCCCGCCGCGTTGAGCGGCAGGCGTTTAGTGGGTCGTGTTGCGATTCCGCGCGGACGAAGACTTCAGATCAGACGCGGCCGACGCCTGTATCGCTCTGTTCCAGCGGCGGTGCCGCGCCGGCCACGGCCAGCAGCGACTGTGCGTAGCTGTCTTCGATACTGACGGTGGACACCTCATCCCAGCCGAAGAATGACACCTCGCGCATCCATTCCGCGTCGGGGCTCAGCTCCTGCATGTAGAAACCGTCCTCATCGACACTGGCCAGGCGGCCGATATAGCAGACTTCGGATTCGTCCTCGCTGTCCACATGCACGCCGATCACCGGTGCCTGTGCGCCCGCGGCCTGGATCACTTCGCGGATGTTGTCCAGCGGAAAGCCGCGCGGCGGTCGCGGCAGGATGTGCTTCAGCGCCAACGCCTTCTCGAAAAAGATGTGGTGCTTGTCCGGCGCTTCCAGCTCGGAAACGTCGCGGTGGCGCATGATGTACATGCCGTCGTAGGTAATGCCGTCGCCGACCACCCAGAGCAGGAAGAATTCCTGCCCGACGCCGCCCACGTAGCCGCAAAAGCTGCCATGTTCGAGGTCTTCGCGCCACAGCCGGATCAGCGTCTGATTCTGCTGCGCTTCGCGCAACTGGGCGCGCTGGCCGGTGGTTTTGAGTTCAATGATGTTGCTCACGGGCATGATTTTACCAGATCGGGCCGAACAGCTTGTTAGGGATGGCCGAAAGCACAAGAACTTGCGATACGGGACGTGAAATCACAGTATGTAGCGGCTGAGGTCCTCGTTCTGCACCAGGCTGGCCAAGCTCTTGTCCACATGCTCGGCGTCGATCAGGTAATGCTCGCCGGATTTGTCGGCGGCCTCGTAGGAAATCTTTTCCAGCAGGCGCTCCATCACCGTATGCAGCCGTCGTGCGCCGATATTTTCGGTGCGCTCGTTGACCTGGAACGCCACTTCGGCCAGGCGGTCGATGCCGCTGTCGACAAATTCCAGCGTCACCCCCTCGGTTCCCAACAGGGCAACGTATTGCTTGGTCAGCGCGTTGTGCGGCTCGCGCAGGATGCGCTTGAAGTCATCGACGCTGAGCGCCGACAGCTCCACACGAATCGGCAAGCGGCCCTGCAGTTCGGGAATCAGATCGGACGGTTTCGCCAGCGAAAACGCACCCGAGGCGATAAACAGCATATGGTCGGTCTTGATCGGGCCGTATTTGGTCGACACGGTGGAGCCCTCCACCAGCGGCAGCAGATCGCGCTGCACGCCCTCGCGGCTGACACCGGCGTGGCCGTGGTCGCCGCGCTGGGCGACCTTGTCGATCTCGTCGATGAAGACGATGCCGTTCTGCTCAGCTGCTTCCATCGCCAGCGAGCGGATTTCATCGTCGTTGAGCAGCTTGCCGGCTTCCTCGTCGACCAGCATCGGCCGCGCCACCTTGATCGCCAGCTTGCGCTGCTGGGTCTTGGCGCCGCCGACGTTCTGGAACATCTGCCGCAGCTGCGCGCCCATTTCCTCCATGCCCGGCGGCGACATGATTTCCACGCCGACATTCATAGCGAAATCCAGTTCGATCTCGCGTTCGTCCAGCGCGCCTTCGCGCAGTTGCTTGCGTAGCTTCTGGCGCGTGTCGTTTTCGATCGCTGGTGCCGGTGCATCGTGACTCCAGTCGGTTGGCGCGGACTGCCGGCGCGGCAGCAGCGCGTCGAGGATGCGGTCCTCGGCGCGATCCTCGGCCAGCGTGCGCACACGCTTCACCGCCTGCTCGCGGGTCAGCTTGTACGCGACGTCAGCGAGGTCGCGGATGATTGATTCGACATCCTTGCCCACATAGCCGACCTCGGTGAACTTGGTCGCTTCCACCTTGACGAACGGAGCATTGGCCAGCGTGGCCAATCGACGCGCGATCTCAGTCTTGCCGACGCCGGTCGGGCCGATCATCAAGATGTTTTTCGGCGTGACTTCATTGCGCATTTCCGGCGCCAGCTGCATGCGTCGCCAACGGCTGCGCAGCGCCACGGCCACCGCTCGCTTGGCGTCGTTCTGGCCAATGATGAAGCGGTCGAGTTCATTGACGATTTCGCGGGGAGTGAGTTCGGACATGGCTGGACCAGGAATGAGGGGCGAATCCCCCAAAGGGGATAAATAGCAACGGCGCTAAACCGTCTGCGTGCTTTAGTGGATAGAGGTGAGCGGAGCGGTAGATCGGTACCCTCGCACTCGTCCCTCCTAAAGCTCTTCGATGCTGACGTTGTGATTGGTATAGATGCAGATGTCGCCGGCAATCTTCAGCGCTTTCTCGACAACCGTACGCGCGTCCAGATCGGTGTTTTCCAGCAGAGCCAGCGCGGCCGATTGCGCGAACGGGCCGCCGGAGCCGATGGCGATAAGCCCGTGCTCCGGTTCCACCACGTCGCCGTTGCCGGAAATCAGCAGCGAGGCGTCCTTGTCGGCGACCGCCAGCATCGCTTCGAGCCGGCCGAAGCGGCGATCGGTGCGCCATTCCTTGGCCATTTCCACGGCGGCACGGGTGAGGTTGTTGTTGTGTTTTTCGAGCTTCTGCTCGAACAGCTCGAACAGGGTGAACGCGTCAGCGGTGGCGCCAGCAAATCCGGCGACCACGTCAGCCGCCTTGCCGAGCCGGCGCACCTTGCGCGCATTGCCCTTCATTACCGTGTTGCCCAGCGTGACCTGACCGTCGCTGCCGATGACGACGCGGCCTTCGCGACGTACGCAGACGATGGTGGTGGCGTGAAACGATTCCATGAGCGCTCCGCTTGTTTGCCTGAACCGCCGAGATGGGGCCGCCAGCCCTTGCTTCAATGTCTACGCCATGGGAATGGCTGGGCCAAATGCACCCAAAGGTCTGTCAGGGCTTGCTTTTGGCCCGCGGATGCGCCGCGTCGTAAACCTTGGACAGGTGCTGGAAATCGAGGTGCGTATAGATTTGGGTGGTCGCGATATCGGCGTGACCAAGCAGTTCCTGCACCGCACGCAGGTCGCCGGAGGATTCCAGCATGTGGCTGGCAAAGGTATGCCGCAGCAGATGCGGATGGATATGTTTGGGGATGCCCTGCTGCAGCGCCAGCGTTTTCATGCGCAACTGGATCGTGCGCGGATTGATCGGTGCACCGCCGCGGCCGCGGAAAATAGCGCTCTCGGCGACCATGCCTTCTTCCGCACCAAGCGCGCGCAGCGCGGTGACGGCATGACGGCCAACCGGCACGATGCGCGTCTTGCTGCCCTTGCCGAGCACGCGTACTTCGCCGCCATCGAGATCGAGATCGAGCCAGCGCAGGCCGACCAGCTCGGACAGGCGCAGCCCGCTGGAATAGAACAGCTCCAGCATGGCGCGATCGCGCACGGCCAGCTTGCCGCCGCTGTCGGTTTCCACCAGGGCGCTGGCCTCGTCGACATCCAGCACCTGCGGCAGCTTGCGCCGCACCTTGGGGCCGCGTACGCCGAGCATCGGATCGTGGCTGAGCTGGCCTTCGCGCGTGAGTTGGCGAAACAGGCTGCGACAGGACGAGAGCAGCCGCTGCAGGCTCTTCGGCGCGAGGCCCTCCCTGCCCTTGCTGCCGCGATGTTCGGTGGCGACGAAGGTGCGCATGCGGTTGGCGTCCAGCGCATCGAACGTCCCGATCGCGTTGTCCTGCATGAAACGCAGCAGCTTGGCCAGATCGCGACGGTAGCCAGAGACCGTATGCGGCGAAGCCTGGCGCTCGCTGGCCAGGCGGCCGAGCCAGTCATTGATCTGGCGTTCGGGCGTCACTGCCGACTCAGGAAACGTCCCGCGAGCGCGCCAGCGCGGCGGTGATCGTGGCGGCAATCATTTTCAGAAACAGATTGCCCATGCCTGGCTGGAAACGATCCGGGTCGTTGCTGCCGATCGCCAACATGCCGGCATCACCCAAACGCATCATCGCTACCGAGCGGGTTTCCGCGGCGGCGCTGCCAAACAGCCGTTCGATCCGTTCGATCGACAGCCGTCCGGACACGGGCTCGTTCTGATGCAGAAAGTCGCTGAATTCCGGCAGCGCATCGGGACCGGCCACCTGTATCAGCCAGTCGGCGCGCGGCAGCGGCGGTTCGCTGGCGAACAGCACCAGGCGCACCTGGTCGGTGTGGAAATCGGCGGTGAGTTTGGCCACCACGCTGCGCGCGGTCACTTCGATGGTGTTGGCCCGCAGCAACGCCACGGTGAGCGCGTGCACGCGCTCCATCAGCTTTTCGTTCTCGGCGGCAATCGCGATCAGTTCGGCCAGACGGCGTTCGAGTTCGGCGTTCTTTTCGCGCAGGCTCTGCAGTTGATAGGTGGCCAGCGATGCAACCGGGCCTTTTTCGTGCGGCATCTTCAACTGCGCCGCCAGCTCGGGATAGTCGCTGAGAAATTCCGGATGCAGCTTCAGATAGGACGCGACAACGCGCGCCTGGGTAGCGTCATCGAGCAGGGTTGCGGTCATGCGCTGGGTACCTCGAAGCAGAAGCGGGGTGCGCAGAAAAGCGCGTTTGCCTGATCAGTGTGCGATGGACCGGCTCCGGCTTCAACTGCGGGTTTGATATAGCAGCTCGAAATGGCGTTCACGCCGTACCGGAAAGATCACGGCAAAGAAGTCGCGTCGACGAACCACTCACCTTCAAACACAAAGGTTGCCGAGCCGCTCATCCACAGCGGCTGGCCGGGGCCAGCCCAGTCGATCTGCAGCGTGCCGCCGGGCAAGCTCACTTGCACGCTGTCATCCACGTCGCCGCGCTGATGCAGCACGGCCATGGCGGCGCAGGCACCGGTGCCGCAAGCCTGGGTCCAGCCGACGCCGCGCTCATGCACGTTGAGGCGCAAATGGCCGCGATCGATGATCTGCACGTAATCGGTATTGGCTCCTTCGGCAAAACGCGGGTGCGTGGTGATGGCTGGTGCCTGACTCATCATGTCGCGCGCAGGGAGCGCCTCGACGGTAACCACCGCATGCGGATTGCCCATCGACACGGCGCCGATATCCAGTGTCTGCCCGTCGACCTCAATGGTGTAACGGTCGGCGACGTGCTCTGCCTCGAACGGAATGTGCGCCGGTTCGAATACCGGCTCACCCATGTCCACCGACACCCGGTCAGCCGCAAGCAGACGAACGGTGACGGGCCCCGAAGGGCTTTGCAGCCGTACGGTGTCGCCGATGGGCAACGCATTGGCGCGATGCAGCCATGCAGCCACGCAGCGGACGCCGTTGCCGCATTGCCGCGCGGCTGAACCATCGGTGTTCCAGATGCCGTAATAGAACGCGCAGCCGGACTCGCGACTAGGTTCGATGCTGATCAACTGATCGAAGCCGACGCCAGTATGGCGATCGGCCAAGGCACGGATCTGCGCGGGATTCAGCGCAAACGGTGTGTGTCGGCAATCCAGCACCACAAAGTCGTTGCCGATGCCGTGCATCTTCGAAAAGCGCAACTTCATGATCGGCGCCCGCTCAGTATTGCGTGCTATCCGGCCGTTGGTTGTCAGGCACCAGGCTGTCCGCATCGATGGCCGGCTTGGGCTTTACCGTGGTACTCGATGCCGGTGCTGGCTTGGTTGCCGGCGGCAGATACAACGGACCTTTCTGACCGCAGCCGGCGAGCGTGCTGGCTGCGAGACAAGACAAGGTCAGCAAAAGCAAATTCAGCGGGAGCGGTCGGCGCATGACGAGATTTCCTGTAGAGACCCGCAGTATAGCGATGCGCGGTTAACTCATCGCAGCATCGCGCGGTCATGCCGTTTATGATGCGCGAATCACGTTACGCCCGCGCGGCGAGGGATTTCACGATGGATTGGAGCACATGGCTGCGCATGCCAATGACCGTGCTGTTGGTGCTGGCGGCGGTTTTCCTGCTGATTACCCTGGTGCAACTGGTCGTGCTGCGGCAGCATTTGCACGGTGGTCGGCGGCTCGCTGCGATGTGGCGAGCCCTGCTTTGTCTGATTTTTTTCGCGTTGGCGTTGCTGCTTGGCGGCACCGGCTACGCGCTGCGCGGGTATCGCCTGCTCAGCGAAGAGACGCCGGTGGTGGATATCGACGCGCATATCCTTTCACCGCAGCGTTGGGCGCTTACGTTGACCTGGCCTGATGGCAGCACGCGGCAGGTGCAGGTTGCCGGCGACGATTGGAACATCGAAGCCATCGTGTTGAAGTGGAAGCTGCCAGCTCTGCTGTCGGGCGTGCCGCCGCTGTACCGGCTCGATCGCCTGTCCGGCCGCTATGACGATGCCACCCAGGAGGCCAGCGCACCGCGCACCGTCATCAGCTTCGACCATGCCGACGACGGCTTCGATCTGCTCGATCTGCACAAGCAGTATCCCGACTGGCTTCCCGAGGTCGACACCCTCTACGGCAGCGGCGCGTTCCTGCCGCTGGTCGACCAGGGCCACTACACGGTGAGCCTGATGCGCACCGGTGCGCTGGTGGCGCGGCCGGATGAGGCGACGCAGCAGAAGATCGGGCAACCGTTTGGGGGCTGATCGTTGTTGCAGGCATCGTTGTTGCAGGTGCGGAAGCTTCAAGTTCTCGCCGGCGACTTGATCAGTCCAGCGCCTTTTCATACCGCCAGCCATCGGCGCCGTCCTGATAGAAGCGCGGCAATGAAGCGATGCGCTGATAGCCGAGGCGTTCGTAGAGCTTCATGGCACTGATGTTGTCGGTGCGTACTTCGAGACGCAGGGTACGACAGCGCCGCTGACGGGCCGCGGCCTCAGTGGCTTCGACCAGTGCGGTGCCCACACCCTTGCCGCGCGACTCGGGTTGGCTGGCCAGTGAATACAGGCGTGCCACGCTGCTGCCTTTGCGGAAAAACACCACGGCGGTGCCGAGAAATCGGCGATGGTTGGCACTGGCGACCAGCACCAGCGCGGAGTCGCTGTCGAGGTGACGGCGGTACTGATCGCGGGTCATGCGGTCGCTATCGAAGGTGCGGTCTTCCAGCGTCACCAGATCGTCGAGGTCAGACGTCTCGGCGCGGCGGACGCGCACGCTGGCAGTGGCAGGGGATGGACGCATGCTTGCTGGATCCCGGTGCCGCACGCTCTGCAAGGCGATCGGCGGCTGACGGTGAATGGAAGTGAATCCGGATGCCATGGAGTCGAAGTCCCGCAGTGAATGAGTGACGCAGTAAACGGGCAGGCAAATCCAACAGCCCTTCGGACCGCGCGGACTCTAACAGCCGGCGGCATTCGTGGCGTGTATTTTTCATTGGTTCGCGATCTGATGCCGATCGCGTTTAATCCCGCTTCAGCGCTTTGACTTGTTCGGTGCCGGCCCTGTGCCAAACTGCGCGCCGTGCGTATCGCGCCCCGCCACCGCTGGGCAATCTGCTCCAACCGCATTGCCTGAGTGGTGTCATGACCCGTCTGGTCATCGTTGTCGAAAAAGCCTCCGATTGGGCTTCGTACTACCCGTCTGTCGACGTGATGAGCGCGATGGACTACCTGCGCGAGCCGATCGGTAACGACGATGAACGCACCCACGTCATTAACTTGTGCCGCAGTTACAAATACCTCGGCACCGGCTATTACGTGTCGCTGCTGGCCGAGGCGCGCGGACACAAGGTGATGCCGTCGGTGCGCACGGTCAACGACCTGCGCCGCCGCTCGCTGTACGGCGTGGACATCGACGATCTGAACCAGAAGCTCACGCACTTTCTGCCCGCCGGCGGTCGCGACACCACGGATCTGGGCATTCTGGTCTACTTCGGTGAAACCGCTTATCCGGCATTGCAGGACCTAGCGCGGCAGGTGTTTGAAACCTTTCCCTGCCCGCTGATGCGCATCGAGTTCGAGCGCGACCGCGTGTGGCAGGTTAGTTCTATCAAGCCGGTGGGTCTGCATACGCTGGACGACGCGCAGGAAGACGCGTTCGCCGAAGAACTCGATCGCTTTTCGCGCAAACTGTGGCGCAAGCCGCGCGCGCGCAAGCTGTATCGCTACGACATCGCAATGCTGGTCGACACCAAGGAGATGATGCCGCCGTCGAACAGAAAGGCGTTGAAGGCGTTCGTCGCTGCGGGCAAACAGCTTGGCATCGAAGTCGACATGATCGGCAAGAACGATTACCAGCGCCTGGCCGAATACGACGGCTTGTTCATCCGTGAAACCACTGCCAGCGACAACCACACCTACCGCTTTGCCCATCGCGCCGAGAAGGAAGGCATGGTGGTGATGGACGACCCCACCTCGATCCTGCGCTGCACCAACAAGATCTTCCTCAACGACCTGATGGTCTCGCGCAAGCTCGCGGTGCCGCGCACCGAAATCCTCTATCGCGATGATGCCAAGGGCATGAAGGAAGTGGTCGCCAAGCTAGGTTTTCCGCTGGTGCTGAAAATTCCGGACGGTTCGTTCTCGCGCGGCGTAGTGAAAGTGCAGAGTGAAGAAGCGCTGGGAAAAGCCGCCGGCGAATTGTTCCAGCACAGCGCCCTGCTGCTGGCGCAGGAATACCTCTACACCGAGTTCGACTGGCGCATCGGCGTGCTGAATCATGAGCCGTTGTTTGCCTGCAAGTACTACATGTCGCGCGGTCACTGGCAGATCTACAACCATGGTGCCAAGGGCACCGCGAAGAGCGGCGGTTTCGAGACCATCGCGGTGAACGACGCGCCGGCCGACGTGGTGAAGCTGGCGCTGAAAGCCACCCAGCCGATTGGCGACGGCCTCTACGGCGTCGATCTGAAGCAGGTCGGCAACAAACCGGTGGTGATCGAGGTCAACGACAACCCGTCGATCGATGCCGGCGTCGAAGATGCCCATCTCGGCGACGCGCTTTACCTGCAGATCATGGGCGAGTTCCTGCGCCGGATGGAGCGCAAGCGGCAGGGCATCACAAGCTAGGTTCCGAAGGCATGGCGTCAGGTATCAATCCATCATCTCTCAGTGCCACATCACCATGCGCAGCGATGGCTGGCGCGGTCGGCGCAGTGCGAGAAGCTGGCGTGGCAGCGATGGTTCCACAGCCAGCAGTACGATGAATGGCGCGGCGACCAACCAGAATACCGGCGTCCAGCCCAACAACTCCGTGTAAACCGGTACCAGCGTGGTGATCAGCAGAAAGCAGCCGCCCAGCAGCCACAGCCCGGCCGCGCCGAACAGGCGCTGGTGGTAGCGGGCTTCTTGATGACGGCTGTCGGTAATGGGTTGTGCGCGCATGGGCCGGCTCCTTCGGTTTCGGATGACTGCAGCTTCCGACGTGCGTATCTCACGGGCTGCGACTCGTCAGCGGCGATTTTCGGAAACGCCAACGCGCCACTGGCATTCTTTGTCGCCGGGCAATCGTCACCAAATTGATCGCTAGTAGAATGATCGTCCTGACGCCGAGCCCGGCGACAAAACGAGTGTTCCGGACACCTGCATGCCTGCCCTTTCCTTCGCCGTCTTCGGCCACCCCATCAAGCACAGTGTGTCGCCGACGATCCACCGCGCGTTTGCCGAGCAGTTCGGTATTTCACTGGAATACCGCGCCATCGACGCCGCGCCCGCCGATTTCAGCACCGCCGTGCGGCAGTTTTTCGCGGACGGCGGCTATGGCGCCAATGTCACCCTGCCGCACAAGGCCACGGCCTTTGCGCTGGCCGATGAGCGCAGCGAGGCCGCGACCCGCGCCGGCACGGCCAACGTGCTGACACGTCTTCCGGATGGTCGTCTGGCCGCACACAACACCGACGGCGCCGGCATGGTCCGTGACATGATCGAACGTCATGGCATGACATTACGCGACCAAACAGTGCTGATGCTGGGCGCCGGTGGTGCGGCACATGGCGTGGCGTGGAATCTGCTCGACGCCGGCGTGCGCACGCTCCTCATCGTCAACCGTTCACGCGAATCCGCCGATTCGCTGGCCGATGCGATCGGCGATCCGGCCCGCGTACAGTCGCAAGAGTGGCGGCAACTGGCCGACCTCGACAGCGTCGACCTGATCGTTCACGCGACGTCGGCTGGTGTGCACGGCGCTGCCCTGCAGTTGCCATCCTCGCTGGTCGCTGATCACACGATTGGCTATGACCTTTCCTACGGCGCGGCGGCGGCAGGTTTTCTGGATTGGGCGAAAAACGCCGGCGCACGCGACGCGTTCGATGGCCTTGGCATGCTTCTGGAAACCGCCGCCGATGCCTTCGCGCTGTGGCACGGCCAGCGGCCGCGGACTGAGCCGGTATATCAGTCGCTGCGTCGGCAAACCGCGTGAGTGGATTGTCCTGCCGCGCTGGCTGCGGGGCCTGCTGCATTGCGCCTTCGATCAGCTCACCAATCCCCGGCATGCTCCATGGCAAGCCGGCCGGTGTTCGCTGTGTACAGCTCACCACAGACAACCGCTGCGCGATTTTCGGTGATCCTCGTCGGCCGGCCGTTTGCGCCAGCCTGCAACCCGAGCCGGTGATGTGCGGCCGCGACCGCCAGCACGCGATGGCGTGGCTGACGGCCCTGGAAGCCGCCACCGCTGGCGACTGAGCGCACGGTTGATGTGTTGAAAAGTGCGCGGCGTGCTGGTTCTTGCGCTGCATGGGTGTGCTACTTTTCCCCAACAGGGGTACCACTCGCGGGGATTCACGCATGTTGCCGAAAGGGTTCTTTCATCGTCGCGTTGTACTGACCGCTGGATTGGCCCTTGGGCTGGCCGGTAGTGCCTTTGCTGCGGCCGCCGGCAATACGGCGACCAACAAAGCGCCATCGAGCACCAGTCCGGTCGGCTCGACCAATGTCACCGTGGCTGATCCCACCGTGCCGCGGCCACCGGGCACACCTTGCGCGGTGCAGCTTTTCAGCGGCGTGGCGTTCAACGATTTCAACCCGCGGCCCTACGCCTATGCGCCGCCCGCCGGCTGCGGCACGCGCTGGTCAAAGGTGGTGCTGGAGGCGGATTTCTCGGTGACTGCCGGGCGCCAGTTCGATCGCACTGCCACGCTGTGGTTGGGCGGGGTGAATCTTTATTTCGGTACCACCGAAGAACCATCGTCCACGGTGGCGCCAAGCTGGCACGTCGAGCGCGACCTCACCG
The DNA here is from genome assembly GCF_014207165.1 of Rhodanobacter sp. MP1X3. NCBI lineage: Bacteria > Pseudomonadati > Pseudomonadota > Gammaproteobacteria > Lysobacterales > Rhodanobacteraceae > Rhodanobacter > Rhodanobacter sp. MP1X3. Next base: position 116,746 of record NZ_JACHCO010000001.1, on the reverse strand, counting down.
ACTACAGCGCGCTGTTGCGTCAGGCCGGTAACGGCCAGGCGCTCATCGGCAATGTGGTCAACAGCACATATACCGGTGTCATTTACGGCAGCGCACGGCTGCTGTTTTATCCCGCCTCAATACTGGCACCCGCGGCGCATGCGCCCGATACCGTGGTCCCGCTTGGCAGTGATCCCGTCGGCAACACGGTTTCGCTGGCGACCCCGACCAGCCAGTTGAGCAAGTCACTGAGCCTGCCGACCAATGTCGAGCGTGCTTATCTCGACGTGTTTGTGCAGAGCCAGAATGCTGACGAGTTCTGGTACACCTGCGTGCCAGACCAGTATGCGGCTGAAGTACAGGAATGCGGCGGCGGCAATTTCCGTGAAGCGGAAATCAGTATTGACGGTCAGCCTGCCGGCGTGGCGCCGGTGTATCCGTGGATCTACAGCGGCGGCATTGATCCGTACCTGTGGCGGCCCACGACTGGTGTGCAGACACTGAACTTCATGCCGTACCGGGTCGATCTCACACCGTTCGCGGGTGTGCTGAGCAACGGCGCGGCGCATCAAGTCGCGGTGAACGTGGCTGGCGCCAACAATTATTTCTCGGCCACCGCCAGCCTGCTGCTCTATCTCGATCCGCATGCGAAAACGGTCACCGGCCAGATCGAGCGCAACACGCTGGTCGGCCAGCCGCCCACGCCGACGATCGGCGACACGCTCACCACGGACTCCTCCGGCAATATCACCGGTGCGATTACCACCCAACTCAGCCGGCATTTCATCATTGCTGGTTATGCCAACACTTCACACGGTCGCGTGGACAGTACCGTGGATCAGACGGTGGGCTTTGGCGACATCCAGACCTTCACCATCAACGCCACAACCTATCGCCAGGTGACCGATCAGCAGACTTCGTCCGACGGCGTCAGTCAGAGCACGGTCGGCGGATTCGTGACCGGCAAGTACAGCGAGCACGTGCGCTACCCGCTGCACCTGGATGTCAACGAAGTGATTGCGGCCGATGGCAGTTTCACGCTGGCCACAGTCGCGCATCAGGGCGATGAAAAAAACCTTGCGCACCAGCTGTTCGGCATCACGCTATATTCGGCCAAGGTCAGCAATACGGTCGATAGTGATGACACGCTGGCCTTTGACGCCAGCGGCAACCTCACCTCGCACAGCAATCAGCAGAGCACGCAGACTTTCGCGTTCAATGATTCCCTGGGTGGCTGCTACCGCACCGATGTCGGCAGCTTCAGTGGTGCGGTGTCGAGCTACGCCACTGGCACCGGTTGCCCGGGGCAGCAGAATCGCCTGTTCTGGTTCACTCATCCGGATGGATCGCCGGAGAACGGCAATGCGGTGCTCGGCTGGTAATGATCGCGAGCCGATAACCATGACCTTCGCCGTCTTTTGGCGGCCAAGGTCATAGTCCGCGCTCAATGCTCCGTCACGGCGCTGACATATGGCGCGTTTATGGTGACGACCGCTTCCGCCAAAGCGCCCGGCTCCGGGTGTCTTCGCGCGCGGTACGATTAATGCGCGAGTCTCATGCCTTTTTCTGTTTCTGCTGCGCCGTCTCGACGCGGACTCTTTTTTGCCGCTGCTTTCGTTCTGATTCTCGTGGCGGGAGGCATCGGCTGGTACGTCCATACGACGGGCACGGCCAAACCGGATTCGTCCGACGCATCCGCCGCAACGACCAATGCCGGCGGCGAGGACATCCTGTTGGGTCTGGCGAAAGCGGCAGTGAGCGAACACCGGCTGGTGGCGCCTGCGGGGAGCAATGCGTACGAGTTCTACCTCAGCGTGCTCCAGCTCGATCCACACAACCCGATGGTACCGGACCACCTGAGTGCGCTTTTCGCGGACGCCTGCAACGATGTGGAGCGCGCCATCAATGCGCGCGATGTCGACGAGGCGCAGCGAGAGCTTTCCCTGCTGCGCGACTACGACAGCAACAATTACAAGCTGGCGCTGTTGGGCAGCAAGCTCAGCGCGCAGCGCATGGTCATGACGCGTGAGCATGAAGCGCAAGCCGCTGTGATCCAGGCGCAATCTGAAAGTACGCGCTAGCTGCTTTTTCGAACGGTTTTCCATACCGGCGTTGCCTGTTCAGCGCAGCAGCGGCCCTGCCTTGCGCAATAGCAGTTCGACCAGCTCGGGTTGCATGAAGGCGTAGTCGTCGCGAATATCCAGCACCACGATGCGTTTGCCTTTCAGACGCGTGCGATGGCGCATCAGCAAGCGTCGGCGATGCGCCGATTCCATCACGAGAATCAGGTTCGCCCAATCAAGCTGTTCTACCGACAGCAGCGTGTCCGCGTCGTCGGCGAGGCCGGCCGATCGGTTTCCATATTATTGGTTTCCACATTCGGCCATGCCGTAAATACCTGCTCGGCGGTTGGGCTGCGCAGCCGGTTGCGACTGCACAGAAACAGTACGCGGTGCACAGGCATCAGCTGGCGGCCAGATACTCGTCTTTCAGCCGCACGTAGTGGTCAGCCGAGTAATGCAGCTGCTCGATCTGCGTGTCGCTGAGCAGCCGCACGAACTTGGCCGGATTGCCCAGCCACAGCTCGCGCTCGCCGACGACCTTGCCTGGCGGAATCACGCTGCCGGCACCGACGAAGCCGTATTTTTTTATCGTGGCGCCGTCGAGCACGGTGGAGCCCATGCCGATCAGACAGAAGTCCTCGATCGTGCAGGCATGGATCACGGCGCCGTGACCCACGGTCACGTCCTCGCCAATGATAGTCGGGAAGCCGCCAGGCGAATACGGGCCGTCGTGGGTGACATGCACGATGGTGCCGTCCTGCACATTGCTGCGTGCACCGACGCGGATGTAATGCACATCGCCGCGCAGTACCACGCCAGGCCAGATCGATACGTCGTCACCGAGTATCACGTCACCGATCACGGTCGCGGCGGGATCAACGTAGACGCGTTCGCCGAGCGTCGGCGAAATGCCTTTGTATTTGCGTAAGGAGTTCATTGGCCCATTCTAAGCGACTCGCGTCGTGCCGATCGGCGATGCGCCATTACCGCGGTTATTCGTTGTACGGTGTTTCTTTTGCCGACTTCGTGCCCGCTTCCAGCACCTCGATCGCATGCCGGTAGCCAGAGTCGATCGCGCGCTGCCAGTCCTTCCAATCGAGCATGCCGATATGGTCCAGTGGCGGCGTGAACAGCAGCTGGGCCTGTGCGCGACGGCGCAAGCTGGCTTCCTCGCCGTTGACCATGCCGGCGCGGACCAGGGTGGAAACCAGTCCCGGTCGCCGCACCGTTTTGTTTTGCAGCAACACTCGCCACCACGGTGGGCTGGACGATTCCTCGACATTGGTTCGCAGCGCAATATCGGCCTGTACGTCCAGCGCGGTGATGTGCGCGATGCCGTCGGCAGCCATCACGTCGGTGGGCAGGTTGTTGACCAGCGCACCATCGACATGCACTTCGCCCTTTTGAAGCACCGGCGGCAGCACGCCGGGTATCGCGCTGGACGCACGCAGCCACAGCCACAGCGGCCCGTGCCGGTGTACCGCCTGTCCGCCGCCGGATAACCGGGTCGACACGCAGAAGTAGGGCAGATGCAGATCTTCGATATCCAGTACGCCGAACGTGCGACGCAGCATGCGCGAGGCGTGGTGGCCGCGGGTCAGCGCCAGCAGCGGCACCGTCCAGTCCGACAGCGGGCGTCCTTCGACGAAGGCGCGCCGAAAGATCTCGGTCATCGTCTCGATATCCCAGCCGTTTGCCACGCCGGCGCCGAGGATCGCGCCGATGCTGGTGCCACCCACGGCATCGAACGCATGCCCTGCTTCACGCAGTGCACGCAGCGCGCCCAGATGGGCCAGCCCGCGTGCGCCGCCGCCGGCCAGCACCAGTCCGCGGCCGTGGCCGCTGACCAGTCGCGCCAACCGCACGATGTCGGTGTGGCCGCAGATATGGTGATGCTGCAGCTCGCCGCTGAATACGGCACGCCAGCGCTGCGCCGCGCCCAGCGCCACCTGATGGCCCGCGTGCAGCAGGATCAGATGCCGTGGCCGATGTCGCACGCGAGCCGCATGCACCGGCATCATGGTCGGCCAATCGCGTGCCGGCTGTGCGGCCAGTGCCGGCAGCAGCAGCACATCGGCCTGGCGCAGGCAGCGCTCGCGCCAGAGGTCGTCGTCGGGCCAGCTCTTGTTGGATCTATCGCCATGCGGCACGTCCAGATAGATCACGAATCGGTGCTGCGCCTCGTGCGCGGCAAACCAGTCGCTACCGCGTCCGCGACCCAGTTCGGCGTCGATCACCAGACAGTTGCCGTAGCTTTCCAGCGCCATCATCAGCTGCATGGTCAGCGCGCGGACGGGCACACCACCATCCAGTGGCAGCACGGCAAAGGTACGTGGCAGGCCCGGTGCTTCTTCACCGCGCTCGCGCCGCTGCAGACGCTCGATGGCCGTGCGCGCCACACCCAGCAGCGCCTGCGGATGCATCCCCAGTACGCGCTCGAACGCAGCTCGATCGAGTCGCAACAACTCGCTGTCACGCAACGCGCGGACCATGCGTTCGCGTGTCTCGCCACCCAGCAGGCTGATCTCGCCGACGCTTTCCCCGGCGCTCACCAGATGCCGCAACACGCTGGGGCTGTCGAACACGCCGAGGCTGCCGCTTTTTACCAGATACAGCGCGTCGGCCGGTTCGCCCGGTTTGAACAGCGGTCGCCCGCCGGGCAGGCCGAACCACACCAGCTCATCACCCAACGCCTGCAGCGCTGCTGGCGGCAGCTGCGCGAACATGGTGCTGGCTTGCAACAGTTGTCTGACATCCGTTCGCCACATGGCGAGGATGTTACGGGGCCAATCATGACAATACGGCGCAACCGGGGGCTCAGCGGCGTGCGTTATTCAATCATCCGGTGCACTGCGTGCGGCTTTGTTGTGCTTGATTTCACGCGCTGTCGTCGCCACGCTGCAGGTCTTGAGGAAACTTGCATGAGATGCGCATGAACCAGGCCAACCCGCTGCTCGCCGACGATACCCTGCCGGCGTTTTCCCGGATTCTTCCCGAGCACGTCGAACCGGCGATCGATGCACTACTGGCCGACTATCGTGACGATATCGCTGCGCTGACCGCGCCCGATGCACCACGCGATTTCGCCACCGTGATGCTGACCCAGGAGCGGCTGGAACAGCGGCTTTCCCGCGCCTGGGCGCCGGTTGGCCATCTGCATTCTGTGGCCGACAGCGAAGCGTTGCGCAAGGTCTACGGACCGGCCGAAGAGAAGCTCACCGACCACGCCATCGAACTGGGCCAGAACCGCGAACTCTACGCGGCGGTGCAGGCGCTGGCCGACGCACCGGATTTCGCCCAACTCCCAACACCCGAACGGGCGTTGGTCGAGCATTCACTGCGTGACTTCAAGCTTTCCGGCGTGGCGCTGGAGGAACCGGCGCGCTCGCGCTATCGCGAGATCGGCGTCGAGTTGTCCAAACTCTCCACCGAATTCTCCAACGCGGTGCTGGACGCCAGCGAAGCGTGGCAAGAACACGTAACCGACGAACGCGATCTGGCCGGCATCCCCGAATCCGGTCGCGCGGTATTGCGTCAGTACGCCGAGGACCAGAAGCTCACCGGTTATCTGGTCACGCTGAAACAACCCAGCGTGCAGGCGGTGCTCGGCTATGCCGACAATCGAGGCCTGCGCGAGCGTGTGTACTGGGCCTACCAGACGCGCGCTTCGGATCAGGGCCCGAATGCCGGCAAGTTCGACAACTCCGAACGCATCGAAAAGATCATGGCGCTGCGCCACGAGTCAGCTCAGCTGATCGGCTTCCGTAATGCGGCAGAGGAATCGCTGGCCACCAAGATGGCCGCTTCGCCGACCGAGGTGATGGAATTTCTGCACGATCTGGTCGCACGCGCCAAGCCCATAGCGCAGCATGAGCTGGCCACCCTGCGCGAATTCGCCCGCAACGATCTGAAGCTTGAAAATCTCGAACCCTGGGACGTTGGCTATGCCTCCGAAAAGCTGCGCCAGCAGCAGTTTGCGCTGGACGAGGAACAGCTCAAGCCATACTTTCCGCTGCCGGCGGTCATCGATGGGCTGTTCGAGCTCACCAGCAAGCTTTACGGAATCACACTGGCAGTGCGCGACGATGTCGATGTGTGGAATCCTGACGTGCGCTACTACGATGTGCGCGATGCCGATGGCCGCGTGTTTGCGGGGGCCTACATCGATCTTTACGCCCGCAATGGCAAGCGTGGTGGTGCGTGGATGGACGTCTGCCGCGCCCGCTTCGACGATGGTGAACAGCGGCAGTTGCCGGTAGCGTTTCTCACCTGCAACTTCCCACCGCCGACCGGCGGCAAGCCCGCACTGCTCACCCACGACGATGTGCTCACGCTGTTCCACGAATTCGGCCACGGGCTGCATCACCTGCTCACCGAAATCGCCCTGCCTTCGATCGGTGGCATCGATGGTGTCGAGTGGGATGCGGTCGAGTTGCCCAGCCAATTCATGGAAAACTTCGGTTGGAACCGCGAGGCGCTGGACCTGTTTGCCCGCCACTACGAAACGGGCGAACGGCTGCCCGACGAACTGTTCGAGCGCATGCTCGCTGCGCGCTATTTCCAGGCCGGCCTGTTCCTGGTGCGTCAGCTCGAATTCGCGTTGTTCGATTTCACCCTGCATCTGGAATACGACCCGGCCGAAGGCGCCCGCACGATGGGCGTGCTGGACGAGGTGCGCAAGCAGGTTGCCGTACTCTATCCGCCCGCATGGCAACGCTTTCCGCACGGTTTCAGTCACGTGTTCGCCGGTGGTTATGCCGCAGGCTATTACAGCTATTTGTGGGCCGAGCTGCTGTCTGCCGACGCCTTCGGTGCGTTCGAGGAACAGGCGGAGAAAGGTGGCAGTGCCATTCACCGCGCCACCGGCGATCACTTCCGCCGGGAAGTGTTGTCCGTCGGCGCCAGTCGCCCGGCGCTGGAAAGCTTTATCGCCTTCCGCGGCCGCAAGCCGCAGCCGGAGGCGCTGTTGCGCAGTCACGGTTTGACGTGATGTCGATCATCCGTCACGGCGTTGGCCGCGAGCCGAGCCTTGGCGGCCGGCTTTCATCCAGACGAAAAAAAGCCCGCCGAAGCGGGCTTTTCAAATCACTCAAGTCCGAAGGACTTAGGCAACCTGGACTTCTTCAGCCTGCAGGCCTTTCTGGCCCTTGGTGACTACGAACGTGACGCGCTGACCTTCCTGCAGGGACTTGAAGCCCGTGCCCTGGATCGCGCGGAAATGCACGAACAGGTCATCACCGCTTTCCGGCGTGATGAAGCCAAAACCTTTGGCGTCGTTGAACCACTTGACTGTACCGCTCTGACGATCCGACATGTAACATTACCTTTGAAGCAGTGATGGTTTGCGGCTCGGAGCGAATAGCACTTTACCGCAGTATGAGCAGGAACCTTGAGGTTTTCCCGAGGTCTTGCTTGCCCAGCATACACCGTAATTCCGGCGTTTCGCCAGTTTTGACCTCAAATAGCGCGAATTAGCCCCGTTTGGCGGCTTCGCTCCGCAGTTTTCTGGGCTCCAGTGCTGCCGCCGCGCCTTTCGGCAATCAGCCAGAGCCTTTGGAACGGTGCGCAATGGGGTACGCCGTTTTCAAATTCGCCGCGCCACCGTCTGACGAAACAGACAGGGCCGGTAAGGCGCGCTTCAGTCCTTCGCTTACAATACGGCCATGAAAATCGCTTCATGGAACGTCAACTCGCTGAAGGTGCGTCTGCCTCATCTGACCCAATGGCTGGCCGACGCGCAGCCGGACATCGTGGCGCTGCAGGAAACCAAGCTGGAAGACGGCAAGTTTCCGGTCGATGAGCTGGCAGCGGTCGGCTATCGCGCGGTATTTTCCGGGCAGAAAACCTATAACGGTGTGGCGATTCTGACCCGCGAGCAAACCTGCGGCGCACCCAGCGATATCGTCACCGACATTCCGGGGCTGGATGATCCGCAGCGGCGGATTCTGGCCGCCACCGTCGGCGACCTGCGCGTGGTCGATCTCTATGTCGTCAACGGCAAGGCCGTCGGCGACGAGAAATACGCCTACAAACTGGATTGGCTGGCGAAGGTGCGAGATTTTCTCGAAGACGAACTGGTGCGTCATCCCCAACTGATCGTGCTGGGCGATTTCAATATCTGCCCGGACGATCGCGATGTCTACGACCCGATTGCGTGGGGAGAGGACATTCTGTGCTCGCCGCCGGAGCGCGCCGGGCTGCAGGCGATCACCGCGCTGGGCCTGCACGACAGCTTTCGCCTGTTCGAAGCCGACGCCGGCCATTTCAGCTGGTGGGATTACCGGCAGGCCGGATTCCGCCGCAATCTTGGCCTGCGTATTGACCTGATCCTCATCAGCGATACTCTGAAATCGATAGCGAAGGCCGCCACCATCGACCGCGAACCGCGACGCTGGGAGCGCCCCTCCGACCACACGCCGGTGCTGCTGGAACTGGATACGAAATGACGACAAAGACCGAATGGCCCAGCTCGCTGGACGATAACGAACTGGACGAGCTGGACCGCTACCTGCGCGCCCACACTGGCGAGGGTGATCTGTTGCTCGACGGCGTGCACGGCTTGCTGAGCGCGCTCGCCGTTGGCCCGCTGCTGGTGCTGCCGGAGGAGTGGCTGCCTGAAGTTCTGCACGAGCCCTTTGCCGACGAGGACGAAGGCAATCGCGTGCTCGCCCTGCTGGCCAAGCTCAACGATTCGATCAGCGCCGAACTTGACGTCGACGCCTACGAACCGATTCTTGGCGAAGTCGAGCTGGAAACCGGGCCGATGCTTTCCGCCGCCGGCTGGTGCGAGGGCTTCAGCCGCGGCATCGACCTGCGCGCCAGCCTGTGGGAAAACCGGCTGTCTGAAGATCCACAGCTGATGGAATTGCTCGGCCCGGTGATGGCGCTGGCGGTGGACGAAGGCATTCTCAGCGCGGACACCGAGTTCGAAAAACTCAGCGACGACGAATACGACGAATGCCTGTCGCAGGTACCCGCCGTGCTGGGTGCAGTGAATCAGTACTGGCAGGCCAAGCCCGCCACCGAGGCAGAAGTGGAAGCGATGGTGCAGCCGGTGCCCGAAAGCAAGGACGACGACAGCACGCCGCCGCGCCAGCGTAGCGGCCACTGGGTACACTGATTTCGCGCCATTGCACCCGTCGATTCGCCGGAACGTAGTGATCCAGACCGTATTGATTGGGAAGATCCATGGCTTATGAATACGGTTCCAGCGCCAAAGGGCTGGATTTCCCCAACCCGTTCAGGGTCGAGAATGTTTTCCGCTTCATTGCCGCGGCGGTTCTGATCGGCGGTGGCCTGATCGCAATTTTCCAGGGCCGCAGTGGCCTCTACGCACACATCGGTGGCTGGGCGCTGGCGCCGATCCTTGTCGGCGTGGCGATGTTGGCAGCGGGTATCCAGCATGCGGCAGTCGGGCTCAGCCGGCTGCGTTTTTTCTTCGGTCGCGGCAAGCCCGCGGGACTGGCCGGTGAACTGGCGGATGCACAACTGGGCGAACTGGCCGGTGCTGTCGCACTGAAGTCCACCATCCGTGGCGGTGCGATCTCGGTCGCTGAGCCGACCGGCGCGTTGAATGGCCTGCTTTACAGTTTGGTGCGTCCGTTGATCTGGGCACCGCAGCGCATCCAGTGGGTAGCACAGCGGTTGTTCCGCACCGGTCTGACCCTCGCCGTGGTGCTGCTCGGCTTGCTGGTGTCGCTGCTTGGCGTGCTTGGCGAAAAAGACATGGTCTGGCTTGGCCTGTTCTTTTTCATCTATGCCGCTGCCTTGTTGCTGAAACCACTGGAAAGCGGCGACCAGGCCAGCACGCATCTGGGTTCGGCCGGACTCATCGTCTTGGTGCTGGTGGCCATACTCGCGCCGGTACTGATCCACAGCATCTCATCCGCGTTGCCGAATCTCGGCGGGGTCGATCTCAGTGGGCAGGCGCTGCTTCTGCTGGTGTGTGCGTTGGCTTCGGTGCTCGTGTTCTTCGTCGCCGTGCTGCGCCAGATGGCGGCGCCGCCGCAGACCACCATGGCCTGCGAACTAGCGACCATTTCAATGAACGCGCCGCCGAACCAGATTCTGGTCGAGCTCGATCGGGAAATGCAGCGCAACTGGATCGAGCAGATTCCCAATCGCCGCTATGCCCGCTACGTGCCGCAAACCCCCGGCGACAACGGCACCTTCCACGGCGAGCTGCTGGAGGAAACGCAGCCGATGCCACGCGATGACATGCGTACCGTCAGCTTCTCGCACGCACTGGCCGAGCCGCGTTATCGCTGGCTGACCGTGCTCAGCGCGCTCGGCGTGCTGTACACCGTGATCGGTTCGATTGCGCTGCTGCTGTTCACGCATCAGGTCACGATGGGCGAGATCGCACCGGCGCTGTGGAAATACGTCTGCTTTGCCGGCGGCATGTTTTCGCTGGCGCTGTTCTGTCTGCGTGCCGGGCATGTTTTATGGGCGCGGTTCGACTTTGTCTCGCGCATGACCTGGGTCGAAATCGATGGAACCTTCCAGCGTTCGCATACGGCGGTCGGCGCGCAGTTCACCGATCGCGTGCGCACCGAGAAAGACATCGTCAGCGTCAACGACATGACCTTGCGCGTATGGGTGGCCGAAGTGGATTCAGTGACCTTTGGCAGCGAGTCGGAACGACGCATCGTCGGCTTGCGCGGTCTCATCGATCGCGCCAGCGCTCTGCGCCAGCAGCTGGAAAATTTTGCCAGCGATCAAAGCAGTGTCGACATGCCGACTTCGCGCCGCGATGTCGAAAAGATCGCTGCGCTGGGCGCGATGAACCAGTTGGCCGGCCGGCCCGTAGCGCCAGAAGCGTTGCTCAAGGCGCTGGACGGGGCCGCTTCCTCATCTGCCAGTGCGTCGTCGATCGCGCCGAAGCCACCGGCATTCTGCCACGCCTGTGGCACGGCGACCTCACTTGGCGCGCGTTTTTGCGCCAGTTGTGGAAAGGCGTTGAGGAATAGTTGAGGAACGCTTGCAACCCATTCATTTCGGGCGCTAGTTGAAGGGAATCATCATGTCGCAGAATCTTTTGAACGTGGTGGCTATTTTTGTCTGTGCGGCCATCGCGCATCTATTGCCCGAGACGACCCTGCTCGGGGCTTACGCCATTCTTGGCCCGGCACATTACTTGACCGAGATTTCCTGGTTGCATGACAGGCGATACTTCGTGGGGCGTCCCTGGTTATTGATCGTGGCAGCGTACGCCGCGTTGGTGATTATGCTTGTGCGGCCCCACACGCCACCGGCAGACGGCGCGCTGTTTGCCCTTCTAGGGGGGCTGATCGCTGCCGGAATCGGTATGCCATTTATCGTAACTGTACTCGTTGCCGTCACGTCGGCCGTTGTGGGTGTCGCGGGTGCCATTCTCGGCTGGGTATTTGTTGCAGCCATCGCAATACTCGTCCCGACGCTCATACATGTCTTCGCCTTCACGACCATGTTCATGCTAACGGGAGCGACACGTGGACGCCGGATGGTGGATTGGTTGCCGGTGATGGCATTGACGTTCGCCGCGGCAAGTTTTGTGCTGGTGCCAACCATGGACCTCGGCCGTGGCGCGTTCATGACGATCGCGGTGCAAGGTTTCTCTCGTTTATTTGCGCAATTATCCGTGCCCGGCCATAGCGTCGAATTGCGGGTTGTTGGTTTTTTGGGATTTGCCTACTCCTACCACTATGTAAACTGGTTTTTAAAAACCGGTTTATTGGGTTGGCACCGCGTGTCGCTGGGACGGCTCGTTCTGTTGGTGAGTACTTGGGTGCTGGTGATGTTTGCCTATACTGAAAATATTCTATTGGGTTTGCTCGTCAGCCTGCCACTGAGCCTGGGCCATGTGCTGCTGGAGCTTCCGCTGAATGTGCTGACGGCGCGCCGACTTGTGACAGCTTCGTTTTCCCGCAGTCGCCTGTCTGTGCCGTGATCTGCGAGCTCGCGGCTGAAGCGCGAACTGGTTGGTTTCCAGAAACAATGCGTTTCGGTCAGACAGCTTTGCATTTGGATGCTTTGCATCCATCTTGATCGTCAAGTCCTCACCGGAGAACAAAGATGACCGATCGCCATATCATCCGCCGCATCCGCGGCATGGATACGTCCGACGGCGCGGGCGTGAAGTTGAAGCGCATCATCGGCCAGCCGGGGCTCGACATGCTCGATCCTTTCCTGCTGCTGGACGAATTTCGCTCCGATCAGGCGGGCGACTACATCGCCGGTTTTCCGGAGCATCCGCATCGCGGCTTCGAGACGGTGACTTACATGCTCGCCGGCAACATGTTGCACAAAGACAACCACGGCAATAGTGGTGATCTGACGTCCGGTAGCGTGCAGTGGATGACGGCGGGTCGCGGCATCCTGCATTCGGAAATGCCGCAGCAGGAGAATGGCTTGATGTGGGGCTTCCAGCTCTGGGTGAACCTGCCGGCGAAGGACAAGATGACTGCGCCACGCTATCAGGACATCGCGCCGGAGCGGATCCCGGTTGTGCATCCGGCCGAAGGCGTTGAAGTGCGCGTGCTGGCCGGCGAACTGGCTGGCGCCACAGGTCCGGTCGAAGGCATTGCGACTGATCCGGTCTATCTGGATGTGAGCCTGAAAGCAGGCGCGTCGCTGACGCTGGATCTGCCAAAAGGTCATCACGGTTTTGCCTACGTGTTCGACGGTGAGGCCGCGCTGGTTGGTGGTGAGCAGCTCACGCGCAGCGAGCTGGGCGTGTTTTCCGACGGCGACTCTATTCAGTTGAAGGGTGGCGACAAACCATCGCGCCTGATCGTCGTCGCCGGTCGCCCGTTGAATGAACCTGTCGCGCGCTACGGTCCCTTCGTGATGAACACGCAAGCGCAGATTCACGAAGCGATTGCGGACTTTCGCGCCGGCAAGTTTTGAGGTCTGCGCCTTCCATATTGGAATTGGAAGGCGCATTCGGTCACAACACTCAGCGTGGTCGTTTGATGCTTAGTGTGGCGGGTAAGGCGCGAATGATGATTTCGTTGTTGTGCCAGGTCATTGGCTTGCCATTGAGCAGAGCAGTCGCGGGCGGCTTGCCGGGATAAGGCCATGGCAACGCGAAGCCGCCCGGCGGGATGCCTAATCCGCTTTTGATCTGTAGCTCCAACTTTGTGCCATTTTCGTGCAGCGTGTAACTGAGTTCGCCGTAAGGCGTGCGCAAACGCTCGATCCCAACGCCTTTGCCTGTCAGCCATGCTGGCGGGATGCCTGCGGCGAGTACCAGCGCATGGTCGGCGTCCCGCTCATACGCAAACATGTCGTACGCCGAGCGCATGAAATCGGAGGCAATCCATGCGTGCGGCATGTCGCCGACGAAATGCGGCTGGCGTGGATCGTGGCCTACCACTTCGGCCCACTGGTTCCAGGTGGCTGGCCGGCGACCCTCGAAGAAAAACGCCAGCAGTTGCGGCACCCGATCGCGCCAGCCCAGTCGCACGAAGCTGGCGATCGTGCGCACCTCGTACGGCGTGTAGTCGGTCCAAGGTGTGCTGCCGTCACGACGGGCCAGGAAGCCCAGCCAGTAGCGTTCGAAAGTCTGCGGCAACAGGTTTGGCGGCAACCAGTCCATCGCGTCACCCGGTGACAAGGCGATGGTGCTCGAGGTCGCGTCGAAATCGCCCAGCTCGGCGGAGCCGGGCAGATAGTCGATCCGATGCTGCTGCATCGCGAGCAGAATCGACGCCTTGAAATCGGTTTGGAACTGGTCGCGTGACGTCGCGTATTTCGCGGCTTCGTCGGTCTTGCCCAGCGCGGTGGCCAGCTGCACGGCATCGTCGTAACCGATCAGCGACCAGAAATCATCCCAGTACGAGTGTTCCGGCTTGGTCGAATAGCCTTCGTGGCTGATCGAGGCCGGCATCAAACCGTAGAGCGAACGGCGCACACCGGTTTGATTCGTGCTGCTGCGTTCGCTGTTCCGCAACGCATCCATGTAGGCAACGGTACGTTCGACATGCGGCCACAGTTTTTCCAGTCCGGCGCGATCGTGGCTGTAACGCCACCACTGCGCGATGGCGAAGATCAGCTCGCCCTGGCTGTCGTTCTCCGGCACTGGATCGGAGCCACGCGCATCGACACAGCAGGGCACCTTGCCGGTATGGAACTGATGCGGCGCATACCAGCGCACGAAGTCACCCGCCGCGTCGGCGTGACCGCTACGCAGCAGCGCCTCGCTCATCATGGCGCCATCGCGTACCCACGTGCGCGCATACGAACGCGTGCCCGGCTGCAACGCCACACCATCACGCGACATCAGAATCTGCGCCAGCGCACTGCGCGCCGTATCGGCAATCGCCTGCTGCGACGGCGGTAGCTGAAGCGTTACGCGATCCAGCTTTTCGCGCCATGCCACCGTTGCTAGATCGTACTGTTGCTGCAGCCAGTGTTGCGTATCCTTTGGCAACACGAGCGTCTGCTGCCTGCCAGCACCGTCAAGGTTGGGCACCACCAGGCCCAGGGTGATGCTGCCGCGTGGTGGCACGGTCACCTTGTACAGCAGAGCACCTTGCGCAAAACCTGAGTCGTCGTGAAGCGAGTCGTCGTGAAGTGAGCCATCGTTAGACGATTCGATCTGCGGGTGTGCACCGCTCGCTAGTTGTTCGGGCAGCGTGATGGCGCCATGCGGACTGGCGACGAAGCTTCCCGGCTGCTGCAACGGCACGATCTGCAGGGAGTGATTCACACGCAGCGCATGGCCGCTCCATTCAAGATCATGGATCGGACTGATGCCCGCCGTCATGTTGAGGAACTGCGTCGGCGGGTTCACCTGGAATGGCCGCACCAGCAATGCCATCGTCAACGTTCGTGGCTTTTCGCCGTCATTACGTAGTTGGTATCGAAGAAACAACCTGGGCTCATTTGGCGAGCCACTGGCGAAGGTGGTGGCTTCCAGACTGAGACTGTTCGCCTGCCAGCGCACTGTCGGTATGGGTAAATAGCCGTCTAAAAGCCATTGTGAGGTTTTCACAGTGGCCCAGTCGATAGTGCTGCGACCATCGAACAGCATCGGCTCGATCGACCAGCCGCCCTTGCCTACCTCCACCGCGCCATCTTCGGACATCAGCGCCGAATGCGCCGCGCCACCATCAACGCCGACCAGGGTCCAGTAGCTCTGTTCGCCGCTGATGCCGCGCGGATACAGGCCGCGCGGCGCGCGTTGTGCCCGCTGCATCAACGGTGTGCTAGCCGAGATGTCTGTCGGTACCGGTTGTTTCGGTACGGACGTGTCCGGCAGCGGTGTCAGTTGCAGGTCGCTTACGCACAGCTCACCCTTGCCACCGTGGCCAGCGTAGACGGTGAATTCCAGCGCATTGGTCTGCCGCAGGGTCCGATCCTTGGCAGGTCCCCACGCCGAGACGATAGCGCGCTTGCCCGCGGTGATCGTTTGCCAGGCGTTGTCTGGCTGGAACGCTTCGCGTCGATACCACCAGACATTGTCACCGCTGGCATCGATCAGCTTCATCTGTAGATCGTTCGGCGCCATGGTGCCACGCACGTCGAATGACAGCGCATAGTCGGCGGGGAAAACTATCGGCAGCGTGCGGTGCAGCGTGGCTGCGCCGGACACGCCATTGAAATTGAAATCCAGGCACAGCCCCTTGCCGGTCTTGCCATCGATCGTTCGCATCGACGTGCTGATGTCGTCCGTGCCGGTTGCCGTCCAGAGGCCTGGATCGCTGAAAGTATCGAGCAATCTGGCTTGTGGCGTATCAACGGCATGCACGGTGATGGCGAAGCAGAGTAGCGCCGACGCAGGCAGAATGCCGACGGTTGTGCGAAGAGCGCGACGTAGCGCGTTGGCATGGCGATGAACCATCATCTCAACCCTTCACGCTACCCAGCAGCAGGCCTTCGAGGTAATAGCGCTGCATGGCCAGGAACAACACCAGTACCGGCAGCACGGTAACGACCGAGCCGGCCATCATCAGCTCGCTGTCCTGCGAATGCTCGCGTGCCAGCGAGGCCAGGCCGATCGGCAGCGTGTAATGTTCCTGCCCGGTCAGCACGATCAGCGGCCACATGAAGTCGTTCCACGCGGCGAGAAAACTGAAGATCGCCAGCGTCACCATGATCGGCTTCAGCAGCGGCATCACGATCTGCAAAAAGATGCGCCACTCGCCGGCGCCATCGATGCGTGCGGCTTCCATCAGCTCGTCGGGAATGCCGCGCGCGTACTGGCGCACCAGGAAGATACCGAACACGGTGGCCATGCCCGGCACGATCACGCCGGCATAGCTGTTGACCAGGCCGATGTATTTCAGCAACAGGAACAGCGGCAGCATGGCCACCTGTGCGGGAATCACCAGCGCACCAATCAGTCCCTGAAACAGCCGCTCGCGCCCGGCAAAACGCAGCTTGGCAAAGGCGTAACCGGCCATTAGATTGAATGACAGCGACAGCAGCGTGATGCCGGTGGACACCAGCAGACTGTTGAGCAGATAGGTGCCCATGCCGGCATGCACGAACAGCTCACGATAGTTGCCCAGCGTGGCGTGCGCGGGTAGCAGAGGTGGCGGCAGCGAGCTGGCTTCACCGGGCTGCATGAAGGACACCGACAGCATCCACAACAGCGGGAACAGCGCGATCACCGCGCCGCCGATCAGCAGGCCGTTGATCAATGCCTTGGCCATGCGCGGGTTCATGCGTCAGCTCCTTCGCCGCGTTTGGACAGCCGCAACATCAATGCCGTCACCGCAAACATGATCACGAACAGCAGGAACGCTACAGCGGATGCCGAACCGAGGTTCCACCACTTGAAGCCTTCTTCGTACATCAGGTACAGCACGCTCGTCGTGCTCTGCAGCGGCCCACCCTCGGTCATCACGTAGGGCTCGGCAAACAGCTGGAAATAGCCGGATACAGTGAGTATGCTCACCATCAATAAAGTCGGTCCGAGCATGGGCAGCGTGATGTGGCGAAACTGCTGCCACGCCGAGGCGCCGTCGATGCGCGCGGCCTCGTACAGGTCGATTGGAATCGCCTGCAGGCCGGCCAGGAAGATGATCATGTTGTAGCCGAAGTTCTTCCACACCGCGAACAGGATGATCGTCGGCATCGCCCAGTGCGGGTCGCCCAGCCAGTCGATTGGATGGACGCCGAAATGGCCGAGCGCATAATTGGCCATGCCGTACTTGGTGTTGAACAGGTAGCGCCAGATCACCGCCATCGCCACTACCGTAGTCACCACCGGCGCGAACAGCGCCGTGCGGAAGAACGGTTTCATCTTCGCCAGCGGCGAGTTCAGCAACATCGCCGCGCCCAGCGAGGCGCCCATCGACAGCGGTACGCCGATGGCTACGAAATACACCGTGTGCCCCAGTGCTGACCAGAACAGCGGCCGTTGCAGCAGCAGCCAGTAATTGCTCAGCGCCACGAAACGCAGATTGTGGATATTGGCCAGTGCGTAGATGTCGTAGTCGGTGAGGCTTAGCGCCAGCGCCGCAATCACCGGCAGCAAAAAGAACAGGCCGAGCACGATCAGCGCCGGTGCAAGGAATAGCCAAGCCACGCGCTGCCTATTCATCGGACAAGTCTCATCGAGCGTCGCTCCGTTGCGGGTGGTCGAGCATCCAGCGGCGTTTTTCGAGAATGGCATCGGCGCGCTGGTCAAGCTTTGCTGTGGCCTGATCGATGGTGAGTTCACCGGCGATGGCCTGCGCGGCAACCACCTGCATTTCGGTAGCTATACGTTCCCATTCCGGTACCGGTGGCGTGGGCTTCATGCGCTCCATCTGCTCGCGGAACGCGTGTGCCTTCGGATCGTCGCGCAAGCTAGGGCCCTCCCACGACGAGCGCCGCGGCGGCATATCGCCCAGCAGATCGTATAAGCGCTGCTGCACCGTGGGCTGCGACAGATATTCGATCAGGGTCCACGCCGCTTGCTTGTGCGTCGAGGTACGGAAGATCACCAGACTGGAGCCGCCGGCTACCGATGCGCCGGGACCGTTCTCGCCGGGCAATGGCATCGTCGACCAGTCGCCCTGCTCAGCGGCCGGCAGCCGCGAGCGAAATTCGCCGATATTCCACGGACCGGACAGATAGAATGCGTACACACCGCGGCCGAACTCTGACCACGGATTACCGGCTTCCACATTGGTGATCGCCGGTGCCTGATGCAGCTTGAAGGTATCCACATAAAACGTGAGCACCCGCTTGAAGCCGGCACTCTCGAAATTGCCGTAGCGGCCGCCATCGCGCAGCAGCGGTTCGGGCGACTGCAACGCCAGCGCCATCAGCGGCTCATATTCGTTGGTCGGCAGCAGGATGCCGTAGCGGTGCTGCGTCGGGTTGCTGAGTGCGCCAAGCATGGTTCGCCACTGCGCCCAATCCTGCGGTGGCTTGTCGAAGCCGGCCTGCTTCAGCAGATCGGTGCGATAGAACAGGATGCGTGTGTCCACATACCAAGGCACGCCGTACAGCGTGCCGTCGATGATGTTGGTCGACCAGATGCTGGGGAAGTAGTCGTCGCGCTTTACCACGCCCGAGTGGTCAACGTGCGACTGCAGCGGTTCCAGCGCATTCAGCGCCACCATTTCTGGTAGCCAGGTATTGCCGAGCTGGGTCAGGTCCGGCGTCGAGTTGCCGGCGAAGGCGGTCAGCAGCTTCTGGTGCGCCGCGGTCAACGGCAGCTGCTGCACCTTGACGTGGATATCGGGATGCAGACGCTCGAAATCCGGCAGCAGCTTGATGATCGCCTCGCCTTCGCGACCAATCGTCCACAGGATCAGCTGATGATCGTCCGCGGGCGCCTTTGCACAGCTACCTAGCAGGCTGCTGCCCGCAAGCACGCATACGGCTAACAGGACGCGAAACACGCTGCGCTTCGGCAAAGTACCGGATGGGCGATGGCGATTCACGGCGCCGCTTTCTCCGCATCTAGCCAGCCGCCGCTGAAGCCCGCACGTTCGAGCCCTTTGCGAATGTAAGGATTCTTCTTCATCACCTGCCACACAAAACCGCTGCGCCAGTTCTCCGTCATCAACACGATCGGCCCTTGGTCGATGCCCAGCTGTTCGGTATCAAACCAGCCTTGGCCGGGTAGCAGTTGTCCGGTGCGTGTTTCGGTCTTCGTATGGAAGGTGGGGTTGAACGCGTCGACGAAGCCGAAGTTGTTATAGACGCGCTTGCCGTAACGCCGCTGCATTTCCTGCAGTGCGGGCACCACGATCTCCGGTGCAAAGGCGATCGATCCGGCGGCGGCCGTCGGTGCAATGGTGCCGTCGTCGCTGATGTAATCGAGGCCGGCGCCGCGTGCGGTGTAGCCGTAATATGTGCGTTCGCCACCGGCGTCGCCTTTCACCACGAAACCACCGGGGCCGTTGCTGGCAGTCAGACCCCAGATGTTTTTGCCGTAATCATTCCAGTGGCCCGGATTGGCGATGGCGTAGGCCTGCTGCGAGTAAGTCGCACGGCGGCTGTTCTCGAAATAGTCGAGATCGTGTGCGTGGTTCCACGCATCGCGAATGCCGCGGAAGTCGATCCACGACTGGCTGTACTGGTGGCCGAACAGCGGTGCGAAGTTCAGCAGCTGCTGTCCCTGGAACTTGCCCCATTGCCGATCATAGGTAGATGTCCACGCCGACCACGCATCACTACCGACGGCATGTGTGGGCGAACCGAGCGCCAGCACATAGATCAGCATACCCTCGTTGTAGCCCTCCCAATCGTGCGGAATGAACTGCCCGCCCGGTGTCCAGCCCATATTGATCAGCGGACGACGCGGCTGTGCCCAGGTCCAGTCGACGCGGCGATAGATGTCATCCGCCAGCCGGCGGATTTCCTTTTCCTTCGGCACATCGCGGTCGTAGTACGACTGCGCAAACAGGATGCCGCCCAGCAGCAGTGACGTATCTACAGTGGATACCTCGACCCAGCGTGCCTCGCGTTTGCCGGTCTGCATGTTGAGGAAGTGATAGAAAAACCCGTGGAAGCCGGTGGCATCGTCTTCGCTGTCGTTCTGCGGCGCATCCTTGAAAAAGCGCAGCGTGACCAGCGTTCGTTGGATCGCCTGTTCGCGGGTGATGTAGCCGCGTTCCACGCCGATGCCGTAAGCGGTTAGCCCGAAGCCGACCGATGCGATGCTGGCAAACGAATCGGCTGGGTAGTGATCCGGTATCAGGCCATTGACGGGGTTGGCGCTTTGCCAGAACCAGTCAAAGCTGCGTTTTTCGATATCCGCCAGCATCGCCTGCTGTGATTTCGGCAGAGCAGCGTAACCGTTAGGAAGATCTCTCGCGGCAAGCGGTGCTGCACAGCTTGTGCCGACAACCAGTAGCGAGACAAGAAGTTTTGTAACCAGACTGCGAATCAGTTTTTTTGCCATCGTCAACATGCTCGATGTTGTTACGGGGGAGGGGAAGCGTTTTGCCAATCCACTGCGCTGAATGTTTCTTCAGCGCGTTGTCTCTACGGCTAGAAGTTGACCTTGGGTGCGGTGCAGTGCCGATCGATGAAGGCCTGATGCGTCGGCATCGCATCGACGCAGCTGGATATCACGTGCTGGACACTTGTCATGAATTTCTGCAGATCGTCCAGCGGCATCTGGTCGACCATCGGATGGTAGCTCTGCGGCATGATTCCCTGGCCGATCATCACCTGTACCCAGCTCACGCTGGCGAACATCTCCTCGGCATTGCGGAAGAAGCGGCCACTGTCTTTGAACAGGCGAACGTTCTCCTGCAGCGATTCGGGAATGTCCATCGTGCGGCAGTAGTTCCAGAAGGGTGTGTCGTTGCGCTGG
This sequence comes from Rhodanobacter sp. MP1X3, assembly GCF_014207165.1. Classification (NCBI taxonomy): domain Bacteria; kingdom Pseudomonadati; phylum Pseudomonadota; class Gammaproteobacteria; order Lysobacterales; family Rhodanobacteraceae; genus Rhodanobacter; species Rhodanobacter sp. MP1X3. The sequence goes on along the minus strand of NZ_JACHCO010000001.1, from coordinate 95,956 downwards.
GTGCTCCAGTAATGCAGGATCAGAAAATCACGGATGCGTTCGAACTCGAATGTGGACTGCGCGTTGTAGCGATCGATCAGCGTCGCGCTGAAATCGCGTTCGGGCAGCAGGCTGATCAGTCGTGCGATACCGGACTGGATCAGGTAGATGCTGGTCGATTCCAGCGGCTCCATGAAGCCGCTGGCCAACCCGAGTGAGACGACATTTTTATTCCACGCTTTCTTGCGCATGCCGGTGGTGAAGCGCAGTGGCCGTGGCTCGCTCAGCGCGCGGCCGTCAAGATTCTTTAGCAGAGTGACGGCAGCTTCGTCGTCGCTGATGTGCGCGCTGGAATATACGTAGCCGTTGCCGGTGCGATGCTGCAGTGGAATACGCCACTGCCAGCCGGCAGTGCGCGCGGTGGAGCGTGTATACGGTGTCGGCGGCCCGACGTTTTCACAGGGCACGGCCAGCGCACGATCACACGGCAGCCAGTGGGTGAAGTCGGTATAGCCGGTGTGCAGCGCCTGCTCGATCAACAGACCACGGAAGCCCGAGCAATCGATGAACAGGTCGGCCTCGATGCGTTCGCCATTTTCCAGCGTTACCGCATCGACAAATCCATCGTGCGGGCGCAACTCGACACTCGCGATCTTGCCCTCAGTGCGCTGCACACCGCGTTGTTCGGCATAGCCGCGCAGGAATCTCGCGTACAAGCCGGCATCGAAATGGTAGGCGTAGGCGATATCCGCCAATGGCGAACCGGCCGGTACGTCGGTCGCCGATGGCATGAACTTGCCGCGTGGCGCTGCCACCGTATTCAGTGAATAGGTACCGATATCTGCGGCGAAGCCCTGCTGCGCTGCCTTGATCCAGAACTGGTGAAACGGCAGCAGGCTAACGTCGTGGCCGATTGTGCCAAAGCCGTGGATATACGAATCGCCTAGCCGACCCCAATCGTTGAACTGGATGCCGAGCTTGAACGTCCCCTGGGTCTGCTTGATGAACTCGATATCGTCGATACCGAGCAGATCATTGAACAGTTTCAGATGCGGTACGGTCGCTTCGCCTACGCCGACCGTGCCGATCTCCTCGGACTCCACCAGCCGGATCGCATAGTCGCGACCCAGTATCTTGGAAAACGCCGCGGCGGCCATCCAGCCGGCGGTACCGCCGCCGACAATGAGAATGTTCTTGATGCGTTCGTCAGTCATTGGAATTCGTACGCAGTCGCAAGGTTGCACAAAACAAAGCCCGCTGGAGGCGGGCTTTGGGGGACGTCTGTATCCCGATCCCGATATTTATCCGAGCCTATCCAGGGCAAATCAGAAATTGATGCCTACGGAAAGTTTCAGAGTACGGGGATAACCGGTGATCTCACCGATCGGGTTGTAGATCACCGGCACCCTGTTCAACACACCGTTGGTACCGAAGGTTTCAATGTATTGGGTGTAGTTGTCCCAGTTGAACACGTTGATCAGATCCAGGCGGACGTATCCTCCGATACCGCCGCCGAACGTGAAGTTCTTCGTGGCCTGCAGATCGATGTCGCGGTAACCGAAGAATTTGCCGCCGATCAGGAAGCGTCCCGTGCTGGGCGGCGCAATCGACACCGATCGACACCCACCGCCGTTGAAACCGTTGCCGTCCTGGTTGGTGGGCGTCGCGCCATAGCAAGCCAGGTTGAGATCGGGAATCGGCGTGGACAGCGTTAGCTTGGAGCCGAACACGAAACCCCAGGGACCGTCGATGGTGCCGGTAGCCACCAGCCGATGCTTGGAGACACCTGAGCCGGTATACGGATAGTTGCCGATGGTTTCATAGTCGAACGCGTACTGGTCAGTCGGGTCGATATTGTCGTTGTTCTGCAGCGCGTGGGTGTAGGTATAGGCAAAGGTGGCACCCCAGCCGGATTCCTTGGTGTAAGGCTTTTCAGCGGATAGCAGCACCTGGGTGGTCTTGGTTTCCAGGCCATTGTTGCCGATGATCAGGCTGCCGAATCCGGGGATGCCGTTGCCCCAGGGCTGGCTGCCGTTCTCCCAGAAGGCACCGTTTGGATAGCGGTTGCCAAGCGTGAAGACCAGACCGTCATAGCTGCGCACACTGGCAATCGCGGCACTCGTATTCCAGTCGCCAACCTTGTTGCGCATGCCGATGCTGATCTGGTCGGAATATGGCGCCTTGAGGTTGTTGGTGATCAGGTCGACTTCTTTGCCAGCGGTTGTTCCAGCGACCAGGCCCTGCAGCGTGGCAATGTTGTAGTAAGCGGGATTCCACGCGTAACAGGAGTTCTGACCAACGACGCAGGGTTTGTCAGGCGTGTTGAAGTTCAGCGTCGGCTGCGACAACACCGACTTGGTCTGCTCGACTTGCAGTGATTCATAGAGGTCACGATCGTACGAACGACCGATGCCGCCGAAGATCACATGCGCCTCGTCACCGTTGAGATCGTAGGAAAAGCCCAGGCGCGGCTGGAACTCGTTTTTCGGCGCGCTGCGATTGCTACCGGTGCTGATGTAATCGTTTACATTAACGCCGCCTTTAGCCAGTGTCTGGGCATACGTTTGGCCGGCGGGTGCGTTGGGGTCCTGACTGTTGAAGGCCGCGATCACATTTGCAGGAGTGACATAGTCGAGATAGGAAGGTGTTTTCTCGTAATCCCAGCGGATGCCAAGGTTCAAGGTCAGCTTGTCGTTGACCGCCCAGTCGTCCTGGATATAGGTGCCGAACTGCTTGTCTGAGCTCTTCGCGATCGGACTCAAGCCGGGCGTCGGCGAACCGAACTGCACTTGATACGGAATGCTCTCGGTGCCGTTGTTCTGGGTGACGGCGTAGTTGTAGAGCGCGTTGCTATCACCGGCATCTTGCGCCGTCAGCTTCACCGCCTTGTACTTCACGCCCATCTTGATGACATGGTCACCATGCCATTCGAAGTCGTTAAAGGTCAGGTCGTCCTGCAGTGCCGGTCCCTTCTGGCCCTTGTTCTGCTGAGCCGTTGGCGAGTTGCCGGTGAACAGGATGGTCTGGTTCTGGTTCTCCTGCTCTACATAGGCGCTGCCATCACCCGTATACAAAGGGGTCGGCGTGTAGAACGCGTTTTCGTAGGTGGCCTGCAGTCGATTGAACCAGCTGTCGGTGCTGTGATCCCAGCGGATGTCGAAGCGCTTGTCGAAGTTTTTGGTGTTGAGTGCCGCGGTAGCCGCGGTATCGCCGCCAATCCCGCTGATCGAGCTTTCATCGCGGTACTTGCCGCTGATCTCGAAGCGGTCGCGGTCGGTCGGCTCGAAGTCGATCTTGCCGAACCAGTCGTTTTCCTTGAACGGCAGGCTGGCAGGGCCGAGCAGACTCTGCACGCTTGCCGGCAGCTGGCTGATGTAGGAAGCGTCGCCGGCAGGAACCACGGTGGTCGGGCTATTGAATTCCTTGCCTTCGTACGCGATGAAGAAGTGCGCCAAGTCCTTCACGATAGGACCGCCCAGATCGAAGCCGTAATCCTTTTCATGTGAGGACGTTTTCTTGTCGGCGGCCTGCTCGGCCGGTGTTTCTGCGCGCATGGCCGTGTCGGTGAAACTACTGAGTACGTCACCGTGGAATTCATTGGTTCCGGATTTGGTTTCAGCCGTGACCGCGGCGCTCGAAATCTGGTCGTACTCGGCCTTGTAGTTGGAGGTGATGACCTTGTACTCGCCGACGGCCAGTTGCGGGAACGGATTGCCTTGGCTGGCGTTCTGGCCGGTGATTCCGCCGGATAGCACATAGTTTTTCTGACCGACGCCGTCGATATACACGTTGATCGCGCTGCTGGCCTGGGCGCCAGCACGCAGGCTGGTGGTGCCGTCCGCGCTCCGGGTGAACACCATGCCTGGCACGACGTCGGCAAATTCGAGGAAATTACGCGAAGCCTGCGGTGTGGTGTTGATCTGGTGCAGCGAGACCGTGGTACCCACTTCGGACGTCTTCACTTCACGCAGATCGGTCGCGGAAACCGTCACACCATTGAGGTTGGTCGCGTTGGTCACTGATGGCGCTCCCGCCGTTGCAGGCGCGGCAGTCAAGTCGAGCGTGGCCGTTGAGGCCACGCTTAGCGTGACCGTTCTTTCGGTGCCCGGCCCTGCATCCACTTGATAAGTGCCGGGTGGCAAGCCAACCAGGGCGTAACTGCCATCGGTACTGGCTTTGGTGCGTCGCACGGCACCGGTGGAGATTTGCTTGGCGGTTATCACGGCGCTGGCGGCGGCGTGCCCTCGCAGATTGGCGTCGGCGCTGGCGGCGACCGAAATATTTGGAGTACCTGCAGCAACCGCTGCCACTGATGCAGTGATGAGGCTGGCGAGCAATTTCTTTTTGAAGCGTGTTGACGTTTTCATGATTCCCCTCCCCGGGCAATTTTTTGACTTGCTAACTCAGACTTTTCTTGTGGGACGCTGTGACACGGCTGGCACCGCAGGTTTCGCGCACAATGATTTCGCAGCCGAAAGCAGGCCGGACGGCGACTTGGTGATCAGGGTTTTCAAGGATTGTGGCCACGCTCTCGAGCGCGCTGCGCCCAAGATCGACGATGCGTACACGCACTGTGCTGAGCGGTGGCGAGACATAACGCGCTACTGGAATATCATCGAAGCCGGCCAGCGCGATGTCTTGCGGCATGCGCAGGCCAGCTTCGCGGAAGGCATGCATGCAGCCGACCGCCATCATGTCGTTGGCGGCGAATACGGCGCTCGGCCGTTTCTTCTGTGCCAGCAGTTCTTGCCCGGCGCGATAGCCGGCTTCCTCAGTGAAGTCACCGGCAACGACGTTCGGAGCAATTTTTGAAGCGAATTTCGCCATTGCTGCGCGATAGCCTTTTTCACGCTGCTGCGCGTCGAAGTTGTTTTCCGGGCCGGCGATAAACGCAACGTTCTTGTGGCCCACGTCGAGCAGGTGCTTAACCATCGCGCGCGCGCAGGCATAATTGTCGACGTTGATGACGCCGTAGGCCTTGTTTTTCACCGCGCTGTTGATCAGCACGGTGGGCAGGCCTTCGGGCAGGTTGGCGCGCAGAAAGGCATCGTCGACATGTGCCGACATGATCAGCATGCCGTCGACGCGGCCCTGCATTGCGCGCAGCGCGGCAGCGGCATCGTCGGAACTGTCGTGGGAGCTGGAAACCAGCAGATGCAGGCCGCGCGCGCGCGCGGCCAGATCGATGCCTCGAATCAGTTCGGAAAAGAATTCGCCGTATAAGTCGGGCAGCAACGCACCAATGGTATTGGTGCGCCGGGTGATCAGCATGCGGGCTGCCGCATGGGGGATGTAACGCAGGCGGCTGGCCACTTCGCGAATGCGCTGGCCGGTCTCGGCAGTGACGCCGCTGCCGCCATTCAAGGCGCGCGATACCGAGGCCACGGACACATTGGCTTCGCGCGCAACATCTTTGATGGTAATTGTTGCCATGACAAGGTTCTTGAACGCCCGAAATCCCCTAGTGGCGCGAACGTAAACGTTTTCATGGCGGCTTGTAAAGTGTTTGCAAAACCAAGATTTGTTGCGCCGCAGAAGGATTTTCCCTACGCGCCGACGACTTTGCAGGAAAACTGCGGGATAACGCTAAATAGTAGGTTTGATTTGCAAAAACGCCAGTGCGGCTTCGCAGCATTTGCTATTCGCCCTTAACGAACGCAGGAACACCTGATTGGCGTATTTGCGATGCGTGGAGAGGGTATGCAGCGGCGGTGGTTTTATCGTGATTTTCAGAAAGCGTCACATTGGGGGCTTTGGCAGGGTCTATGCACCCGACTGCAAGTCATACGACCGCGCGCACTTTTTCGCTCTCTGCGGGTCTCTTGGCCCGACCTGTTAGGACGCATTAGTCGCTATCCAGGCCAAAGTAGTCACAAAGGTACGGTGGAAGCGACCTGCAATCGAGTAGGTGTTCAATGCGCGAAAGGGGTTGTTAAAAATTCGGTTTTGTCGTTAAATCTAGGTTAATATTTGAACAGTCAATCGACTGTACCCTTAACTTCCTGAAAATAATTAAGAAAAACCAGCCAAGTAGCTGTTTGTGAACATTATGTTGACTTTATTGATCATCTTTGCCGTTTTCCTCGCCGCGCTGTTTGCCAGCGCGATCAAGCGTGTGCCGTCAGGTCAGGTCTACAGTCTTTACCGCCAGGGAAAGCCGGTGCGCCTGCTGCAGCCGGGTGTCCATATGGTGTTGCCGCTGCTGGAGCGGGTTGCCAACAAGATCAATCTTTCCGGTCAGGTGCTGCGCTTCGAAGAGCCGATGGCTGACGCACGCGAGGTTACAGGCACGGTTTACTGGCAGGTGCTGGAGCCGGAGCGCGCCGACGCGGTGTTCGATCACGTCGATCAGCTGATTCGTCGCAGCACCCATGAAGCGCTGTGCGCCGAAGGCGAAGTTGCGTATGCCGATCGCCACCTTTTGGGCACGCACATGAAGCAGTCGTTGAACCAGGCCCTGCGCGAGCGCGGCATGATGGTGACCCGGGTCGAACTGGACGCGGCCTGATCCATCCAACAAGTACCGCATCAGAGGGCGCCCCAGAGCGTCGATGCAACAGGGGATTTGAAACCTGCAAACCCGCTACGGCGGGTTTTCTTTTGCGTGACTCTTTTACATGGCCTTTGGCATTACTGGCGTCGGCCGGGGATACTTGTGGGCTTACGTACAAGCTGACAGGAATCACGATGACCGCGCGCAATGCCTTGCAGGCCCGACTGGAACAGGGCATTGCCGAGTTGAAGCTGATCCTGCCGGCTGAGGCCGTACCGCGGCTGCTGGATTATCAGGCGCTGCTGGAACGCTGGAACGCGACCTACAACCTCACCGCCGTGCGCGATCCGGCCGAGATGATTACCCGCCATCTGCTCGATTCGCTGGCGATCTTGCCGTACGTGCAGGGTGGCACGGTGGCCGATCTGGGTACCGGACCGGGTTTGCCTGGCATCGTGTTGGCTATTGCCGTACCGGGGCGGGAAATCCTGCTGGTCGATTCCAACGGCAAGAAGGTGCGCTTTCTGCGCGAGGCGATCCGCGCGCTGAAGCTCGATGGCGTGCGTGCGGTGCAGTCGCGGGTGGAGGATGTGCAGGGTCAGTTCGACTGCATTACCGCGCGGGCCTTCGCCAGCTTTGCCGACATGCTGGGTTGGGGCGGACACCTGCTGGCGCCCGGCGGCATCTGGCTGGCGATGAAGGGCAAGCAGTCCGAGGACGAGCTATCGGGTGTGCCGACGACCTTTGTCGTGCGCGAAACGCATGTGTTGACGGTACCGGGTCTGGATGCCGAGCGTCGTCTGGTAGTGCTCGGTCACGCTTGAGGGAACCTCTAAAAACCTACTGCGCTCGGTAATTTGCGCGCCGGCGGTGCTCGGAAGCCTCACATACTCCCATGTATGCTCCGGTTCCTGCGCGCCGGCGACGCACAAATTCTCTTCGCGCGCTACGGTTTTTAGAGGTTCCCTTGATAGCTGTGAATCCTGAAAGAACCTGATCGCGCGAGTCGCGATCAGGTCTGCAGACTTACGCCTCGTCCAGCACAGCGCCGTTGCTTTCGATCACCTTGGCATAAAGCTTGGCGGTGGCCTTGGCGGTGCGTTTCTGGGTGGCGAAATCGACGTGGTACAGCCCGAACCGCTTGGAAAAACCCAGCGACCACTCGAGGTTGTCCATCAGCGACCACGCGTAATAGCCCTTGATGTTGACGCCCGCCTCGATCGCCTTGTGTACGGCGCCGAGGTGCTTGCGCAGGTAGTTGGTACGCAGCGGATCGTCCAGCACACCGCCCTCGGCCACCGGCGGATCGTAGAAGGCCGAGCCGTTTTCGGTGATGTAGAGCGGAATGTCGCCATAGCGGTGCTTGAACCAGGTCAGGGTGTCGGTCAGGCCCTGCTCGTACACTTCCCAGCCGGTTTCGGTATAGGTCTTGTTTGGCTGACGTACCGGCACGGCCTTCAGCGGATACGCGTCCGCATCGTGCTTTACCACGGCGCGGGTGTAGTAGTTGATGCCGACGAAATCGACCTTCTGATGGGTCAGTTTGAAATCATCTTCCGGAAAATCCGGCCACGCATCGCCGAAGATTTCCTTCAGCGGCGGCGGATAGCTGCCCAGCAACGCCGGATCGGCGAACTGCTTGTTCATATAGGCATGGGCGCGCTGGGTTGCAGCCAGGTCCTCGGCGCTGTCCGACGCGGGATATTTCGGCTCGATGTTGAACACCACGCCAATCTCGTGCTTGCCGTGCGCGCGATAGGCCTGGATGCCGGCGCCGCTGGCGCGCATCAGATTGTGTGCGGCAATCGGCGCCTCGTACTTGCTGCGATGGCCGGGCGCCAGCGCGCCGTGCAGGTAGCCGCCGTCGGTGACCACCCAAGGCTCGTTGAGCGTAGCCCAGCGCGGTACGCGATCATCGAGCGCCTTGAACATCACTTCGGCGTAGTCGGCAAACCAGTGCGCGATGTCCCGATTGAGCCAGCCGCCGCGATCGTCCAGCGCGGCCGGTAGATCCCAGTGAAACAGCGTCGCGTTGGGCACAATGCCGTTTTCCAGCAGCTCGTCGACCAGCCGCGAATAGAAATCCAGCCCTTTTGCATTGACCCTGCCGGTGCCTTCAGGCAGTACGCGGCCCCAGTTGATGCTGAACCGGTAGCCCTGCAGGCCGAGTGCGCGCATCAGCTGCACGTCGTCCTTGTAGCGGTTGTAGTGATCGCAGGCGATGTCGCCAGTGTCGCCGTTGGACATCATGCCCGGCGTGTGCGCGAAGCGCTGCCAGATGCTGGGGCCGGCGCCATCAGCCAGCGGTGAACCTTCGATCTGGTAGGCCGAGGTAGCGGCCCCCCAATGGAAACCCTCGGGAAAACGAAAACGGCCAGTCATGGAGCTTCCTGCGATAGAGAACGTGTGATGAAGGCTTGATGTAAACGATTACATTGGCAGAATAGCCGAATGCTCCGCCGATGTGCAGACACCTGCATGCGCCGGAAGACGGCCAACGTGGCCCACTTCACAGGAAACGCCCATGGCCACCGTTCGTCTGGATCAGCTGCGCAAGGTCTACCCCGGCGGGCACGTCGGTGTGGCTGGCGCCAGCTTCGACATCGCCGATGGCGAGCTGCTGGTGCTGGTGGGGCCATCTGGCTGCGGCAAGACCACCTTGCTGCGGATGATCGCCGGGCTGGAGTCGATCAGCGGTGGCACGCTCAGTATCGACGGCCGGGTGGTCAACGCCGTGGAGCCGAAGGACCGCGACATTGCGATGGTGTTCCAGAATTACGCGCTCTATCCACACATGACCGTGGCGGAAAACCTGGCCTTCGGTCTGAAACTGCGCGGCCAGTCGAAAACCGAGATCGACCGCCGCGTACGTGAGGCCGCCAAAACGCTGGAGCTGGAACCGCGGCTGGAGTCGCGGCCCGGTGCATTGTCCGGCGGCCAGCGGCAGCGCGTGGCGTTGGGCCGTGCGCTGGTGCGCGATCCGAAGGTGTTTCTGCTCGACGAGCCACTGTCCAATCTCGATGCCAAGTTGCGGTTGACGATGCGGGTGGAGATCGCCCGGCTGCATCGCCAGCTGAAGGCCACCATGATCTATGTCACCCACGATCAGATTGAGGCGATGACCTTGGGTCAGCGCATCGTGGTGCTCGACGGCGGCGTGATCCAGCAGATCGACACGCCGATGAATCTGTACGATCGGCCGGCCAACCTCTTCGTCGCCGGCTTCGTCGGCAGCCCCGGCATGAATCTGTTGCGCGGCACGCTGAAGCTCGGCCAGAGCTGGCGGCTGGCGACCGAACACGGCGAGGTGCTGCTGGGTCGGCCGGCACAAGCTTCTGCCTGGCAGGAGTGGCACGACCGCGAGGTGGTACTGGGCATTCGCCCCGAGGACCTGCTTCCCGTCGAGGCCGGCCAAGCGGCCTTGAGTGCGGCCCTCGAAGTGCTCGAACCGGTCGGCAACGAAATCTTTCTCAACCTGCGCTACGGCGGTCAGGCACTGATCTCGCGGGTGTCGCCACGCGCCCTGCCCGAACCCGGCAGCACGGTACCGCTGGGTCTGGCGGTCGAACGTCTGCACCTGTTCGATCCGCAAACCGGTATGCGGATCGCGGCTTGAGTCGCTCGGGTACTCGTGGCGGTGCCAGCGCACCGGGCGAGTCGACGCATTACACTAGCCCTCTTCACGCGTCCGGTAGCTATCCATCCATGGCCCGCATCATCGCTGTCGCCAACCAGAAGGGTGGCGTCGGCAAGACCACCACTGCCGTCAATCTCGCCGCTGCCTTGGCTGCTGCGAAGCGCCGTGTCCTGTTGGTCGACCTCGACCCGCAGGGCAACGCCACCATGGCGTCCGGCGTGAACAAGCGCGAGGCCAAGCCGAACGCCTGCGAGGTGCTGCTGGAGGAAGCGGAGATCACCGCTGCGATCGTCACGACCGACGGCCACTACGACCTGTTGCCCGGTAACGGCGACCTCACCGCCGCGGAACTCAAACTGATGGACGCGTTGGCGCGCGAGCATCGGCTGAAAGAGATACTGACCAAGGTGTCTTCCAGCTACGACACCATCCTGATCGATTGTCCGCCGTCGCTGAACCTGCTGACGCTAAACGCATTAACCGCCGCCAACGGCGTGCTGATTCCGGTGCAGTGCGAATACTTCGCGCTGGAAGGCCTGTCGAGCCTGCTCGACACGGTCAAGGCCGTGCGTCACCGGCTCAATCCCAAGCTCGAGATCGAAGGCCTGCTGCGCACCATGTACGACGTGCGCAACAACCTGGGCAACGAAGTCTCCGCGCAACTCACGCAGCATTTCGGCGACAAGGTGTTGCGCTCGATCATTCCGCGCAATGTGCGACTGGCCGAGGCGCCGAGTCATGGCCAGCCAATTCATCTGTACGATCGCAGCTCGCGTGGCGCGATCGCCTATATCGGCCTGGCTGGCGAAGTGATCCGGCGCGAGCGCGGCTTGCCGCCGGCCGAAATCGTCGATGTCGAGGCGATCGAACCGCCGGCGCATGGCAACAACGGTCCGACGCTCAAGGCGCCGGCCGCCAATCATCAGGAATAAGCATGGCTGCTGCGAAAAAACGTGGACTGGGACGCGGGCTTGACGCCCTGTTGGGCGGCGATGGCGATGCATCGCCGTCGGTGATCGGGCAGGAAGGTGAGCTGCGCATCCTGCCGATCCAGCAGATCCAGCCTGGCAAGTACCAGCCGCGGCGACACTGGAACGACGAGGCACTGGACGAACTGGCCGCGTCGATCAAGGCGCAGGGCCTGATCCAGCCGGTGGTGGTGCGTGCATTGGGCAAGGACAGCTACGAGCTGATCGCCGGTGAGCGCCGCTGGCGCGCGGCGCAGCGCGCCCAGCTCGGTGAACTGCCGGCACTGGTGAAAATCGTACCCGAGGCCTCGGTGCCGGCCATGGCACTGATCGAGAACATCCAGCGCGAAGACCTCACTCCGCTGGAAGAAGCCGATGCGCTGAAGCGGTTGATCGACGACTTCGCCCTCACCCACCAGCAGGCTGCCGACGCGGTGGGCCGTTCGCGCGCCGCTGTCTCCAACCTGCTGCGCCTCACCGAACTGCCCGCCTCGATCAAGAAACTGCTCGACGAAGGCAAGCTGGAAATGGGGCACGCCCGTTGCCTGCTGACCCTGCCCGAGCATGAGGCGGAGAGTCTGGCGCTGGAAGCGGCGCGCAATCACTGGACCGTGCGTGAGCTGGAAGAAGCCGCGCGCCGTGCCCAGACCGCGCCGAAAGGCAAGGCAAAAGCCGCTCCGCCGCGCGATCCGAATATCAGCGATCTCGAACGCGAGTTGGGCGAGCGTTTTGCCACCCGGGTCGAGCTGGCCCAGGGCCGCGGCGGTCGCGGCAAGCTGGTGATCCACTATCACAGCAACGACGAGCTGGAAGGGATACTCGGCAAGATGCGTTGAGGGCAGGGACTCGCCCCTCATCCCTCGCCCCCAGCTGCCCCACGCACTAGAATGCGCTGCAGCGCCTGCGCGCACTGTTTCCGCAACAAGGCCTTTCCATGCCGCAACTGTCCGTTGTCGTTCCCGTATTCAATGAGCGCGACAACATTCCGCCGCTGCTCGCCGAAATCACTACTGCCCTGCGCGGTCTGATCGAATTCGAGGTGATCTACGTCGATGACGACTCCATCGACGACAGCCGGGCGGTGCTGGCCGCACAGAAGGTGCTTCATCCCGAGCTCCGCGTATTGCATCACGTGGCGCGCAGCGGCCAGAGCACGGCGGTGTGGAACGGTGTGCGTGCGGCCAAATCGCCGTGGATCGCCACGCTCGATGGCGATGGCCAGAACGATCCGGCCGATATTCCCAAGCTGTTGGCCGCACGCGATGCGGCGTCCGCCGATCTGCGCCTGTTCGCCGGTTGGCGCACCACGCGCCGCGACAGTTTCAACAAGCGCATATCCTCCAAGATCGCCAACGCGGTACGTTCGCGCATGCTAAAGGACGCCACGCCGGATACCGGCTGCGGCCTGAAACTGTTCGACCGCGAGGTGTTCCTGCGCCTGCCCTACTTCGACCATATGCATCGTTACCTGCCGGCGCTGGTCAAGCGGGCCGGTTTTGCTTGTCAGAGTGTGCCGGTTGGCCATCGTCCGCGCACTGCCGGTGTATCCAAGTACGGCATGCTTGATCGGCTGTGGGTTGGTCTGGCCGACCTGCGCGGTGTGGCGTGGTTGATGCGCCGTGGCAAGGTCACGCGCATCGAAGAGCTTTGAGGCTGCACTGCATGTAATGGCCACTCGCATGAGAGCGGTCGACGACAACGTCCGGGATAGTTGATGGATTCGATAGCTGCAAAGAAATTTGTCGGCATCAGAGCCCTGGTCGTTTATTTGCTGATCGGCGCGTTCTATGCCCTGCAAAAAGGCCAAGACACGGCTTGGGATCTGAAAAACTACCACCTGTATAACGCGTGGTCGTTCTTGCACGGACATCTCACGATTGATCTGGCGCCCGTGGGGCTGCAGGGGTTTTTCAATCCGCTGTTGGATGTGCCTTATTTTTGGCTGGGTACGGGTCTCTTGCACCACACGCCACGGTTGCTCGCCGCGCTGCAGGGACTCTGGTACGGCGGCTTGCTGTTTGTGCTGTTGCGTATAAGCGTCAGATTTTCCAAGGTTCGCGAGCGAGCGTTCGGCATACCCGATTTACTTGCGGTGATCATCGGTGCAACGGGAACGATGGTGACTTCGCAGACAGGTTCGAGCACCAACGAGCTGCCGCTTGCTTTGCTGATCTTGCTCGGGCTTTACGTATTGTTGCCGTTTTGCGCACGCGACATGCCCACCAGACCGATGCGCCGTGCCGTTGTGGCGGGCTTGTTGTGCGGACTCGCGGCAGGACTGAAACCGACTGCCATTGTCTACACGCCTGCGCTGGGTCTGGCTTTGTGGCTTGCGCTCGGGTTTGGCGCCAAGGCACTGCATTTGAGCGTTGTTTTCGTGTGCGCCGCTGTCGGTGCGTTCTTGCTGGCCTATGGTTGGTGGGGATGGGAGTTGTATCGCCTGACGGGCAATCCTGTTTTCCCGATGTTCAACCAGGTTTTCCATTCACCCTGGTCGCCACCGTCAGCCGGCACTGATCGTCAGTTCATGCCGAAAGACCTGTTCCAGTGGCTGTTCTATCCGTTCTTCTGGATTCAAAAGAATCGTTACCAAGGTGGAAATGCTTTTGCCGATGCTCGCTACGCCGTCGCGATGATTGCGGTGGCAATCGTCGCTGCAATGTCCTGGCGATCACGCGCTCGTGAAGTTGCAGGGTCGCGAGCGGTCCGCTTGGTGTTCGTGTTCCTCGTCACCAGCTACACGCTGTGGTTGCTGTTGTATTCGATCTTGCGCTATGCGGTGCCCATCGAAGTGATGACCGGGCTGATGATTCTTGTAGCGCTGCAGGAACTGTCATCCGGCTGGACGCGTCAAGATGAGGCGCCGCGCTGGATAGTTTGGGCTATGGTGGGCATTGCCACCGTCTTGATGGGTTGCACCCGATACACCGACTGGGGCCATGCGCCCTATGCGGCAGTGGCTTTTGACGTTCGGCCACCCGTGATCGAGCCGGGCAGCATGGTGTTGGTGATTGGACAGCCGAATGCCTACGTGATTCCGTTTTTCCGTAATGCTCAAAATCTTGAGTTCGTCGGTGTCACCTGGTTAACCAGTGAAACAAGTGGCTATCGCCTCGGTTCGCAGACGGAGCAGCGCATTCAGGCGCATCCAGGGTCGATGTATGCGATCACGCGTGACATCAACACCGCCGACCAGTTGCAGCTTCTGCGGCTTTTGCCATCAGCGCATTTCACCGATTGCGAGCCGATTGCCAGCGCGATGGAGCGCACGATGCGTGGCACGGATTTATCGGATGGCTTGCGCCTGTGCAAAGTCATTCGCAGTTGACCATTCCCGGCGCTAACGCGGCTGGTGTGAAACCGGCTTCCAAGTCGAGAAGGCTGTGCGCGCACGTTGCCGGCCCAGTTCGATCAGCTCGCGGGCGCGGTAAAACTCATATGCCGTCGAGGCGTTGCGCGGCATCTGGATCAGCAGATCCGGCGCGTAAGCTGCCAGCCGTAGCCGTGACAGATTGGCCTGCATCAGGTCCATCGACTGGTTGAGCAGCTCGAATGCGCCAGGCTCGCGCGGCTTGGGTTCGCCGTGTGGCATCAGTCGGCTGAAGAACTCACCAATGCGGTGCCGGGTACCTTGCGCCTCGGGTTCGTCCAGCTCCACGGTATCTACCGGCGCGAACTCGGCAGGTCCGTCCACACTCACGGCCATCAGGTAATCGGCGGTTTCGCGAATCAGCGGTGTCACCGGGAGCGGATTCAACAAGGCGCCATCGACAAGCACACGTCCGTTGAGGTGATAGGGGCGAAACACGGTGGGAATCGCGATCGACGCGCGGATCGCATCGAACAACGAGCCGCGCGTGAGCCACACCTCGCGCTCGCGCTCCAGATCGGTAGCCACGGCAGTGAAGGCTAACGGCAGTTCCTCGATGCAGGTGTCGCCGATCAGCTCCAGCAGGGTGCCCATGATCCGCTCGCCCTTGATGAAGCCGCCGCCGGAAAATGTCCAGTCGAGCAGTTTCAGCACGTCGAACTTGGCCAGCGTCGATACCCAGTCGCGATAGACCTCGAGCCTGCCCATCGCATAGATGCCGCCGATCAGTGCGCCCATCGAGCAGCCGGCGATAGCGATGATCTCGAAACCCTGCGCCTCGATCTCCTCGATCGCACCGATATGCGCCAGTCCTTTCGCGCCACCCGCACCGAGTGCCAGTGCCACGGTTGGTCGACGCGGTACCGACAACGCGGCCGGTGTGGCGGTGGGATCGGCAATGTCGGTGTGTTTCATGCGTTGCTTTCGATCTGGGTAGAGAAAGTATTTGCCATCGACGCCACGTTGCCCTGCGGTGATGTGCGGTACCGCACGAAGGGCAGGCGGGTCGGGAATCGGTTGCCACACGCGCTGCTGCCTAGCATGAGCGCACAACAAATTCGCGGCAAGCAAGGCGGCACTGCACGCGCGCCACCCGTGTCAACGCTGCTAATCGAATGGCGGGGCCAATCGCGACGATCAAACGTTCTGTTGATACCCACTCATCGCCAGCTGCAACAGGATTTTCATTTCCTCGCGCAGCGGCAGCGGTGAAACGATCTCGGCATCGGGCCCGTACTTGAGTACGTCCATCAGCAATTCGCGCGAGTTGGAGTAGGGCACCTGCAGCTCGTAGCGGCCGTCGGGCAACCACTCGCCGCGTTGCTGCGAATGCCAGTGCTCGTCGGCGACCCAGCGCGCGGCGTGCTGCGAGAAACGGATGGTGGCCCAGGCTTTGGGCTTGCCCGCAAAAATGCCGTAGCTCGAGGCCAGCAGCTCATTGAGATCGTTCTCGGCCACGTCGATAGCGGCGGCATCCAGTGCCTGCGGTTCAACGATGCGGTCCACCGCAAAACTTCGCAGAGCTTCGCGATCGTGATCCCACACGTCGAGGTACCAGTTGTCGCGATAGTGGGTCAGCCGCTGCGGTGACACCGTGCGCCGGCTGTCGGTATTGGTGGTGCGCGCGCGATAGCGAAAGCGCAGTTGGTGCCGTTTCAGCACGGAACCGGCGACGATGCGAAACACCTGCTGGTTGAGCTTGCGCTCGCCCCATGGAATGACGCGGATGCGCTCGATCGGCAACACTTCGCCACTGTCCCGGTCGGACAGCAAGCCCTCGATGCGAGCCCTGAAAGGTGCCAGCGCACCGGCCAGCACGCCGGCACCGGAGCGACCGATCAGCTCGTTCAGCGCCAGCAGTGCGGCGAGTTCATCGGAAGTCAGCCACAGGCCGGGCAATTCGAAACGTTCGCCCTCGCCGACCTCGTAGCGAAAGGCAGCCTGATCACCGCCGGCACTCTCGACAGGTGCACCGAGCGCGTCGCGTAAAAACGCGACGTCGCGATAAAGCGTGGCGCGCGAGCACTCCAGCTCGTCGAGCAAGGTGGACAGGGGAATCGGGTAATGCGCCGATTTGAGCAATCGGTGCAGAGTGGAGATGCGTTCGTAGCGGTCCATATGCCTGATCGGAGGGTGTCGGGAATGAAAGCGTTTGTAGCATGGTTGTGCCCGCCGCGCGGTCATTGGGCCATGTCTATAATCGGCTGGCAAAGCCGCAGGATTTCGCGGCTTTTTCGCTGCGCCGCAGCACATTGTTCATTGCAAGTTCAAATCGTGCCGTTAAGGTAAGTGATTACTATTCTTTAACAAATGGATCGTCAACTGATGAAAAAGACCCTGATCGCCTGTGTTTTGCTGGCTTCCATGGCAAGTTTCGCCGTGCAGGCCGACGATGCCACTGCTCCTGCCGCCGGTGCTGATGCCAGCAGCAATGCGGCCAACAACGGCGGCTGGAGTGGTTCGGGCGAGTTCGGCTTCGCTTCGGCTACCGGCAATACGCGTTCGCAGAACGTCAACGGCAAGCTCAACCTGAATCAGGAAAACGAGCAGTGGAAGAACAACTTCTACGTCGATACCTTGCGCGCAAAAAGCCAGCAGTCGGTGGTCAATGCGTCCGGCGCCACCGTTGAACAGTTCAATGAAACCGCCAATCGCTACGACGGCGGTGCATCGGTCGGTTACAAGCTCGACCCGCGCAGCTATATCGTGACGGCCGTGCGCTATGAGCATGACGATTTCGGCGCCAACATATGGCAGGGCGTGGTGTCGGTCGGTTATGGCTACATTGCGCTGAAGGACGACGCCAACGAGCTGTCGTTCGAAATCGGTCCGGGTTACAAGCGCTACCGTCCGGCCGTTGAAGATACCCTGGTCGGAGGGGTCGAGGTGCCGCAAGAGGCCAATGGTACGCAGAGCGAGGCAATCGCCCGCGGCCTGATCAACTACAAGCACAAGCTGACCGACAACACCTCGTTCGAAGATACGTTCCTGACGGAAGCAGGCTCGAAGAACACCTACGCGCAGAACGATGCCGGTGTCTCTATCAGCATGACCAAGAAACTGGCGGTGAAGGTCGGCTTCCAGGTGCGTCACAACACCAGCGTGCTGCCCGGTATCCGCAAGAACGATACGCTGACCACGACCAATATCGTCTACAACCTCTGAAGCAGCCGACCGTTGCTGACCCGAGAAAAGTAGATCGAGAAAAATAGATGAGAAAGAGCCCCCGTTGCGCGAGCAACGGGGCTCTTTATGCCGGGCTTACAGCCCGAGCAGTTCGCCAGCACCCTGGGCAATCAAGGCAGCAGCCACCTGCTGCCCCAGCACCACGGCATCGTCGTCAACACGCGTGGCTTCGGCGTGCAGGAGCTGGCCCGTGCTGGCGTCACCGACCATGCCACGCAGGTGCAGGCCGCGTTCGCCCAGCACGCACCAGGCGGCGACAGGTACGGTGCAGCTACCGCCCAGCGCCTGATTCATTGCCCGTTCGGCGGTGACGGTCAGACGCGTGTCGGTGTCATTCAGGGCAGCCAGCAACACCAGCGTGTTGGGATTATCCGAGCACGCCTCGATCGCAATGGCCGCCTGGCCCGGCGCGGGCAGCCAGGCCGGTGGCGTCAGCCGTGTGCGGATACGCGCGGCAAAGCCCAGCCGCTCCAGTCCTGCGCAGGCCAGCACGATGGCGTCGTAACCACCGGCGTCCAATTTGCCCAGTCGCGTGCCGACATTGCCGCGCAGATCGAGCAGCTCCAGATCAGGCCGCACCGCGCGCAGCAGCGCCTGCCGTCGCAGTGAAGACGTGCCGACTCGTGCACCCTGCGGGAGGGCGGCCAGATTGGCGTAGTGGTTGCTGACGAAGGCATCGGCAGCATCGGCGCGCGGCAGGATCGCCGGCAGGGTAAAGCCGGGTTCAAGCGTAACGGGCACGTCTTTCAGCGAATGGACGGCCAGATCGGCACGCCCTTCCATCATGGCGACTTCCAGTTCCTTGAGAAACAATCCCTTCCCGCCGATTTCCGCCAACGATCGATCCAGGATTTCATCGCCCCGCGTCGACATTGGCACCATGTCCACCGACAGTCCCGGATGCGCCACGCGCAAGGCGGCCGCCACATGCTCGGCCTGCCACAAAGCCAGCGGGCTCTTGCGGGTGGCGATACGCAGGATGGAAGGGTTCATTGGAACTCCGCGACGTTCAGCAGGGTCGTATTGTCGCGTAGTTTCCAACACTCGCGTGCGCGGCAGGGCGTCTGGGCTGAAGGCGTCGCTGCTGTCACGCCAGGAGCCAGCCATATACGATGGCGGCGAACCCATCGGAGTACTTCATGCAAAGCGGCAACCCGGCAATCAACAAGAACACCTTCCTCGACGCGGCCAGCGGTATGGTTGTGTCGCGCGATGGCGAGGCCATGACGCTCAACGGTACGGTCAACAAGACCGGTCTGTTGCTGATCCTGGTCTTGATCGGCGCGATGTTCAGCTGGAGTCATTTCACCGGGCCGGGCAGTGTTCCGGCGATGCTGCCGTTGGCGCTTGGCGGTGCCGTCGGCGGTCTGGTGCTTGGGCTGGTCACCTCATTCAAGAAAACCTGGGCACCGATCACCGCACCGCTGTACGCGCTGGCGGAAGGCGTTTTCATTGGCGCGTTGTCGGCAATTTTCGAAATGCGTTATCCAGGCATCGTGGTGCAGGCGGTCGGGCTTACCTTCGGCACCATGGCGGCATTGCTGCTGGCGTATCGCAGCGGGTTGATTCGCGCCACCGAAAAATTCAAGCTCGGCATCGTTGCGGCCACCGGCGGCGTGATGCTGCTTTATCTGGCCAACTTTGCAATGGGCTTCTTTGGCCACTCGATTGGTTTCATCAACGGTCACAGCACGATCGGCATCGTGTTCAGCGGTGTGGTCGTGGTGATCGCTGCGCTCAACCTGATTCTCGATTTCGACATGATCGAAACTGGCGTCAACGGTGGTGCGCCGAAATACATGGAGTGGTACGGCGCGTTCGCGCTGGTGGTTACCCTGGTCTGGTTGTATCTGGAACTGCTGCGGCTGCTGTCGAAGATCCAGTCTCGGAACTGAGACTTTGACAAGTAGTGCCACGGGTTCAAGCTTGAACCCGTGGCACGAACGTCGTCTTGAAAGTTACGCCTTCAGCAGGGCCTTCGCGCGCTTGACCACGTTGTCGACCGTGAAACCGTATTCGGGCAGCAGCACGCCGGCCGGCGCGGAGGCGCCGTAGCGATCGATGCCCAGCACGTCACCGTGCGGGCCGACGTAACGGTCCCAGCCCATCGGTACGCCCATTTCCACCGCCAGCTTCGCAGCGACATCTGGCGGCAGCACCTCATCGCGATAACTTTGCGGCTGGGCTTCGAACAGATCCCAGCTTGGCATCGATACGCAGCGTACCGCCACGCCTTCGGCCTGCAGCTTTTCAGCGGCACCAACGATCAGATCGACCTCCGAACCAGTGGCGATCAGGATAAGCGTCGGCTTGCCATCTTTGGCATCGCTGAGCACGTACGCGCCCTTGCGCAGCCCTTCGGCGCTGGCAAATTTCGTACGATCGAGGATCGGCAGGTTCTGCCGGGTCAGCGCCAGCAATACCGGCCGCTGGCGTGTTTCGACAGCCACCTTCCAGGCCACCGCGGTTTCGTTGGCATCGGCCGGCCGGATCACCGTGGTATCGGGAATCGCACGCAGGCTGGCCAGTTGTTCGATTGGCTGATGGGTCGGGCCGTCTTCGCCGACGGCGATGCTGTCGTGGGTGAAGACGTGCACCACGTGCAGTCCTGACAGCGCCGCGAGGCGGATCGTCGGTCGCATGTAATCGGAGAAGATCAGGAAGGTCGAGCCGTACGGAATGAAGCCGCCGTGCGCGGCCAGTCCGTTGACCACCGCGCCCATTGCATGTTCGCGCACGCCGAAATGCACATTGCGGCCTGCATGGCTCCAGCCGGCGCTATCCGAACCCTGGGTGTCCTGACCCGCTTTGGCGGCGAGATTGAAGTCGCCGAACCCTTTGAGATTGGTGTAAGTGGAGGAATCCAGATCCGCCGAACCACCGACCAGCGCCGGCAGCTTTTCCGCAAACGCGTTCATCACCTTGCCACCGGCGACGCGCGTGGCGATACCTTTGGCATCCGCGGGGAACACCGGGATATCCGCATCCCAGCCCGCGGGAAGCTTGCCCTGCAGACGATCGTTCAGTTCCTTCGCCAGCTCCGGGAAGGCCTTCGTGTAGACGTCCAGACGTTCCTTCCACTCTGTCTCTTCCTTCGCGCCACGATCCAGCGCTTCGCGGAAATGCTTCAGTGCCGGCTCGGGAATCAGAAAGTCCGGCTCGACCGGCCAGCCCAGCTTTTCTTTGGTCTTCTTCACGTCTTCGACGCCGAGCGGCGAGCCGTGTGCCTTGAACGAGCCCTGCTCGGGTGAGCCGAAGCCGATCTGCGTGCGCACCAGGATCAAGGAAGGCCGCGCGGTATCCGCACGGGCTTTGTCGATGGCGGCGTTGATCGCAGCGATATCATTGCCGTCAGCCACCGTGATGGTCTGCCAGCCATAGGCTTCGAAGCGTTTGGCGCGATCTTCGGTAAAGGCGATCTCGGTGCCGGCGGCCAGGCTGACGTAGTTGTCGTCGTACAGACAGATCAGTTTGCCCAGCTGGAGATGTCCAGCCAGCGAGGCGGCTTCGGAGGCAACGCCTTCCATCAGATCACCGTCGCCGACGATCGCCCAGGTGTGGTGATCGATCACGGTATGGCCATCGCGGTTATAGCGCGCGGCCAGATGCGCTTCGCCGATCGCCATGCCCACCGCGTTGGCGATGCCCTGGCCCAGCGGCCCGGTCGTGACCTCCACGCCCGCGGTGTGGCCGCGCTCGGGATGGCCCGGTGCCTTGCTGCCCCATTGGCGAAACTGTTTGATGTCGTCCAGCGAAAGGGCGTAGCCGGTCATGTGCAGCAGGCTGTAGAGCAGCGCCGAGCCGTGGCCGGCCGACAACACGAAACGGTCGCGGTTGGCCCACTCGGGATTGCTCGGATGATGCTTGAGATGGTGCGTCCACAGCGCGTACGCCATGGGTGCGGCGCCGAGTGGCAGGCCAGGATGGCCGCTATTGGCTTTCTGCACCATGTCGACCGAGAGAAAACGGAGCGTATCGATGCATTGTTGATCGAGCGAAGAAACCGTCATGGGATGTCCTTGGGAGGGTGCGGAGATGAGGCAGGCTCAGAGCATGAAGCTACGCGGGTAAAACTGCCGTCAAGTTTTGTGTGGTGTCAGCCGGAAGTGCATGCCGTGTTCGTCGGACTAACCGGCGTTTCCAATCAGCGTACCCACGCCGGCGGTAACGGCCATGGCCGGCGCGCTCCAGAAACCGATGCGCAATGCACCGGTGAGCATGCTGGCGCCACCAACGCGCGCCGCCGTGGCGCCAAGTAGCACGAGGAAAACCAGCGCCCCAAGAAAAACACCGGGAATCAGAACAGCGGGCGGCGATATCGCAACGACCAGGATCGGCAGTGCGGCCCCTACCGAAAAACTGAGCGCGGATGCCAGTGCGGCCTGCAGTGGTCGAGCGCGCAAGGCTTCGGTAATGCCCAGCTCGTCGCGTGCGTGCGCTTCCAGCGCATCGTGGGCCATCAATTGCGCGGCGACTTGCGTGGCCAGCGCCGGGTCAAGGCCACGGCTGACATAGATGGCGGCCAGCTCCTTGTGTTCGCCATCGCTGTCGGTATGCAGTTCGTGCCGCTCTTTCGCGAGTTCGGCATTTTCGGTATCGGCCTGCGAATGCACGGATACGTATTCGCCAGCGGCCATCGACATCGCGCCGGCCACCAGCCCGGCCGTGCCGGTGACGAGAATGCTGGCGTGACTGGCATGCGCCGCCGCCACACCAAGGATCAGGCTCGCGGTGGAGACGATGCCGTCGTTCGCACCCAATACCGCCGCGCGCAGCCAGCTGATGCGTGCAGTGACATGACGTTCGGCGTGTTTGCGTGAGCGCAAGCAGTGATCCTTCGGAAGCTTATCGGGTCGGACAAATCGCCGACGGGTTCGAGCCACTGGCGTCGACCCGATAATTCATCATGCGCCGCCTAACGAGGCGTCGACGATCTTCTGCGCCTCGGCCAGGATGTCCTTCAGATGTTCCTTGCTTTTGAAGCTCTCGGCGTAAATCTTGTAGATCGCCTCGGTGCCGGACGGGCGCGCGGCAAACCAGCCACTGGGAGCAATGGCCTTGATGCCGCCGATCGCCGCACTGTTGCCTGGCGCCTTGTCGAGCACCTGGGTGATCTTTTCGCCGGCCAGTTGGTCGCTGTGCAGTTGGTCCGGCGAGAGCTTGGCCAGCTTGGCCTTCTGCGCCGGCGTGGCGGCGGCCTCGACGCGGTCGGCAAACGGCTCGCCCAGGTCCTTGGTCATCTGCGCATACAGCTCGCCGGGGTCCTTGCCATGGCGGGCGGTAATTTCGGCTGAAAGCAGCGCCGGTACCAGGCCGTCCTTGTCCGTCGTCCACACCGAACCATCGCGGCGCAGCAGCGATGCGCCGGCACTCTCTTCGCCGCCGAAGCCAAGCGAGCCGTCGAACAGGCCTTCGGAAAACCACTTGAAGCCGACCGGCACTTCGTAGAGTTTGCGGCCCAGCCGCTTGGCCACGCGATCGATCATGGCGGTGCTGACCACGGTCTTGCCGATGGCCGCCTTGTCGCTCCACTGCGGCCGGTTCTGGAACAGGTAGTCGATCAACACCGAAAGATAATGATTCGGTTCCATCAGGCCGTTGCTGCGCGTGACGATGCCGTGGCGATCGTGGTCGGTGTCGCAGGCGAACGCGACGTCGTACTTGTCCTTCAGCACGATCAGCCGCTGCATCGCGTATTTCGACGAGGGGTCCATGCGGATCTGACCATCCCAATCCACCGTCATGAAGGCGAACTGCGGATCGACGGTGTCGCTGACCACGGTAAGGTCGAGCTTGTAGCGCTCGGCAATCGGCGCCCAGAAATGTACGCCGGCACCACCCAGTGGATCGACGCCCATGTGCACGCCGGCGCTGCGGATGATGTCGAAGTCGATCATGTTGCCGAGGTCGGCCACATAGGCATCGAGGTAGTCATGTGAGTGTGTCGTCGAGGCCTTGCTCGCCTGCGCGAACGGCACGCGTTTGACCTCTTTCAGGCCGCCTTCGATCAGCTGGTTGGCGCGATCCTGCACCCAGTTGGTGATGTAGGTGTCGGCCGGGCCGCCGTTGGTCGGGTTGTACTTGAAGCCGCCGTTGTCCGGCGGGTTGTGCGACGGCGTGATCACGATGCCGTCCGCAAGCCCCTTCGTGCGGCCTTTGTTATAGGTGAGGATCGCGTGCGAAATCGTCGGTGTGGGCGTGAACTCGCCCTTGGCCGAGATCATCGTCTCGACGCCGTTCGCCGCCAGCACTTCCAGCGCGCTCTCGAATGCCGGTTGCGACAGCGCGTGCGTATCGAAGCCGATAAACAGCGGGCCGTCGATGCCCTTGCTCTGGCGGTACTCGCAGATTGCCTGACTGATCGCCAGGATGTGCCATTCATTGAAGCTGCGCTGGAACGAGCTGCCGCGATGGCCGGAGGTGCCGAACGCGACGCGCTGCGCGGCTTCGCCTGGGTCAGGCTTCAGATCCGAGTAGGCAGCCAGCAGTTTCGCGATATCGACCAGGATCGATGTCGGCGCCGGCTTGCCAGCAAGCGGGCTGATGGTCTGGCTCATTTCGACGCCGCCGGTGAACGAACGTCCTTGAGCCGCCCATCGCGGAGCTGGCGGTAGCGGTGGATCAACGTGTTGGTCGAGCTGTCGTGCCCGAGCTTGGGCTCGTCTTTCGCGGTCAGCTCGGCAATGGTGGTCTTGGCCAGCTGCTTGCCCAGTTCCACGCCCCACTGGTCGAACGAGTCGATGTTCCAGATCGTGCCCTGCACGAACACGCTGTGCTCGTACAGCGCGATCAGCGTGCCGAGGATATGTGGCGTCAGGCGTGAGGCGAGAATCGTATTGCTCGGACGGTTGCCTTCGAACGTACGGTGCGGCACCAGTGCTTCGGCAGTGCCTTCGGCCAGCACCTCCTCGGCGGTCTTGCCGAACGCCAACGCTTCGCCCTGGGCGATCAGGTTGGCCATCAGCAGGTCGTGCTGATCGCCGGCTGGATGGTCGCTGCCGTCGTGCACGGGCAGCGGGTTCAGCGTCTGACCGAAGCCGATGAAATCGCACGGCACGATGCGTGTGCCCTGATGGATCAGCTGATAGAACGAATGCTGGCCGTTGGTGCCGGGCTCGCCCCAGTAGATCGGGCCGGTGGCGTAATCGACCGTGCTGCCGTCGAGCGTGACGTGCTTGCCGTTGCTCTCCATGGTCAGCTGCTGCAGATAGGCCGGGAAGCGCTTCAGGTACTGCTCGTACGGCAATACCGCGACGGTAGCAGCGTCAAGGAAATTGTTGTTCCAGACCGCCAGCAGGCCCATCAGCGCGGGCAGGTTGTGTTCCAGCGGCGTCTTGCGGAAATGCACGTCCATCGCGTGGAAACCGGCCAGCATCTCGCGGAAATGATCCGGGCCAATGGCGATCATGGTCGACAGGCCGATCGCCGAATCCATCGAGTAGCGGCCGCCGACCCAGTCCCAGAAGCCGAACATGTTGGCCGTGTCGATGCCGAACTTGGTCACTTCCTCGGCATTGGTGGAAACAGCGACGAAGTGCTTGGCGACCGCCTTGCCTTCGTCGTCACCACTGGCATCCAGCGCCTTCAGCGCCCAGGCGCGTGCAGCGTGCGCGTTCGTCAGCGTTTCCAGCGTGGTGAAGGTTTTCGAGCAGACGATGAACAAGGTTTCGGCCGCATCCAGGTCGCGTGTGGCTTCGGCGAAATCGGTGCCGTCCACGTTGGAGACGAAACGGAAGGTGATGTCACGCTGGCTGTAATCGCGCAGCGCCTCGTAGGCCATCACCGGGCCGAGATCCGAGCCACCAATGCCGATGCTGATGACGTTGCGGATGCGCTGGCCGCTGTGGCCCAGCCAGGCGCCGCTGCGCACCTTTTCGGCGAACGTGGTCATGCGATCGAGTACGGCGTGCACGTCGGGCACCACATCCTTGCCGTCGACCAGGATCTTTTCGCTGGCCGGCGCACGCAGCGCCACATGCTGCACGGCGCGCTTTTCGGTGATGTTGATCTTGTCGCCGCTGAACATCGCCTCGATGCGCCGCGGCAGATCACACGCCTCGGCCAGTTCGCGCAGCAGGCGCAGCGTGTCGGCATTGACGCGCTGCTTGGAGTAGTCGAGGTACAGGCCGACCGCTTCGGCGGTCAGGGTCTGACCGCGTTCGGCATCGGCGGCGAACAGTTCGCGCAGGTGCTGCTGGCCGATCTGCGCGAAATGTTTTTGCAGCGCCTGCCACTGCGGTCGCGAGACGAGAGGTGAGCTACTCATTTCAGTGCGGGTCCTTTCGATTGGTCTTCGAGCTTGCCGGTCTTGTCGACGATCCGTTTCAGCAGCGCTCCCCAGGATTTGACGAAGGACTCGGCGCCTTCCTTTTGCAGCTGGGCAGCCAGTGCATCGATATCGACGCCGGCCTTGGTGATCCTGGAGAGCATCTCTTCGGCTTCCTTGCCATCGGTCGGCATCACGCCGTGCAGCTGGCCGTGTTCCGCAAACGCGATGAGGGTCTTTTCCGGCATGGTATCGACGGTGTCGGGCGCGGCCAGCGCACTGACGTACAGCGTATCGGAGGCGGCCGGATCCTTGGTGCCGGTGCTCGCCAGCAGCAGGCGCTGCGGTTTGGCGCCGGCGGCGGCCAGCTTCTTCCAGCGCGGTGACTCCAGCAGCTCGCGATACGCGTGATAGGTCTGCTGACACACGGCGATGCCAAGCTTGTTGTGCAGCTCGTCGGGCAACTGCTTGTTGCTGGCGACGTCCCATCGGCTGACAAAGACCGACGCGACCGAGCCGACGTCCAGATGCTGACCGGCCTCATGGCGACGCTCGAGGCCACGTATATAGGCCTCAGCGGAGGCCAGATAATGTTCACGCGAAAACAGCAGGGTCACGTTGATCGGAATACCGAGGAAGATCGCTTCCTCGATCGCCGGAATGCCTTCAGGCGTGCCGGGAATTTTCACGAACAGGTTCTCGCGCTGTGCCTGCGAGTGGATCTCCTTGGCCGCCTCGATGGTGCCGGCCGTATCGGCAGCCAGCAGCGGGGAGACTTCCATCGAGACCCAGCCGTCGACCTTGTGGGTCGACTTGAAAATCGGTGCGAACAGGTCGGCGGCACGGCGAAGGTCTTCCAGCGCCAGCTCGTTGAAAAGCTTTTCGCCGGACAGACCGGCCAGTGCCTTGGCGTGGATACCGGCATCGTAGGCATCGCCACCGCCGATCGCGGCGTCGAAGATGCTGGGGTTGGAAGTGAGGCCGGTAACCGAGTCCTCGGCGATGTAGCGCGCAAGCGTGCCGTCGTCGAGCAGGGTGCGGGTGATGTTGTCCAGCCAAAGGCTCTGGCCGAGATCATGCAATTGCTGGGTCGCTTTCATGCTTGCTCCTGGAATTCGCGTTGTTGCTGATGCATTGGGGATAGGAATATGGGGATGATCTGCGATTAATGCACTGCGTCATGGCGGGCGGATGACGTTAGGTGAAAATCATCCAGCGTGTACTCGAGCAGCTCACCGATTTTATCGATCTTGAGGTCGGGCGCTGCGCGCTGCTCGGCAGATGCGGATGCGGCGTACTGGCCCTGGCGCACGAATACGGTGGTCAGCTGATCGCCGAGCACCTTCTTCATATCGGCGAGGATATTCGGCTTGTCGTCGATCATCACGTAGTGCCGCGCGGGAAAGCGCTGCTGCATGAGATTCAGCTCATGCTGTTTGTGCTCGTAGATCAACACGTTGCCGTGGAAGGCATCGAACAGGCCGCTGTGCTGAACCTTGCGTGGCTGAAACACCATGTCGCCGTCGGACAGGGCGGAGGCCGGCCCGAGCGTCCGCACGTGTTTCACTACGTCAAGCGCGCGTGGGTAAAGCAGCTTGGCAAACGGAAAATCGAGCAGAAAGGACGACATCTGCAGCAGCGCGGGATCGTTTTGCAGGCCTTGGCGAAACTGCTGCATGGTGCCGAGGTAATCCGATACGCCGAACTCGGCCCAGCGTTTTTTATGCAGCGACCAGTAACGCTCGCGTTCGGCCACGTCGAACGATTTTTCCAGATGCGCGGACAGTTCGACGGCGAAACGATCGTTGTCGAACAGCGTGTTGTCCACGTCGACCAGAAAAAAGATCGGGTCGGGCGCCGCATCACGGGCAGAACCGCTCAGCATGGAGAGGTTTCCTCTGGCGTCGGGTCGTGCCAGCCTTCGTCGCCCTCGACAATTTTCAACGCCTCCGACGGGCCCCAGCTGCCGGGCTTGTAGGTGGCAACCGGTTTTTCGTGGGTCAGCACCTGGTCGACCACGGCCCACGCGGCCTCGACGCTTTCATCGCTGGTGAACAACGCATTGTCGCCGCGGATCGCATCGCCAAGCAGGCGCTCGTATGGGGATTTTTCCGGCCGCGGGTGGTGCCGCGCCACCAGTTCGACCGGCTCGCCGCGCATTTTCTCGCCCGGCTTCTTGACCCGGGCGCCCTCGGCAATGATCACCTCGGGATTGAATCGGAAGCGGAAATAATTGGACTCTTTCTGGCTGATCTCGTCGAACAGCGACAGCGGCGGTGTCTTCATGTCGACGATCACCTCGGTGGCGGTGATCGGCAGGTTCTTGCCGGCGCGGATGTAGAACGGCACACCGTTCCAGCGCCAGTTGTCGATATGCAGGCGCAGCGCCACGAAGGTTTCGACGTTGGAGTCGGGTTTGACGCCCTCGACCTCGCGATAGCCCTTGTATTGGCCGCGCACCACGTCTTTCGGATCGACCGGTTTCATGGCGCGGAAGATGCGCAGTTTTTCGGCGCGCAGAGATTCCGGGTCGCTGCCGACCGGTGCATCCATCGCCAGCATCGCGATTACTTGCAGCAAATGGTTCTGCAGCACGTCGCGGATGGCGCCGATGTCGTCGTAAAACGCGCCGCGACCCTGTACGCCGAAATTTTCGGCCATGGTGATCTGCACACTCTCGACGTAGTTGCGGTTCCACACCGGCTCAAACACCGTGTTGGCGAAGCGGAAGTACAGCAGGTTCTGCACCGGCTCCTTGCCGAGATAATGGTCGATGCGGAAGATCGATTGCTCGGGGAAAACCTCATGCAAGGTCGCGTTGAGTGCCTTGGCCGAGGCCAGATCGCGCCCAAACGGCTTTTCCACCACCACGCGGGCTTCGTCAGCGCAGCCGACCTTCTGCAGGCCTTTCGCCACCACACCGAACAGGCTCGGTGGGATTGCCAGGTAATGCAGCGGGCGCTTGGCCTTGCCCAGTGCCTTCTTGATGGCGTCGAAGGTGGCCGGGTCGTTGTAGTCGCCATCGACATACTGCAACTTGGCCGAAAGTTTCTCGAAGCCATCCTTGTCGAACTTGATGCCCTGATCCTTGGCTGCCTGGGTCAGGCTGTCGCGGGCACGGGCACGCAATTTCTTGATGTCCCAGTCGGAGTGGGCCACGCCGATGATCGGCAGGTCCAGCCCGTCGTTGAGAATCATCGCCTGCAGTGCGGGGAAAATTTTCTTGTAAGCCAGGTCGCCAGTGGCGCCGAAAAAAACCAGAGCATCCGAACGAGGTGTCGCCATAGCGGTAACTCTCTCCATGTGGCTTGGGTTGTACGGCCGGACGACAGCACCGAGATGTCAGATTGGCCGATGAATGGATGCTTCCACAACATGTGGTCGCAGAGATTGGATGAAATAGCTTGCTCGCCATCGAGTGAAGTCTTCGCTAAGAGCCTGTTTGCGATCTCCACGTAGCCCGCGTTGTGTCGTGGCGGCCGCCACGACACAACCCTTCGGGCCGGGTCGGTTTGTACCCATCCCGGCGTCATCACTCGGTCGTGTACCGACGTACACTCCCTCCTTCTTCCTTGGCCTGAGCACAAACCGCTCCCGGCGCGGGCCACGTGGAGATCGTAAACAGGCTCTGAGACCGAACACCTGAAAACCTATAAGGCCGCATGTCGGAAAACATAATCCAGGCCGCAGACCCATCATCGGACTCGCGGATGACGCAATTCAACGTGGTGCTCTATGCCGTCATTGGCCAGCAGCACGCGTCCGTCCGGCAAGGTTTCGCCGTCCAGCTGCAACAGGCGCGGGGCATCGGCGTCGACCTGGGTCACATCGATCCGGTACCAGGTCTGGCGATAGCGGTAGCGCATCGAAAAACCTTCCCAGTCGGCCGGCAGTACCGGCTTGAAGCGCAGGTGGCCGGCATCCATGCACAGGCCAAGCAATGATTCGACCACCAGTCGATACATCCAGCCGGCCGATCCGGTGTACCAGCTCCAGCCGCCGCGGCCCACATGCGGTTCGACTGCGTAAACGTCCGCGCTGACCACGTAGGGCTCGACCTTGTAGATGTCGATTTCCGTCGCGTCACGGGTGTGGCTGAGTGGGTTGATCATGCGCAGCAGTTCCCACGCCCGGGCGCTGTCACCCAACTCGGCAAACGCCATCGTGGCCCAGATCGCGGCGTGCGTGTACTGGCCACCGTTTTCGCGCACGCCCGGCACGTAGCCCTTGATGTAACCGGGATCGAGCGGGGATTTGTCGAATGGCGGATCAAGCAGTTGTACCAGCCGCGCATCGCGACGGACCAGATGCTGATCGAGCGAATTCATCGCCTGCTGCTGGCGCGCCGGTTCGGCCACGCCGGAGATCACCGACCAGCTCTGCGCGATCGAGTCGATCCGGCACTCGTCGTTCGGTGCCGAACCCAGTGGCGTGCCGTCGTCGTAATAGGCGCGGCGATACCAGGCACCATCCCAGCCGTTCTGTTCCAGCGCAATCTTCAGCTTGGCGACCTCGCTCTCACAGCGCAGAGCGAACGTTTCGTCGTCGTGCTGCCGCGCCACTTCGGCAAAGCGGTTCATCACCTCGCAGGAAAACCAGCCCAGCCAGATGCTTTCGCCACGACCGGCTTCGCCGACCCGGTTCATGCCGTCGTTCCAGTCGCCGCAGCCGATCAGCGGCAGGCCGTGCACGCCGCGGACCAGGCTGTGTTCGATCGCCCGTACGCAATGGCGATACAGCGTTTCGCGCAGGCTCGAATGCTGCGGCAGGTCGTAATACGACTCCTCGCCCGGATGCAGTGGACGTCCCTCGATGTAGCCAACCGTTTCGTCGAGTATCTGGGTATCGTCGGTGGCCAACACATAGCGCGCGGCAGCCAGCGGTAGCCACAGGTAATCGTCGGAACACGCCGTACGTACGCCGCGATCGAGTGGCGGATGCCACCAGTGCTGCACGTCGCCATCAGGGAACTGGTGCGCGGCGCATAGCAAGATCTGACGCCGGGCGCTGTCCGGCGCGGCGTACAGCATCGCCATCGAATCCTGCAGCTGATCGCGGAAACCGAACGCGCCGCCGGACTGGTAGTAACCGCTGCGCGCCCAGAAGCGGCAGGCGATGGTCTGGTACAGCAGCCAGCCGTTGGCCAGTACGTCGACCGCCGGGTCGGGCGTCTTGACCTGCACCGCACCCAGCGTGCGCTGCCAGTGTCCACGAACCTTGTTCAGCGCCTCGACCGCAGCGATGCTGCCGCGGAAGCGCTGAACCAGTGAACTGGCGTCAGCGGTATCGCGCCCCAGGCCCAGCCGGAACACGACATCGCGCTGCTCGCTCTCGGCCAGCTCGATGGTCATCTGCAGCGCGCCGCAGGGATCCAGTCCGGCACCCAGGCGACCGGACAGATGCGTGCGGCTCAGCGCGGCGGGCGAACGCGTGCTGCCATTGCGGCCGAGGAACTCGCTGCGATCACCGCCGATCGAGCGGCTCGGATCATCGACATCGAAGAACGCCACGCGGCCGGGGAACTCGGTGTTGTAGGCATTGCGGGCAAATAGCGCGCCGCTGGCCGGGTCCGATTCGGTCACCACGTGCATGACTGTTTTCTCGCGCAGGTCGCCCAGTGTCCACTCGACGTAGCCTGTAGCGCTGATCCGGCGCGGACGACCGGAATCGTTGCGCAGTTTCAGCAGCGAGAATTTCACCGAGGCATCCAGTGCCACGTACACCCACAGCTCGGAGTAGATGCCGTCTTCCACATGCTCGAATACGCTGTAACCGAAGCCGTGGCGGGTCAAATATTCGCCAGTGCCGCGGGCCGGCAGTGGCGTCGGCGACCAGACTTGGCCGGTTTCCTCATCGCGCAGATAAATCGCCTCACCGCTGGCATCGCCGACCGGATCGTTGTGCCACGGCGATAGACGGAACTCGTGGGCGTTCTCGGCCCAGGTGTAGGCGCCACCACTTTCGGAAATCACCGTGCCGAAATGTGGGTTGGCCAGCACGTTCGCCCACGGCGCCGGCGTGGCATCGTTCGGTCCGAGCACGATGACGTATTCGTGACCGTCGGCGCTGAAGCCGCCATAGGGATTGGTCAGCTGCAGGTCGCGCGTTGCATGTTGATCAACGGCCGCCACCGGCGGCGCCAGCAGGGAGGGTACGATCGTCGGCGCGGCGCGGCGCGGCTTGCTGGGTTCGAAGCGCGGCATGTGGGTTTCCACCCAGCGTCGGCTGACCTGCTCGGCCAGCGTGCCACGCGTGTCGGCCAGGATGATCCGCGCGCTGGCCTGGACCAGGATGCGATCCTCGCTGGACAGCTGCTGCGACGGACGGACGAAAATGCCGCCGGGGCGATCGAGCAGACTGGCTTCGCTGCCCGAGGCGATCAGGCCCATGATCTGGTCCTGCAGCTCCTGCCGGTAGCCGGCGCGATCTTCGTTCCAGATCACCAGATCCACCGCCAGGCCCTTTAGTCGCCAGTATGCGTGCGCCTGCACCAGCTGACGCACCAGTTCGATTCGCGCGGGGTCGGCGATCTGCAGCAGCACAATGGGTAGATCACCCGAAATCGACTGTCCCCACAGGCCGGACTGGCCGCGGCGGTTGGCCGCGATCATGCCGGGCTCGGCGCGCATGTTGGCATTCGGGTAGATGATCGAGGTGGCCATGTGCTCGTACAGCTGCGCATCGGCCAGCGAGGCGTTGAGCTGACGCAGCAGCACCTGACTGTGCGTCCAGGCCAGGTCGAATACGCGGTCGGCCAGATGGCGGTCGCGGTATTTGCCGATCAGTTGCACGCAGGCGTCGCGGGTGTCAGCCGTGCCGGTGACGAAATCCACCGTGGCGGATTGCTCCGGCTCCAGCGTGATGCGACAGCGGATGGCCACGATCGGATCGAGCACCGAGCCTTGGCTGTTGGATAGTTGCGCATAGGGATCACTCGCTGTACCCATCGCCAGCGGTGCGGCGGCGCTGCGGCCGCGGCCGATAAAGCGCGCGCGATCGGTTTCGTAGGAGATCTCGTCGATGTCACCGTTGTGCACGGCCAGCAGGTGGCACATCCATGGCACCGCTTCGTCGTGCGCGCGTGGGCGACGGGTGCAGAGGATCGCCTGCAGCTCGGGGACCAGCTCGGTCTGCACAAACAATTTGCTGAAGGCTGGATGCATCGCATCGGCGATCGGCGGCGCCAGTACCACTTCGGCAAAGCTGGTCAGCTCGATCGTGCGACGCGTGCGGCTGCGGTTGGTGATGCGCGTGCGGCGCAGCTCAATGTCGTCTTCGGGCGAGACCACGATTTCGGTGTGCGCATCGAACTCGCGTTCGCGCACGCGGAACTCGGCGCGAGCATCGGAGAAGATCGCCTCGAACAACTCGGTTTTCTTCAACGTCGGCTGATGCGCGGTCGACCAGTAAGCGCCGCTGGCGACGTCGCGCAAGTAGCAGAACATGCCCCAGTTGTCGCTGGTGATGTCTTCGCGCCAGCGCGTGAGCGCCATGTCGCGGCAGCGGCTGTAGCCGCCGCCGGCGCTGCTGACCATCACGTGATAGCGGCCGTTCGACAGCAGCTGCACCGCGGGACGTGCGCGATCCGGATCGGTGAACACGCGCAGCCGTGCCTCGGCCGCACGCGATTGGCCGTCCATTTCGGGGAAGCCGGAAGCATGCAGGTATTCCGCCGCGGTCTTTGGCACGCGCTCCTGCAGCAGCAGACTGGTGGCCTGGAACTGCGGGTCGGATTCGAAACGCCGCTGCATTGGTTTGTCCAGCAGCGCGTAGGCGAGCGCCAGCAGGCTCATGCCCTGATGGTGGACCATGAAGGATTGCACCAGTGCCGAAGTCTGGCCCAGTGGCAACCGTGCGGGGGTGTAGTCGATGGCCTCGTAGAATCCCAGGCGCCCTTCCGCGCCCACTTCGACCAGTCGCTGCATGTTACGAGTGGCCGCGGCCGGCGCCACCATCATCGCCATCACGGTGGCGTACGGCGCGATCACCACGTCGTCGCCCAGCCCGCGCTTCAGGCCCAGACCTGGCACGCCGAACGCGCGATACTGATAGGTGAAGTGTGCATCGAGCGTGTTGTAGCCGGATTCGGAAACGCCCCATGGCACGTTCAGCTGGGTACCGTATTCGATCTGACGGGCCACGGCGGCGCGACAGGTCTGGTCCAGCAGGGTGCCTTCATAGCTTGGCATCACCAGCATCGGCATCAGGTATTCGAACATCGAACCGGTCCACGACAGCAACACCGGCTGCCCGCCGCTGGTGGTCAGCAGGCGACCCAGCGAGAACCAGTTGTCCTGCGGCAGCTGGCCCTGCGCGATCGCCACGAAGCTGGCCAGTCGGGCTTCCGATGCCAGCAGGTCATAAAAGCCCGCATCGAGTCGCCGCTCGTCGACGTTGTAGCCGATCGCCAGCAGGTCGCGTGCCCGGTCGTACAGAAAACGATAATCCATCAGCGCCAGTTCGCCGCTCTCCAGCGCGACCTGTTCAAGTAGCGCGATACGCTCGCGTGCGCGTTCACGCAGCGTTTCCGCGTCAGCCTCGTCGGGCCAGCACAGCGGCTCGATGCGCGAGAGCTGCAGCAACGTTGGAATGCCCTTGAAATTGGCGTCGTCGTCCGGCGGCGGGTCGAGATGGAAGTGGCTGGTTTCATCCAGCAGATCGCTGCATTGCTGTAGCAGGGCGTCAAGCCAGAACTCGGTATCGCTATCGGCTTCGACGGCGAGTGTGCGCGCCAGTGCATGCGCCTGGTCGAGCAGAGTTTGCAACAGTGCAACGGCGGCACCGGTCGTCGCCGGCAGCGACGCCAGGGCGGCTTCCAGCGGTCGCTGCAATGGACTCAAGGAACCGGCGGTGGCTGAGTCCATCGAGGCCTGCAACACGGTAAGCGTATCGAGCAGGCCTTGCAGCGCGCGCGGCTGGAACACCGGTTCGTCGGCGACGGCGAGCAAGCCGGGCCGCAACGTCAGCAGGTGACCAGCGAGATTGCCGCTGTCCACCGCCGAGATATACAGCGGCGCCAGCGGCTGCAGTGTTAGCGTGTCGTACCAGTTGTAGAAGTGCCCGCGATGGCGCGGTAGCAGACGCATCGTCGCCAGCGTCTGCATAGTGCGATCGAGCAGGCGCCCGGCGCTGAGAAAACCGAAGTCGTACGCAGCGAGATTGGCCAGCAGGGCCAGTCCGATATTCGTTGGTGACGTGCGATGCGCGATCGCCGGCGCCGGCTGTATCTGCACGTTGTCCGGTGGCAGCCAGTGATCGGCGGGCCCGACATGGGCATCAAAAAATGCCCAGGTCTTGCGCGCCAGCGAGCGCAGAAACTGCATCTGCGCGGCGGTCGGTGCAAACGCCGGCGGTACGTTCGGTTTGCTGATCCACCAGGCGATCGACGGCGAGAGCAGCCACAGCAGCAGCAGCGGTGCCGCTACCAGCAGCGCCATCGGCCGATGCCACGTCAGCAGCGCGGCCAGCACCACGGCGAGCACGGGGCCGATCCACATCAATCGCCACAGTGTGCCGGGCGCGTTGCTGCTGCGCTTTTCGACATCGCTAGAGGTTTGCCATTGCAGCAGCAGGCGTCGGCTGATCGTCATGCGCCACAGCGTGCGCAGGATCGCGTCGATGCTGTACAGCACTTCGTGTGGCAGCCATGCCAGACCCAGCGCCATGCGCGCCAGATGCTGGCCGGTGGAATGCATCGCGGCGCGCAGGTGCTGATCCATCTGCACTTCGGTCTGCTTCTGCACCAGATCGAGCATCGCCGACAGCACCGGTGGAATCAGTACCATCGCCAGTACGGCGAGCATCCACGAGAATGCGGGCGAAAGCAGAAACCAGCCGGCCAACAACAGCACCAACAGCGATGCCGGCACCAGACTGCGGCGCAAGTTGTCGAGAATCTTCCAGCGCGACAGTGCAGTCAGCGCATTCTTGCGCCAGCCGTGGGCGGTCGGTGTCCACGGCAGCAGCCAGGGCAGCAGCTGCCAGTCGCCGCGGATCCAGCGATGCCGGCGCTTGACGTCGGCGCTGTAGCGGGCCGGGTATTCCTCGTATAGCTGCACATCACTGAGCAGGCCGGAGCGGGCGTGGCTACCTTCGACCAGATCATGGCTGAGGATGGCGTTGTCCGGAAAGCGGCCTTCGAGGCTGAGCTCGAACGCATCGATCGCGTAGATGCCCTTGCCGATGAACGAGCCCTCGTGGAACACGTCCTGGTAGACGTCCGAGACCATCTGCGTATACGGATCGATGCCGGCATCGCTGGCGTAGAGCTGCGCGTAGCGTGAGCGCGCCGTGCTGGGCAGGCTGATGCCTACGCGCGGTTGCAGCACGCCATAACCCGACACCACGCGACGCAGCTCTGGGTCGTATACCGCGCGGTTGAGCGGATGATCGATCGCGCCGACAAACTCGTGCGCGGACTCGCGCGGCAGCTGGGTGTCAGTGTCCAGCGTAATGACGTATTGAACGGTTGGCAGCGTGTCGATATCGCCGACGATCAGCATATAGCGCTCACGCGCACCGCCGCGCAGGAGTGCGTTGAGATCGGCCAGCTTGCCGCGCTTGCGCTCGCGGCCCATCCAGCTTTGTTCGGCGGCATTCCACTGGCGCGGACGATGGAACAGGAAAAACCGATCCATTTCTGCGGTGGCGTATTTGTCGTTGAGCGCCTCGATACGCCGCCTTGCCAGGCGCAGTAGCGCTTCATCGCCGGGCAACGTTTCCGTGTCGGCATCGGGAAAATCGGTGAGCAGCGCAAAATGCAGCTGTGGGTCGCGGTTGCCAAGGAAGCGCACTTCCAGCGCTTCCACCAGCTCCTCGAGGTCGTTCGCGCTGCCAAACAGGCTGGGCACCACCACCATCGTGCGAGCGCTCTCAGGGATGCCGGCCGAGTAATCCATGCGCGGCAGCTGTCGGGGTGGCACGGTCAATGTCGCGACCCAGTTGAGCAGGCTCATTGCCAACTGGCTGGCGAGGATGATCGACGGAATCGCGATGCCGATCAGCCCCCACGTCGGCAGATGATTGTGCGAGGCGGACACCACCAGCGCCCGCGCGAAGGCAAACGTCAGCAGCGCCAGCAGACCCAGGTAAATCGGTAGCGGTGCGCGGTCGAGCAGGCGGCGCATGGTTTGGGCAAAGGCGGGTCGCACGCCGAGACTTTTCTCCAGCGCGTGGCGGCCCTTGTCGATAAGATAAAAGCCCACGTGCCGCGACACCAGGGTGTTGTCAGCCGTGGTATCGCTACGGCTCAGCGCCAGCGCCGCTTCGGCCACCTCGGGCTCGTTCAACCGATGCTTGCGCGAGATCGACTCAATCACATGGCGGTAGTCGTCACGTGTGGTGAAGTCCATCGTTGCGTAGACGCCGGCGGGATCTTCGCGCAGAAATTGATCGACGATGCTGGTCTGTTCGACGAAATCGCGCCAATCGATCGCCGACAGCGCACGCAGGCTGCCGATGCTGTTGCCGATCGACACCTGATCCGCGGCCTGCTGCTGCGCTTCGAGCTGCACCAGGTGTTCGATGGTCTGGCCAGACTCGGACAGCCGTTGCTCGATCCAGCTAAGTGGTAGTGCCAGTGCCGGGCTCTGGCCCTGCAGACGGCGGGCCATTTCGGCGACGAACGGACCGGTCATCGGTGGCTTGGAGCGTGCCATGTCGGCGACCACCAGCACGACGCTTTTCGGATCGCTCTCGGCGGTGGCGGTGAGGCTGTCGGCCCAGCGCGCGGCCTTGCCGCGGTACTGCCAGTCGGCGATCACGCGCGCGGCGACGCGGCGCAGATTCTCGATCAGCGCCAGCCGCAGCATGATCGGGATCGCCCACAGCTCGCCGAGTTTGAGCGGCGTTACCGTCTGATAGGCGTTGACGAAACGGGACAGGCTGGTGGTGTCGACGCGGCCATCGCCGTGCGAAATGATTTCCAGCGCGATGTCGTAGACGCGCGGCAGTTCGGCCGAGGGGCCGCTCCCCAACCGCGGCAGTTCCTTGCTATAGCCCTTCGGCAGATGCCGGCGGGCGATGCGGATCTGCTCTTCGATCAGATAGAAATTGTCCAGCAGCCATTCGCCTGCGGGCGTGATGCGGCGTCGATGACGGGTCGCGGCGGTCAGTCGCTCGCAGGTGTGGGTGAGTACGGCTTCGTTGTCGCCCAGCCGGGCCAGCAGCAGGTTGCTGGTTTCATCAGGGCTCAGCCGATGCTGGCCGGCGAGCACCTGGCCGTGCCGCTCCATCTGGTCGGCGCTGAACAATTCCGAACGCAAGGTCGGCTCTTGCTCTGGCTTGGTGCGAGCAGCTGCGCGTCGACGACGGAAAGCGCGCAAGCGGCGCAATTTGAGCAAATCGAATGTGCGGCCGATGTCCAATGTCCAACTTTCCTTCGGGTGTTCAGAGTGACACAGCCGGCGTGATGCCTCTATGCGCTTTCACCGCCGGCTTCTATCAGGTTCGCCGCTGCGTGTGACGACTGCCAAGGCATCATGGCATTCGTGCCGAAAGATACGCGCCGCCGTGTGAAGATCACGCAGGCTACGATAGTCCAACTGATGCCTCCGCTGGAGTTACCCTGTGCCCTCGTTGCTGATTCGCGCCGCCAGGCCCGACGATCTATCCGCCCTGCTTGCCTGGAATGCGGCGATGGCCTGGGAGACCGAAAAGAAGCGTCTCGATCCCGCTGTGCTCGAACGCGGCATCGCCGGTGTGTTCGCGATGCCGCAGCGTGGCTTTTATCTGATCGCCGAACGCGAGGGTGTGCCGGTCGGCAGCCTGATGGTGACCTACGAGTGGAGCGATTGGCGCTGCGGTGACTTCTGGTGGATCCAGAGTGTTTATGTGACGCCCGAGGCACGCCGCAGCGGGGTCTTCCGCGCGCTGCACACGGAGGTGGAGCAGCGCGCGGTCGCTGCAAATGCGGTCGGCCTGCGGCTGTATGTGGAAACCGAGAATTCTCGGGCGCAGGCTACTTACGCTGATCTGGGCATGCAGCGCTGCCACTATTGGATGTATGAAAGTCTGCTGGCGGGTGGCAGCAAGGCCTAGCTCAGCAAGGCTTCGAACGCCGCGGGTGGCATCGGCGCGCCGTACAGGAAACCCTGCAGCTGCGAGCAGCCGGCGCGGCGCAGAAAATCGCCTTGTGCCAGTGTCTCCACCCCTTCGGCGACCACCTCTTTTTGCAGGCTGCGCGCCATCGCGATGATGGCCTGGGTGATGGCAGCGGTGCCCGCATCGCTGGTGACATCGCGCACGAAGGTGCGGTCGATCTTCAGCGCATCGATCGGAAAATGTTTCAGGTACGACAGGCTGCAATAGCCAGTGCCGAAATCATCCAGCGACAGGCGTACGCCGCGTTGCTTGATTCGCTGCAGCAATTCGGTGGTGGCATCGCCGCCGGACATCACCATGCGCTCGGTCAGCTCCAGCTCCAGCAGGCTCGCATCGAGCCTGCTTTCATCGAGTACGGTATCGAGCCATGCGTAGAAATCCGCGCGTTGGAATTGCAGTGGCGATACGTTCACGGAGATGGGCACGGAAAGGCCGATATCTTTCCAGCGCTGCGCCTGCTGGCAGGCTTCGCGCAGCACCCAGGCGCCAATCGGCAGGATCAAGCCAGTGTCCTCGGCGACCGGAATGAACTGGTCCGGTGCATACAGCTCCCGCCCGTCGGCACGCAGACGCAGCAGCGCTTCGGCACCGACGATGCGGCCAGTCTGCGCATCCACCTTTGGCTGGTAATCCAGCGCGAGCTCCTGTCGGGTCAGCGCGTGGCGCAATGCCGTCTCGATCTTGCGCCGGGCCTGCGTACGCTCGCTCATCGAAGCAGTGAAAAAGCGGTAGCCATGCTGGCCTTGCGCCTTGGCTGCATACATCGCCGTTTGGGCCTGTTGCAGCAGCATTTCTGCATCGTGGGTATCGTCGGGATAGATGCTGACCCCGACGCTTACGCGCAAGGACAGCTCGGGCAGGTCGGTTACCCGTGTTTCCTGGCAATGGGCGATCAGGATCTGACAGCGACTGGCCACCTCGCCCACGCTGTCCAGGTGCGGCAGCATCACCACGAATTCGTCGTCGCCGAAGCGGCTGATCAACTCCCCGCCAGGGAGGCTGCGCCGCAATTGTGCGGTCAGCGCACGCAGCACGCGGTCACCGCCGGCGAGGCCGTACAGATCGTTGATCTGCTTGAAGTGATCAATGTCGATGTAGAGAACGGCCGCGCGTTGCTGACGGCGGGCGGCGGTGATCAACGACTGTTCGATATGCGTGTGCAGCTGGCTGCGATTGGGCAGGCCGGTGAGCGTGTCGTGCTGGGTGAGGTGGATCATCTTCAGCGCCAGCGCGCGGTTTTCGCTGACATCGTGAAACACCAGCACGCCGCCAATCACGTTGTCGGCATGGTCGTGGATCGGTGCAGAGGAATCTTCCACCGGTGTATCGAAACCGTGCCGGTGGCGTAGCAATGTCCTGCCGGCGAGATCGGCGATGGTGTTGTGTTCGATCGCCGCGCGCAGCGGATTGATCACCGGCTGGCCGTTATGCGCGTCGAACAGCTGGAAGATCTCATCGATGGCGCGGCCTTGCGCTTCGCTACTGGTCCAGCCGGTCATTGCCTCGGCAATCGGGTTGAGCGAGGTAATGCGCAGCTGGGTGTCGGTGGTGATCACGGCGTCGCCGATCGAGCGCAGCGTCACCTCGGCCAGCTCGCGCTCGCGGTGCAGTGCATCCTCGAACGCCTTGCGCTGGCTGATGTCCTGCGCCTGCGACACGAAATAGCGCGGCTGGCGGTATTCGTCCCGCACCACCGATACGCTGAGCTGGATGTGCACCACCCGGCCGTCCTTGTGGAAATTGCGCTTTTCCAGTTGGTAAGAGTCGCGCTTGCCACTGAGCATCTCGTTGAGCAACTCCATGTCGCTCGCGAGATCGTCAGGGTGAGTGATGGTGGTGATATCCAGCGCCAGCAGTTCATCTTCGCGATAGCCGAGCATCTGGCAGCACGCGGCGTTGACTCGAAGGAAATGGCCGTCCGGATGAATCAGCGCCATGCCGATGGCGGCGTGCTGAAACGCGCCGAAGAAGCGCTGCTCGCTTTCGTGAAGCTGCAGCTCCAGACTGCGCCGCTCGGTGATATCGACAAAGGTGGTGAACACGCCGCGCACGGCACCGACCTCATCAAGATCCGGCTGGAAATTGGCGTGCACGTAGCGCCGCTCGCTGCCACCGAACAGCTCGCCTTCATAGTGGGCCGTGCGGCCGGCGAAGGCGCGTTCCAGCGCCAGTTCGATCTTCTGGTAATTGCGTCGCCCGCCCGCCTCGATCACGGTACGGCCAATCAGCTCCTGTGGATCGACGCCCAGCCATGTGCGGTGGGTTTCATTGGCGTAGCGAAAGCGCTGCTCGTTATCGAGATAGGCGAGCAATACCGGTGCCCCACGCAGAACCTTCGCAGACCATTCCTGCGAATCTTTTTCAAGCGATGGCGATACCCTGGCAGGCTCGTGCGGCTGCATGGTCGTTCCGTCCCCGTGTTCGGGCCATCATGCGCCTGCCTGCTGCCGTTGCCCAGTGACCCGGCGGGCTCAGTGCAGAGCAGTGGCCGGGGCGCCCAGCGCACCGTGCTCATCCAGCACGATGCGGCCCAGCGCCTGCGGCTCGGCGGCAATGCCGTATCGATCGGCCAGC
The DNA here is from genome assembly GCF_014207165.1 of Rhodanobacter sp. MP1X3. NCBI lineage: Bacteria > Pseudomonadati > Pseudomonadota > Gammaproteobacteria > Lysobacterales > Rhodanobacteraceae > Rhodanobacter > Rhodanobacter sp. MP1X3. Next base: position 54,382 of record NZ_JACHCO010000001.1, on the reverse strand, counting down.
AGGGCCAGCAGCGGCCCCAGCGCCTGCGACTGCAGCGGGTAACCGTGCGCCAGCGCGCGCGCGCTACCGCCTGCACCACGTTGCGCTACGGTGATCGCGACCACGCCCAGGCCCGGGGCTTCATGCGCGAACAGCGTCGGCGATCCGTAATCGGATTCGTCGTAACCGGATTCGATGGTGGCCAGGGTTTCCAGCAGATAGCCGGCGCCCGCTTCGCCGCCGCGATCAGTCCCTGGCTGCAGCCGCAGCGGCAGCTGATGCGCGTCGAGCAGCGCCGCATATTGACGTAATTCAAACAGGATGCCGGCCAGCGCATGTCGTCGCGGCGCGTGGTCGTCGCGGCTCTCGTGCGGTTGGCCTGCCAGCCATTGCGTCGGCGATTGGGCAAATACCTTGCCGTTCGCGTAATGCAGCGCCAGACCACGCGCGGTCACCGCCGATTCGTCGCGATACGGCGTCAACAGCGCGGCCTCCAGCAGTGACCACAACGCCGCCAGATTGACGTGTTCGTACTGCACGCAGGTCAGCGCCAGCAGATCGTTGCGACTGAGATAACGCACGTGTTCGAGCCGGATGCCCAGCGTGCGCATCAGCCAGTCGGCAGTCAGCGCGCCAGCCTCCCCGCGACCGACCAACTGCACTTCCAGTTGCTCGGATAAGTCACCGGCCAGCGCCTCAGGTGCCAGCAGGCTCAGCGGCAGCAGGCGCATCGGGCCACCAGAAAATTGCGGCGACGGCTCCAGTGGCAGCGCCGGCATATGGCCGCCATGGCTGCCAAAAGCGACCACATTCTCAAGATGGCCGCGCGGCACGCGTCGCGCCAGTTCGTCCAGTGTGGCCCATACCGGAAAGCCCGGCCGCAGCAGTTCGACCTGATCGAACAGCGCGCCGGCCAGCGCGAGTCGCGCCTGATTGACCTGCGGTACCAGCCCGTGCAGATCGGCCGCGATCAGTTCCACCAGCTCCGCCGCTTCGTCGCGATCAAGGCTCAGCCGCGGCGGCACTTCGCCCTCCACCAGTTCCAGGGCCAGCACCACCGGCAGGGCGAGCAGCGTTTGCGCTTCCATCAGGAGCGGCTCCGTTCGTATAAACAAGACGCGAATCGTATCATTCAGCGTTTTGGGCTTCCGCCACACCGCAGCGCGGGTTAGCCTTGGGGGACTTGAGTTCCGGACTGTTCTGACCATGGAAAAAACGCAAAAGCGCGTTGGGGTGATCGGTGGTGTACGCATCCCGTTCTGCCGCAACAACACCGCCTACGCCGACGTCGGCAATTTCGGCATGTCGGTGAAAGTCCTCGGCGCGCTGGTCGAACGGTTCGGGCTGCACGGCGTGGAACTGGGTGAAGTGGCGATGGGCGCGGTGATCAAGCATTCGTCGGAGTGGAACCTGGCACGCGAGGCGCTGCTGAGCTCCGGCCTGGCGCCGACCACGCCAGGCATCACCACGGCGCGCGCCTGCGGCACCTCGCTGGACAACGCCATCATCATCGCCAACAAGATCGCGACCGGGCAGATCGAAGCCGGGGTCGCCGGTGGTTCGGACACCACCAGCGATGTGCCGATTGTTTACGGTACGCGACTGCGCAAACGGCTGCTGGCAGTCAATCGTGCCAAGACGCCGATGGAAAAACTGAAGGCGGCCACGCGCGGGTTCTCGCTGAGCGAACTGAAACCTTCTTTCCCGGGTGTGGCCGAGCCGCGCACCGGCAAATCGATGGGCGATCACTGCGAGATGATGGCCAGGGAGTGGCATATCAGCCGCGCCGATCAGGATCAGCTGGCGCTGGACAGCCATCGCAAACTGGCCGCTGCGTACGAGGAAGGCTTCTTTGACGATCTGCTGGTGCCGTTTCGCGGACTGAAACGTGACGGTTTCCTGCGTCCGGATTCCACGATGGAAAAACTGGCTTCGCTCAAACCAGCCTTCGACAAGACCTCCGGCCAGGGCACGCTTACGGCGGCCAACTCCACCGGCTTGTCCGATGGCGCTGCCGTGGTATTGCTGGGCAGCGACGAGTGGGCCGCTAAACGCGGGCTGACGATTCAGGCGTATTTGCTCGACGCGGAAATTGCCGCGGTAGATTTCGTGCACGGCGAAGGTTTGCTGATGGCGCCAACCGTCGCGGTGCCGCGCATGCTGGCCCGCCATGGCTTGACCCTGCAGGATTTCGATTACTACGAAATCCACGAGGCCTTTGCCGCGCAGGTGCTCTGCACGCTGCGCGCGTGGGAAAGTGCGGAGTACTGCAAGAACCGCCTCGGCCTCGATGCTCCGCTGGGCAGCATCGATCCGGCGAAGCTTAACGTGCATGGCTCCAGTCTCGCGGTCGGCCATCCGTTTGCCGCCACCGGTGCGCGCGTGGTAGCCACGCTGGCCAAGTTGCTGGAAAACAAAGGCAGCGGTCGCGGGCTGATCTCGATCTGCACCGCCGGCGGCATGGGCGTGACGGCGATACTCGAACGGCCGTAACCGACCGCGCATCACGCCATGTTGCGCCTGCGCGCCACCGTCGTCCTGAGCTTGCTGGCACTGGCCGTTGGCGTTGCGGGTACCGATTGGCTCAGCGACAGAAGCACGAATGAGCCGCTGGCGATGCCTTGGGTTGCGAAGGTGAAGCGGCCGATGCCATCCCGGCATCACCCTGCTCGACCGTCGCCGTATGCTCGCGCGCTCGCCGACGCACCGCATACTCACCGATCACGGATGGAGCGCAGTGGCGTCACCTCGGATCAAAGTCGTGGAAGCCAAGCCGCGTCTGCCGCTCTGCCGCCCGAGCTCGTTCCGCTGGACATGCCGATCCATCGTGACGTCGCCTATGACCAGTTGCGTGGCCATCTGGATGGCCGCGTAGTCATGCACGTCAGCGTCGATGGTGGTGGCCGTGTCACTGCAGCAAGTGTGGCTGAGTCGAGCGGCGATGCGGTGCTCGATGCACATGCGTTACGCAGCGTGCGCAACTGGCGCTTCGCGGTGCCGCCGGATCATCCCGATGGTCTGAGCGCCGATTTGCCGATGCGCTTTTCCTCACGCGACGATCCGTTGGCCAGTGTGCCCTGAGGCATGCGGCGAAGCTCTCAGAAGCTGTTTAAAAACCGTACGTGCCCGAAATACCGAGCGCAGTAGGTTTTTAAACGGCTTCTCAGAGAATGCCTGTGACGCCGGCACCGAATGCAGTGATCAGCAGCGTGTAGAACATCTTTGGCGAGACGGCGACGTCGGGGAAATCGCCCACAGGCTGATAGCAGGCGAAAAATCCCGGATCGCCGACGCGCAACGGCTGGCAGCCGGGCTTGAGCTGATAGCTGGTGGCGTAGCGAAACGGCCACAGGTCGAATAGCGGCAATTCTTCCGAGATGCTGCCGATGGCGTTATTGATGTCACTGAGCAGCGGTACCGTCGCTTGCCGCGGTGCGATCACCCAGGCGTTTTCCGGCTGCGTGTCGCGCAGGATGCTCTGACGCAGCTGGGTGGCAAAGCGCTGGTCCACGATGATCACGCCGGCCTCGGTGTTGTAGTGATCCGAGCGCGGGTCGAAGTTGTGCGAGCCGACCATCGCGATGTCATCGTCGATCACGATCGATTTGGCGTGCAGACCGAAGCGACGGCCGCTGCTGAGCAAGGGCGCCGGTCTGCTGCTGCTGCCGTGACTGCCAAGCAGACCATGGCTTTCGGTATCGACGAAGTGGCGTGAGGCATTGTTGCTTTTGGTGTTGCCGGTTTTGGATGGAACGTTGCCGGTCGACTGGCCGTTGCTGCCGACTTGACTGCCGCTATCCGATGAATCGCCGCTACCGTTCGGCGCGTTTTCCTCGGGCGATTCCATGCTGGCATACGCATTGGCTTCGGCCGGCCCGGGCGCATGGGGTTTCATCTCGTAGATTTCGAAACCGTAATCCTTCAGATAGGGTTTGCGGTGCTTGTACGACAGCGCATACACCGCGAAGGCGTCGGTGGAGGCGAGCGAATTGGTGGCTACCACGATGCGCGGCGCGGGTGTCTGCTTGTGCAGCTTGTCGAAAATCTTGCGTGCCCGACGGCTCATCACCAGGTAGGGCGTTTGCAGAATCACTTCGCTTTTTGCGCTGGCAACCATCTGCATCACATGGCGGGTGAATTCGCGTGCGCTTTTCTTGTTCGGTTTGTCGGTTTTTGCCGGCATGTCGCTGAAGAATTCCACGTTGCCGGTCTGGATGCTGTCCGCCAGCACGTGCGCGCGCAGCCAGTCGGCATCGCTGGCTTCCTGCTGCGCGCGATAGACGCGCTGGGGATGCAGGTATTTCGGTGCCGGCCAGTCCGGTGCGGCGGGATGCGTCACGATATAGCGGTTGACGTCGCGCAGATGCGTCAGCGGCACCGAGCGGGGGTGGTTCCAGAACAACGCGAAGCTGTCGGCCATTGCCTTGGCGGCAGGGCCGCCGACCAGCACGTCGCGGTCGACGTAGTCGAAGTCGTTATCCCAGTCGAAGTAGCGATTCTGGTAATTGCGCCCGCCGGTGATGCCGGCGCTGTCGTCCACCAGGATCACCTTGTTGTGCATGCGCTGGTTGAACTTGAAGAAGCAGCAGGCGATGCCCGCGGCCCATTGCAGCGGTGAGGTATGTGCATCGTGGAAGGTCGGGTTGTACAGCCGTACCTCAAGATTCGGGCTGATCCGCGCGAGCCGGTTGAGCAGCGCCATGTCGTCGAACGAGGACAGCTGATCGGCCAGGATGCGCACCTTTACGCCGCGCCGTGCCGCCTGCAGCAGCTCATCGAGCACCAGTTGGCCGGCATCGTCTTCATCCCAGATGTAGGTCTGCACGTCGATCGAACTTCGCGCCGCGCGGATCAGGCTGAGCCGCGCCACCATTGCCGCCTCGCTGTCGTTGAGCAGGCTGACGATATGTACCGGCTGTTTCGGTGTGGACGCCGCCACGGCATCCGTTGCTGCATCCAGTAGCGGGGATGCAGTGGCGCAATGGTCGGCGCGATCGCAGTTCACGTGCGTATCGACCGTGGCCGCGACCACGGCATCGGCACGACGGATCTGCGTCTTCGACGCCACGCAGCCCTGCAGCAGCAGGACTGCAAGGAGCAGATTCAACAGGGTGAGCGCGCGCAGGGACATACCCTGCATGATACGGGCAGTGTGCTTCAGTTCGGAGCATGCTCAAGTGCGATCAGCAGACCCAGCTGCACCTGATCCGACAGGGCCGTTCGATGGGTGTTCATGCCGAACGCACTGCGCGACAGCGAACCGCGTGCTTCGATAATGCAGGTCTGCTCGGTCGAGAGTGTGCAGTGGGCGGGCTGCAGTTCAAAACGCATGGGTTGCGTAACCCCACGCAGGGTCAACTGACCTTGCAGCACACCGCCGCTGGTAAGCATGGCGAAGGTGATCGGCTGGGACAGAAAACGGATAGTCGGGTACTGCACGGCATCGAAAAAATCCGGCGCCATCACCCAGCGGCGGAGTCGATCGGAGTTCATCACAATGCTGTCCGCGGTGATGCGCGCATCGACGGTGGCCAGGCCATGGTCATCGAGCTTTACCTCACCGGCGATCTGAGTGAAGTGCCCACTGATGGTTTGCAGCCACAGCAGTCGGATACCGAATTCGGCATCCGAGCGCATCGGGTTGATGCGGTAGTCCATCGAGCTCGCCGCTGGTGCGGAGAGCAACAGCGCGACGAGCAAAAAAGGGGCAATCAGGGATGGAGTAATCAGGGACGGCACGAACGGGCGACTCACGGCGACCAGAAGGCGTCCAGTCGAGCGTTGCCTGGTTCAAGCGCACCGTTGAGATGCAATACCGCCAGCGCGCCTGGTGGCATGCCGCGAAACTCATCGGAACGACCTTCGACCAGCAGCGCCACCAACCGCTCGATGCCGGGATTGTGGCCAACCAGCATTACCGTATCGGCATCGCCGTGCTGGTCGAGCAGCGCTAGCAGTTCACCCGGGGAGGCGTCATAGATTTCGTTGGCCAACTGGGGAACGGGCGCGTTGTTGATGGCGGCCAGCGCCAGTCGCGCGGTTTCGTCGGTGCGGCGGCTGGGCGAACACAGCACGCGGTCGGGATGGGCGCCATGGCCCGCCAGCCAGAGTCCGGCGGCCTGGGCCTCCTGCTCGCCACGCGCGCTCAGCGAGCGCTGCTGGTCGTCACCAGCCTTTTCTATGGGGACCGCTTCGGCATGTCGCAGCAGGATAAGTTCGTGCATGGTTGACTCCGTCAGGTGATGTCGCGCCGTCGGCGCGCGGGCTTGCTTCGCAAGGATGGCTGCGGGCAGATGGATGCAGGCAACCGAAGGTTATGGTGATCTGGCGCTCATTTGACCCTGGAGCTCCTGCTTGGTTCGTCTCTCATGGGATCGATCCTTCATTGATGTCGCTTGATCCAGCGCAGCAGCGCTTTCCAGTCCTGCTGATGGTTGCGCACCTGCTCGGACTGGTAATCGAAGATGCCTTTGCCCAGCGCGCTCAGCAGCACGTAGGCCTGGCTGTCGCGCAGCTGCGCCGCGATCGGGAAGGGGGATTGTTCGGCGAGCTGGGTCACCGCGTCCTGGCTGGCGTGGGTCCACGGCTTGAGCCGGTTGGCGACTAGCGCAACCGGCAGCTTGCCGCGGCGGATGCGATTGATCTTCTGCAGCTCTTCAATAAAGCCGAGCGTGGCGTGCAGGTCGAATGACGACGGCAGCACCGGCACCAGCAGTACGTTAGCCGTTTCGATATACGGTTCCAGCTCGCGTTCGCCGACGCCGGCCGGCGTATCGATCAAGAGTTGCTGGGTATCCGGCGGGACCTTCTGTAGGGATTTTTTGCCGCCCTCCAGCGCCAGGACACCCGGTACGTTGTCAGGCCGCAGGGTCGCCCAGCGAAAGCTGGAACCCTGCCGATCGGCATCGAGGATGGCGGTGTGCTGACCCGCCTGCGCCCAGTGCGAAGCCAGCTGGGTCACCAGCGTGCTTTTGCCGCAACCACCTTTGCTGCTTGCCACCAGCGTCGTAAGCATCGACTGACCCCTGCCGCGGAAGGTGGGCCAAGCCTACACGGCTGGGGATGCGGCGCAAAGCTGCGCTGCGATTAACTCAGCCTTGTGGCTGCTTTGACGATTGCGGCTTCCAGTCGGCCGGGGCCTCGGTAGGGATATTGTTGTCACGCAGCGCGGTCAACAGCACGCTCATTTCGGTGCCACCGTGGCGTGCAATGTTCACCAGATGCTGCGCGATGGCTGCGTCATTTTGCGCACGACCCAGCAATTGGCCGAAGTTCTGTACCTGCCAGATCAGGCTGAGCCGCGCGTGCTTGGCGTCTTCCTGCTGGGCGGGATCGTCCGCCAGCACTTCGCGCAGATGCAGGCCGAGCGAGCGGCCGAGTGGGCTGGAACCCCATTCGAGCACCTTGCCCAACTTCAGGCAGTCTGTCTTGATCGCGGCGTCGCCGGCGGCGCTATCGCAGAGTTTGGCCGTCACTTGCAGAACCGGCTGCGGCTGGGCGCTGGCCAAGCCGTAGACGAGCACGGCCTGTACCCCGGCGCCGCCACTGGCGTTGCTGGAGTCGAACGTATTGGCTGGCGGCGGCAGTACGCCGATCGAACTCGCGAGCGCCTTCAGACTGGTGCCGGCGTAGTCGTCGTAGAGTTTGGCGTTGGCGGCCTTGGCCAGATCCGCGCGCGCGGCGTCCTGCTTCATGTTGCGGGTGTCTTCGCCCAGCTTGAGCAGCCACACGGCCGCGTTGTCCGGCGCCTGCGTGGTCAGCTGATCCAGCGCCGACGTGTTGGGGCAGGCGTCGGCCTTGCTGTCGCAATCGGCCAGGCGCGTCCAGCTGATCGCTGCATCGATATCGGCCGCGCCTTCGGCATGTGTCGCGCGATTGATCAATCCGTGGAAATTGTTGAACTTGGGCAGGTCGGTCAATGGCCGGGAGATGATGGCGGCGGCGAGCAACGGCAGCGCATCGGCACGCGGCGCGAGCACGCTGACCAGATCATGCTGGAATGCCAGCAGTGCCTTGTCGCGGGACCGCGCTGCAGCGCTTGGCTGCCCTGCGGCAACGGCTTGTTTACTGACGCCGTCGGCGAATACCGGGGCGATGGCAAGCGACAACGCACAGGAGAGGGCAAGGCTTTGCAGTCCACGCATCATGGGCTTTCGTCCGCAATTCAAAGCGGTCAGCATACCTTGCGGGGATTAAGCGCTGCTGATCCGAGCGGTCGCGCGGGCAGGCACAGCATGCGATGCTTGTTAGGATGGCTATTTCCGGCGCGAGAACGCGACGGGCCACAAATCGTTCGGGAGATCCACAGTGGACCACTATCTTACTTTCGCCAATGGCGCGCCGTGGTTTGTCGGCTGGGGCACGCTGGCATTGATCAATGCGGCACTGGCGCAGGGAAAAAATCGCAACGGACTGCTTTGGTTCGTGCTGTCATTGCTGTTCGGCCCATTCGCGACGTTGCTGCTGGTGCTGCTGCCCAAGGTGCGTACGAAGCTCTTTTAGCCGACCAGAGCGAGGTCCACTAGCTAAGACACCACGTGCACCAGTGATCCGGTCCTCAACAGAGGTTGCAGGCTTGACCTAATAACGTGTTCCGGGGGCGTTGTTGAAGACGGTATCGTGGCCGCTGACGGAGATCGCAATATCCTTGAGCAGTTGCTGCGAGGGAAAAGTATGTCCGTAGCATAGAAGCAAAGGCAGTAGCAGGCTGATGCCGATCTGCCAGGCGGGTGCGCTGTTTCGCGGAGTCGTATTGCGTAGTTTGAAGAAAAACCCTGCTGTGAAGCCGAAGCCAAGCATTCCACCGAGGATCACTTCGGAGATCGAATGCACACCGAGGCCGAGTCGCGATGCCGCCACACCAACCGCCAGCAGCACGCCCAAGGCGATAGCGGTTCGCCGAAGCAGAACGTTTCGCTCGGGAATCAGCAGCGCCGGGACCAACGGCCAGATAAGGCTGGATAGGGCCGTATGACCGCTGAAGCCGCTGAAATCCAGACCGGGTATGCCGATGTCCCAGCTCATGTACATCAGCTTGGACAAACCCACCACGGCGATACAGATGAACACCGTCAGGATCCACAGCAGGCCGTTACGCCGCGTGGCAGCACGACTGATGAGCCATGCCGCGGTGACCAGGAAAACCGGAAGTAATACCGAGCAATCGCCAAAAGCGGTGATTAAAAGCCACATATGCATGCAAATTTCCGCGTCGATGAAAAGGACGCCGGGTTAGCGGATCCAGCTATGGTGCGCTGCATCAAAGATGCCTAAAGCCTTTCCCGGATGATCGCCAACCGGGCGCACTCTAGCGTTCAGTTTGTCCAGCCGGCTTTTCCATAACACCGCGTCTGACCTAGTGGCTCGCTCGGCCGCTGCTGTTCAGGGTCCATATCCCCGGTTGGACTCGGATCGCACGGCTCATCGCTACTTAGTCCATGGCGCTTCGGGGCCCGTGACAGGAGACTAGACGCAGCCAAGAGCCTGAGCCCTTGGCTGCGCTGGACCAAGCGATGCTCCCGCGCATGCTGACGCGGGAGGCATTGCCAATCAAAGCTGATTGGTCTGCTCGTTGGTGAGGCGTGTGTTCGAGGTGTTATTCAGCAGGGTGCTGAACGGCAATAGCTGGCTTACGAAACGATTCCAGCGCGCGACACCGGCTGCGCCGACGAACACCACGTCGCCTGCCCGCACAGGGAATTGCGAGGCCATGGCAAAAGCGTCCGGCGAGGAAGCGTCGAGCTGATAGATTTCCGACGGTTCCTGCTGCAGGTTCTTGACCCCACGAATCACATACACAGCCTTGCCCTTGGCGGTGTCCTGGTTGAGTCCTCCCGCGCGCCCAATGGCCTGAGTCAGAGTCAGCGTGCTTGTCTTGAAACGCAAAGCCTGCGGCTGCACGACTTCGCCCACCACATAGACTTCGTGATTGTCGTTGTAAGACAGGAAAACGCGGTCACCGCCCTTGAGGTAGATATCCTGCATGCCCTTCGGCACGCCGCTCAGCGCGTCCATATCCAGATGATAGTCATGCCCGTCTCGGCTCAACACCACATTGGACAGGTCGGCTTGGGTGGTGTTGACATTCGCCGTGCCGATGGCCTGTGCGAGGGTCAGCGGGGTGACCGTGATGAATTGCGGTGCGGCACTCACGAAGGCGCCACCCAGAGTCACTTTCTGGCTGCCATAGCTGATGATGGTGAGATCCACCTGCGGCGACGGTACATACTTGGCCAGGCGACGTGTGAGCTCGGACCGCAGTTCCTCCACCGTCTTGCCGGCGGCTTGCAGCAGTCCTGCGTAAGGATAGAACAGGGTACCGTCGGGACGAACCAGGCGGCCGTTGGCCAAGGCCTGCTGCTGTGCGCCTGCAGGCGAGGTCAGCTCGGGGTGATCCCATACCGTGATGTAGAGCGAATCACCCGGACCGATGCGATAAGGTTCGGGCTGGTAGGAAATCAGCGCGGGCGGAATGCTCGGTGGTGGCGTGGCGGCCTGGTCTGCGGCGATCTGCCTGGGGGTAATCGGTATGACCTTGAAGTGTGCGACATCAGGATTACTGTTGTCGGCAGAAGCGCGCAGGTTCATGTGCTGGCCCGGATACAAAACGCATCCATTCAGCGCGAGGCAGAAAGTCACTGCCCCTAGTATCGGAAAAATCTTCATGGGTGCGATCGGCCTTTGTAGAGATTATTTAATTCCGACGCCCGGCTGTTCAACTTGAAGAAAGCCTTCAAGTTGAACAGCCGGTGCATTGGAAATCAGTGCAAAGATGGTAAGAAATGGGCGCAAAACTCCCTTGCAATCAGCGGAGATCTTCGACCCGCAGTCGTGCTGCGACAATCGATCAAGTAGCTTCGGCGATACTGCAAATTACATCAGCCGTATGGGTCGTCGCGACGATGCCAACACCCGGTAGACCAAGTTCAACGCATGTTTGATTGCTAAATGCATACCTCCAGGGCGGTGGGCCGCAAGACTGCGAGCCATAATCATGAACGCCAGACCCTGTTGCCTGGGTGAATGCGCCTGACATTAGGTGATTCTGATGTTTGGATGATTCGAATACTTGCGCCAGTAGCCAGTTTCGACGCTCAACAGCAGTGCGTGATCTTGACTTTGTCAGTAGCGAAACGCTTTCCGGACGATCATCCGAAAAGCTAGTTGCGATGATGGTTGATGTCATCCAAGGAAGCTCGAGTGCGCTGTTCACGCTATGCAGAAGCAGATGTCTGTCGGCTCCGCCAAGCGATCACGCAGAAGTTTTTCGAGTACATGATGCCTCTAGTCAGTACGTGCGAGCGTTGCCAGCAACGGACTTGCGATACGAGAAAATAGTGACGTCACGAGTCGGCAAATTCGCAGACGTAAAAGGAAAACGGACGGTATGACTGGTCGCTGTGTTGCGTTGCGCCTTGGCGCAGGTTTGATCCAGGAGCGTGATGCCTGAATGAAATTTTCAACAGCTCGTTGGACGATGGCTGTATTCCCTGTGGGTTAAGCAAAAAGATGCAAACGTGTGACCCTCATCACCGATTGAAAATTTGATTAGCTAAGTACGAAACATTCCGATTGCCCTCGAATTCGCTGCGGCGTAGGATAAATTTTGTGGCATCGCAACATGAATTTCCAAGCCGCAAAATTTGAGTTATTTTCACTATCGCCATCCCAAGCCTGAGCAAATAATTGCTGAGGTCAGGAAAGCGTGTTGGATGAGTTGATCCATTTAAACGATGGATCGACGTGCCCACAGGGGGCACGTACCTTCTGGGATCCATAGGAAATCGACGCGAGTCGATTCCAAAGGAAGGTACGGACCATGCATCCATCTAAATCAAATTACTCAAATTTCAAGGCCTTGCTCGACATGGGGCTGCGCATAGCCGACTTGCTGTGCATTGTTGTCGCAGCCCGTATCGCTTATGCGATGCGTTTTCACACGCTGAGCATGGGCAATGCTTACATCGGGGCGCAGGCGATGGTCGTCGTCGCTGCCTTCGCCGTTTTCGGCGCGCTAAAACTCTATGAGCAACCGCTGGAAGAAAGGCCGGTGACGCATTTTTGCTGCGTCGCAGCATCATGGATTGCGATTTTCGGTTTGGTTATTGCTCTCGGCTTTATGCTCAAGATCGACGAGAGCTATTCGCGTGCCTGGGTCACGTTGTTCTTTACCATTGGCATGGCTTTGCTGGTGCTGACCCGCGTAGTTGCCCTGGCCATTTTGCGCAACATGTCCCGGCGCGGCGTGGGCCTCAGCAACTGTTTGCTGATTGGCGCCACTGATGCCGGCCTGCGCATTCTTGAGCATTCACGCAACGACCCCGGCCTGGGGATGAATATCACCGGTTACGTATCCACTCCCTATGATCAGGCCGGTCCAATCGATCTGAAGCAGGTCGGCACCCTAGACAACATTGATGCCGTGTTTGATTCGGAAGCATGGAGTCAGGTGCTGATCGCTCTTCCAGTCAACAAGGCCGCCAAAGCCATCAGTCATATGCTGGACTGTGCTGAAGATCGCGTCATCACAGTGAAGTTCGTACCTGACACGTTGGGTTCCGAATTGATCAATCACCGCATTGACGATTTCGCCGGCACCCCGGTCATGACCTTGCGCGCCAGCCCGCTGTCGGGCTACGCGTGGATATGGAAGGCTTTCGAGGATCGGCTGATCGCCGCGATGATCCTGCTATTGATCAGCCCGGTACTCGTGGTGGTCGCTTGCGGTGTCAGGTTTTCCAGCCCCGGGCCGATTCTCTACCGCCAGCGCCGCATCGGCCTGGATGGTGAGGAATTTGAAATGCTGAAATTCCGCTCCATGCCGGTGAACTTGGAGCGAGGCAAGGTGCAATGGGGTGGCGCGGGAAGCAAGACCACCACTCGTTTCGGTCGCTTCATTCGCCAGACCAGCTTGGATGAGTTACCGCAGTTCATCAACGTGCTCAAGGGTGACATGTCGATCGTCGGCCCGCGTCCCGAGCGCACGGTATTCGTGGAAAAGTTCAAGCAGGAAATCCCGGGCTATATGCACAAGCATCTGGTGAAGGCGGGTATCACCGGTTGGGCCCAGATCAACGGCTGGCGTGGCGATACCGATCTGGTCAAGCGAATCGAATACGACCTTTATTACATCAACCACTGGTCGCTAAGGTTCGACTTGAAGATCATCTTCCTCACCATCTTCAAAGGCTTCGTGCACAGCGAGAAGGGGGCAGAGAAAACAGCTGCGGAAAAAGAAGAGGTAAGTGCGTCAAGTTGACCGTTGTCGTTTCCAGAAATTGGTAATGCGCCAAAGCATTGGTCTGACACGCACTCGCAGTTAATCGTCAATTATCTTGAATCTGGCTTGAGGATATCGCTTGAAATTTCTTGTCTGCGGCGGTGCGGGCTACATCGGTTCGCATATGGTGCGTTACCTGTTGAGGCAGGGGCATGAAGTCGTGGTTTACGATGATCTGTCCACGGGGCACCGCGAGTCGGTACCCGCAGAGGGACTGGTCATCGGTGATATAGGCGATGGCACCGCACTTGGCCAGTTGTTTGCGCAGCATCGCTTCGATGCTGTGATGCACTTTTGTGCTCTTTCGCTGGTCGGAGAATCGGTCAGCAAACCCTATCTCTACTACACCAACAATGTTGCCCGCACGCTTGTTCTGCTGGAAGCGATGCGGACGGCCGGCGTCGACCGTCTGGTGTTTTCGTCGACGGCCGCGGTATTCGGCAATCCGCAAACCCTGTTGATTACCGAAGAGCATCCGACGACTCCGATCAATCCTTACGGGCAAAGCAAGCTGATGGTCGAAAAGATCCTGAGCGATGCAGCGAACGCTTATGGGCTGCGCTCAGTGGCGCTGCGCTATTTCAATGCGGCTGGCGCGGACCCCTCCGGAGAGATCGGCGAAGCACATTCCCCGGAGACGCATCTGATCCCGAACGTGTTGCGTTCGCTGCTTGGTCAGGGACCCGAGTTGAAGGTTTTTGGCAGCGACTACGCGACGCGGGACGGCACTTGTGTGCGTGACTATGTACACGTCAACGATCTGGCCTCGGCACACCTTAAGGCGGTCGAGTTCATGCTTGATCATGAAGGTGCGCATATCTTCAACCTGGGTAATGGCGAAGGTTTCAGCGTGCGCGAAGTCATTGCGGCAGCCGAGCGTGTCACCGGACAAGAGGTCAGCTATGACATGGTCGCGCGCCGACCAGGAGACCCGCCGACGCTGGTGGCGTCAGGACAGCGCGCGCGCGAACTGCTTGGCTGGCAGCCGGAGTTCAGTCGTCTGGACGACATTCTCGCTAGCGCTTGGGACTGGCATACCAAGCCAGCCTATTGAGCGTCGGCAGATCGACCTTGTCTCGAGACGACAGTGCTGATGTCGAAAACCGGCACCGAGTCACGAGAATCAGCTAGCGCATCGTACTAACGTCAAGCTGGACGTCGCGATGCGGCTCACCACTGCAAATGAACTGCAGAAACGGAGAGGTATGGCAGATGGCCAGATTCAGCAGAGCGATCTCCCGATTCGATGACATGCGCTTGCTCCCGCTGGCGAGGCGGTCACTTCCTCCCCTGATATGCCTGATATGCGCTGTTACTGGCAATGCGATTGCTTCGCCTCAGGTAGCAGCCCCTCAAGCTCAGGTCCAGTCCCAGGCTGCAGCAGCTGCTGCAGCCGACGATGATTCGGGAGCGCCCAGGGACCGGCTGGAAATGCATGCCCCCGGTGACGACCATGCACCGATGCCTGCGGGTTTGTCGGTGGCGCCGGAGGCCGGTGACGCCGTCGACAATATGGCCAATGCCAAGACAACTGCTGCACAGACCAGCAGCACACAACAGTTGGATGTATCGCATATCCATTTTTATGCCGATACCGATCATCCGAAGAATGGCACCTACACCATTGGTCAGCTGGCAAACGTCTGTGTAACCGTTCAAGGCATGTCCGCCAACGACACCTTGCACATGGTGATCAAAGATGCGGATGGGGTGATCGTCACCGATCAGTATGTCCCTATCGTCCCTAGTGCGCTGTACTGGCACCAGTGCATACCCGTGTCCAGCAGCAAGCTCGGCTTCTACCGTGCCGGCATCCATCTTATGCGCACCAATCTGACCCTCGCAGCCTTGCGTTCGCGGCCCGGTGGTTACCTGACCTATGTGGTGCTGCCCGATCCCACCTTGCGGGTGCAGTATCCGGCCAGCCAAACCTTTTTCGGCCTGCAGATGCCGGATACCATCACCTATCTGGCACCCAATCTGGGCGTGCGTTGGATATTGGCCAGTTGGGACTACGGTTGGCGCTATGGCGAACACCAGTATCCGGGGCAGTTCCTGAATCGTCGTACCGCCGATCCCACTTTCCCCGGCTCTACCGACAAAGTCACCTGGAAAGGCGGTCTCTGGCAGTTGTATGAGATCCCTACGCTGTTCATGTACCCGATCCCGGATGCGCAGGCGAAAGACTGGCAGACCACTCCGCTGCCGGTGATCCTGAGCACGGCGAGTTTCATGACGGCGGCGCTGACCGAGGGCAATCCGGCGGGCGTGACCTGGTGGGCCACGTTTGCCCAAGAGGCCGCGCAGGCCTTCGTCGACTTCCATCCGGATACGACCTACGACGAGCGCATTTATCAGATTACCTGGGAGCCACGCTACAAGGGCACATACGATCAGATCACGCGCATCTATCAGATCGCGTACCCGCTGATTCATGCCGTCGATCCGCATGCCATCGTGGCCGGTCCCAGTGCGTCGGCGATGAATGATGCCCAGCGCATGTTCGAATTGACCCGTTTCTTCAATGCGAACCTGCTCCAGTACATGGATGGCCTGGCCATGCATACCTATACCGTGTGGCCATCCGAAACCGCGCAAGGTCATTCCGTGAGCGACCCGGATCCGCAAACTCCGCCGGGCCCCTATTACACGCTGGCTCAGTCGATTCAGATCGCCAAGCAGCAGATCAGCAATCGCATCGGTCACGACATTCCGATGTACTCCACCGAGTTCGGCGGCAACACCAAATGCCCGGACTCCGAATTACCCTGCGTATCGATGGAGCTTGGTCAGGCACAGGGTCTTATCCGCGAGAACCTGATCCTCATGGGTGAGGGCTTAAAATTGGGTGTCTCGTTTTACGGCTCCGACTATGTAACGCCCTCCGAGCAGGGCTACTACGGTCTCTACTACAACCTCGATCCAGCCAACGGTTGGTATCACCCGGCAAAGGTAGGTCCAAAGCCTTCCGCCGCTGCATATTCGGCAATGACCTACCTGCTCGAAGGCCATCATGGCGTGCAGCCGGTCACCGGCTTGGGCAGCACCGCGATCGGCTATGCCTATGCGAACACCGACGATACCGATACCACGCTGGCGCTCTGGGACTATTACGGTCCGCGCAACAACGTCAGCGTGAACACGGGCGCCAGCTCCGTCGTCGTCTACGACTGGATGGGCAATGGTCAGACCGTACAGACCAACAACGGCGTGATCACCGTCAATCTTTCCAAGGATCCGATCTACGTGAAAGGTGTCTCGGCCGCCATGTGGGGCGATGGTAGTCCGGGCGCCGTCAAATCGTCGGTCAAATCCACCGCGTCTTCCAGTTCCCGTTCGGCCGTGATGCCACGGATAAATAACAACACTGTTTCAACTTCATCTCGTTGAGAGAGTAAGCAGAGTCGCGACTCGAACGCAGCATCTGGAGACCGCACTGTGAAAGGCAGCGATGCTGCCGACGTACTAACGCCCTAACGCCCTAACGCCCTAACGCCTTCCCCGACCCAGGCGGTAACGATGAAGAGTCTGCGAATGGGCGAGTTGCTCATGCCACGCCGCCTTGGTCAGCACGCGCTCCAGGGCCGGCCGGCTGGCGTCGTGATGGAACTGCCAGATGCCGTAGATGCGTCCGTGGAACGAGGCCTCACTGCCGATCTTCGGGTCCACGGCCAAGCCGCTGCCGAGCCCAAACAGATGCAGTCCCTCGATACGACGGCCATCGGTATCACATGGGCAGCCGGCCGCATCTGAATCAAGACCTCCCTGGATTTCTCGCAGGGCGACAGGCTCTTTATCGTCGCGAAGCAGTTCAGGCAGACTGGGCTGATAGCCGATGCACTGAATAACGCCGGCACAGGCATTCAGGCAACCCTGGGCATCTGCAATGGCGACAGCATCGCCGCCGCCGACCGGCAACGTGCGCACCTTTACGCGCGTGCCAGGCACCACGCCCTCGGTCAGCACACCACCGCCTATCTCGAAAGCCCGATAGCGTAATCCCCCTGATCGATTGATGCGTCCCGACACAGGACAGACATCGCTCTCTTCGTCAAAGACATATCCCGCCTGCTGTGCTGCCTCGCGGGTTTCGAAAAACAGTTTGATCGGTGAGCGATGCAACAGCACGATTTCTTTCAGCCCAACGGCTTCCAGCTCAACCGCCAGACGTTCCAGCACCGAGAATGCACTGTGCGAACCGCCCACCACCACCAGCGATTGACTATCTCGCATCAATTGACTGAAATGCGCTCGCAGCGCGGCTACCGGCTCGCTGAGAACGCGGTCAGAGGTGAGCATCCGCTCGTCCTCTTGAGGCGCAACAAGCTTCATTTCTCTCAGCGCATCCCGCAACAGATGCGGCGTCTGGGTGCCTCCGATGTTCATGACGACTGAAGCAGTGCGTACTTCGTAGCGTGAACCGTCCGGCGCACGCACGCGCAAATCAAAATGCTCTCCCCGCCGGATGACGGATTCGACCCGGCTCGCCCGCCGCACGAGCACGCCATAAGTCCGTTCGATGTGCGCAACGAGCAGCTCGGTAGCGGCGCCAAGCACCGCCGCCACTTCGGGGAGCATGGAAACACTCTGCGGGTTTGCATGCATACGCTGATAAGCGGGCAGCTGCTGCAATGGCATGAAGATATTGCCAAACGCAGGGTCCACGAGACAATTCAGGAACACATCGTTGACCGAGTTGGCGCTCACCTGATACTCGCCGAGCCGCCCGTCGCCAACGCTGTTTGCGCCATCCAGGATGAGCAGGCCATGCGCGGCAAGACGTTCGCATTTGCCGCTCTTGAAGGCATTGAACAAGAAACCTGCGCCTGCCGGCCCCAGTCCTACGATGGCGCAGCCCAATGGCTCAGATCTCATCGCGCTCATTCCAGAAGCGCAGCCCCCAGACGCCCAACCTTGCGAGTCGGCGGGACATGAAGGGAAACGGAGCCAGTATCTCCATGATCCAGAGATAGGCGGCGATCCTTCCCGATGCGCGCGACTTTTTGGCGTATTGCGCAAACTCTTCCATCTGCCCGGCAAGCGCGAACTTTACCGCCCAGCGACCATAGGTTCTCGCGGCAGATCTGTTCAATGCCGCCTGTGGAATGCCCAGCGCAACGCCATAGACAACAGAATCCTCGAACATATCGCGCAGGTATTGGCTTGGCACCTGCACACTCAGCGAGGCATGGCTTACGCCGACGCCCCGGCGATACGCGCCCAGAACTTTGTTGATGTAGACGATCGATCCTCGGCCCGCGTGGTACAGGTGCCAGTGGCAATCGATCATTTCGCGCCCTTCGTAGATCAGCCCCTCGGCGGCCGAGCGGCGATACATCTTTGTCGAGTGAGCAAAAAACGGAAGGTGTGCTGCAAGAAAGGCAAGGTCGAGCACTGCTTCGCTCTGCGGGTTTACCTTTAGCCGCTTGCGGAAGAAATGGTTTGCCTCGATACGGCCGGTTGCTTCGTCGAAGACCAGGCAATCATGAGCACAGATGGCGCACTCGGGATGTCGCTGCATGGCATCCAGCTGAGCACGCAGCTTTCCTGGCAACCAGTAATCATCGCCATCGATATGGGCGACGAATTCCCCGCGGGCCTCGGCATGTGTAAGGAAGTAATTTGCTGTCGCGCCCCGGTTTTGTTCGCCAGGAAGCAGACGCACGACACCGGGATATTGCGCGACATATTCCTCGATGATCTTCCGGGTGCCGTCGGTAGAAAAATCGTCTCCCACTAGAACTTCAAATGGCTCATCGAGATCCTGGCTCAGGATGCTGTCCAGGCACTGACGAATGTAGGGTGCTTGGTTGTATGTGATGACGCAGACGGTTAGTCGGAGTGAGCCCGGGATGTCTTCTCGGCAATGCGTGGTCTCCATCAGCGACGTATGCGGTAACTTGAAGGTGCCCGCATTCATTGCGCAACCGAACACGACAGCAAGTCACTCTGCGAGGCCATGTAGGTTTTCGTCGGCAGGGCATTCAAGATCGTCGCGCAGACCCGTTCCACGTCTGTGGGCAGCAACTCGGCATACAACGGCAGGCACAGCACACGCTGGGCAATACGCGGTGAGTGTCGAGTCGAGCCGAACCGGGCATACGGCAGGTTCGCGTCCAGCGACGGGAAAAAATAGCGTCGAGTCCTGATGTCTTGATCGTTCAATAACGTTACGACGTGTTCGCATGTACTCGCGTCGGCGAAGGCGAGTGGCATGTAACTGCCGGAGGTAGTCACATCGGGTTCGACCTTCTGGCACTGCACGTGGTCGCCAAGCCTCCGCTGATAAAGATCAGTCAGACTGCGCCGTCGTTCGATCACGTAATCCATGTCGTCGAGCATGGCCAGGCCCATGGCGGCGTGCATTTCACTCAGTTTCAGATTTGTACCTACATCGACGATGGCGCCAGTATGCGCATCCATGCCGAAATTGATCATGCGGCGAGCGCGCTCGCAGGCATCGTCGTCGCGGAACACCACCGCGCCACCTTCGATCGTGTGGAACACCTTCGTCGCATGGAAGCTGATTGCCGAGGCATCACCCCAATCGAGAATGCTCTGCCCGCCTTTGCGCACACCAAAACAGTGTGCGGCGTCATAAATCACTTTCAGCCCATGCCGTCGGGCAATCTCGCTAATGCGCGCGTCATCTGCAGGGTTTCCGTAGACATGCACCGGAGCGATCGCCGTCGTATCTGGCCGAATGGCTGATTCGATTTCGCCAGGATCCAAGTTCCAGCTTTGTGGATCGATATCCGCGAAAATCGGTTCGATTCCATGCCATGCCGGAACGCTGCTGCTGGCTACAAAGCTAAATGGGGTCGTCACTACGCTGCCAGATACATCCAGGGCGTGATAGGCAAGATCGAGCGCAGCGCTGCCGCTGCAGACCAACACCAGATTGCGTATGCCAAAGTAGGCCTCAAGGCGCTCGGTAAGCTCACGCACGAGCGGGCCGTTATTGGTCAAATGACCTCGCGCGTAGATGCCTTCGACATAGCTGAGGTACTTCGTCAGGCTGGGGAGATAGGAGCGGGTAATGTCTAACACGTTGACTCCTCAGCTTGGATTGCATTGTTCGAAATGGATTTGCTTTCAACCGAATTCGAACATCGCGACTTGCGCGCCGCATCGCTGCAGGCGCGTGCCTTTTCTTTCAGTTTTATGGCCGTAACCCAAGCCGTTCTTGATTAAACGCAGATGCAATCCAGATGACGTTCCAAGAGATGTTTAAATCGGGACTTATTACCCCGAGATTCACTTGCAAGCAGGTACTACTTACGGCTCTTGGTGGATTCGATAGTCATGCCTTATTCAGGCCATTCATAACTCATTAGTGTGATATAAATCTCAAACGCTTAAGATTTTTTATAGTACAGGTAAGATAAGTGCACAAAGCGTGGATGCTTTCCGGAATGGCGTGAAGCGGTGTTTGGTCGGCCGTTAATGCGTACGTATCCATCCGGATATTTCCGGGAATGAGATTTAATAATGGGATCTAATTCGGCAGCGGTATTTCGGCGGGTATTCCCATTTCAACCCACCAGCCAGTCGGCATTGGTGCCACTGAGCCGCAACGAATTTGATGCTCGAGCGCTGGAAGACTAGTCGCTGGCGGCGAAGGCCTTAACGCTTGCTATGAGCGTTTCGTATTAGCCAAGTGACCGGCCGCAGACCGACAGCGGCATACTGTTCATCGTCGTGACGTTGACAGATAGCGAAGATTTTGGCCGCCAGTCGGCTGCGGATTGACTTCTCTTGTCCGCCCCACCCTTTCTTGGCTGGTATTGGCCGTCGAGGTTTATCCGCTCTCGCCTGGACTTTTGGCGATGTAGCGGTGCACGTGATATCCCCATTTCATGCACCAGTAATGGCAGGGAATTCGCGTTCGCCGCGCCATGCCGGCCCGACAAGGTGTCGATCTCCAATCCGTTGGCCCGTGCGCGGGACGAGCTAGCTCATCTGAGCCGTATTCTCGATCACCGCATAGGCGTTGGGTATTGCCTTGCCATTGACGAAGCACGTCTGCGCCCAATGCACGACAGTCGCCAGGCTGGGCCGAAATGTCCGATATTTCTCAAGCATCCTGTCGAGGTTCTCCGCCTGTGCGCTCGCGCCGTTCGCTGCCGGCACCGGCATGGCTGTCAGGCCGCTCACCATGGAATGAATAGCGGCCGCGTCTGGCCCCATGACGGTATTACGGCTGAGGACGTTTTTCTGGGCCAGGCCAAGTTCCACGCCGGGGCTTTGCTCGGCGAAGACAATGTTGTCGTGGATCGCCGTGTTGTTCGGCACGCCCTGCCAGTTGTCGGCCTTGAACAAGGTGCCAGCGTCGCCGCTGGGGCGGCGTGGAATGATGAAGATGTTGTTGAAGATCGCGCTGCCTTCGACCGGACCGGTTATCCGCACCGATGCGCTGTTCGACGGGCGCAATGAATCATTGATGCTGACGTTGTAACGCACGATGGTGCCGGTATTGCCGGCGCCGAGATTCTTATTGCCCATGTTGCAGATCAGCGCGAGGCCACCGATATTGTCGTGGCTATAGTTGTATTGAATCACCGTGTGGTTGCAGGCCAAGTCAGCATCAAACGCCTCGCCGTCGGCGTGTGCCTGATGACCGCTGACCTCGTTGTACTGAATAAGGGTGTTGTCGCTGTTGAACGGCCAGATGCCGGCGGCGGCTTCGCCGGGCGGTAGTTCCGTGCAGTTGCTGACCGTGTTGTGCTCGACCAGGGCGCCATCGCAGCCGATGATCAGGATGCAGTCGCCCGGTACTTGCTGAATTTTGTTGCCGCGCACGATCACGTTGCGGCCAAGGCCGCCCTCGCGGCTGCCGCCGGCCAGAAAATGAATGCCGTTGCGCTGCGTGTTGATGACGCTGCAATTGGATATCTGCAGGCCTTCGTAGCGGCTGGGGCGCTGCTTGCCGGTAGCGTTGACCATGATGCCGGCACCGGCGCCCTGTTTCTTGATCGGCGAGCCGTTGACGTCATGCACGTAGAGGCCGTCCAGCACGATGCCGTGGGCCACGCCGAAATCTTCGTGGTGCACGTAGACGCCCGCGCGATTGCCCTGATTCTGCGTACCCTTGTTGGAGACTTGCAGATTGCGCAGCGTCCAGTACTCGACGTTGTGCAGGTAAACCGAGCACTGCGCTTTGCCATAGGCATGGATGTGCGGCAGCGCGCCGCTACCGTAACTGTCCACCACGACCGGCTGGCTGGCGCTGCCTGAGCCTTGCGGATGGAACTGCCCGGGAAAACTGCTGCCGCGCTTGAAGTAAATGCGATCACCCGGCTGGAAGGTGACGCTATTGAGCTTCGTGATGCTGCGCCACGCCTGCTGCGGATTGTTTCCGGGCGCGCCGTCGTTGCCGGCTTCACCATCCAGGTAGAAAGTGCGGCCCCCGGTTGCCGCGGCAAACGAAGTTCCGGTACCCATACCGAAGGATGCAGCGACAGCCAGGGCCATGGTCGAGTGACGAAGAAAATCACGTCGGTTCATTGGCTTTACTCCAGAGAAAATGATTCAAGGAAAATGTCAGCTACGCGCACTCAGCGAATAGCGATAAATGCCGCCATGCTTCTTGAGCATGTAGGCGAAGCCGGCCAGATGCTTGATGGTGAGCTTCGAGAATTTGCGCGTCCTGCGCTTGTAGTCGTGAACGATCGAGATGGATCGGCAGTAATAGTTGCGCAGGCCCAGTTTGTGCGTGCGCACGCAGAATTCGGCATCTTCGGGCCCGAAGAAAATCTGATCGTCGTAGCCCATCAGCAGCGTGGCGATCTTTTTGGTGAAGGTCTGGTTGGCACCGAGCACGTAGTCCACTTCCATCGGGTCGCTGGCTTCATCGAAGCGCACATCGGTCATCAGGTGACGCTCAAGTTCATCGTTGACGAATTTCAGCTTGCGACTGGCGGCGATGCGCGCGGCGATCGGTTGATAGAAGCGCGGAAAGCGGCGCGTGGAGTCCTGACGGGTGCGGTCGACATTGAGCAGTTGGAAACCGACCACGCCGGTATCTGGATGAGCATTGAAGAAATCTTCAACGATGGTGCCCGGATCTTGGGTTAGAAAAATGGTGTCGTTGTCCAGCGTCATGCAGTACTCGCCGTGGGCCAGAAACAAGCCCCGGTTGCGGGCTGGGCCGACGCCATAGTTGCGGTCGAGCGGGAAATAGCGAATCTGCGGATGTTGGGCCATCAGTTCGGCACTGCCATCGCTGGAGCCGTTGTCCACGACGATGACTTCGTCTTTTTCGAAATCCACTTTGTCCAGCAGCGAATCGATACAACGCCGGAGATTCTCCAGCTCGTTCCAGGTGATGATGATGATGGACAGGCGTACCGGTCTTGCGCTCATAGAAATTCCCATAGATGTTTCACGGCGTGGGCGCGGTTGTCTGGACGTATTGAAATTTTCCTGACGGGCGATAGTTGATTCGGTGCTGCAGAGGCCCGACTGTGGAAGTCATGCCGGGGTGGGTGACGAGACACGACGTTAAGTCATCCATGCTGAATGCCTCAATGAAAGAGTACGGTCGATGGCGTGATGACGGCATTGGCCTTCACGGTGTAGTTGTCAGGAATGAGTACGGGCCCGAAGATGCACGCGCCCGTGCCGATGGTGACGTTGGAGCCGATGATCGGCGTGCCGTCACCGGGCCAGCGGTTGCCGATGCAGACCCTTGCATAGAGCGTGCAATTGGCGCCGATTTCCGACTTGCCGTTAATGATCAGCCCGAAAGCGTGATAGATGACCAGACCGGGTCCGATCTTGGCCGTGGTCGGCACATAGCATTTGAAAATGAACTCGGCGACCTTCTCGAATAGGCGCAACGGGGCATGGAACCATTTGCCCTGAGCGCTGGCAATCAATCGATAGGTCAGGATCACCCAGAACGATTGGTCGAGCATCCACCAGATCATGCCTCGGTAGCCGGGCAAGGATTTGTAGCGTTGGCAATCTTTGCGGAAATCGCTCATCGAGGCTCCTGCAAATGGATCAGTGCCGGGTTGTCGTTTTGGTAAGCAAGCGGCAACGACTGAGCCGGCCCCGGGTGATCGACGGGAGTCGGAGCTTCGTCTGCGGTCCACTTGGGAAAGGCAAAAAAGGCACCGATGAAAAACCAAAGGTAGGCCTCGGAGCCGTTGAACTGGATCGTACTGAGGACCAGATAACAGATCAGGTACGCCTTGACGTTGCGCTGCATCGGCGTGGTGGCGCGTTTGAACAGAATCGCCACGATCATGATCAGATAAGCGGCCAGAGACTGCACACCGCCTTCGAGCAGAAACTGCAGATAGACGTTGTGGACGTTGTTTTCCACGAACGCGATGCCGGATAGTTTCTCCATCACCGGCACCCCGTTGCCGATGCCATAGCCAAGCAGGTTCTTGTGCAGAGCGACGCCAGCGTAGTGCCACAGGACTAGACGTCCGACACCGTTTTGTTCGAGCTCGGTCTCCGATTTCAGGTTGAAGCGGTCAAGCACCGGAATATCCACGACCGAAGTGAAGATCAGCGCGGCCATGAGCACCAGTAGAGCAAGCCCCAGTGCAAGATTCAGGTAATAAAGTTTGTTTTTGCGCGTACGCCAGAGAAAGATCCACAGCGATATGGCGGTGCCAATCAGGCCGGCGCGAGACTGCATCATGCCGCTGGTGAGCAAAGCGAGCATGATCGAAGGGAAGTAGAGGCGCGTGCCTAGCAGCAGGATGGAAAGCATGACCAGCAAGCTGGCCTCGATATTACGCCCGCCGGTGGAAAGGTAGAGCATGTTCGCGGCATAGCCGGTACGTGTGTAGATCGCCGCCAGCTGACCGGCAAAAGCGATGTCGCGCAGGATGACGAAGATCACAGTGCAGACGAACACGATCGAGAAGATCTTCGTCCAGTCCTGATCGTCGAACTTGCGGCCGTACATGCTGCCCATGAAGAAGGCCATCACTACAAAGACCAGCTGGGTCGAGCGCAGGCCGGCGCCATAGGCCGGCGCGGCAAAGATCGTCGTGATGGTCAGTACCACGATGAAGATCGTGGCCGTATTGATGCGGAAGTGCTTCAGCGATGGGACATACAGGAAAGGCAGCAGCAGCAGCAGGATGTGATAGACGTTGATATGCGTCTTGTCATCCGTGTTTTGAGTCAGCGGAATCTGGACGAACAGAAACACCAACAGCAGTGTTGCGATGGCTTTGGTCGGACTGAATCTGAGGTTGGTCGGCAACGTAGTGGCTCCGCAGAATGAGGCTTAGCTACGTACGGGCTGATGGGGCCCGACCGGTTTTTTGTTCCATCGACGTAATCGGGAACGCAGGTAGCGCCTTGCGAACTTGGCCAGCGAAAACAGGTAGATCGGCACCGCCGTGAATACGCCGATATGTTGCTCACGGAAAATCCGACGATAGCTGTCCAGCTCGCCCTGCTCCATGCGCCATACCTGTTGGCTCAACCCGCCGGCACCGAAATCAGGCTTGTAGGCAAAGGCGAGCGGCACCTCGAGCACGCTGGCTTTGTTGCCGGCGAAGACGATCTGCATCCACAGCAGGTAGTCCTCACAGTATTTCTTCTTGGGTTCGAAACGTTGCGGGAGATCTCTGCGCAACATCACCGAACGGGTAATGAATTCGTTGAAAAGCAGCAGCCGAGTCTTGCTCACGGCACGGGCATGACCATCGGATTGCGATGACAGTGCAGGCTCATCCGCTGGTTGACCTGACGTCTCCATGTGACCGCCACGGTGGCCACTGAGCGCGAGCTGCGGATTGTCAGTCATCAAGCGGTACTGCAATTCGATCTTGCGCGGATGCCAGCTGTCGTCGGCGTCGAGAAAGGCGATGTAGGTTGTCGTTGCCGCATCCCACCCCGCATTACGGGTGGCACCAGGACCGTCGTTCTGAGGCTTCGCGATCACCTGGATCCAGCCGGGCGGGTATTGCGTCTGGAGCAGGTAGAGCTGATCCAGGGTGTCGTCGCCACTCAGGTCATCAATCAGAATGACTGCCTCAGGCAGCTGGCTTTGCATGGCGATGGACTTGACGGCACGCGCGATCGTGTCCGCGCAGCGATAGCACGGGATGACGACGCTTACAGGGACGTGCGGCGCTCGGAATGCGGGGATGATGGGATGCGTGTTCATGACTCAGGCCGCGTCGCGCTGGCGTCGACTGACTGGTGTTGACTGACCCAGGGAGCGCCGGTGAAGTGACGGGTCGATTCCTCGGCATATTGCGTCGGGGACAACTTCGGAGCGGACTGATCGGTGAACAGTTGCAGGAGTTTGTGTTCGAAATCTCCGGCGAGCTCATTGGCCAGCGCCGCGTCGTCGGTACCAACCCGGATCGCACCGGGCTGGCCGATGTCGTCCAGAAAGTCGCTGCACTTCTTGTGATACTCGAACAGGATGAAGGGTACGCCGCACAGATAGGCGGTGATTGCACCATGCAGACGCACGCTCACCACGGCATCGCAGGCGGCGATATCCCGCCAGGTGCCTATAACGCCGCGTTCCGCATATTCGATTCGTTCCACGGCGACGCCGGTAGCCTTCAGGCGCTCGCTTACGTACTGACTGCGTTCGGTATCACCATGGATGGCATGGCTGTTGAGGCTGAAAATCTTGACGCGAACATTCCGCTGTTTACTGACGGTCGCGACGAACAGATCGTCGATGCGTCGGGTGGTCTCGGGCTTGCCGCCGATGTTGCATGGAGCGTAGCCGATCACCTTGGTCTCGCTTGCGGTCTTTTCCATCGGCCCCGCCAGCGCTGGTGCGAGGCCAGCCAGGTCACGTCCGACGGCGATGCGCGCATCGAGCTGATAGCTCTGTAACATCGCATATGACGCTTGGTCGCGCACCGAGATGTACTCGAAACGACGCAGGAAAGAGACCACGGCGTCCTCGGATGCGCGCGAGTCGAATGGCCCGATCGACACGCCGATCGCCGAGAACTTCTTGCCGCTGAGCCTGGAGATGCGTTCGGCCATGTCCATGATGCGGGAGCGATTGGACGAAAACAGCGAGCCACCGCTGAACACGAACTTGCCACCACTCAACAGTTCCTTGGTGGAGAAAAGTGTACGGATCAGCTTGCCGGCCTTGCCCTCGCTGGCGTAGTGGTCGGCGGAGATGAAAGTCGGCACGGAGAACCGCTCAGTCTGCCCGGTAATGCGCGGACCGAGAATGGTGGGAGAGAACTGCGGCCACCAAGTCCTGGCACCGTAGGTACTGACGACGCCGAACAGATCGTCGCCATAGTTTTTCATCCCGTAATAGCCGGTAAAAATCACATTTTTCATGAATGCGCTTCCGCGGCCTGGGGAGACGTATCGGTGAACAATTGATCGTAGCGCCTGAGTACGCTGACCGTGAAAAGCAGCAGCAGGGTCAGTTCGGTGATGACGGTGACTACCGCCGCGCCCGTGGTGCCGTAGTGAGGAATCAACGCCACGTTGAGTACGATGCAGACGATGGCGCAGATGGTTTTCAGCTTCACCCGATGCCGCATGTGGTCGCCGGTGCTCAGCACCGAGCCGACGCTGGTACTCAGAAAGCGCAGCGGCACGCACACGGCCAGGATGTCAAGCAAGCTCGAGGCATTGGCGTATTTGTGACCAAACAACAGGGGCACCAGGTAGGGCGCCACCAGCCAGATGAAAAGCATGGCGACAACGCCGATCGCCAGCATGGCCGCCGAGCCCAGTTTCAACGAAGACAGCAGCCGTGGTTTGTCGTTGCGTGCCCAGCGGTGCTGCTTGGACAGCAGGAACTTCGTGTACAGCACGATGGGCAACAGGTAGATCGCGTTCATGATATTGAACGCGGCGTAGTAGAGGCCCGCCGCCTCGTTGCCGTCGAGATATTTGAGTAATACGTTGCTGATCTGCAAATAGGCCAGGTACAGGATCACATCGAGACCGAACGGCCATGCTTCCCGAGCCACCGTCCCGATGGTGGGCGTCGCGGTAGTTGAAGAGGTGGGCGGCAGATAAGCCGGCGTTGCGCTGCGTGGACCGTGTCCGCGAAGGTCAAAGCCCGGTGCGCCCATCTCGATGATCTGCTTGATGGTGACTGCAATCAGTCCCACCGCGACGATGGTGTAGATGATGGCAATCCAGGCCAATCGATGGGCGCTGCTCACGAACAGAAAAGCCAGCGAGATCAGGATCAGCCGCGCAGCCTGCGGGGAAATCTGCCACAGCGAGATGAAGATGTAGCGTTCTTCGAGCTGCAACTTGCTGATGGTTAGCTCGATGGCCGCCAGGCCGGCGATGCTGGGCGCCATCAGTAACAAGGTGATTCGGGTCGTGTCGTCGTTGGGTCCGAACTGCGCCCAGGCAGCAAACACGAGCAAGGTGATAGCTGTGCTGAGCACCACGAAATGCAGCGAGCCGCTGACCCAGCGCTGGGCGGTCCAGCCCTCCTGACCAAAGGCTTTCAGCCAAAAGCCCTGCAGTCCGAAGCCGGAAAACTGCGACAGCATGGTAATCAGCGCCAGGGAGCTGCCGAAGATGCCGTAGGTTGCCGGATCGAGGTGGCGCGCGAGCACCAGCTGGGTCAGGAAGGCGAGCCCGGCCGCAATGATGGAGCTGCCCCAGAGCAGGGCGATTTGATGGAGTGACCGCCATCGATTCAAGAGCAATTGTCTTACCTTGTGCAAGGGCATGGTTGTTTCTGCGGATTCAGCTGACAGCGACAATCAGACCGTCGGAACCACACGGCCGTGCGTGGCAGACGCCTGGATGAGCCACCATGCCGAGGGGCGCCATTGCCGGGAACTGGTTCTGCGCTGTGTGCGCTGAGCCAAGTTTTCCGGTGGCGCCCGGACGACTTTGCTTCAGCCGTCGTCAACGGCACTTCCATAGTTAGCGTAGCCGTAGCTGTAATAGCCGGACGTGCGCTTCTCCACGGCATTGAAGATCGCGCCCTTGAGCGGGATACCGTTTTGTTCAAATCGCTGCATGGCGAGTGCCAGTTCCTTCGGTTGATTGACGCCGAATCGGGCTACCAGCAGGCTGATGCCAGCGTGGCGACCAATCACGGCGGCGTCGGTCACTGCCAGAATCGGTGGCGTATCGATGATCACCTGATCGTACGACGCGGCCATACGCTCGATGAACGCGCCGAAATTCGGGTGCGTCAGCAATTCCGAGGGATTCGGCGGCACCTGGCCGCGCGGGATGAAATCCAGATTCTCCACGGTGGAATGGCGTCTGGCCTTTTCCAGATCGATCTTGCCGCTGAGCAGTTCGGACAGACCATTGTTGTGTTTGTCACCTAGCGTACGGTGCAAATCGCCCCGGCGCAGATCGCCGTCAATCAGCAGCACGCGCTGGCCGGCGTTGGCGATCACCGCTGCCAGGTTGGTCGAGATGAAGGTTTTACCCGCATTCGGGCTGGCGCCCGAAATCATCATCACGTTGTTCTTCGCCTCCAGCCCGGCAAAGTGCAGGCTGGTGCGCAAGCTGCGCAATGCTTCGACGGCCAGGTCTGCCGGCGCATTAACCGCCAACAAATGCAGTCTGCCATCGCGCCGCCGCTCGCGAGCGGAGTCCTCACTTTGTGCCGAGCTCAGCGGAATAGAGGCATAAACCGGCAGGCCGATTTCCTCGATGCTGGCAGGATCCTCGATGCCGCGGTTGAAAACCTGCAGCAGCAGCACGTATCCGATGACCAGGAAACAGCCAAGGAACGGGGCGATCAACACGATCAGGATCTTTTTTGGCTTGAGCGGCGAGGTAATGTCGGTTGCGGCCACGTCCACCACGCGCACATTGCCGATCGTACCGACGCGCGCAATATCGAGTTGCTGGGCCTGATTGAGCAGGCTGGTATAGGTGGTATTGCTGACTTGTACATCACGGTCCAGCTTCAACAGTTGCTGCTGGGTGTCGGGCAATTGGCCGATCTGATTCTCAAGGCCGTCCTTCTGCGTATTCAATGTGCCGATCTGCTGCATCAATGCCTTGTAGGCCGGATGCTGGCTCGTGTAGCGACGTTCGATATCGGCTTGTTGCATGCGCAACTGCTCGATGTTGTTGTCCAGGGCGACGGACTGATCCAGCAAGGCCTTGGTCTGCATGGTGATGTCTACCGAGTGGGCCTTGACCTGGAAGACATTCATCGCTGCCTCCGCTTTTTCCAGGTCGCGGCGCACGCCGGGCAGTTGGCCTTTGACGAACTCGAGCTGATGGGCGGCTTCTTCGGAGTTGCGAGCCACGTTCAGACGTACGTACTCGTCGTCGATGTGGTTCAGTACGGCGATCGCAAGGTCAGGATCGGCGTTGGGATAGGTCACCTGGATGATGCCCGAGTCCTTGCCTTGTTCCTCGGCATCGATATCCTTTTGTTGCAGCTGATCGATGGCCGCCAGGGTGCGCTGCCGGACGACGTCGAAACTGGTACCCGGATTGGCCTTGAGTGTTGCGACCTGGATGGTTACACCGTGTCCGCTGGCCGGTTGACCGACGACGCCGTTCAACAGCAGGTCGTCGTGATTGTCATACAGGGTGAACTGGCCGTTCTGCCCG
The DNA here is from genome assembly GCF_014207165.1 of Rhodanobacter sp. MP1X3. NCBI lineage: Bacteria > Pseudomonadati > Pseudomonadota > Gammaproteobacteria > Lysobacterales > Rhodanobacteraceae > Rhodanobacter > Rhodanobacter sp. MP1X3. The sequence goes on along the minus strand of NZ_JACHCO010000001.1, from coordinate 23,589 downwards.
GCCCGCAAAGTCAGTGTCTTGCCGAATAGTGGCGTGGGAACATCCAGTTGATAGATGTCCAGCTTTTCGCCACCCCATGCGTAGCGGCTAAGACCTATATGTGGCGGAGCCACATCGCCGGGATGATCGGGTAGGTAATGGCGTGATATGTAGCCGCCGATCAGCGGAAAGCGCCATGGCTGTACCAGGATATCCAGCTTGAGATCGCTTACCGCCTTGCCAAGCACACGGCGCGATGTGACCAGCGCGATTTCCGTCACGGCCTGTGAAGTGGAGGCTCCCAAGGTCTGGCTGAGCTGGCTCAGCCCTGGCAGCGTTGGCATGGTTTGCTCTACCTGGAGCAGCGAATCGGCCTGATAGATCGGCGTGGCCAGCGTCACATAAGCCAGCGAGACGACCAGAAAAATAAGCGTCACGGCGATGATCAGCCATTTGCGGTCGAGCAATGTGCCAATGAGCTCACGGAGGTCGATGCTGTCATCGTCTTTTTTCTGATCGGTCGTATGGGGCATTCGTTACCTGCTTTGCACGATCGTTGATGTGCGGGGGTTGAGGTGAATCACTGGAGGCGTTCGACCCAGCTCGAGATTGCATCGTCGATCAAGTCGTAGACATGTTCGAAAGCGACGCGATGCTGGCGATAAGGATCAGGAATGTTCCTGTCCCCTTGCCATTTGCCTAGCATGAAAACTTTGCCGCTGACTTGTGGTGCGGTTTGAACAATCGTGGCCACATGACGCTTCTCCAGTACCAGGACCAACTCTGCAGAGCGCAGCATGTTTTCATTGAGTTGACGTGCGACGTGTGCGCCACCATCAATGCCGTGGTCGGCAAGAACAGCAAGAGCGGTTGCATCCATGCCATTCCCAGCCAGCGCACCTAGGCCGGCAGATTCAACGTTTATATCGGTAGCGGAAAGGCGGTGGCGGAAAAGGTACTCGGCGGTAGGGCTGCGACAAATATTGCCTACACACACGACTAGGATGCTTTTGAACACGTGAAGGCCTTGGCTATTTCTGAACATGCCTCAAGACAGATGTGCGACCGGGGTGATCGTCACACCATGCGAAATGGAACGTCCTTGATTCACCTTCACCCTATCCGAAGAAAACCGAACGTCCGCGGAACACAGCGCGTCCGGATGCCCGTTTTGGGCGGTAGTTCGGCTTCTGGCGCGGATTATGCGATTGACTTGGCAGATCTGCGGTGTTCATGGTCCTGTTGGGTATTCGCCCAACGCACGACCGCCCGTGCCATGAACCTCTTGGTTCATGGGCATCAGGTTTGAGCAAATCTTTCAAAAGGCCGGGCCTGTGGCCCGCTAGTCTGCGGCCAGGAAGTGTGGCCCAATCATCACGTCACGGCGGAAGCGCCGTGTCGTGGTGTCACTTCGATGACTCGCGCGCGATTACTCGCCCAGAGCCTCGCGCATGAACTCCGGCTGCGCCAGCGCGGCCTTGTGGATGTCGGCGTTGTAGTAGCGGGTGGGGAAATTCTTGCTGATCGCGCCACGCTCGCGGAAGCCGGACAGATCGCCGCCCTTGCGCACCATGGTGCAGCTCCACCAGCCGGTGGGGTAGCACGGCTGCGGGAACGGCAGCGTGCGCACGGCGGAAAAGCCCGAAGTGCGCATCGCCGAACGCATCGACTTGATCAGGTCCAGATGGACCAGCGGCGATTCGCTCTGCTGCACCAGAATGCCGCCGTGGCGCAGCGCCTTGTAACAACTAGCGTAGAACGCGGAATTGAACAGGCCCTCGGCCGGGCCAACCGGATCGGTCGAATCGACAATGATCAGATCCAGCGACTCCGGCTCCGCTTCGGCCATGTACTTGATGCCGTCGATAAACAGCAGTTGGGCGCGTGGGTCGTTGTTGCTGTCGCACAGCTCGGGAAAATATTCCTCGGCCAGCCGCGTCACGCGCTCGTCGATCTCGACCTGCACAGCCGATTCCACTTCCTCGTGTTTGAGTACTTCGCGCAGCGTGCCGCAGTCACCGCCACCGATGATCACCACACGCTTGGCGCGTGCATGGGTGAACAGCGCCGGGTGCGTCATCATCTCGTGATAGAGGAAATTGTCGCGCGTGGTCAGCATCACGCAGCCGTCGATCACCATCAGGTTGCCCCAGTCGGTGGTCTTGTAGATCTCGATGGTCTGGAACGGCGTCTTCTCGGCGTGCAGCTGCTGCTCGGTGCGGAAACCGATGGAGGAGCCGGAAGCCTGGTGGGCTTCGGTGAACCAGCGGGCTTCATTCGGCGTGGGCTGCTGCGACATGGCGGGTGTTCCTGACGTGCGAAGGGAGATTAGGGTCGTCCATTGTAACTGCTGTGGCGGCATCCTAAAAAAGCTTGCCGTCAAGGCGCGTCCAACTGCCATACGCATATCGTCACAGGTGACCATTACAATGGCGGTTCGGTTGACCGGCGCAGTGCGTTGTTCGGCCGGCAAGTTCGATCGGCCCCGCGGCGTGCGAGGCTTCCGGTCGGCCGAACTTCGTGCCCGATGACGCGTAGCCCTGTTGGCGGCGCGTTAGCGGACAACGCCGTCAAGGCTCGCCGCTGCGACGCATCTGCTAGTGACAGGCTGTTTGGGCACGACGCTCACGGCCGTCCAGATCTGGTTACTTGAGGAGATGCCTTCCATGGCGAAACAGTGGAATACCGCCGCCGCCCGCGATACCTATGCGATGGCGCACTGGGGCGACGGCTATGTCGACGTCGATGCGGCCGGTCATATCGTGATGCGTCCCCGCGGCCCGACCGGCCCCGTCCTTTCCTTGCCCGGTATCGTGGCCTGCGCCCGCGAAGAGGGCCTGCGGTTACCACTGCTGGTGCGTTTTCCTGACATCCTGGCCGATCGCCTGGCGCGGCTGCAGGACGCGTTTGCCAAGGCGATCGGCGAGTGGAATTACGCGGGCGGCTATACGGCCATCTACCCGATCAAGGTCAACCAGCAGCGCGGCGTGGCCGGGGAGCTGGTGGCCGCGGGCACGCACGGCTTCGGCCTCGAGGCCGGCTCCAAGCCCGAGCTGATGGCCGTTTTGGCGATGGCGCGACCCGGTTCCATCGTGATCTGTAACGGTTACAAAGACCGTGAGTATGTGCGACTCGCGCTGATCGGGCTGAAGCTGGGCCTGCGCGTGCATATCGTGATCGAGAAATTGTCCGAGCTCGACCATGTTTTTGCCGAGGCCAAGGCGCTGGGTGTAGAGCCGTTGCTCGGCGTGCGCGTGCGCTTGGCGTCCATCGGCGCGGGCAAGTGGCAGAACACCGGTGGCGACAAGGGCAAGTTCGGCCTGTCGCCCGATCAGGTGCTCACGCTGATCAAGCGGCTGGATGCGGCCGGGCTCAAGCACACGCTGAAGCTGCAGCATTTCCACATGGGCTCGCAGATTTCCAACGTGCGCGACATTGCCAATGGCATGCGCGAAGCCACGCGCTATTTCGTCGAGCTGACCCGCATGGGCGTGCCGCTGGAGATCGTCGACGTTGGCGGTGGCCTTGGCGTCGACTACGAAGGTACGCGCTCGCGCAGCCACAATTCGATCAACTATTCGATCGACCAGTACGCCGCCACCATCGTGCAGTCGCTGGCCGAGGCGGTGGAGTCGGAGGGGCTGACCGCGCCGCACATCCTTACCGAGGCGGGGCGTGCGATGACCGCACACCACGCGGTGATGGTGGTCAATGTCACCGAAGTGGAAGAAGTGCCGACCGGCTCGATTCCACCGCCGGATGCGGTCGAGCCGGCCGTGCTGCGCCGCTTGCGCGAAACGCACGAGGAGCTGGATCGCCGCCCACCGCTGGAACTGTTCCACGAAGCCCAGCATCATCTTGCCGAAGGTCAGGCCCTGTACGCGCTGGGCCAGCTGACGCTGACCGATCGCGCGCGGCTGGACGAGATGTACTACGCCATCGCCAACGCCGTACGCACGCGCCTGCTGCCTGCCGAACGCTCGCACCGGCAGGCGCTGGACGAGCTGGACGAGAAGCTGGTCGACAAATACTTCGTCAATTTCTCGGTGTTCGAATCGGTGCCGGATATCTGGGCGATCGGGCAGATTTTCCCGATCGCCCCGATCGCCCGGCTCGACGAGCAACCGACGCGCCGCGGCGTGATCGTCGACCTCACCTGCGACTCGGACGGCCGCATCGATCATTATGTCGATGCCGAGGGCGTCGACGTGAGCCTGCCGTTGCATGCGTTGAACGAGGGCGAGAGCTATCGGCTCGGGATCTTCATGGTTGGTGCGTACCAGGAGACGCTGGGCGACATCCACAATCTGTTCGGCGACACCGATGCGGTCAACGTGCGGGTCGACGGCGACAGCTATGTATTCGCGCACAAGCGAAGCGGCGACACCACCGATCTGATGCTCGATTACGTCGGCTACGACCTGGCCGCGCTGCGCGCAGCCTATGCTGACAAGATGACTGCAGCCGGTATCGTTGGCGAAGAGGCCGCATTGCTCACCGGATCGCTACACCGAGGATTGCTTGGTTATACCTATTTGGCGGAAATCGCCTGATCACTACTTACGCCATGCGGATCCCTCTTGCGCAGAGTGATCGGCGCGCATCGCGCATGACTATCGAAGTAAGGACGACGAGATGAATGTACTGCTGTTGCTATTGCTGAGTGTCCTCCAGGGTGTGACCGAGCTGTTCCCGGTCAGCAGTCTCGGTCATACCTTGCTGGTTCCGGCGCTATTTGGTGTGCATCTGGACAAACATACGCCGGCGCTGCTGCCGTTTCTGGTGTCTTTGCATCTGGGAACAGCGATGGCGTTGCTGTGGTATTTCCGCGCCCGCTGGATGGCTGTTGCCCAGGGATTTTTTGGCACCTTACGCGGCCGCTCCAGTGACGACGGACAGTTGGCCTGGGGTTTGATTGTCGGCACGATACCGGCAGGCCTGGTGGGTCTGTGGCTGGAAAAACCGCTGGAACATCTGTTCCACGATTTGCGCATTGTGGCGCTGGCCCTGATGGTGAATGGCATCGTGTTGTGGCTCGGTGGTCGCCAGCGCGAGGACGATGCGCCGCAGGGCGGACCCCAACGCCTGACCCTCGTGCAGGCTGCGTTGGTGGGGGTTGCGCAGATTGGTGCGCTGATTCCCGGTTTTTCGCGCAGCGGCCTGACCATGATCGCAGGCAGTCGAGTCGGACTGAGCCGCAAGGACGCGGCAGAATTCTCGTTCCTGCTAGGCACGCCGATCATTCTTGCGGCCGGCGTGCTGGAATTGCCGAAGCTGCTGCATGACCACGCCCAGCTCGCCACCGCCGCCTTGGGCGGATTACTGACCTTTATCGCCGCCTATCTCAGTGTGCGTTTCCTGATGCGTTATTTCGAAGGCCACGGACGTCTGGCGTCGTTTGGCATCTACTGCATCGTGGCCGGCGCGCTTTGCCTGGGCTGGTTTGCACTGCACCCGATTCAATCCTGAATCTCCCTGCAGGCTTCCGGTGCACTCGCAGAGGCCCGAGTCTGGAAGGGCCAGGTATCGAGTCGCCCTATCATCGGTACTTCCCTTGCGTGAAGGAGTCGGTATGACAAGTCTCGACGGCAAAGTGGCGCTGATCACCGGTGCGGCCAGCGGTATCGGCAAGGCTATTGCCGAGGTATATGCGCAGCATGGTGCCATCGTAGCCATTGCCGATATCAACCAGCAAGCTGCTGACAAGGTGGCTGACGAGATCAATGCTGCTGGCGGCAAGGCGATCGGTATCGCGATGGACGTGACCGACGAGGCCGCCGTCAACGCCGGCACCGATGCGGTGGTCAAGGCGTTTGGACGTCTGGACATCCTTGTCTCCAATGCCGGTGTGCAGATCGTCAACCCGATCGACCGGTTCGATTTCGCCGATTGGAAAAAGATGCTGGCGATCCATCTCGACGGCGGCTTTCTGACCACCAAGGCCGCGTTGCAGCACATGTACAAAAAAGATGACACGACCGACAAGAGCCGGGGCGGCATGGTGATCTACATGGGCTCGGTGCACTCGCATGAGGCATCGAAACTCAAATCGGCTTATGTCACTGCCAAGCATGGCCTGCTTGGCCTGGCGCGCACGCTGGCCAAGGAAGGTGCTGCGCATAACGTGCGTTCGCATGTGATCTGCCCGGGTTTCGTGCGCACGCCGCTGGTCGAAAAGCAGATTCCCGAACAAGCCGCTTCGCTGGGTATCAGTGAGGAAGCGGTGATCAAGGACGTGATGCTGAAAGACAGCGTCGATGGCGTGTTCACTACGGTCGAGGACATCGCCCAGACGGCGCTGTATCTGGCCACTTTCCCGTCCGCCGCCTTGACCGGACAGTCGATCGTGGTCAGCCACGGCTGGCATATGCAGTAGATACGGTTAGTTGCGTACAGCGCGAAAATCGACAACCCTTCAAGGACTACAGATGAGCATCAAGGCAGGTTTCATTGGTCTGGGCGCGATGGGTGCGCCGATGGCGACCCATCTTAATGAGCACGGCCTGTTGGTTGCCGTCGCCAATCGTACGCATGCAAAAGCGACGGCGCTGGCGCAACAGCTAGAGGTAACCGCACCGGACACGCTGGCCGAGCTGGCCGCGAAGTGTGATGTCATTGCGCTGTGCGTCACCGCCGATGCCGATGTACTGTCCACGATCGAAGCGCTGGTGCCGCAGCTGCAGCCGGGGGCCATCGTGATCGATCATTCGACCGTGGCGCCGGACACCGCACGACGTGCCGCGACACGCCTTGGCGAAGTCGGCGCGCATTTCCTCGATGCGCCGGTGTCCGGCGGGGTGGAAGGCGCCAAGAACGGCAAGCTGTCGGTGATGGTCGGTGGCGATGCTGACGTGCTCGAGCGTGCGCGGCCGGTGCTGGAAGCCTATGCCTTGAAGGTGACCCATCTCGGTGCGGTCGGGGCGGGACAGGCGACGAAGGCGGTCAACCAGGTGCTGGTGGCCGGCATCGCCCAGGCGGTGTGCGCGGGACTCGCCTTGGGTGAGGCGCTCGGACTCGATCCGGAGCGGCTGATTCCCACGCTGGGCGCTGGCGCGGCCGGCAACTGGTTTCTGGAAAAGCGCGGCGCGACGATGCTGCGCGATGAGTTCAGCGTGGGCTTCAAGCTCGCCCTGCTGCACAAGGACCTGGGTATCGTACGCGGTATCGCCGAGCAGGCCGGAATCGATAGCCGGCTCATCAAAGAGTCATTGGCCGACTACGCCGAGCTGATGAGTCAGGGCTATGGCGATGACGATATTTCGGCGCTGATCCGGTTGAAGCGCAAAAGCTGAGCGGCTCAGGCCCGCCCAGCTCATTTCCAACCCGCAGCGGTTACTTCGTTGCGGACTGCGACGTGGCAATCGCCTGCTTGAAGAAGCCGTAGACGCCATCGTCATTCATCCGGCGCGCGTTCGACAGTTCGCCCGCTTTCGTGGAGTAGAGAATCTTGTCGTCCGGCGACACGATCACTGCCGCAGGAATACCGTTCTTGGTCGGATCGTCGTAACGCTTGGTGATATCGAGGTTGTGATCGAAGTTGCCGACGTCGATCTTCACCACCTGAAACTGCTGCTTGATCAGCCCGGCATTCTTTTCGGTCTTTAGCGCGCGATCGAGCGAGCGGCAATCCTCGCACCAGTTGGCGCCAAAGATCAGCAGCACCGGCGTATGCCTTGCCTTGGCCTGGGCCAGCGCGTGCGCTACGTCGGCATTCGCATCGGCGGTGGTGTTATACGGCAGTTCGGCGGCAGACACATTGACACCGATCAGCAAGGTAAGCAGCAACAGCAGTCGTTTCATGGGCACGATCCATACGGGGACGAACCCTGAGCATAACCGGTTAAACACGCGATGTCGTTTTAGCCGTCCAAACAAAAACGGCGCCTCTTATGCAACTTGTGCATGAGGCATGTGCGCGGTTAAGCCTGAGCTATTTGCCTTCCTTCAGGGCAATCGCATTGATGCCGGCACTGGCCAGCCGCTGCTTGGTCGATTCCAGATCCGTGGCGGAGTGGAACGGTCCCAGCCGCACGCGATGGTAAGCCTGGCCACCGACATTGACGGATTGCACCGTTGCGACAAAGCCTTGCATGGCCAGTTTTGCCTTCAAGGTTTCTGCGTCGGACGGGTTCGGGAACGCGCCGACCTGCAGCAGATAGCCACTACTAGCCGCGGAGGTCGGTGCCGGGGCGGCGGGTGCGGCCGTAATGGTTTCGCTGATAGCCGCCGGCGCATTCGTATTGGCGGGCGCTGACGGCGCTGCGGCGGTTGGTTGAGCGGCAGCCTGCTGCTGGGCAGCCGCCTGTTTTTGCTGTTCGGCACGTGCCTGTGCGCTGATCACGGCATCGGGAATCCGCACTTCCTTCTCCGACAGCACGGAATAGAAATCGAACTGCGGCTTTTTCGGCGCGGCTTCGGCAGAGGTTGCCGGCACCACGCCAGGATCGCTGCTGCTTTCCGCGGTGGCCTGCGGATTGGCCTGCGGGCCATCGGGTTTGTGCAGGCTGTCGAACAGCGATCCGCGCATCACCACCGCCGTCATGATGACGCCCAGTACGATGCCGATCACCGCATAACCCCAGCCGGGAAAGCCGCCGCTGTTATTGCGCACGGCCTGCCGACCCTTGCCCTTGCGTGGTGCCATTACATGCTCTCCGGGGCGCTCAGGCCCAACAAACCCAGACCATTCTTCAGTACTTGCCGGGTGGCGACCACCAGTGCAAGGCGCGCGTTCCGCAGCGCGTCGTCGTCGACCAGGAACTGATGCGAGTTGTAGTAAGTATGAAACGCATTGGCCAGTTCGCGCAGCCACGCGGCAATGATATGCGGCTCCAGATTCACTGCGGCGGCCTCGACCAGCTCCGGGTATTTCGACAGCTCGGTCAGCAGGATCTGCTCGTGTTCGTTGTCCAGCCGGGCGAGATGCGCAAGACCATCCTGCAGATCGAAGGTGAAGCCCTTTTCGGGCGCCTGGCGCAGCACGCTGCACACGCGAGCGTGCGCATATTGGATGTAATACACCGGATTGTCGTTGCTCTGCGAGCGCGCCAGATCGATGTCGAAGATCAGCTGCGAGTCGGTCTTGCGAGCGATCAGGAAGTAGCGCGTGGCATCGCGACCGGCCTCGTCGATCAGATCGCGCAGAGTCACATAGCTGCCGGCGCGCTTGGAAATCTTCACCTCTTCACCGCCGCGGATTACCGTGACCATCTGGTACAGCACGTACTCCGGCCAGTCCTTCGGGATGCCGGCGTCCAGTGCCTGCAAGCCGGCTTTGACGCGCGCCAGGGTGCCGTGGTGATCGGAGCCCAGCACGGTGGCGGCGTGCTGGTAGCCGCGCTGCCATTTGCTGAGGTGGTAAGCCACGTCGGGCACGAAGTAAGTGAACGTACCGTCGGACTTGCGCATCACGCGGTCCTTGTCGTCACCGTAGTCGGTCGTGCGCAGCCACAGTGCACCTTCGCTCTCGTAGGTGTGGCCATGGGCGACCAATCCCCGCACGGTTTCGTCCACCTTGCCGTCGCTGTAGAGAGACGACTCGAGAAAATAGACGTCGAAGCCAACGCCAAACGCCTTCAGGTCGAGATCCTGCTCGCGGCGCAAGCTGGCCACGGCGAAGCGGCGGATTGCATCGAGATTGTCGACATCGCCGGCACCCACCACCGTTTCGCCATCGGCGATCACCGACTCACGATCGAGGTAGGCGCGCGCCACGTCGGCTATGTAATCGCCGCGGTAGCCGTTTTCCGGCCAGCTGCTGTCGTCCGGTGTCACGCCGCGTGCGCGCGCCTGCACGGAGATCGCCAGATTCGCGATCTGCACGCCTGCATCGTTGTAATAGAACTCGCGCTTCACGTTCCAGCCGGTGGCCTCGAACAGGCGGCTGAGGCAGTCTCCGATAACGGCATTGCGGCCGTGGCCCACATGCAATGGTCCGGTCGGATTGGCGGAGACGAACTCCACGCCCACGGTCTTGCCCGCGCCACTTTCGCTGCGGCCGTAAGCATCGCCCTGATCGAGAATCTGACGAATTTCTGCGTGATAGGCGCTGGCGGCCAGGGTGAAATTGATGAAACCGGGTCCGGCGATCTCCACTTTTTCCACCAGGGCGTTGGCGGGCAGCGCGGCGACCAGCTTGTCGGCTAGCTCGCGTGGCTTGGCACGAGCCGGTTTAGCCAGCAGCATCGCGATATTGCAGGCAAAGTCGCCGTGCTCACGACTGCGCGCGCGTTCGATCACAAAACTGGGCAGCACCAGGTCCGCGGGCAGGGTGGTGTCGTTTTGCAAAGACTTGATTGCCTGCAGAACCAGTTCGCGCAGCTGTGCTTTCACGGGTGAGATCGAATTCGGATGGAACCGCCGATCTTAACAGACCGCCTTATGCGGCAGGCGGTAATACGGCGCCTCAACGACTTTGCGGGCATCTCGCGTGCAAACGGGTGCTGATTTGATGCACCGCGGTGTTTGAGCCTGTGGATAAGTCTGTGGGGAAATCAGGACTTGGGTAACGCAAGCTGTTGGTGGTATGGGCAGAATCGGCAAAAGTCGATAAATAAATGATTATTATTAAATACTTACGATGTATACCTCGATCCGTATACACAATGACCTCTGCAGGGGGCGGTATCACCATTTTGTGTATAAGTTTCGGAGACCTGCAGCACTCCTCTCGAACGGCAGAGGTCATCGGGTTGTCATGCAGCATGGCGAAGATAAGCAGGTGCCTGACATGACTCCCCTCCATGCATGGCATCCGGAGACGCCGCTCTCTCCCTCACTAAAATCGGCCCGGCGGCGTGGTTTATCTACGCCGCTTTTTTGTGCCCGAGGATTTTGTAGCGGCGGTGGTAGCAGCTCACAGCAGCCCCCGCGCCGCCATTGATACCGGCTCGCCGCTGCCGATCACCAGGTGATCGAGAACGCGTACCCCGACCAGTTGCAGGGCGTCACGCAGTTCATGCGTGATCGCACGATCGGCCGCACTGGGTTCGGCCACTCCGGACGGGTGATTGTGCGCAAAGATCACCGCGCCGGCGTTGTGCTGCAGACAGGCACGTACGACTTCGCGTGGATGCACACTGGCACCATCGATAGTGCCGCGAAACAGTTCTTCGAAGGCCAGCACCCGGTGGCGGTTGTCCAGGTAAAGACAGCCGAATACCTCATAAGGCAGATGACGCAGTCGGGCGCGCAGATAATCGCCGCTGTCGCGTGGGTTGCCCAGACTCTGCCGCTGCTGCAGCTCTTCGGCGAGGCTGCGCCGCGCCAATTCCAGCGCGGCGGCAATCCGTGCTCTTTTGGCCGGACCGAGGCCTCCGGCGCGGATCTGCTGCTCAGGACTGCTCAGTAGCGCGCCGAGACTGCCGGCATTGCCGAGCAGCTCGCGACCCAGTGCAATGGCATCCTTCCCGCGGCTGCCGCTGCCCAGCAGTACCGCCAATAGCTCGGCATCGGACAGCGTGGCGCTGCCGCGGGATAGCAGTTTTTCACGGGGACGTTCGCCTTCGGGCCAGTCTCGAATACTCATGCCGTCAGACTGCCAGCTGCTGCACATCAAAGGCAGCGGATGAGGCAAATGAATCCGGTAAGCTAGCGGTCTGCCCGATTGTCAGGCCCGCCCTACATGAGTCTTGCCAAACGCCGTATCTTGCTGGGAGTGTCCGGCGGCATAGCCGCTTACAAGTCCTGCGAACTGGTTCGCCGCCTGCGCGATCTGGACGCGGACGTGCGCGTGGTGATGACGGAAAGCGCCACGCATTTCGTCAGCCCAACCACCTTTCAGGCGCTGTCGGGCCAGAGCGTGCGGGTTAGTCTGTGGGACACGCAGGCTGAGGCGGCGATGGGGCATATCGAGCTGGCGCGCTGGGCCGAACGCATTTTGATCGCACCCGCCAGTGCAGACATTCTCGCGCGGCTGGCACACGGCCTTGCCGACGACCTGCTGACCACACTGTGTCTGGCCAGTGCAGCGCCGCTGTATGTAGCGCCCGCGATGAACCAGCAGATGTGGGCGCATGCGGCCACTCAGGCAAATATCGAGACGCTGCGCCAGCGCGGCGTGCGCCTGCTTGGTCCGGCGTCGGGCGACCAGGCCTGCGGTGACGTGGGTAGCGGCCGCATGCTTGAAGCGCACGAGCTGCGCGATGCCATGGCCGCGTCGTTTGGCGACGGTTCGCTGGCCGGATTGAATGTGGTGGTCAGTGCCGGCCCGACCTATGAGGATATCGACCCGGTGCGCTTCATCGGCAACCGCAGTTCGGGCCGCATGGGCTTTGCGGTCGCGCAAGCCGCCGCACTGGCCGGTGCCGACGTGACCCTGGTTGCAGGGCCCGTGAGTCTGCCTACGCCAGCTGGCGTAGCGCGGCGCATCGATGTGCGCAGCGCGGCGCAGATGCATGTTGCCGTGTTGGATGCGTCGGCTCTGGCAGACATCTACATCGGCGCGGCGGCGGTCGGCGACTACCGACCCAACGATGTCTCCGCGCACAAGTTGAAGAAGCGCGATGGGGCTGGCCTGTCGTTGCAGCTCAGTGAGAACCCCGACATCCTCACTAGCCTGTCAGCCAAACCGGTGCATCCGTTTCTGGTCGGCTTTGCCGCCGAGACGCACGATGTCGCGAACTACGCGCAGCACAAGCTGCGAAACAAGGGGCTGGACATGATTGCTGCCAATCAGGTGGGTGAAGGCCTCGGTTTCGAAGCGGCCGACAACGCGTTGAGCGTCTACTGGGCCGATGGTGCGATCGAGCTGCCGCGCGCAGCCAAACCCGAGCTTGCCCGTCAGCTCATTACGCAGATTGCGCAGTGCTATCGCGCGAGCCGCGCCGGATGAATCGACCGGTCATCGACATAGCATTGAAAATTCTGGATGTGCGCCTTGGCGACAGCATTCCGCTACCTGAGACAGCGACCATCGGCAGCGCCGGCATGGATCTGCGCGCGGCGTTGGAGCGGCCACTGACACTGGCGCCCGGCGAGAGTGTGCTGGTGCCCAGCGGCATCGCCATTCATATTGGCGATCCGGGCTGGTGTGCGTTGATCGTTCCGCGCTCGGGCCTGGGCCACAAGCATGGGTTGGTGATGGGTAATCTGGTTGGCGTGATCGATGCGGATTACCAGGGGCCGCTGATGATTTCGTGCTGGAACCGCGGCATCGAGCCGTACACCATCGACGTCGGCGATCGCATCGCACAACTGCTACTGGTGCCGGTCGCACAGGCACGCCTCAATGTCGTGACGGAATTTGTTGTCAGCGAACGTGGTGCTGGCGGGTTCGGTTCTACCGGTATCAATTAGGTAGGATGGGCTGGATGTGTTGGGGGGCTGCAACCAAAATCTCGGGGATGGAACATGGCGTTGAGCATCGCGGTAGGACGTTTGCGGCATTCGCAGGTTGACTGGCGGCGTCAGCTGCCGTTGGCCGGCGCGACGCTGCTGTTCCTGCTCGGGCTTTTTTGCGCATGGCAGACCTGGTTGATTGCTGAAGAGGGCAGTTCGATCGAGCGCGTTCATGCGGCGCAGGATCAGGCCGTGCATGCGCTGACCGTCGAGATCGCCGCCCAGCGCAGCAAGGTCCAAAAAGTATTGGGCTCGGTCGATCCCGCCACGGTGATGAGCGATCCGGTCAAGAGCGCCTTGGCGCTTCGCCAGCAGCTTCCACAGGTGCAAAGGCTGGAGTTGTATAGCGGTGATCTGAACGAAGTGCTGCACGCCAACTATCACGAATTTGGCTATGCCAAGGCAGCCCAGTTGATGGCGGCGCGGAGTGCCGATGGCCCTTCATTGATGCAAAGCGTATCCGTGGGTAATGGGGATCGTCATCTCAGCCTCATCGTGCCGCTGGGACCATCGCAACAACCGACGGTCTGGGTCTGGGTCGAGTTGCCGTTTGCGCCGTTGCAGCAACTGTTCGAATCGGTGTCGCCAGCCGGTGGTCGGCTCGAGCTTCGTCAGGGCGACGACCATGGAGAGATGGGTTTGTCCTCCGATGGCGCCACGTCGGCGATAGCAGAGGTAGCGGGAAAGCCGGTGGCCGGTAGCGCATTCAGTGTCTATGCGGGGCTGCCGGATGCGTTTATCGTGCTGCCGCACGTGTGGCCACTGGCAGCTCTGCTGACTCTGTTAGGGATCGGGGGTGCCTTTTTTCTGCTGCGCCTGCGCATCCGTGCGACTGAATCCGCAGCGCCTGAACCCGAAGAGGTGGCGCTGCCCGCAAGAATTAAAAAGCTCAGTCCACCGGTCGACACCGCGGCAGCTGCCGCGCGACCCTCCCCGCCGTTGCCCTCTGCACCGGCAATCGAGCTCGATCCCAGCATTTTCCGCGCGTACGACGTGCGTGGTGTGGTGGGAAAAACCTTGAACAAGGAGGTTGCCCGTGCACTCGGTCAGTCGATCGGCACGCTGATGGGCGAAAAGGGCCTGCGCGAAATCGTGGTGGGCCGAGACGGTCGTCTGTCCGGTCCCGAACTGGCTGGTGCACTGTCGGATGGTCTGCGTGCTGCCGGCATCGACGTGATCGATATCGGCGCAGTGTCGACCCCGGTCGTTTATTTCGCAGCGTTTCGATACAACACCGGTTGCGGTGTAGCGGTCACAGGCAGCCACAATCCGCCGGACTACAACGGCTTCAAGATTGTGGTCGGTGGCGAGACGCTATCCGAAGGCGCGATCCAGGATCTGTATCAGCGTATCGCCACAGGCGCGCTCAACAGCGACGGTCAGGGTGCGCTGCGACAAGTTGACGTGACGTCTGACTATATCGAGAAAATCGTCGGTGACGTGCAAGTCGAACGATCGCTCAAGATTGTCGTCGACTGCGGCAACGGCATCCCTGGCGCGCTGGCACCGCAGGTGCTGGAAGGCATTGGCTGTGATGTCATTCCGCTGTATTGCGAAGTCGATGGCACATTCCCGAACCACCATCCCGATCCATCCGACCCGCACAATCTGGAAGACCTGATTGTTTCGGTGAAGAGTACCGGCGCCGACCTGGGCATCGCGTTCGATGGCGACGGCGACCGTCTGGGTGTGGTGACCCGCTCGGGCGAGATCATTTTCCCCGATCGCCTGCTGATGCTGTTTGCGCGGGATGTGCTGTCACGTCAGCCCGGTGCCACGGTGATCTACGACGTCAAGTGTACCGGCCATCTCAAGGGTCAGATTCTGGATGCTGGCGGTAGCCCGCTGATGTGGCGCACTGGCCATTCGCTGATCAAGGCCAAGATGCGCGAAACGGGTGCGGAGCTGGCTGGCGAGATGAGCGGACACTTCTTTTTCAAGGAGCGCTGGTACGGCTTCGACGACGGTATTTACGCGGCGGCGCGACTGATGGAAATCCTCGGCGGCGATATGCAGGGGCGTACGCCCGAAGAGATCTTCGCCACGCTTCCGAAAAGTGTTTCCACGCCCGAATTGAAGATCGAGCTGGCCGAAGGCGAGCACTACACGTTCATGGATAAATTGCGGCAGCAGGCCAGTTTTGGTGACGCCACGCTGATCACCATCGACGGGCTGCGCGCGGATTGGCCCGATGGCTGGGGGCTGGTGCGTGCTTCCAACACCACGCCGGTGCTTGTGCTGCGTTTCGAGGCTGACGATGCGGTGGCGCTCAAGCGCATTCAGCAGGTTTTCCGCAAGCAGCTACTGGCAGTCGACTTCACGCTGAAGATGCCGTTTTGATAGTGCGGTGTTTCTGATTCGAAGCCGAATAAAAAAGGGCCGGTCTGCACCGGCCCTTTTTAAAAATGATCAGATCCATGAGTCTGATCTAACCATCTAAATGACAATAACTATTGCGCTGGACTTGCCTGTGCCGCTTTGAGTTCACGATAGCGCGCCAGCTGAGTCGCCTGATCCTGGACCATCTGCGTGCGCAGCGCTTGCTGGTGCTGCAAGGTATTTTGCTGGCCGGTAACCACGGCGCGCTGGTTGGCGATGCTGTCGTTGATGAATTTCGGCACCGTTTTTTGCGTCCGTTCTATTTCCGCCGCTCGCCCAAGCAGGTCGGTCAGCGCCTTTTCCTGGGTCTTCAAATTGAGCTGGGTGGTGTGGATTTGCTGGTCCAGCGTATCGAGCGCCTGTTGCTGCGAAATCTTGTACGAGTTTTCGTCGGGATAGGCATCCAGCATCTGCGCTTCGGCGTCGTGACGCTTTTGTTCGGCCTGTTGTTTTGCCGCCTGCTCGGCGGCTAATTTGTTAGCCGCAGCCCGCTCGTCCGGCGTTAACTGGCGCGATACGTGCTGGATCACCATCCCCTGGTCATTCACCGCGTCGAAACCGTATTTCATGGCTTCGGCATTGAGGCTGTCGCTGAAGTGCAGCTTGCCTTGTCCATCGTGCCACTTGTAGCGGATGCCGCTGCCTGTGGTCGGCGCTTGGGCATGTGCCGCGACGTTTACGAACAACGCGGCGGCGGTAAAAACAAATAACAATTTGCGCATAAATCCCCCTGTTGCCGTCAGTATAACCGGCGATACGGCATGCTCTGTTTGCAGTTGTCGCCAACGCTGGCAGTGCACGGGTTGTGCTCAGCGCTGGACGCCATAGCGATCGCGGTAGGCCAGCAGGCGCTCGTGTTCATCGGTCAGCTGCGGCCGTTCACCTGCATAGGCCAGCACGTCGTCGAGGCTGGTAATCGCAATCACCGGAACGCCATAGTCGGCCGTCACTTCTTGCGCGGCCGACCGCTCGCCCTGCCCGCGCTCCTGACGATCCAGCGCAATCAATACGCCCGCAGCGGTGGCACCTTGGGCTTCAATCAGCGCCAACGATTCGCGAACGGCTGTGCCGGCGGTCATCACATCATCGACAATCAGCACGCGACCTTTCAGCGGTGCGCCGACCAGCGTGCCACCCTCGCCGTGATCCTTCGCTTCTTTGCGGTTGTAGGCCCAGGGAAGATCGCGCTGATGTTGCTCGGCCAGCGCGATGGCGGTTGCCGCTGCCAGCGCAATGCCCTTGTAGGCCGGCCCGAACAACATATCGACCTCTATGCCGGAGTCCACCACCGCGGCGGCATAAGCGCGGCCAAGCTGTGCGAGAGCGGCACCGGAATCGATCCGCCCCATGTTGAAAAAGTACGGACTCAGCCGACCGGATTTCAGGGTGAACTCGCCGAAGCGCAGCACTTCGCGGCTGAGCGTGAGTTCGATGAAGTCGCGCTGGTAATCGTGCACAGGTCGCCTCGTTTGTGGATGTTCAGGGCAGGAAAATTCAGGATGCATCGTTCAGCGTGCTGATGCCGCACGGCGCACAGCGACCATGGTACCGCTCGTCGTGGTCCATGACGTTGGCCCGAGGTTGTTATGATCACGCATCACTTGCCGGAATACCTCATGCGCATCATCAGCCTCAATGCCAATGGCATCCGCTCCGCCGCGACCAAGGGTGTGTTCGAGTGGTTGCGCACACAAAATGCGGATGTCGTATGTCTGCAGGAAACCAAGGCGCAGGAAGATCAGCTCGGCGACCCGATGTTTCGCCCCGATGGGCACCACTGTTTTTATCGGGACGCCAGCAGCAAGAAGGGTTATAGCGGCGTCGCCATCTATGCCAAGCGAGAGCCCGATCAGGTGCTGACCGAGCTGGGTTGGGACGAGTTCGATAACGAAGGTCGCTATATCGAGGCGCGCTTTGGCAACCTGTCTGTCGTATCGCTGTATTTTCCGTCGGGCTCGTCCGGTGACGAGCGTCAGCAGTTCAAGTTCAAGGCGATGGAGTGGTTCACGCCGATCCTCGATGGCTGGCTGAAGAGCGGCCGCGATTATGTGATCTGCGGCGACTGGAACATCGTGCACACCAAGAACGACATCAAGAACTGGAGCTCGAATCAGAAAAACTCCGGCTGTCTGCCCGAGGAGCGTGCCTGGCTGGATCTGCTGTTCCAGCAGCGTGGCTGGGTCGACAGCTTTCGCGCGATCAAGCCCGATGCGGTCGAGTACACGTGGTGGTCGAACCGCGGCCAGGCGCGCGCCAACAACGTCGGTTGGCGGATCGACTATCAGGTCGTCACGCCAAACCTGCGCGAGCGGTTGACGGATTGCTCGATCTACCGCGACCAGCGATTCTCCGATCACGCGCCGTATATCGTCGACTATGCCGATTGAGTCGGTCGGAAAAAGCCTGCCTGCGCGTGACGTGAAGACGTCCAGGCCATCCGTGTGGAAATCGTTTGCGCAGCCGGCGGCCTGGACAATGCTGCTGTTCGGTTTCTCGTCAGGCCTACCGTTTCTATTAGTGGCCGGCACACTGGCTTATTGGCTGAAAGAAAACGGCATCGTGTTGAAGGACATCACGATGATCGCCAGCGCGGGCATGACGTACGCACTCAAGTTTTTGTGGGCGCCGTTACTCGATCATTGGCGTATCCCAGGCTTTTCACGGCTGGGACGCCGGCGCGGCTGGCTGCTATTTGCGCAGCTGGGTGTTGCCGCCGGCCTGCTGGCAATGGCTTTTTTGACACCGACGCAATTGATTCCGTTTGTCGCCGCGACCTTGGTCGTCGCGTTCTTTGGCGCTACACAAGACATCGCGGTGGACGCCTACCGTATCGAGATCGCGCCAATTGAGGCGCAGGGTGCGCTGGTCGCGACGTATTCGCTTGGCTATCGCATCGCGTTGATTCTGGCCGGTGCGCTGGCGTTGATCCTCGCCGATCACATCGCCTGGAGCTGGGTATATATGGTGATGGCGATCGCCATGGGTTTACCGATCGCGGCAACACTGGCGGCGCGGGAGCCTGACGTACGCCTGGTTGCTCCACGCGGCTGGCGTGCCGCCATGCGCGAAAGCGTGATCGATCCGTTTGCTGATTTCTTTCGCCGTTATGGTTGGCATATTGCCGTTGTGACGCTGTTGTTTATCCTGCTGTTCAAGATTCCCGAGCAGGCGACCATTGGCGGCGTGATGAGTCCGTTCTATCGCGACATGGGCTTTTCCAAGACCGAGATCGGCAGTATCACCAAGATCTACGGCATCTGGATCGGCATCGTCGGAGTATTCCTCGGTGGCGCAGCGGTAGCTCGCTGGGGTGCGTGGCGCTCGCTGGGTGTCACCGTTGTGCTTTGTGGCTGCAGCAATCTTCTGTACCTGGCATTGATCGCGCATCCGGGCAATTTGCTTGTGCTGACCATGGTGATTTCCGGGGAGAACCTCACGCTGGGCATGCTGGGCCCGCCGACGGTGGCGTTCCTGTCATCGCTGGTCAATCGTGAACACACTGCCACGCAATACGCGTTGTTAAGTTCAATGGTCAATCTGCCAGGCAAGGTACTCGGTTTCTTTGCCGGAGGCATCGCAGCGGCTACGGGTTATGGCCAGTACTTTGTGATCACCGTACTGTCGATCATTCCAGCAACACTGCTGTTCTTCTACTTGTGGCCGAGGTTTCGCCATGCCGACGCATCGTCGGTGGGTGCCGAGTAAATGGCACCGAGCACTCGTGAACCCCGCGCTCCCGTCACCGCCGGCAGGTTGCCCGGCAATCCCAGTAGGCGCTGGCGCGCCAGCCATGCGAAAGCGGCGGCCTCCAGAAAATCGGGGTCGATGCCATGCTGTGCCGTGCTGCTGACGACGCGCGGCGCCAACAGTGCGGTCAGTCGTTCCATGAGCCTGCGATTGTGCGTACCGCCTCCACAGACAAGAACATCGGCCGTCGTCGGTGTCTGTTGAGCGATCGCTTCGGCCACACTGCGAGCGGTGAGTTCCAGCAAGGTTGCCTGGACATCGGCAGGACGAATGCCAGCCAGGGCACGATGCGCTGCCAGCCAACCGAGATGGAAGTGCTCGCGTCCGGTGCTTTTGGGCGGTGGCAGTGCGAAATAGGCATCGGCCAGGAGTGCTTCGAGCAAGTGGGCATCGACGTGGCCGCTGGACGCGAAAGCGCCATCGCGATCAAAGGGCTCGCCACGATGGCGCATGCACCACGCGTCGAGCAATCCGTTGGCGGGCCCGGTATCAAAACCGAGCACCGTGCCGTCGGCACCCAGCACGGTGATGTTGGCAATGCCGCCAAGATTGAGTACGACGCGGGCATGGCCTTCCTTCGCCAGCAGCATCGCGTGCAATGCGGGCAACAGCGGCGCGCCCTGCCCGCCGGCTGCGATATCCGCGCGACGAAAGTCGGCAATCACATCGATGTGGCAACGCTCGGCAATCACGCTGGCATCGCCCAGCTGCATGGTGAACGGATAGTCCCCTGTGGGCCGGTGACGAATGGTCTGGCCATGCGAACCGATCGCTCGCACCAAGTGAGCTGGTGTGCCACTTTGTTCCAGCAACTGCAGCGCGGCCTCTGCAAAGCAGTGCCCGATTTCGACGTCCAGATGTCCAAATGCATCGAGATCCAGCGCCGCTTCGTCCTGCATCAAGCTGAGCATGCGTTCGCGCAGTGTGGAAGGCCACGGGTGCGCATAGGTGGCATGGACTTGCGGCAAGCCACCTTCGAAGCTGACCAACGCGGCGTCGATGCTATCGGCGCTGGTGCCGGAAATCAGTCCGATATAGAGCGCCGAATCATCAGTCACGCTCGTGCCATGCTCAGTTGTCGTTGTTGGCAGGGGCGTTCGCGTGGGCGAGCTTGATACGGGCGTCCAACTCCGTCAGTCGCGCCAGCTGCGGCTGTACCACCTGTGCCTTGAATCGGGCCAGCTGTACCGCGGGTAGCAGTTCGGGTTTGGGCAGCGTCACCGTCTGCGGATTGCGTTGTACGCCATCGACGCGGAATTCATAATGCAGATGCGGCCCTGTGGCCAAACCCGTCATGCCAACAAAGCCGATGACCTGTCCCTGGGTGACATGCTGGCCGACACGTTCGGTACCGTAGCGCGACATGTGGCCGTAGGCCGTGCTGATCGTGCTGCTGTGCTGGATGATGACGAAATTGCCGTAGCCGTTCATCCAGCCCTTGAACTTGATCACACCATCGCCGGCGGCATGGATCGGTGTGCCGGTGGGCGCTGCGTAATCCACGCCCTTGTGCGCGCGCATCAGGCCAAGAATCGGGTGCAGTCGCGCCACGCTGAAGGTGGATGAAATACGGGTGAAGTCGACCGGAATACGCAGGAACGATTTCTGGATCGGCCGGCCATCTTCGCTGAACCAGCCATAGTCACCGCTGGCCTTCTTGAATCGATAGGCGGTGTAGCGCTTGCCCTGGTTGATGAATTCGGCGGCAACGATATTGCCTTCGCCGTAGCGGACGCCGTCACGATAGATGTCGTCGTAAATCACGGTGAAGCTGTCGCCCTCGCGCAGGTCCTGCACGAAATCGACGTCGTACTTGAACAGATCAGCGAGCTTGCCGACCATTGCTGCGTCCATGCCGGCTTGATCGCCCGCAGCATAGAGGCTGCTCCGTATCACACCATGGGCAACCTGCTCACGTGTATCCATATCACGCTGCTGGATGCTGACCGAGGGATGGTCACCGTCAAGACGCACGGTGGCGCGGTTGGCGTCATCCTGGTCGAAACGCAGACCCTTGAGATTGCCACCGCTGCCCAGCAGAAAATCGAATTCTTCACCTGGGTGAATATTGTGCAGTGCCGATTTGGCAGTGCCCGATGCGTCCATGACCTTCTGCAGGTCGGTCATGCTCAAGCCGCGGCCAGTGAAGATGTCCGATAGCGTTTGACCAGGCTGCACATGCACGACCTGCCAGTCATCGACGGTTGGCGTGGGTGCGCTCACCGTTGCCACTTTGGGCAAGGCAAGAGACAGTAATGTATGAGCTTCCGGCACGGCGGCGGGACGCATCGCGCTGGCCCAGGCCGGCATGATGAAGCCGGACAGCAGAGTGATAAGCAGCGCGGTGCCAGCGAGCACCCAGCGCTCACGATGCCAGTGAATCGGCTCGACAACGTCTGACTGGTGGAGTGACCAGTGTGCGAAACGCTCGTAGAAATGGGAGTGACGGTGCTGGGCCTTGCGGCAGATGGCCTGCTTGCGCGCTTGACGCGCGCCCTGCTTCTCTTCAGCCATTTTTACCCGCCCGCCAATACAGAATTGCAAACAGGTCGTACCATAACTGTCATGTGTAAATCGCGTCAACGCCCTTTTGCATCAAGGGTTTGCGCGGCATTACCGATTAACGCACAATTAACCTTTTGGCATAGTCACGACTTTCGATGACGGCCGATTCATTACCTTGCGATCCGAGAGAAATACATGAGCGAGCTTGAGCAGGCGTTGGCGACGATTACCCGCGGTGCCGACGAAATCATCAAGCGAGAAGAGTTGATTGAGCGCCTGAAAAACGGTCGACCGCTGCGCATCAAGGCAGGCTTCGATCCAACGGCGCCCGATCTGCATCTGGGTCACACCGTATTGCTGAACAAGATGCGGCAGTTTCAGGATCTGGGCCATCAGGTGATTTTCCTGATCGGTGATTTCACCGGCATGATCGGTGACCCGACCGGCAAAAACGTCACTCGTAAACCGCTCACCCGCGAGGACGTGCTGGCCAATGCCGAGACCTATGCCAGTCAGGTCTACAAGGTGTTGGACAAGGAGCGCACCGAGCTGCGCTTCAACTCCGAATGGTTTGGCCAGATGTCCGCTGCCGATCTGATCAAGCTCGCCGCCCAGCATACGGTGGCGCGCATGCTGGAGCGCGATGACTTTGCCAAGCGCTACGCATCGCAACAGCCGATCGCCATTCATGAGTTTCTATATCCGCTGGTGCAGGGTTACGACTCGGTCGCGTTGAAGTGCGACGTCGAACTCGGCGGTACCGATCAGAAATTCAACCTGCTGATGGGGCGAGCGCTGCAGGAACACCACGGCCAGCCACCGCAGATCGTGCTGACCATGCCCCTGCTTGAAGGCCTGGACGGCGTCAACAAGATGTCCAAGTCGCTCGGCAATTACATCGGCATCAACGAGCCGGCGATCGACATGGTCACCAAGACGATGAAGATTGGCGATGAGTTGATGTGGCGCTGGTTCGAATTACTCAGCTTTGAAGTGTCACTGGATGAGCTGGCGCAGATGAAGCGCGAGATCGCCGATGGGACGTTGAATCCGCGCGATGCCAAGCTGCGTCTCGCGCGCGAACTGGTCACGCGCTTTCACGATGCCGCCGCCGCCGAGCAGGCGATTGCCGGTTGGCATGCGGTAGTGCGTGGCGAAGGGGATACCGCGCTGCTTCCGCTCAACGACATCGCCGTTCCGGCCGAAGGCATCCGGCTCGCCGCATTGCTTACGGCGGCAGGCATCACGGCCAGCAATTCAGAAGCAAGTCGCAAGTTGAAGGAGCGTGCCGTGCGCATCGACACCGAGGTGGCTGAAGACGCACAACGTATTTTCAGCGTGGGATTTGAAGGTGTCTTGCAGGTGGGCAAGCGCAACTTTGCCCGGGTGCGTCTCGTGTCAGTCTGAAAACGCGCGGTGTAATGCGGTTTAGTCGCGATATTCAAATTTAGTGCTTGTGCTTTTTCCTGTAGCTCGTATGATGCGCGGCCCGGAGTCGTCCACGCAGTTTTGACGAGTCGCGGCATCTTCGAAAAAGTGAAACGAAGGTGTTGACGGCCACAAAAAACGATATAGAATGGGCGGCTCACCTAGGACGAAACGTCTTAGACGCAACACGAGGAATCGGTTGCAAGTGGTTGA